>NZ_JBKBUH010000001.1:1834262-2135236 GCF_046290725.1 Phenylobacterium sp.
TTTTTTCTTCCCATCCCCCCCCCCCCTTTTCTCCCCCCCCCCCCCCCCCCCCGGGGCCGGACGGGCGCAGGACCAGGACGACCCCCTCCGGCGTGGCGATCCATCGCAGCCGAGCCCATTGGTCGGGCGCCTGCAGCATATCGACCGGCCGGCCGTCCAGCGTGGCCGCGGTCATCGGAACAGAAGCTTTCAGGTCGACCAGCAGGGTGCGGGCCCCGGCGGGCGGAACGGCGCGCAGGGTCAGCAAGCCGTCTTCGCCGCGCGTCAGGGTCACGGTCGGCGCCTGGGCGTCGACGACCGGCGCCGGCGCGGCGGCGACCGGGCGGCGGAAACCGGTGAGGCGGCGCTGGGAAACCTCGCCGTCGTCGGCGCCGAGCACGGCCTGGGTCCAGTCGTCGGGGAAGGGGGTGAAGACCACGCGGTGAGCCCGCCCGGCGGCCGGCTCCACGTGATACGCCGCTCCCACCGGCTTGGGGTGGCGTTCGGTCCAGGGCGGGTCCAGCCGCACCAGGGCGAGTCCGGCGAGGCCCGCGGCGATGACGATCAGGGCCGCGGGGCGGGCGCTCTTCTCATGGTCCCCCGGCTGGGCGAGCGGCCAGACGACCAGAGCCGCCAGCCAGGCGAAGGCGGCCAGCAGCTCGGGCATGTCGAGGCCCAGGAAGACGCCGTGGGCGTAGCCCAGAATCCAGGAGATCCCGAGGCCGGTGAGCACTGCGAGGACCGCTGCGATCAGGACGCCGCGGGCTGCGCCCATGGCCGACGCCGCGGCCGCCAGGCCGGCGACGGCCAGCGGCCAGGCGACGACGAAGGCGGCGGGCGGAGCCAGGATCTGCAGGGCGACCCCGGCGGCGAGGCCGGTGAGGAGGAGCCCGCTCCAGACGCCGGCCACTCCGCCTGGACGCCCGAAGCTGGCCAGGGCGAGCAGGGCGGCCCCGCCGCCGAGGCCGGCGCCGATCGGGTCCCATCCGCCGAACGCCGAACAGCCGAATCCGGCGGCGAGCGCCAGGGCCGCGGCCGGCAGCCGCGTGCGTCCGCGGCCGACCGCTGCGCTGGCGTAGAGCAGGGCGCCGGTCGCGAGCAAGGCGAGCGCGATCTCCCATCGGGTGACCTGGGCGAGAAGGACATGCTGGTCGAGAAACCCCTGCCCGCCCTCCGTCGCGGCACGCCGGGCGAAGCGGAGCAGGGCGGCGGAAAAGGCGATGAGGAACAGCCCGACCCCCAGGCCCTTGACCATGTCGCGCCAGTCCACGGGCTCGCGCCGCCGGGCGCGGATAAAACCGATCAGGGCCAGCAGCGCGGCGGCGGCCAGGACGCCCCAGCCGACGTTCGGCGGATAGGCCAGAATACGATCGCCGAAGGTGGTGGAATAGACGAGGTCCGGCCCCGGCTGGGGCAGGGCCGGGGCGAAGGCCGCCGCACGCGCGACCGCCAGCGCCTCCTGCCCCAGATGCTGCAGCGACCCCCGGTCCAGGTTCTCCGGCGTGGAGCTCGGCATGTGATAGTCGAACTGCCGGCCGATGAACGCGAAGTTCAGGCCTGGCGCTCCGGCTTCCTTCGACACGGTGAAGTCGGTGTCGTTGGGCATGGTTTCGTAGAGGAAGACCGCGAGGGATGAGGACTCCGGCGAAATCGCGTTCCGACGGTAGAGGTCCACTGCTCCGCGGTTGTCCGGCCCGGTCTGGAACATCTGGGCGCGACCGCCGCCGCCGCGGGCCTCCAGGTTGATCATGAAGCCGATGCGGCGGGCCAGGGGGTGCTGGGCGAAGAAGGCCTCGGCGCCCAGCAGACCGGCCTCTTCGCCGTCGGTCAGCAGCAGCACCACGTCGCGGGCGGGCGTACCTTCCGCCTTGAGGGCGCGGGCGATTTCGAGGATCGCGGCGACTCCGGCTGCATCGTCCGCCGCGCCGGGCGACCCCGGTACGCTGTCGTAGTGGGCCATCAGCGCCACGGCGGGCGCCGTCCGGTCGCGGCCCGGCAGGATTCCTATGACGTTCTCAACCGTTCCACCGGCGACGAAGGTTTCGCCGTTGAAGGTCCTATGGAACTGCCCCGGCGCCCGCTGGATCTCGCCTTCGAGGCCGAGGGCCTGCAGCCGCGCCAGCAGATGGTCGCGGACGGCGGCGTTCTCAGGGCTCCCGATCGGATGCGGCGCGCGGGCGACGACCCGGACGTCGGCCATGGCGCGTTCGGCGGAAAAGGTCGTCGGCGGTGCGCTGGCGGGCGCCGGCGGCGGAGTCTGCTCGGCTGCGCGCGCCAGCAGGAAGGCGGCGACCAGCGCCGCGATCAGCGCGAACCATCTCGTCACGGCGCAGTCTCCCAGGTCCCACGCGATGTTTGCCGTGAAGCTAGCGCGATCCGCACCGAAAACGAAAACGCCCGCCGGAGGAGCGGCGGGCGTTCGGAATGCTTCGAAGAGGCGGCTGGGCCGTCAGGCGGCGACCTGGCTCTCCTGCGGGTCGCGCAGCACGTAGCCGCGGCCCCAGACGGTCTCGATGTGGTGCTTGCCCTCGGCGGCGGCCGCCAGCTTCTTGCGCAGCTTGCAGATGAAGACGTCGATGATCTTCAGCTCCGGCTCGTCCATGCCGCCATAGAGGTGGTTCAGGAACATTTCCTTGGTGAGCGTGGTGCCCTTGCGCAGGGAAAGGAGCTCCAGCATCTGGTATTCCTTGCCCGTCAGGTGCACCCGCACGCCGTTCACTTCCACGGTCTTGGCGTCGAGGTTCACCACGATGTCGCCGGTCTTGATGACCGACTGGGCGTGGCCCTTCGACCGGCGGACCACCGCATGGATGCGGGCCACCAGCTCGTCCTTGTGGAAGGGCTTGGTCATGTAGTCGTCGGCGCCGCCGGCGAAAGTCTTCACCTTCGTGTCGATTTCGGCCGTGCCGGACAGGATCATGATCGGCGTGTTGATCTTGGCCACCCGCAGCGTGCGCAGCACTTCCATGCCGCTCATGTCGGGCAGGTTGAGATCGAGGAGGATCAGGTCGTAGTCGTAGATCTTGCCGAGATCGACGCCCTCTTCGCCCAGATCGGTGGTGTAGACGTTGAAGCCCTCGGACTTCAGCATCAATTCGATGCTTTGCGCGGTGGCGCTATCGTCTTCAATCAATAGTACGCGCATTGGCCCCTCCTCGAACGGCAGCGCTTGAAATACCGGATCCTTGGAATCCGCAGGACGCCCCGCCGTTAACCTGCCAGCGAGTTAATTTAAGACCGGTTAATAGTGAAAGGCGTCTGACCGAATCGTTAACGCGGTTTGGGAATCGCCAGCAAGCGCGGCCGTGAGTCGCGGACTCCGGCGCCTGTTGAATCTTTTGTGATTGGACAATCGCGCCGAACGGCGGGGCTGCCGGGCGCCGGAACAGGGCGGGCCGGGGACCGTTTCAGAGGCGACTTCCAGCCAAGCAGGAACGCCCCATGCCTCTGAAACTGAAGCCGCTCGCCGAACAGGTCATCGTCATCACCGGCGCCTCGTCGGGCATCGGGCTCGCCACAGCGCGTCGAGCCGCCAAGGCGGGCGCGGCCGTGGTGCTGGCCGCCCGCAACGAGGACGCGCTACGGGCCATCTGCGACGAGATCAACGCCGAGGGCGGCCGCGCCCATCCGGTGGTCGCCGATGTCGGGAACGCCGAGGACGTCGAGAAGATCGCGCGCGCCGCGCTGGCCCGGTTCGAGCGTATCGACACCTGGATCAACGACGCCGGCGTCGGCCTCTACGCCGAGCTGGTCAATGTGCCCCACGAGGATCATGAGCGGTTGTTCCGCACCAACTATTTCGGCGTCGTCCACGGCAGCCTCGAGGCGGTGAAGCATTTCAAGGCCCGCGGCGGATCGGGCGCCCTGATCAATGTCGGCTCGATCCTGTCGGACATCGCTACGCCGCTGCTCGGTGCCTACGCCGCCTCCAAGCACGCGGTGAAGGGCTTCACCGACGCCCTGAGGATCGAGCTGGAGCGCGAGAAGGCGCCGATCTCCGTCACCCTGATCAAGCCCTCCAGCATCGGCACCCCGTTCTCCGACCACGCGCGGAACCTCATGGACAAGGCCGCCACCGTGCCGCCGCCAGTCTATGCGCCGGAGGTCGTGGCCGACGCCATTCTGCACGCCGCAGCGCATCCGGTGAGGAACCTGACCGTGGGCGCAGGCGGGCGGCAGCTCGTGGTCAGCCATGCGGTCGCGCCGGGACTGGCCGACCGGCTGTTCGGGATCGTGGTGCCGCCGCTCTCCCGCCGGAAGGGCGCCAAGGCCGTGCGCGACAATCTCTATGAGCCGGGCGACGACGGCCGGGTGGACAGCCCGCACGTGAAGGGCCGCAAGTTCAGCCTCTACACCCAGACCCAGAAGCATCCCGCACTCACCTTGGGGCTGGGGGCTTTGGCGGTGGCCGGCGCCGCGGCCTTCCTGGGACGCGGGGTCATCGCGCGTACGGCGCGGCCGATGGTGGCGCGGGCGGTGCGGCCGGTGCTGGTGCGGGCGGCCATGCGGCGTCCGGCCACGGCCGCGCGGCTGGCGGTCCGCCATCCGCGACAGGCGGCCCGGCTCGCCGGCGCCCTGCGCTGATCCGCGCAGGCGGAATCTTCATCCGGAGTTAACGCCGCGGGTAGGATTCTTACCGGGCTGTTCACCCCTGGGGGACTCCTGTCTTGCGCAACCTGGTCGCCGCCGTCGAGCGGATCGATCCGCTGACCGTCTCCGGCCGCGTCGCGGCGGTGAACGGGCTGCTGATCGAAGCCCGCGGCGGGCTGACCCGGCTGGCCGTCGGCGCCCGCGCCGAGATCCGCCGCCTCGGTGATCGGCCGCTGGCCGCCGAGGTGGTCGGTTTCCGGGAGACCCGCGCCCTGCTGATGCCCTTCGGCCCCGTCGAAGGCGTCGCGCCGGGGGCCGAAATCCGCATCGAACCTCTCGGCTCGGCCGTGCGACCCACGACGGCGTGGCTTGGCCGGATCGTCGACGCCTTCGGCGAACCCATCGACGGCAAGGGGCCGCTGCCCCAGGGCCTCGCCGCCTATCCGCTGCGGGCGCCGCCGCCGGCCGCCCACGCCAGGGGCCGGGTGGGCGCGCGGCTGGACCTGGGTGTGCGGGCGATGAACGTCTTCACCACCTGCTGCCGCGGCCAGCGCCTGGGCGTCTTCGCCGGCTCCGGGGTCGGCAAGTCTGTGCTGCTCTCCATGCTGGCCAAGCAGGCCGACTGCGATGCGGTCGTGGTGGGCCTGATCGGCGAACGAGGCCGCGAGGTCCGCGAGTTCATCGAAGAGACCCTGGGCGAGGAGGGGCTGAAGCGCGCCATCGTGGTGGTCGCCACGTCGGACGAGCCGGCCCTGAAACGCCGCCAGGCGGCCTATATGACCCTCGCCATCGCCGAGTTCCTGCGCGACCAGGACCTCGAAGTGCTCTGCCTGATGGATTCCGTCACCCGTTTCGCAATGGCCCAGAGGGAAATCGGCCTGGCCGCCGGCGAGCCGCCGACCACCAAGGGCTATACGCCCACCGTCTTCACCGAGTTGCCGAAGCTGCTGGAGCGGGCCGGCCCGGGGCCGGTGCGCCCGGACGGCACCACGGCCGCGCCGATCACCGGCCTCTTCACCGTTCTGGTGGACGGCGACGACCACAACGAGCCCATCGCCGACGCCGTGCGCGGGATCCTGGATGGGCACATCGTGATGGAGCGCGCCATCGCCGAGCGCGGCCGTTTCCCCGCGATCAACGTGCTGAAGTCGATCAGCCGGACAATGCCCGCCTGCCAGGAGCCGCACGAGCGCGAGATCGTCACGGCGGCGCGCCAAACGCTTTCGGCCTACGCCAATATGGAGGAGCTGATCCGCATCGGCGCCTATCGGCCCGGCGCCGATCCGCAGGTGGACCGGGCGATCCAGCTCAATCCGGCGCTGGAGGCCTTTCTGGCGCAGGACAAGGACGAAGCCACCGGCCTTGAGGCCAGCTTCGCCCGGATGGCCGAAATCCTGATGAGCGAGGCGTCATGAGCTGGGCCAAGTCGCTGGTGAAGCTTTCGACCTACGAGGTCGAGGTTCTGCAGAAGCGCCTGGCGGAGATCGCCGCTCGCCGCCAGCAGGGGGAGATGAAGCTGCTCATCCTGGAAGCCGAAGGCGAGGCCGAGGCCCGCCGCGCCGACTGCGACGCCGAGGCGGGGTGGTACCAGGTCGGCTATATGGAAGGCCTGCGCCTGCGCAAGGCGGCGGTCCAGGCGGAGATCCAGGCCATCGCCCTCGAGGAGGCCGGCGCCCGCGACGCGCTGGCCCAGGCCTTCGAGGAGCAGAAGAAGTACGAGCACATCGCCGAAGGCCTGCGCCTCGCCGAGGTTCGCGAAGTCGCCCGGCTGGAGACCGCCGCCCTCGACGAACTCGGCTTGCGGCGGGCCGCGGGCGGGCGGTGACCGGAACCTCGAGCCGCGCCTTCCCGCCCTCGCGCCGGTTGGTGCTGGGCGGCGCGCTCGGCCTGGCCGCCTGCAACCGGCGTGCGGACGCCCAGGCCTGGCCGGCGGAGGTTCCGCCGCTGAAGCATGTGGCCCCTTTCCCGGTCGGAAGCTGCGTCCAAGCCGGCCAGCTCGACGACCCCGATTGGGTCGTGCTCGCCCGCACCCACGTCTCCCAGCTTACGCCGGAGTGGGAGATGAAGATGGAGTACATCGTCCAGGACGACGGCTCCCTGCGGTTCGACCGCCCCGACCGCATCGCCGCCTTCGCCCGCGAGAACGGCATGCGGCTCTTCGGGCACGCGCTGGTCTGGTACGCCCAGAAGCCAGAAGGCTTCCTGCGCCTGGACGAAAGCCGGGTCAGCTTCGGCAAGGCCTATGACAACTACATCGCCGCGGTCGTAGGCCGCTATCGGGGCGCTTCGGGCTGGGATGTGGTGAACGAGGCGGTGGCAGAGGACGGCGATGGGTGGCGCGACAGCCTTTGGGCCTCTCGCCTAGGCGACCTCGACCACATGGTCAGAGCCTTCAGGGCGGCCAAGGCGGCCGATCCCGACGCTGTTCTTTTCATCAACGACTACAACCTCGAGACCATTCCCCGGAAACTCGAGACATATATGCGCCTGATCGACCGCCTGCTGGCCGCCGGCGCCCCCCTCGACGGGATCGGCTGCCAGACGCACGTGGACGCCGGTCTGGCCGAGGGCGCGCTGGAGCGCACGCTGAACGCGCTCGCCCGCTTCGGCCTGCCCATCCACCTTTCGGAGCTGGACGTCTCGCTGGTGCGGGCGCGCCGCCCGCTGGCCGGCCGATCCGCGTTGGAAGCGGCCCAGGCGCGGGTCTATGCGGAGGCCGCCGCCGCCTTCGCCGCCCTGCCGCGCAGCCAAAGGTTCGCCTTCACTCTCTGGGGCCTACGCGACGGGGACTCCTGGCTGGTGCGCGAGAACGCCTCCGACCGGCCGGTGCCGTTCGACAATACCGGCGCGGCCAAGCCCGCTGCGGCGGCCCTGGCGCGGGCGCTGGCCGGCGGAGGCTAGAGCGGCAGCCCTGGGCGCGAAGGCGGCGGGCCGCCGCGCCCCTGCTCGCTGTCGGCGGCCTGACGCAAGGCGTGCAGGTCGTCGCTGAGCCGAAACAGCGCCACATAGAGTTCGCAGAACGATCGCCACAGCAGGATCATCGCGGCCACCACCAGAAGGCCGGCGATCAGGATCGGGACCGCCAGCAGCTTGCCGATCAGGGTGTCCTCGCGCAGGGCCACGCCGACGGCTGCGCCAAGCGAGCCGAAGGCCACCAGCGCGATCACGCCCAGCCCCGCCCAGTAGATCAGATGGATGACCTGATTGGTCATCAGCCGTTCGAAGGTCAGCAGGTCCCAGAAGACCGAGCCGGGCGAACTGCGACGGGAGGTGGAGGCAGATGGCCGCATTCGATCTCCAACGCTCGGCGACGCACTTGGTCGCATCCGGGCCAAACCGCTAGCAGCCGCCAAGCCGCGCCGCAACGGCGCAGGAGGAGATCGCCTTCCTTGGAGGTCGTGCTAGGCTCGCCTCATGGGAGAAAACCTCGATCTTGCAGGCTGGCGGTTGGAGCCCATCGACGGGGAAGACCGCGCTTTGGTCGAGGTCATCGCTCTGCCGCCGGAGCAGGAGATGTTCGCCGGCTCCCTCGACGAGGTGTTCGGGCGCCTGAACGCCCCCGACTCCGCAGGCGTCGAGCAGGGCTTTGCGGTTATCGCGCCCGACGGCGCCGTGGTCGGCTTCTTCGTGCTGCGCGATGGCCTGCGCCGGCCGCCCTGGGCGGCGCCGGGGGCGGTCACGCTGCATTCCTTCCGCGTGCGGCCGGGCTTGCAGGGCAAGGGGATCGGGCGGCGCTGCATCGCTCTGCTTGAGGAATGGCTGGCGCGGGAGCGGCCGGTCCAGCCTCAGCTGATGCTGGCGGTCAACGCCCGCAACGAGGGCGCCATCGCCGCCTACGGCCGGATGGGTTTCGTCGACACCGGCGTGCGCCACGACGAGGGGTACGGTCCGCAATACGTCTTCGCCAAGCCGTTGAGTTAGATTTGGCCGACGGTCTTCAGCCGCGCCTTGGGATGAATCTCGTTCTGGCTGAGCACCGGCGTCTGGCCGCGGAAGCGCTCGATGATCGAACGGACATAGGGCCGGATCTGCGGGCTGGTCAGCAGCACGGGTGACTCGCCGGCCAGCGCCGCGCGTTCGAAGGTGTCGCGGACGCCCCGGATGAAATCCTGCAGGCGCGAGGGCGCAAGCGCGAGCTGCTTCTCCTCGCCCTGGCCGATCAGGCTCTCGGCGAAGGCGTTCTCCCAGTCGCCCGACAGGGTGACGATCGGCAGGGCCCCGTCGTCGCCGCGATAGGCGAAGGAGAGCTGGCGGGCCAGCCGCGAGCGGACGTGCTCGACCAGCAGGGTGATGGACTGGGTGTGCGGCGCGGCCTCGCCCAGGCCTTCCAGGATCGCCGGCAGGTCGCGGATGGAGACGTGCTCGCGCAGCAGGGCCTGCAGCACCCGCTGGACGGTGGTGGCCGAGACCACGCCGGGGATCAGATCCTCGACCAGCTTCTTCTGCTCGGGCGGCAGCTCCTTCAGGAGCTTCTGCACCTCGGCGTAAGACAGCAGGTCGGCCATGTTCTCCTTGAGAATCTCGGTCAGGTGGGTGGTCAGCACCGTGGCCGGATCGACGATGGTGTAGCCGCGGAAGGTCGCCTCCTCGCGCATGGATTCGTCGATCCATGTGGCCGGCAGGCCGAAGGCCGGCTCGCGCATGTGTTCGCCCGGCAGCTCCACCTGGCCGCCGGAGGGGTCCATGGCCATCAGCGAACCCAGCCGCACCTCGCCCTGGCCGCACTCCATCTCCTTGATGCGGATCAGATAGCCCTGGGAAGGCAGGCGCATGTTGTCGAGGATCCGCACCGCCGGCATGACGAAGCCGTAGTCGGCCGCCAGGGTGCGGCGCAGGGCCTTGATCTGGTCGGTGAGACGCCGGCCCTCGAGGTCGTTGATCAGCTGCAGCAGCCCATAACCCAGCTCGATCTTGATCTCGTCGATGGCCAGGGACTGGCTGATCGGCTCTTCCTGCTCCTCGGCCGGGGCGGCGGGCGCGATTTCTGCGGCGGGGATCTCCAGCGGCGCCTGCGACCGGCGCCAGGCCAGATAACCCGCCCCGCCCGCCAGCGCCGCGAAGGGCAGCATCGGCATGCCGGGGATGAAGGCGATGACGCCGGAGGCGGCTGAGACCACGCCCAGGCTGACCGGGTTCATGGCCAGCTGGGCCACCAGCGCCTTGTCGGCCGAGCCGTCGACGCCGGCCTTCGAGACCAGGAAGCCCGCGGCGATGGAGATCACCAGGGCCGGGATCTGGCTGACCAGACCGTCGCCGATGGTCATGATCGTGTAGGAGGCGGCCGCCTGGGAAAGCGGGACCTTGTGCTGCATCACCCCGATCAGGATGCCGCCCAGCACGTTGATCGCCACGATGATCAGGCCGGCGATGGCGTCGCCGCGCACGAACTTCGAGGCGCCGTCCATGGCCCCGAAGAAGGTGGATTCCTGCTCCAGCTCCTTGCGCCGCTTCTTGGCGTCGGCCTCGTCGATCAGGCCGGCCGACAGGTCGGCGTCGATGGCCATCTGCTTGCCGGGCATGGAGTCCAGTGTGAAGCGGGCGGCCACTTCGGCGATCCGCCCGGAACCCTTGGTGATGACCACGAAGTTCACGATCACCAGGATGAAGAAGACGATCAGGCCGATGACGAAATTCCCGCCCATCATCAGCTTGCCGAAGCTTTCGATGATCTGACCGGCGCCGTGCGCCCCCTCGTGCCCGTGACCGAGGATCAGACGGGTCGAGGCGATGTTCAGCCCCAGCCGATAGAGGGTGGCGACCAGCAGCACCGTCGGGAAGGCCGTGAACTCCAAAGGCTTCTTGATGAGCAGCGAGGTCATCAGGATCAGCACCGAGGAGGTGATCGAGATCGCCAGCAGCAGGTCGAGCAGGAAGGCCGGGATCGGCAGGATCAGCAGCACGACGATGCCGATGACGCCCACCGCCAGCGCCACCTCGCTGCGGAACACCCAGCCCATGACTTCGCGTGGGCTCGGGCGATTGGACCCCAGCGCGCCGACGTCGGCCATCAGACGGCTCCCGGCCGGAAGGTTTCGACGATGATCCGCCCGACCTCGGCGAGCACAGCCTCGCGCTCGGCGAAGGGGGCCGCCGTTTCGGTCAGGTAGGCCGCCATGACGATCGGCCCTCCCGTGGGCGGCCAGAAGACCGCGACGTCGTTGGTCGAGCCGTTCTCGCCCGTGCCGGTCTTGTCGCCAGCGCGCCAGTCGGCGGGCGCGGTCTTGCGCAGCCGGTTCCGCCCGGTGGGCGACGCCTCCATCCAACCGATCAGCCGCTCGCGCGAGGCGGGCGACAGCGCCGAGCCGATCGTCAGCTTCTGGAGGGTGCGAACCATCGCCGCTGGCGTGGTGGTGTCGCGCGGATCGCCGGCGATGGCCGAGTTGAGCTCGGTCTCCCAGCGATCGAGACGCGTGGTGCGGTCGCCCAGCCGGCGAAGGTGGGCGGTGAACCCCGCCGGCCCTCCGAGGGTCTTCAGCAGGAGGTTCCCCGCCGGATTGTCGCTGAGCTCGACCGTGGCCTTGCAGAGCGCCTCCACCGACAGAGAGCCCTCGGCCAAGTGTTTTTCCGTCACCGGCGCGTGCGAGACCATGTCGGCCTCGGAATAGGCGATCCGGCGGTCCAGGCGCTCCAGTCCGCGGTCGACGCGCGCCAGGACGGCGCCGGCCAGCAGCGCCTTGAAGGTGGAACACATGGCGAAGCGCTCGCCCGCACGGTGCGTCAGCCGCCGCCCGGTGGCGACGTCGACCGCGCACACGCCCAGCCGGCCGCCGGAGCGCGCCTCGAGTTCGCCCAAGGGGCCGGCGGCGTGCGCCGGGCCGGCGGTCAGCAGAACGGCCGCGCCGCCGATCAGGACGGCGCGCCTGGGCGCTCCCCGGGGCCGCTCGCCGCTCACGCCGCGCTCGCGCCCATCTGCGGCGCGGGGACGCTCACGCCGGCTTCGGAATATTCCTTCAGCTTGTTGCGCAGGGTGCGGATGGAGATGCCCAGGATGTTGGCCGCGTGGGTGCGGTTGCCCAGGCAGTGCTCCAGGGTGTCGAGGATCAGCTGCTGCTCCATGGCCGCCACGGTCTGGCCGACGAAGGCGCGGGTGGCGGTCTCCGCGGCGAGGCTCGCGGCCTGGGCGGCGCGGGCGCCGGCGTCGGGTGCGGCCATTGGCTGACCGTCCGGCAGGCGGATGGCGGTCTCCTCGATCTCGGGGCCGATGGAGAGCAGCACCGCCCGGTGCATGGCGTTCTCCAGTTCGCGCACATTGCCGGGCCAACGATGGGAGGCCAGGCGCCGCTTGGCTTCGGCCGACAGCGGGCGGTCGGGCACGCCGTTGGCCTTGGCGTATTTCTTGGCGAAGTGCTCGGCCAGCGCCAGCACGTCGCCCGGACGCTCCCGCAGCGGCGGCAGGCGCAGGTTCACGACGTTGAGGCGATAGAGCAGGTCTTCGCGGAAGGTCCCCTCGCGAACGGCCTGAGCCAGGTCGCGGTTGGAGGTGGCGAGGATGCGGATGTCCACCTTGACGGGCTTGGAGCCGCCGACGCGGTCGATCTCGCGCTCCTGGATCGCGCGCAGCAGCTTGGCCTGCAGACGGGCGTCCATCTCCGAGATTTCGTCCAGCAGCAGGGTGCCGCCGTTGGCTTCCTCGAACTTGCCGATCCGGCGGGCCACCGCGCCGGTGAAGGCGCCTTTCTCGTGACCGAACAGCTCGCTTTCCAGCAGGTTTTCGGGGATTGCGGCGCAGTTGACGCTGATGAACGGGCGGCTAGCGCGGCGCGACTTCTGGTGCACGTAACGGGCGATGACTTCCTTACCCGAGCCGCTTTCCCCGGTGATCAGGATGGAGGCTTCGGAGGCAGCCACCTGGTCGGCCATGGCGATCACCGACTGCATGGCGGCGTCGCGCACCACCATCGGCCGGTTGTCGTCGGAGACGGCCGCCAGCACCGCGGCGATCATCTCGGCCTCGGGGGGCAGCGGGATGAACTCCTTGGCCCCGGCGCGGATCGCGTCGGCGGCCTTCTTCGCGTCGTTGTCCACGCCGCAGGCCACGACCGGCACGCGGATGCGCTCCGCCTCGTTGGCCTCGATCAGGGCGCCGATGTCGAGATCGTAATCGACCAACAGCAGGTCGGCGCCCTGGCCGGCGCGCAGGGCGTGGGTGGCCGCGGAGATCGACTCCACGTGGCTCACCTTGGCCCCTGCGCTCATCGCCATCTTCACGGCGGTGGAGAGCTGCCCGTTCAGTTTTCCGACGACCAGAAGCCGCATGTTCCTGTCTCCTCGTCACACCTGGGGCTTCAGCCCTGGGCGTCGCCGTCCTTGATGATTTCGGTCATGGTCACGCCCAGGCGATCGTCGACGATGACGACCTCGCCGCGGGCCACGAGCCGGTTGTTCACATAGATATCGATCGCCTCACCGACTTTCCGGTCCAGGTCGAGCACGCTGCCCGAGGACAGCTGCAGCAGCTGCGACACCGAAAGCGTCGCCCGGCCCAGCACCGCCGAGATCGAGACCGGCACGTCGAAGACCGGCGCCAGATCGGTGGCGGTCTTCTCCTCCAGCTCCGTCGCCAGTTCGGCGAGCGGGTTTTCGGAGGGGGCGAATTCGTCGAGCTTGAGTTCGTTGTCGGGCATGGCGGTCAGCTTTCGCTTCCGGGGATCAGGGGTTCGGCGTGCAGGCCCTCGGCGGCCAGCGCCGCGTCCAGGGCTGCGGCCACGCGCTCGGCGGCGGCATGCGGGTCGAAGCTGGCGGCGCCGTCGCCGAAGTCGAGATTGAAGGCCGCCTGCGGCAGGCCAGGCTGGGCCCGCACCTGGATCGCGCCGGGATAGCCGATGGCCTGGGCGGTCTCTTCCACCGCCGCCTGCAGCGCTTCGGCAAGTTCAGGCGGTGCGGAGACGACGAGGCGCGGGGCGGCCTCGATCTCGCGCGCCAGGCTTTCCAGGGCCGCCCGGATCGGGGCCTCGGGGAAGCGTTCCAGGGCGGCGGCGGCGATGGAGCGCGCGCAGGCGAGCGCCAACTCCGCGGAGTGGGTGCGATGGTCGTGGGCGACGGCGGCCAGGGTGGGCATGGCGGCCCCGGCGGCGGCGGCGATCTGCGCCAGGGCCTGGGCCTGCAGCGCCTGCATGGAGGCGAGCGCCGCCTGCTGGCCCTCGGCATAGGCCTGGGCGCGGATCTGCTCGACTTCCTCGGCCGGAAACAGTCGCTTGGGCCGCGGCGCCTCGAAGGCCACGTCGCCGGCGCCGTCGAAGACGGTGTCGAACTCGAACTTGCGGGGGGCGGGCTGGGTCATCAGTAGATCAGCTCATCCTCGCCGCCGGAGCCGGCCAGCATGATCTCGCCCTTGGCCGCCAGATCCTTGGCGACCTGCACCATGGCCATCTGAGCCTGGTCGACGTCGCGCAGGCGGACCGGGCCCATGGTCTCCATGTCCTCGCGCATGATCTTCGCCGCCCGCTCGGACATATTGGAGAAGAACATTTCGCGCAGGGAATCCGAGGCGCCCTTCAGGGCCAGGGCCAGCTGGTCCTTCTCACAGGCCCGCAGCAGAGTCTGGACGCCGCCAGGATCGAGCTTGGAGAGGTCTTCGAAGACGAACATCAGCGCACGGATGCGCTCGGCGCTCTCGCGGTTGCGCTCCTCCAGGGCGGCCAGGAACCGGGCCTCGGTCTGGCGATCGAAGGCGTTGAAGATGTCGGCCATCATCTCGTGGCTGTCGCGCTTGGAGGTGCGCGCCAGGTTCGACATGAATTCGGTCCGGAGGGTCTGTTCGATCTTGTCGAGGATCTCGCGCTGGACCGGCTCCATGCGCAGCATCCGGGTCACGCATTCCAGGGCGAAGTCTTCCGGCAGCGCGGCCAGCACGCGCGCGGCGTGGTCGGACTTGACCTTGGACAGCACCACCGCGACGGTCTGCGGGTATTCGTTCTTCAGGTAGTTGGCGAGCACGGCCTCGTTCACGTTGCCGAGCTTGTCCCACATGGTCCGGCCGGCAGGCCCGCGGATCTCCTCCATCAGGCTGTCGACCTTCTCCGGCGGCAGGAAGGCCTGCAGCAGGCGCTGGGTCTGCTCGAAGGAGCCCATGATCGCCCCGGCGCCCGACATGCCGGAGATGAAGTCGACCAATAGCTGCTCGACGACGCCGGAGGAGACCGTGCCGAGGCTCGCCATGGCCTGGGAGATCTCCTTGATCTCCTCCTCGTCCAGGTGCGACCAGATGGTGGTGTGATCCTCCCCGAGCGAAAGGAGGATGACGGCCGCCTTCTCCGGCCCACTGAGCTTCGAAGGGTCGTTGATGCTCTTCACGCGCGCGTTCACGTGGTTTCGTGCAGCCAGGTGCGCAGCAGCGACACCGACTCCTCAGGGTGGTTTTCGACGAACTCGGCCACGCGCTTGACCGAGGAGGCCTTCACCTGGCCTTCGATCCGCGCGATGTCGATGCGCTGTTCCAGCTCGTTGCCCGGGCCGGGCAGGGCCAGCGGCTCGCCCGTGGTCGGGTCCACCGCGATCTGGGCCTGGCCGCCGTCGGCGGTGGTCACCAGGCGGGTGACGGCGCCGGGAGCCGTAAGCGGCGGCAGATTGCGGCCGCCACCGCCGCCGGTGTTCTTCAGCAGCGGCCGGACGACGAAGAACATCATGAGGATGGCGACCAGCGCCAGGATGACCAGCTCCACCGCCCGCATGATGTCGTTCTTGTCGAAGCCCATCAGCGGGTTTGCGGCCTCTACGCCGCCCTGGGCGTCGGCGGTGGGAAAGCGGACATTGACCACCGTCACCTGATCGCCGCGGTCTGCGTCGAAGCCGACGGCGGCGCGGACCAGCTGCTCGATACGCTGCATCTCCTCGGCGCTGCGGGGGGTGTAGGCGCCAGGCTGGCCGTTCTCGCCGGGGGCGACGACGCCGTCGATGGCCACGGCCACCGACACGCGCTTCACCTGGCCCGGCGCGCGGATCTCGGTGCGGGTGGTCTTGGAAATCTCGTAATTGGTGGTGGTCTGGGTCGAGCCGCTGGCCGAGCTCGTCTGGTTCTCCTCGCCGTCCAGCACGCCGCCGGGGATGTTGGCGCTGGCCGAGACGCCGCCGGCGCCCAGCGGCTGGCTCTCGCGGGCGTTCTCCTCGGTCGTGCTTTCGGAGCGGACCACCTGGCCGTCGGGGTCGAACGTCTCCTCCTGCACAGTCACCTGGGCAAGGTCGAGGTCGGCCGTGACGTTGACGCGCGCCTTGCCGGGGCCGACGACCCCTTCCACCAGGCCCTTCACGGTCTTGGCGATGCGCTGTTCCACTTCGTTGCGGCGCGCCTCCGCCGCGCCGCCGGCGAAGCTGTCGTCGCCGCCGGAGAGCGTGCGGCCATGCTGGTCCACCACCGTCACCCGGTCGGGCGGCAGGTTCGGCACGGCGCCGGCGATGAGGTTCTGGACGGCCTTCACCTTCTGGGCGTCGGGCTCGCGCCCGCCCACGCCGATGGTCACCGCCGCCGTCGGCTGCTCGGCGGCCTCCTCGAAGAGCTGGCGGCGGGGCAGGACCAGGTGCACGCGGGCCGAGGTCACCCCGTCCAAGCCCATGATGGTGCGGGCGAGCTCCCCTTCCAGCGCCCGCTGCCGGTTGAGCTGCTGGACGAAATCGGTCTGGCCCAGAGTGTTGGAGTTGTCGAAGATCTCGTAGCCGACCGAGCCGGTGGTCGGCAGGCCCTTGCCGGACAGCATCAGGCGGGTGGAGGCGACCCGGTCGCGCGGCACCATGATGGTCGAGCCGTCGCCCTTCACCTCGTACTTCACGCCCGACTGGTCGAGCGCGGCGGTGATCGCCGAGGCTTCCTTCAGGTCCAGGTTGGAATAGAGCAGGGCCTTGGGTTCGCCCAGGTTCATGGTCAGGGCGAACAGGGCCGCGGCCACGCCGGCGCCGATCCCGAGGATGGCGGCCAGCCGGCCGATCCCGAACCTTTGCAAGGCGGCGCCGAAGCTCTCCAAGGCAATCCCCCGATACGCGGGGTCGAAAGGTCTCGCCCGCCACTAGGCAGGATTTACCCAGTGCTTGGTAAACGCCGAGTTTAAGGGTTGCAGGAAATCGGTGGGGTTTATCCGCTCCAGGGCGTCAGGGCGCCCCAGAAGCCGAGAACCAGGGCGAAGGCGGCATAGAGCAAGGCCGTGTAGGTGAAGCCGAGCTTGCGCAGCGGGCTCCAGGAATCCACCCGCCGTCCACCGCGCCAGACCGGCGGCGTCAGGGCCAGCCCGACCACGGTCAGGGCCGAGGCCAGCAGGACGCAGGCCGAGGCGATCACCAGCCAGGGGCCCGGCCAGCCATAGACCACGCGGGCCACGTCGGCGGTCCCGGCGGCCCAGACGGCGAACAGGACCATGGCGGCCAGCCAGAGGACGGCCTGGGTGTTCTGCACAAGGCTCGCCTGGCGCTGCACCGAGGTCTGCCGGAATTCGCGGCGGTTGCGGACGACCACGCCGACCAGCGTTCCGATGGCGGCGACGCCGGCGAAGGCCGCGAGGATCGCCAGCGTCGCGGGGTGTTTCCAGAAGGGCGCACGCTCATAGGTCTGCGCCCCGTTCTCCGGAAGGATGCGGCGGGCTTTTCCGTCGGACATCTCGAAGACCAGCCGTTCGTCGCCGATGGCGGCCACGAACCGACCGGCCCGGGGATCGCCTTCGGGAACCCAGATGCGCGTGCGCCCCTCGCGCTGGGTGACCAGCTTGCCGTCCGGGGTCACCGAGACCTCGAGGCCGGTGCGAAGCAGGCCCACGAAGCCTTCCAGCCCGCCATAGGCCCGACGGGTTCCGACATAATAGCCCTCGTAAAGGTCGCGGGCGGCGATCAGGCCGCGGACGCCCTCGCGGGGCGGCGGCTCCGGCGCGGCGTAGAATTGCTGGATGAGCTGGTTGGGCAGTTGCTGGGCCAGGTCGCCGCCGGTTTCCGTGTTGGCGGCCACGAAGATCCCGAGGTTCAGGTCCGGCACGACCACCATGTTGGAGACGAAGGACAGGGTCGCGCCCGAATGGCCGAAACCGCTCAAGCCTCCGGGGAGGGCGTATTCGGCGAAGCCGTGGCGCCAGCCGTTCACGCCCGAGGGCGTGCGCCGCAAGGGCGTGCGGAAGGCCTGGGCCGTGCGGGGGCCGTAGATCTCGGCGCCCTCCAGCGCGCCGCCGTTGAGCAGGAGCTGCATGTAGCGCGCCATGTCGCCGGCGGTCGACGAGGCCGACCCCGCGGGGGCGATGTGGCCGATGTGTTCGAAGTCGCGGGCCGCGAAGCCCGTAGGCGTCCAGCGGAAGCCGGTGGAAAGGTCCTGGGCGAGCGCCGGGGGCATGGGCGCGGGGATGCCCGCCTTCGGCGGATGCGGCTCGCGGAAGGTGGTGCGGTTCATGCCGGCCGGGCGGAAGATGCGGGTCTCCGCGTACTGCTCGAACGGGGCGCCGGAAACGTAGGCCACCACCTGGCCGGCCAAAGCCGCGCCATAGTTCGAATAGACTGACTGGGCGCCCGGCGGGCGCACCCGACGGGGACGTTCCTGGCGCAGGTATTCCGCCAGCGGCCGCTCGCGGGCGAAGTCGCGCTCGAAGAGGTGGCCCAGGGCCCGGTCCTCGAACCCGGCCGAATGATCCATGAGGTTCGCCACGCGGATCGGGGTGTGGAAGCCCTGGTCGCGGATCTGCAGGGTCTCGGGCAGGTGCAGGTTCAGCGGCGCGTCCAGGCGGACGTGGCCGGCCTCCACCTCCTTCATCAGGGCGATCCAGGTGAAGGTCTTGGAGATGGAGCCGATCCGGAACAGGGTCCGGTCGGGGTCGACCCGTCGGGCGGGATCGAGGCTGGCGAACCCGTAGCCCTTCTTCAGCACCACCTGGCCGTTCTGGATCACCGAAACGGTAACGCCGGCGATGTGCTCCCGGGCCATGGCTTCGCGGACGACCCCGTCCACATAGGCCTCGAGCTCGGCGGCGGGCAGGAATTCCTCCCGGGCGAGCCGGGCCTGGGCGGTCGGGGCCGCTGAGGGGTTGGCTTCGACGAGACCGGAAGCCGTCGGGGGCGGGGACGGTGCGGGCGCGGCGGGCGGCGACGCCGGCGCAGCGGCGCGCGGCCGCGGCGCCGGCTGCAGGCTGGTATAGGGAACCGGGCCCTTGGTCGGAGGGGCCGCCGCCGGGGCGGGCGTGACCGCGGGTTCCTGCGGCTCCACGCCTTCCTGCGCCACGGCCGGCCCGGTCAGAAGCGCAAGGGCCGTGACGGCCGCTTTGACGAGAGAACGCATCGGTCGAGGAAACCCGCTAAGCCCCTGTTCGAGTCGCTAGTTGTAGAGCGGTGCGGCCCCCGGGCGCTAGCCGTCGCACGGATCGATTCGCCGTCGCCGCCTGCGGCTAATCCGTGGGCGTGACGCCGCCCGGAAAGGCGTAGAGCGGCAGCATCGGCCGCAGGGCCGCGCCGATCCAGACCTGGGGTTCGGACGGCGGCGTCATCCCTTCCTTCACCTCGCGTTCCGCCACGCAGGCCCGCACCGCCGAGGCCAGGCCCACGAAGTCGGACGCCCGGGGCGTGGTCTGCAGCACGCAGTCGTCGAAATAGGGATAGCGGTCGGCCTCGCCGCAGCCGAAGGAGGTGCGGTCGGGCCGCGCGGCGGTCAGCACCATGCGGTTGGGCTGGGCCAGGGGCCGGACGAACACCCCCGAATAGCAGGCCGAGACCACCACCACGGTCGGCCGCGCGCCGCAGGTCGTGTCCAGCATCCGCGCCAGTATGGCGGGCGTCAGCACGGTCTCGTCCACCAGCACTCCCTGCGGGGCTCCGTGCGAGGTGAAATAGACCAGGCACCCGCCGGCGGCCCGGCCGGACAGCTCGCCCAGCGCCTGGTAGATCCCCCGCGGTTCGGACTTCGAGGGCCGGTCGCGATAGCGCTCGGGGCGGACGGAGAACTGGCGGATGTTGGCTGGGGCGAAGCCCAGCCTCTGCAGCTCTCGCGAGACGTCGCGGCGGGCGTTGTCGAAGGCCTCGGTCGGTCCGCCGTTCGACCCCTTCCAGTCTCCGGCGACGACGACGGCGGCCCAGTCGGCGAACGCCCCGGCGGCGGCGGGACTGGCGAGACCCAGCGCCAGGGCGACGAGCGCGGCGATGAGGCCGGCCCGCCGCATCGCGCCTACTTCTTGTACTGGACGAAGGGGGTGGGCACCGCCGTCCCGGTCGCCTTGGCCACCAGCCGCCCCTCGGCGTCGTAGAGCTCGCCCTCGGTGAAGGCGATGGTGCGGCCCCACTTGGCCACCCTGCCGATCCCCTTCAGCTTTCCGGGCAGGGCCGGGCGGAAGAAGGTGGTCTTCATCTCCGCGGTCGGCGCCACATGGGTCATGCCTGAGGCCACCATGCAGGCCACGCTCATGCACTCGTCCAGCATGGCGCAGAGATAGCCGCCCTGGACCTGGCGCATCGGGTTGAGCAGCAGTTCCGCCTTGGCCTCGAATTCCACCTCCACGGACTTTTCGGCCTGGCAGACGGCGACCAGATGGAAGCCGAGCGTCTGGGATCCGGTGGGCTGGTTCTTGGTGCGGTGGAAGCGCGCCAGGATCGCCTCGTCGGTCAGGGCCTGCGGCTCGTCGGCCTTTGTCTGCGGCGCGGCGACGTCGGTCATCGGGAAATCGGGCTCACTTCTTGCGGAAGGTGTCGAGCGAAACGACGTTCGGCGCGTCGGGATCGGTCTCGGCGGGGGCGGCTTCTGCGGCGGGCGGCTTGGGCTCGGCCTCGGCCGCAGCGGCCGGGGCCTCGAACTGCAGCAGGAACTGGACGCTGGGGTCGTAGAACCGCGTCACCGCCGCATAGGGGACCGAGAGCCGCTTGGGCTGGCCGCCGAACTTGAGCGTGACGGAGAAGAAGGTCTCCCCCGGCGCCAGGTCCCAATACTGGTGCTGCAGGACGATGGTCATTTCGTCCGGGTACTTGCCCAGGAGGTCGTTCGGCCCCGACACGCCCGGCGCCTTGGTCTTGAAGGTGATGTAGAAGTGGTGCGCGCCCGGCAGGCCGTCCGGGGCGGCGGCCCGCTTCAGAGCGCTCTTGACCACGCCGCGCAGGGCCTCCTGGGCCAGCGCCTCGTAGTGCATCTGGTCTTGGGCCGGCGGCTCCTGGGCCATGGGATCTCCGATGAACGCGAAACTGCGCGAAGGGTAGCGTTTCGCCGCCGCGGCGCAAGGCGGCTCGCGTGCAGGATGCGCCGGAGGTCGGGCGAAATTGGGGAGAGAGAAGTGGGGGCTTCTGTCGCCAGGCGCCCCTATGGGTTCGATCGGCGTCGGCGTGAAAGTGGGGGCTTCTGTTGCCAGGCGCCCCCGAGCCCCGCCTAGCGCTGCTAAGACACTAGGGCTTTAGGTCGAAATCTATCGGACCGCTTACGCAGCCAGACGGACTTCTTCAGCGAAGTTGTCGTTCGCAGTTAGTTTAACGACCCGAAACGGTGGGTCATGCCGGGAGAAAGCAACACCTTTACACGTCTGTCGATGCTGATCGGCCCCATGCTCCCCGGCGACACCCGGAGGAAGAATTTGGTGGAGCCGCCGGGAATCGCACCCGGGTCCAGTCCGCTTATTTCGTGCGCGTTTATCTCCATAGTCGGACCGAAGCCCGACGCCCTCAATATAGGGCCGATGGATTAGGATTTGAAGAACCCGGCTCGACGTCCTCTTCGTCCGCGGGCGGCGCATCCTCCGGCTCGGCCGGGGGCGGTTCGAAGGTCGGCGGCAGCGTGCGGCCTTCCGGCGCAGGGTTCAGCCCGCCGCCGCCGGCGATCAGGCTCTCATAGGCGCGGCGGGCGCGGGCGAAGTCTGCGCCGGAGGGGAACAGCACGTCGAAACGCGGTTCGTGGCCCAGCGCCAGCGACAGCACGGCCTCCAGGACATCGGCGGCCTGACCGATCTCGGCGGGGTCGCAGGCCCGGCGCACCGAGCGCGCCTGACTGGGAACCAGCAGGGTGAGCTCATAGGAAACGCCGTCCACGCACAGCGCATCGGCGGCGTCGCCGCCCTCCACCACCCGCACATGCCGCGGCGCCGCCCACAGGGGATGGCTCCTCAGGGCCTGCAGGCGCTGGGCCCAGCCGGCCGGCGCCTCGGCGTCGAAGCCGACACGGCGTGCTATGCCGGGATCGCAGCAGCCCAGCCCCGCCCGGCCCTGCACGAAGACCTTGCCGTCCCGGCGGGCGGTGACGCGCACGATCGCCTGGCGGACCGAATTGGCCGGGCGCACGGCGACCTCCAGGATCATCTCGTCGCCGCGAACGATCTGGTTCTGCAGCGGCTGCAGCCCCCAGAGGCGGTAGAGCAGGGGATCATAGCCGTTGTCGACCTGCGGCGTCCGTTCGTTGCGGCGCAGGCGGCGGTCGCCGAGCGGATCGGCGGCTTCGGGCGGCAGGGGGCGCTTGTCATCCCACCAGCTCTGCGGGTCGGGCGGCGGCCAGGGCCAGTCGGAGGGCTGCACCGTCACGGGCTCGGTGCGCACCTGCGCGCCGGCCGGCGCGGCGAGAGACAGGATCAGCAGGCTTGCGGCAACGGCGCGGGCTGCGGCCAAGCGGCCCTCCTCACATCGCTTCGGCGCCCCTCGTGATGGAAAGCACGCCGGTCCGCGAGAGTTCCACCAAGCCTAGCGGGCGCATCAGGTCCACGAACTTGTCGATTTTGGACGACACGCCGGTGATCTCGAAGATGAAGCTGTCGATGGTGGTGTCCAGCACCTTGGCCCGGAAGATGTCGGCGATGCGCAGGGCCTCCACCCGGTCCGGGCCGCTGCCCTTCACCTTCACCAGGGCGAGCTCGCGCTCCAGGCCGTTGGGGTCGCGGGTCACGTCCTGGACGTGGCGGGTGGCGACCATCTTCTCCAGCTGAGCCTCGATCTGGGCGAGCACGTGCGGCGCCCCGCGGGTGACGATGGTGACGCGGCTGGTGTGGGCCCGTCGATCGGTCTCGGCGACGGTCAGGCTCTCGATATTGTAGCCGCGGGCCGCGAACAGCCCGACCAGCCGGTGCAGCACGCCGGGCTCGTTGTCGACCAGGATGGCGAAGGTGGCCAGGTTCTCGGCCTCCTCCTCGTGGGCGAGATCGTAGACGGAGGCGGGCTGGGTGTCGGACATGGTCGCTCGGGCTTGGGACGTTGGGTTCCGACGAGGTGTCACATGCCCGGCTCGGGGGCAAGCGGCCCGGGACCTGGTTCAGCGATGGTGCGCCTTGAAATAGCCGATCCGGGTCTCGGCGCCGCCTCGCCGCAGGGCGAGCGACCAGCGTCCGAAGGCCAGGTCGAAGCCGTCGGCGGGCAGGCCGGTGGTCAGGGACACCGCAGCCATCCGATCCGTGGGCCTGGGAACGATGGCGATCCCGAGATCGCCATTGGCCAGTCGCAGTAACGCCCCGTGCCGCAGAGGCTGGCGGAGCGGCGTGGTCAGCATGGGCAGGCCTTCGGTCTGGCCGGGCGCGAAGACCACCTCGTCCTCCACCGTGCCGAAGGGCTCGCGCAGGGCCGAGATCGGGATCGCGACCACCTGCACCTTCTCCACCTCGGCTGCGCCGAAGGCCACCACCAGCCGCTCGTCGCCCTCCCCAAGGTCGGTGGCCAGGCACAGCAGAGGCCGAAGGCCGTCCGCCGCGACGAACCAGCGCCCGGCCCGCAGGGCGCTGCGGTGCAGGATGCGGGGGAATCCCTCGAACGAGACCGGCATGGCGCCGTTATGGGGCCGAACCGCCGACTCTCGCCAGGCGAATTCCTCGCCGGCCACGCGAGCAAGCCGCTCGGCTTTGCTTTTCCGTCGCAGGCGCTGCGGATTGCCGCTATCTCAGCTCCACCCTTCGTCGGTCCTTGGAGCACCCATGGCGATTTCCCTCTACGACGCGACCATCGTCTCCTTCCTGCAGACGCTCGGCGGGGTGTCGGGCTTCCTCGAGCGGGGGCTCTCCCACTGCCAGGACAACAACATCGACCCGCAGGAGATCGTCGAGACGCGGCTGTTCCCGGACATGCTGCCCTTCTGGTTCCAGGTCTCTTCGGTGGCCCACCACACCCAGGGCGCCGTCGAGGGCGTGCGCCAGGGCGTCTTCTCTCCCGGCGGGGCCCAGCCGCCGCTCAGCTATGCGGACCTGCAGAAGCTGGTGGCCGACGCCACGGCGGCGCTGAAGGCGCTCGATCCGGCCGAGGTGAACGCCTTCGAGGGGCGTGACATGGCCTTCCAGTTCGGGGAGCGCCGGCTGCCCTTCACGGCCGAAGGCTTCCTGCTCTCCTTCTCGATGCCCAATCTGCATTTCCACGCCACCACCGCCTACGACATCCTGCGGATGAAGGGCGTGCCGCTGGGCAAGCGCGACTATATGGGGCAGCTGCGCCTGAAGATGTGAGGCCGCGCGGCTCCAATTTTCTCCCTCCGCGTTGACCCTTGGGGAATTGGGCCGCGCATGCGCGCGGCTCGCGCGGAGGGACGACCGTGGCCTGGGTCAATCGCGTGCTGGAGGTGCTGCCGCAGGCGGAGCTCAGGCTTTTAGAGCCCCAGCTCGAGCGGGTCGATCTCGTGCGCAACACCATCCTCGTGGAGGAGGGAACCAACGCACAGCACGTCTTTCTACCGGTCAACTGCATCCTCTCCGTCATGACGGCGATGCGGGACGGGTCCCTTGTGGAGAGCCGTACGATCGGGCGGGAAGGCGGTTTCGGCCTGCTCCACGCCCTGGGCGCGCGGCTGTCGTTCGAGCGGCTCGAGGTTCAGGTGAGCGGCGAGGCCTGGCGCCTGCCCATCGGCGCGCTGGAGGCCCGCGCCACCGAAAGTCCCGAGGTTCGCCGGGAACTCGTCCGGCACGCCCAGGCGACGCTCGTTCAGTCCGCCCAGGCGACGGCGTGCAACGCGCTCCATGCGGCGGAACAGAGGCTTTGCCGCTGGCTCTTGCTGACCCAGGACCGGCTGGGCGCCGATCTGCTGCCGCTTACCCAGGAGCACCTGTCGATCATGCTTGGGGTGCAGCGAACCACGGTCACCGGTCTGGCTTCGGCCCTGCAGGCGAAGGGCCTTATCTCCTACAGTCGGGGCAAGATACGTATTCTCGACCGGCCCTCGCTCGAGCGCTGCGCCTGCGAGTGCTACGAGGCCGTGACGAGGGGCGCCGAGCGGATGCTTGCGGATCCGGTGAGCTACGGGGCCTAGAAGCGCGGCGCCTCGTCAGCGGATCGACGCGATCTCGTAGAGGAAGTCCACATAGCCCATCGTGGCGCCCACGAGGCCCTCGACCTTGGGATTACTGGACTCGATCACATAGTACTCGTCAGGCGCGTGGGCGCCCGAACCGTGGCCCAGGCCGAACTGCCCGGCCGGCAGGCTGACCGGCGGCGAGGTGAAGACCGCCCCCGGCCACGAGCCTGCCAGCCTCGGATAGACGGTGACCGGCACGCCGCGCTTTTCGTAGGTGGCGATCTCGGCGCGGATCAGCCGGCTGTTCTCGTCGGTCTCGGTCGGGTCGTAGCCGCCGCTGACATTGACCTCGATGTCGGAGAAACCGCGCTTGTCGAGGTGGGCGCGCAGCTTGGCGACGGCGTCCTCCATGGTCTGGTTCGGCACCAGCCGCATGTCGATCTTGGCCACGGCGCGCCCGGGCAGGATGGTCTTGCCGCCGGGGCCGGTATAGCCGGAGACCAAGCCCTCGATATTGATCGTGGGCTGGGACGCCAACCGCTCCAGCGCCTTGTCCCAGGGCAGGTCGTCGATCCAGCGGTCGACGCCCAGGGCGACCTTGGCGTCGGCCTCGCTCATCTGCCGGGCGGCCAGGGCCAGCAGCTCCTTCTCGCGTGGGGTCAGCGGCCGCACCTTGTCGAAGAAGCCGTCGACGACAGGCGTGTTGCCGTCGGGCGTGACCAGGGTCTGCAGCGCCTGGATCAGACGCCAGGCGGGGCTGTCGACGATGGCCTTCTGGCTGGAATGGATGTCGGTCTTAGGGCCGCGGCCCCATTTCGCGCCGCTGGCCACCAGCTCCAGTTCGGCGATACCCTTGGCGCCTAGATTGACGCTGACCCCGCCGTTGGACGGGCTCTGCCAGCCGGCCGGGATCACCACGCCCTCGCACTTCTTCAGGGCGGCCAGGACGTTCGGCCTGGTGACGATCTGCCGGAAATTGGGGCTGCCGATCTCCTCCTCGCCCTCGCAGACCAGCGCGATGTTCACCGGCGGCTTCCTGCCGGCCGCGCGCAGGGCGTGCAGGGCGGCCAGGAAGGTGGCTTCCGGCCCCTTCTGGTTCACCGCGCCTCGGCCCATGATCACCTTGCCGAAGCCGGGCTTGTCGACGATCCGGGCCTCCAGCGGCGGACTCGACCATTCCGCCGGATCGTACTGCTTCACGTCGTACATGAAGTAGATGCCCATCCAGCGCTTGGCGCCCACGTCGAGGGTGGCGAACACGCCCGGATGGCCGTCGGTGGGGATGCGCTCCACATGCTGGAACCCGGCGTCGCGCGCCAGGTCCATCACGTAGCGGCAGCCTTCCTCCATGTTCAGGTTCTCGGCCGCGATGGAGGGCAGGGCGATCCAGTCCTGGATGCGCTTGACCGAGGCGTCATAGCCTTGCTCGGCGGCCCGCCGCACGGCCGCCATGTCGCCGCTCTGGGCGAAGGCGAGGCCGGGCGCAAACAGGCCGGCTGCGGCGGCCCCCGCCAACAGCGTCCGGCGGTTCTGAAGAAGCAGTTCGTCGGACATTCCCATCCCTCCCGCAATCCTGGGTGGGATTAGGAACGCGAGACTCAGCGAGGGGCAAGCCGATCCGGCGGACCGGCGTTCGCCGAGCCGCCCTCAGACCAGCCGCTTGCCCGCGTCGTCGATGATCGAGCCCAGGTCGCGCGCCTCCTCGGCCATGATCATCTCGTTGTGGGCCTTGCCCGAGGGGATCATGGGGAAGCAGTTCTCTTCCTTGGTCACCCGGCAGTCGAACAGCACCGGGCCGTCATATTCGATCATCTCGCGGATCTTGGCGTCCAGCTCGTCGGGGTGCTCGGCGCGCAGGCCGAGGCACCCGAAGGCCTCGGCCATCTTCACGAAGTCCGGCAGGCTGGCCGAATAGGAGTGGGAGTAACGCTCGCCATGCAGCAGCTGCTGCCACTGGCGCACCATGCCCATCCATTCGTTGTTGAGGATGAAGATCTTGATCGGCAGGCCGTACTGAATGGCCGTCGACATCTCCTGCATGGTCATCTGGACGCTGGCGTCGCCGGCGATGTCGATGACCAGGCTGTCCGGGTGCGCCACCTGCACGCCCACCGCCGCCGGCAGGCCGTAACCCATGGTGCCGAGGCCGCCGGAGGTCATCCAGCGGTTCGGCTGGTCGAAGTGGAAGAACTGGGCGGCCCACATCTGGTGCTGGCCGACCTCGGTGGTGACATAGACGTCGCGGTCCTTGGTCAGCTCGTAGAGCCGCTGGATGGCGTGCTGCGGCTTGATGAGATTGCTGTCCGGCCGGTAGCGGAAGGAGTGACGCGCGCGCCAAGCCTCGATCTGTCGCCACCAGTCGTCCAGCGCCGCCTTGTCGGTGGCGAACTGGCGATCCTTCCAGGCGGCGATCAGGTCCTCCAGCACGCTGGCGGCGTCGCCGACGATGCCGATGTCGGCGCGGACGTTCTTGGAGATCGACGACGCGTCGATGTCGATGTGGATCTTCTTCGAATGCGGGGCGAAGGCGTCCAGCCGCCCGGTGACCCGATCGTCGAAGCGCGCGCCGACCGCCACCATGACGTCGCAGTCGTGCATGGCGTTGTTGGCCTCGAACGAGCCGTGCATGCCGACCATCCCGAGCCAGGCAGGGTCCGAGGCCGGGAAGGCGCCCAGACCCATCAGCGTGGAGGTGACCGGCGCGCCGGTCAGTTTGGCGAACTCGCGCAGCAGTTCCGAGGCCTTGGGGCCGGCGTTGATGACCCCGCCGCCGGTATAGAGGATCGGCCGCCGCGCCTGGGCGATCAGGGCCGCGGCCTCGGCGATCTTGTGCGGCTCGGCCTTCACCCGCGGGCGATAGTCGTGGGCGTGCTTGACCTCGGCCGGGCCGCGATAGGCGCCGCGCCCGAACTGGACGTCCTTGGGAATGTCGATGACCACCGGACCCGGGCGGCCGGAGGTGGCGATGTGGAACGCCTCGTGCATCACGCGCGGCAGTTCGGCCACGTCCTTGACCAGGTAGTTGTGCTTGGTCACCGGCCGGGTGATCCCGATGGTGTCGCACTCCTGGAAGGCGTCGGTGCCGATCAGGTGGGTGGCGACCTGGCCGGTGATGACCACCAGGGGGATGGAGTCCATCAGGGCGTCGACGATGCCGGTCACGGCATTGGTCGCGCCGGGGCCGGAGGTGACCAGCACCACGCCGGGCTTGCCGGTGGAGCGGGCGTAGCCCTCGGCCGCATGGGTGGCGCCCTGCTCGTGGCGGACCAGGACGTGGCGCAGGCGCGGCTCGGAGAACAGCGCGTCGTAGATCGGCAGCACCGCCCCGCCGGGATAGCCGAACAGCACCTCCACACCCTGGTCGATCAGGGCGCGGACGACGATCTCCGCGCCGGTCAGGGTCTCGGCGTCGGCTTGGGCTTCGATGGTCTGGTGGGCGGTCATCGGGGCGGGACCTGGGTTGGCGGCAAGAAAAAAGGCCCTCGAGGGGCCTGGGTGCGAGCGACCGTTCACGGCTGACGTCAGGGGTCAGTCCGCGGCGGGTCGCCTTACGAGTACAAGAATCTCGCGCACGAGCATTCTCCGAAACAAGTTGCTGTGGCTCATGCCATGCCCGTCTCAGGGCGTCAAGGCGGGGTGCAGCGCAAGAAACTGCCTCCACTGGCCCTCGTGGCTTTCCGCATCGAGGCGGGGCCATCCGGCCATCCGGCCGCGCATCCAGGTGGCCTGGCGCTTGGCGTAGCGGCGGGTCTCGCGCTGGGCGGCTTCCAGCGCCCCCTCCAGGCCGGTCTCGCCGCGCAGGTGGGCGGCGAACTCGCGATAGCCTACCGCCTTCATCGCCGGCAGATCGGGGGAGAGCCGGCGCGCAGCGAGTGCGGCCACTTCCTCCAGCACCCCCTCGTGCACCATGGCCTCCAGCCGCGCGTCGCAGCGGGCGTAGAGGGCCGAGCGGGGCGGGTCGAGGGCGACGGCGTTCCAGCTTCCGGGCGGCAGGGGCGGTTCGGTGCGCGTCTGCCAGTCGGAGAGCGCGATCCCGGTGGTCGCCAGCACTTCCCACGCCCGCACCAGGCGCTGGCGGTCGCCGGGCGCGATGCGCGCAGCCGCCGCAGGGTCGCCCTCCGCCAGCCGGGTGCGGAACCGGGCTTCGCCCAGGGCGGCGAAGTCCGCCTCCGCCGCCTGCCGCACCTCTGCAGGCGTCGGAGGAATCTCGGCCAAGCCTGCGGTCAGAGCCTGGAAATAGAGACCGGTCCCGCCGACCACCACCGCCTCGCGCCCGCGCCCGGCGATCTCCCGCAAGGCCTCCGTCGCCGCCCGCAGCCAGCGGCCGACGGACCAGCCGTCCGCCGCGTCCACGGTTCCGAACAGATGATGCGGCGCTTGCGCCACCTCCTCGGGCGAGGGGCGGGCGGTCAGGATGCGCAGGTCGGCATAGAGCTGCAGGGCGTCGGCGTTGACGATCTCCGCCTCACGCGCCTGGGCCAGGCGCAAGGCGAGCGCCGACTTGCCGCTTGCCGTCGGGCCGGCGATCAGCCAGATGCGGGGCTCCATGCAGATCGCTCTCACCCTCGTCGGTCCCGACCCGGACGCGGCCGCCGCCGCCGTCTCGACACTTGTCCCAGCGCTCGCAGGCGCGCACGCCCGCGTCAAGGAGCCGCGCGTGCTCGGCCCAGGCGCGGTCGACCTGCTCGTGGAGGCCGAGAACGTCGCCGCCGTGCGCGCCGCCGCCGAAGCGGCCCTGGCCGATTGGCCGCTCGATGTCTGCGCGCAAGGCTGGAACGGTCGGAAGAAGCGTCTGCTGGTCGCCGACATGGATTCCACCATCATCGGCTGCGAGTGCATCGATGAGCTGGCTGACTTCGCCGGGGTGAAAGAACAGGTCGCCGCCATCACCGAGCGCGCCATGCGCGGAGAGCTCGATTTCGAAGGCGCCCTTCGCGAGCGGGTCGCCATGCTGAAGGGCCTGCCGGTTTCGGTGCTGGCGCGGGCCTATGAGGAGCGGGTGCGGCTCAATCCCGGCGCGCGGACCCTGGTGCGGACCATGGCGGCGAACGGCGCGCGCGCGGTGTTGGTCTCCGGCGGCTTCACATTCTTCACCCGCCGGGTGGCCGAGGCGGCCGGCTTCCACCTGCAGCGGGCCAACACGCTGAACGAGGCCGACGGGGCGCTGGCGGGGACGGTGGGCGAGCCGATCCTGGGGCGCGAGGCCAAGCTCGCGACCCTGCGCGAGGAGGCGGCGGCGCTCGGCCTGGAGGCTTCGGAAACCCTCGCCGTGGGCGACGGGGCCAACGACCTGGCGATGATCGAGGCCGCCGGCCTGGGCGTGGCCTATCGCGCCAAGCCGATCGTCGCGGCCCAGGCCGACGCCAAGGTGGACCATGCCGACCTGACCGCGCTGCTCCACTTCCAGGGCTACAGCGCCGATCAGTTCGTTACGGATTGAAGCGGGGATTGATTTCCGCCGTCGCCGCGGCGTCGGCTAAAGCCCGGCCATGAGCCTTCCCCGCCCCCCGAAAGCCGTCGTCTTCGACATGGACGGCCTCCTGGTCGACACCGAGGTGGTCTATCGCGAGGCGATGTTGGCCGCAGCCCTCGCCGACGGCCTCGAGTTTCCCGACGAGCTCTTCCGGAGCCTGATCGGGCTCTCATGGCCGGCGAATGCGGAGATCCTGCAGGGCCACTATGGGCCGCGTTTCGATCCCGAGGCGTTCAAGATCGAGACCGTGCGCCGCTTTCACGACCTGCTCCACGCCGGCGTGGCTCTGAAGGCCGGCGTGCTGGAGATCCTCGACCTGCTCGACGAGATCGGGATTCCCCGCGGCGTCGCCACCTCGTCCGGACGCGAGGCGGTGGACCATCACCTGGGCGGCCACGGTCTCCTTGACCGCTTCCACGCCATCAAGGCCGCGGGCGACTATGCGCGCTCCAAGCCGGCGTCGGATCCCTACCTGGCCGCGGCGGAGGCGCTGGGCGTGCCGCCCGAGCACTGCCTGGCGCTGGAAGACAGCCACAACGGCGTCCGAGCCGCCGCCGCCGCCGGCATGATGACGATCATGGTGCCCGACCTGCTCGACCCGACCGAGGAGATGCGGAGCCTCTGCATCCGCATCGCCCGGGACCTCCACGAGGTCTTGGATCTGATCAGGGCGACTGGTTAGGGGCGGCCGGAAGATCGGCAGGCGGGGCGCCCATCGGCGGGGCGGCCGTTCCGTCCATCACCGCCTTGGCGCGGTCGAGGACGGTCTTCACCACATTGGACGGAATGGCGAAGGCGAGGCCCGCCCCCGGCGCGCCGCGGGACTCCCGCGCGGTCGCCACGCCGATCACCTGGCCGCCGGCGTTCATCAGCGGCCCGCCGGATCCGCCGGCGGTCAGCGCCGCATCGGTCTGGATGAAGGCCTGGACCGGCCCCCGCAAGGCGCCGTCCTCGAAGTCCGGCGCGCCGCCGATGCCGATCTGACGGTTGACCGTGGAGACGATGCCCGAGGTCGCGGTGCCCGTGAGGCCGAAGGGCGCGCCCATCAGCACCACCGGCTCCCCCGCCTTCACCCGGTTGGAATCGGCCAGCGGAAGGGCCTGCAGCGGCTTGGACGGCGTCGTGCGGAAGACGGCGGTGTCGGCCGCCTCGTCCGCCAGCACCAGCTCGGCCCGGCCCACCGTGCCGTCGATATAGACGATGTTGACCACCGGCATGCCGCCGGCGACGTGGGCGGCGGTGACGATCAGGCCGCCGGAGTCGACCACGAAGCCGGAGCCCATGGGCATGGCGTCCGGCCCGCCCGGCGCGCCGGCGACGCTCAGCATCACCGTGGCCTGCTGTCCCCGTTCCACGGCGGTCACGAAGCCCTCGCCCCCGCGCACGCGCGGCGCGTCGTCTCCCCCGCGGGCGATCGCCGCGATCAGCAGGATCAGGATCAGGACGCCGATCACGCCCGCGGCGGCGAGCAGAATCCGTTCGGTGCGCATGCCGCCTCCGGTCAAGGTTCACGCAGGCACATAGCGCGGCAGGCGGTGTCGGGTTCCCGACGGGGCGTCAGCGGCCGGAAGGACCCCGATCGAAATACCGGAAGAAGGCGCTGTCGGGCGAGAGCACCATGGTGGTGTCCCCCTGACCCAGCGACGCCTCATAGGCCTGCATCGAGCGGTAAAAGGCCGCGAAGCCGGGATCCCGGCCGAAGCTGTCGGCGAAGATCCGCGTGCGCAGGGCGTCGCCCTCGCCTCGGGTGGTCTCGGCCTCCTGGCGGGCGGTGGCGAGCGTGATGGCCACGTCGCGGTCGGCGGTGGCGATGATCTCGCGCTTGCGCTGCTCGCCCTCGGCGCGGTGCTGTGCGGCCAGCTGCTGGCGGGCCGTCTGCATCCGGCGATAGACGTTGGCCTGGTTCTCCGGCGGGTAATCGGCGCGCTTGATCCGCACGTCGACAATGTCGATCCCGAAGCGGGAGGCCTTGGCCCGCGCGTCCACGTCGGCCGTGGTCTGGGCCAGCAGGGCGCCGCGCCGGCCGGAGATGATGTCGGCGGGCGTGGCGGAACCCAGCACCTGCCGCAGCGAGGAGTTCACCAGCCGCTCGATCCGGTCCTGCGCCGTCCGTTCGTCGCGCAAGGTGCGGTAGAACTGCAGCGGGTCGGAGATGCGGTAGCGAACGAAGGCGTCCACCACCAGGCGGCGCTGGTCGGCGGCGATGATCTCTTCCTGGGCGGACTCCAGCGCCAGGTTGCGCTTGTCGAACTTCACCACCTGTTCGATGAAGGGGGCCTTCACCTTCAGGCCCGGGCTGGGCGGCCCGCGGTGGGCGTTGATGACCCGCACGGGGTTGCCGAGGTTCACCACCACGGCCTGCTCGCGCTGGCCGACCACGAAGAAGGTCTGGGACAGGACGACGAGGATCGCGACCGCGATCACCGCCAGGACGATCTGGCGCTGGGTCATCGGCGGACCTCCCCGTTGGACTGGACCTGGGGTTGGGCTTGGACCTGCGTTTCCGGCGCCTCTACCGGCGCGCCGCGGCCGACGGCGCCGGCCCGGGGCCGAAACACATCGGGCGGCAGGATGATCGGCGCGCTGGCGCCCTTGCCGTCGATGATCACCTTGTTCGAATTCTGGAGCACGCGCTGCATGGTCTCGACATAGAGCCGCTCGCGCGTCACGTCGGGGGCGCGGCGGTATTCGGTATAGATCTGGTCGAAGCGGGCGGCGTCGCCGGTCGCCTCACGCACGGCCTGTTCGCGATAGCCTTGGGCCGACTGGATGATGCGGGCCGCATCGCCCTCCGCCTCGTTGACCACCCGGTTGCGGTAGGCGTTGGCCTCGTTGACCGCCGATTCCTTGTCCTGCTCGGCGTTGGTCACGTCCCGGAAGGCGGCGATGACTTCTCGCGGCGGGTTGGCGGAGCGAATCTGCACTTCCACCACGCTCACCCCGGCCCCCCAGGAATCCAGCACGCGCTGCATCAGCTCGGCCGCTTGGCGCTGGACCTGTCCGCGGCCGGTCGTCAGCACGATATCCAGCGGCGTCTTGCCGACGACCTCGCGCATGGCGCTCTCAGCCACCGCCTTCACCGAGACTTCCGGGTCCCGCAAGGTGAAGACGAAGCGCGGTGCGTCGGACACCCGCCAGGTGACGCTGAATTCGAGGTCGATGATGTTCTCATCGCCGGTCAGCATCAGGCTTTCTTCGGGAAGCGGATTGTTGCTGGAGCCGCCCACGTCGATGCGGTTCAGGCTGGTCACCGCCACCTTCTCCACGCGTTCGATGGGCGCGGGCAAGTGATAGCGGACGCCGGGGCCTTCGGAGCGCGTATGGGCGCCGAAGGTCATCACCACCGCCTGCTCGTTGGGCTGGACGATATAAAAGCCCGAAAGCGCCCAGAGGCCGAAGCCGACCGCCGCCATGGCGGCTATGGCGCCCGGGCGCACGCCCTGGCCGCCGGGGCCGTTGAAGAAGTCGCGCAGCCGACGGCGGAGACGCTCGATCGTCTCGTTCAGGTCGTCGGGACCGCGGGGGCCGCGCGGCCCGCCGCCCAGCGGCCGGCGAGGGCCGGGACGGTTGTTCCTGTCGCGGTCGCCGTCGTTGGGCGAGGGAGACCCCCAGGGGCCGGGGTTTGCGTTATCGTTCCAAGGCATCCAGGTCGCGTCGTTATGTTTGTCTGTCGGCGCGGCCGCGTCGTGTGGCCCGAGCTGGGCTTGTAAACCGGCGCTTCCCGCCGGATATGACCCCCCGAGGCGGCCAAAGCAAGACAAAGGCGTCGATGAACACTGAAGCTCCAGACCGCGCCGCGGTGCTCGCGGCCCTCGATCGGGTCCTGGACCCGAAGTCCGGCAAGGGACTGGCGGCCGCCGGCCTGGTGCGCGGATTGGCCCTAGGTCCCGGCCGCGCCGGCTTCATGCTGGAGGTCCCGGCGAGCGAGACGGGCCAGTATGCGTCTGTGCGGAAGGCGGCCGAACAAGCCCTTGCCGCCGTGCCCGGCGTGACGCGCGCCCAGGTGGTGCTGACCAGCGAGGCGCCGGCCGCCGCCCCGCCGGCGCCGGGCGTCACCCGGGTCCGCAAGGGCGCGCGGGTGGCCGAGGATCCCCAGGCCGCGGCGGCCCCGCCCGCGGCTGCGGAACGCCCCGCCCATGTCCGCCGGGTGATCGCCGTGGCCAGCGGCAAGGGCGGGGTGGGCAAGTCCACCGTCTCGGTCAACCTGGCCGCCGCCTTCGCGCGCATGGGACTGAGGGCGGGCCTGCTGGACGCCGACGTCTATGGCCCCTCGGCGCCACGCATGCTTGGCCTGGATGGCGAGCCGGCCTTCGTCGGTGGCAAACTGCAGCCGCTGGAGGGCTGGGGACTGAAGGTGATGTCCATCGGCTTCCTGGTGGACGAAGGCGCGCCGATGATCTGGCGCGGGCCCATGGCCTCGTCGGCCGTGCGCCAGATGATCCACGACGTGGCCTGGGGCTCGGAGGCCGAGCCGCTGGACGTGCTGGTGGTCGACCTGCCGCCGGGCACCGGCGACATCCAGCTCACGCTGATCCAGAAGATGAAGCTGGACGGGGTGGTGATCGTCTCCACCCCGCAGGAGATCGCCCTGATCGACGCGCGCCGCGCCGCGGCCATGTTCTGCAAGACCGCCACCCCGATCCTGGGCGTGATCGAGAACATGGCCTGGTTCGCCGATCCTTCGAGCGGAACGAAGATCCCGATCTTCGGCGCCGGCGGGGCGCGGGCGGAAGCGGAGAAGCTGGGCGTGCCGCTCCTGGCGGAGATCCCGCTGGAGGTGGCGCTGCGCCAGGCCTGCGACGAGGGCCGCCCTCTGACCGCAAGCGCGCCCGAGAGCGCCGCCGCCCAGGCCTTCCAGGCCGCGGCGGAGGCGCTTGTAACCTAACGGGCGCCGGCGACGTCGACGCCGCTGGCGGCGGCCAGCAGGCCGCTCTCGGCCGCCAGGGCGTCGCGCTCGTCGAGCTGGCGCCGGACCTCGGCGTGGCGTTTGGCGTCCAGCTTCCAGCCGACGAAGGCCGCGCCGCCGAAAAAGACGAAGACGATCGGGGCGAAGACGTAGCAGAGCTCCAGCCCATGGATCGCCGCCGGCGTGTTGTGCGCGCCCTCCGCGGCGTTGTAGCCGACCAGGTCGAGGACGGTGAACGACACCCCCACCGTAATCGCCGCCCCGATCTTCTGGGTGGTGGTCACCAGCGCGTAGAGCAGACCCAGCCGCTCCTTGCCGGTTTCCAGCCGCACCTCGTCGGCCACGTCGGCCACCATGGCGCGGACGATCATGATGAAGGCCGAGGAGACGAAGCCCACCGACATCATGCCGGGTATGGCCAGCGCCATGGTCGCCGGCGGGATGATCATCAGAGCCGACTGGCTGACCGCATAGGCGAGCGCCGAGACGATCATGGCGCGGTGCTTGCCGATCTTCTGGGCGAGCCAGCCCCAGAACATCGCGCCCGCCAGGCCGGCGGCGATGAAGAAGATGAGCAGGACGCCGGTCTGCTGGCCCGAATAGCCGCGGGCATCGTGGAAGAAGAAGAGGTAGAGCGCCGCAGTGGTGCCGGGGCCGAGCGCCATGAACAGGTCGGCGAAGATCAGCCGCAGCATTTCGGGCCGTTTCACCAGCGCCCAATAGTCCGCAAGCGTCACCCGCTCCTTGGCGCCGGTCGGCGCTACGCGCTCGGGCGTGAACAGGGTGCAGAGAGCGAGCGTCACGGGCAGCATGACGATGCAGAACCAGCCCATGGCGTGGACCCCGCCCGCCGCGCCCCGGCCGGCGACGGCCAGGGGCATGAGCAGGATCAGCACCGCTCCGGTGACCCCCACCGCCTGGATCACGCCGTAGACGCGGCTGCGGTCGTGATAGTCGGTGGCGAGCGAGGCGCCCCAGGCGGCTTGGGACAGGGTCAGGATTGAAATGCCGATGTAGAGGACCAGCAGCCAGGCGATCAGATAGCCTTCGGTGACGCCCGGGCTGGCCATGAACAGCATGTAGACGGCCAGCATGACCACGGGCGTGCCGACGATCAGCCAGGGGCGGTAGCGCCCGATGCGCGAGCGCGTGCGGTCCATGGCCATGCCGAGCAACGGGTCGAGCGCCATGTCCATTAGCCGGACGATGGTGAAGGCCGCCCCCACCGCCGCCAGCGACAGCCCGATGTGGCCGGCGAAGAAGCGCGGAAGATAGACTCCCATCACCAGGGCGATGGCGGCGATGGGCAGCGCTGTGGATGCAAAAGACAGGACGATGGGCAGGGGAAGCCTTTGGCTCCCTGGGGGCTGAACAGCCATGAACGCCTCAAATGTTCTCCCGGGAAAGGCCGGGTCCAAAATGGAGGGGCGGCGGCGCCGCTCGGAAAAATCGACGAAACCCCCGGTATGCGGGGAAGGACTGCACTACGATTTTAGTCTCAAGCTCGACCTGACGGCGGCGTGGCGATGGCGGCCTCGGCCGTCACGCTTTCGACGATCGCGGCCTCGTCGTAGAGGGCGTCGCGCTCGTCCAGCTTGCGGCGGATCTCGGCGTGTTCGACCGCGCCGAGGCGGTAGCCGATGAAGCAGGCGCCGCCGAGCAGCACGAAGAAGATGGGGCCGATCAGATAGGCGAGCTCCAGGTTGCGGATCGCTTCGGGCGTATTGGTCGCGCCCTCCTTGGCCACATAGCCCACCGCCTCGAGCACCAGGAAGGTCAGGCCGATGGAGAAGGCGCCGGCGATCTTCGTGGTCATGGTGGTCATGGCGTAGAGCAGTCCCGAGCGCTCCTTGCCCTGCTCCAGGCGGACTTCGTCGGCCACGTCGGCGGTCATGGCCCGGGTCAGCACGTTGAAGCCGGCGGCCAGGAATCCGGCCATGAACATTGGGAAGACGGCGACCAGCATGCTTCCCTTGGGGATCGCCATCAGCGAGACCAGGATCGCCGAGTAGCCTGTGGTCGCCACCATCACCGCCCGGTGCTTGGATATCCGCATGGCCAGGCGTCCCATGGCCGGCGCCCCGGCGAAGCCAGCCAGGATGTAGATCGCCAGCAGGATGCTGGACTCACCGGTGGTGAAGCCGCGGCTGTCGGTGAAGAAGAAGAGGTAGAGGGCGCTCATCCAGCCGGGACCCAGGGCCAGGCAGATGTCGGCGGCCAGCAGCCGGGCCATGGTCGGGCGGGCGATCAAGGACCAGTAGTCCCGAAGGCGGAAGCTATGTCCGGGAACCTCCGGCGCGATCCATTCCGGCGTGCGCCAGACCACGAGGGCCACGGCGATCGGCGTCATGGCGAAAATGAACCAGCCCATGGTGGCGACGTTGCCGGCGTCCGGCGCACCCCGGGCTTCGTTGATGATCGGGATGGCGAGGACGGACGCGGCGCCTAGCACGCCGACGGCCGTCATGACCGAAAACACCCGCGAGCGGTCGTTATAGGCCGGAGCCAGCGTCGCCGCCCAGGCCGCGTGCGAAAGCGCCAGGATCGAGGTGCCGAGATACATGATCAGCACCCAGAAGATCAGGTAGCCCACCCCCACCCCATCCGGCGGGATGAACAGGAAATACATCGACGCCATCAGCACCGGCGCCCCGATCAGGGTCCAGATCCGGTATCGGCCCCACCGCGTGCGGGTCTTGTCCATGACCCAGCCCAGAAGGCCATCCACCGGAATGTCGATCATCCGGACGATGAAGAAGGCCGTGCCGACGGCGGCCAGGCTGATGCCCAGATGGCTGGCGTAATGCCGCGGCAGATAGACGGCCACCGCGATCACCACCGCCTGGATCGGCAGACTGGTGGCGGCGAAGGCGAAGACGGTGGAAAGGGGCAGGGGGCCGGAACGCGCCGCCTTCTGGGCCTGGGTCAAGTTTCATTTCTCCCGAGAGGACGGGGTCGCGCTTCTGGATCGGCGCGTTCCCGACTCCTTTCAGGTTACGCGCGATAACCTATCCCTCGGCAAGTGAAATCTCGGAAACGAAAACGGGCGGCCGCAAGGGCCGCCCGTCTGGCATGCAACGATGGATAGCCGCTCAGCCGCCGGACATCTTGCGGAAGAACTTCTGGCTCTGCTCGCCGCCGGTCTTGTAGGCTTGCTGGCCTGCGGCGTCCTCGATCTTGGCCCAGTTGTCGCGGACCTCTTCGACCGACAGGCCGCCCTCGCCCAGATAGACGCCTTCGGTCTCGTAGATGCGCGAAAGCGCGAAGGCCCCGGCGCCGGCGGTGAGGATTGCGCCGGTCGGCGCCTCTTCCGAGGCGAGATAGACCACGCCGGGCGTGACGTATTCCGGCTTCAGGCGCTCCAGCACCTGGGGCGGCATCAGGTTCTCGGTCATCCGGGTCGCGGCCACCGGGCTGATGGCGTTGATGTGGATGTTGTTCTTCTGGCCCTCGAGCTTGATGGTGTTCATGAAGCCGATGATGCCGAGCTTGGCCGCGCCGTAGTTCGACTGGCCGAAATTGCCGTACAGGCCCGAGGACGAGGTGGTGACCACGATCCGGCCGTAGTTCTGCTCGCGCATGATCTCCCAGACGGCCTTGGTGGGCTTCACCGTGCCCATCAGGTGGACGTTCAGCACCAGCTCGAAATCGGCGATGTCCATCTTGGAGAAGGACTTGTCGCGCAGAATGCCGGCGTTGGCGATCAGGATGTCGATGCGGCCCCAGGCGTCCATCGCCTGCTTGACCATGAGGGCCACGCCCGCGTCGTCGGTGACGGAAGAGCCGTTGGCGATCGCCTCGCCGCCGGCGGCCTTGATCTCGGCCACCACGGCGTCGGCCGCAGCCGACGAGCCGCCCGAGCCGTCCACCGAACCGCCCAGGTCGTTCACGACCACCTTGGCGCCGCGACGCGCCAGTTCCAGCGCGTGCTGCCGGCCCAGGCCGCCGCCCGCGCCCGTGACGATCGCCACCTTGCCGTCAAAGCGGATGTCCGCCATCGAAGTCTCCCATCCGAACGAGATTTGGAATTTCGGCCGGGTTTGTGCGGCGCGGGATAAGGCGCGTCAAGCGGAGAGGGCGGAGCGGGGCGGCGACGCGAACAGATGCTCCCCTGCTGGGAGAGCTCCCGGCGAAGCCGGGTGAGGGGGACTTTGACTCCGGCGCCGCCGACCCCCTCCGTCTCGCCGTGCTGCGTACGCCGATCCACCTCCCCCAGATCGCGCTGCGCCCTGGGGGAGGATCTGTCTTCTACAACAGTCAGCGCGCCGCCAGGGTGGTCGCCCCGTCGCGCAGGAACTTCACCAGCACCCTTTGACCCACCAGGAAGGGCGCGCCTTCGGCGCTGACCACCACCTCGACCACCCGGTCGTCGGTACGTTCGGTGGGATCGTCGGACTGCAGCTTGCGGGCGCCGAAGACGGCCGCCTGGCGCAGGACCTCGCCCTTATAGGTCTTGGCCGGATCGGATTCCGGCGAGATCTGCACCGCCTGTCCGATGGCGACGTTGGCCAGCGAGCCCTCGGCGATCTCGGCGCGGATGATGCGCGGGGCGTCCGGCTCCAGATCGAACATGGTCGAGACGTTGAGGGTCGAGGCGCCGGCGCCGGGATTGGCGTGACGCCGGGCGATGCGGCCGTCGGCCGGGGCGCGGATGGCCGTGAGCTCCAGGTTGTAGCGCGCCTCCTCCAGCGCCGCCTGGGCGGTGGCGACGGCGGCGCGCTGGGCGCGCAGGGTGGCCTCGGCTTCCCGGATCCTATCGGCGGCGGCGTCCAGCTTCTGGGCGGCCACAAAGTTGGAGCCGGCCAAGCCTTGCAGCCGCTCGTGCTCGCGGCGGGCGGTGGAGAGTTGCACCTCCGTCAGGGCGATGGCGGCCCTCGCCTGCTCTACGGCCGCCGCGGCGCGGGCGGCCGCCAGCCGCGGCTCGTCGTCCTCAAGTCTCGCCAGAACCTGGCCGCGGGTCACCCGATCGCCCTCCTGGACCAGGACCTCGCGCACGACGCCGGCGCGCCGGGCGGCCACCTGGATGATGCCGCCCTCCACATCGGCCTTGCCGTTGGCGATGGCCACATAGGGGCTCTTGGGCGCCTTGGCGGCCGCGGCCTTCTCAGCCTCGGCCTTCTTGGCCTGAGCCTGGCCGTTGACGACCATGAAACCGCCGCCGCCCACGACCAGGACGGCCAGGACGATCAGCTTGATGCGGTGGGATCTGACGAAAGCGAACATGGCTCAGGCTCCGACGAGCTCGGGTTGGCGGGCGGCCTCCGGGGCGGGCGCAGGCGCGGTGCGCCGGTCGTCCAGGATGCGGCCGTCTTCGATGTGGATGACGCGGTCGGCGTAGGCTTCCAGGCGCGGGTCGTGGGTCACGCAGATGACCGCCGCGCCGTGCTGCTTCGCCGCCCGCTGCAGAAGCTTGATGACCACCTGGCCGTTCTCGCCGTCGAGCGCGCTGGTCGGCTCGTCGGCGAAGATCAGCTGAGGGTCCTTGGCGAGGGCGCGGGCGATGGCCACCCGCTGTTTCTCGCCGCCGGAAAGCTCGGAAGGCCGCTGGTTCAGGCGCGCGCCCAGGCCGACCTCCTCCAGGGCCACGGCGGCGCGGGCCTTGGCTTCGGCGGGCGTATAGCCCTTGTACTTCAGGATGGTCGCCACCTGCTGCACGGCGGTGAGCGCCGAGAACAGGTTGAAGCCCTGGAAGATGAAGCCGCAGTGGTCCAGTCGGAAGCGGTCGATCTTGCCCGGCCGCATGGACCACAGATCCTCGCCCATGGCGTTCACCGATCCGGCGTCGGGCTTCAGGAGGCCCGAAAGAGTGGCGACCAGGGTCGACTTGCCCGATCCGGAGGGTCCCATGACCATGGTCAGGTCGCCGTGCAGGGCGTCGAAATCCACGCCTTTCAACACCTCGATGTAGGTGCGGCCGGTCTTGAACCGCTTGGTCACGCCCCGGGCGTCGATGGCTTTGCCGTTCATCGCAGCAGGTCCGCAGGCTGGCTCTTCTTCAGGATGCCCAGGGCCATCAGGCCGGAGGCGAGCGAAATGATCATCAGCAGGATGGCGACCGTGACCACCCAGCCGACGGGGAAGCCCATGGGCACGCCGCCGCTCTTGGCCAGCAGGAAGACCAGGAAGGTGAAGAGGGCGGTGGCGCCCAGCCCGACCACGCCGATCCAGAAGGCCAGCTCCAGCACGATGACCCGCAGCGACCCCATGGAAACGCCCAGCGCCCGGAGCGAGGCGAACTCCTTGATGTTGGCCAGGATCGCCCCGCGCAGGGTCTGGGAGGTGATCCCGACCCCGATCAGGAAGCCGAGGAAGACCGAGAAGCCGAGGAAGACCCCGATGATCTGCTCCTTCAGCAGGGCGCCCTGGTTGGCTTGCGCCAGCTCGGCCCGCGTCCAGGCGCGATAGGCCCCGCCGGCGTTGGCGTTGAGCTGGTCGCGCACCGTCGCCGCCCGGGTTGGGTCCTTCACACGCACCATCAGCGGCCCGGTCTTGGCGCCCTTCTGCCCCATGCCCAGCAGGCGCAGGGTGTCGCGCGACATGGTCACAGAGGCGTTGTTGATGTCCGGATAGCCGTCCAGCACGGCGCGGACCTTGACGGTCTTTCCGTTGAGGGCCGCGTGGTCGCCGACCTTGACGCCGAGGCGGGCCAGGGCGGTGCGGTCGATGGCGACCGCATAGGGCTCCATCAGCGCCAGCCGCACCTCTTCCGAATAGTCGACCGGCAGGGTCACGGCGTCGGGCCGGGTGTCGACCATGTTGATCTGGACGAAGGTGGAGACCTGCTTCTGGCCAGGCTTGGGGTCGTTGGACCAGCGGGCGCCGGCGCCGTCGAAGCTCGCCACCTCCACCACTTCGGGGTGCAGGTAGATCTGAGGCTGGATCCGCTGGGGCAGGCCCGAGGGGCCGGAATTGATCAGGCTTTCGGACTTCGCCGGCAGGATCATGATATCGGCCCGGCTGCGGTCGATGGTGGCCGTGGCCGCCTTCACGATGCCGGTGAACATGCCCACCTGGGCGAGGATCAGCAGCCCGGAAAAGGCGAGCGCGATCACCGCCGCCAGATAGCGGCGCCATTCATAGATCAGGGTGGCCAAGGCCAGCGACATAGGTTCCCTCCAGCGCCGCAAGGATGTGCGGGGGCGGGCCTCCAGGGGCCAGTTAAATCGCCGTAAGGCGGGGCGCGGCCCCTGGTCACACGTCGCGCAACTGGTTACAGGAGTTACGTTTCCGGGCGCCGCGCGCTCCTCATTAGGTTTTCGTAATGACGCACTCGAAGTCCGGCCGGGCGCTTGCGCTGGCCGCCGCCTTGGCCGTGTCCGCCGGCCCCGCCTTCGCCGACGAAGGCATGTGGACCTTCGACAACTTCCCCCTGGCCCGCGTCAACGCCGCCTACGGGCTGAAGCTCGACCAGAAGTGGCTGGACCGCGTCCAGGCCGCCTCCGTGCGGCTGACCACCGGCTGCTCGGCCTCGCTGGTCTCGCCGCAGGGTCTCGTCCTGACCAACCACCACTGCGTGGTCGAATGCGTGCAGGATCTCTCGTCCGGTCAGACCGACTATGTGAAGGACGGGTTCCTCACCGCCGGCCGGGCGGAAGAGCGCAAGTGCCCGGGCATGCAGGCCGAGGTGCTGGTCTCGATCGACGATGTGACCGACGAGATCAAGGCCGCCAGCGCCGGCAAGGCCGGCCAGGACTTCGTCCGCGCCCGCGACGCCGCCCAGGCGGCGGCGGAGTCCCGAGCCTGCGCCGGCGACGACCGCTTCCGCTGCCAGACGGTCAGCCTCTATCGCGGCGGCCAGTTCAAGCTCTACAAGTACCGCAAGTACTCCGACGTCCGGCTGGTCTTCGCGCCGGAGCTCGCCACCGCGTTCTTCGGCGGCGATCCGGACAACTTCAACTTCCCCCGCTACAACCTCGATATGGCCTTCCTTCGCCTCTACGAGGGCGAGCGGCCGGTGGCCACGCCCCAGCACCTGACCTGGGTCTCGCGCGCGCCACAGGAAGGTGAGGCGGTGTTCGTCTCCGGCAATCCCGGCTCCACCGACCGGATGCTGACCGTCGCCCAGCTGGAAACCCTGCGCGATCTCGCCATCCCCGTCGGCCAGCTTCAGCGCTCCGAGATGCGCGGTCGGCTGATCCGGTTCTCGGAGGAGAGCCCGGAGCACAAGCGCATCGCCACCGATCCGCTGTTCGGGATCGAGAACTCCTTCAAGGTCTTCTTCGGCCGGCAGTTCGCTCTGAACGACAAGGCGTTCATGGACGCCAAGCGCGCCCAGGAGGCCGAGCTGAAGGCCAAAGTCGCGGCGAATGCGTCCCTCGCCGCCGACATCGGCGATCCTTGGAGCGAGATCGCCGCCGCCCAGGCCGCCTACGCCAACCATTTCGTCGCCTGGCGCCAGCTCGAGTCCGCGGCAGGCCAATATTCGCTGCTCTACGACTACGCCCGCACCCTGGTGCGCGGCGGCGAGGAGCGGGCCAAGGTTTCCGCCGAGCGCCTGCCGGAGTTCGGCGACACGCGCCTGCCTTTGGTGGAGAAGCGGCTGTTCGACGAAAAGCCCGTCGATCCGGCCCTGGAGGAGGTCTATCTCGCCTTCTGGCTTTCGAAGACGCGGGAATACCTCACCACCGATCATCCGGCGGTGAAGACCTTGCTCGGCAAGGAGAGCCCTGAAGGCCTGGCGGCCCGCGCCGTGGCCGGCAGCAAACTCGCCGATCCGGCGGTCCGCCGCGCCCTGTGGGAAGGCGGCAAGGCGGCCATCGAGGCCTCCGACGACCCGATGATCCAGCTGGTCCTGCGCAACGACCCGGCCGCGCGCGCCGTGCGCAAGGCCTGGGAGGCGGAGGTCTCAGGCCCGACCGACGCGGCGGCCGAGCGTATCGCCCGCGCCCGCTTCGGCGTCTATGGCGATGCGGTCTATCCCGACGCCACCTTCACCCTGCGGCTGTCCTACGGGAAGGTCGAAGGCTGGAGCCATCGCGGGGTGACCGTGCCGGCGACCACCAACTTCGCCGGCCTCTACGAACGGGCGACGGGCGCCGAGCCCTACGAGCTCGCCTCGCGCTGGATCGCGGCTCAGGACAAGCTGAACCCGGAGACGGTCTACAACTTCGTCACCACCAACGACATCATCGGCGGGAATTCGGGCTCGCCGGTGCTAAACGCCCGGGGCGAGGTGCTGGGCGCGGCCTTCGACGGCAACATCCACTCGCTGGGCGGCGCCTACGGCTATGACGGGACCCTGAACCGCACGGTGGTGGTCTCCACCGCCGCGGCGACAGAGGCGCTGTCGAAGGTCTATGGCCAGACCGCCCTGGTTCGCGAGCTGACGCGGAAGTAGGGCTTCGGCCCTACTTCATCCGCCGCGCCAGGTCCTGCAACCCGGCGCGGAGGGCGGCCAGGTCTTCCAGCGGCAGGGCGAGCTTGCAGGCCAGGGCGGCGGGCACCTCCGCCGCCCTCGCCTTCAACGCCGATCCGGCCTCGGTGAGGTCAACAATCACCCGGCGCTCGTCGGCCGGATCGCGGCGGCGGGCGACCAGGCCCGCCGTCTCCATCCTTTTCAGGAGCGGGGTGAGGGTGCCGGAGTCGAGCTCCAGCGCCTCGCCCAGTTCGCCCACCGTGGCGGAACCGCGCTCCCACAGCACCAGCATGACCAGGTACTGCGGATAGGTCAGGCCCAGCGGTTCCAGCAGCGGGCGGTAGGCCCGGGTGACCAGCCCGCTCGCCGCATAGAGGGCGAAGCAGAGCTGGTTCTCCAGGCGCAGGGCCTCGTCCTGCAGGCTCTTCGATCTAACGGCGTTCATTGCGCCCTTACGGTGATCCCAACGTCGATGTTGCCGCGAACGGCGTTGGAATAGGGGCAGACCTGGTGCGCGGCCGCAACCAGGGCCTCGGCGGCGGCCTGATCCAGGCCCCTGGTCTCCGTCTCCAGCGCCACGCCCAGCTGGAACCCGCCGCCTTCGCGAGGGTGCAGCTCCACCGTGGCGGTCACGGCGGCGTCAGAAAGCGGGATCTTCTGCTGGCGGGCGATGAAGCGCACCGCATTCTCGAAACAGGCCGCGTAGCCGGCGGCGAACAGCTGTTCCGGATTGGTCGCGCCGCCAGGTCCGCCCAATTCCTTTGGTGGAGCGAGATCGACCGCGAGCAGGCCGTCGGGGGTTTCCACATGGCCGGCGCGGCCGCCGACGGCGCGGGCCCGGGTGGCGTAGAGAGCGGGCATTTGATTTTCTCCTATTAAATTGTACACAATCAAATAGGCGGCGCTGCTTTCCTCGTCAAGGGCGGCCGCTGCGTCGCCCGCGGCGCGGCGCCCGCTTGCCTCGCCCCCAGGCTCGGTATTGAAGTGCCGTTTACGAAAAGGCGGCGCGAGTCCCGCGCCGCGGGGGCCTATTTCGCATGTTCCGTCCTGAGAACGCCCAGAGCCTGGCAGGCCTGGCCTTCGTGCTTCTGGTCTGTTGGGGGCTCTCGGAGAGCCGGCGGCGGTTCCCCTGGCGGCTGGCGCTCGGCGCGCTCGGCGTGCAGGTGGGCCTGATCCTGCTGCTGTTCGGCCTGCCGGCCGCTCAAGGGGTGATCGAGGGCGTCAATCGCGGGGTGGACGGCCTCGCTGCGGCCACCGCCCAGGGCACCCAGTTCGTGTTCGGCTACATGGGCGGCGGGGAGCAACCCTATCAGGTGACCAACCAGGGGGCGCTGTTCGTCTTCGCCTTCCAGGTCCTGCCGCTGATCCTGGTCATCTCCGCCCTTTCGGCCCTGCTGTGGCACTGGAAGATCCTGAAGTGGATCACGCGCGGTTTCGGCATCCTCTTCCAGCGCACCATGGGCCTGGGGGGCGCTTCGGCCCTGGCGGTGGCGGCCAACATCTTCTTGGGCATGATCGAGAGCCCGATCGTCATCCGAGCCTATCTGGACAAGCTGACCCGCTCGGAGCTGTTCCTGATGATGGTGGTCGGGCTGGCCACCGTCGCCGGCTCGACCATGGTGGCCTACGCCACCATCCTGCGGCCGGTGCTGCCGAACGCCGCCGCCCACGTGCTGGTGGCCTCGATCATCTCCGCGCCTGCGGGCATCCTGCTCGCGCGGATCATGGTGCCGGAAAAGCCGGGGCAAGGCGGCTACTACGCCGATTACGGCTCGCTGCTGAAGTACGACTCCTCCATCGACGCCATCTCCAAGGGCACGATGGACGGCTTGTCGGTGGTGCTGAACATCTCCGCCATCCTGATCGTCTTCGTGGCCTTCGTCGCCATCGGCAACGGCCTGCTCTCCATGCTGCCGCCGGTCTATGGGGAGCCGATCACGATCGAGCGCGTCCTGGGCATGGTCTTCGCACCGCTCGCCTGGGCGCTGGGGGTGCACTGGGAAGAGGCCTCGCGGGCCGGATACCTCCTGGGCGTGAAGCTGATGCTGACCGAGTTCATCGCCTTCATCCAGCTGGGCGCCGTGCCCGCCGCGGAAATGAGCGAGCGCACGCGGATGATCCTGACCTATGCGCTCTGCGGCTTCGCCAATGTCGGCTCGGTAGGGATCACCGTCACCGGCATGGGCGTGCTGATGCCCGATCGCCGCGCCGAGATCATCGGCATGGTCTGGAAGGCGCTGGTGGCCGGCTTCCTGGCCACCTGCATGACCGCGGCCCTGGTCGGCGCCCTGCCACGCGAACTGTTCGAACGATAGGAAGGCTCCCATGCGCAAGGCCCTGTTGGCCGCCGTCCTGGCCCTGGCGCCGCTTGCGGCCGCGGCGCAGGAGGTGACGGTGGTTGGCCTCGACGGCCGCACCAAGGTGTTCACGCCGCAGGCGTTGGCGGACCTGCCGCGGGCTCAAGCGACCATTCCCCTGGGCGGCAAGGATCGGACCTACGAGGGCCCCTTGCTCGTCTACCTGCTGCGCGAGGTCGGCGCCCCGGCCGGCGCGCGCCTGCATGCCGAAGCCATGCGCAACTATGTGGCCGCCATCGGCGACGACGGGTTCCTGGCGGTCTATGCGCTCGCCGAGGTGGACAAGGACTTCCACGAAGGAACGGTGATCCTGGCCGATACGGTCGACGGCCAGAAGCTCGACGAGAAAGAAGGCCCTTACCGCACCGTGGTGGCCGGCGACCGGAAGGCGTCGCGCAGCGTCTACCGGACGATCCGGATCGAGTTGCGACGGGCGGATTGAGGCGGCCTATTCACCGGTCCTTGATCAGCTCCAGCGAGCGGATCCGAGTTTCCAGGGTGGGGCCCACCGCCATGACGAAGACTTCGTCGGCGCCGGTGTCGCGGGCTTTCTGTGCAAGGCGCCCACGCACATCCGCCGCTTCGCCGACGATGGCGCGGGCGAGCACGGCGTCCAGCAGCGGGCTGCCCGCGTGCTCGGCCAGGTATGCCTGGGCCTCCGGGATCGACGTGAACCGCCGCCGGTGGCCGGTGAGGGTGGCGAGGTTGGAGGCCCGCATGGGCGCCGCCAGGCGTTCGGCCTCCTCGGCCGTTTCGGCCGCCAGGGCGATGGTGGCCACGCCTGCCCACGGCGCGCTGCGGAACACCGAGGGTTCGAAGGCGCGTCTATAGGCGGCCACAGCCGGACCGCCCTCGGCGCGCGCGATGAACTCGGCGAACACCATACCGACGCCGGCTTGGCCCGCGAAGTCGGCGCTCTCCGGCGAGGAGGTCAGCATGAAGAGGTCCGGGTGCGAAGGACCCGCCGGATTGGCGTGGATGTCGTGGGCGGGATGCTCCGGGCCGATCGGTTCGACGCCGGCGGCGTCCAACAGCCAGGCGCTGAGCAGGGCGAAATAGTGCGGGAAGGCCTCCGAACCCGCAGAACGCAGTGCGCCGCCGGTGCGCTGATCGGCTCCCAGGGCGCGGCCCACGCCCAGGTCGATCCGCCCGGGCGCCAGGGCCTCCAGCTCCATGAACACCTCGGCCACCTTCAGCGGCGAGTAGTTCACCAGCATCACCCCGCCGGATCCCAGGCGGATGGTGTTCGTCACCTGGGTCAGGGCCGCGATCAGGATCTCCGGCGAGGGCGAGGAGAGGGTCTCTATATTGTGGTGTTCGGCCAGCCAGAAGCGATGATAGCCGAGCCGCTCGGCCGCCTTGGCCACTTCCAGGGTGTCGCGCACGGCCTGGGCCTGGCTGTCCGCACCCGAGACCGGCGATAGATCCAGAACGGAAAGGACGAAGCTCATCGCGGATGCAGCTCGATCCAGCGGCGGCGATCGACCGACAGCCGCTCGCCCGTCTCGTCCGCGTCGTAGGGGGCGAAGCCCTCACGCACATAGATGTGGCGCGCGCGGGCGTTGGCGATGCGCACGTGCAGCTTGACCGCCTCGGCCGCTGTGTCGGCGAATACCCAATCCACGGCGGCTCTGAACAGCCGCCTGCCGGTTCCCCGCCCGGGTTCGGCCACGGCGATCCGGCGCAGCAGCACCGTCGGCTGCCGGAACTCCTGCAGGATGACGAAGCCGGCCAAGGTCTCGCCTTCCCGCCAGGCCAGGTAGCGCGCGTCCGGCGAGGCGAGCTCCGCCTCGTGCTCGGCCAGCTCGAACCGGCCGACGAAGACCTCGTAACCCGGCAGGCGCTCGATCGCCATGACCGCCGGCAGGTCCTCGCGTCGCAGGGGTTCGAGCCGCGCCATTCCCGTCAGGCCCTCGGCCGCGTCTTCTTCAGCGTGGCGGAGAAGCTGAGCACCGGCTCGCCGTTCGCCGTCATCAGGCCGCGGACGAAGACCATGCTGCGGGCGTTGCGCACCACCTCGCCGGTGCATTCCACCAGCGAGCCCTCAGGGACCGCCCCCACGAACTCGCTGTTGAAGGTGGCGGTGACGCTGTGGGTGTCGGAAAGCGCATCGCGGGCGATCACGAACAGGCAATAGTCGGCGAAGGTCATCAGGGCGCCGCCGTGCATGAACCCGCCGCCGTTCATGTGCTTGCGCTCGGCGCGCATGGCGCAGACCCGGCGACCCCGCCCGTCCTCGCGATAGTAGAAGGGGCCTGCGTGCTCCTCGAAAGGATCGTTCCCATAGAGCACCCAGCCGGCCCACTCGCCGTCCTTGACGATCTCGTGCCGCCAGCCCGTAACCTGATGATCGCCGCCGTCCATGCCGCCCCCTGTTGTCTTTCCCCTCCGGAAGGCTTTTCCGCGGGGCTCTCGAACTCTAGTTTGCCGCCGGATCGCGCGCGCCGGCTGAGGCGAACTAGGCGCCGGAGAGTGTGGATGCAAGGCCGAAGCAGGTATCGGGTCGGCGGTTTCCGGACCAGCTCACCGGAGCATGGCCTGTGATTTCGGTGTTCGCCCTCCTCGCCGCGTTTGCCGTGGGGCAGGCCGAGGGTGCGAGTCCGCCGGCCGAGGCCGAGCCGCCGCCCCTGATCCGCGCCCTGCAGGCCGCCGGCCTCGATCCCCGGACCAAGCTGGAGGACGGCGCCGTGCAGGTGATGTCGGGCCAGCGCGCCGTGGTCGAGTTCGACGCCGAGAACCGCCCGACGCTTTCGGCGGTGGAGACCGGCCGCATCGACCGCGCGGCGCCGGCCGGCGCCGCCGACGTCTTCAAGGGGATACGGCCCGGGCGGTTGGCCGTGGCGCTCGACGCCGCGCCCGAAAAGCGCCAGTCGATGATGAAGATCTGGAACGCGCTCGCCCGCCCCGTCGCCTTCGAGGCGGAGATCGTCGCCCTGCGGGGCGGCCAGCTGATGCGCAAGCGGCTGGCGGTCTGTCCGATCGCCGCGGGCGGCGCGGCTTTCGAAACCTGGCCCGATCCGATCATTGCGGTCGTGGCCTCCGGCTTCTACGAACCCTCGGCCGATGCGCCGGCCTGCAAAGACGAGAATGACTGATGGCCCTCGACCTCGAGACCCGCGAACAGCTGATCGACACCGTCCGCCGGTTCGTCTCCGAACGCCTGCGCCCGCTTGAGGCCAAGGTCGCCGAGGATGACGCCATTCCCGACGACGTGCTGGCGGAGATGCGGGAACTGGGTCTCTATGGCCTCTCGATCCCGGGAGAATATGGCGGCCTAGACCTCTCGATGGAGGAGGAGTGCCTGGTGGCCGTCGAGCTCGGCCGCACCAGCCCGGCCTTCCGCTCGGCCTTCGGCACCAATGTCGGCATCGGCAGCCAGGGCCTGGTGATGTTCGGGACGCCTGAGCAGAAGGCCAAGTACCTGCCCGGCATCGCCACCGGCGAGATCATCACCTCCTTCGCCCTTACCGAACCGGAGGCGGGCTCCGACAGCGCCAATGTCCAGACCCGCGCCGTGCGCGATGGCGATCATTACGTGCTGAACGGCTCCAAGCGGTTCATCACCAACGCCAACAAGGCCCACCTCTTCACCGTCATGGCCCGCACCGATCCGTCCAAGCCCGGCGGCGGCGGGGTGTCGGCCTTCCTGGTGGAGCGGGACCTTCCCGGTCTCTCGGTGGGGAAACCTGAGAAGAAGATGGGCCAGCAGGGCGCCCACATCTGCGACGTGATCTTCGACAACGTCCGGGTGCCGGCGGAGAACCGCCTGGGCGCCGAGGGCGAAGGCTTCAAGGTGGCCATGCAGGTGCTGGACCGCGGCCGTCTGCACATCTCCGCCGTCTGCGTCGGCGTGGCCGAACGGCTGATCGCCGACAGCGTGGCCTATGCCTCCGAGCGCAAGCAGTTCGGCCAGGCGATCAGCCAGTTCCAGCTGGTCCAGGGGATGATCGCCGACTCCAAGACCGAGTCCCTCGCCGCCAAGGCGCTGACGATGGAGACGGCGCGCAAGCGCGACGCGGGCCAGAGCGTCACCATGGAAGCCGCCGCCGCCAAGTACTTCGCCTCGGAGATGGTCGGCCGGGTGGCGGACCGGGCGGTGCAGATCTTCGGCGGCTCCGGCTATGTGGCCGACCACGGGATCGAGCGCTTCTACCGCGACGTCCGTATCTTCCGGATCTACGAAGGCACCAGCCAGGTCCAGCAGGTGGTCATCGCGCGGGAGACGCTGAAGCGGGGCGGATGACCTTGCCCTCGCCCTGGATCGCGGCTGGCCGCTTCTCACCGCCGACCGGCCCTGGGCCGATCTTGGCCTTCCGATCGAGTTGCGGTTCATCCGCTGAGTAAGAATACGAGGATCCTCCGCGCATGAGCGTCGATATGGAAACCGTGATCCTGGACGTGCTGGGCGCACTGCCGCCGGGCAAGTCCGCCTCCTCGGAAGAGGTGGCGCGCGCCGCCGACAATGAGAACTGGCGCCGGCTGACAGGGCATGTCCGCGCCACGGCCATCGGCCTCGCCCGTCAGGGGCGGATCGTCATCACCCGCCACGGCAAGCCGGCCGATCCCAACAGCTTCAAGGGCGTCTACCGGTTGCGCCTGCCCTTGCCGGGGGAACAGGCGCCCGCCGCCGACCGGGGCTAGACGGCCCGCAGGTTCGGTGCAGCCGAGGCCAGGCGGGCCTGGGCCGCGTGGACAGGATTTCCCTCGCCCTTGGCCAGCCGGAACTGGGCGACGCGCTTGGCCAGCTCGGCCGCTTCCCGCGTCAGGGCTTGAGTGGCGGCGGTGGCCTCCTCGACCATGGCCGCATTCTGCTGGGTGAATTCGTCCATCTGGGTGACGGCGGTGTTCACCTGGGCCAGGCCCACCGACTGCTCGGCGGCCGAGGCGGCGATCTCCGCCACCAGGGCCGAAACCTCGCCGACCTTGCCGACGATGCCGGACAGCGCCTCGCCGGCCTGACCCACCAGCTCCACGCCGCGATCCACCTGGCGGCTGGAATCGGCGATCAGTTCGCGAATCTCCTGGGCGGCCGAGGACGACCGTTGGGCCAGCGCCCGCACCTCGGAGGCGACGACGGCGAACCCCTTGCCGGACTCGCCGGCGCGGGCGGCTTCCACGCCGGCGTTGAGCGCCAGCAGGTTGGTCTGGAAGGCGATCTCGTCGATCACGCCGATGATCTGGCCGATGCGGCCGGCGGAATTGGCGATCTCGCCCATGGCCTGGACGGCGTGGTCCACCACCGCGCCGCTGCGCTCGGCCTCGCCCCGGGCGGCGGCGGCCGTGGCGTCGGCCTGATTGGCGCCCTGGGCGGTGCGCTTCACCCCAGCCGTGATTTCATCCAGCGCTGCGGCGGTCTCTTCCAGACTGGCCGCCTGCTGCTCGGTGCGGCGTGAGAGGTCGTCGGCCGCATGCGCGATCTCGCCCGAGCCGGAGCGGATTTCCTGGGCCGCCGCGGCGATCGAGCCGACCACCGCCGCCAGCCGCCCGACCGCGGCGTTGAAGTCTTCCCGAAGTTGGGCGTATTCGGCCGCCACCTCCGCCTCCAGGCGGGCCGAAAGGTCGCCGTCGGCCAGTTTGGAAAGTTCCCGGGCCATGGCCTCCACCACCCGCTTCTGGTCACGGCCGGCGGCCTCGAACGCGGCCTCGGTCTCCTTCAGCCGCCGGTCGACCTCCTGGTGCATCGCCTGGGCCTCGGCCTCCAGCCGCGCACGGGCCAGGCCGTTTTCGCGGAAGACCGCCATGCTGCGGGCCATCTCGCCGATCTCGTCCTGGCGGTCGGCCCCGGGAATCTCGACCTCGTAGTCGGCCGCGGCCAGCCGTCGCATCGCCGCCGACATGCGGCCCAGCGCCCCGACGATCAGGCCCTCGAAATAGAGGACGCCGACGACCACGCCCACCACCATGGCGGCTCCGACGCCCAGATTGATCCGCATGGCCAGACCCAGCATGGCCGTGGCCTCTCCCGCACCCTGCGCGCCTCCCAGCCGGCTCTCGACCAGCCAGAGCAGGGCCGCGTTCAGCCCGGCCACGCCCAGCACGCAGACCAGGCCCGCCAGCCACGACGCCCGCATCCGGGCCTTGATGGTTTTCAGCATCGAAACTCCGCCCACACACGCAACCCCAGCCTCTGCTAATTCGTGTGGGTCCTGCGCGAATTGATCTTGGTCATTTGGGCGACTGATTCGCCTATATCCCGCCCATGGAGCTCTCCGCCCTTCTCGCCGAGATCGCCGCCTGCCGCGCCTGCGCGGGCGAACTGCCGCACGAGCCGCGGCCGGTGGTCATGGTGCGTCCTGAGACCCGCCTCCTCATCTGCGGCCAGGCGCCCGGCCGCCGCGTGCACGAAAGCGGACTGCCGTTCACCGACGCCTCGGGGGATCGGCTGCGCGACTGGATGGGCGTCGACGCCGACGTCTTCTATGGCCGGCCGGAGATCGGTGTGGCCGCCATGGCCTTCTGTTTTCCCGGCACGAACCCCAGGGGCGGCGATTATCCCCCGCCGCCGCGGTGCGCGGCTCTGTGGCGGCCCCGCCTGCTGGCCGCCCTGCCGAAGGTCGAACTGACCTTGCTGGTGGGAAGCCACGCCCAGGCTTGGGCGCTGGGTTCCGTCGCACGGAGAGGAATGACAGAAACCGTGCGCGCCTGGCGCGACCACGCGCCCGCCGTCTTGCCTCTGCCGCATCCCTCCTGGCGCAACACCGGCTGGCTGAAACGCAACCCGTGGTTCGAGTCGGAAGTTACGCCCTATCTTCGCCGAAGGGTTTTGGAAATCCTGTCGCCGTGAGACTGCTCGCCGTCCTCGCCGCCGTTTTCATGCTGGGCGCCTGCACCCCATTGCAGGTGCAGCAGGCCGGCGCGCCGCCAATCGGCTTCCAGGGCCCGCGGATCGAGGGCGACGCCTTCATCTCCTTCGACGGGGCGAGGCTCGGCCTCACCCGCTGGGAGGCCGAGGGCGAGCCCAAGGCGGTGATTGTCGCCGCCCACGGCATGAACGACTACGCCAACGCATTCCATCTGGCCGCGCCCTGGTGGGCGAGCCGGGGGGTGACCACCTACGCCTACGACCAGCGCGGCTTCGGCCGCTCGCCCAACCGCGGGCTCTGGGGCGGCGAGCTGATGATCGAGGATCTGAGGATCCTCACCGCGGTGGTCCGCAACCGCCATCCGGAAGCGCCCGTGGTCGTGCTGGGCGAGAGCATGGGCGGGGCGGTGGCCATCGCCGCCTTCGCTTCCGACCGTCCGCCCCCGGCCGATCGCCTGGTGCTGCTGGCCCCGGCGGTCTGGGGCTGGTCGAACCAGCCCTTGCCCTACCGGACGATGCTCTGGTTCGCGGCCAACTTCACGGGATCGAAGATCTATACGCCGCCCCGGTGGCTGACCCGGCGCGTGTCTCCCACCGACAACCGGGAAGAGCTGATCGCCATGGGCCGTGACCCGCTGATGGTCTGGGGCGCGCGCTCCGACGCCCTCTACGGCCTGGTCGGGCTGATGGAGCGCGGCTGGCGCGAGATCGACGGCGTTTCCGTGCCGGTTCTCTACCTCTACGGCGCCAACGACCAGATCATTCCGGAGACGCCGACGCAGCAGGCGGCCGCGCGGCTGAAACCCACCGACCGCTCGGCCTATTACGAAAACGGCTGGCATCTTCTGACGCGCGACCTGCAAGGGCCGGTGGTCTGGGCCGACGTGCTGAGCTTCGTGCTCGATCCCAGAAAGCCCCTGCCTTCCGGCGCGCCGCCGATCCCCGGCGCGCCGACGCCGGCCAACGCGCCGCGCGCCGCCGAGATGGACGTCGACCGGCGCGCGGGGTTGTGATCGAGGGCCCAGGGGCGTAGAGCCAGGGGCGCAAGTTTCCAGTCAAGGGCGATGATTGCGGCATGACCTTGTTCGATTCCTCGGCTTTTGAGGCGCACGAAGGCGTCCATTCCTTCTTCGACGAAAGAAGCGGCCTCAAGTGCATTGTCGCCGTGCATTCCACGGCCCGGGGACCGGCGGCGGGGGGCTGCCGCATGTGGCCCTATGCTTCGGCCGAACTGGCGCTGGAGGACGCCCTGCGGCTCTCGCGGGCCATGTCCTACAAGAACGCCATGGCCGACCTCGATCTTGGCGGCGGCAAGGCGGTGATCATCGGCGACAGCCGCAAGGACAAGACGCCGGCCCTGTTCGAGGCCTTCGGCCGGGCGGTCGAGACCCTGGGCGGCCGCTATTGGACCGCCGAGGACGTCGGCGTCTCGCCGGCCGACCTCACCCACGCCCGCAAGCAGACCCGCTTCGTGGCGGGGCTTGAGGGCCACGCCGCCGCCTCGGGCGATCCCTCGCCGGTGACGGCCGAGGGGGTGTTCCGTGGTGTGAAGCTGTGCGTCGCCCGGGCGCTCGGCCGCGACCTCGCCGGCGTCACCGTCGCCATCCAGGGCGTCGGCCATGTCGGGGCCTATCTCGCCGAGAAACTGCACGCCGCCGGCGCCAGGCTCGTCATCGCCGACGTGAACGAACAGGCCGTGGCCGAGGTCGCCCGCCGCACCGGCGCCCAGGTGGTCTCGCCCGGCGCCATCTTCGACGTGGAGGCCGACGTCTTCGCCCCCTGCGCCCTGGGCGGCGCGGTCAACGCCACGACGCTTTCGCGGATCACCGCCAAGGTGATCGCCGGCGGCGCCAACAACCAGCTGGCCGACGCCGAGGCCGGCCGCCAGCTCTTCGACCGCGGCGTTCTCTACGCTCCCGACTATGTCATCAACGGCGGCGGCATCATCAATGTGGCCGGCGAGATCCGGGCGCTGGAACGGGACGAGGCCTTTGACCCGGCCTGGGTGGAGGCCAAGCTCGCCCGCTTGACCCAGACCCTGGAGGAGGTCCTCGACCGCGCCGCGGCCGAGAACCGCCCCACCCACGAGGTCGCCAACGAAATCGCCAAGGCCCGCATCGCCGCCGCGGCGGCGGAGAGGCTGGCGGCCTAGGGCCGGCTCGGTTGGAATTTCGATCTCGATTTTCTCGTTGATGACCGCGAAGGCGGCGATCAACACTAGGCGACTGTGTCGATCATCTGCCGGATCTGCGGCTAGCCAACATGCCTATGCAGAAGACAAGACAGACGATTGGAGCGACGACCTGGTAGAAAAGGCCATAGATTGCTCCAAGTGAGCCTTGGTTTTGAATTCGAGCGTCGCCGGACCACCAGGTGTGAAGAGACGACACCAGGGCCCAGTTCAGTCCCATGATCAGTATCAGCAATATCGGCCACGCCACGGCGCCCAATAGGCTCCCGACGGAAGTTGCGCGGCGCATGAATGCCCAAACGAGCCACACATAGGCCAGGGGCATTCCGATGGTGACGAGCAGGGCAAGGTCCCACCCCGAGGCGAAGGCAAAAAACTGCGCCGCGAACGCGGCCAGCAGCGCAATTGCGCCGCCTCGGTAAGGAAGCAGCCGCGCCGTGCCCTGCCAGGCTCTCGCTGTTGCGTCCATCGCGTGAGGAATCGGACGGGTCATAAGCGTCTGTTCGAGACTCGGGCGCGTATGGCGCCAACAGGCCGCGATAATTGCATGCTCCGAAGCGTTCGGCGACGTATCGATCCCGGACATCGCCCGCAGATGGCGCGGTAGGTTTCGGACACATCGCCGATTTGCTTCGATTGGCTTTGCCCTGGGCGGCCGGTCAGTCCGCTAAAGTTAAGCCGCCGCCTTGGCTGCCGACCAGGCCTTCGGGTGCTGCGAGCGGAAGCCGACGGCCAGGCGGTTCCAGACGTTGATGGCGCCGATCAGCATGGTCAGCTTCACGGCCTCGGCCTCGTCGAACGCCTCGCGCATCGCCTCGTAATCGGCGTCCGGCGCGCCGGTCTGGGCGACCAGGGTCAGCGCCTCGGTCCAGGCCAGCGCCGCGCGCTCGCGCGGCGTGTATAGCGAGGATTCCCGCCAGGCGGCCAGCAGGTGCAGGCGCTCCTCGCTCTCGCCGGCGCGGCGGGCGTCCTGGGTGTGCATGTGAAGGCAGAAGGCGCAGCCGTTGATCTGCGAGGCCCGGGTCTTCACCAGCTCGATCAGGCTGTGCTCCAGCCCCGACGAGGCCACAGCCTCCTCCAGGCCGAGCATGGCCTTGATGACTTCGGGCGCGGCGGCGTAGGGGTTGAGGCGGGCGGTCATGCGGAACTCCACGGCAAGGCGACGCCGAAACGGGCGACGCTGCAAGGACGGTCCGATGCGGTCGTTTGTGACGTTCAGAGAAGCCGCGGCAGGACGAAAAGCGCCAGAAGGCCGAGCGCGACGGCCAGCAGGATCAGGCCCGCATGCCGCCGGCCGCCCAATATGCCCTGCCGGCTGGCCGCGGCGCGGGCGCGCGCCGCGCGCTGGGCTGCGGCCTTGGCTTCGGCGGCTCGGGCTTCGGCTGCCTTGCGGTGGCGCCGCAGGTCGACGACCTCGGCCTCTCGCTCGGGCTTTTCGGAGGTTTCGGGCTTCACGGGTTTTCGTCTAGCACGCCGTCGTCCCGCGTCTAGCGCCCCTTGGTCCGCGGCTCCTTCACAAGCGCGATCAGCACCGTCAGGGCGGCCAGCAGGAAGGCGACCGAGAGCGAGAACAGCCAGCCGTAGCCCAGGCTGGCCGAAATCAGGCCGCCCGCCAGCGGCCCGGCCGCCGCCATGATCCCCTCGGCCGTGGCGGAGAAGGCGATGCGCATCGGCATCTCGTCGCGGTGCCCGAACTCCAGGATCATCGTGCCTGCGCTCATCATGTAGCCGGACTGGGAGGCCCCGAGACCCGCGAAGGCGGCGGCGATCAGAAGGAGATCGTGTGCGTTGACCAACAGCACGGTCGAGGCGATCCAGATGATCAGCGAGATCAGCATGATGAGCCGGAAACCCGTGCGATCGCCCATATAACCCCAGAGCAGGTTCGAAACCGTATCGGCGCCCAGGAAGGCGAGCGAAAGCAGGCCGAGGTTGGCGCCGGTCAGCTCGATCGTCGAGGCGGCGAAGATGATGTAGAACGGCACCGCCATCCGCCCGGCGATGGCCAGCATCTGCACCACCATGAAGAACAGGAAGTCCCGGTCGGCCACCAGGCCGGGGAAGTCCTTGAACCGGTCGCGCAGCCGCGACTGCGCCCGCCGGGTCGGCGGATCGGGCTCGATCATCAGGAGCCGCAGCGCCGTCAGCCCGAGGCTGGTGAGGACGAAGGCGAACAGGAAGGTGGTCGAATAGCCGTTGCCGAACAGGTTGGCGTCGATGAAGTAGCGCCCGGCCAGATAGGCCAGGCCTGCGGCGATCACCCCGCCTGTGGCGTTGCGCCAGGCCTGAAGCCGCCCGCGCCGGCTGATCGGGATCACCTTGGCCAGCAGCATGGAGAACACTACCCGCTGGGCGCCCATGAACAGGCCGAACAGGAACATGAAGCCGAGAATGGCGACGATCCGGCTCTGGCCCGCCAGGAACCAGCCGGCCAGGGCCATGCCGATGATCTGCAACCGCGCCAGGCCGCCCATCCAGAGGGCCGCCGGCATCACCTTCGCCCGGTGCTCGATCTGATTGGCGCCGACGATGGGACTGATCACCCCGCCCAGCTGTTGCAGGGCCAGGCCGAGGCCGACGACAGTATTGGATCCCGACAGCAGGTGCAGATAGGCCGGTAGGAAGGTAGGGGCGTTGATCAGGCGAAAGCCGGTCATGCCCAGCATGCCGTGCAGATAGTGCCCGGCGTAATTGCGTTTCAGATTGTCCCAGACGAACCTTTCGTAAGCGGCTTCCTTTTCCGCCAGCGTCGGTTCTGGGGCTTGGGCGCCGGGCGCGGATTCCGCCTGGCCTTCTTCTTCAAATCTTGCGTCCAACCTGCGCCGCCCGCACGGGCCGAACCTATGCCGCGCAGGCGCTCCCTAATGGGTTTAATTCAATGATCTCGGTCTAGCAGAGTCCCCGCCGCGCGCCAGCGCAAAGCACGCGGGAACCCTTCGCGAGGTTCGGGAGTCCTCGAAAGCGTAAGGCAGCGTAGGGAGATCGCACCGATGGACTATCGTCTGGTGATCCTGGGTTCCGGCGGCGAGCCGGCCCATGTCGAAGAATGGGCCTGCGCCTCGGACGTCGAGGCGGCCGAACGCGCCTCGCGCCACCGCACGCCGTACGGCGCCGAGCTCTGGCGCGGCGAGCATCGCATCGGCGCCTATGCGGGCGCCCTGGCGCCCGCTGAGCCCGGCTGAAACGCCTAATGCCCTGGCCGCGGTTGGAAGGAGCGGCGCTCGGAGAGCTTGGTTGCGGCCTTGTCGGCCTTCCGGCCGTGCTGCGGCTTGGGGCAGGCCTTCGGGATGGAGAACCCCGCGGAGGGGTCCTGCTGCTGGAACCCGTGGGTCATGGCGCTTCCTCCCGCCCTTGTCTTCTCGTTCGTCATGCGGCCGCCGCCAGGGGATCGGCCGGCCGCACGTCGACGTGCACGCTGAGCCTCACATGACCGGGGTCGCCCAGGATCGCGCCGCTGATGGGCGAAGCCTCCTCGGGCGTGCGGCTGACGGCCACTGGGATCAGGTCGGCGGACTCCGCCAGGCCGTTGGTGGGATCGAATTCCGTCCAGCCGAGGTCGGGCAGGAAGACCTCGCACCAGGCATGCGTCGCTCCGGCGCCGCGGACGGCCCCTGCGGCCGGCGAGTGGAGGTAGCCGGTGACGAAGCGCGCTGCGTAGCCCAGGCGCCGAAGGCCCTCGACCATCAGCCAGGCGAAATCGCGGCAGGTCCCGCAGCCGGTTGCGACGGTGAGGGCCGGATCCTGTGTCCCTTCCTCCACCCGCGGATTGTAGTCGAAGGCGTCGTGGATCTTGCTGTTGAACCGGAGCAGGAAGTCCAGAACCGGTTCGTCGGTCCGGCCCGCTTCGTCCCGAAGCCAGGCCAGCAGCACGCCGTCGGGATCCTCCGAGATCGGCTCGATGAACGGCGCCAGCACCGCCCGGTCGCTCTTCTCGTAGACGATGGGAACGGCGGTGTGCGGGTCTTCTACCCGCAGGGGCGACAGCGGCGCCGGATAGCGCTCGATGGTCAGTTCACTGACGATGCTGAGGCTGTCTGAGGACCCTTGCGGCGAGAGGATGCAGACGCAGTTTCCGAGCGCGTCATAGATCCACCGCGTCTCGCCCGGCGGCGAGAAGGTGAGGGAGGCCTGGACGATGCGGATCGCATGGCTGTCCCGCGGGCGCACCAGCAGGCGGTGCGGGCCGAACTCGACCGGCCGCTCATAGTCGTAGCGGGTCTCGTGACGGATCGACAGGCGGGTCATGACGGACTCGGAACCGCCCCGCGGCCCGGCCGGTTCCGGTCGGTGGGAAAGATCGCGATGGACAGGCAGGGCCTCGTCGATGCGCCGCCGAACTCCCTGGAAGCGGTGGCGGCCGGGGTCGACGTCTGCCGCCGTTGCGACCTCTGGCGCGACGCCACCCAAGGCGTGCCGGGCGAGGGGGCGCTCCACGCCCCGCTGATGCTGGTGGGCGAGCAGCCGGGCGACAAGGAGGATCTGGCCGGCCGTCCATTCGTGGGCCCCGCCGGCGGAGTGCTGGACCGGGGGCTGGAGGCGGCCGGCGTTCCGCGCGGCGAAACCTTCGTCACCAATGCGGTGAAGCACTTCAAGCACGAGCCGCGCGGCAAGCGGCGGATCCACAAGACCCCGGACACGGGCGAGGTCCAGGCCTGCCGCTGGTGGCTGGATGCGGAGCGGCGGATCGTCCGGCCGCGGGTGATCGTGGCGCTCGGCGCGACCGCCGCCCTGGCGGTTTTCGGCAAGGCGACGCCGATCAACAGGAACCGCGGCCAGGCCTTCCAACTGCCCGATCAGGCGCAAGGGGTGGTGACCTTCCACCCCTCCTATCTGTTGCGGGTCCCCGATGCGGCGGCCAAGGCGCAGGCCTTCGAGGGGTTTGTGGAGGACCTGAAGTTCGCCTGGAGCCTCGCAGCCTAACGCCGGACCAGGACGAGGCGCGTGGCCCCGATCGCCGCCAAGGCGCCGGCGGCCGCCAGAAAGGCTGAGCGGTAGGAGGTGGCGTCGGCCAGCGGCCCGAAGGCGAGCAGCACCAGGGTCATGGTGGTGAGCCCGCCGAAGTTCCGCACGGCCGCGAGGGTGGCGCGGCTTTCGCTGGGAATGGCGTGATGCAGCCGGGCGTCGAAATTGACGTCGATCACCTTGAAGGCCGCGGCGACCAGGCAGACCAGGGCGACCGTCCAGGCCTGGAAGAGCCCCGCCGCCGCGCCGAGCGCCGCGCCGGTCAGCAGGAACAGGCCTGAAAAGACCGCTTGCCGGGCGCGGATCAGCCGGTGCGCCAGGGCCGCCCCAGCGGCTTGCGAGGCTCCGATGGCCGCAGCGAAGATCGCCACTTCGGTGTTGGCCAGGCCCACCTCGCGGCCGAAGACCGGCCAGAACCCTTCCAGGCCGCCCCCGAAGGCCTGGCTGAGCGCCAGGACGGCCATGACGCCGGGGATCGCCGGGTGGGCGACGACATAGGCGAAGCCGCGCCGCAGGTGGCCGAAATAATCCCCGCGGCCGAGGGTTGTTGCGCGTCGGGCGCGGGGCAGCGCCAAGGCCGCCGCCGCGCCGGCGAGGCCTGCGGCGATGCTGCCGATCAGGGCGGGCGTATAGCCGAACCGCGCCGCCAGTGCCGCCGCGCCGGAGGCCAGCAGGATGGCGGCGAACCCCAGACCCTGGGCGCGGCCGATCACCCGGGCGTAGTCCTCCGGCCGCCCCGCCTCGGCCAACTCGTCATAGACCAGGGCTTCGAACGTGCCGTTGGTGAGGGCGCTCTTTACGCCCCACAGGGTGAGGCCTAGCAGGAAACCTGGAAAGCCGGGGACCAGGAGCCAGACCAGGAAGCCCGCCGCCCGCACGAGCTGGGCGCCGGCCAGCAGCCAGCGCCGGGGCCATCGGTCGGCGAGGAGGCCGGCCGGGATCTGCAGGGCGAAGGCGGTGGTGGACCAGGCGATCAGGGTCGCAGAGACCTGCCAGGGCGTCAGGCCATGGTCGACGAACATCACCGCATAGAGCGGGTAGATGATGAGGAAGCCGTCTAAGAACTTGAAGGCGCAGACCTTCGCCAGGAAGGAGGGCGCGCCCACGCCGGTCAGGCCAGGAAGCCGGCCTCGGCGAAATCCAGCATCCGCTTGAGCAGGCCGTCCACGTCGCCTTCGCGGGTTGCGCCGTCGGAGAGCACGTGCAGCCGGTCGAACTCAGCGAAGCGGTTATTGTGGACCATGCCCAGGCAGAAGTGCAGTCGCCAGTAGACGGTCTCGCGCGGCAGATCGGGGCAGGCCTTGATCAGGGCGTCGGCGAAGCGGGCCAGATGGCTGACGTCGTTCTTCAGCGCCTCGCGCATCTCCTCGGTGCCTTCGGAGCGCGAGCGGATGATGAACTGGATCGAGACCCGGCGGTCGTTCTCGGGCGAGGCCCAGCGGAGGGGCGGGGTGAACAGGGCCTCCAGGATGTCCCGCACCGGCGGGGCCCCCTGGTGGCGGTCGTTGGCCTCGTGCAGCATCCGCGCCCGCTCTCGGTTCAGCTCCGCCGTGCGCCGGCGGAAGATCTCGAACAGCAGAGCGTCCTTGGATCCGAAGTGGTAGTTGACGCTGGCCAGGTTCACGCCGGCCTCGGCGGTGATGTCGCGCACCGAGACGTTCTGGAACCCGTGCAGGGCGAACAGCCGCTCGGCGGCGGCGAACACGGCGGCCTTGGTCGCAGCCTCGCAGCCGGCTTCTGTGTCTTGGGCGGCGACGGGGTCGGTCACGGGCGAATCCTTCAGTCTTCGCACCACTTTAGCAGTTGCGCGGCCGACCGGAACTGCGGCGCTTAGCGCGCCAGCTCCCGCATGGCCTTGTCCAGTCCTTCGAGCGTCAGCGGGAACATGCGGTCGCCCACCAGCTGCTTCATCACCTCGATGGAGGGCGTGTAGTCCCAGTGCCGCTCGGCGGTGGGGTTCAGCCAGACCATGTGCTCGTAGATCTGGGCGACCCGGTCCATCCAGATGGCGCCCGCCTCCTCGTTCCAGTGCTCCACCGAGCCGCCCGGATAGGTGATCTCATAGGGGCTCATGGTGGCGTCGCCCACGAAGATCACCTTGTAGTCGCTGGAGAACTTGTGCAGCACGTCCCAGGTCGGGATCTTTTCGGTGTGACGCCGGCGGTTGTCCTTCCACACGCTCTCATAGAGGCAGTTGTGGAAGTAGTAGAACTCCATGTTCTTGAATTCCGACCGGGCGGCGGAGAACAGCTCCTCACAGACCTTGATGTGGCTGTCCATCGAGCCGCCGACGTCGAAGAAGATCAGTACACTGATCTTGTTGCGTCGCTCGGGACGCATGTGGATGTCCAGATAACCCTTCTCCGCGGTTCCGCGGATCGTCCCGGGCATGTCCAGCTCGTCGGGGGCGCCTTCGCGAACCCATTTGCGCAGCCGGCGCAGGGCGACCTTGATGTTGCGGGTGCCGAGCTCGACGGAATCGTCGAGGTTCTTGTACTCGCGCTTGTCCCAGACCTTGATCGCCTTGCCATGACGGCCCTTGTCCTGGCCGATGCGGATGCCTTCGGGGTGATAGCCGTTGGCTCCGAACGGCGAGGTGCCGCCGGTGCCGATCATCTTGTTGCCGCCCTCGTGGCGCTCCTTCTGCTCCTTCAGGCGCTCGGCCAGCGCCTCCATGAGCTTGTCGAAGCCGCCCATGGCCTCGATCTGCGCCTTCTCTTCCTCGGTCAGGAACTTCTCGGAGATCTTCTTCAGCCATTCGGCCGGAATGTCGGCCGTTCCGATCCCTTCGACCTTCTCCAGGCCCTTGAAGACGTGGCCGAACACCTGGTCGAACTTGTCCAGGTTCTTCTCGTCCTTCACCAGGGCCGAGCGGGAGAGATAGTAGAAGTCGTCCACCGAGCGGTCGATCACCGACTTGTCGAGCGCCTCCATGAGCATGAGGTACTCCTTCAAGGTGACGGGCACCTTGGCCTCGCGCAGCTCGGTGAAGAAACGCATGAACATGGTCGGGCTTCCCGAATAGGGGGACGAACAGATGTTTGATCCCGAAGGATGGGGCTGGAGGCCGCCCATGTCCAGTGCGGCGAAGGAGGCCGGGCCGTATCCATGCCCAGATGGAGGGCGCCGCAGCCCAGCCTGCGCCGCGGAAGACGGCGCCGCGGCCGAATCCACGCCGCGATGGCGGTCGGCCCTAGTCGGCCGGTCGGCAACGTTATAATGTTTCAGAAGGGAGAGCGGTCATGACCCTTCTGCGCGCGACGATCGGCCTTGCGGCCCTGACCAGCCTGGCGGCTCCGTCGGCCCAGGCCTGCGACATGCACGGCGACTTCTACGGCTCGGCCTGGGCCTATGCGAGCTTCCGCGACGGGGAGCTCTCGGACGAGGCCATCCGGAAGGCCGAACTCGAGGCCGAACGCGCGCGGGAAGAAGCGATGGACAACGCGCGGCAGGCCTTCCTGGCTCGCTTCGCGATCAAGGCGGAAAATCCGGCGGCGGGTCCCGCCGCCGTACAGACGACACAGGCAGGTCTCGATGCTGATCGACGTACGCGGGCTGATCCATCGTATCGGTGAGCGCACGATCCTCGACCTGCCGGCGTTCCAGATCCAGCGCGGAGAGCATGCGCTGCTGCTGGGACCGTCGGGCAGCGGGAAGACGACGCTGATCAACATCCTCACCGGCCTCGTCACGCCCACCGGCGGCGAGGTGCTGGTCGACGGCCGCCCCATCGCGAGGCTTTCGCCGGCCGAGCGCGACGATCTGCGCCGGCGGACGATCGGCCTCGTCTTCCAGACCTTGCGGTTGGTCTCCGCCCTGACCGTGCGCGAGAATCTGGCGCTCGCCCAGAGACTGGCGCTGGGCCGTGTGGATGCAGCGCAGATCGAGCGGCTCATCGGCCGCGTCGGGCTCGCCCACCGCGCCAACGCCCTCCCACGACAGCTCAGCCAGGGCGAGGGTCAGCGCGCGGCTATCGCCCGGGCCTTGTGCGCCCGTCCCGCCCTGGTGGTGGCCGACGAGCCGACCTCCGCCCTCGACGACGCCAACGCTCAGGCCATGGTCGATCTTCTGCTCGACAGCGCCGAGGCCACGGGCGCGACCCTTCTGATCGCCACCCATGACAGCCGGATCAAGGGCCGCTTCGGCAGGACGCTCGAACTCCAGCCCCTGATGGCGGCCGCGTGACCCTCGCCGGGCTGTCGATCGCCTATCTGCGCGACCGGGCGCTGCATACGGCGCTGAACATCGGCCTGCTGGCGCTGGCGGTCGCCACCATGACCGTACTCGCCCTCTTATCGGCCCAGCTCGGCCAGCGGTTCGAGCGAGACGCCCGCGGCGTCGATCTGGTGGTGGGGGCCAAGGGCTCGCCCCTGCAGCTGATCCTCTCGGCCATCTATCATGTGGACGTTCCGACCGGGAACATCCCGCTGGAGACGGTGGAGATGCTGCGTCAGGATCCGACGGTGGGGGAGGTGATCCCTCTGGCCCTGGGCGACAGCTTCCGCGGCTTTCGCATCGTCGGAACCGAGCCGAGCTACATCGCCCATCATGGCGGCCGCCTGGCGGAAGGGCGGCGCTGGGGCGCGCCTTTCGAGGCGGTGCTGGGCTCCGAGGTCGCCGCACGCACCGGCGCCAAGGTCGGCCAGAAGTTCGTCGGCTCCCACGGCTTGGCCGCGGAGGGCGGGTCGGGCCACGACGAGCACCCCTTCGTGACGGTGGGCGTGCTGGAGCCCACCGGCACGGTGATCGACCGCCTGATCCTCACCTCCGTGGAGAGCGTCTGGGACGTCCATGGAGTCGCGCACGGCGAGGATGCAGCGCACCACGCCGACGGGGACGAACACGAGCACGACCATCGCCACGAGGAAGCGGCCGCGGCGCCGAACGCCAGCACGGCCGTCCACGGCGGCGAGCCGGAGGTCACCGCGCTCCTCGTCAAGTACCGCTCGCCGCTCGCGGCCGTGCGCCTGCCCAACTTCATCAACAGGCAGACGGCCCTGCAGGCCGCCGCCCCCGCCGTGGAGATCACCCGGCTCCTGAGTCTGGTCGGTGTCGGCCTCGAGGCCGTCCGCGCCTTCGCCGGCCTGTTGATGCTGACCGGCGCGCTCTCCATCTTCGTCGCGCTCTACACCGCCCTGCGTCAGCGGGAGGCCGACATGGCCATGCTGCGGGTGATGGGCGCCCGGCCCAAGGCCATCTTCGGCCAGGTGATCCTCGAGGGGCTGCTGCTGTCGGCCGCCGGCGCGGCTATTGGTCTGGCCCTCGGCCATGCGGCCGTGGCGATAGCCGCGCGGTCCTTCGGCCAGCTTCGCGACCTGGGGCTCAGCGCCGCGCGCTTCGAGCCGGCCGAGGCCTGGATCGTGGCGGCCGCCCTGACGCTCGGCGTGCTCGCCGCCCTGATCCCGGCGCTCAAGGTGTTCCGGGTGGACATCGCCGACACTCTCGCCCACGCCCGTTGAGGAGGAAGACCATGCTCCTTCGCCTGTCCCTCGCCCTCGTCCTGGCCCTCGCCGCGGCTCCGGCGGCGGGCCTGGCCCAGCAGGGCCCCAGGCCCGCCGCCCCGACCGAGAGCGTCTGGAAGCCGGCCGCCACCCCGCCGGGGGGCGTGGCCTGGTCGCTGCTGGAGTCCACCCAGGAGATCACGCGCCAGGACGCCAAAGGCTTCATCTATTCCAAGCCGGTCTTCCCGCCTGCGGTGAAGGCGCTGGAAGGCAAGAGGGTGAAGGTCAGCGGCTATATGATGCCGCTGCAGAACGGCAAGACGCAGACCCACTTCGTGCTGCTGGCCTATCCGCCGGACTGCCCCTTCCACCTGAATCCCGCGCCGATGCAGTTCATCGAGGTGAAGACTGCGCGGGGGGTGACCTTCAGCTACGACGTCAAGACCGTCGAAGGAACGCTGCAGCTCCTCGGCCACGACGAGAGCGGGATCTTCTATCGAATCTACGACGCCCAGCCGATTTAGCGATCAGAACGCGCTCAAGCCTTCGCGGTCGGCGTGGCGGGCGCGCCAGTTGACGAGGTGCGCGCCGGCCAGGGCCAGGCTGCCGGCGACGGTGAGGGGAACCTCCAGCCTATGGTCTGGCCAACGCAGCGCGCCGAGCGCGAGCAGGAGGAGGCCCGCCGCAGCAGGCAGGGCGACCCCCGCATTCCGGCCCCGGCGCCGCAGCGCCAGGGCCGAGAGCGGGGCGGCGATCCCGACAAGGACCGCATGCGCCCATTCGACCTGCGCCCAGGCCGCGAGGGCGGGGGAGAGCGCCGCGACCAGGGGCAAGGCCAGGCAGTGAACGAGGCAAAGGCCCGAGAGGCTGATCGCCGAAGCGTCCAGCACGGAGGGGGGTGGGGTTTTCACGCAGGCCTCGCCGAAACCCCCGAACAAAGCCGGGTGCGAGAGCGTTATTTTATAACATTGCGACGGTCAAGGCCTCAGGCCTGCACGGCTTTCAGCTTACGCCACACCGTCATCCGCGACACGCCCAGGCGGCGCGCGATCTCCACGGGTCCAAGGCCCGCGGCCTGCAGGGCGCGGATGTCGTCGGCGGGGGCGCCGCGACGGCGGCGGCCGATCCACGGCGGCTCGCCGGCGGCGACGGCTTCGAGCGCGGCGCGCAGGGCCCGGCCGCCCTCGCCCTGGCTGCCGATCTCCGCCTCGGCGACGAACAGGCTGGCGCCGCGCGTCTCCAGCCGGTCCAGGCTGTCCAGCAGGCCGCGTCCGCTGGAGGCGAGGTGGTTCAGGCGCATCACCACCAGCTGGTCGCCCTCGCCGATGAAGTCGAGGATCGACATCAGCACGGCCGATTCCTCGCCGCCCGGCGCGGCCGGCTCCTCGGCGCGGACCACATGGCATCCCAGAGCCTTCAGGGCCGCAGTATCCTCGGCGGAGCGCGCGTCGCGCAACCGTACGTAACCGATCCTCAGCATTCCCACCCGTCGCTCGATCAGCTTGGCGATGACCGGGGGGAAAGTCGCAAAACCGCGGCGCTGCGTCAAAGTCTCGCGCGTTAAATCTCCGCAATAATCGTGCGCGAATGACGTTGCTGTGGGGTTTTTGTGCAGGGATTCTGACAGAGACGACCAATCACGCAGAAAATCTCTCCGCGCGGCGCCGCAGGATGAATTCGTGGTCGACGGTCGCGCCGACCCGGAAGCCGTACTCGCCGACCTTGGCGAATCCATGGCGGGCGTAGAACCGCTGCGCGCCATGGTTCTCCGACCATACTCCGATCCAGACGTCGGCGGGTCCGTCGCGCTCCAGCCAGGCCATGACCTCGGCGAACAGCCGCCCGCCCAGGCCGCCGCCCTGCCAGTCCTTGAGCAGGTAGAACCGCTTCAGTTCGCGGCTGTCGGGCCCCACCTCCGCATGCGGCAGGTCGCAGGGGCCGGCCAGAGCGTGGCCGATCGCTGCGCCGTCCGCCTCCACCAGCCAGGCCGCCCTGGCCGGGTCCGCGAGGTCCTGCCGCGTGCGTTCCAAGCCGTAGGCCTCGGCGAGGAAGGCTTCCAGATCCTCGGGCGGATAGAGATGGGCGAAGGTCTCGGCGAAGGTGCGGGCGCCGATCTCGGCCAGGGCCGCGGCGTCCTCCGGGCGGGCGCGGCGAATGGCGGGTTCGTGCATCGGGTCGATTCAGGTCTAGGATGGGAGCAAGATGACGATCGCCCTCTACACCCATCCGGCCATGCTCGACCATCGGCCGGGCGAAGGCCACCCGGAGCGGCCGGAGCGCCTGGCCTCGGTGCTGGCCTCCCTGGACGACGCCTCCGGCCTCGATCTCGAACGGCGCGAAGCCCCGCTGGTGGAGACCGCCGACCTCCTGCAGGTGCACCACGGGCCCTATGTGGAGGCGATCTTCGAGGCCGCGCCCAAGGCCGGCCGCCTGATGCTCGATGAAGACACCCTGATGTCGCCGGGCAGCCTGGAAGCCGCGCGCCGAGCCGCCGGTGCGGCGGTGGAGGCGGTCCGCGACGTCGCCGCAGGCCGGGCGGAGCGGGCCTTCTGCGCCGTGCGCCCGCCGGGGCACCATGCCGAGCCGCACCTGCCCATGGGCTTCTGCATCTTCTCCAACGTCGCCGTGGCCGCCCGCGCGGCCCAGGCGGCGGGCCTGGCCCGCATCGCGGTGGTGGATTTCGACGTCCACCACGGCAACGGCACCCAGGCGGCCTTCGCCGGCCGGGAGGGGCTGTTCTTCGCTTCGGTCCAGCAGTGGCCGATGTGGCCGGGCACCGGTCACCCCTCCGAGCCGACGGCCGACAATATCAGGAACGCCGTGGTGCCGCCGGGCGCCGCGCGCGAAGTCTGGCGCAAGGAATTCGAGGGCCTGATGAGCCATGTCGACGCCTTTGCGCCAGACCTGATCCTGGTCTCGGCCGGCTTCGACGCCCACGCCCGCGATCCCATCGGCGGTTCGGGCCAGAACCTGGAGGCCGAGGATTTCGCCTGGGCGACGCGGGCTATCGCCTCGGTTGCGAACCGAAGCGCGGCCGGGCGGGTTGTGTCCTCGCTCGAGGGCGGCTACGACCTTGAGGCTCTGGGCCGCTCGGCGCTCGCGCACGTTCGGGCCCTATCGGAGGGGTGAGGGCAAGGGCCGCCGGCCGCGGATGCGGCGAACGCGCCTTCTTAAGACATGGCCGATGCTTTGAGCTCCGCTCCAGAAAACCTGCCCGCCGTCCGCCCCGGCGCCATCGTGCTCGCCCGTCACGGCGAGCCTGCCATTTCCCGCAAGGTGATGCTGACGGCCGGAGGCTATCGCGAGTTCTGGGCCAAGTACGAAGAGCTCGGCCTGCGACCAGGCCAGACGCCGCCTGCGGCCCTGATGAAGCAGATCGCCGAAGCCGGTGTGGTGATCTCGTCGGTCCGCAACCGCTCCATCGAGAGCGTCATCGCGCTGTCCCGCGGGCGGGAGTTCCAGCGCGAGGCGATCTTCGTCGAGGCGCCCCTGCCGCCGCCGAACTGGCCCGACTTCGTGCGCATGTCGCCCAAGGTCTGGGGCTTCGTGGCCCGGATCTGGTGGTGGTTCTTCGACCATCACGAAGGGCAGGAGACGCGGCGGGAGGCCGAGGCCCGCGCCGACCAGGCCGCCGCCATGCTCGAAGGCCTGGCGGCCTCCGGTCAGGACGTGGTGGTGCTGGCCCACGGGTTCTTCAACTACATGGTCGGCCGGTCCCTGCGCCGGCGCGGCTGGCGGCTGGCGGCCAACCAGGGCTGGAAGTACTGGTCGACCCGGCGATTTGAACGCCGCTGAGGCGGCTCGCCCGTTGCCGCGGGCGTTCGCGCTCTCTAGGTTCGCGGGCCAAGAATCCGAAGGATCCCCGTCATGGCCGAGCCCGCCGACATCGACGCCCTCTCCTTCGAGCAGGCGCTCGCCGAACTGGAACGCATCGTCGCCCAACTGGAGTCCGGCCAGGCGCCGCTGGAGCAGTCGATCGACCTGTACGAGCGCGGCGCCCGCCTGAAGGCCCATTGCGAGGCCCGCCTGGAGGCTGCGCGCCTGCGCGTGGAGAAGATCGTGGTGGGCGCCGGCGGCGCGCCCGCGGCCGAGCCGGCCGAGTTCAACTGACGTGGCCCTGGAAAGGCGCATAGCCGAGGCCGCCGACCTGGTGACCGTCGCCCTGGACGAACTCCTACCCAGGGCCGAGGGGCCGGAATCGCGGCTGACCGAGGCCATGCGCTACGCCGCCCTGGGGCCCGGCAAACGGCTGCGCACCTTCTTCGCCATCGAGACCGGCCGGATGTTCGACCTCGACGACCGGCCTGTGCTGCGGGCGGCCTGCGCGCTGGAGTGCATCCAGGCCTACAGCCTGATCCACGACGACCTGCCGTGCATGGACGACGACGACATGCGCCGGGGACGGCCCACCGTGCACAAGGCCTATGACGAGGCCACCGCCGTGCTGGCCGGCGACGCCTTGCAGACCGTCGCCTTCGAAATCCTGGCCCATCCAGACACTCACAAGGACGGGACGGTGCGGGCCGAGATGGTGCTGCGCCTGGCCCAGGCCGCTGGCGCCAAGGGCATGTGCGGCGGCCAGATGATCGACATGATCGGCGTGCGCGACGACCTGGGCGCCGTGGCGCGCATGCAGCGGCTGAAGACCGGCGCCCTGATCGCCGCGGCGTTCGAGCTGCCGCTCATCATGGCCCATGCGGGCGAGGCCGAGCGGCACGCCCTGATGGCCTTCGCCCAGGACCTCGGTCTCGCCTATCAGATCGTCGACGACCTCCTGGACGCCGAGGGGGAAAGCGCGGTTCTGGGCAAGGCGGCCGGCAAGGACGCCGCTCGCGGCAAGGCCAATTATGTCACCCTGCTGGGGGCTGCCGCGGCGCGCGAGCGGCTCGGCCTGATCGCCCAGCAGGCCAAGTCGCACCTCGATCCATTCGGCCCGCGGGCCGAATTCCTGCGGGCGAGCGTCGATTTCGTGCTAGAGCGCCGAAACTAGAGTCCAAGAAGAACGGCGGCCCAAGCCTCAGCATGCCCCCTTTGACGCCTCTCCTCGACACCGTCTCCACGCCTGCCGACATCCGGGGCTTGGACTCCGCCCAGCTTCGGCAGTTGGCCGGCGAACTTCGGGCGGAAATGATCGACGTGGTCTCCCAGACCGGAGGCCACTTCGGGGCGGGCCTGGGGGTGGTGGAGCTGACTGTCGCCCTGCATCACGTCTACGAGACGCCGGACGACATCCTGATCTGGGACGTCGGCCATCAGGCCTATCCGCATAAGATCCTCACCGGCCGGCGCGACCGGATCCGCACCCTGCGCCAGGGCGGCGGCCTTTCGGGCTTCACCAAGCGGTCCGAGAGCGAATACGACCCCTTCGGCGCCGCCCATGCGGCCACCTCGATCTCAGCGGCGCTTGGCTTCTGCGTCGCCCGCGACCGTGCGGGTCGGGCCAACAGCGTGGTCGCGGTGATCGGCGACGGCTCGATGAGCGCGGGCATGGCCTACGAGGCCATGAACAACGCCGCCGAGAGCACCGGCCAACTGACCGTCATCCTCAACGACAACGATATGTCGATCGCCCCGCCCGTGGGCGGGATGAGCGCCTATATGGCCCGCCTCGTCTCGGGCGGCGGCTACCAGTCCCTGCGCCACCTGGGCAAGTCGGTGGCCAAGGTGCTGCCGCGCCCGCTGCAGGAGGCCGCCCGCAAGGCCGAGGAATACGCCCGCGGCATGGTCACCGGCGGCACCTTCTTCGAGGAGCTGGGCTTCTATTATGTCGGTCCGATCGACGGGCATGACCTCGACGCCCTGGTCCCGATCCTGAAGAACGCCCGCGAGATCAAGGACAAGCCGGTCCTGGTCCATGTCGTGACCCAGAAAGGCAAGGGCTACGCTCCGGCGGAGAGCGCCGCCGACAAGCTGCACGCCGTGGCGAAGTTCGACGTGGTCACCGGCAAGCAGGCCAAGGCTCAGGCCGCAGCCCCGACCTATACTCGCGTCTTCGCCGACGCCCTTGTCCGGGAAGCCGAGAAGGACCCGAAGATCGTCGCCATCACGGCGGCCATGCCCTCCGGCACGGGGCTCGACATTTTCGGTCAGCGCTTCCCCGACCGCACCTTCGACGTCGGCATCGCCGAGCAGCATGCGGTGACCTTCGCCGCCGGCCTCGCCGCCGACGGTATGAAGCCGTTCTGCACCATCTATTCCACCTTCCTGCAGCGCGGCTACGACCAGGTGGTCCACGACGTCGCGATCCAGGGCCTGCCCGTGCGCTTCGCCATGGACCGGGCGGGACTCGTTGGCGCGGACGGCTCCACCCACGCCGGCTCCTTCGATATCGGCTTCATGGGCGCCTTGCCCGGCATGGTGCTGATGGCCGCCGCCGACGAGGCGGAGCTGGCGCGGATGGTGGCCACCGCCGCGGCCATCGACGACCGACCCTCCGCCTTCCGCTACCCTCGCGGGGAAGGCATGGGCGTTCCGATTCCGGAGATCGCCGAGCCGTTGGAGATCGGCAAGGGCCGCATCCTGCGCGAAGGCTCGGCCGTGGCCATCGTTTCGTTCGGCGCTCGCCTGGCCGAGAGCCTGAAGGCCGCCGACCTGCTGGCTGCGCGGGGGCTTTCGGCCACCGTCGTCGACGCGCGCTTCGCCAAGCCCCTGGACATCGACCTGATCCTGCGGCTCGCCCGCGAGCATGAGGCGCTGGTCACGGTGGAGGAGGGGGCGATGGGCGGCTTCGGCGCCTTCGTGCTCCAGGCGCTGGCCGTCCACGGGGCGCTCGACCGCGGCCTGAAGATCCGCACGCTCTGCCTGCCCGATGTCTTCCAGGAACACGACAAGCCCGAGCGCCAGTACGCCGAGGCGGGGCTGGACGCCGAAGGCATCGTCCGCGGCGCGCTGGCGGCGCTTGGGGCGGACAACGTATCGGCTGCGGGCCGGCGGGCTTAAAGCTCCGTTATTTGCAGGCGCCCAGAAACCGCCGGACCATGCCCTTCGGCGCCGGCGGCGGCCGTACGGACCCGCTCAGCGCCTGGACCTCCACCAAGCCGCTCTTTCGGAAAGCATCGGTCACCGGCGCGCGGGTGGAGAATTCCGACATCACCAGGGTGCCGCTGGTCACCTCATCCGGATGGGCCTTGCCCCGCAGGGTGACCGAGGTCGCGCCCGACGCCACGGTGACGCTCACAGGCCAGGGCGCGGGAACGCCCGCCTTGTCGACCCAAACGCCGGCGTTCGTCATCCGCTCGGCCAGCGGCCGGTCGACCGAGGCCATGACGCCCACCTGCCCGGACTTGCGCACGCAGCTCATGGCCAGGGGTTGGTCGTCCGTTTCGGGGGTGCCGTAACGCAGCCAGGCGTCGCCGTCCCGGGGCGTCTCTACCATCCAGGTGCGGGGCGCCTGGGCCTGAGCGGCGGTCGCAGAGGCGAGGGCGGCGAGGACGAGGGGGGCGAAGCGTTTCATGCCGCCAAGCTAGCGGCTCGGTACGGCTGCATCTAGGCTGCGGCGCATTCGGAGAGGAAGGTCCGTACGCTTGTCCGCTCTTCGCGGCGGGTCGGCAGCACGGTGCTGCGGCCTGCCTGGACCAAGGTCAACTCGCCGGTACGAGCGAAGGCGGAGAGCGCCGGGTCGGTCGCCCGGGTGTCCGCCTCGATCAGAACCGCGCCGAGCCCCATCGCGGGGGCGGTCTCGCCGGAAAGCGCGCTGGTGCGTCCGCCGGCCCGAAGCGCCAAGGTGGGGTTTGCGCCCTCCGCCGCCGTCATCGAGACGCGCACGGCGCCGGACCCCGGCTCGCACACCATCATGACGAGGACGTTGTCGCTGTTCGGCTGACCATAGGCGAGCTTGGCGCCTTCGCCCTCCGAGTGGTGCAGCGACCAGCCCATGCCGGCCATCGGCGGCGTTCCCTGGTGGGCGCAGGCGGCGAGTAGGCAGGAAATTCCCAGTCCGGCGGCCGTACGGCGGCGCATATCGACGCTCCCTTCGAAGGGAGAACGCCGGCGCCCGCCGAAACGATCCGCGCCGGGCGGTCAGAACGGCTGGAAGCGCTCCACCAGCGACTGGCCGGCCGGCGTCTTCTGCACCCGGCTGATGTCGCCGCGTCCGCCATAGCTTATGCGCGCCTCGGCGATCTGCGTATGCCTGATGGTGTTGGCCGAGGTGATGTCCTCGGGGCGCACGATGCCGGCGACGGTCAGCTGTCGCAGTTCGGCGTTGGTGCGCACCTCCTGCGTGCCCTGGATCATCATGTTGCCGTTGGGCAGGACGGCGGTCACCACCGCGGCGATGGTCAGCGAGATCTTCTCCGAACGGGTCACCGAGCCCGAGCCGTTGCTGGAGCTTTCCGAGGTGGTGTTGATGGCGTTGGCCGGGTCGAACCCGCCGGGGAAGAAGCGGCCCAGGCTGGATTCCAGTCCCAGGAAGTTCGGCACGCCGGCGCTCATCTCCGAGGAGCGGGCGCTGCGGCTGGCGTTGGAGGTCTGGGCGCTGTCGTTGATGTCGATCTGCACCGTCAGGATGTCGCCGACCCGGCTCGCCCGCTGGTCGATGAAGAAGGCCCGCGCGCCGGTGCGCCAGAGCGAATTGGCCGAAGCGGGTTGCGGGACCGGCTCGCGCGCGGAGGCCAGGATCGGCTGCTCGCGCGGCACCAGGGCGGCGGGATAGCCGACGGGCGCCAGCTCCGGTCCCTTCACCGCTTCCTTGACGGTGGAGCAGGCGGCGAGCGGGGCGAGGGCGATGAGGGCGAGGACGGGCAAACGCATGGTCGGGTTCCTAGCGGAGGGCGTACTGTTGGCGGGCGGCGGCCTTGAGAGCCTCGGCGGCGGGTCCGACGGCGGCTTCTCCTGGGCCGGTGGCGACGGCCTGCAGCGTCTTCTTGGAGCTGAGGTTCTGGACCGAGAGCGTCTCGCCGATCCCGGCGCCGCCGAGGGCCTTGGCCTGCAACGAGAGCGAGATGCCGCCGTCCCGATAGACCACGGTCACCATGTCGCCCGTCTTGATGACGGCGGGGGCGGAGACGTCGCGGGACGAAACCGCGGCGCCGGCGCGCAGGGGCCGGCGGGCGGCCAGGCCGATCACGGCGTCCGCGTCGCGCGGCGCGTCGTTGGGCGCGGCGGCGGCCCTGGCCCAGATCAGGTCTTCCGGCCGCACCACCTCGCCGGCGGAGAGGCTGCGGGCGTAGGTCAGGACCTCCACATTGCCGCGCGCAGCGACGGCGGAGGCCGGTGCGGCCGAACCCATCGACGCCGCGCCGCGCACCACGATCTTGCGCAGGCCCTCGGCGTTGGCCCAGTCGAGGCCGGCGCGGCGGGCGGCGGCCTGGACAGCCGCGGCGTCCAGGATGACGCTGGCGCCGGGGCGCGCCGCCAGCGGCGTCTTGCCCGCAGCGCCGGCGCCGTCGAACAGGTCGCCCAGGGTCACGATCCCGTCGTGATCGATCGTTTCGGCCTTCAGGGTCACCGCCTGGCCCGCCAGCGCGGGGTGGGCGAGAAGGGCTGCGGCGGCGGCCAAGATCAGCAGGCGCTTCATGGTCACGACCGGATGTTGGAGGCGGTGCGCAGCATCTCGTCGGCCGACGAGATCACCTTGGAGTTCATCTCGTAGGCGCGTTGGGCGACGATCAGGGCGGTGATCTCGCTCACCGCGTCCACGTTGGAGGCTTCGGTATAGCCCTGGTTGATCACGCCGATCCCCTGGTCGCCGGGCGGGCCGATGGTCGGCGCGCCGGAGGCCGCGCTTTCCAGGAGCAGGTTGTCGCCGATGGCGATCAGGCCGGCCTCGTTGACGAAGGTCGCCAGCTCGATATTGCCGATCACCTCGGGCGCGGTGACGCCGGCGCGGATCGCCTGCACCTGGCCGGTCTTGGAGATCGAGATGTCGGTGGCGTCCCCGGGAATGGTGACGGCCGGCTCGATCAAGTAACCGTCCTCGGTGACGATCTGGCCCTGGTCGTTGACCGAGAAGTTGCCCGCCCGGGTGTAGGCCGTCTCGCCCGACGGCATCAGCACCTGGAAGAAGCCGCGGCCATCGACGGCCAGGTCGAGCTTGTTGCCCGTGGCCGTCATCGTGCCTTGTTCGGTGATGCGGTAGACCGATCCCGTCTTGACCCCGCCGCCCACCTGCACGCCGGTCGGCACCACCGTGCCCTGGTCGGAGGACTGCGCGCCCGCCCGCTCCAGAGTCTGATAGAGCAGATCCTGGAACTCGGCCCGCTGGCGCTTGTAGCCAACGGTGTTCATGTTGGCGATGTTGTTGGAGATGACCTCGACGTTCAGCTGCTGGGCGGACATGCCGGAGGCGGCGGTGCGGAGGGCCTGCATCTCTCAAGCTCCCTTATTGCATTTGCACTTTGCCCATCCGCTCGACCGAGCGGCGGGAGAGTTCGGCGGCGGAGTCCATCATCTTGGCCATGGACTCGTAGGCCCGGGTGACCTCCATCATCCGGGTGATCTGCAGGATCGGATTGACGTTGGAGGTCTCGAGCGACCCTTGCCGGACCTTGGCTTCGGCCGCGGGCTGAGGTTCAGCGTTGGAGGTGTTGCGGTAGAAGTTGTCGCCTTGCTTCTCCAGGACGGCGAGCTCCTGGAAGTCGACCACGCCGACCCGGCCGACGCGCTCCTCGCCCTGGCTGATCGTGCCGTCGGCGGCGATGGTGACCCGGCCGCGCTCGGGATCGATCACGATCTCGCCGCCGCCGTCGTCGAGGACAGGCAGGCCGCCCTGGGTGGTCAGGCGGCCTTGCGGATCCATGGTGAAGCGGCCGTCGCGGGTGAAGAGCTCGCCCTCGGCGCCGCCGATGCGGAAGAAGCCCTCGCCCTCGATGGCGAGGTCGAAGGTGGCGCCGGTGGTGCGCAGGGCGCCCTGGCCGAAGTCGCGGCCGACGCTGCGGTCCAGCACGAACTTCACGGGCCTGGGGCCGGGCGAGGTCATGGCCGGCCGCATGGGCTCGGTCTCGACCATCAGGCTTTCCACCTTGAAGCCGACGGTGTCGGCGTTGGCGATGTTGTTGGCCACGATGTCCAGCTCGCGGCGCAGCGTCAGTTGCCGGGAAAGTCCGACGAAAAGAGCGTTGTCCATGAACGGGCCTTAGGCTGCGACACTATTGCCGACAGGGCTCTGCAAGCTTCGGGCCAGTCTAAAATTCTAGGAAAATCAACGAATAAGAAAGTTAACGGGCGCCGGGCGGCGGAATCTGCCGGGCAAGATTCTGCGCCCGTTAACACCTGTTAAAAACCCATCCTTAACCATGCCTGCGCGATGAGACGGGGATAAGATTCTAAGGAGCGCGCACGCGTGGCCAAGGACAAGGTCAAGGAAGCCCCCGAGGGCGAGGGCCAGGAGGGTGAAGAGGGCGATGCGCCGGCCAAGAAGAAGCCGCCGCTGAAGCTCCTGATCATCGCCGGCGCCGCGGCCGTCCTGGTGCTGGGCGGCGGCGGGACCGCGGCCTTCCTGCTGCTCAAGCCCAAGCCGGAAGCTGCAGGCGAAAAGAAGGCCGAGAAGAAGGACAAGAAGGGCAAGGAGGGCGAGAAGCTCGCCGGCCAGCTGCGCGAGGGGCCCGAAGGCGTCCTCTTCTACACCATGCCCAACGTGGTGGTGAACATGCAGACGGCGGACGGACGCGCCACCTTCCTGAAACTCAAGCTGACCCTTGAAGTGCCCGACCGGGGGACGGTCGACACGCTGGAGCCGAACATGCCCAGGCTCCAGGACATGTTCCAGACCTTCCTGCGCGAACTGCGGCCGGAGGATCTGCAGGGCAGCCAGGGCTCCTACCAGCTGCGCATGGAGATCCAGCGGCGGGTCAATCTGGTGATCGCGCCGGCCAAGGTGAACGCGGTGCTCATCGAGGAGATGCTGATCAACTAGGGCGCTCTTCGCCCTGGCGTGACGGTTGTTCGAACCCATGGCCGACGAATTCGAAACTCAAGAGGGCGCGGGCGGCGGGATCAATCCCGACGATCCGTCCACCTGGGAGAATCCCGACGCCCATGTGGAAAGCCTGATCGGCGCCGAGCGCATCCTCAATCAGGACGAGATCGACAGCCTGCTGGGCTTCGACCTCTCCGAGGAGGAGGCGGCCGAGCGCTCGGGCATCCGCGCGATCATCAACTCCGCGCTCGTCTCCTACGAGCGCCTGCCGATGCTGGAGATCGTCTTCGACCGCCTGGTGCGGTTGATGACCACGTCCTTGCGGAACTTCACCTCCGACAACGTCGAGGTCAGCCTCGACAACATCTCCTCGATCCGCTTCGGCGACTACCTGAACTCGATCCCGCTGCCGGCCATCCTGTCGGTCTTCAAGGCCGAGGAGCTGGAGAACTACGGCCTGCTGACGGTCGACTCCAACCTCATCTACTCCATCGTCGACGTGCTGCTGGGCGGACGCCGCGGCACCGCGGCCATGCGCATCGAGGGCCGGCCCTACACCACCATCGAGCGGGTTCTGGTCCAGCGGATGGTGGAGGTGGTGCTGGCCGACGCCCGCGCCGCTTTCGAGCCCCTGACCCCGGTGACCTTCACGCTCGACCGGCTTGAGACGAATCCGCGCTTCGCCGCCATCGCTCGGCCGGCCAACGCCGCCATCCTGGTGAAGCTGCGGATCGACATGGAGGACCGCGGCGGGCGCATCGAGCTGCTGCTGCCCTACGCCACCCTCGAGCCCATCCGGAAGATGCTGCTGCAGCAGTTCATGGGCGAGAAGTTCGGCCGCGACAACATCTGGGAAAGCCACCTCGCCACCGAGCTCTGGACCACCCAGATCGACGTCCGGGCCGTCCTCGACGAACAGCAGTTGCCCCTGAAGGACGTGCTGAACTTCCAAGTGGGCGACACCCTGATGCTCAACGCTACCCCGGACAGTCCGGTGGAGCTGCGAGCTGGTTCGATCCCCCTCACCCGCGGCCGCATGGGCCGCCGCAACCATCACATCGCCGTCCGCGTCGAGGCCCCGCTCTCGATCCAGGCGCGCCAAGCCGTCCAGAGGATGAAATGAGCGTCATCGCCATCGCCCTGAACCTTCTCCTGGCGGGCCTGCTGGCCGCGGCGCTCGCCATGGGCTTTCGCCTGAACGTCCGCCTCAAGGCCCTGCGCGACTCCCACGAAGGCTTCGCCAAGGCGGTAGCCGAACTGGACGCCGCGGCAGCCCGCGCCGAGCAGGGCCTGGCCGACCTGCGCGCGGCCACCGACGAGGCGCATGAAGCCCTGGCCGACCGCATCGAGAAGGCCCGGGCCCTGACCGCCAAGCTCGATCGCCAGCTTCAGAACGCGCCGGCCCGCCGGGTGGAGGAGTCCGCGGAACTGACCCTCGGCGCCGACGTGGAGCGCGTCACCCATCGGCTGGGCTCCCTGCTCTCCGGCGCCCATGCCCCGCGCCCGCCGCGCGAGCGCCTGCTGCGCCGAGAGCCGGCGGCGGCCCCGCTCCGGCCGCGCGCGTCCGTCGAGGACGACCTGTTCGAAGACGAACCTGTGCAGCTGCGCGCCGGAGGCCGCCGATGAAGACCATGCCGCGCATCCTGCCGCTGATCGGCGTGGCCATGGTCGGCGTGCTCGGCCTGAACGCCGTCTCCGGCGCCAATTCGGCCTCCGACCTGGTGTCCGGCGCCCGCGCCTTCGCGGAGGAGGCGGCGAAGGGCGTCGCGCCTAAGGCCAAGGCCGAGGAGAAGGCCGCCACCGGCCAGGCTGCCGACACCGCCGCAAAGGCCGCTGCGCCGACCGTCAGATCCGCCGCCGTCTGCGCGCCGACGGCCGCCGAACTGGCCAAGGAGGCCGGACTCTCGCCCGCCGAACTGCAGGTGTTGCAGAGCCTCGGCGCCCGCCGGGGCCAGCTCGACAAGCGGGAGCAGGATCTCGACGTGCAGATCGCCCTGTTGGCGGCCGCCGAAGCCAAGCTCGACGCCAAGACCAAGGCGCTGAATGGCCTGAAGGCCGAGGTGCAGAACCTGATGAGCCAGGCCGACGCCAAGGAAGAGGCCGAGATCGACCGCCTGGTGAAGGTGTTCGAAGGCATGAAGCCCAAGGACGCCGCGCCGCGCATCGTGATGCTGGACGACGAGGTGCGCCTGCCCATCGCCGCCAAGATGAAGGAGCGCGCGCTCTCGGCGATTCTCGCCCAGATGCCGGCGGCCGAGGCCAAGAAGCTGACGGAGTCGCTGGCCAGCCGATACGCCGCCGTGCGCAAGGCCGCCGCCGCGGCCCAGGCCGCCGAAGCTCCGAAGCCCGCCCAGCAGGCCCAGGCGCCTGCGCCCAAGGCCGCCGCCCCGGCGCCGAAGGGCGGCTGATTCCATGAGCCTGCGCCAGGCCCTCCGCTCCGGCGTCGCGGCGGTCGCCATCGCAGGCCTCGCCGCGCCCGTCGGCGTAGCTGCGCCGACGGCGCCGGCGGCTGCGCGCGGCGTGCTGGACGTGCGGGTGGCCCGGGCGAAGGAATTCTCGCGGCTGGAGTTCCACTGGGTCGGCGGCGCCCGCGTCATCGCCCGCCGGGAAGGGCAGCGGCTGATCCTGCAGTTCAACCGCAGCGCCAACCCGGACATCTCCCGGCTGCGGGTCGACCCGCCGCCCTGGCTGAAGACCGCCGAGGCGCGCCGCGCCAAGAACGGGCTGGAGCTGATCCTGACGCTGGCCGACGGCGCCGACGCCCAGGTCGGGGCGGACGGCGGGGTGACCTATGTCAACCTCTTCGAGAAGGCCGCGCCGCCGCCGGCGCCGCCCCCCTCGATCCAGGCCGCGGACGCCCAGCCTGCGCCGGCCGCACGCCCGGACCCCACGCCGCGCGGCGGAGTGGTGCGGATGGAAGCCCGCATCGCCGGCGGCCAGGCTCATTTCGACTTCCCCTGGGCTGCGGCCAACGGCGCGGCCGTTTTCCGCCGCGGCGACGCCATCTGGGTGGTGTTCGATGCTCCGGCCCAGATCGACGTCTCGGCCGCCCCTCGCGGGGCGCGCCAGTTCTCCGGCGTCGACACCTTCCGCGGCGCCGACTACTCGGCCGTGCGTATCCGCGCCCCGGCCTCGACCCCGTTCTTCGCCCGCGCCGAGGGCTCCACCTGGACGGTCAGCCTGGGTCCCGGCGCGGTCACCCAGCCGGCCCAGGTGCGGGTCATGCGCGCCAGCGCCGGCGGCCCCGCCGCGTTGAAGGCGGCTGTAGCGGGCGCCACCCGCTCGGTGCGCGTGGCCGATCCGAACGTGGGCGACACGCTCTCCGTGGTCACCGCGCTGGCGCCGTCCAAGGGCGTGCCGTCGCGCCGCGAGTTCGTGCAGATGGCCGTCCTGCCTTCGGCCCAGGGCCTGGCGGTCGAAAGCCATGTGGAGGATGTCGAGGTCACATTCGAGGGTGATCTCGTCCGTATCGGCCGCCCCGAAGGCCTGACGCTCTCGCCTGCTTCAGCGGGGGTGGAACGCATCGAGGCCGAGCTCGGCGCGCCCCAACCAGCCGGCGCGCCCGGCCTGATCGACTACGCCAACTGGCCGAAGACCGGCTCCGGCGGCTTCCTCGCCCGCTACAACGCCCTGATGGCGGCGGCCGTGGAGGAGGGGGCGCAGGGTCGCGACGCGCCGGTCGCCGCCCGCATGGCGCTCGCCCGTTTCCTGGTGGGATCGGAGCTCTCCTTCGAGGCCATCGGCGTCCTGAACGCCGCCGGTCGCGCCAAGCCGCAGCTGCTCGACGACCCCGAGTTCCGCGCCCTGCGCGGCATCGCCCGGGTCATGGCCCGGCGCTACAAGGAGGCCCAGGCCGACTTCTCGGTCCCGATCCTCGCCGACGACCCCTCCAGTTCGCTCTGGCGGTCCTACATCGCCGCCCAGCTTGCGCAGTGGCCGGAGGCGCGCAGCCAGTTCGCCGCCGGGGCCGAAGCCTTCGGCCGCTTCTCGCCGACCTGGAAGGCGCGCTTCGCCCGCTCCGACGCCCAGGCCGCCCTGGCGCTCGGCGACCTCAACGGCGCCGACGGGCGGATCAAGCTGGCCTTGATGGACCGCACCGATCCGCTGGAGGAACTGGCCACCCGCCTCGTCCAGGCCCGTGTGGTGGAGGCGCTGGGCCACAAGGACCGCGCCTTGCGGATCTACGCCGCCGTCGCTGGCGCCCCGGTCGAGGGGCTGGCCGCCCCGGCCCTGCTGCGCGCCACCCAGATCCGCCTGGAGACCGGCCGGATCACGCCGGTCCAGGCCGCCAACGTATTCGACGGCCTGCGTTATCGCTGGCGCGGCGACGCCACCGAGCTGGAGACCATCCGGGCGCTCGGCCAACTCTATCTGAACCAGGGCCGCTATCGCGAGGCGCTGGAGGCCTTGAACTCGGCGGGGCTGCGGCTGCCGGACCTGCCGGAGGCGGTCCAGCTCCAGGCCGATCTCGCCACCGCTTTCCGCGCCCTGTTCCTCGACGGCGCCGCCGACGGGCTGGAGCCGATCCAGGCCCTGGCGCTTTTCTACGACTTCCGCGACCTGACGCCGCTGGGCTCCGACGGCGACCTGATGGTGCGCAAGCTGGTGCGCCGGCTGGTGGATGTCGACCTGCTCGATCAGGCCGCCGAACTGATGCGCTATCAGGCCGAGAACCGCCTGGACGGCGTGGCCCGCGCCCAGGTCGCCACCGACCTGGCGGTTATCTATCTGATGGATCGCAAGCCCGAGCAGGCCCTGCAGGTCATCAACGCCTCGCGCACCACGGTCCTGCCCAACACGCTCAACGCCGAACGCCGGCTGGTGGAGGCCCGCGCCCTGATGGGGCTCGGCCGCTTCGACCACGCCCTGGAAGTGATCGAGCGCGACACCTCGGCCGAAGCCCAGGATCTCCGCGCCGAGGTGGTCTGGAAGCAGCGCGACTGGGCCGCCGCCGGGCCTTTGTTCGAACGCAGCCTCGGCGAGCGGTGGAAGCGCGGCGAGGCGCTTTCCAGCGACGAGGAGGGCAAGCTGCTGCGCGCCGGCGTCGCCTATACCCTGGCGGGCGACGAGGCGGCGCTATCCCGCCTCGACCAGCGATACGCCGGATTCTACGACCAGGCGCGCAACCCAGAGGCGCTGCGCGTGGCGCTCTCGGGCGCGTCGTCGGGTCGCCTGAACGTCTCCGACTTCGGACGCGCCGCCGCCGACAACGAAGCCTTCGTCGGCTGGGTCGCCAAGATGAAGGAGCGCTTCCGCGAGAACGCCGGCCCCTCGCGCGCCGCTGCGCCGAAGCCGGCTCCCGCCAAGACCGCCGCAGCGGCGGCCCCGGCCGCCAAGGGCTAAACGACCGCGCCCGAGCTATCCCCCGCCGGCGCCGCGCTGGAAGCTCTCGACCAGGCTGCCGGCCACCAAGCGCCAACCGTCCACGAGCACGAAGAAGATCAGCTTGAAGGGCAGGGAGACGACCACCGGCGGCAGCATCATCATCCCCATGCTCATCAGCACGCTGGCGACCACTAAGTCGATGACCAGGAAGGGGATGAACAGCAGAAAGCCGATCTCGAAGGCGCGCTTGAGCTCCGAGATCATGAAGGCGGGAGTCACCACGCGCAGCGGCAGGTCGGCGGCGGAGGCGGGGCGCTCCACCCGAGACAGCCGCACGAACAGGGCCAGGTCGTCCTGATCCACCTGGGTGAGCATGAAGGCCTTCACCGGCGCGCCGGCGGCGTCGAAGGCGGCCGGCAGCTCCATCTCCTGATCGAGCAACGGGCGTATGCCCTCCTGATAGGACCGCTCGAAGGTGGGGGCCATGACGATGGCCGTCAGGAACAGTGCGAGCGAAATGATCACCGCGTTGGGCGGGCTCTGCTGCAGGCCGAGCGCCGTCCGCAGCAGGCCCAGCACCACGACGATCCGCACGAACGAGGTGGTCATGATGACGATGGAGGGCGCCAGCGACAGCACGGTCAGCAGGGCGACGAGCTGCACCACCCGCTCCGTCAGACCCGCGCCGGTGCCGAGGTCGATGTTCACCGCCTGAGCCGCCGCGGCGGCCGGGAGCAACAGGCCGGCCAGGGTCCCAAAAGCCGCCAGCAGCAAGGCGCGGCGGACATCGGCGGCGGTCGGATTCAGCAAGCGCTTAAGCATCGGCCGTCGCCTTCGGCTTGGCCCATCGGGCGGGGGAGGGCAGCATCTGGCCTTCGCCGAGCAAGAGCAGTTTTTCCTCGCCATCGAGGGAGACCAGCACCAGCCGTCGACCAGGATCGAGCACCAGGGTCTCGACGATCGCCAGACGCCGCTCCTTCTTAGCCGCGCTCATGCGGGCGACGACGTCGGGCCCGAAGCGGCGCAGGGCCACGGCGGCCACCCCCACCAGGCCCAGGGTGAATAGAAGCGCAAAGAGGGCGCGGACGAGGTCGGCGAGGTCCATCGGCGTTCTGCTAGCGGGCCGGATGAAGCGGAAAGCGCCGGCCGATCAAGGCTTTGCGCCTAAGGGTCTTAAGACGCGGTTAACCCTGTTTGTTCACCATGATCGGCATGAATCTCGCCGAGATCCCGCTCTTTTCGATGCTGCGCGGTCGGCTGGGCCACCTGTCCGAGCGCCAGCGGGTCATCGCCCAGAACGTCGCCAATTCGGACACGCCCGGGTTCCGGCCTTCGGACCTCAAGGCCTTCAGCTACCACGCGCCCGGCGCAGGCCTGGCGACCACCGCCGTGGCGGCGACCCAGAGCGTCACTCAGCCCGGCCATATGACGCCGGCCCACCAGCGCCGAACTCCGCCGGGCGGTCCGTTCAAGACGCTGAAGGCCGCCTCCACCGAGACCACGCTCGACGGCAACGCCGTGGTGCTGGAGGAGGAGATGCTGAAGATGGCCGAGTCGCGCATGAACTACGACGCGGCCATCGGCTTCTATCAAAAGTCCCTGGGCCTCCTGCGGCTCGCTACGCGCAAGCCGAGCAGCGGCTAACGAGGGGGAGGGCTGAATGGCCAATATAAAACCGGTAGGCGGCGCGACGCAGCAGATTGCGGCCTCGGCCCTGCGCGCCCAGCAGGCGCGGATGCGCATCGTCGCGGAGAACATGGCCAACGCCCAGTCGGTCTCGCGCCAGCCGGGCGGCGACCCGTACCGCCGTCAGATCCCGGTGTTCACGCCCATGAAGATGGACGCCGGCCAGGGTGTGCGGATGTCCAAGGTCGAGCCGGACCGCAAGGAGTTCCGCAGCGTCTACGACCCCAGCCATCCTTCGGCCGACGAGAAGGGCTATGTGAAGCTGCCCAATGTCGACCTCTTGATCGAGACGCTCGACATGAAGGAGGCGCAGCGCGCCTACGAGGCCAACCTCAACATCATCGAGACGGCGCGCTCCATGGAGATGCGCACCCTCGATCTCCTGAAAAAATAGGAGCGCCTGAGCCGTGATCAGCCCGCTCGCCGCCGCCAAGGCCTACGCCGCGGCCCAGAACTCCGCCCTGAAGGCCGCCTCGGGCCCTCAGGAGGCTGGCGGCCTGGACTTCGGGGCCATGGTCAACTCGGCCATGACCGACCTGACGGCCACCACGAAAAAGGCCGAGACCCAGATCGCCGCGCAAGTGGCGGGCAAGGCTGAGCTGATCGACGTGGTGACGGCCATTTCGGCGGCCGAGGCCAGCCTGGAGACGGTGATCGCCGTGCGCGACCAGGTGATCAACGCCTACCAGGAAATCATGCGGATGCCGATCTGACGGCTGATCGCCGGAGGGCGGCCCTCCGCCTAGCTTAGCCGACGTCGGCGGCCTCGCGCAGGCAATTCAGCCAGGCGTCTTCGCGCGCCTTTTCGGCCTCCCGCAGCTTGGTCTCGGCTTCGCGAACGGCGGCGTCGTGCTTGCGCCATTCCAGCACCGCGCCTTCGCGAGCCGCCCGGGCGGCCTCCATGGTCGCGAACCGGGCCAGCACCGCCCGGACGCTGTAGTTTACCGGCGGGCCCACCGTCTCGCGGTCCGGGTAGAAGCCCTTGATGGAGTCGGAGGTCTCGCTTTCGATGTGGAAGACATCCGCCCAGCCCGCATGGTGGCGCATCAAGGCCCAGGGCCGTTCGATCCGATCGCTCATGGTCGCTCCATAGATTCCCCGCAGGGCATGGCGCGAAGCTAGCGCGCCCGCGCCCGCTCTCCAACGCCGCGACGCAATTTCGGCTTCCGTGCGGCGCAGATTCCGTGTGAAACCTCCCTCATTGCATCGAACCCATTTCAGTCGGTCATTCGCGCGTTCGGAGATTTCATGACGCAGATCGTGATCGCCCAGCAATTTTGCGGGCCCCCCAATTCCGGCAACGGCGGCTATGTGTGCGGCGTGCTCGCCCGCGATCTCGAGGGGCCGGCGACCTCGGTCCTTAGGGCGCGCATCCCCCTCGACGCGGCGCTGACCCTCGGCGTCGAGGACGGCCAGGTGCGGATGTTCGACGGCGAAGGCGCGGTGATCGGCACGGCCCGCCCCGCCCAGGCCGCCGACCTGCCCGAGCCGCCGCCGGCGCCCAGCCTGCCCGCCGCCGAGGCCGCCGGCTCGCGCTATATCGGCCTGACCCAGCGCGTCCATCCCACCTGCTTCTCCTGCGGCCCGGAACGGGCCGAGGGCGACGGCCTGCGGGTCTTCGTGGGCCAGTTGGACGGCGCGGCCGACGGGGTCTGCGCCGGGGTCTGGACGCCGCACGCCGCCTTTGCGGATGACGAGGGACTGACGCCGGCCGAGGTGATCTGGGCGGCGCTCGATTGCCCCGGCTTTTTCGCGTGGGTGGTGAAGGAAGGCCGCCACGGCGCCCTGCTCGGCACCATGACCGGCGAGGTGATCCGCCGCCCGAAGGCCGGCGAGACCTGCATCGTTATAGCCTGGCCGATCGTCCGCGAGGGCCGCAAGGAGACCGCTGGCGTCGCGCTCTATTCGGCCGAGGGCGAGCTTCTGGCCCGCGGCCACCAGGTCTGGATCACCATGGGCCCGCCGCCTCAGGCTGCCGTCCCGGCGCCGGCTGCGGCTGAGGCCTGACCGGCCCGTCCGCCTGCGGCTTCATAGCGCTCGGTGCGGGGGCTAGCCCGATCCGCGGGCAGAGGTCGCGCAGGACGCAGAGCCCGCAGGCGGGATCGAAATGCGTGCAGATCGACTGCCCGTGCGGCTTGATCAGCCAGTGCAGCTCGAAGAAGTCCTCGGCGTCCCAGTCGATCGGTGCCTGCTCCATGAGCGCGGCGTAGGCGCCGTCCGTATCGCCGGTGCGCGGCGCCAGGCCCAGCCGGCGGGTCGCGCGGTGGACGTGGGTGTCGACCACCAGCGCCGGCCGCGCCAGGGTGCTGAAGTTCAGCACGCAGGCCGCGCCCTTCACGCCGACCCCGGAGAGGCGGGCGAGCCAGGCCATCGCCTCGTCGAGCGGAAGGTCCTTCAGGAAATCCAGGTCGAGGTCGCTGCGCGCCTCGCAGATCTGGCGCAAGGCCTCGGGGATCCGTCGCGCCTTTTCATCGGCGAAGGTGACCGGATCGATGATCGGTTCGATGTCCGCCGGAGCGGCGCCGGCCAGGGCGTTCCAGTCGCCAAAGGCGGCGCGCAGCCGCACGAAGGCGGCCCAGGACACCTCGTCATAGGTCCGGGCGCTCACCATCGTCTTGACCAGTTGGGAGACGGGATCGAGCCGGCGATGGGGCCGCACGGTCCCGAAGGCTGCCCGCAGCCGGTCGCGCACGGCTGGCAGGTCGGAGGATAGGTCGAGGCGCATCTGCATGGCGCCATGAAAGAACAAAAGAAGAACATTTGTCAACGGCCGCCCCGCCTCCTAGGAAGGAGCGCCAGGGAGCAGCGGAGGGGGCGGTCATGACGCCGGCGTCGGTCTCGGACTATCGGGAGCTGGCCCGCCGCCGGCTGCCGAAGATCTTCTTCGAATATATCGACGGCGGCTCCTACGCCGAGGTCACCCTGCGGCGGAACGTGGCGGACCTCGAGGCCATCGCCCTGCGCCAGCGGGTGATGCGCGACATGACCCAGCTGGACATGTCGGTGGAGGTGTTCGGTCAGAAACTCTCCATGCCGGTCGGCCTCGCCCCCGTCGGCATGGCCGGCATGTACGGAAGGCGTGGCGAAGTGCAGGCCTCGGCCGCCGCCGCCAAGGTCGGCGTGCCCTTCTGTCTCTCGACGGTGGGCGTCTGTTCTGTGGAGGAGGTGGCGAGCGCCGGCACGCCCCCCTGGTTCCAGCTCTACATGCTCAAGGACCGCGGCTACATGGCCGAGCTATTGGCCCGCGCCAAGGCGGCCGGCTGCCCGGTGCTGGTCTTCACGGTCGACTTGCCCGTCCCCGGCGCGCGCTACCGCGACGTGCGCTCCGGCTTCACCGGGTCGAGCGGGCTTTCGGGCGCCCTCAACACCGCCTGGCAAGGCGTCACCCATCCGGCCTGGCTGTGGGACGTGTGGCTGCATGGCCGCCCGCACACTCTGGGCAGCGTCGTCGGGGCGATCCCGCAGAGCCGGTCGGTCACCGATTTCCTGGGCTGGATCGCGCGCAACTTCGACCGCTCCGTCACCTGGGCCGACCTCGACTGGGTGCGGAAGACCTGGGACGGCCCGATCGTCATCAAGGGCGTGCTCGATCCGGAGGACGCGCGCGACGCCCTGCGCGCCGGCGCTCAAGGCATCGTAGTCTCCAACCATGGCGGGCGGCAGCTGGACGGCGTGCGCTCCTCGATCTCGGCCCTGCCTGCCGTGGTGGACGCCGTCGGCGGCGAGCTGGAGGTCTTCCTCGACGGTGGCGTGCGCTCGGGCCTGGATGTGCTCAAGGCGCTGGCGCTCGGCGCCCGGGCCTGCTTCGTCGGGCGGGCCTGGGCGTATGCGCTCGGCGCCGGCGGCGCGCCGATGATCGAGAAGATGCTCGGAACCCTGCGCAGCGAACTCGCCGTGGCCATGACCCTGACGGGGTGCAATGTCGCGCGTGAGGCGAACAGGGCGCTACTTGACGTCGCAGGTTAGAAAATCTTTTCGCATTCCCAGCCCTCAGGCGGTCGACAAGGGCTGATCTTGCCGGGTAAATGCCCGCGAACGCGCAGGAACACGGCTGCAGAGCCGTGGTCCCGCGCGCCTGTGGCTTATAGCGAGGGTGAGCGGATGGGAGCTCCGGAACGGCAAGGTCTTTACGACCCGCGCAATGAACATGACGCGTGCGGGGTGGGGTTTGTGGCCAATATCAAAGGCCGCAAATCGCATGAGGTCGTGACCGCCGGCCTGGAGATCCTGGTCAATCTCGATCACCGCGGCGCGGTCGGGGCCGATCCGCTGGTCGGCGACGGCGCCGGCATCCTGATCCAGATTCCCGACGCCCTGCTGCGCGACTGGGCCGGACAGACCGGCGTCGACCTGCCGCCGGCGGGCGAATATGCGGTGGCCATGTGCTTCCTGCCGCGCGACGAGGCCGCGCGCGACGTCGCCGTGGCGCAGTTCGAGCACTTCCTGAAGGTCGAGCGTCAGCCCCTGCTCGGCTGGCGCGACGTGCCGGTGAACACCGAGGGCCTGGGCGCGGCCGTGCTGGCCGAGATGCCGGTGATCCGCCAGGCCATCGTCGGCCGCGGCCCGAACATCCGCAGTCAGGATGCGCACGAGCGCAAGCTGCTGGCCGTGCGCAAGCAGACCCAGAACCCGCTCGCGGCCCTGGCGGTCAAGAAGGGGCTGCCGGGACTGACCGAGCTCTATATGCCGTCCTTCTCCACCCGGACGGTGGTCTATAAGGGCCTGCTGCTGGCCCATCAGGTGGGGACCTTCTACCAGGACCTGATGGACGAGCGCTGCGAGTCCGCGCTCGCCCTGGTGCACCAGCGGTTCTCGACCAACACCTTCCCGTCCTGGAAGCTGGCCCACCCTTACCGCTTCGTGGCCCACAACGGCGAGATCAACACCGTCCGCGGCAATGTGAACTGGATGAACGCCCGCCGGCGTACGCTGGAGAGCGATCTGCTGGGGCCGGACCTCGACAAGATGTGGCCGCTGATCCCGCACGGCCAGTCCGACACCGCCTGCCTGGACAACGCCCTGGAACTGCTGGTCGCCGGCGGCTATCCCCTGGCGCACGCGGTGATGATGCTGATCCCCGAGGCCTGGGCCGGCAACCCGCTGATGGATCCCAAGCGCAAGGCCTTCTACGAATACCACGCCGCGCTGATGGAGCCGTGGGACGGTCCGGCGGCGGTCGCCTTCACCGACGGACGCCAGATCGGCGCGACGCTCGACCGCAACGGCCTGCGCCCGGCCCGCTTCGTCATCACCGACCAGGACCATGTGATCATGGCCTCGGAAGTCGGCGTGCTGCAGGTGCCCGAGGAGCGGATCGTCCGCAAGTGGCGCCTCCAGCCCGGCAAGATGCTGCTCATCGACATGGAAGAGGGCCGCATCATTGAGGACGAGGAGATCAAGCGCTCCCTCGCCGAGGCCGAACCCTACGAAGATTGGCTGAACGAGACCCAGTTCAAGCTGGAGGAGATCTCCGACGCCGAGGAGGCGCCGCCCCTCCCCAACGAGCCGCAGGACCTGCTCGATCGCCAGCAGGCCTTCGGCTACACGCAGGAGGACCTGCAGTTCTTCCTCGAGCCGATGGCGGTGACGGGGGACGATCCCGTCGGCTCCATGGGCGCCGACACGCCGATCGCGGTGCTGTCGAAGCGGCCCAAGCTGCTCTACGAGTACTTCAAGCAGAACTTCGCCCAGGTCACCAATCCGCCGATCGATCCGATCCGCGAAGAGCTGGTCATGAGCCTGGTCTCGATGATCGGGCCGCGGCCGAACCTGCTGGGCCGCCAGGCCGGCACGCACAAGCGCCTGGAGGTCTCCCAGCCGATCCTCACCAACGAGGACCTGGCCAAGATCCGTTCGATCAGCGAGTTGCTGGACGGCTCCTTCCGGACGGAGACCATCGACATCACCTGGCCGGCCGAGGAGGGCGCGGGCGGGCTGGATGCGGCGCTGGAGCGGATCTGCCGCGAGGCCACCGACCACGTCCTGGACGACAAGAACATCCTGATCCTGTCTGACCGCGCGGTGGGGCCGGACCGGATCGCGATCCCGGCGGCGCTGGCCACCGCGGCGGTGCACCATCACCTGATCCGCAAGGGCCTGCGGATGCAGACCGGCCTCGTCATCGAGACCGGCGAGGCGCGCGAAGTGCACCACTTCTGCGTCCTGGCGGGCTATGGCGCGGAGGCCGTGAACCCCTATCTGGCCTTCGAGACCCTGGAGCAGATCCGGGTCCGCAACGGCCTGTCGGTCTCGGCCTACGAAGCGCGGAAGAACTACATCAAGGCCGTCGGCAAGGGCATACTCAAGGTGATGTCCAAGATGGGCATCTCCACCTACCAGTCCTATTGCGGCGCCCAGATCTTCGACGCCGTGGGCCTGTCCAGCCAGCTGGTGGCGCGGTTCTTCACCGGCACGGCGACGACCATCGAAGGCGTCGGCCTGAAGGAGATCGCCGAAGAAGCCGTGCGCCGCCACCGCGACGCCTTCGGCGACAACCCGATCTACGCCACCATGCTGGACGTGGGCGGGACCTACGCGTTCCGCCTGCGCGGCGAGGCGCATGCCTGGACGCCGGAGACGGTCTCGCGCCTGCAGCATGCCGTGCGCGGAAACCTGCCGGACGAGTACCGCGAGTTCGCGCGCGGCATTAACGAGCAGTCGGAGCGCCTGCTGACCATCCGCGGCCTCATGCAGCTGAAGCCGGGCGAGGCGCCGCTGTCGCTGGACGAGGTCGAGCCGGCCTCGGAGATCGTCAAGCGGTTCGCCACCGGCGCCATGAGCTTCGGCTCGATCAGCCGCGAGGCGCACACCACCCTGGCCGTCGCCATGAACCGCATCGGCGGCCGCTCGAACACCGGCGAGGGCGGCGAGGAGCCGGACCGCTTCACGCGCCTGCCGAACGGCGATTCCATGCGCTCGGCGATCAAGCAGGTGGCCTCCGGGCGGTTCGGCGTCACGACCGAATACCTGGTCAACGCCGACGACATCCAGATCAAGATGGCCCAGGGCGCCAAGCCCGGGGAGGGCGGCCAGCTGCCGGGCCACAAGGTGGACAAGAACATCGCCCGCGTCCGGCACTCCACGCCGGGCGTCGGCCTGATCTCGCCGCCGCCGCACCATGACATCTATTCGATCGAGGATCTGGCCCAGCTGATCCACGACCTGAAGAACGTGAACCCCAAGGCCCGCATCTCCGTGAAGCTGGTGTCCGAGGTGGGCGTCGGCACGGTCGCGGCGGGCGTCGCCAAGGCGCGCGCGGACCATGTGACGATCTCGGGCTTCGAGGGCGGCACCGGCGCCTCGCCGCTGACTTCGCTCACCCACGCCGGCTCGCCCTGGGAGATCGGCCTGGCCGAGACCCAGCAGACCCTGCTGCTGAACGGCCTGCGCACCCGAATCGCCGTCCAGGCGGACGGCGGCCTGCGCACGGGGCGGGACGTGGCCGTGGCGGCCCTGCTGGGCGCCGACGAGTTCGGCTTCGCCACCGCGCCGCTGATCGCCGCCGGCTGCATCATGATGCGCAAGTGCCACCTCAACACCTGCCCGGTGGGGGTGGCGACCCAGGACCCGGTGCTGCGCGCGCGCTTCACCGGCCAGCCGGAGCACGTGATCAACTACTTCTTCTTCGTGGCCGAAGAGCTGCGGGAGATCATGGCCCAGATGGGCTTCCGGACGGTCAACGAGATGATCGGGCGCGTCGACCGCCTCGACATGCGTCCGGCGGTCGACCACTGGAAGGCGCAAGGGGTGGATCTCTCCAGGATCCTCTACGCCGCCCCGGCGGAGGGCCAGAAGGGCCTCTGGAACATGGACCGTCAGGACCATGGGCTGGGCAAGGCGCTGGACAACACCTTGATCGAAGACGCCAAGCCTGCGCTGGAGAAGGGTGAGCCCGTGGCGCGCGAGTACGAGATCCGGAACGTCAACCGCACCGTCGGCGCCATGCTGTCGGGCGAGGTCGCCCGCCGCTACGGCCATGCCGGCCTGCCGGAGGACACCATCTCGCTCAAGTTCCGCGGCCAGGCGGGCCAGAGCTTCGGCGCCTTCGCGGCCCGCGGCGTGACCCTGGAGCTGACCGGCGACGGCAACGACTATGTGGGCAAGGGCCTGTCGGGCGGCCGCATCGTGGTGCGCCAGCCGCGCGAGGCCCGACGCGATCCGACCCAGAACATCATCATCGGCAACACCGTGCTCTACGGCGCCATCGCGGGCGAGGCCTATTTCGAAGGCGTCGCCGGCGAGCGCTTCGCGGTGCGCAACTCCGGCGCGGTGACGGTGGTCGAGGGCGTGGGCGATCACGGCTGCGAATACATGACCGGCGGCGTGGTGGTCGTTCTGGGCGACACCGGCCGCAACTTCGCGGCCGGCATGTCGGGCGGCGTGGCCTATGTCTACGATCCGCGCGGCCGCTTCGAGCAGCTCTGCAACAGGGCCATGGTCGATCTGGAGCGGATCGAGCCTGCGGGTCCGGTCGCTCGCGAGGATGAGCCTTATCGGCCCAGCCAGCGCTCGCTTTCGGTGGACAACAACGGGATGGGCGACGTGCTGCGGTTCGACGCCGAGCGCCTGCGCATCCTGATCGAGCGCCACCACCTGCACACCGGCTCGGCGCGCGCCGCCCAGATCCTCGAGAACTGGGATCGGACGCTCGCCTCCTTCGTGAAAGTCATGCCCAAGGACTATCGCCGGGCGCTGGAGGAGCTGGCCGCCGAGCGCCGCTCCGCCGCCGCCGTCGCCGCCGAATAGTCCCCGAGTATCGGAGCAACATCATGGGCAAGCCCACCGGCTTCCTCGAAATCGAACGTCACGACCGCAGCTATGCGCCGGTCGCCGAGCGCCTGAAGCACTGGAAGGAATTCGTCGACCCGCTGCCCGCGGGCGAGCTGCAGAAGCAGGCCGCGCGCTGCATGGACTGCGGGATTCCGTTCTGTCACCAGGGCTGCCCGGTGAACAACCAGATCCCCGACTTCAACAACCTGGTCTATCGGGACCAGTGGAAGGCGGCGCTGGAGAACCTGCAGTCGACCAACAACTTCCCCGAGTTCACCGGCCGCGTCTGTCCCGCACCCTGCGAGGCGTCCTGCACGCTCAACATCATCGACAATCCGGTGACGATCAAAACCATCGAATGCCAGATCGTCGACCGCGGTTGGGAAGAAGGCTGGATCAAGCCGCAGATGTCCGAGCGCGGCACCGGCAAGCGGATCGCGGTCGTGGGCTCCGGCCCGGCGGGCCTGGCCTGCGCCCAGCAGCTGGCTCGGGCCGGCCATGCGCCGACCGTCTTCGAGAAGAGCGACCGGATCGGCGGATTGCTCCGCTACGGCATTCCCGACTTCAAGATGGAGAAGCACCTCATCGACCGGCGGGTCCGGCAGATGGAGCAGGAAGGCGTGATCTTCCGCACCGGCTTCGAGGTGGGGGTGACGGTGTCGGTCCAGCGGCTGCTGGACGACTACGACGTGCTGGTCATGGCCGGCGGGGCCGAGAACCCGCGCGACCTGGAGGTGCCGGGCCGCGAACTCGATGGCGTCCATTTCGCCATGGACTTTCTGACCCAGCAGAACAAGCGCAACGCCGGCGACGACGAGCTGCGCGCGGCGCCCACCGGCGCGATCTCGGCCACCGGCAAGCACGTCGTGGTGATCGGCGGCGGCGACACCGGCTCGGACTGCATCGGCACCTCCAACCGCCATGGGGCGGCCTCGGTGGTGCAGCTCGAGATCATGCCGGAGCCGCCGGCGCGCGAAAACAAGATGCTGACCTGGCCGGACTGGCCGCTGAAGCTGCGCACCTCGTCGAGCCACGAAGAGGGCTGCGAGCGCGACTTCGCGGTGGCGACCAAGCGCTTCCTGGGCTCCAACGGCAAGGTCGAGGCCCTCGAATGCGTCCGCATGGAGTGGGTCGCGGGCGAGGGCGGCCGCCAGGTGCTGAAGGAGGTCGAGGGCAGCGAGTTCAAGATCAAGGCCGATCTCGTCCTCCTGGCCATGGGCTTCGTCGGTCCACGTCACAACGCCTTCACCGACCAGGCCGGCGTGGAGCTGGACCCTCGCGGGAACGTCAAGGCGCCGGTGACCGACTACAAGACCTCTTCGCCGAACATCTTCTCCTGCGGCGACATGCGGCGCGGCCAATCGCTGGTGGTCTGGGCGATCCGCGAGGGCCGGCAGTGCGCCCAGGCGGTCGACGCCTATCTGATGGGCGTGTCCAAGCTGCCGCGATAGGCGAGGGCCTGCCGCTCACCGGATGCGGTTCAGCATCTCCAAGTGATGGGCGACGCGCGGGGCGGTCTGGGCGGCCACCCCGCGCAGTACGGCGTTATCGCCGTTGGCTGCATAATTCTGGTGAAGCGCTAGGGCCTCTCGATGCGCCTGCACCTGCTGCGCGCGGTAGCGGCGATCGAATTCTCCGCCGTTCTGCGCCTGCTGCAGGGCGTCCAGCAGCCCCTGGCGGACCCGGTCGGGTGCGCTGACGTCCGGCGGCGCCACGCCCGCGCGGGGCAGGGCGGCCATCAAGGCGGCGCTGGTCGCAGTGTGTTCGTCGATCATGTGCTGGGCGAAGCGCTTCAGCTCTTCCGACTGCGCTCGTCCTAAGGCCAGCCGGCTCGACTCGACCTCATAGCGGTCGCTGAGGGCGGCTTGCCGGACGTACTCGGCCGCGGAGGTCGGCGTGGGCGCCGGCGCTTCGGCGGGGCCGATGCGGCTCTGCGCCAGCGCGGGCGGCGCGGTCAGGGCGAAAGTCGCCGCCGCGGCGGCCAGGAGAAAGTTGCGCATTGGTGTCCGTCTCTCGAAGTGGGGCGATGCCCCCCAACCGGACAGGCCGACGGTGGTTCCGAATGGACTTTGCACCGCGCCGACGAGTTGCGGCTTCACACTGCCGCCTGTTCCCTCGAAGCTCTCTTTCGTCGATCAATGCGCGACCATGTTTTGTGAGGCGCCCATGCGTTCAGTTCTTCGCCCGCTCATCCTGACGGCCGCGCTTTTCCTCCCGAGCCACGTCGCAGCGCAGGATCTGCTGCTGCACGGCGGGCGGATCTATACCGGCGAGGGCGCCGCCTTCGTCGAAGCCTTGGCGGTGAACGACGGCAGGGTCGCGGTGGCCGGCTCCCTCGCCGATGCGCGCGCGGCGGTTCCCGGGGCGCGGGAGATCGACTTGATGGGCGCGGCCGCCTATCCAGGCCTGGTCGACGCCCACGCCCATCTTTCGGGTGTCGGTTTCCGGGAAATGACGCTGAACCTGGAAGGCGCGCCTTCCATCGCGGCGCTCGTCGAGCGGCTGAGCGCCTGGGTCGAGGCCCATCCCGGCGGAGAGCCGATCGTCGGGCGTGGCTGGATCGAGACTCACTGGCCCGAAGCGCGCTTTCCCACCCGCCAAGACCTCGACCGCGCGGTTCGGGACCGTCCGGTGGTGCTGACCCGAGCGGACGGTCATGCCTTGGTCGCGAATTCGGCCATGCTGCGGCTTGCCGGAATCGACCGGGCGACGCCGGCGCCGGAGGGCGGCGAAATCCTCAAGGATGCGGCGGGCGAGCCCACCGGCATGCTGATCGACAACGCCATGGGCCTCGTTCGCGACAAGGTCCCGCCGCCGTCTGCTGCGGCCCGGGCCGAGGCGGTGAAGCGCGGCGCCGACCTCTACGCCGCCCGCGGATGGACAGGCCTGCACAACATGGGCGCTTCGGAGGAGGAGATCGCGACCCAGCGCACGCTTGCTGCCCGGGGCGACCTGCCGATCCGCATCGACAACTACATGTCGGCCGAGGCCGGCGAGCGCGTGCTTCGCGAAGGTCCCTCGGCCGATACGACGGGTCTGGTGCGCGTGCGTGGGGTGAAACTCTACATGGACGGCGCGCTCGGCTCGCGCGGGGCGGCCCTGCTGGAGCCCTACGCCGACGCGCCGGGCGCCGGCCTGATCGTGACGCCGCCGGAGACGGTCGCCGCCGTCCTCGCCCGCGCGCGGGCCTCCGGCGCCCAGATGGCCGTCCACGCGATCGGCGACCGCGGCAACCGGCTGGCGCTCGACGCTTTCGAAAAGGCGTTCGAAGGCGACGCCGTGAGGCTGAAGGCGGCGCGCTGGCGCGTGGAACACGCCCAGGTGCTGAGCCCGCAGGACCTGCCGCGGTTCGCACGCCTCGGCGTCATCGCCTCCATGCAGCCCTCTCACGCCATTGGCGACCTGCACTTCGCCCCGGCCCGGCTGGGGGAGGCTCGGCTGAAGGGCGCCTATGCCTGGGAAAGCCTGATGAAGACCGGCGCGGCCCTGGCGGGCGGCTCGGATGCGCCGGTGGAGAAGGGCGATCCGCTGGTGGAGTTCTACGCCGCCGCCTATCGCCACGACCTTGCGGGCTTCGCCGGGCCGAACTGGGGCCTGGAGGAGGCCCTGAGCCGCGAGGCCGCCCTTTCCATCATGACCCGCGGCCCGGCCTTCGCGGCCCATCGGGAGGACGAGCTCGGCCTGCTGGCGCCGGGAAGGCTGGCGGACATCTCCGCCTTTTCGGTCGACTTGATGACCGCCCCCTTCGAGGAGATCGTCGGCGGTCGCGCGGTGCTGACCGTGGTCGGCGGGCGCGTCGTGTACGAAGGCCGTTAGCTGCTCAGCGGCGGGTGTCGAAAGCCATTCGCACGGCAAGGGCGCCGAGCACCGTGCCCATGAACCAGCGCTGGATCATGGCCCAGGTTGGCCGCGAAGCCAGGAACGCGGCCACGGATCCGGCGGCCAGGATCATCACGCTGTTCACCAGCAGGCTCGCGGCGATCTGCGTGCCCCCGAGGATCAATCCCTGCGCGAGCAGCCCCCCGCGCTCCGGGTGCATGAACTGCGGCAGGAGCGACAGATAGAGCACCGCGGCTTTCGGATTCAGGAGATTGGTGAGCAGGCCCATCGCGAAGAGCCGGCCGTCGCTGTGGGGCTGCAGCGGGCGAATGGAGAACGGCGACGCCCCGCCGGGCTTCAGGGCGTTCCACGCAAGCCAGCCGAGATAGCAGGCGCCGGCGATCCGCAGGATATCGTAGGCTAGGGGTACGGCCATCACGAGCGCGGTCAGGCCTACGACGGCGGAGACCATGTAGAAGGCGAAGCCCAGCGCCACGCCTGCGAGGGAGACGAATCCGGCGCGGTGGCCCTGCGAGATGGAGCGCGAGATCAGATAGACCATGTTCGGCCCGGGCGTCAGCGCCATGCCAAGCGCCACCAGAGCGAAGGCGATCCAGTCTGTCGCGGCGACCATGGCGGATTCCTCTTTCGGAGCCGCTATAGCGCGGTTCCCCGCCCGAACCTAACCGAAGCTCACGGTCAGCAACGCCCGGACCGTTCGCGGCGCGATGGGCCAGAGAATTCCACTTGTGGACGTCCACCAGCCCCGCTCGTCGGTGAGGTTGGAGGCGAGCAGGCGAAGGCTGGCGGGGCGATCGGCGAGTTCGAAACGCGCCCGCGCGCCGAGGCCCAGCGTGGTCACCGCCGGCGCCCGCAGGGTGTTGCGGCTGTCGGCGAAGGTCTCGCCGGTGTGGGCGAGCTGGGCGTCCACGGACCAGACGTCGGTCAGCCGATATTCCAGGCTGGCGTTGGCGATAAATTCGGCGATCCCGGGGGGGCGGGCTCCGACCACGCCGACCTCGACCAGCGGCCCCGAGACTTCCGGCTCGAAGGCGACGGCGCCGAGCACGATGTTGGTCCGCTCGCCGATGCGCCCGGAGAGTGAGGCCTCGACGCCGCGGTGGCTCACCTCGCCCACCAGGCCGAAGGTTCCGTCGGCGCGGAAGCCGTGGGTCGGCTTGGAAACTTCGAACACCGCCGCGATCAAGGTCAGATCGTCGTTGAAGGCGTGGCGGACGCCGAACTCCTTCTGGGTCGCTTCCACCGGCGCCAGCACCTCGTTGCGATTGAGCGCGCTCTGGGGCGCGAAGCCGGCTTCTTCCAGGCCCGTAACCCAGCTGGCGAACAGGCTGGTGGCGGGCGTCAGGCTCAAGACGGCCGACGCGTTGTAGAACCAGGCGCTTTCCTCGCCGCGGGTGGCGGGGCCGACCGGCGCCTGGACATCCTTTTCGTACCGCGTGCGATGAGCGCCCAGGCGTAGCTGCAGCCGGTCCTGCCAGACCAGGCCATAGCCCAGGCTGCCGGTGACCTGATCCACCCGATCAAGGCCGCGTGCGCCCGTCCAGGCGGGCTCGGGCGGGGCCGGGGCGCGTTCGCGAAGGTCGAAGGCGCCAAGCGGCACGGCCAGGCTCTGGGCGAGATCCACCTCGGAGCGCCGGACGCGGGCCGATACGCTGGCCAGATGGCTGACGGGTCCCGTCGTCACCACCCGCGAAAGCCGCGCCTCAAGGGAGTCCGAGGTCTGCGTTCTGTGTGGGTTCAGGAAGAGAGTCGCCGTGGCGGTTCCGTCTTCCCTCGCCTGGACCACCGTGAAGTCCGAACGGATGGGATCGAAGATGGAGCGGAAAGCCGAGGCGTCCAGCCGCCATCCCGAGAAGTCGCCGCGGTACAGAAGGCCGAAATTGATGTTCTGCGCCTCAACCCTCGCCCAGGCGGGCGAATAGTTGTGCAGCTTGGGGGGCGGGGATGGCGGCCCCGCAGCCGATGGCAGGACCCCGTAGTCGCCGTCGTAGTCGCGGCCGTACCAGGTGGCGAAGGCGCGCAGGAGGTGGTTCTCGGCCGGTCGCCAGCCGGCCACCAGGCCGAGGTCGACGGCGTCGCCGTTGGTTCCGCCGCCCCAGGTGTGATGCGGCCGGGCGATCGCCGCCCCGGCCAGGAATCGCGAACCGTCCGCCGAACGCCAGGAGCCGTCAGCCTGCAGGACCGGCGAAGCGAAGTCGCGAACGCCCGCCGTGATGTTGACGCCGTTCTCGGCGGCCGGCCCGCGCAGGCGGTAGTTCACAACCCCGGATGGGGCGGGATAGGCGAGCCGCGAGGCGTTGACGCCCACCCGCACGCTGACGCCACCGACGATGGGATCGTTCAAAGGCGCGGCGCGGACGAAGTAGTGATCCTCGATCCGATAGGCGCCGGAGGCTTGCAGGTCGAAGCCGCGCACCTGGCCCTCGCTGTAGAGACCCAGTTGCTCGATTCCCACGCGTTCCCCGAACGCGTCGGTCGCCGAGGAGACCACGCTTTCCTGGGCCAGGGCCGGGGCCGCGGCGAAGAGGGCCAGGGGGAGCAGCGCCGCCGAATATTGCATTCTTGTAACCTTGCGAAACCGGACTGTTCAGGCAGGGCGGTTTGTCCGATGCTCCGCGAGGGGCGGCGTGGCTGCGGGCGTGATTTATTCGTGATGGTTTCGCGATGAACGAACACGTGGCCATCCGGTGGCCCGAACTCTCCCTGGCCCGGGAGACGCCTTTCCGCCTGGCTGGGACGGAGGTTCGTCCCTCCGCGCTGGAGGTGGAGACCGACGGCCAGGTGACGGCGCTTGAGCCGCGGGTGATGAAGGTGCTGGTCGCCCTGCACCGGGCCCGGGGCGAGCCGGTCAGCCGCGACGAACTGATCGAGCTTTGCTGGGGCGGCCGTATCGTCACCGAAGGCGCGCTCAACCGCTGCGTCGCCCAACTCCGCAAGGCCCTCGCGGCCGACCCGCGCATCCGCTTGGACACCATCGCTACAGTGGGCTACCGACTGCAGGCCGATCGGCAGGGTACGCCGGAGCCGATATCCGAAGCGCGTCCTGCGCCCGCCCCGCCCGGCCGTGGACGGCTTCGGCTGGGGCTGGCCGGGGCTGGAGCCGTCGTCCTTCTGGCTGCGGCCGCCGCCGTCCTGGCCCTGCCCAAGCCGGTGACCTGGACGGCGGAAGCGTTCCACCCCCTGACCACCGAGATCGGCCTGGAGACCCATCCGGCGCTGTCGCCGTCGGGCGAGCAGATCGTCTACGCCCAGCGGACCGACATGCTGCAGACCCGCGACCTCTATCTGCGCAGCGTGGAGCAGGGGACGCCGGTGCAGATCACCACCGATCCCGCCGACGACTATGGCGCCGTCTGGTCGCCGCGCGGCGACCGAATCGCCTTCGTCCGCACGCCGGCCCAGGGGCCTTGCCGCGTCGTGGTGGTTCCCATTCCCCTGGGTCCGGAACGCGAGGTGGGGCGCTGCGTCTCGGCCGCCAGCATGCGGCTCACTTGGCTGGGTGAGGGGACGCTGGCGATCTCCGACCGGCCGACGGCCAGCGACATCTGGCGGATCCGGACCCTCGACATCCAGACCGGCGCGGTCGCCGATCTGACCGACCCGCCGGCCTCAACCCTGGGCGACGGAGACCCGGCCGCTTCGCCCGACGGCCGTTACGTCGTCTTCCGCCGGACCCTGCTGCATGGGGCCCACGACCTGTTCCTGAAGGACGTCCGCACCGGGCGCGAGCGCCCGCTCACCACCGACGGCTGGAAGGCGGCGGGCTATGTCTGGTCGGCCGACAGCCGCCACATCTTCTACGCTTCCAATCGCGGCGGGGAGTTCGGGCTCTGGACGGTGGACGTGCGCCGGGATGCGCCGCCGCAACGGGTCAGCCTGGGCTTCGGCCGGGTCAGTTTCAGTCGCATGTCGGCCGACCGCCGCAACCGCCTGGCCGTGGAGATTCCGACCGGCCGCACCAATCTGGCCGCCCTGACGGCGAACGGGGAAATCCTACCGGTCACCAACGCCAGCGGTTTCGACTGGCATCCGCGGGCCGCCGGCGACGGCGCGATCGCCTATGTCTCCGATCGGAGCGGCTCATTCGAACTCTGGGTCAACCGGCCAGACGGCGGCGACGTGCGCCTGACCTCCCTGCTCGGCAGCTATCTCGACTCCCCGGCCTGGTCGCCGGACGGCGCCAGCCTCGCCTTCGTGGTGGTGAAAGGGCGACGCTCGGACCTCTACACGATCGGGCGCGACGGTTCGCGGCTGCGGGCGATCACGTCGGACGGCCTCGACAAGCTCGATCCGGTTTTCGCGCCGGACGGCTCGGCCCTGACCTACGTGCAGCGCACGGAAGCGGGCTATCGCCTGATGCGGATCGAGACCGCGCCAGGCGCCCAGCCGGCTCCCGTATCGGGCGGGGAGGGCTGGCGCGCCCTGCGAGCGGGACCGGACGGGCGGCTGTTCGGCCTGCGGCAGGGGGAGGACCGGGTGCGCGCCCTCGACGGCGGATCTGCGCCGGAAATCCGCCTCGGCGACTACGACGCCTGGTCGCCCGGCGCCGACGGCGTCTATGTGGTCCGCGCGCCGCGAGGCGAGATTCCGATGCTCTGGCGGCATCCCTGGCGCGGCGCCCCGGAGCGGATCGGTCCGCTGCCCGGTTTCGACGGGGCGCTCTCGATGGACCCTCAGGGCCGCGCGCTCTTCAATCGCAACCTCGACAACCAAGTGGATATCGGCCTCGTCGACCTCGGCGCCAGCTAGTTTCCCCACCTTCCGGCGGCGGCGAAGCTTACTAACATGTAATGCACGCTACCTTGCATAAATCACTACCTTGCAGTATCCAGAAGCCACGTGGAGGTGCGCGACGTGGCGGAAGCCGTACAGATCCAGCTGAAGAAGGGGGTGCTCGAGCTCTGCGTGCTCGCGCTGCTCTCCAAGCACGACAGCTACGCCTACGAGATCGCGAGCCGGCTGGCCGAGGGGATCGATATGGGTGAAGGCACCATCTATCCGCTGATGCGGAGAATGCAGGCCGACGGCCTGGTGGACACCTATCTGGTCGAAAGCTCCGCAGGCCCTCCGCGGAAATACTACCGGCTCACCGAGGCCGGGAAGGAAAGCTTCGTGGCGCAGAAGGCCGAATGGGCAGCCTTCTCCCGCGCCGTGGAGGAGATCCTGGGAGGGGCCGAATGACCCGGCAAGAGTTCATCGACCGCCTGCGGCTGGGCCTCTCAGGTCTGCCGCCAAAGGCCATCGCCGAGTTCGTGGCCGACTACGAGGCCCACTTCGCCGAGGGCGAAGCCGCCGGACGCAGCGAGGCCGAGGTGGCCGAGGCCCTGGGCGATCCCGGGCGTCTGGCCCGCGAACTGCGCGCCGAGGCAGGACTGAAGCGGTGGGAGCAGGAACGCAATCCTTCCGCCGCCGCCGCCGCCGTCTTCGCGGTGCTGGGCCTCGGCGCTATCGATCTCCTGATCCTGCTGCCGATCCTGATGGGCGTGGCCGGAACCCTGTTCGGTTTCGCGGTTGGGGCGGTCGCCGTGTTCTTCGCCGGCGGCTTCGTCTTCGCCGCGGGACCGTTCCTGGATCCGCCAGGCGGCGTCGCCGCCGCAATGCTGGGCGGCATCGGCCTGATGGCGCTGGCGACCTCGGTGGGCGCGCTGCTCACCCTGATCGTCATCGGCCTGGTCAACGTCCTCGTCTGGTACGGGCGGCTGCACTACCGGCTGCTGAAGCCCGCCATCGAACCCCAAGCCTGACCTCGGATGAGCCTTCCCATGATCCGCGTCCTCGTCCTGATCTCGATCACCGGCTTCTTCGTGGCCCTCGTCGCCCTCTCCTCGGCCGTGGCCCTGGGCGGCCCCGAACTCGCCGCCCGCAACTGGCGTTGGACCTCCGACTGGTGGTTCGACCACGACCATGGCGTCCACCGGTCCAGCCCGACGGCCACGCGGGAGCTCGCCTGGGACGGCGCTTCGGAGCTCGACGTAGGCATCCGCGCGGAGGTCGAATACCTCCAGGGCGAAGGCCCGGGAACGGTGACGATCTCCGGCCCGCTGCGGCTAGTGTCGCAGGTGAAGCTCGACAACGGGCGGCTCTCCTACGAGGACGAGACCCGGTCGCGCCGCCGCCTGACCGTCCGGATCGTGGCGCCGGGCGTGACCCGGTTCCAGGTCAACGGCGACGATCGGCTGGACATCCGCGACTATGACCAGCCCGAGCTGGAGATCGCCGCCAGCGGCGCTTCGGAAGTGACGGCCCGCGGGCGCGCGGGAAACGTACGGCTCATTCTGTCGGGCGACGGAGAAGCCGACCTTGGCCAACTGGAGGCCGAAGCCGTGGACGCTCGCATCTCCGGCGACGCCGAGGCCCGCCTTGCGCCGAAGGCTTCGGCCGACCTGCGGGTTTCGGGATCCGGCGAAGCGACCCTGCTCACCCGGCCTGGCCGCCTGAACGTGGAGACCAGCGGCGCGGGACGGGTGCGGACCGAAGAGTCCTCGACCGCCGCCGACGGCGACAGCATTTAGCGCCGGGACGCCAGCGCCTTGGCGACCACGGGGGCCAGTCCACGGGCGATGACCGCCACCCCTTGCGCGTTCGGATGGAAGCCGTCGCGCTGGTTGAGCGCCGGCTGCCGGGCCACCCCCGCCAGCAGGTCGGGATAGAGGACCGCCCTGTGCGCACGCGCCACCGTCGGGAAGATCGCCTGGAACTCCGCCGCATAGGAGCGGCCGACGATGCTCGGCGGCTGCAGGCCGGCGATCACCAGCCCCACGCCGCGGGCCTTCAGCCGGGCGGCGATCCCGTCGAGATTGGCCCGGGTGCGCGCCGGTTCGATCCCTTGCAGCAGGTCGTTGCCGCCCAGGGCTACGACGCAGACGTCGGTATCTTTCTGGACGCTGAAATCGACCCGGGCCAGGCCGCCGGCCGTAGTGTCGCCCGAAACGCCGGCCCCACGCACCAGGGCGTTGGCGCCCAGGCGGTCGAGTTCGGCCTGCAGCCGGGCGGGAAGGGCGGCGCTGGCGGGCAGGCCATAGCCGGCGGTGATGGAATCTCCCAGCAGGGTCACGACCCGCCGCCGCTGCGCAAAGGCGGACGTCGGCGCGGCCAGGGCGGCCGCCACCAGGGCGCGGCGCGTGAGGGACGATGTTGAGCTCATTCCGACGCCCTATTTAGAACCCTTCTCGCCGGTCTCAATGCCGAAGGCCCGCGACATAATCGAGGTCATTGCGTGTCCGAACCCGACCTGCCGCTGGATGTGACCGACGTCGCCTTGACCTTGCCCTCCGCGGCTGGGCCGGTGGAGATCCTGCGCGATCTGACCTTTTCCGTGCGACCGGGTGAACGGGTGGCGGTCACCGGGCCGTCGGGATCGGGGAAGTCCTCGCTCATCGCCGTGGCGGCCGGACTGGAGCAGCCCACCGCTGGGCGTGTGAAGCTGTTCGGCCAGGATCTTTCCAAGCTCGGCGAGGACGGGCGGGCCCGGCTGCGCCGCGGGCGGGTGTCGCTGGTCTTCCAGGCCTTCCACCTGCTGCCCAACATGACCGCCGAGGAGAACGTCGCAGCCCCTCTGGAGATCGCCCGGGTCCGCGACGCGACCGCCCAGGCGCGCGCCTGGCTCGACCGGGTGGGGTTGTCGGCGCGGCTGAAGCACTATCCGCACCAGCTCTCCGGCGGCGAACAGCAGCGGGTGGCGCTGGCGCGCGCCCTGGCGCCGCGGCCTTCGCTCATCTTCGCCGACGAGCCGACCGGCAATCTCGACGCCGCCAACGCCGCCCACGTGGCCGACCTGCTGTTCGGCCTGGCGGCCGAGGAGCGCGCGGCCATGGTGCTGGTGACCCATGACGCCGCCCTTGCGGCGCGGGCGGATCGCATGGTCGCCTTGAGCGGCGGCCGGACGGCGCAACCGGCATGATCCCTCTCTCTTGGCGCTTCGCGGGCCGCGAGCTGCGTGCGGGGGTGCGCGGCTTCCGCATCTTCCTGGCCTGCCTGGCGCTGGGCGTGGCCGCCATCGCTGCGGCGGGCTCTACGGCGGAAGCTTTCCGATCCGGCCTGGCCGGCCAGGCCCGCGAGATCCTGGGCGGCGACCTGGCCCTGACGGTCGAACAGCGCCGCTTCGATCCTCAGGAGGTCGCGCTGGTCGAGAGCCTGGGCCGCACGGCCTGGGCCGTCGCGGTCCGCGCCATGGCCGAGGCGTCCTCGGGCGAGCGGCGGCTGGTTGAACTGCGGGGCGTCAGCGAGACCTATCCTCTGGCGGGCGAGGTCACCCTGGAGGGCGGCGGCGATCTCGCCCAAGCCCTGGCGCAACGCGACGGCCTCGCAGGCGCCGTGGTCGAGCGGGCGCTGATGGACCGGCTGGGCCTCTCGCTCGGCGATAGGTTGCTGGTGGGCGAGCTGGAGGTGCAGGTGAACGGCGTCCTGGTGCAGGAGCCGGACCGCCTGTCGCGCGGCTTTGCGTTGGGCCCGCGCGTCCTGGTGCGACGCCAGGCGGTGGAGCAGGCGGGCTTCCTCGAACCCGGTTTGCCGTTCGTAGAGACGGTGCGGATCGCCCTGCCGCCAGGCGCGCCGCTCGAGCCGGCGCGTGAGGCGCTGGAGAAGGCCGCCAAGGTCAGGCAGGCGCGGATCCGCGACCGCGAGGATGCGGCTCCCGGCGCCCGATGGCTGATCGATCAGCTCGAATACTTTCTGGGTTTCATCGGCCTGGCCTCGTTGGTGGCGGGCGGACTTGGCGTCTATGGCGCGGTCAGCGCCTTCCTCGAGGGACGCAAGCCCGCTATCGCCGCGCTGAAGGCGCTGGGCGCGGAAGGCGCGCTGATCCGCAACCTCTACCTCGTCCAGATCGGCGTCCTGGCGCTGGCGGGCGTCGCCATCGGCCTGACGGCGGGGGCGGCCGCGCCGTTCCTGATCGCCGGGCTGATCCCGGAGGATCTGCCCGTCCCGGCGCTGTTCTCCGTCTATCCTGAACCGCTGATGCGCGCAGGCGCCTTCGGCCTGCTCTCCGCGGCGGCGTTCTCGCTGGCCCCCCTGGCCCGCGCCCGGGCGACGCCGCCCGCCAGCCTGTTCCGGCGAGACATGCGCGGACGGCTGGGCCTCGGGGTGGAGACGGCGGGAGCCGCGCTGGCCGCCGCGGCGCTCGCCGTCCTGGCCGTCGCCACCGCGCCGACACCGCTCGCGGCCGGCGCGATGATCGGCGGGGTCGCGGTCGCCTTCGGCCTGCTCTTCGCCCTGGGCCTGGCCGCGGCCCGCGCCGCCGGAACCTTGCGCACCCGCACTCGCGGCGCGGTGCGGATCGGCCTGGCCAATCTCGCCGGCCCTCGCTCGGCGGCGCGCACCGCAGCGCCGGCCATCGGCCTGGGCGTCGCCTTGCTGGCGGCGGTGGTGCTGATCCAGTCCAGCCTCTTGCGCCAGGTGGCCGAGGTCGCGCCCCGCACGGCGCCGGCCGTGGTGTTCACGGAAATCCCGGGTGCGCGCGCCGAAGGCTTCGACGCCGCGGTGGCCGCCGCTTTTGGCCGAACGCTCGGGCGGGACGATTATCTCCGCGCGCCGATGCTCACCGGCCGCATCGTGCGCCGTAACGGCGAGCCGGTGGACCGCGAGACGATCCCCGAGCGCGAACGCTGGGCCTACGACAACGACATCTCGATCTCCGCCGTGGGCGCCGAGCCGCCGGGCGCCGGCGTGGTGGAGGGCCGCTGGTGGTCGGCCGACTACAGCGGCCCACCCCTGCTCGCGATGGAGGTCGAGGCCGCCAAGGGCGGCGGCCTCGCCGTGGGCGACACCGTGACGATCTCGATCCTCGGCCGTGAAATCGAGGCGAAGATTGCGGTGCTGCGCAAGGTGGACTTCGGCGGCTTCGGCCTGAGCTTCCCCCTGGTGCTGACGCCCTCAGCGATCGAAGGCGCCGAACCGCGCCACGTCGCCATCGCCAAGGCCAGTCGGGAGGAAGAGGCGGCGGCGATCCGCGTGCTGGGGGCTGAGTTCCCGGAGGTGAACGTGATCTCCGTGCGCGAGCAGCTGGAGGCGGCCACCGAACTCTTCGACCGGCTGGCGCTCGCCATCCGCAGCGCCGCGGCCGTGGCGGCGCTGGCCGGGCTGCTGGTGTTGACCGGCGCCATCGCCGCCGGCGCCCAGGCCCGCGCGCGGGAGGCGGCGATCCTCAAGGTGCTGGGCGCCTCGCGCCTGCAGGTGCTGGGGGCCTATGTGCTGGAATATGGCGCCGTCGGCGTCATCGCCGGGACGCTGGGCGTGGCCCTGGGCGCGGTCGCCGCCTGGCCGGTGGTGACGCAGGTCTTCAAGGCCGACTGGGCGGTGGACTGGTCGGGCGTGGCGGCCCTGGTCGCCGCCTCGGCCGTGCTGGCGGGCCTGGGCGGGCTGCTGGCAGCCCTGCAGGCGTTGGCGCGGCGGCCGGCCGCCACCCTGCGCGCCGAATAGGGCGCTAGGCCTCGGGCGTCAGGGAGAAGGGCACCACCGCCCGTTCGTGCCGGGGCACCCGGAAGCCGCGGTCCACGGGCGGGAAGGCCCGCTGCGGGCAGGCGTCGCGCTCGCAGATCCGGCAGCTGACCCCGATCGGCGTGGCCGGCCCCTTCAGATCCAGGCCGTCGGAATAGATCAGCGCGTCGCTGTAGCGCGCCTCGCAGCCCAGCCCCAGGGCGTAGCGGCGCGGAGGCGCCTGGTGCGAGCCGGAGCGCTTCTGCACCGACCAGGCCATGCAGAGATAGCGCACCCCGTCCGGCATTTCGGCCAGCTGGACCAGCGTCTTGCCATCGTGACCGAAGGCTTCGTGCACGTTCCAGAGCGGGCAGGCGCCGCCGAAGCGCGCGAACTGGAAGCGCGTGGCGCTGTGGCGCTTGGTGATGTTCCCCGCCAGGTCGATCCGCACGAAGTAGAACGGAATCCCCCGCGCGCCAGGCCGCTGCAGGGTGCTCAGGCGATGGCAGGTCTGCTCGATGCTGGACTGGAAGCGCAGCGCCAGCGCGTCGATGTCGTGCCGCAGGGCCTGGGCCGCGCTGCGGAACTGTTCGTAGGGCATCACCAGCGCCCCGGCCGCATAGTTGGTCAGGCTGATGCGGCAGATGGCGGCCGCCGCCGCGCTCTTGAGCCCGGCCGCGGCGAGTTCGGCCTCGATCAGCGGCGAGAGCTCCCGCGCCGCCAGGTGATAGGCCATCTGGAAGGCGCGCGTCTCCGGCGGATGGGCGGCGTTGAGGGCCAGGACCCCGGAGCCGGGTTCGAACCGGTGCAGCAGCTCTTCCTCGGCGACGTAGGCCACGCGCACGCCGAAGGCTTCGGCCAGATAGCTCTCCAGCACCCGGTCCAGGGCGCTGGCGGTCGGCAATCCCACGCGGCCTGCGAGCGCCTCGGCCGCTGCGTCGAGCGCGTGCAGGTAGTTGTCGGTGTAGTGGAAGAAATCCCGCACCTCTTCGTAGGGAAGCTGAGCGCTGGCCGCGCCCATCTCGTCCAGGGCCACGGCTTCCTCGGTGGTTTTCAGGCGCTCGTCGAGGCGGTGATAGGCGCGATGCAGGTCGAGATAGAGCCGCGCGAGGCTCGGCGCATGGATGGCCGCGGCCCGCAGTTCCGACAGCGGCGGCGGGGAGCCGCCGAGGCCTGCATCGGCGATGGCCTCCCGCAGATCAGCGATCAGGCGTTGATCGTCGTCGGCGTCGAAGGCGGAGGCCGGCGCGTCGAAGGTCTCCACCAGCGCCATCAGCACCCGCGAGGTCACCGGCCGCTGGTTGGCCTCGATCTGCGACAGATAGCTGATGGAAACGCCCAGCCGGCGCGCGCACATCTCAAGCCGCCAGCCCCGCGCCTCGCGCAGGCTGCGCACCTTCGGGCCGATAAAGAGCTTCGGTCGCATTTTGCAATTTCACAAATCGATGAGGCCGATTGGCGAATGTTTCGCACGTTCTGGCTTGAGAAACACGGCCGTTCTGCGCTCTACCTTGGGTCACCTCGCGTCACCGACGCCTCCGTCACCTACGCAATTTCACGAAGTGCGCATGAAGCAGATCCTCGAAGAGCTGGAGCGGCGGCGCTCCGAAGCCCGGGCCGGCGGCGGCGAACGCCGCGTCGCCGCCCAGCACGCCAAGGGCAAGCTGAGCGCCCGCGAACGGCTGGACCTGCTGCTCGACGAGGGCTCCTTCGAGGAGTTCGACATGTTCGTCGAGCACCGGGGGACCGACTTCGGCATGGCCGACCAGAAGGTGCCCGGCGACGGGGTGGTGACCGGCTGGGGCACGATCAACGGCCGGGTGGTGTTCGTCTTTTCCAAGGACTTCACGGTGTTCGGCGGCTCGCTTTCCGGGGCGCACGCGCGAAAGATCGTGAAGGTGCAGGAGCAGGCGATGAAGGTCGGCGCGCCGATCATCGGCCTGTTCGACGCCGGCGGCGCCCGCATCCAGGAAGGCGTCGACTCGCTCGCCGGCTACGCCGACATCTTCCTGCAGAACACCCTGGCCTCGGGCGTCATCCCGCAGATCAGCGTCATCATGGGGCCGTGCGCCGGCGGCGACGTCTATTCGCCGGCGATCACCGACTTCATCTTCATGGTGAAGGACACGAGCTACATGTACGTGACCGGCCCCGATGTGGTGAAGACGGTCACCCACGAAGAGGTCACCCACGAGGAACTGGGCGGCTATCGCATCCACGCCCTGAAGAGCGGCGTGGCCGACGGCGCATTCGAAAACGACCTGGAGGCCCTGACCCAGATCCGGCGCCTGGTCGACTTCCTCCCCTCTTCAAATCGCCAGGCGCCGCCGACCCGCGAGCCCTATGACGAGCCCGACCGGATCGAGATGAGCCTGGACAGCCTGGTTCCGGCTAACCCCAATAAGCCCTACGACATGAAGGAGCTGATCCTGAAGGTCGTGGATGAGGCCGACTTCTTCGAGATCGGGCCGGACTTCGCCAAGAACATCGTCTGCGGCTTCGCCCGCATGGACGGCCGGCCGGTGGGGATTGTCGCCAACCAGCCGCAGGTTCTGGCCGGCGTGCTGGACATCGACGCCTCGCGCAAGGCGGCCCGTTTCGTGCGCTTCTGCGACGCCTTCGGCCTGCCGCTGGTGACCTTTGTCGACGTGCCGGGCTTCATGCCGGGCACCCGCCAGGAGCAGGGCGCCCTGATCCGCCACGGCGCCAAGCTCCTGTTCGCCTATGCTGAGGCCACGGTGCCGAAGGTGACGCTGATCACCCGCAAGGCCTATGGCGGCGCTTATGACGTGATGAGCTCCAAGCACATCCGCGGCGACGTGAACTACGCCTGGCCGACGGCGGAAATCGCAGTGATGGGCTCCAAGGGGGCGGTGGAGATCATCTTCCGCAACCAGGACGCCGAAGCCCTGGCCGAGCGGGAAGCCGAGTACAAGGAGCGGTTCGCCAACCCGTTCGTCGCCGCCAGCCGCGGCTATATCGACGACGTGATCATGCCGCACTCGACCCGCCGCCGGATCGTGCGGGCGCTCTCCAACCTTCAGGGCAAGCAGCTGACGAACCCCTGGAAGAAGCACGACAACATTCCGCTGTGACCATGTTCTCCAAGATCCTCATCGCCAACCGGGGCGAGATCGCCTGCCGCATCATCGGCACCTGCCGCCGGCTCGGCATCGCCACGGTCGTGGTCTATTCGGAAGCCGACGCCGACTCGCTCGCGGTGGAAATGGCCGACGAGGCGGTGTTCATCGGCCCGCCGCCGGCCGCCCAATCCTACCTCGACGCCGACAAGATCGTCGCAGCCTGCCGCGAGACCGGTGCGGAGGCGGTGCATCCGGGCTTCGGCTTCCTTTCGGAAAACGCCGCCTTCGCCCAGCGACTGGCCGATGAGGGGATCGTCTTCATCGGCCCCAATCCCGGCGCGATCTCGGCCATGGGCGACAAGATCGAGTCCAAGCGTTTCGCCGCCAAGGCCGGCGTCAGCACCGTGCCGGGGCACGTGGGCGAGATCGCCGACGTGGCGGAGGCGGTCCGCATCTCCGAGGAGATCGGCTATCCGGTGATGATCAAGGCCTCGGCCGGCGGCGGCGGAAAGGGCATCCGCGTCGCCTGGAGCCGCAAGGACGTCGAGGAGGGCTTTCCCGCCGTCCGCGCCGAGGCCAAGGCCTCGTTTGGCGACGACCGCATCTTCATCGAGAAGTTCATCGAGAGCCCCCGGCACATCGAGATCCAGGTGCTGGGCGACAAGCACGGCAACGTCGTGCACCTGTTTGAGCGCGAGTGCTCCATCCAGCGCCGGAACCAGAAGGTCATCGAGGAGGCGCCGAGCCCGCTTCTCGACGAGGCCACCCGCGCGGCCATGGGCGCCCAGGCCGTCGCCTTGGCCAAGGCCGTCGGCTACGACAGCGCCGGCACGGTGGAGTTCGTGGCCGGCCAGGACAAGAGCTTCTTCTTCCTGGAGATGAACACCCGTCTGCAGGTGGAGCATCCGGTGACCGAGCTGATCACCGGGATCGACCTGGTCGAGCAGATGATCCGCGTGGCCGCCGGCGAGAAGCTGAGCTTCGCGCAGAACGACCTATCCATCGACGGTTGGGCGATCGAAAGCCGGATCTACGCCGAAGACCCCTATCGCGGGTTCCTGCCCTCCATCGGACGGCTGGTCCGCTATTCGCCGCCGGAGGAGGGCTCGACGCCGGATGGCGCGCGGGTGCGCAACGACGCCGGCGTGCGCGAGGGCGACGAGATCTCGATGTTCTACGACCCGATGATCTCCAAGCTTTCCACCTGGGCTCCGACCCGCGACCAGGCCATCGACGCCATGGCCGCGGCGCTGGAGCGGTTCCATATCGAAGGCCTGGGCCACAATGTGCCCTTCCTGGCCGGGGTGATGGACCAGGACCGCTTCCGCTCGGGCAAGCTCTCCACCAACTACATCAAGGACGAGTTCCCGGAGGGCTTCCACGGCCTGGCTCCGGATGAGTTCCAGCGGGACGTGATGACGGCGGTCGCCTGCGCCATGCACCGCGTCCTCTCGCGGCGGGCGAACCCCAAGGCGACGCGCGACGAATGGATCGTGGTCGGGGCCGGCGAGCCCCGGCGCGTGCAACTCGCCGAGGCCGGCGGAGCCCTGCGTATCGCCTTCCCCGACACTCCGGGCGAGGGCCTTCTGCTGGACGAGATCGACTGGCGGCCTGGCCGCCCGGTGTTCGCCGGCCGTCTGGGCGCGCAGCCCTTCGCCGCGGCGGCGGCGCCCCTCGGCGAAGGCTTCCGCATCCGCCATCGGGCGGCGAGCGCGCACGTGCTGGTGCTGACCCCGCGCTCGGCTGAGCTGCACGCCAAGCTGCCGCCGAAGAAGGCCGCCGACACCGCCAAGCTGATCCTGTCGCCGATGCCGGGCCTCGTGGTGTCGCTGGACGTCGTCCCCGGCCAGGAGGTCAAGGCCGGCGAACAGGTGGCCGTGGTCGAGGCCATGAAGATGCAGAACATCATCCGCGCCGAGCGGGATGGAAAGGTGAAGGCGACGGGCCCCCAGCCGGGCGACCCGGTGGCGGCCGACGACGTATTGGTGGAGCTGGCCTGATGTCGATGCGCAATGGACGAAACCTGTCCGACGTCACCCTGACGGACGTGATGCGGATGTACGGCGTGACCGCCCGGGCGGTGCGCTATTATGAGGCGGTGGGCCTGATCGAGACCGCCCGCGACCGCCGGAACTGCCGCACCTACGACGCCCGCGCCCGGGAACGCCTGCGGCTGATCGTGGAGCTGCGCAAGGCCGGTGTCGCCATCGAAGACATCCGCGAGGTGCTGGACGCCGATTACGACCGTGACGCCATGGCCGCGGCGGTGGAGAAGCTCTCCCTCCGCATCGCCCGGCTGGAGGCCGAGCGGGAGGTCGCCGCCCAGGTCATGCGCCGCTTCGACGACGCCCTGCAGGCGCCGGAACGCCCGCAGGTCGGCCGCGGCGGGCAGGCCCCCTTGAGAGCCGCCGCCACGGCCTGAGCGTATTATTCACCGGCCGTCTGCGCCTTGCGGTAGTCGAGCGCCGGCGGCCGGTCGCCCAGCATGGCCTTGTAGGCGAAGTCAGGTCCGCGCCGGCTCTGCAGCTCGGCCTTCGCCTTGGCGATGATGGACGGGTCGGAGAACAGGTCTGCGCCGGTCAGCGCCAGTGTCTTCGCGGCGTTGACCGCGCCCTTGATCCCGATGGTGGTGCCGGCCGCCGCCACGTTCTGCCAGCTGTGGCCCGCCGAGCCGGGCACGAAGGTGGCCGTCGACAGCCCGACCGTCGGCGTCACCCAGCTGATGTCGGAGACGTCGGTCGATCCGCCGCCGCCTTCCAGCTCCACCTTGTAAGGCTCCACCCGCCTCACCCGCTCCAGCGGCGGCACGCGGCCGACCAGCGATTGCTGCAGGGTCTTGGCGAAGGCGGTCTCCTCTGCGGTCCATTCGATCCCGCCCACTCTGCGCAGGTTGGCGTCCATCACCCGGCCGAGCGTGTCGTTGGGCAGCATGGCGTAGACGCCGCCCGTGATCTCCATCTCCACCTCGGTGTTGGTGGCCAGGGCCGCGCCCTCCGCGGCCTTGCGCACGCGCTCCCAGACGCTGCGCACCACCTCCGGATCGGGATGGCGGACGTAGTAGTAGGACTCGGCGAAGTCCGGCACCACGTTGGGGGCGCTGCCGCCGTTGGTGACGACATAGTGGATGCGGGTCTTGTCGGGGGTGTGCTCGCGCAGGAAGTTGGTCGCGACGTTCATCACCTCCACGCCGTCCAGCGCCGAGCGGCCCTTCTCCGGCGCACCCGAGGCGTGGGCCGAAGCCCCGCGGAAGCGGAACTTCCCGCTGATATTGGCCATGGAGACGCCCTGGACCGCGCTGTTCGAGCCGCCGGGATGCCAGTGCAGGGTGGCGTCGACGTCGGAAAATAGGCCGTCGCGGACCATGTAGACCTTGCCCGAGCCGCCCTCCTCGGCCGGCGTGCCGTAGACCCGAAGCTCGCCCTTGACGTTGTTCTTGACCATCCAGTCCTTCAGGGCGACCGCCGCGCCCACGGAGGCCGCGCCGAACAGGTTGTGGCCGCAGCCGTGACCGTTGTGCTGGCCTGCGATCGGCGTGCGCACCGGCTCGGCCGCCTGGGCGAGGCCGGGCAGGGCGTCGTATTCGGCCAGGATCGCGATCACCGGCCCCGACCCGTTCTTGTAGCTGGCGACGAAAGCCGTGGGCATGCCGGCGACGCCGGGCGTCACAGCAAAGCCTGCGGCCTTGAGCTGGTCCTGCAGCAGGGCCGTGCTCTGGGTCTCCTGATAGCCGAGCTCCGCGAAACCCCAGAGCTTCATGGCCGCATCGGCGATCTGCTCTGCGCCCGTGTCCACTGTCCGCTGGATCTCGGCGCGCTGGGCGTTGGACACCGCCGCCTGGGCGGGGAGGGCGAGGGAAAGGCTCGCCGCGGCGCTGGCCGCCAGAAGCAGGGCGCGGAACGGGGTCTTCGGCATAATGGGGATCCTCGGAAATGAAACGGGCGGCCGGGCCGCCGGAAGACTGTTTGCAACAGCCCAGGTTGGAAAGTCACCCCGCGCGTGACGGAGCCTTTGGAAAAAGGCGGGCCATAGTGCGAACCGCCGCTTCGGCCTCGGCGAGGTCTGGCGTCTCGTTGTCGTCGCCATAGCCCCAGGATTCGTCCGGCCCCAGCGCCTGAACCACGATCCCATCACGCCGGGCGAGCAGCGAGACGTTGTCGAAATAGAGGCCGTAGTTCGCTTCCGGCTGGGGCGTCAGCCACGCGATCTGACCGCGCACGGGCACGAGGGTTTCGTCTTTCCATAGCGCCCGCGCGCCATAACCGGTGCAGTTGATCGCCACCTTTTCCGGCAGCTGGCCGAACTCGGCCGGGGTGTGGAACTCCCGCCGCTCGATCCGGCCGCCCGCCTGCACGAACTCGCGCATGAGCAGATGGCCGAGCGCGGTGATGTTGAAGGTGAGCGAGGGCCCCCTTCGCGCCCGCGCCACCGGGAAAGGGTGCTCGTCCGGCTCGAGGGCGACCGAGCGCGGGTGCAGGTCGGGAATCCGGCTGCGGTACTGTGCAAAGCCGATCGGATCGAGGTGGGGAGCGCCCTCACCATCGGACAGCGTATAGCGGTCGGTCCATTCCACAGGCGCGTCGGCGAGGCCCAGATAGGCGAGGTGCGCCTTGTAGGAAGCGCGGCACATCTCTTCCCATAGGGCCGGGAATTCCGGCGCTGCGGCGCGGGTCAGGGCGATGCGCGAGTCCGGCGACCAGGTGCCGGTGGCCCGGGCCGAGCGGGTCTCGTGGATCAGGTCGCGGGCGTAGAGCGTGACCTTGGCGCCGGCCCGTTGCGCCAGGACCGCGGCGGTGAGGCCCAGCGCGCCGGCGCCGACGACGGCGATCTCGCGAGCGCCCCGGGCCATGGCCTGGCGCACGGCCACGGCGCCGGAACCCCAGGCCAGCGACCAGCCGCTGCCGCCGTGGCCGTAGTTGTGCACCACCAGGGTCTCGCCCACGTGCTCGGTGTCGAGCCTCGGCCCCGCCGACCGGAACGGGCGCAGGCAGACGGTGATGTTGAACACGCGCTCCATCCGCGCCTCGATGGGCGGCACGAGCGGGCGTGGGGCGAAGCCGGCGGCGGCGATCGGGCGCGCCCCGGCTGTGGCGCAGCCGCCGAGGGTCAGGACGCCGGCGGCCATGGAGCTGCGAAGGAAGGCCCGACGGCCTGCTGCTTCTCCGACGTCACGCACGCGAAACTCCCCGACGGCCCAGGCGGACACTGCACGCGACGGCGTGGCGGCGGAAGGGGCGATACAACGAAAATCGGCTCGGGCGATCCAACTGGCGCGGCTTTGCGCAGCCGCGCTTGCCTGCCGGCGCGGCAGGGTGTTTCCATCGCCTTACAGCATAAAGGGATGGAAGCATGAACAAGCCCGCCGCCGCCGCCGAGACCGCCGGCCAGGCCGCAGAAGTTCTCTACGAAGTGGCCGATGGGATCGCCACGCTCACCCTGAACCGCCCCGATCGGATGAACGCCATCTCCGGGCCGATGCTGGCGCGCCTGACCCAACTGCTGGTGAAGGCGAACGAGGACCCGAACGTGCGGGTGGTCGTGCTGACCGGCGCCGGCCGGGCCTTCTGCGTGGGGCTCGACCTGGTCGACGCCACCCAAGGATCGGGCATCGGATCACAGGCCCAGGCCGACGCGGTGTCGGTGAACCTCGACCTGCGCAACACTCCGCCGACGGTGCTGTTCGCCATGGACAAGCCGACCATCTGCGCCCTGAACGGTTCTGCGGCCGGCTACGGCATGGACACGGCCATGGGCTGCGACGTCCGGATCATGGCGGAGAGCGCGAAGATGGCGGCGGCCTTCGTCAAGCGTGGCGTGGTGCCGGAGTCCGGGGGCACCTGGATCCTCCCGCGGCTGCTGGGCTGGGCCAAGGCCGCCGAGCTGATCTTCACCGGCCGCACGCTCTCGGCCGCCGAGAGCTTGGAGCTGGGCCTCGTCAACCACGTGGTCCCCGACGCCGAACTCGCCGCCAGGACGCGGGAGATCGCGCTGGAGATGGCGGGCAACGCCCCGCTGGCCGTCCAGTCCGCCAAGCGCCTGATGCGGATGGGGCTGAACGAGACCTTCAACGACCACGTCCACCACGTCTATCTGCAGTTCCTGCAGCTGGTCCGAACCCAGGATTTTCGGGAAGGCATGACTTCCTTCCTCGAGAAGCGGCCGGCCGACTTCAAGGGGCGCTGAGGGCCCCTTAGCCGGCCTGCCCCTCCGCCAGCCGGCGCAGGTTCTCCTCGTGATCGGCGCGGTTGAGCTTGTAGGTCGAGATGATCGCCATCATCACCATCCAGAGCGTCAGGATGGTGGGGACGTAGAAGGCCCCCAGCCGCCAGAGCGCTTCGGCCGGAACCTGGCCCGGCGCCGCGCCCGACGGGAACTGGGCCATGGTCAGCACGAAGGTGGCCGTCATCACGCCAAGCCCGCCCACCATCTTCCGGATGAAGGTGGAGGCCGAGAAGAATATCCCCTCCGAGCGCCGGCCGGTCTTGAGCTCGGCCTGTTCCACGAGGTCGGCCATCATCGAGGCCGAGAGAATCTGGAAGCAGATGATCAGGCCCACATCGAACATCGTCGTGAACAGGACGAAATAGAAGAGGAAGGGCGTGCCGTTCTCCGGCAGCACGCCGAGCAGCCGCAGGACGATGGGCATGGGCGAGCCCAGGAAGGCGGTAATCCCGATGATCATCGCCCCCCGCTTCTTTCCGAGGGACCGGGTGACGATCGGCGCCAGGGTGGAGCCGATGATCGCCGAGACGAAGACGCCCATGGTGATGAGGCCGTTCTGCTGGGGGCTGAAGCCCCAGAAGTAGGTCAGGAAGTAGAACGAGAGCGCCGCCGAGAGGCCGGCCGCGATGGCTCCGAACATCGCCGCCAGGAACAGGGCGATGAAGGACCGATTGGCCAGGGTCTCGAGGATCTCCTTGAAGATCTTCCCGAGCGTGAGCGTGCGCTTGGGCGGCGGCGGCTTCAGGTGGATGATCCGCGCATGGGTCCCGGCCGCGGAGACGACGATCGCCAGGAAGATCAGGACCGAGGCGACGATCCCGTAGACCGAGTAGGCGTCGCGGTTGAACTGGCCGTTCGGAATGGCGGCGGTGGCGAAGGCCGGGAACAGGATCAGGAACATCCCGACCGACATGGCGTTGCCGCCCGTCCAGGCGAAGAAGTAGCGGAAGCTCAGCAGCGAGCTTCGTTGGTCGTAGTCGGCGCTCAGCTCCGGAGCGAGGGCCGAGCTCGGCGTTTCGTAGAAGGTGATGAAAGTGCGGATCAGGACCGCCAGCACCAGCACGTACCAGAATAGTGCGATCTGCGACCATCCCTCGGGCGGGTTCCAGAGCAGGAAGTAACTGGCCGCAACCGGCACGGCCGAGGCGTACATGAACGGATGGCGCCGGCCCCAGCGGGAGCGGAGATTGTCCGACCAGTAGCCGACCACGGGGTCGCTGATCGCGTCGAACACCAAGGCGGTGGTGATCGCTAGGCCCACCAGCCGGGCGTCCAGGCCGATGACCTGGGTGTAGAAGATCAGCAGGAAATAGCCGAAGCCGTTGTCCTTGACCCCGTAGGCCACTGAGCCGAAGCCATAGGCGAGTTTCGTCCAGATCGTAGGCGGGGGCGCTGTTTCGCTGCGCGTGGCGCCCTGGATTCCGGCGACGGCTTCGGTCATGGCGCGTTCTTCCCCTAATCTTCTCTGAGGGAGCGGACTGGCTCGTTCGGCCGCCTCTTCCCGAGCCGCCAAGGTGACGGCTCGGTTTTTGAAGATCAAGTATGTCTGGAGGTGCGCGGGCGTATTCACCGAGCCGGGGCGTCAGAAAGGCTCCAGGCGTTTCGACGATAACTCGCGGGACAGCGTCATCCTCGTGCGGCAAGGCTGCGGCGTTCAACGCCTTGGAGCCTCCGCTTGGAAGACTTCCTCCTCTTCGCCTTCGTGGGATTCCTCGCCCAGATCGTCGATGGCGCGCTCGGCATGGCCTATGGCGTGATCTCCTCCACGGTGCTGCTGAGCTTCGGCGTGCCGCCGGCGACGGCCTCGGCCAGCGTGCATGCGGCCGAGGTGTTCACCACCGCCGCCTCGGCCGGCTCCCATGCGGTCAACAAGAACGTGAACTGGCGGCTGTTCGTCCCGCTGGCGCTGGGCGGCTGCATCGGCGGAGCCCTGGGCGCCTTCGTCCTCACCTCCATAGACGGGAACACGATCAAGCCGTTCATCACAGCCTATCTGGGCCTGATGGGCGCGCTGATCCTCTACCGCGCCTGGCGGGCGGCCAAGCCGAGGGCCTTCCCGGCGCGCTGGAGCGGCCCCTTAGGCGGGGTCGGCGGCTTCCTTGACGCCGTCGGCGGCGGCGGTTGGGGGCCGACCGTGACCAGCGCCCTGGTCGGCGCCGGCGGCGATCCGCGCACCAGCATCGGCACCGCCAACACCGCGGAGTTCTTCGTCACCTCCGCCATTTCGGCCAGCTTCCTGGCCGCCCTGCTTTCCGGCCACTGGAGCGAGGCCGAGGGCTTCACCACCCACGCCGCGTCGGTGGCCGGCCTGATCGTCGGCGGGCTCATGGCCGCACCCCTGGCGGGCCTGGTGGTCAAGGCAATCCCCGCCCGGCCGCTGACCATTGCGGTGGGGCTTCTGGTGCTCGGCCTCGCCGGCTATCAGACCGCACGGCTGACCGGGCTGATCTGAGGCCGGCGGCGCCATGCGACGCGCGCGCCCTTCCGGGAGGTGTGCTCTTGTCGCCTTGCCGCCGATCTGTGCGACAAGTGTCGCCCTGGATCTGCGGGAACGTGGTTGCGGCGGCTCGGGAGCGGAACTTGACGACTTCGGAACGCGTAGCGAAGGGCGACCGGCGGCGGCTTCGGTCGCAGGCCTGGTTCGACAACCCCGACAACCCGGACATGACGGCGCTCTATCTGGAGCGCTATCTGAATTACGGCCTTACCCGGGAGGAGCTGCAGTCGGGCAGGCCGATCATCGGCATCGCCCAGACCGGCTCGGATCTGTCGCCCTGCAACCGTCACCATCTGGTCCTGGCCGAGCGGGTGCGCGAGGGGATCCGGGAAGCCGGCGGAATCGCCTTCGAGTTCCCGGTTCACCCCATCCAGGAGACGGGCAAGCGTCCCACGGCGGGCCTCGATCGCAATCTCGCCTATCTGGGCCTGGTCGAGGTGCTCTACGGCTACCCGCTCGACGGGGTGGTGCTGACCATCGGCTGCGACAAGACCACGCCGGCCTGTCTGATGGCGGCGGCGACGGTGAACATCCCGGCCATAGCCCTTTCGGTCGGTCCGATGCTGAACGGCTGGCGCGACGGCCGGCGCGTCGGGTCGGGAACCATCGTCTGGAAGGCGCGGGAGATGCTGGCCGCGGGCGAGATCGACTATCGCGGCTTCATCGACCTGGTGGCGGCTTCGGCGCCCTCCACCGGCTATTGCAACACCATGGGCACCGCCACCACCATGAACTCGTTGGCCGAGGCCCTGGGCATGCAGCTGCCCGGCTCGGCGGCGATTCCGGCCCCCTATCGCGATCGTCAGCAGGTCGCCTACGCCACCGGCAAGCGGATCGTGGAGATGGTGCGCGAGGACTTAAAGCCCTCCGACATCCTGACCCGTGACGCGTTCTTGAACGCCATCGTCGTGAACTCGGCCATCGGCGGATCCACCAACGCGCCGATCCACCTGGCGGCGATCGCGCGCCATGCCGGGGTCGAGCTCGGCCTGGAAGACTGGCAGACGCACGGCCATGAGGTGCCGCTGCTGGTGAACCTGCAGCCGGCTGGGGAGTATCTGGGCGAAGACTACTATCAGGCCGGCGGCGTGCCCGCCGTGGTGGCCGAACTCATGCGCCAGGGCCTGATCCGCGAAGGCTGCCTGACCGTCAACGGCAAGACCCTCGGCGAGAACTGTCGGGACGTGCGGATCGCCCTGCCGGAGGTGATCCGGCCCTTCGACCGACCCTTGATGACCCAGGCCGGCTTCGTGGTGCTGAGCGGCAACCTGTTCGACTCCGCCATTATGAAGACCAGCGTCATCGGCCCGGCCTTCCGCGAGCGCTACCTTTGCGATCCGAACGATCCCGACGCCTTCGAGGGGCCGGTGGCGGTGTTCGACGGGCCGGAGGACTATCACGCCCGGATCGACGACCCGTCGCTCGGGATCGACGAGGGGACGATCCTGGTGATGCGGGGCGCCGGCCCCATCGGCTATCCGGGCGCCGCGGAGGTGGTGAACATGCGGCCGCCGGACTACCTGATCAAACGCGGGGTGACCGAGCTGCCCTGCATGGGCGACGGGCGGCAGTCGGGCACCTCAGGCTCGCCCTCGATCCTCAACGCCTCGCCGGAGGCGGCGGCGGGCGGCGGGCTCGCCCTGCTGCGGACCGGCGACCGGGTGCGGGTGGACCTGAGGGCGCGCCGGGTGGACGTCCTGCTGTCGGAGGCGGCGCTGGCCGAGCGACGCGCGGCGCTGGAGGCGGCCGGCGGATACGGCTTCCCGGCCTCCCAGACGCCGTGGCAGCACCTGCACCGTGCAAATGTCGGCCAGCTTGGCGACGGCGCGGTGCTGGAGGCGGCGGTCGGCTATCGCGCCGTGGCTCAGACATTCGGCGTGCCGCGCGACAACCACTGAAGCGGCTCAGGCGTAGGGCGAGAGCCTTTCCTGCTCGTCCCTCACTAACGCCTCCAGCCAGCGGCGGACCGCCCGGGCGCGGGCGGTCTCGTGGACGTCCGGGTGAACGCTGATCCAGAAGCGGCGCGAGAGCATCACCTGGGGCAGGACCCGGACCAGCCCCGCGCTCATGAAGCAGGGCAGGACGCCGATCCCGCCGCCCGCCAGCAGCATCTCCCGCTGGGCGCGGATGGAGGAGGAGGCGAGGGTGGGCGCCAGGCCCGGCCGCACCTCGTCCAGATAGCGCAGTTCCGGCGCATAGATCAGGTCGTCCACATAGCCGACGATCCGGCGCTGGGGCAGGTCGTCCACCGTTCCCGGCGCACCGGCTTCTTCCAGGTAGGCCTGCGAGGCGTAGAGGGCGAGCTGGTAGTGGGTCAGCGGCTCGACCACCAGGCGATGGGCGTCCGGCGGGCCGAGCGTGATCGCCATGTCCACCTCCCGCCGGCTGGGCGAGAGGAAGCCCGCCGTCGCCGCCAGGTGGATGCGAAGACCTGGATGGGCGCGGGCCAACGCCGGGAGAGCAGGCGCCAGGATCGCCGCCCCGAAGCCTTCCGAGGCGCTGATCCGCACCGTGCCGGCCACCAGATCGGGCTGGGCCACCCGCGCCGCAGCCGTCATGGCCGCCTCGGCGTCGAGGCCGATCTCGAAGAGCTGGGCGCCCGCGGCGGTGAGTTGCAGACCCGAGGGCGAGCGCACGACTAGGGTGGACTTCAGGGCGCTCTCGAGCCGCGCGACGCGCCGGCCCACGGTGGCGGCGTCGATGCCCAGGCGCTGGCCCGCCGCGCCCAGCGATCCGCTGCGTGCGGCGGCGACGAAAATCCGCAGATCGTCCCAGTCGAACATCGGCTCCTGCAGAATTGCATGATCTGAGTTGCAACTTTGCTGGACCTATCACGCCCGCGCAATGTTAGCGCTTGGGAAACAGAGGAAACGTCATGCGCGAGATCTCCCACTTCGTCTCCGGCGCGGCCGTGGCCGGCGCCTCCGGCCGCTTCGGCGAGGTCTTCGACCCCAATATCGGCGAGGTGCAGGCGCGGGTGGCGCTCGCCACCCCGGCCGAGGTGGACGCGGCCGTCCGGGCCGCCGCGGCGGCCCAGCCCGCCTGGGCTGCAGTCAATCCCCAGCGCCGGGCGCGGGTGATGTTCGAGTTCAAGCGTCTGGTAGAGGCGCGGATGGACGAGCTAGCGGCCCTGCTCTCGTCCGAGCACGGCAAGGTGATCGCCGACTCCAAGGGCGACATCCAGCGCGGCCTTGAGGTGATCGAGTTCGCCTGCGGCATCCCCCACGCTCTGAAAGGCGAGTACACGGAGGGCGCGGGACCGGGGATCGACGTCTATTCCATGCGTCAGCCGCTGGGGGTCTGTGCGGGCGTCACGCCGTTCAACTTCCCCGCCATGATCCCGATGTGGATGTTCGGCATCGCCATCGCGGTCGGCAACACCTTCGTCCTGAAGCCGTCGGAGAAGGACCCGAGCGTGCCGGTGCGCCTGGCCGAGCTGTTCATGGAGGCCGGCGCCAATCTCGGCATGGACCTGGCCAGCGTGCTGAACGTCGTGCACGGCGACAAGGCGGCCGTCGACGCCATCCTGGAGCATCCGGACATCGCCGCCGTCAGCTTCGTCGGCTCCTCCGACATCGCCCACTATGTCTACCGGACCGGCACGGCGCACGGAAAACGCGTCCAGGCCATGGGCGGGGCCAAGAACCACGGGATCGTCCTGCCCGACGCCGACCTCGACCAGACGGTGAAGGACCTGGTGGGCGCGGCCTACGGGTCGGCCGGCGAGCGCTGCATGGCCTTGCCGGTGACGGTGCCGGTCGGCGCCAAGACCGCCGAGGCCCTGCGCGAGCGCCTTCTTTCGGAGATCGAGACCCTGAAGGTCGGCGTCTCGACCGATACGGCCGCCCAATACGGCCCGGTGGTCTCGGCCGCCCATCGCCAGAAGATCGCCGACTACATCCAACTGGGCGTCGACGAGGGCGCCGAGCTGGTTGTCGACGGCCGGGGGTTCTCGCTCCAGGGGTTCGAGAAAGGCTTCTTCATCGGTCCGTCCTTCTTCGACCGGGTGAAGCCGGCGATGCGCACCTATCAGGAGGAGATCTTCGGTCCGGTCCTGCAGATGGTCCGCGCCGAGAGCTTCGAGGAAGCTCTGGCCCTGCCGAGCCAGCACCAGTACGGCAACGGCGTGGCCATCTTCACCCGCAACGGCCGCGCGGCGCGCGAATTCGCCAGCCGCGTCCAGGTGGGCATGGTGGGGATCAACGTGCCGATCCCGGTGCCCGTCGCCTACCACACCTTCGGCGGCTGGAAGCGCTCGGCCTTCGGCGACGTCAATCAGCACGGCCTGGAAGGGGTGCGGTTCTACACCAAGGTCAAGACCATCACCGCCCGCTGGCCGGAGGGCGACGCCCACGCCGATTCCAGCTTCGTGATCCCCACGATGCGCTAAGGGGGGCGGCGCGATGTCCAAGACCTATGGCGACATCACCGAGCGCCTGCTGAAGCTGCCGGTGGGCGGCTCCTGCGTGGTCAATGTCCGCCGTCCCGACCGCTATCTGAAAACCGTCCGGAAGTATGCGCCGGCCACCGAATGGCGCGTGGAGCACCTGGACGAAGGAAAGGTGATGACCCGTGTCCGCTGAAGCCCCAATCCGCATCGCGTTCATTGGCCTGGGCAACATGGGCGGCGGCATGGCCGTCAACCAGGCCAAGGCCGGGCGGGAGGTGATCGCCTTCGACCTTTCGGCCGCCGCGCTGGACCGAGCTAAGGCCGCCGGCTGCTTCCCTTCGGCCTCGGCGGCCGAGGCGGTGGCGAGCGCCGAAGTGGTGATCACCATGCTGCCCGCCGGCCCGCACGTGCGCTCGGTCTATGCCGAACAGATTCTGCCGCACGCCGCGCCTGGCGCGCTGCTGATCGACTGCTCGACCATCGATGTGGAGAGCGCCCGCGCCGTGGCCGGGCAGGCGCGTAAGGCCGGATTCCGCTTCGCCGACGCTCCGGTCTCCGGCGGCACGGCCGCGGCCGACGCCGGAACCCTGGCCTTCATGGTCGGCTGCGACGAGGCGGATTTCACCCCCGTCGAGGCGGCGCTGCAGCCTATGGCGCGGGCGGTCATCCGGGCCGGCGACCATGGCGCGGGCCAGGCGGCCAAGATCTGCAACAACATGGTGCTCGGCATCTCGATGATCGGGGTGTGCGAGGCCATCGCGCTCGCCGAGAAGCTCGGCCTCGATCCGGAGCGGTTCTTCGAGATTGCGTCGAAGTCCTCGGGCCAGTGCTGGTCGATCACCAGCTACTATCCCTGGCCGGGCCCGGTGGAGGCGGCGCCCTCGAACCGCGGCTACAGCGGGGGCTTCGCCACGGCGATGATGCTGAAGGACCTGAAACTCGCCCAGCAGGCCGCCGCGGCGGCCGGAGCGGCGACGCCCATGGGCGCCCAGGCCGAGGGCCTCTACGCCCTGTTCGAGCGCCTGGGCCACGGCGGCAAGGACTTCTCGGCGATCCTGCAGCTCATGCGCGGGCGGCTGGGCGAACTGGGCGGCGAGGCTAGCTGACGGCGGCCAGGGCGGGCGGAGCCGGCGCGCGTGTCCCGTCGCCGTCGAGCAGCCTCAGGGCCGCCTCCCGGCCGTCCACCGTGGTCTCCAGATCGCGCAACAGGCCGTCCTGGATCGAATAGATCCAGCCATGCACCGAAAGCGGCTGGCCGCGTCGCCAGGCGTCCTGGACGAAGGGATTCTCGGCCACGCTCGCCACCTGGGCCAGCACGTTCTTTTCGCAGAGCGCGTTCACGCGGGCGTCGAGGTCCTCGATGGCCTCCAGAGCGTGGGCATGGCGTCGGCAGAGCGTGCTCACCGGCTGGAGCCAGTGGTCGATGAGGCCGTGGCGCTCGCCCGACATGGCCGCCCGCACCCCGCCGCAGCCATAGTGGCCGCAGACGATCACGTGCCGGACTTTCAGGACCTCGACAGCGAACTGCAGGACCGAAAGGAAGTTGGCGTCCTGGGGTGGGGCGAGGTTGGCGACGTTGCGGTGCACGAACAGCTCGCCGGGGTCGAGGCCCACGATCTCGTTGGCCGGCACACGGCTGTCGGCGCATCCGATCCACAGATATTCCGGCGACTGTTGCGCGGCCAGGCGGCGGAAGTATTCCGGGTCGACTCGCGCGCGCGATGCGGCCCAGCGGATGTTGTTGTCGAACAGGTCCTCGATCATGCCGGGATGAGCTCCAGCATCTGGCCGCGGCGGGCGGCGAGCCGCCGGCCAAGGCCTTTGAGGTCGCGGGGGGACAGTCGAAGCCGCGCCAGCGGCAGCACGACGGCGTTCTCCAGCGCCAGGTGCTGGAGCTCCTGGGCCGAAAAGGCCAGCAGGGCCTGGCGCGTCTGCGGGTCGGCGCTGGGCGCGGTCCGGCGCTCTAGGCAGGCCTCGAGCCGTTCGCGCACCGTCGCAGCCAGGTCCCCGTCGGTCTTATGTTCGGCCGAGAGCCGCCCCAGCACGTGTTCCACGCCGTCCTCGGCGACGGCGCGGCGGCGCAGGAGGGGGAACAGATCCTCTTCCTCGTCGATGATGTGCAGGGCCAGGTCGTGGCGCAGGAACTCGACCACGCGCGTGACGGTCTCGCCGTCGAACGCCTGCGCCTGCGCCACCTGCTCAACCAGGCGGCAGAACTGACGGTGCCGGTGGTGTTCGGCGAAGAACCAGTCCAGCGGGTCGTTCATCAGGCCCGGGGAAACCTCGTCGATCACTTGGAATTGCGGGGTGCTCATCGGCGCCTCCTTGGCGACGGGCTAGTACTTGAGCTCCAGGGTGAACCAGACCTTGGTCCGGTCCGGATAGGCGGGCCGCGCGCCGTCGAAGACGGCGGCCTTGGCCTCGGCGGTGAGGTTCTTGGTGAGCGGCACGGCCGCCAGCAGGTCGAGTTCGCGGCCGTAGCGGACCGAGCCGTCGTCGTCGGTGAAGTCGTGGAGGGCGGCCTGCAGGCGCACCGGCTTGGCGGCCGGGCCGAGTTTCCAGGTGGTTCCGGCCTTGAGGTTCACGTCGCGAACCCCCGTCGCCGGCGTGGTCAGGAACACGTCGGCCCAACCCTGAAACGCATGCAGGGTGGCGAGCGGGGTCTGAAAGCCGCGCCGGCCGTTCCCGTCCAGCCGCTCGAAGCCCAGCGAGGCCCAGCGCGGGCCGGAGGTTAGGCCCAGGCTCCCCGCGGCGTAGCCGAGTTCGAAGTCCGCCGGGCTGTTGCGATAGTCCGTCTGGCGGGCCAGTTCGGCCTCGTAGGAGACGCCCAGGCCGCTCGACAGCGGGCGCACGCCTGCGAAGCGGACGCCCCAGGTGGAGCTCGACTGGGCCGGCGCGGTCTCGAAGGCCAACAGTTGCGCATAGCCGGTCAGCTGGCCGGCCTTGGTCTTGAAATCGGCCTGCAGCAGGTGGGAGTCGCTGTCCCACTCCCCCTGCGGATGATCGTCGCCGAACACCCGGTGGACCCGGTCCACATAGGCATAGGCGAGGGTGACGCCCTCATAAGGGCGCGCCGTGATGCGGGCGGCGTCAAAGGTCTGTTCGTTCTGGCGGAAGCCGACATTGCCGACGAAGCGGGCGTTCCCAAGGATGATCCGCTGGCGGCCGACGACGGCCTCGGCCTTCTCGCCCTTCCAGGAAATCTGGGCTCGGTTCAGCTCGGTGGTCTCCGGATCGGACACGACCGGGTAGGCGAGGCGGCCGTTGGTGGTGCTGTTGTAGTCGTCGACCAGGGCCGTGACGTTCTCGCCCTCCACCAGCACCTTGAAGCCGCGCCAGGCGGGCGTCTCGTAGCCGAGGCGCGTGCGCAGGGTCAGGGCCTGGGCGTCCTTGCCGAAACCGTCCTGGTCGACGGTCTCAGCGCGCAGGCGCATGTCGAGGATGAAGTCGCCCTTCGGGGCGTCGGCGAAGGCGAGCCCCGGCGCGGCGAGGGCGAGGATGCAGGCGCCGCCGGCAAGGCGGGCTTTGAACGCGGTCACGATTGAACTCTGCGGATGAGGGTGAAGGTCTGCTTGGCGGGGACGAGCTTGGAGCGGAGTACGGCCGCCAGGCAGGCCAGCGCCGGATCCTCCGCATCGCGGGCGGCCGAGATCAGGTTGGTCCAGCGTTCGTCGGAGGCGTCCGCCACGAACTCGGCCATGGCGGCCTGCACGAAGTCGCCCACGGGGGTCTCGGCGCTGGCGGCGGCGTGGCGCAAGCGGCGCAGGAGGTCGGCGTCGACGCTCTCCAGCCACGGCTCCAGCCGCTGGGCCGCGCCCAGGTCGCCAAGGAAGTCGCCGAGCGTGGCCGAGCCGTTCCGCACGCCCCCTTCGGGGGTGAGGGTCAGGGCCACGCCCTGGGATCTCGCCTGCGCCGCGAGGTCGGCGACGTAGCGGGCGGCGGCGGCCGTCCAGGCCCGGCTCTCCAGGTGCAGGGCGATGCGCTCATGGACCAGCTCGAACGGCAGGTCGCGACCCTCGACGCGGCGGTCGAGTTTCAGGACGTGCCAGCCGAAGCGGGAGAGGACGGGCTCGGGAGCGACCTCGCCCGGCTGCATGGCGGTCAGCACATCTTCCACCTCGGGGACCAGATCGCCGGCCTTGAGCTGGCCCAGGGAGCCGCCCATGGCCGCCGACGAGCAGTCGGAGGCTTCTCGCGCCAGGTCCGCGAAGCTGCGGCCGCCGGCGTTCAGGATCTCGATCAGGCGTGCGGCGGTGGCGCGGGCGACGGCCAGGGCGGCCTCGTCGGCGCCGCGGGCCTCGACCAGGATGTGAGAGGCCTCGTAGAGCGCCGGCGTGCGGAAGCGGGCGCGCTCGGCCTCATAGACCCGGCGGCACTCGGCCTCGGTCGGGGGGGCGACCTCCACCTCCTGGTCGAGGACGGCGCGGACCAGCGCCTCCTCGGCGGTCTCCTCGCGCCCGGCGGAGTCGAATTCCGGCTCGGCGGCGAGGCCGAGCTCCCGCGCCTTTTGCAACAGCAGGGCGCGGATCGCCAGGGCGTGGCCCGCCGCGGCCCTCGCCTCGGCGGCCGAGGCGGCGGGGTGGTTCTGGACCTCTTGGGCCAGCAGGGATTCGGGGATCTCGACCCCGTCGACGACGATGGCGCGCATCTTACTCCGCGGCCTCCAGCCGGTTGGCGGCCGCCGTCGGGCGGACGGCCGGGGTGAGGGGGTAGGCGGGGGCCAGCGGCTCGGGCTTGCGAGGCAGGACCCGCTTGGTGCGGACCAGCTGCCAGCCGCGGCGGTTCAGATACCAGACCGGCGCGGAGAGCATGTGCACCAGACGGGTGAAGGGAAAGACCAGCAGGATGGTCAGGCCCAGCGCCAGGTGCGCCTTGAAGATCCAGTGCACGTCGGCGACGAAGTCGGCGCTGCCAGCCCGGAAGGTGAAGATCCCCTGGGCCCAGCTCATGAACTTGACCATTTCCTCGCCGCTGCGGTGTTGCAGCGACAGGGGGATGGTGGCCAGGCCGAGGCACAGCTGGATCATCAGGATCGCCAGGATGGCGGTGTCGCCGAAGCTGGAGGTCTTGCGGATTCGCGGGTCGAACAGCCGCCGGTGCAGCAGCAGCAGTCCGCCGGCCAGGGCCAGGAGGCCCGCCGCGCCGCCGGCGACGATGGCCAGCATCTGCTTGAACTCGTGGCTGACGCCCAGGGCGTCGAAGACCCAGATGGGGGTCAGCAGGCCCACGAAGTGCCCGGCGAAGATGGCCAGCACGCCCAGGTGGAACATCACCGAGCCGGCGACCAGCTGCTTTCGCCGCAGGAGCTGGGACGAGCCCGTACGCCAGGTATAGGGCTCGCGGTCGAACCGGATGACGGAGCCGAGCACCAGCACGGCCAGCGCGATATAGGGATAGACGCCGAAGACGATCTGATTGAGGTCCATGGCGGTCTCCTCAGGCCGCGGCGCCGGCGCGGCGGGGCGCAGGCGGTGGGTTGGCGTTCATGGCTTTGACCAGCGCATCGGCCTTCGGGCAGCCGACGTCGGAGGGGCCGAAGGTCACGGCGGTCTCGGCCCAGAGCTTGTCCATGGCCTCGAGGTCGTCGGGATTGTCATCCGGCTCCGCCATCAGGGCGGCCAGGGCTTCGGCGTCCGCCGGATCGGCGGCCAGGGCCGTGAGCGCGCCGAACAAGGCGCGATAGGGGCTGCCGCGCTTGTGCAGCCGCTCGCCGAGGGCCGACAGGACGTGCGCCGCCTCGCCCAGCAGGGAGGCGGCCTCGGGCTCCGGCAGGGTCGACAGGAACTCCAGGAACACCGGCAGGTGGTCCGGCAGTTCGTTCGCCGAGAGCTCCAGGCCCTTGCTGCGATAGAGCTCCAGTAGGGCGACCATGGCCTGGCCGCGGTCACGGCTCTCGCCGTGGACGTGCTCGTAGAGGTTCAGCGACAGCGACCGGGTCCGGTCGAACAGCCAGACATAGCGTTCCTGGTCCTCATAGAGGTCGCCGGTGATCAGCTCCTGGGCGAGCTTCGCGATCGCACGCTGCACAGGGGCCGGAATGCGCGCGTCCTCGCTGAGCACCGCCGCGGCGTCGGGGATCAGGGCCCGGACCTGCTCGGTCGGATAGGAAAGCAGCACCGCCAGGGCGCGATAGGAGAGGGACATGGCTCAGGCCTCCATCGGGGTCTTGGCGCGCTTGCGCTTGTCGGGGCCGAACAGGCCAAGCTCGGTGCGACCGCCGGAGCAGCCGTTGCCGAAGGTGAAACCGCAGGAGCCCTTCAGGTCGTAGGCGTCCTCGACCGTCTCGCGGTGGGTGGAGGGGATGACGAAGCGATCCTCGTAATTGGCGATCGCCATGTAGCGGTACATCTCCTCCACCTGAGGGGCGGAGAGGCCGACCTTCTCGGCGACGCGGTGGTCGATCCGACCGTCCACGGTCTTGGCCCGCATGAAGCTGCGCATGGCCAGCATCCGCTCCAGCGCCAGCACCACCGGCGGCTCGTTGCCGGCCGTGAGCAGGTTGGCGAGGTACTTCACCGGGATGCGCAGGGACTTCACGTCCGGCATCTCGCCGTCCATCTCCAGCGCGCCGGCCGAGGCCGCCGACTGGATCGGGGAGAGCGGCGGGACGTACCAGACCATCGGCAGGGTCCGGTATTCCGGGTGCAGCGGGAAGGCGACCTTCCAGTCGATGGCCATCTTGTAGACCGGGCTGCGGCGCGCGGCCTCCAGCCAGGCTTCCGGCACGCCGTCGGCGCGCGCCTGGGCGATCACCGCCGGATCGAACGGGTCCAGGAAGACGTCGAGCTGGGCCTGGTAGAGGTCCTTCTCGTCCGGCTCGGCCGCCGCGGCCTCGATGCGGTCGGCGTCATAGAGCAGGACGCCCAGATAGCGGATCCGCCCCACGCAGGTCTCGGAGCAGACCGTCGGCTGGCCCACCTCGATGCGCGGGAAGCAGAAGGTGCACTTCTCCGACTTACCGCTTTCCCAGTTGTAGTAGATCTTCTTGTAAGGGCAGGCCGAGACGCACATCCGCCAGCCGCGGCACTTGTCCTGGTCGATCAGGACGATGCCATCCTCCTCACGCTTGTAGATCGCGCCCGACGGGCAGGCGGCGACGCAGGCGGGGTTGAGGCAGTGCTCGCAAAGCCTCGGCAGGTACATCATGAAAGTGTTTTCGAACTGGCCGTAGATCTCCTTCTCGACCCCTTCGAAGTTGTAGTCGGCCGAGCGCTTGGCGAACTCGCCGCCCAGGATCTCCTCCCAGTTCGGCCCCCACTCGATCTTCTCCATCCGCTCGCCGGTGATCTTCGAGCGCGGGCGGGCGGTGGGGAACGCCTTCATCTCCGGCGCCGTCTGCAGGTGCCCATAGTCGAAGTCGAAGGGCTCGTAATAGTCGTCGATCTCGGGCAGGTCGGGGTTGGCGAAGATCTTGGCGAGGATCCGCCACTTGGCCCCCATGCGGGGCTCGATCTTGCCGTTGGCCTTCCGGACCCAGCCGCCGTTCCAGCGCTTCTGGTTCTCCCAGTCCTTGGGATAGCCGACGCCGGGCTTGGTCTCGACGTTGTTGAACCAGGCGTATTCGACCCCCTGGCGGTTGGTCCACACGTTCTTGCAGGTCACCGAGCAGGTATGACACCCGATGCACTTGTCGAGGTTCAGCACCATCCCGATCTGGGCGCGGACTTTCATTGGTGGGACTCCCCGGCCGACAGCGGCTGGTCCAGCCAGTCGACCTTCTTCATCTTGCGGACGACGACGAACTCGTCCCGATTGGCCCCGACGGTTCCGTAGTAGTTGAAGCCGTAGGCCAGCTGGGCGTAGCCGCCGATCATGTGGGTGGGCTTGAGGACCGTGCGGGTGCAGGAATTGTGGATCCCGCCGCGCAGGCCGGTGATCTCCGACCCCGGCGTGTTCACGATCTTCTCCTGGGCGTGGTACATGAAGGTCGTGCCTTCACGCATGCGCTGGGAGACCACCGCGCGCGCCGTTAGCGCCCCGTTGGCGTTGAAGACCTCGATCCAGTCGTTGTCGACGATCCCCGCCTTCTTCGCGTCCACCTCCGAGATCCAGACCACCGGGCCGCCGCGATTGAGCGTCAGCATCAGGAGGTTGTCGGAATAGGTGGAGTGGATCCCCCACTTCTGGTGCGGGGTGATGAAGTTGAGGAGGATTTCCGTTTCGCCGTTGGGCTTCTGGCCCTGGACGTAGGTGGTCTTCAGGTCCACCGGCGGGCGGTAGACGCAGAGCGCCTCGCCGAAGGCTCGCATCCACAGGTGATCCTGATAGAGCTGCTGCCGGCCGGTCAGGGTCCGCCAGGGGATCAGTTCGTGGACGTTGGTGTAGCCAGCGTTGTAGCAGACCTTCTCGCTCTCCAGCCCTGACCAGATTGGGGAGGAGATGATCTTCCGCGGCTGGGCGACCAGGTCGCGGAAGCGGATTTTCTCTTCCTCCTTCGGGATAGCCAGGTGCGCGTGTTCGCGTCCGGTCTGCTTCTCGAGCGCTTCCCAGGCCTTGACCGCCACCTCGCCGTTGGTCTCCGGCGCGAGCATCAGGATCGCCTCGCAGGCGTCGATGTCGCTGTCGATCCGCGGCAGGCCTTCGGTCGGGCCGGGCTCCAGGACGGGGCCATTCAGTTCGCCCAGCAGCTGGACTTCGTGCTCGGTGTTCCAGGCCAGGCCCTTGCCGCCGTTGCCGACCTTGGTCATCAGCGGGCCGAGCGCCGTGAAGCGCTTATAGAGGTTGGGATAGTCCCGTTCGACCACGGTGATCTGGGGCATGGTCTTGCCCGGGATCGCGTCGCATTCGCCCAGATACCAGTCCTTGACGTCGAAGGGCTGGGCCAGTTCGCCGGCGCTGTCGTGCTGGATCGGGGTGAGAACGACGTCCTTTTCGACGCCCAGAACTTCGGGGGCGACCTCGGAGAACCGCTTGGCGATCGCCTTGAAGATCTCCCAGTCCGACTTGGCTTCCCACGCCGGGTCCACGGCCGCCGAGAGCGGGTGGATGAAGGGATGCATGTCGGAGGTGTTGAGGTCGTTCTTCTCGTACCAGGTGGCCGTCGGAAGGACGATGTCGGAATAGACCGCGGTCGTGGACATGCGGAAGTCCAGCGTCACCAGCAGATCCAGTTTTCCTTCCGGCGCCTCGTCGTGCCAGGCGACGTCCACCGGCTTCTGGCGGCCCATCTCGCCCAAGTCCTTGCCCTGGACGCCGTGGGCTGCGCCCAAGAGGTGCTTGAGGAAGTACTCGTGCCCCTTGCCGGACGAGCCCAGCAGGTTGGAGCGCCAGACGAACATGTTCCGCGGCCAGTTGGCCGGGTCGTCCGGGTCCATGCAGGACATTTCGAGATTGCGGGCCTTCAGCTCGCGGACCGCATAGACCTTGGGGTCGATCCCTTCCTTCTCGGCGGCGCGGGCCACCTCGAGGGGATTGGTCTTCAGGGCCGGGGTCGAGGGCAGCCAGCCCATGCGCTCGGCGCGGGCGTTGTAATCGATCAGGGCCGCGTCCCAGGGGCCTTCCGGCGCCGTGGGCGACAGGATTTCGGAGGCCGAGACCGTCTCGTAACGCCACTGGTTGGTGTGGGCGTAAAAGAACGAGGTGGAGTTCTGCTGCCGCGGCGGCCGCGCCCAGTCGAGGCCGAAGGCCAGCGGCGCCCAGCCGGACTGCGGACGCAGCTTTTCCTGGCCCACATAGTGCGACCAGCCGCCGCCCGACTGGCCGACGCAACCGCACATCACCAGCATGTTGATGACGCCGCGGTAGTTCATGTCCATGTGGAACCAGTGGTTCATCGCCGCGCCGATGATGACCATCGACTTGCCGCCGGTCTTTTCGGCATTGGTGGCGAAGCCGCGGGCCACGGCGACGATCTGGTCGCGCGGCACGGTGGTTATGGCTTCCGCCCAGGCCGGCGAATAGGGCTCCGGATCGTCGAAGCTCCCCGGCATGTGGTCGCCGCCGAAGCCCTGGTCGACGCCGTAGTTGGCGAGGAACAGGTCGTAGACGCTGGCCACCAGGGTCTCGCCGTCCTTCAGCTTCAGTCGCTTGGCCGGCACGTTGCGGACCAGCACGTCCGGATGGTCCGTGGAGGCGAAGCCGTTCGACGCGGTGTTGGCGAAGTAGGGGAAGCGGACCCCCACCACCTCGTCATGCGCGCCCTTCAGGCCCAGGCGCAGGACCGTCTCGCGGCCCTCGGCGTCCTTTTCCTCAAGGTTCCACTTGCCGTCCTCGCCCCAGCGGAAGCCGATGGAGCCGTTGGGGACGACGATCTGGCCGGTGGCCTCGTCGATCGCCACCGTCTTCCAGTCCGGATTGTTGGCCTGGCCCAGGGCGTCGTCGAAGTCGGCGGCCCGCAGCAGGCGTTCGGGAACCAGGGCGCCGTCCTGCGGGACCAGCCGGACCAGCATCGGCATGTCGGAATACTGGCGGATGTAGTCGCGGAAGTAGGGGACCTGCCGGTCGACGTGGAATTCCTTCAGGATCACGTGCCCGAAGGCCATGGCGAGCGCCGCGTCCGTGCCCTGCTTCACCGGGAGCCACAGGTCGGAGAACTTGGAGGCTTCCGAATAGTCGGGGCAGATCACCACCGACTTGGCGCCGCGATAGCGGGCCTCGGTGTAGAAGTGTGCGTCCGGCGTGCGGGTCTGCGGGACGTTCGAGCCCCACAGCAGCAGGAAGCCCGAATTGTACCAGTCGGCGCTCTCGGCCACGTCGGTCTGCTCGCCCCAGGTCTGGGGGGAGGAGGGCGGCAGGTCGCAGTACCAGTCGTAGAACGAGCCGCAGGCCCCGCCGAGCAGCTGCAGATAGCGCGCGCCGGCCGCATAGGAGACCATCGACATGGCCGGGATCGGCGAGAAGCCGAACACCCGGTCCGGACCCCACTGCTTCACCGTATAGGCGTTGGCCGCCGCGACGATCTCAGTGACCTCGTCCCAGGTGGCGCGGACGAAGCCGCCCGACCCGCGCATGGAGGTGTAGGACCGACGCTTTTCCGCGTCGTTCTGGATCGAGGCCCAGGCCGCGACCGGGCTTTGGGTCGCCCGCGCCGCGCGCCACAGCTTCAGGAGGCGCGCGCGGACCAGCGGATATTTCACCCGGTTGGCGGAGTAGAGGTACCAGCTGTAGCTGGCCCCGCGGGCGCAGCCGCGCGGCTCGTGGTTCGGCAGTTCCGGCCGCGTGCGCGGATAGTCGGTCTGCTGGGTCTCCCAGGTGACGATCCCGCCCTTGACGTAGATCTTCCAGGAGCAGGAGCCGGTGCAGTTCACCCCATGGGTGGAGCGGACGATCTTGTCGTGGCGCCAGCGGGACCGGTAGGCCTCTTCCCAGACCCGGTCGTCGTCGTTCATGACGCCGTGGCCGTTGGAGAAGAGCTCCGTCTTGCGCGTGAAGAACGCCAGGCGGTCGAGGGTATGGCTCATTCTGCGGGCACCTTGAAAGCGGTGGATTGGGCGCCGGCGTGGAGCATCGAGGCCTTGCGGCCGTAGAAGATCCAGTTCACCGCGACGCAGCTCAGGTAGAAGGCGAGGAAGATGAAGAGGGCCGTCTCAGGCCCGCCCGTGGCCTTCAGCGAGTCGCCGAAGGCCTTGGGGATGAAGAAGCCGCCATAGGCGCCGATGGCCGAGGAGAAGCCGACGATCGCGGCCGATTCCATTTCGGCGGCCTTCAGGCGGGCCGCAGGATCGGCGGCCGGCATCAGGCGCGGCATGTCGCTGCGCATGATCGCCGGGATCATCTGGAAGGTGGAGGCGTTGCCGATCCCCGTCCAGGCGAACAGCCACATGAAGCTGGCGAAGAAGAAGGCGAAGGAGGGCTCCGCCCCAAAGGCGCCGACGCTGTGCAGCACGGCCAGGACGCCGAGGGAGAGCGCCAGGAAGACGTAGTGGGTGACGTGCTCGCCGCCCCACTTGTCCGACACCCAGCCGGTCAGGGCGCGGGAGCCGGCGCCGACGAGCGGGCCGAGGAAGGCGAACTGCAGCGCGTTCACCTCCGGAAACAGGGTCTTCATCAGCAGCGGGAAGGCCGCCGAGAAGCCGATGAAGGAGCCGAAGGTGCCGACATAGAGCCAGCACATCACCCAGTTGTGCTTGCGCTTGAAGACCACGGCCTGGCTGGAGAAGGAGGCCTTGGCCGAGGCGATGTCGTTCATGCCGAACCAAGCCGCGACCGCCGAGGCGATGATGAAGGGAACCCAGACGAAGCCGGCGTTCTGCAGCCAGATCTCGCTCCGCACGCCATTCTCGACGGCGATCTGCGGCGCGCCGATCACTGGGGCGAAGAGGCCGAGCGTGATCACCACCGGGACCAGGAACTGCATCACGCTGACGCCTAGATTGCCGAAGCCGGCGTTGAGCGCGAGCGCGTTGCCCTTCTCCTTCTTCGGATAGAAGAACGAGATGTTCGACATCGAGGAGGCGAAATTGCCGCCGCCGAAGCCGCAGAGCAGGGCCAGGAGTACGAAGGTCCAGTAGGGCGTCGCCGGGTTCTGCACCGCCAGGCCGATGCCGATGGCCGGGACCAGCAGCGAAAGGGTCGAGAGCGTGGTCCACAGCCGGCCGCCGAGGATCGGCACCAGGAAGCTGTAGAAGATCCGCAGGGTGGCGCCCGACAGCGCCGGCAGGGCGGTCAGCCAGAACAGCTGGTCGGTGGTGAAGGAGAAGCCGATCAGCTTCAGCTTGGCGACCACCATCGACCAGACCATCCAGACCGAAAAGGCCAGGAGCAGGTTGGGGATGGAGATCCAGAGGTTCCGGGCCGCCAGGGCCTTGCCCCGGCTGTCCCAGAAGGCGGGATCCTCGGGTCGCCAGTCGGTGAGGACGTGGCGGCCGGGTTTGGCGGAAGACATGGTTCGAGCTTCCTTCTCTTATTCGGCCGCGCGCAGGCGGCCGCCGGGCGCCGGCGAGGCCGGCTCGGGCGTGGGGTGGATGGCGGCCATTTCCGGCAGCTCGGGCAGGCGGCCGAGCTCGGGCGTCCGGGCGCGCTCCATCCGGCGGATCGCGAAGTGCATCCAGGCGAGAGCCGTGGCGACCAAGACGAAGAGCAGCATGAAGCAGCTGGTCCAGACGCCGGTGATGTCGTTCAGGAACCCGAAGGCGATGGGCAGGACGAAACCGCCCAGGCCGCCGATCATGCCGACCAGACCGCCCACCGAGCCGATGTTGTTCGGGTAGTAGACCGGGATGTGCTTGAAGACCGCGGCCTTGCCCAGGCTCATGGCGAAGCCCAGCACGAAGGCGATGACCGTGAAGGTGACCAGGTCGGTCGCCAGCCGGAAGGCGATCGGGCCCTCGATGCCGTCGACCACATAGCTGGTGGCCGGGTAGGAGAGCAGGAAGGTGCAGATCAGGCTGACCCCGAAGGTGATGTACATCACCTTGCGCGCGCCGATCTTGTCCGACAGCCAGCCGCCGAACACCCGGAACAGGGAACCTGGGATCGAATAGGCCGCCGCGATCATCCCGGCGGTCTTGATGTCCAGGCCGTAGACGCCGACCAGATAGCGCGGCAGCCAGAGCGCCAGGGCCACGAAGGCGCCGAAGACGAAGAAGTAGTAGAGCGAGAAGCGCCAGACCTGCAGGCTCTTCAGGGGTGAGAGCTGCATCCAGGCGGCCTGCGGCTTCTCGCCGGTTTCCCGGCGGCGCACGAGGTCCGGATCATCCTTGGTGGTCAGGTAGAAGACCACGGCGATGAGGGCGAGGGCCGCGGCCCAGGCCTGGGCGACGAATTCCCAGCCGAAGGCCACCATCACGAAGGGAGCGGCGAACTTGGTCACCGCCGAGCCGACATTGCCGGCCCCGAAGATGCCGAGCGCGGTGCCCTGCTTCTCCTTGGGATAGAACTTGGAGACGTAGGCCACGCCGACGGCGAAGGAGCCGCCGGCGATGCCGACGCCGAGGGCGGCGACCAGGAACTGCAGGTAGGTCTCGGCATAGGAGAGGGCGAAGGTCGCCGCCGCCGCCGAGAGCATCACGAAGAGGTTGACCAGGCGCCCGCCGTACTGGTCGGCCCAGACGCCGAGCACCACGCGGATCAGCGAGCCGGTGAGGATGGGCGTGCCGATCAGCAGGCCGAACTGAGCTTCGGTGAGGCCCAGCTCCTGTTTGATCTGCACGCCGATGATCGAAAAGATCGTCCACACCGCAAAGCAGGCGGTGAAGGCGAAGGTGCTCATGCCGAGCGCGGCGTTCGCGCCTTTCTGGGTCGGGACGGGTGCGTTCACGAGGAAAACCCAATCGGAATCGCGGTGACCGGGGCGGCCCTCGCTTCGCCGAAGGTTTAGCCTTGCGCCTCAGAAGTTCTGTTTGACGCTCGTCAATCTGACTACATCGTTGGGGAGATTTGTCGCATCCGACAAAGTAATACGCACGTCACTTTACGTATTTCTACTTGGGAGCCGACACGGATCATGGGGTCGCTTGATGAAGGTCAAGCGCCTCGACAGGCGTCCACAGGGGCGCTTGACGAAGATCAAGGCGAAAGTCCGTCCCGCGGCGCACGAAGCCTTCACGCAAGAGACCGTGGGGGGCGATGCGCCATGCCGATGAGGGACGTCGATCTGGAGCGGGTGAAGGCCCTGCCCCTGTTCGCAGGCTGTTCGGAGGACACCTTTCGACGGGTGACGGCCGGCGCTTTCCTGCAGCGCTTCCCGGCCGGGACCACCCTGTTGCTGGAGGGGGACCAGGTCGACTTCCTCTATGTGCTGCTCGACGGGATCGTGGAGCTGGAGGGCACCTGGAACGACAAGGAGACGACGCTGGCGGTCCTGCGCCCGGTCTCGACCTTCATCCTCGCCGCGGTGGTGCTGGACGCCGACGCCTTGATGAGCGCGCGCACCATAGAGCGCTCCGACATCCTCATGTTGTCGGGCGAGGCGCTACGCCGGGCCATGAAAGAAGACCCGCAGTTCGGCTTCGCCGTCTCGCAGGAACTCGCCGGCTGCTATCGCGGCCTCGTGCGGACCTTGAAGAACCAGAAGCTGCGCGGCGGCCTGGAGCGCCTGGCCAACTACCTGATCACCCAGAAGCTGCGCCAAGGTGGGCATGAGACCTTCGCCCTGCCGCACGAGAAGCGGGTGCTCGCCTCCCTGCTCGGCATGACGCCGGAAAACCTCTCGCGCGCCTTCGCCCAGCTCGCCGACTACGGCGTGACGGTGAACGGGCCGCAGGTGACCATCGGCCGGCCGGTGGTGCTGGAACGCCTGGCCAAGCCCACGCCGCTGATCGACAACCATCAGCCGGTGACCGACGCCCTGACCGGCAAGGCGCAGCGCGAGCGCTGGCCGGTGGAGGGCGACCCGCGGGCCGCCTAGGGCACGATTCAAACGCGGAGCGCGTTCTGATCGCAAGACCGGCGTCCGCTTTTGCGGAACGCGCTCGCGACCTTATCCTCCGTACTGGGCGAGCTGTCGGGTCTCGCCGCTGATCCCCTGATGCAGCCGGTGGCCGGCGGGCTTTTCGCCCAGCGCCTTGCGGATGCGCGCGCGCAGCGCTTCGGGCTCGTCCTTCTCCAGCAGATCCTTCAGGCCGACGCCCAGCTCTCCAAACAGGCACAGGCGCAACTGGCCGCGGGCGGTCACGCGCAACCGGTTGCAGCTGTCGCAGAAGCCGGGCGCATAGGGGGCGATGAGGCCGATCCGGCCGGCATGGTCGGGGTGGGCGTACTCCACCGCCGGGCCGTCATCGAAGGCGCGTTCGCGCGGGCGCCAGCCGCGAGCGGTCAGCCAGTCGGTCAGGGCCGATCCAGGCACATGCTGGGCGGCGAAATAGTCGGCGTTGTCGCCGGTGCGCATCAGCTCGATGAACCGCACGGCCACCGGCCGCTCCCGTACGAAGTCGGCGAAGGCGTCGAAACCCGCCGCCACGGTGTCGCGCAGCAGCACGCCGTTCACCTTCACCTGCGGCACGCCAAGCTCGAGGGCCCGGTCCAGCCCGCGCACCACCTGGGCCAGGCGATCATGGCCGGTGATCTTTCGGAAGGTGTCGCGGTCCAGGGAATCGATGCTGACGTTCAGGTTGGTGAGGCCGGCCTCGCGCCAGGCCTCGATCTGGCGATCCAGGTTCCAGCCGTTGGTGGTGATGCAGACCTTGCCCACACCGGGCACGGCGGCGGTGCGGGCGATGATTTCCGCAAGGTCGCGGCGGACGCTAGGCTCCCCGCCCGTCAGCCGGACCTTCGACACGCCCAGGTCGGCGAAGGCGCGCACCGCGCGCTCGCACTCCAGCGGCGAGATGAACTGCAACGGCCCGGTCTTTTTGAAACCGTCAGGCAGGCAATAGGTGCAGCGGAAGTTGCAGACCTCGGTGACCGAAAGCCGCAGATAGTGGAAACGGCGGCCGAAGCCGTCGACGAGAGATCCCAATGCCGGCTCCTTTCCAAGCGCGGGAGGCGACGGCGTTTCCCCCGTCACCCTTGCCGGCCCAGGCCGGCGCGGCGGCCCGGCCGTGGCGCATGCGCGGTAGGCCGGATCGCTCGGAGCATGTGAACGCCGCAGGTCCTGCGGCTTGAACAAAGCCTAGAGGCGCGGCGACCGTTCGCCTTTGATGGAGGTCAAGCGGCGACCCGGCGTGGTGTCGTGAGCATCCTGCCGTAGGTGAGGGCGAAGCCGCCGAAGGCCATCGCCCAGAGGGTCGCCGAGGCGGCCAGCAGGGGGGTCTGCGCCTCGACGGCGAAGGCGGCGGCCACACGCAATACGGCCCCGGCGTTGACCGCCAGGTAGATGGCCGTGGTCGCGCGGTCCGCTGCGAGGTCGCGGCCGGTATGGCCGCGGCTGGCTCGCGTCATCACCGCCAGGGTCATGACGCCGGCCGCCCCGGCGGCGAGCGCGTGAAGGCCGGCGGTCGGCGGAACGAGTTCCACCAGCTTCGAGGCGCCGAGAAGCAGCAGACCCAGGCCTAGCCACGCATAGCCGAGATGCAGGATCCAGACGAGCGGCTCGCCGGCGGCGGCCCAGCCGCGCCACCGGGCCAGCCGGATCAGATTGGCGAGCCCGGCCCCGGCGAGCAGAACGCCAGCGTGGCGGCTCTCGGGCAGCAGGACCCAGGCGAGCACGCCGGCCCCGGTCAGGGCGAGAGCCGCCTGGTCGAAGCGACCGGCGGCGGCGGGCTCCGGCGCGAGCCGGCGCGCCTTCATCCAGTTGCGCGTGAAGCTCGGGGTGATGCGCCCGCCGATCAGGGCCAGCAGCATGGCGATGGCGCCCAGCGCCAGCCGCTCGCCTGCGCCGGTGCGCCAAAGGGCCGCATCCAGATGGAAGCCGATATTGGCGAGCGCCAGCAGGGTCACCAGGCCGCAGACCGGCAGGTTGCGCCAGTTGCGGCCGGCCAGCACCTCGCGCCAGATCACGCCGGCGAAGACGACCAGGAAGGCGGCGTCCATCACGGCGGCGGCCGGTCCCAGGCCGTCCGCGAACAGCATGGCCGCACGGCCCGCGATCCAGAGGGCGACGAGGCCTGCGAGCGGCGCGCCGATCACCGGCATCCGCCCGGTCCAGTTGGGCACCGCCGTAGTCAGGAAACCGGCGACGATCGCCGCCAGGAAACCGAACAGCATCTCATGGACATGCCAGTCCCGGTGGGCGAAGGCGACAGGCCCGCCCAGCCAGCTCCAGACCCAGAGCGGCACGGCGATGGCCGCCCAGAGCGCTCCGAGCAGGAAGAAGGGGCGGAATCCGAAACTGAAGACGGGCGGGCCGGAATAGGCCCGGCGGGCGGCGGCTGTTGGCATGGCGTTTCGATGCCACAACGCCCGCGCCGCCGCCTTGACCCGCGTCAAGCGAGGGTCAGCCGCACTTCGAATAGCCGCAGGAGAAGCAGGTGTCGCAGCCCTCCTTGCGGACCAGGTCGAAACCGCCGCAGCGCGGGCAGGACGCGCCGGCGAAGGGACGGACCGGCAGGGCGGGCGCGGCTTCCGGCTCGGGGTGGTGCGCTGACTTGCCCAGGTGCCGCTCGATGACCCCGCCGATCGCCGCCAGCAGCGAGGGCACATAGCGCCCGCCCAGCCAGGCGCCGCCGCGCGGATCGAACACCGCCTTCAGCTCCTCGGCGACGAAGCCCACGTCGCCGCCGCGCCGGAACACCGCCGAGATCATCCGGGTCAGGCCCAGCGTCCAGGCGTAGTGCTCCATGTTCTTGGAGTTGATGAAGATCTCGAACGGTCGTCGCTCGCCGTGCTCGGCCACGTCGTTGATGGTGATGTAGACGGCGTGTGCGCTCTCGGGCCACGAGATCTTGTAGGTCGCCCCCTCGAGGGCTTCGGGCCGGGGCGCAAGCTTCGGCTCGGGCGCCGGCTCCGGCGCAGGCTCGACCGCCAGGACCGATCCGGTCACCAGGTTGGGGCGATAGGTGGTCAGGCCCTTGCAGCCCATCCGGTAGCCTTCGAGATAGACGTCCCCGAAGGCCTCGAAAGGGATGTCCTCCGGGCAGTTCACGGTCTTGGAGATCGAGGAGTCGACATGCGCCTGGGCCGCGGCCTGGATGCGCAGGTGGTCGGCGGGCGTCAGGGTCTGGGCGCTGACGAACACGTCTTCCGGCGGCGGCGTCTCGGCATGCAGCCGCTTCCATTGGGCGAGGGCGTAGTCCTCCACCGGCTCCTCGCGGGTGGAGCCGTCCGGCTGGCGGACCTTGCGGGTGTAGGAATAGGCGAAGACCGGCTCGATCCCGGACGAGACGTTGCCCGCCAGCAGGGAGGTGGTGCCGGTGGGGGCGATGGAGGTCAGGCAGCCGTTGCGCAGGCCGTGCCGGGCGATCAGCTCCCGCGTTTCAGGGTCGAGCGAGGCGAGGTTCGGCCGGTCCAGTATGGCGGCATCGTAGAGTGGGAAGGCGCCCTTTTCGGCCGCCAGCTCGGCCGAGGCGCGATAGGCCTCGCGCTTGATGACCGACAGCCAGCGTCCGGTCAGGGCGACGGCCGCTTCGCCGCCATAGGGAACGCCGCAGAACACCAGGGCGTCGGCGAGGCCGGTGACGCCCAGGCCGATCCGCCGTTTGGCCTTGGCCTCGGCTTCCTGCGCCTCCAGGGGATAGCGGGAGATGTCGATGACGTTGTCCAGCATCCGCACCGCCGTGCGGGTGAGCTCGGCCAGAGCCGCCTCGTCCAGCTTGGCGCCCTTGCGGAACGGCTTTTCCACCAGGCGCGCCAGGTTGATCGAGCCCAGCAGGCAGGCGCCGTAGGGCGGCAGCATCTGCTCGCCGCACGGATTGCTGGCCAGGATGGTCTCGCAATAGGCGAGGTTGTTCTGCGCGTTCACCCGGTCGATGAAGATCACGCCTGGCTCGGCGGCGTCGTAGGTCGCCTGCATCAGTCGCCGCCAGAGGTCGGCCGCCCGCACTGTGCGGAACACCTCGCCGCCGAAGGTCAGCGGCCAGTCGCCGTCGTCTTCGAGGGCCTGCATGAAGGCGTCGGTGACCAGGACCGAGAGATTGAAGTTGCGCAGCCGCCCAGGCTCGCGCTTGGTGTCGATGAAGGCCTCGATGTCCGGATGATCGATGCGCAGGCAGCCCATCATCGCCCCGCGCCGCTGGCCGGCGGACATGATGGTGCGGCACATGGCGTCCCAGACGTCCATGAAGCTCAAAGGGCCCGAGGCGTCGGCGCCGACCCCCTTCACCGCCGATCCCGCCGGCCGGATGGACGAGAAGTCCATGCCCACGCCGCCACCCTGCTGCATGGTGACGGCCGCTTCCCGCAGATGGGCGAAGATGGCGGAGAGGTCGTCGGGAATCTCGCCCATGACGAAGCAGTTGAAGAGCGTCACCGCCCGCGCCGTCCCGGCGCCGGCCAGGATCCGCCCCGCCGGCAGGAAGCGATAGTCCTGCAACGCCTCCAGGAACCGCGCCTTCATGGCCTCGCGCTGCTCCGGCGCCTCGGCCTCGGCGAGGGCGGCGGCCACCCGCGCCCAAGTCTCCTCGACGGTGGCGTCGCCTTCGGCGTCGGCAGGGTTGAAGCGGTACTTGCTGGCCCAGATCTCGCCAGCCAGCGGGTTGTCGAACGCCATGATCGTCTCTCCGGGCGGAGGGATCAGGCTGAGCGATTCCCCCGGCCGAAGGCTTTGAGATATGTCGACCGAGCGAGCTTTGTCGGGGGCGAGCGGACTTGCCCAAGATCAAGGGCGCGCGCTGGAGCCTTCAAGGCGGCGTGCGGGGCGGCAGGTTAGGCTCCCGGCCGAAGGAGTTCGCCATGCTGAACGAAACGACGCTCATCCTTCGGGAGTTCGCCCTGCGCCCGCCAGCCGACAAGCCCGCGCCGCCGAAGGCGAGGGAGGCGGCGCCTGCCGATCCCCAGGACCTGATCCCCCATATCCTGGAGCGCTATCACGAGACCCACCGGCGAGAGTTCCCGGAAGCCGTGCGCTTGGCGCGGAAGGTGGAGGCGCGGCACGCCGGCGATCCCGACTGCCCCCGCGGCCTTGGCGATCACCTGGCCTTCATGGCCGCCGAGCTGGAGAGCCACCAGCAGAAGGAGGAGCAGGTGCTCTTCCCGATGATCCTGGCCGGCGGCGGCCATCCGATGATCCGCTTCCCCATCGGTCGGATGATGGCCGAGCACGAGGACGTGGAGGGCCAGCTGCAGCGGCTGCGCCTGCTGACCCAGGATTTCACGGCGCCGGAAGGGGCCTGCGCCAGCTGGCAGGCGCTCTACGACTCCTGCCGCAAGCTCGACGCCGACCTGCGCGAGCACATGCGCCTGGAGAACGAGGTGCTGTTCGCGCCCTTTCTGGAGGATCAGGCGCAGACGCCGCGGTAGCGCGGAATCTGGCCGACAAGCGAGCAGGGCTTGAACCGGCTGTCCAGCTCCTCGGCCAGCACAAGATCCCAGGCGTCGCGGCAGGCGCCGGTCGAGCCCGGAACGCAGAAGACGAAGGTCTCGCCGACCTGACCCGCCAGGGCCCGCGACTGCAGGGTGGAGACCCCGACCGTGCCGTAGCTGGCCTGGTGGAAGACCACCGCAAAGCCGTCCATCTCCCGCCTCAGCAGCGGTCGCACGGCCTCAGGCGTGACGTCCCGAGGCGCAAAGCCGGTGCCGCCGGTCGTCAGGATCACGTCGACGCCAGGATCGTCGGCCCAGGCGCGAATCTGGGCCTGAATGGCTTCGACCTCGTCCTTGACGATAGCCTTGCCGGCCAGAACGTGGCCGGCGGCCGACAGGCGCTGGGCGAGTAGGCCGCCGGAAGTGTCGGTCGCCTCGTCGCGGGTGTCCGACACGGTCAGCACCGCGATGCTGAGGGGATAGAAGGGCAGGCTCTCGTCGATCCGCGCCTTGGGTTTGGAGCCGGCAGTCTTGACGAGATCCATGCTCATCCTCGGGAAACGTCGAATTCGCTTGGTCCCTAACCCACATCGCCGAGGTTTGAATTGTCGTAGATCAACGGCGCCTGGGCGGGCGGCTTGATCGAAGTCACGCGGCGCCGCCGTCCGCCTGGGTTAGGCTCGCCTCCGCAGGAGGCCGCCATGGACGCAAGCTTCGCCGAGGAGTTCCGCACCCACGAGGTGTTCAACCAGCCGCCGCCGCTGGCCGGCTACAATCTGTTTTCCTCAGACCGGGCGCTCACCGAGGCGATCAGCCGGGAAGGCGCCGCCTGGGCTGCGGAAGACCTCGCCCGTTACGGCGCGGCGCTGGGCGATCCGGAGACGCTCAATCTCGGCCTCGTGGCCAACCGCGAGCCGCCGCGGCTGCACGCCTTCGACCGCTATGGGCGGCGCTCCGACTGGGTGGAGTTCCATCCCGCCTATCACCAACTGATGACGTTCCAGGTGGCGCAGGGGATCCATGCTTCGCCTTGGAGCGATCCCAGGCCCGGCGCCCATGTCCACCGCGCCGCCGGCCTCTATATGAGCGGCCAGGTGGAGGCGGGGACGAGCTGCCCCATCTCAATGACCTACGCCGCCATCCCTGTGCTGGACGCGGCCCCCGAACACCTGCGGGCCTGGCTGCCCAAGCTCCATTCCCGCCAGTATGATCCCGCCCATCGCCCCGTCGCCGAAAAGGCCGGCGCCCTGATCGGCATGGGCATGACCGAGAAGCAGGGCGGCTCGGACGTGCGCGCCAACACCACCCGCGCCCAGCCGCTCGGCCGGCCCGGTCCGGGCGAGCCCTACCGCATCGTCGGTCACAAGTGGTTCATGTCGGCGCCCATGTGCGACGCCTTCCTGATCCTGGCCCAGGCGCCCGGCGGGCTGTCGTGCTTCTTCCTGCCGCGCTGGACGCCGGAGGGCGAGCTCAACGCCCTGCGTTTCCAGCGGCTGAAGGACAAGCTCGGCAACCGCTCCAACGCCTCCAGCGAGGTGGAGTTCGAGGGCGCCGTCGGCTGGCTGCTGGGCGAGGAGGGGCGCGGCGTCCCGACGATCATCGAGATGGTCGGCTATACGCGGCTGGACAATGTGGTCGGCTCGGCCGGGGTTCAGCGGCAGGCGCTGATCCAGGCGATCCATCACGCCCGCCACCGCACCGCCTTCCAACGCAAGCTGGCCGACCAGCCGCTGATGGCCGCCGTGCTGGCCGACATGGCGCTGGAGGTGGAGGCCGCTACCGCGCTCGCCTTCCGGCTGGCGCGGGCCTTTGACGCCAAGGCCGACCCGGCCGAGGCGCTGTTCGCCCGGCTGGTGACGCCCGCCGCCAAGTTCTGGATCTGCAAGCGGGGCCCGATCCTCGCGGCGGAGGCCCTCGAGGTGCTGGGCGGCTCCGGCTACATCGAGGACAGCGGCATGCCGCGCCTCTATCGCGAGCTGCCGGTCTATTCGATCTGGGAGGGCTCGGGGAACGTGATGGCCCTGGACGTGCTGCGCGCCCTGCGCCGGGAGCCGGAGGCGCTGGACGCCCTGGCCGCAGAGCTGGCGCCGGCCCGCGGCCGCCACGGCAAGCTGGACGCCGCCATCGACCGGTTGCTGGAAGCCGGGCGGAGCGGCCTGCCAGAGGCCGCCCTGCGGCGCTTCAGCCGCGACCTGGCGGTGACGGTCCAGGGCGCCTTGCTCGTGCGCCATGCGCCCGCCTTCCTCGCCGAGGCGTTTATCGAAAGCCGGTTCTCCGAGGAGGGTGGCGCTTTCGGCATGCTGCCCGAGGGCGTCGGAGCGCCGGCGATCCTGGAGCGCGCCTGGACCGCCGATTGACCCGCATCAAGCTCCGCGCAGTCGGGCCGTGCCAAGCTTGCACCCCATTCACGGAGGATCGCATGGACGCGCAAGGGGAGTTCGGCGCCCGGTTCGTCACCGGCCAGGGCTTGGTGGAGATCGGGTTCGAACGCCGGTTCGAACATGGCGTGGAGTCGGTCTGGCGGGCCCTCACCGACCCGGCCCTTTTGCCCCAATGGCTGGCGCCCGGGCGCATCGAATTGCGCCTCGGAGGCGCGGCCAGGCTCGACTTCGGCGATAGCGGGATCGTTATCGATTCCGCGGTGAGCGCCTGTGATCCAACCCATCTGCTGGAGTATTCTTGGAGCGGGCCCGGCGAAGAGACTCTGCGCCCGTTGCGCGGGCGCCTTGAGCCGGCGGAGGTCGGCTGCCGACTATCGCTGACTCTCCGCATTCCCGAGGGCGAAGACGCCGCCCGTTCGGCCGCCGGCTGGGAGGCGCATCTGGACATGCTCGCCGCGGCCCTTGAAGGCGTGCCGGTCAAGTTCCCCTTCGAGCGGTTCAAGGCGGCCCGCGAGGCGTATCGCAACAAGCTCGCGGACGCCGGTGATCAAGACGCAGCTTGACCCGCGACAATCGCGCCGGGCGCCCGCGGGGTTAGCCTCCTTCTGTCATCGGAGGAGGAATCCCATGTCGCCCAAAGCCATCCGCACGGCTCTCGCCGCCTTCGCTGCGTCCGCCGCCCTGGCGGTTCCCGGCGCTTTCGCCCACGCCCAGAGCGTTGACGAACTGGCGGTCAGCGGCCGCGCCCCGACCGAACTCAGCATCCCGCTCGCCGGCAAGAGCGCCGACCTCGTGCGTGATGAAGTGCGCGCGGCGGCTCGCACCGTGTGCCGCAACGCCGTGGCGAACCGCGAGCTGGAAGTCGAATTCCGCGGCTGGTGCAGCCGCAAGTCCGCCGCCCGGGCCATGGATCGGTACGCCCTGATCCTCGCGCGCGCCAGCTTCGCCGAAGGACCGACCAGCCTGACGCTTTCGGCGCGATAGGCGAAGCTCACGCTTCGATCACACGGCCCGGGCGGGGTGTTGCTTCAAGGGGGGCGCCGGCGCGGCAGGCGGCCCGAAGGCGCGCCGCGCCTGGCCTTGCGTCAGAACACGAAGGCGAGAATGGCGCCGACGACGACGACAAGGCCGACGAGATAGATAATGCTGTTCATCCCAAATCTCCTCTTGGGTCCGAGCGGTGTCCCTCCCGCCAAACCAACGCCTTGGCCCCGGGGAGCGTTGCGTGACTAGTGCGGCGAAGCGCTTGCGGCGGGGGGCTGGGTGCTGACCGCGCCGTCGTCGTTCCCGGCCGAGGGCGGGGTTCCCTTGTGCTGTTCGACCATCTGGGTCCCGACGCCGCCGGCGGCGCCGTAGGGCGGGGTCTGGCCGGAGGGGCCGCCGCTCAAAGCCCCACGGGCCTGGCCTTCCAGGTTCTGCGGTTCGCCGCCGGTGGGCTGCTGGGCGGCGATGGCCGTCGCCTCGTCCGATTGGCCCGGCGGCGTGTCGGCCTGGCGCTGGCAGGCGGCGGCGGGCAGGAGAAGAAGAAGGGCTAGGCTCGCGGCAGGCGGTCTCATGGGGCGGCTCCTTCGCGTTTGGAAGCTTCGGGGTTCGTCTCCGCCAACACCGCCGCGCCTGTTCGGTTCCGGCGCGCGCGGGGCGTGCTAAGGAGGGCGCTTCCGCCCAACAAAGCCGCCTTCCGAGTTTTCCTGCATGACGCCGCACGAGGGCCCCGAGCCGCCAGCCGCCACGCCTTTCTGGAAGCGGCGGCGTTGGCAGGCGGCCGGCGGGGCGCTGCTGGCGCTTCTCGCCGCCTTTCTGTTCCTGACCTGGGCTTTGCCGCTGGGGCGGGCGCTGGAGCCGCTTTCGACGCCCACCCTCGTCCTGACCGATTCCGACGGACGGCCTTTCGCCCGGCGGGGGGCCTACAAGGAGGCGCCGGTCGAGGTGAAGGAGCTGCCCGGCCACGTGACCGGAGCCTTCCTGGCCATCGAGGATCGGCGGTTCTACAGCCATTTCGGCCTGGACCTTGCGGGCATCGCCCGGGCGGCGCGCGACAATTTGCGGGCCGGCGGCGTGGCTCAGGGCGGTTCGACCATCACCCAGCAGCTCGCCAAGAACGCCTTCCTGTCCAACGAGCGCAGCTGGCGACGCAAGGCCCAGGAGGCGCTGATCGCGCTCTATCTGGAGGCCCGACTCTCCAAGGACGAGATCTTCTCCCGCTACCTGTCGGCGGTCTATTTCGGCGATGGTGTGTTCGGCCTGCGGGCTGCGGCCCGGCACTATTTCGATAAGGAGCCCGAGGCCCTCTCCATCGGCGAGGCGGCCATGCTGGCGGGGCTGGTCAAGGCGCCCTCGAGGCTCGCGCCCACCGAGGACCTGGCGGCGGCCCGGGCCCGGGCCCGGGTGGTGCTGGCCGCTATGGTCGAGACCGGCGTCATCAGCGAGGCCCAGGCTCGAGCGGCCCGCAACGTCCGCCTGCGGGAAGGCCGCGCCGACCTGCCGGTGGGCACCTATTTCGCCGACTGGATCACCCGCGAGGCTCGCCGCGGCTTCGATCGCGCCTTCGGAGAGATCGAGGCGCGCACCACCCTGGACAGCCGTCTGCAGAGCCAGGCCGAGCGGATCGTAGAGCGGGCGCTGGCGCGGCAGGGTGGCGCGCTGAACGCCGGCCAGGCGGCGCTGGTGGCCATGCGCACGGACGGGCGCGTGGTGGCGATGGTCGGCGGGCGCGACTATGCGCAGAGCCAGTTCAACCGCGCCGTGGACGCGCAGCGCCAGCCGGGCTCCGCCTTCAAGCTCTTCGTCTACCAGGCGGCGATCCGCCAGGGCTGGACGCCCGATCGCGAGATCCTGGACGCGCCCGTCAAGGTGGGCGATTGGGAGCCGGAAAACCATGAGGCGCGCTACGCCGGCCGGCCGATCAGCCTGCGGCGAGCCTTCGCCGGATCCTCCAACGTTGCGGCCGTGCGGCTGGCGCGGGAAGTGGGGACGGACCCGATAATCCGCGCGGCCCGCGACATGGGGGTGAGCGCGCCGCTCACGCGCGACCTGACCTTGGCGTTGGGCACCTCGCCCATGAGTCTCTTGGAGCTGACGGCGGCCTATGCCGCCGTGGCGGCGGGCGAGGCGCCGATCCGGCCCTACGGCCTGGCCGGGCGAGCGCCGGCGGGCGAGCGGCGCGTCCTGCCAGCCGGCGAGCGCGAGGCCCTGCGCGACCTGCTGCGGGCGGTGGTGACGCAGGGCACCGGCCGGGCGGCCGGCGTCTCCGGCGCCCATGGCAAGACCGGCACCACCCAGGATTATCGCGACGCCCTCTTCGTCGGCTATGCGGGCGACCTGGTGGTGGGCGTCTGGATCGGCAACGACGACAACAGCCCCATGCGCCGCGCCGTGGGCGGAGGCCTGCCGGCCCAGATTTGGCGCGACTTCGTAGCCGCCGCCCAGCCGCTGTGCCTGGACACATGATCTTGGAGAGGCGGGATGGTCCGGGATGATGCGGGACACGGCGGGATGAAACCCTTATCGGGCAACGGCTAGGGCTCCAAAAACGGCGCGCGGGCGGTTTCGTCGAGTTGTCCCGAAAAATCGGCCGTCGCGGCGCTGCAGGGCGGTTTTAGACAGTCTACGGCGGCTGCGCCATTAGACATTGCTCGCCCGTTCGAAGAGCGTTCGCCGGCCGTTCGGGCGGCGTGTGGCGAAGCCTTGAAGGATAAGGCCCTGAACGCGCTCGAAGGCGGCACGGGCGGCGGTGGCGATGGCCCCTGGGTGCGGGGGGACGAGGCGCTCCAGCCCCACCTCGGCGGGGCCGTGAACCGTAAACTCCAGATGCCAGATCGGCGACAGTTTACGGTTCGCCGATTTCTACGTCAGAACAGGCGCTTAGCATCCGCGGGCACGAAAAAGGGCGGGCTTGACGCCCGCCCGAACCGTAAACTGGGAACTGGCCGTTCGGATCAGCGCCGGCTGGCGAAGATCGAGCCGGCGACCACGAAGGCCGAGCCCACGATGGCCACCATCAGCTGGTGGTTCAGCCGGCCGACGTTGTTGATCCGCTCCAGGCCGCCGGAGAGGCCGGTCTCCACCGAAGGGTCCATGACGAACGCCCAGGCGACGAGCGCCAGGCCGGCGGCGAAGAGGAGCCAGCCGAAGATCTTGCCCAGGTCTGGCTCATCCCCTCGCGCGGCGGCTTCGCGGTTTGTGATCTCGGTCATGGTCGCCTCCTAGATCGCCTGCAGGACGCCGAGCACCTGGCCGATGATCTGCAGGCGCTCCATGTCCGAGCCCTTCACGGTCTCCGGCGGATAGTCTTCGTTGTCGGAAATCAGCATGAGCCCATCCGTCAGCCGGCGGAAGCGCTTCACGCGGGCCTCGCCGGCCAACACGAAGGCGAACACGTCGTCGAACAGCTCAGTGACCCCCTGGTCGATCACCACAAGGCCCTTGTCCTTGATCGTCGGCTCCATGGAGTCGCCGCGGGCGGTCAGGACGGCCAGCCCTGTGGCCGTTGTCCGCCCGAACTGCTGCTGAAGGAAGCTCAAGGTGACCGGGATGTGCTCGACCTCCACCCGTCCCTCGTTCCAGGCGCCAGCGCCGGCGGCCAGGTGGACGTCATAGCGCGGAACCCGGAGCACTGATTCGGTCGACGGCCCATCGCCACGGCCGAAGGCGAGCCAGTCGAGACTGACGCCCAGCCCCTCGGCGATCTTGGCGGCGATGTCGAGGCGAGGCCCGGCGACGCTGCCTCCGGACATGATCTTGGAGACGGTCGCCTGCGGCAGACCGACGCGCTGGGCGAATGCAGTGATCTTCTCCGGAAACATGGCTTCCCGCGCTCGCTGAGCGAACCCCTGCATATCGAAATTCGGATCGACTACGCCGTCCATGGTGCTCTCCCACCACGGGAACTCTTGACTTCGATCTCGCTTTCGATGCTACATCACGAAAGTGATGAAATGAGCACGTTGGCGATGACGAAGGCCTGGCACGCAGAGGACATCAAGGCGGCGATCCGCAAGCGCGGCACCTCGCTCAAAGCCTTGTCGCTCCAGAACGGACTTTGCGAGAGCGCCTGCCGCGCCTCGCTTCGCCGTCCCCAGCCGACCTCCGACCTGGTGATCTCTGAGTTCCTCGGGGTGCCTCTCCATCAGCTGTGGCCGGATCGCTACTCCAAGGAGGGAGAGCGCCGCCGGTCTCGTCACGTTCGTGATGAGAATATTCGCAATCGTGGTGCGGCGCACCGTCAAAACGCGGGGGCGCGTTAGACATGGCCGCCCGCATGGAAGCCGCCGCGGTCCAGATGCTCCCAATCAAGAGCATCATGGTCGCCCCCCGCCTTCGCCCCGTCGATCCCGCGGCCGTGGCCAACCTTCAGGTCTCCATCCAGGAGACCGGCTGGTTTGGCGCGGTCCTGGTGCGCCCGCTGCCCGACGACGACCTCGGCCCCCGGTACGAACTGGTGGCCGGCGCCCACCGCCTCGCGGCGATGAAGGGCCTTGGCCGGCAGACCATCCCGGCGACGATCCGCGTCCTCTCTGACGACGAGGCGTTGCAGATCGAGATCGACGAAAACCTTATCCGGCGCGGGCTCACCCCGCTCGAACGCGGCGAGATGATCGTCGAGCGGTTCGCCGTCTGGCGCCGCCGGTTCCCGGAGCGGGTGGCGCAAGCCGATGGCCAGGCCATGCCGAAGAGGGGGCGCCCCTCAAATTCGGCAAAGTTTGCCGAATTATCCGGCGGGGCGCCCCAGACCATGGGGTTCGCAGCGGAGACCGCGGCGGACGTCGGCCTCTCGGAGCGCACCGTCCGCGCCGCCTTCAGCACGGTCTCCAACCTTCCTGCCGACCTTCGCGCGCAGATGCGGGGCACCCCGCTCGCTCGGAACGAGGGCCTCCTGAGGCAGCTCGCGGCCATCGGCGACCGTAAAGAGCAGGCCAAGGTGGCCGAGCTGATCCTCTCCGGCGCCGCGAAGAACGTGGCGGACGCCCGCGCCGCCGCCGCCGGCAACGCGCCTTCGACACCTGTTCAAACGCCCACCGACGAGGTTCTGAAGACCTTTCGAAAGCTCTGGGGCTCGGCCTCCACCTCGGCCCGGGCGGCGATCCTCAACGACCTGGCCGGCCGGAAGCTGCCGGACGGCTGGAGCGTGACGGAGGCCGACCGTGGCTAAGGCGCGCGGCGACAACCGCACCGGCGATCTCTTCGAGGGAACCTACTTCCCGGTCCGGGCGCCCTCGGACCTGCCGCGGGCGCTGGACATGAAGCGCGCCATCGCCGTCGCGATGGGCGAGGCCCTGCGGACATGCGGCAAGGGCGCCGCGGTCGTGGCCGCCGAGATGAGCGAGCTGCTGGGCGACGACGAGGTCACCAAGGCCCAGCTCTACGCCTACACGGCCGAGAGCCGCACCAGCCACACGATCAGCATCGTTCGCTGGATCGCCTTCGTGAGGGCGACCGGCTGCAACTGGCTCTGGGACTTCATCCTGAAGGACGAGGGACTGATCGTCCTGGAGGGTGAAGAGGCCCACCTGGCCGAGGCCGCGCTGATCGAGAAGCAGATCGAGCAGCTGAAGCGCAAGGCCCGCGCGCACCGCGAGGCCGCGCCATTCCAGACACAGTTCCGTAAGCCGCGGGGGCGGTCGTAAGCATGGTCGTCGGAGGCAAGGTCCAGGAATGGTTCTCGGCGGGCGAACTGGCGGCCATGGCGCTGCCGGGCCTGCCGGCCACGAAGATGGGGCTCCTGAAGCTCGCCGCCCGCGAGGGATGGGAGCACCGGGGTCATCCCCAGCTCGGGCGCCTCGCCCGCAAGAGGCAAGGCCGCGGCGGCGGACTCGAGTACCACCTGAGCCTGCTGCCGGAAGTGGCCCGCGCAGCGCTGATGCTGGACGACGAGCGCCAGGTCGAGCGGCCGGATCGGGACACCGCCTGGGCGCGGTGGGAGACCGCCCCGGAGGCGGTCAGGACCCAGGCCCAGCGCCGGCTCGACGTGATCGAAGCCGTCGAGGCCATGGTCCGCCAGGGCATGCGCAAGACCGCGGCCATCGACTATGTCGTCTCGGCCTCCATCCGCGAGGCGCGCCTGACCGGCGCCGGCGACGGCCTGTCCAGCAGCACGGTGCACGGGTGGTTCGCGCGGATCGCCGGCGTCGCGCCGGAGGATCGGGCGGCCTACCTCGTCCCCGACTGGACCGGCCGGACCGTGATGGCCGACTGCGATCAGGACGCCTGGGAGTTCTACAAGGGCGACTATCTGCGGCAGTCCAAGCCGACGCACGCCAGCTGCTACCGCAACCTCCAGCGCGTCGCCGCCGAGCGCGGGTGGCGCGTCCCTTCGGCGAAGACCCTGCAGCGCCGCCTGGACGCCGAGATCCCGCCGAACGTCCAGACCTATCTGCGCGAGGGCGACAGCGCGCTCAGCCACGCCTTCCCGCACCGCGAGCGCGACCGCTCCAGCATCGCGCCGATGCAGGTGCTGAACCTGGACGGCCACACCTGGGACATCCGGGTGGAATGGCCCGGCGGGACGATATCCCGGCCGCTCTCGCTGGCGGTCCAGGACGTCGCCAGCGGCAAGATCCTGGCGATCCGCTTCGACCTGACGCTGAACCACCACCTGGTGCGCCTGGCGCTCGGAGACACCTTCCGAGAGTTCGGGCTCTGCGAGACGCTGATCATGGACAACGGCCGGGAGAACGCCGCCAAGGCGATCTCCGGCGGCCTGGCGCGCCTGCGCTGGGGCAAGACGCCCGAGGAGGAGCCGGCCGGCCTCCTGAAGACCCTGGGCGTCAAGGCGCTGTTCGCCACGCCCTATTGGGGCCAGGCCAAGCCCATCGAGCGGTCCTTCCGCAACTTCGCTCACGACATCGCCAAGCGCGCGGAGTTCGAGGGCGCCTACACCGGGCACAACCCCGTCTCCAAGCCGGAGAACTATGGCTCGCGGGCGGTGCCCTTCGCCGAGTTCGAGCACATCGTCCGCCGCGAGATCGCCCACTACAACGCCCAGGTCGGCCGAACCGGCATGGGCATGAACGGCCGCAGCTTCGACGAGGTGTTCGCGGCCGGGCTGGAGCGGCGGCCGATCCGGCGTCTTACCGACGCCCAGCTGCGTCTCTGCATGCTGGCTTCCAAGGCCGTCTCGATGGATCCGCGCAGCGGCGCCGTCGCGGTCGAGGGTCACCGCTACTGGTCGCCGGAGCTGGGCGCCCTGAAGCGCCAGAAGGTCACGGTCCGGTTCGATCCCGAGCGGATGGATCTCGGGGCCTACGTCTACAGCCTCGATGGGCGCCTGCTAGCCCGGGCGGAGCGGCTTGAAGCCGGCAGCTTCGACAACCTGGCGGACGGCCGCGAGCAGCGGAAGGCGGTCCGCGACTTCAAGCGGGCCGAGAAGGAACAGGCGCACGCCCTGCGTCGCCTGACCGCCCGCGACGTGGCCGCCCAGGTCGCCGGCGTCGCCCCGCCCGAACCCGTCACCCCGGACGAGAAGGTGGTCGCCCTCGTCCCCAAGGCCCCGCGCAAGCTCGCCGAGCTGGGCGGCGCCCCCACCGACTTCGACGAGAGCTGGGAACGCGGCGTCGCCGCGGTGCTCGGCCGCGGATGAAGAAAGCCCGCCCGGGGCTGCCACCTCGGACGGGCTCAACAGTGCAACTGAACAGGAGCTTGAGTACCATGAACATCAATCCCGGCAAGACCGAGTTCAGCGACGCCGAACACGTGGCGCTGGTCGCCCAGGTCAAGGGTGTGCTTTCGGCGGAGAAGATCTCGCAGGCCGACCTGGCCCGCCAGGCCGACGTCCCGCAGGCGACGCTGAGCCAGTATCTGAACGGCACCTATCCCAGCGAGGCGGGCCGGGCGTCGACCGCCGCCAAGCTGACGAAGTGGCTCCGCGCCCGCGAACAGGCGGCCGAGATGCGCCGGCAGCTGCCGAAGGCGCCGGCCTACATGCCGCTGACCGGCTCGCGGAAGATCGCCATGGCGCTCACCTACGCCCGCGAGACCGGGCGCATGGTGATGATCGCCGGCTCGCCCGGCGTCTCGAAGACCGCCAGCGCGCGCCAGTTCCGGGAGGACTTCCCGCGCACCTGGTACACGGCCATGGACCCCTCCACCGGCGGCGTTCCGACCATGCTGCTGGAGGTTCTGGCGGCCATGGGCGTATCGGAGATCAAGGGCACGCCCCAGCAGCTGATGCGCCGGGTCTGCGACATCGCGGTCGAGGCCAAGGGCCTGATCATCGTGGACGAGGCTCAACACCTCTCCGAACAAGCCATCGAAGCCCTGCGGGCGCTCAACGACCGCACGCGTGAACGCGGCGCCCCCATCGGCGTGGCGCTGCTGGGCAACGAGACGGCTTGGACCCGCGTCGGCACCACCGGCGGCAAGGCGGCCTTCGCGCAGGTCTCCAGCCGCTTCGCGCAACGCCGCTGGATCGTCTCGCCGGACCCGGTCGACGCCGCGGCGTTGGCCCGCGCCTGGGCCGATGCGAACGGTGAGATCATCAGCGAGGCCGAGGTCGCCTACTGCGTCGACATCGCCTCCAGGGCCGGCGGCCTTCGCAACATCGAGATGACGATGGAGGCCGCCCTGCTGGCCGCGCGCGGCGCCGGCGACGCCCTCTCGCTCGAACATCTGAAGGGCGCTTTCGCCCAGCTCTCCGGCCTCGGCCGTACCCGCTAATCCGCAAGGAGGAACGATCAGTGAACTCGCTCGATCAAGTCCGCAACGCCCGCTCCGCCGCCCGCCAGATCCGCTCCCAGGCACGCGCCGGGGTGCTGACGCCCGGCGAACTCTACCGGCTGCTCGACGCCGTGGAGGCCGGCTTCGACCAGGTGATGGGCCAGGACGCCGCCCCGGCCGATCTGCCCCCGTTCCACGTGATCAACGGGGGGCGGAGATGAGCCGCCGCCGCGGAGGGCTCTGGCGCTCGTTACTGAGCGCCTTCTCCGGAGCGCCGGAGCCCTTCGTGCACCGCCACGATGTCGCCGCGCAGCAGGGCCTCCAGCAGGCCGCCGCGCGGGCCGCCTTCCTCTCAGACAAACCCGACGCCGGAGCAAAGGGCCTGGCGTCCAAGATCCTCGGAGCCTTCCATTGATCACCCAAGCCACCCCCACCGCCGAGCTGGCCCGCGCCGTCTCGGAGACGTTCGAGCCCGGCACCTTCGAGATCGAAGGTCAGACCTACATGCGCAACCACAAGGGCGCGCTGGTGCCGGTCGAGAGCATTCGTCCGGCCGACAAGCTCATGGACGAGACGGTCCGCAAGATCCTCGGCTACGCCAAGCCGCTCGCCGATCAGATCGCACGCTTCAAGCGGCACACGCTGCAGGACGTCGCCGCCTTCCAGGACATCCTCTCGCAGGAGTACGGAACCACCCGTGGCGGGCCGAAGGGCAACGTCACCCTGACCACCTTCGACGGGCTCATGAAGGTGCAGGTGCAGGTCGCCGACCGCGTGGTCTTCGGCCCGGAGCTGCAGGAGGCCAAGAAGCTGGTCGACGCCTGCCTCAACGAGTGGGCGACCGACGCCAACGCCGCCCTGCGGACCATCGTCCAGAGCGCCTTCAGCGTCGACCAGGAGGGCAAGGTCAGCCCCTCGGAGCTGTTCACCCTGCTGCGCCACGACATCCAGGACGAGCGCTGGCAGACCGCCATGCGCGCGATCCGCGACAGCATCCGGATCGAGGGATCGAAGGAGTACGTGCGGTTCTACCGTCGCGCCCGCCCCACCGATCCCTGGGAGGCCGTCTCCATCGATGTGGCCGCCGCCTGATGCTCGCCCCGGCCCCCCGCACCTTCACGCCCTGGCTGCGCAACTGGCGCGTCCAGGTGGCCCTAGTCGCCAACCTGGTCATCTGGGCCGGGCTGATCGTGGGGGGCCGCGCCCTTTGGACCCTCTTCGTCGGAGCCGCCTGATGGCCCTCTCCAAGTCGCAGCAATTCGCCCTGATCAGCGCCGCGTCGCTGATGGGCCACTACGCCAACCTCCTGTCGGATTTCGAGTGCGAGACCATCGCCGAAGTCGGCCGGCGCTGGCTCGACCACCGGGCCGAGGCGAACGTCACCGACGCCGAGTGGCGGGTGATCGAAGACGCCGTCGCCGACATGCGGGCGGCCGCTGAGCGCCCCCGCGCCCGCAAGGCGGCCTGACATGGCCGGCCCCGACGAACTCCTCCTGTCGGTCACCGACCACGCCGTGGTGCGATACCTGGAGCGTGTCGTCGGGGCCGACATCGAGCGGATCCGCGAAGAGATCCGCAAGGCTGTCGTCGCCGGCGGCTTCGACCCGGCGGCCGAGACGGCGCCCGCGTCCATCTACATCGACGTGCCCGCCTATGGCGTCCACCTGGTGCTGCGCGCGGGCGAAGTGGTCACCGTCATCCGGACTGATGGGCTGGAGGACTGAGATGGCCCACGAGATCTCCTTCGAGAGCATTAAGCGGGCGGTCGCCGCCGTCGCGGGGATGCGCCTCTCCGACCTGGAGGGGCCGCGGCGTTGGAAGGCTTACGCCCAGCCGCGCCAGACCACCTGCCTGCTCGCCCGGCGGATCCGGCCGGACCTCTCCCTGCCGAACCTCGGCCGCCGCCTGGGCGGCCGCGACCACACGTCGATCCTTCACGCCGCCCGCCGCGCGGAGGCGCGATTGGAAGCCGGCGACGAGGGCGAGGTGCTGCGCGTCTACGCGGCTCTGAACCGCCTCGGCCTCGAAGAGCTTCCCGGCGCCTCCCCGACGCGGCGGCCGATCTACCTCATCCGCCACGAACTCGACCTGGCCCGCACGCGCGTCGCGCAGCTGGAGGCCGAGCTGGCCCGATCCCGGAGCGAACACTGATGGCCGATCAAAGCCTCATTGAATGGACCGACGCGACGTGGAACCCGGTCACCGGCTGCAGCGTCGTCTCTCCCGGCTGCACCAACTGCTACGCCATGAAGCTGGCGGGCACGCGGCTGCAGCATCACCCCTCCCGCCAGGGCCTCACTCGAGTGACCAAGGCCGGCCCCGTGTGGACGGGCGAGGTCCGGCTCAACGAGGACTGGCTCGACCAGCCCCTGCGTTGGCGCCGGCCGCGGCGGATCTTCGTCTGCGCCCATGGCGACCTGTTCGCCGAAGGCGTGCCCGACGCTTGGATCGACCGGGTGTTCGCCGTCATGGCGCTCTGCCCGCAGCACACGTTCCAGGTGCTGACGAAGCGGGCCGACCGGATGCTCGCGTACATGAGGGGCCTTCAGGCGAAAGCCCAATCACAGGGCGACGACCCGAGCATCGCGCCCCGGCGGATCGATGATGCGGCGGCCGACGTCACCTGCACCCACGGCGGAGCGCTGGAGGAGACGGCCTGGCCGCTTCGCAATGTCTGGCTCGGCATCTCGGCCGAGGATCAGATGCGGTTCGAGGAGCGCGTGCCCTTTCTTCGGCGCACCCCGGCCGCCGTGCGCTTCATCAGCTTCGAGCCGCTGCTGAGCGCCATCCACGCCGCAGGCTGGTTGCGTGGCATCGATTGGGCCATCGTGGGCGGCGAGAACGGCCCGCGGCCGATGCACCCCGAATGGGCGCGCCAGATCCGCGAGGACTGCGATGTCGCCGGCGTCGCATTCTTCTTCAAGCAGTGGGGCTCGTGGGTCACCGAGGATCAGGCTCCTCCCGACACGGTTTGGTTCGAAGAAAACGTACAGGAGCATGACTTCCCGGACGGTCAGGTGGCATGGCGGCTCGGCAAGCGCTGGGCGGGCCGCCTGCTCGACGGCCGCACCCATGACGCCATGCCGGAGGTCCGCACGTGACCGCCCGCCGCGCGAAGACCGGCGGCAAGCGCCAAACCGGGACGATGCCGTGGTCGCCGGAGTTCCGCGCCTTCTTCCGGCTCGCCGCTGACGACCTGACGCCGCCGGCCACCGTCAGGGTGGCTCGCAACCGCCGCAGCTACACCTTCCAGGCCCGGTTCAAGGACATTCAGGGCCGGACCATCGTCTTCACCACCCGCGCAGTCCTGACGCCGGCCGGCGCGTTCCAGATCGCGTCGGAGAACATGCGCATCAACTTCTCCATCGTCTCGCCGGGGAGGGCGGCATGACCGACGACGCCGTGTGCCCCCCGGGCTCTCACGTCAGCTACGCGATGCACCGCCTCTGGGCGCGGCAGCGGGCCGATGACGCCGCGGCCGCCGAAGCCGCCCGCCGCCGGGAAGAAGAGATGGCCGAGGGAAGACGCCTCGCCCTCGACGATCAGGCCCGGCGCTATGGATCAGGCCAGGCTAGGAGCCGCAGGCGATGACCGCTCCCGCCCGCGTCCTCGACGGCCACCGCCGTGCTCTGTTGGCCAAGGTGCATCTCGGCGCGAAGGAGTTGCGCCTGGACGAGGAGACGCGCCGGGACATCCTGGAGCGCGTCACCCGCCACCGCTCCTCGGCGGACTGCACCGACGCCCAGCTCGCCGCGGTGCTGGACGAGTATCGCCGCCTGGGCTGGAAGCCGGCGGCGCCGGCGGTGAGAACGGGTGCGGCGCCCGATCTGAAGCGCGCCCGCCGGCCCGCCGACCATCCGGTGGCGAAGAAGGCCCGGGCGCTCTGGATCTCGCTCCACCAGCTGGGCGTCGTCCGCGACCCCTCCGAGCGCGCCCTGGAGGCCTTCGGCCGCCGCCAGCTCGGCGTAGACCGGCTGCAGTGGGCCGACCAGTCGCAGGGCTACCGCCTTGTCGAGGCCCTGAAGGCGATGGCGGAGCGCGCCGGCTGGTCGCAGCAGATCGATCGGCGCCACGCCGACCGCGAGACCTGGGTGCTGAAGGCGCGCCTGGTCAACGCCCAGCTGGAGAAGCTGGGCCGCCCCTTCCTGGCCGTCCACGGCCTCAACGAGCGCGATCTCGACCGCCACGCCAAGGAGCTGGCGGCGGAGATCTGGGCTGCAGGCGACTGACCATGGCGCCGGCGGATCTCTTCTCCTGGCGCGAGGAAGCCGAGGCCGAGGCCCGCAAGGCCGCGGCCGCCGAGATCCGCGCCCAGGCGGCGATGAAGGCCCGCGTCGCCCCGCACGGCCAGGTCCGCGCCCGCCAGGATCAGTTGAAGGCCGCCACCCTCGAAGCCCTGCGCGCCGAGCTGGCCCTGGAGCGCGTCCGGAAGGGCGGCTCGGCATGAGCGGCCTGTCCGGGATCCTGGCCGAGATCGCGGACGCCGCCGGCCTGGACGTCGCCCTGAAGCTTGCCCGCGACTTCGGGGGCACCGACATCAGCCTGTCGGACGCCAAGGGCTCGGTGCTCTCCGGCGCGGTCGGCCAGGCCGCCGCGGCGAAGATCGTCCAGCGCCTCGGCCGCGGGAAGGTGACGGTCCCGATGGCGAACCTGCGCGGCCAGAAGGGTCGCCGGGCCGCGGCGGCGGCGCTGCTCGCCAAGGGCGCCTCGGCCCGTCAGGTGGCGCTGGCCACCGACATGCACACCCGCTCGGCCTTCCGGGTGAAGGCCGCGACGAAGAAGCCCAAGGGCGATCTGTTCGACTGAGGGTGACAGCTGTCAGGGGCTAAGCCGCTCCACAGCTCAGCCATGCTGCACACGTGAAATCGCCCGGCGCAAGGCCGGGTTTTGCGTGAGCCAGCCAGTGAACACCCCCGCGTCCAAGTTCGTTCCCGCCCAGGTCGAAGAGGTGATCGACCGCCTGGTCGGCCGCGAGGGCAAGTACTCCAACCATCCCTCCGACCGCGGCGGCGAGACCATGTGGGGGATCACGGTCGCGACCGCCCGCCGCTATGGCTACGCAGGCTCGATGCGCGACATGCCGCGGGCCGAGGCGGTGCGGATCTATCGGGAGCGCTACTGGAAGGAGCCCGGCTTCGAGGCCGTAGCCTATCTCTCGCTGCCCATCGCCGAGGAGCTGCTGGACACCGGCGTGAACCTGGGCGTCGCCTGGCCGGGCATCTACCTGCAGACCGCCCTCAACCGGTTCAACCGCCGCGGCCGCGACTATCCGAACATCAAGATCGACGGCGACGTCGGCCCGATCACGCTTCGCACGCTCTCCACCTACCTGAAGATCCGCCGCGACCAGGACGGCGAGAGCGTCATGCTCAAGGCCCTGAACATCCAGCAGGGCGCCCGTTACTTCGACATCACGCCGGAAGACGCCGCCAACGAGGACTTCTTCTTCGGCTGGATCCGCCACCGGATCGGGGCGCTGGCCTGATGTGCGGGGTGCCGAGCTTCCTGGCCGCCTACGCCGCGGGCCTGGCCTTCGTGCTAGGCGCCGCGACGCCGTTCGCGGCCTGCGCCGTCTTCTTCCTCCGCACGCCGCGCCGGCGCTGGGGAGGCGGGCGATGAGTTTCACCAGCAAGCTGCGGACCGAGCTGGTCGAGGACGAGGCCGGCCGCCCGGCCCTGCGCAAGAAGTCCGGGGCCACCCAGCACCGGCTGCTGGAGCCCGTCCGCTACGACGTCGGCCATCTTGGATCCGGCGACACGATCATCGTGCCGCCCGGCTTCATCACCGACTTCACTTCGATCCCGCGCCCGCTATGGCGCATCGAGCCGCCGACCGGGCCGTCCATGAAGGCGGCCGTGGTTCACGACTGGCTCTACGCCTCGATGCACCGCCCCCGCGCCGAGGCGGACGCCATCTTCTCCGAAGCCCTGGCCGTGCTGGGCGTGCCCGCCGCGAAGCGGGCCATGCTCTACGGAGGCGTCAGGATCGGCGGCGCTGGCGGCTATGGGCTTCCAGACGAGCACGAGCAGGCGATGAAGGCTCTGGCGGTCTGGGAGGCCGCGGGCCGGCCAGACTCCATCCAGGGGCGGCCCTGCCGATGACGGACACCATCGACCAGGCCCAGGAGTTCGCGGAGATGCGCCGGCAGATCGCCCTGCGCCCCGTGCTCGCCGCCGCCGGCCGGCTGGACGCGCCCGCGGGCGTCTTCCTGTGCGTCGACTGCGCCGAGCCCATCGAAGCCGAACGCCGGGTCGTGTGCCCCGGCGCCGTCCGGTGCCTGGTCTGCCAGGAGGCGGCCGAGCGAGTTCAACGTCTGTATCCCAGGGGGGCGCGGTGAAAGGGCTGCTTCAGTATTGGCCGGTCGCGGCGTTCGTCTTCAACCTGGTCGCCGTCTGGGCGTGCTGGTCGCTGCGGGCGCTCGCCAAGTCCGAGGTCGAGCGGATCGTCAAGGCGGCGGTCTCCCAGCTCAGCCAGACGGACACCGCCCTCGATGAGCGGGTCGACGGCCACCAGAACCGCCTGACCATCGCCGAGAGCCAGATCCAGGAGATCCGCTCCGACATCCAGGATCTGCCGACCAAGGCCGATCTGGAGCGGGTGAGCGGCGAGGTGCGCGGCGTATCCAAGGGCGTCGACGCCGCCAACGCCGGCATCCAGCGGCTGGAGGGCTTCTTCCTCGCCCGCGGCGTGCAGGAGACGATCCGGTGAACTCCTACGGCGAACACTTCTCGAAGCATGTGCGCATCGCGATCCTGCGCGTGCTGGCCGCCGCGCCGGCGTGGAAGGCGAACTCCTCGATCCTCCACTCGGCGACCGACGAGCTGGGCCTGACCGCTACCCGCGATCAGATCCGCACCGAGCTCGCCTGGCTGGCGGAACAGCGCCTGGTCGCGACGTCGGACATGGGTGGCCTGGTGGTCGCGACGCTCACCGAGCGCGGCATGGACGTCGCCGAGGGGCGCACCACGGTTCCCGGCGTCCAGCGCCCCAGCCCGCGGGGCTGACGCCGTGGCCCCTCGCTCGACCGTCGAACGTCTGCCGGAGGGCGCCCGCAAGGCGCTCGAAGAATGGTTGGTGGAGTTCAACGCCGGCCAGATCTCGCTGGACGAGGTCATGAGCCGCCTTGAGGCGCTGCTCGACTTCAACGACCTGAAGGCCAAGGCTCCCAGCCGCTCAGCCGTGCACCGCCACGCCCAGAAGTTCCAGGCCATCGGCGAACGGATCAAACGGAGCGAGCACTTTGCCGCGGCCCTGGCGAAGGAGGTCGGCCCCCACGTGGCGGACGGCCAAGGCTTTCAGGTCCTGATCCAAGCCTTTCAGAGCCTGGCCTTCGAGATGATCGGCAACCTGGAGGAAGACCAGGCGCTGGATCCTGAGAACCTGATGTTCTTCGCGCGGTCACTGCAGTCGGTGGCCAGCGCCCAGAAGACCGACGCCGACCGCGTCATGAAGATCCAACAGGAGGCGCGGAAGACGGCCGCCGCCCAGGCCGAGAAGGTCATGAAGTCCCGCGGCATGAGCGCCGACACAATCGACGTGATCCGCAAGGCGGTGCTGGGGACGGCGGACGGATGAAGCTCAGGCCGCCCCCCGAACAGAACGCCCAGGAACGCGCCGCCGCCGAGGCGGCGTTCGCGCAGCTGCCGAAGGGCGATCTGCTGCTCAAGTACCAGGCGGCGACCCTCGACCGCCTGTTCGCCGGCGTCTCGCTGCTGGTCATCGAGAAGAGCCGCCGGATCGGCCTGACCTGGGGCCTGGCGGCCTACGCCGTGGCGACCGCGGGCGCAGCCGCCGGCGCCGGCGGCATGAACGTCTGGTACATGGGCTACGACATGGAGATGGCGCGGGAGTTCATTGACACCTGCACCCTCTGGGCCAAGGCGTTCGGGATCGCGGCCGAGGCGGCCGACGAGGAGCTGATCGAGGACGAACAGGGCGACATCAACGCCTTCCGGATCCGGCTCGCCTCCGGCTTCAAGATCGTCGCCCTGCCATCGGTGCCCCGCGCCCTGCGCGGCAAGCAGGGCCTGGTCATCATCGACGAGGCGGCCTTCCACAAGGATCTCGCCGAGGTGCTGAAGGCGGCCATCGCGCTGCTCATGTGGGGCGGCCAGGTGGTGGTCGTCTCCACCCACGACGGCGTGGACAACCCCTTCAACGGCCTGCTCAACGAGGTGCGCGCCGGCAAGCGCAAGGGCGAGACGTTGACGATCACGTTCGACGACGCCATCGCGGCGGGCCTGTACGAGCGGATCGCGCTCACCTTCCAGGTCAAGGGCCGCAAGATCCTGCCCAAGGAGGCGTGGATCGCCGACATCCGGGAGACCTATGGCGACGACGCCGAGGAGGAGCTGGACTGCATCCCGGCCCGCGGATCGGGCGCCTGGCTCTCCTTCGATCAGATCGAGCGGGCGGAGGATCCTGGCGCGCCGGTCCTGCGCCTGGCGCTGGAGGACGCCTTCGCCCGCCAGCCGGACCACCTGCGCCGCGCCTTCATCCAGGAATGGTGCGAGGGGAGCCTCCTGCCGCTCATCGAGCAGCTGGACCTCCACATCGGCTACGGCGTCGGGGGGGACTTTGCCCGTTCCTCGGACCTGTCGGTGATCTGGCCGCTGGCCGAGCAGCAGGACCGCAGCTGGCGCACCCCCTTCACGGTCGAGATGCGCAACGTGCCCTACACGGAGCAGGAGTTCGTCTGGAAGTACTTGCTCTCGCGGCTGCGGCGCTGGAAGGCGGCCATCGACGCGGCCGGCAATGGCGGCTACCTGGCCGAGCGCCTCGTCCAGGCCTACGGCGAGAGCCGGGTGGCGGCCGTGCTGACCAACTCGGCCTGGTGGCTTGAGAACGGCCCGCCGGTGAAGTCCAGGTTCGAGGACGGCCGCATCACCATCTGCCGCGACCGCGACCAGGCCGCCGATCTCCGGGCCGTGAAGGTCGAGAAGGGCGTGCCCACCATCCCCAAGGCCCGAGCCCGCGAGAAGGGCGACGCCGGCGGCCAGAAGGGCGGCGCCAAGCGCCACGCCGACGCCGCCGTGGGCCTGGTGATGAGCGGCTTCGCGCTGCGGCTCGGCCCGGCCGAGGCCATCGACTTCCAATCCGCCGGCTCGGCTCTGCCCGCCGCCGGCAGTCGGCATGACGACCGCGGCTTCGGCGTCATGTCGTCCGAGCTGCAGATCGAAAGGTTCTGACCATGGCCGAGACCGAGGCCGTTCCCGCCAAGCCGGAGATGCAGGAGATCGCCACGTCCGCGGACGGGCGCGACATCACCAAGCCCTACTTCGGGCCGCTCCTCGAACCCGAGGACACGGTGCTGCGAGGCCTGGGCGGGCGCTGGGAGGCCTATCGCGAGATCCGCCGCGACGGCCAGGTCCACTCGACCTTCCAGCAGCGCCGCCTGGCCATCGTCGCCCGGCCCCTGATCGTCGAGCCCGGCGCGGACGATGCGGCCAGCAAGGCCGCCGCCCAGCAGCTGCAGGAGAACCTGGACGCCATCGCCTTCAACCGCGCCACCAAGGGCATGAGCTGGGGCCTCTTCTATGGCTTCAGCGTCGGCGAGTGCATGTGGGAGGTGCGCGACAACAAGGTCTGGCTCAAGACGGTGAAGGTGCGCACCCCCTGGCGGTTCCGCTTCACGCCGGACGGCCAGCTGCGCCTGCTCACCCGGAAGGACGCCTTCCGTGGCGAGCAGCTGCCGGACCGGAAGTTCTGGGTGATGTCGTCGGGCGCCGACAACGACGACGATCCCTACGGCCTGGGCCTCGCCTTTCACCTGTACTGGCCCGTCTACTTCAAGAAGATGGGGCTCTCCTTCTGGCTCCGCGCCCTGGAGAAGTTCGGGGCGCCTACCACGGTCGGCACCTATCCCGCCGGCACCTCGGCCGCCGACCAGGCGAAGCTGCTGGCCGCGGCCATGGCGATCCGGCTCGACGGCGCGGTGATCAAGCCCGAAGGCACCGTCCTGGAGATGCTGGAGGCCAAGCGCGGCACCGTCGACCAGGCGACCTTCTATCGGTTCTGCAACAGCGACATCTCCAAGGTGGTGCTCGGCCAGACCATGACCACCGACGACGGCGCCTCGCTCTCCCAGAGCGAAGTCCATATGGACGTCCGCGAGGAGCTGACCGACGCCGACGTCGAGGAGCTGTGCGAGAGCTTCGAGCAAGGGCCGGCCCGCTGGCTCACCGAATGGAACTACCCCGGCGCCGCGACCCCCAAGCTCCGCCGCCCCAGCCCTGAGGACGCCGAGCGGGCGTCCAAGCTGACCAAGGAAAAGGCCGAGACGTACAAGACCATGCGCGAGGCCGGGTTCGAGCCGGAGGACGCCAGGCTCGCCGAGGACTTCCCCGGCTGGCGCCGCCGCGCGCCGCCCCAGCTCGTGGCGGCCCCCGCGCCTGAGGCCCGCCCGGCCTTCGCCGAGGCCGCTATCGGCGGGATGAAGGAGCAGCTGCGGGCGATGTTCGCCGAGGCGGCGCCGCCAGACGCCATCGAGGCGTTCGTCGACGAACTGGACTGGGAGCCGCTGATCGAGCCGGTGGTGGCCGCGGCCGAGGAGATCGTGCGCACGTCGCCGACACTGGAGGCCGCCGGCGAACGCCTGGTGGGGCTCTACGGCTCGCCGGTCTTCGCCGAGTTCACCGAGCGCCTGGCCGAAGCCGTCTTCCAGGCCCGGATGGCCGGCGAGGCGGGCCTCGGCCTCTCCGACCGCGAGGACCGCGCCCAGGCCGCGGCGGGCTGATCCCGTGCCGAACCTGGTCTTCGATCAGCGCGCGCCGGCGGAGGCGGTCGATTACCTCGAACGCAAGGCGGTCGGGGGGCGGTTCTCCTTCGACTGGCGCGACGTCTGGCAGGAGGAGCACCTCAACACCTTCGTGGTCGCCAAGGCCATGTCGGCCGATCTGCTCGCCGACATGCACGCCGGCTTGATGGCGGGCCTGAAGGAGGGCTGGACGAAGGAGCGCTACGTCGAGGAGCTGCGGCCGACGCTCCAGGCGAAGGGCTGGTGGGGCAAGAAGCGCCAGGTCGATCCGAAGACCGGGTCCGAGCGCCTGGTCACCCTGGGCACGCCGCGCCGCCTGCGGGTGATCTACGACACGAACATGAGGATGGCGCACGGCGCCGGCCGGTGGGAGCGCTTCATGCGCTCGGCCTCGACGCGGCCCTTCCTGCGCTACCACCACACGCCTCAGGAACACCCGCGGGAGCATCACGAGGCCTGGCACGGGATCACCCTGCATATCGGCCACGTCTTCTGGAAGACGCACTACACCCCGAACGGCTGGGGCTGTAAGTGTTTCATCACCTCCCACCGCACGGCCGAGGAGGTGACATCGGAGGAGGATCTGCGCGCCCGCGGCGGCTACGACCAGCAGGTCTGGACGAACAAGCGCACCGGCGAGACCGCCCTCGTACCCAAGGGGATCGATCGCGGCTTCGGCTACAACGTCGGCATGGCCCGGATGGAAGGCCTCGTCCCGCCGGCGATGCCGGAAGCGCAGAGGGCGGTCGTGGTCGGCGGCCGCCAGCCGGCCCGCCTCCCGCCGCTGCGCGCCGCGCGGCCGCTGCCGGACGACGTGCGGATCCGGCGCGACCTTCCGGGCGACCCTCAAGCGGTGTTCGAGGCCTTTTCGAAGGTGCTTGGAAGGGGCGAGGGCGAGATCTTCACCGACGTCGCTCAGGTCCCGCTGCTGGTCGGCCGCCGCATGTTCGAGCGCCACGACGCCGCCGGCGCCTCCGTGGCGGCGAAGCCCGGGCTCGCCTCGCGCGCCGAGCTGGCGGAGATCTTCGCCGCCGTCCTGCGCGATCCCGACGAGATCTGGCACTCGCTTCAGAGCCGGGCGGACGGCTCATCGATCCTGGTGCGCAACTTCGTCGGCGCGTTCGACGCCGGCGAGATCGGCCGCCAGCTGTTTGTGGTGACGTTTCATGAGGGGTCGGCCCGCGGTGTGTGGATGGGGACGACGGCCTATGGCCCCGGCAAGCGCGGCGAGCCCCGCGACCAGGCGCTGCGCACAAGCTCCGGGCACCGGGTCGGAACTCTCGTCTACCGCCGCCCATGAAAAAGGCCCGCGAGGGGCGACCTCCGGGCCTTGCGGCGCTGTTCTGGATCCCATCGCCGGGGGCGGCAGCGCCCGCCTAATGTGGCGCCGGCCGCCCCAGATCTCAAGCCTCAGGAAAGCGGCTCAGGGAGCCCCAGGACGGCCGGAACGCCACGCTGATAGCCGGCCGACCCCCTTCGGCCGTCCTGCCCCCTTTGAAAGCCTTCGAAGAGGCAGGCGGTCAGGCGACTCTCGCGTAGATCTCCTCCGGTGCGCCCTTGACGACGATGAGCCGCCGCCGTCCATCCTGATCCAGCGCGAAGACGAGTTGGCTGTAGTCCCGCTCGTTGTTCTCGATGAACAGCACCTGGTCCATGTTAACCATGAGGGGCTCGCCCTGGAGGCCCTCGAACCTGACGAACTTCGCCATCCCTGATCTCCTCTGCTGGGGCTGACAGCTGTCAGGGGCTACGCCTCTCCCGACGCCCGGCATGGTGACGCTCTCTTCGACGGTCGTCCAGCGCGACGGCCGCACCAGCGTCCAGGGTCGTCACCTAAATGCTCGAAACCATCCAGACGTTCAAAGCGGGGAAGCATCGCGCCATCGACGGCCGCGAGTATGAGTTCTCCGAGGCCGACGTCTCGGCCATCGCCGCCAGCTACGACCCGGCCGTCCAGGCCGCCCCCATCGTGCTCGGCCATCCGAAGACCGACGATCCGGCCTGGGGCTGGGTGAAGGGCCTCACGGTCGAGGACGGCCGCCTGGTCGCCGCGACCGAGAAGGTGGACGCCGCCTTCGCCGAGGGCGTCGAGGCCGGCCGCTACCGCTACGTCTCGGCCGCCCTCTACGCGCCGACCGACACTCGCAACCCCAAGCCCGGCTCCTGGTATCTCCGCCACCTGGGCTTCCTGGGCGCCCAGCCGCCGGCCGTGAAGGGCCTGGAGCCGGCCTTCGCCGAAGAGGATCCCGACGTGGTGGCCTTCGCCGCCGCGGACGGCTTCTGGGTGAAGGACATCCTCCGCTCCCTCCGCGACTGGCTCATCGAGAAGGAAGGCCTGGAGCTGGCCGACCGCATCGTTCCCTCCTGGGCCGTCGACAACATCGACCGGGCCGACGCGCCGCACTTCGCCGAGGGCGAGGAGACGGCCGCCGGATCCGAAACCGCTTCCTCCCCGGAAGATCCGCCCGGCGGGCCTGAAGGCGATCCCGGCGCCGACAGCCTGCCGGGTGGTGAGGATCCGCTGGCCGAGCGCGAGGCGCAGCTCGCCGCCCGCGAGGCCCAGATCGCCGAGCGCGAGGCCGCCTTCGCCGAGAGCGTCCGCTCCGAGCAGCGCCAGGAAGACGCCGAGTTCCTCGACGGCCTGGTCGAGGCCGGCCGCCTGCCGCCGGCGCAGCGCGAGCGCGTGGCCGCCATCTTCGCCCGTCTGGGCGGCGATCAGACCGTCGCCTTCGCCGAGGCCGACGCCGATCCGCGCGCCGAGCTGCGCAGCCTGCTCGACGGCCTGGGCACGTCCATCCAGTTCGCCGAGTTCTCCGCTGGCGACGGCTTCGACCCAACCAGCGCCGGCGCCGTGCCGCAGATCTCAGCGGCGATCTCCCGCCTGGTCGCGGAGGCCCGCGCCCGCGGCGAGACGCTCTCCTACTCGCAGGCCGCCGCTCAGATCGGCCGCTGATCCACCCCTGAAGGAACCGCCATGCGCACCAACCCCGCAATGCCCTACACCGCCGGCGCCGCCGTGGCGCCCCGGCGGATCGTCAAGTTCGGCGCCGCCGACGGCGTCGTCGTCCAGTCGGCGGCCGCCACCGACCTGTCCATCGGCGTCTCCGACAGCCTGGGCGCGGCCGCGGCCGGCGACGGGTGCGAGGTCTACACTTCCGGCCAGGGGGTGGAGATCGACGTCGGCGGCAACATCACCCGCGGCCAGAAGATCGTGGCGGACGCCAACGGCAAGGCCGTCGCCGCCGCCCCGGCCCAGGGCGCCAACGTCCAGATCGTCGGCTTCGCCAACGCCTCCTACGTGGCCGGCGACATCGGCGAGTTCCACCTGGCCCCCAGCGTGATGCAGGGCGCCTAAGGCGCCGCCCACCCCTTCAGCAGCTTCTAGGACCCGCTCTCCATGGACGCCCCTTTCCCGATCCACCCCACCTACACGGGCATCTCCGTCGCCTACAAAAACGAGGAGATGATCGCCGACCAGGTGCTGCCGATGGCCACCCCGGTCTCGAAGAAGGAGTTCACCTACTTCGAGATCCCGGTGGCGCAGGGCCTGACCGTGCCGGACACCCGGATCGGCCGGCGCTCCGAGGCCAACGTCATCGAGGTGACTGCCGAGGAGAAGACCGCGAAGACCGAGGACTTCGCGCTCTCCGACCTGGTGCCGAACGAGGACGTCGCCAACGCGCCCCAGGGCTACGACCCGCTGGGCCACGCCACCGAGACCGTCACCGATTTGCTCGTGCTGGGTCGCGAGCTGCGGGTCTCGAACCTGGTCTTCAACGCCGCCACCTATCCGGCGGGCCACAAGGTGCAGCTCGCCGGCTCCGACCAGTGGTCGCACGCCGACGCCGACCCGTTCCAGGCGATCTGGGACAAGCTCGACATCCCGATGATGCGGCCCAACCTCCTGGTGCTGGGTCAGCCGGTGTGGACCAAGATCGCCACGCACCCGAAGCTGATCGCCAAGCTCTACGGCTCGGCCTCGACGGTCGGCAAGGCGCGCGCGGCGGATCTCGCCGAGGCGTTGGAGCTGAAGAACGGCATCATCGTCGGCAAGGCCCGGGTGAACACCGCCAAGAAGGGCCAGGCCCCCAATCTGGCGCGCGCCTGGGGCAAGCACGCTGCGGCCCTCTTCATCAACCCGCTCGCCAACAACGAGCGCGGCATGACCTTCGGCATGACGGTCCCCAAGGGCTCTCGCGCCGTACGCGTCATCCCGGAGCCGAAGATCGGCATCGGCGGCTCGCAGAAGGTCCAGGTCGAGGAGCAGCTGAAGGAGCTGATCGTCGCCTCCAACTGCGGCTACTTCTTCGAAGACGCGGTCGCCTGAGCCCGCGCCATGAAGATCCGCCTCACGCAGATCGACCTCTCCTACGGCGGCCGCACCTTCCCGGAAGGTGCGGTCGTGACCGTGGGCGAGGCCGGCGACATCCCCGCCGACCTGGCGCAGGCGCGCCTGGACGCGGGTCGGGCCGAACCGGTCGAGGACGACGGCCAGGCCGTGGCCTTCGACGTGGTCCAGTCCATGCGGCACTGGGTGACCGCCCAACGCCTCGCCGCCGAGCAGCTGGCCATCGTCGTCGGCCTGGTCGAGCGCGACGGCCCCGCGGCTGCCCGGGCCTTCGTCGAGGCGCATCACGCCTGGATGCAGGATCCGGTGGTGGCGGACCTGGCCCCGCGGATCGACGTGGTCCGCGAGCTCGCCGCGATGGCGGAGGACACCCTTTCCACCGAAGGCAGGAACGAGCCCAATTCGGTCTCCTTCGGTCAGGCCGAGACCAGTACCTCGGCCTCGGACGGCGCTGCTGGTGACGGCCTGGCGGCGTCGGACGCTTCCAGCGGGGACGACCCCGCGTCCACCGATAACCCCAGCGAAGCCCAAACGGGGGGCGCTGGCGAGGCGGCGGAGGCTCCGGCTTCCGCCGCTGAGCCGGCGCCCCCGCCGAAGGCGCGCCGGGGGAAGGCGGCCAGCCGATGAGCGACCCCACGCGCAAGATCCATCGGGAGCTGACCGCCCAGGAGCAGGCCAACGTGGCCGACATCAAGGCCATGGGCGAATGCCTGTTGAAGGCGCTCGACGCCGTGACGCAGGGCAAGCCCTCCCGCGAAATCGCCCTGGCGAAGACCAAGGTCGAGGAAGCGGTGATGTGGGCCGTGAAGGGGATGACGGGCTGACCCATGTCCTACGCCGCCGTCGCAGAGTTCGTCGCCTTTGTCGGTGAGACCGAAGCCCGCGCCCTCGCGCCGGCCGCGGGAACCTATGATGCGGCCAAGATCACCGAGGCGCTGGCCGACGCCGGGGCCGAACTCGACAGCTACTTTGCGGCCCGCTACCCCACGCCGCTGGAGCCCGTCCCCAGGACGGTCAAGAACGCCGAGCTGATCCTCGCCCGCGAGGCGCTGGACCGGCAGGGCCGCGACCACGTCACCTCGGCGGCCGCGCGGATCCGCAGCTGGGCGAAGGACGTGGCCAAGGGTCTCGCCACCCTCGGCGGCGGCGAGCCGGGCGAAGACGTTCCCGCCGATCCGGCCGCCGGCGGCGCGAAGTTCGCCGGGCCGGCCAGGGTCTTCGATGACCGAGGCCTGGCCGCCTATCTGGGACGCCGCGGATGAGCGGCGTCGCCATCACCTTACGTCTCGACCTGGAAGACGCCGGCGTGCGCAAGGCGCTCTCGGCCATGATCGACCTCGGCCGGGATCTGACGCCCGTCCTCGAGGACAGCGGGGCGGAGTTGGAAAGCTCGACGCTCGAGCGCTTCCAAACCAACCTGGCGCCGGACGGAACGCCCTGGCGGCCGTCGCTGGCCAGTCAGGTCACCGGCAAGCCCACGCTGGTCGGCGAAGGCTTCCTGCGCGACAGCGTGAACTACCGCCTGGACGGGACTACGGCCGTCGAGATCGGCGCCGGCGGCGTCGCCGCCGACTATGCCGCCGTCCACCAGCTGGGCGCGACCATCACGGCCAAGGGCGGCGCGCTGCGTTTCAGCCTGGCCACCGGCGGCTTCGCCACGGTCAAGAGCGTGACCATCCCGGCGCGCCCCTATCTCGGCGTCTCCGACCAGGACGCCCGCGCCATCGTGGACATCGTCGGCGACCACTGGGCGCGCGCGGCCGGGGGGGCTCACTGATGCAGGGCCTCTACGAAGCCGTCGCCGAGCGGATCCGCGAGCGCTGCCCTCTGATCCTGCAGGTGACCACCGCCATGAACGCCATGGAGACGGTCGAGCAGATGGCCCTGGGCGAAGACGTGTCGGCCCTGGTGAGCCCGCTCTCCGATGTCGCCGACCCGGTGAAGGAGGCGTCGATGTTCGTCTCCCAGCGGGTCACCTGGACCTTCGGCGTCACCCTGGCCCTCGTCTTCCCGGCCGGCTTCCCCGAGTTCGAGCCCGCCTGCCACGAAGTGAAGGCGGCCCTGCGCGGCTGGGCGCCGGCGGGCGCCTCCATGCCGGTCCAGTACCGGGGCGGGAACCTGCTCGCCTACACGGCCGAGCGCGACGGCGGCCGGTGGCTGCACCTCCTGCGCTTCAGCGTCCCCTCTCAGGAAACCTACGAGCACCAGTCATGAAGAACCCCAAGCCGCGCCCTGCCGCGTCGGACGAGGCCCGCACCATCCCCGCCCGCATCGCCGCCGGCCGAGGCGCGCCGGAGCTGCCGCGCTCGGCCGCCGAGGCCATCGCCGAAGCTTCCCTGGCCGCGGGCTTCCCCGTCGCCAAGCACGTCCAGGACGCCCTGGCCGCCCCTGAAACCCCGGCGCCCTCCAGCGCCGCGACCGAGGAGTCCTGATCCATGGACCGCCAGCTGCTGCTCGCGAAGAAGGAAGTCACCTACGGCACGGACGCCGCCGCGGTTGCGGCGAACACGGTCCTGGCCGAGGAGGTCCAGTTCCGGCTGCTCGACACCCGCGTCCAGCCGAACCCCGCCAAGCCGGGCGTCGGCCCGGTGGCCAGCCACGTCTACGGCCAGCACGCCGAGCTGGGCTTCAAGATCCCGCTCGCCGGATCCGGCGATGCCGGCGTGGCGCCCAAGTGGGGGCCGATCATGAAGGCCTGCGGCTGGAACGAGACCGTCGTCGCCGACACGTCCGTCACCTACGCCCTGATGGAGAACCCCATCGGCGCGGACTCGATGACCCTGGTCTGGCGGGACGGCAATCGCCGCCTGCACAAGGTGCTGGGCTGGCGCGGCCGCGTCGGGCTGGAGCTGACCGCGGGCCAGCGCCCGATGCTGGTGATCAACGGCCGGGGCCTGCACGTGCCGGTGGCCACGGCCGCCGCCGAGCTGGCGCATGCCGACGCCAGCTTCGCCGGCTGGAACGACGCCAAGCCGGTGGCCAGCGGGACCACGCAGTTCACCTTCGACGGGATCTCCGGCCTCGGCCTGCGCGCGCTCTCCTTCGAGCAGTCGGACAACGTGAAGTTCACCGACGTGCCCGAGCAGGAGAACGTGGAGCTGGTCGGCGCCCGTCGCTTCACCGGCCAGCAGCGCATCACCTGTCCGCTCGCCTCGACCATCAACTTCGAAAACAAGTGGGTGGCCGGCGACGTGGTGACCTGGGCGATGACGCATGGCTCGGTGGCCGGCCTGATCGCCACCATCAACGGCCGCACCCAGGTGCTGGCGCCTGAGTACAGCCGTGACGACGATCACGATGTGCTCGGTTGCGGCCTGGAGCTGGTGCCGTCCTCCCTCACCACCGACGACGATCTCTCCATCGTCCTGACCTGACCGGCCTTCGCGCCTCAACCCTGCTGGGGCGCGCGGCCGCACGGTTCGCGCGCCCTTCACATGGCCTTCGAACGACAAGGAACCCATGAACCATGGCCGTCAAATTCAACTTCCAGAGCCTCGACCAGGCGGTCGAGGCGGACTGGCCCGTGTCCGTCAACGTGCCCACCGATGGGGGCAAGGTGGAGGTCCAGACCTTCACGGCGCGCTTCAAGCTCCTGCAGCAGGCCGAGATCGAGGCGGCCATCGCCGAGGCGAAGGACGCCTACGAGCTGGCGCGTCGCTTCTTCGTGGGCTTTGGCAAGGGCGAGGAGACGACGCTGACCGAGGACCTGTTCGTCAAGATGATGGGCACGCCCTACGTGCGCGAGGCCATCCAAGCCGCCTACCGCAACTTCACCCACGGGGTGGCCGTAAAAAACTGACCCAGGCGGCGCGGCTCTTCGCCGTAGGCCGCCTCGACGACGCGACCTGGTCGACCGATGAGCTGGACCGCCTGGTCGCGGATCTGCGCGAGTTCGGCGCCGCCGAGGCCGACGTCGCCGCGGCCGTCGCCCGCTTCAAGGGCGCGGTCGAGGACGAGAGCTTCGACGTCTTTCCGGAGAACGTTGCGGCGGTGAGCCTCCTGCTGGCCACCCAGACGCAGTGGCACATGCTGAGCCTCGCCACCCTCTCGTCGGCGTCAGTCGTCCGGACGGGCCTCAACTACGCCGCTATCGAGCCTGCCGCCCGCATGGCCGGCATCGATGTGACGCCTGACGTCTTCTCCCGCCTCCGGATCCTGGAGAGCGAGGCCCTGGTGGCCTGGTCGCAGGAAAGGCAGGCCCGCGCGTGAGCGAACTTGTCGTCCGCCTGCGGCTCGACGCCGATGCCAAGCAATGGGTGGGAACCGTCGATCAGGGGGCGGGCGCCGTCGAGCGCCTGGGGCAGCGCGCGCGGAAGGCCGGCGGAGATCTCCGCCAAGCCGAGGCCGCCACCCAGTCGTTCGAACAGAAGACCCAGCGCGCTTCCGCCGCCGTCGCCGCGCTTGCCGCCGCCCTCGGCTTTGTGGGCGCGCGCCAGCTTGCGTCGAACCTCACTGAGGCCGCCACCGCCGCCAAGGGCTTCGAGATCGGCCTGGGCGCGGTCGCCGGCGGGCTATCCGGATCGAAGGCGGAGATGGGCTTCGTCCGGGCCGAGGCCGCAAGGCTCGGTCTCGACGTGCGGAAGGCGACGCAGGAGTTCCTGGGCCTCGCCGGCGCCACCAACGGCACGGCCATGGCCGGCCAGGACACGCGGGAGGTCTGGCTGGGCGTCGCCGAGGCCGGGCTGGCCATGGGCCGCTCCAACGAACAGGTCTCCCGCGGCCTGATGGCCATCCAGCAGATCGCCTCCAAGGGCGTGGTCTCCATGGAAGAGATCCGCCAACAGCTGGCCGAGGCGATCCCCGGCGCTGTGAACATCGCCGCCCGGGCGATGGGCGTCAGCACCGCCGAACTCAACAAGATGATCGAGCAGGGCAAGCTGCTCTCGACCGAGTTCCTGCCCAAGTTCGCCCAGCAGCTGCGCACCGAGTTCGGCCCGGCCATCGAGCGCCACCTGACCAGCGACATCGGCCGCGCCCGCGTCGAACTCGGTAAGCTGCAGACTGCTCTCTTCGACCTGTCGGCCCGGGGCGGCGAGGCCTTCCTGGGCGGCGTCGTGGAAGGCATCTCCGACCTCAACCGCGCCCTTACCGAGGAAGAGACGATTGAGGCGCTGGCGGATCTCGGCCGCCAGCTCGGCGAGCTGGCCGGGTTTGGCGCCCAGGCGCTGGGCTTCCTGGCGAGCAACGCCGAGACGGCCACCATCGTCCTCGGCGCCCTGGCCGGCGTCCGCGTGGGCGCCATGCTGGCCAGTGCGGCGACGCAGGCCGTAGCGGCCGCGCAGGGCGTCGGGCTGCTGGCCGCTGCGACCACCGCCCTGGGCGGTCCGCTCGGCATCGTGGCGGCGCTCGCCGGCGGCGTCGCGGTGGCGGGCCTGGCGGCCTACGCCTTCAGCGCCTCGGAGGCGGCCGAGGAGGCCCGCCGGCTCGACGCCAACACCCTCGCCCTGGACGAGGCGCTCGCCGAGGCCGAGCGGCTGGGCCTGGCCGCCGGGTCGGCCATCGGGGGCATGGGCTCGGAGTCGCGGAACGCCGTCGATCCCACCGACACCCTGGCCGGCTCGGTGGGCAAGCTCGCCGATCAGACCTTCCGCCTGGCGGCGGCCCGGAAGGCCGCGGCGGTGAACCACCTGCTGGCCGCCGCAGCCACGGCCACCACGGACATCGACGAGATCGAGCGGCGCGAGACCCGCCGCCGCTCCACCGCGCTCTCGATGCTCGCCGCAGGGGTCGGTGAAGCGGGCATGCCGGCCGATCTCCGGGCCGAGGCGCAGCGCAACCTGGCGCAGGACGCGGCGGCGAAGGAGACCGAGGCCCTCCTCGCTAAGCGCCGCGAGCAGCGCGACCGCCTCCTCGCTGCGGCGCAGAACGCCATGGCCGCGCCGCTCGAACAGTTCAAGGAGGAGATCCCGGCGAACGCCTTGCCCGACGACGGCAAGGGGAAGTCGAAGCGCGCCGGGCGGCTGGCTTCCGATCTGGAAGCCGACGTAGTGGCCCTCAAGGCCTATCGCGAAGCCCTGCGCGCCGGCGGCGTCGCCCTGGACGAGTGGCGGGTGAAGGACGCCGGCCGCCAGGCCGTCGAGAAGGCGGGCCTGGCCCACAAGGACAAGCTCACCGCCGCCGAGGGCGCGCTGGCCGGACGGATCCGCCAGGCGGCCGAGGAGAGCGAGCGCCTCAACCTGGCGAACGAGCGCGTCGCCAGGGCAATCGGCCTGCAACGCACCGCCGAGCTGGATCGCGAGGCGCTCCAGCGTCGCACGGCGGCCGCCGTCGCCGGCGAACAGGCGCTGGAGAACCTGCGCGTCACGGAGGCCGGCCTCGCCGCCCAGCGCGAGATCGGCATCGAGACGCTCGAACAGCTCACCGGCGCGGACCGGGCCGAAGCGGAGGCCGCCATCGCCGCGGCCGAGGCCCGCGAGCGCCAGGCCATCGCGACCGAGAAGGCCGAGCGGGTCGCCAACACCGTGCGCGACATCGACCGTCAGATCGCCAGCGAGCGCGCCCGCACGGCCGCCATCCAGGGCGGCGCCCGGGCCATGGCGGACTTCGCCAAGGCCGAAGCCGTGCGGCTGGAGGTGGAGCGCGCGGGCAAGACGCTCACCGCCGAACAGATCGAGCAGATCCGCGAGAAGGTGGAACTGCTCCTGCAGCTGCAGGCCGCCAACGACAACGCCGACTTCGTGCGCATGCAGCAGGAGGAGCTGGAGCTTCTCCGCATGACCAACCGCGAGCGTGAGATCGAGATCCGCGCCCGGGAGTGGGCGATCCGCCTGGCGAGAGAGAACAACCAGCTCTCCGAAGACGAGCTGAAGCTCCGCTCGCGGATCCTGGCCACCCGCGACGCCGACAACGAGGCCCACGCCCGCGCCATCGGGGATCTGCGCGAGGATCTCCGCCGCGCCTATGTCGAAGGGGGAGAACTCGGCTTCGACCAGGTCGCCGAGTACGCCAAGCGCCGCCTTCGAGAGGCCGTCTACGAGGCGCTGCTGAAGCAGCCGATCGATATCATCATCAACGCCACGGTCGGTGGCATCAACGGCCTGATCGGGGGCAACGGCGGTGGCGGCCTCCTCGGTTCGATCCTCGGTACGGGTCTCGGCTCCCTGCTCGGTTCGGCCGGCGCGGGCATGGCCCTGGGCCAGGCCATGGGCCTTGGGACAGGCCGGCAAGGCACTGACCTGGCGCTCAGCCTCGGCGGCTCCGCCCTCGGCACGGCGTTCGCCGGCACTATGGGCGCGGGCTGGCTCGGGGCGGGGATCGCGAACACGGCGCTCAGCATGGGCGCCAGCACGGCCATCGCAGGCGGCCTGGGCGCTGCCCTGTCCAGCGCCGCCGTGCTTGGCCCTATCGCCGCCATCGCCGCCCTGGCCATTGGGAGCCTGTTCAAGGACGATCAGCGGCCCTACGCCCGCACCGACATCGGCGTCCAGAACGGCCAGTTCGCGATCACCGGCGGCCAGTCGCTCGACAACGGCCCCCTGGACAAGACCAACCAGGCCGCCCAGCAGATCGTGGCCAGCCTCAACGCTGCGGCTGACCTCTTCAAACTCGATCTGTCGAAGCTCTCCGGCAACCTAGGGTCCTTCGGCTACGTCCAGGGCAAGAACACCGGCAACCTCGGCCAGGGTTGGTTCGGCGGCGACGGCGGCGGCTTCTCCGGCGCGCAGTTCACCGGCTTCCAGGATCCCGAGAAGCTGGCGGCCGAGGTGGTTCGCGCCACCATCCTCAAGGCCATCGAGGCCGGCGCGTCCGACCTGTCGGAGGCCGAGAAGAACGTGGTGCGCCAGGCGGCCAGCCTGGAAGAGGCCGCCACCAAGATCGCCGCCGGCCGCTCGATCATGCAGTCCATCGAGGACGCGATCCTGCAGCTGACCGACCCGGCGGCCTTCGAGCGCAAGAAGGCCCTGGAGGCTATCGAGGCCAGCTATCAGGCCTTGAAGACCCAGGCCGAGGAGCTGATCGCCGCGGGCCTGATCTCGGCCGACGCCCTGCAGAAGCTGGACGACCTGAAGACCCTGCAGACAGCTGACGCCCTGGCGCGCCTCGGCGCTGCGGCGATGTCGACCGCCGACAAGCTGAAAACCAACGTCCAGGAAGGTCTGCTGAAGATCCTGGACCCGCGCGCTTACCAGCTCGCCCGCGGTTCGCGTGAGATCGAGGAAGAGATCGCCGGCATGCGCAGCCAGGCCGACGCCCTGGTCGCCGCGGGTCAGCTGCCGCCGGAGATCCTGGATCAGATCGAACTCCTGCGGGACCTGCGCCTGGCCGAGCTGACCAAGGAAGTGGACGAGGCCGGCAACGCCTTCGCCCAGCTGCGGCCCCGCCTCCTGCAGTGGCTCGATGCCATGGGCGTTTCCGAGTACGCGGAGCTGTCGCCCAAGGCCGCCCGGGACGAAGCGCTGGCGCAGTATCTCCGCGTCCTCGGTGAAGCTCAGTCCGGCGATGCGACCGCTGCCCAGAACCTGACCGCCTACGCCGACCGCCTGCTCGCCCTTGACCGCCAGGCCACGGACAGCGCGCAGGCCCGCCTGGCGCTGGCCAACCAGATCCGGGCCGACGTCGCCGGCATCGCCGCCATGGGCCTCCAGCCCCAGACGACCGAGACCGTCATGGCCGACCTGGCCAAGGCGCTGCAGCAGATTTTCCTGGATCCCGAAACCGGCCTGCTGGCGGCTAACGACAACGGCGAGGGCGGCCTGGCCGCGAAGCTGGCCATCGATCTCGGCCAGTTCCGAGCGATGTACGCCGACGTCATCACCCCGCAGACCGACCGCCAGGTGAACGCCCTGACGGCCCTTCAAGCCTCGCTCGAAGCCCGGTTGAACGCGCTTCAGAGCGCGACGGTCGCTGAGCTGAAGTCGGTCGGCGAGGCCATCGCCGGCGGTCAGCGCGCCCTCGACGAGCGGCTCGCCCAGCTGGCCCAAGAGGCGGCCCTGGGCGCCCTGGCGACCGCCGAGCTGGCCCACGCCACGTCCGCCACCCAGGCCTTCCTGCGAAAGCGGGGGATCGCCGCATGAACGGGACCGTGATCCTGGTGGAGATCGACGTGACCTCGCCGGCCGGCGAGACCTCGACCCTTCGCTTCGCCGACCGCGCGATCCGGCCGTTCCCGCCCACGGCGGCGGGTAAGGCCAACCTGGTCTGGGACGACCGGCTGAAGGAGCCGCCGGCGTTCCGCGAGGCGCTGTTCGAGGATGTCACCACCCTGACGCCCAGCCTCGGCGCGGGAACCCTGCAGCTGGTGAACACCGACCATGCCCTCGACGCCTATCAGGCCTTCGCCTGGGGCGAGATCCGCATCTGGCGCTGGACCGAGGGCACGCCCTTCTCGGCCGCCGTGTCGATGCTCAAGGGCCTCTGCGGCCTGGCCGAGGTGGATGCGACCGTTCGCGTGCCGCTCTACGACTATCGGGCCGAGCTGGAGAAGGCGATCCAGGAGACGCTCTACGCCGGCGGCAACGGCGTGGGCGGCGTACTCTATGAGGGCGTCGCCGGCGGGCTGAAGGGCCGGCCCAAGCCGCTGGCTCTCGGCGACCTCACCGGAGCGCATATACCGGGACCGCAGGTGAACGCCGGCCAGCGCGTCCACCAGCTCCACGACGGACCGATCCAGGGGAACGTGCAGATCTTCGACGGCGGGGTCGACGCCGGCTACGCCGCCCAGGGCGACCTGTCGGGCGCGGCCTTCGACGGGGCGACGCCGGCGGCCGCCAGCTACCGCACCGACATCGGCCGGGGCCTGGTCAAGATCAACGGCGCGCCCGTTCTGGGCCTCACCTTCGGCTGCAAGGGCGACAAGGCGGGCGGGACCTATGTGGAGACGCCCGGACCGGTTCTGGCGCGGCTGCTGGCCAAGGGCGGGGTTCCGGCCGAACGGATCGGCGCATCCGTGCCCGGGCTCGCCTCGGCCTCCGTCGTCGGCGTCTTCGCGTCCGAGCCGGTGAACGCCATGGACCTGGCGGCCTTCGTCGGCCGCAGCGCGCTCGCCGCCGTCCTGCCGGACCGTGAGGGCGTGTGGCAGGCGATCCCTTTCGCGCCGCCGGCCGAGACGGCGGACTTCGCCCTGGCCTTCGACCAGATCGTCGACTTCCGTCCGGAGCCCGCGCCAGCGCCGGTCGGAGAGATCCGCGTCGGCTGGGGCCGGATCTACACCACCTTCTCCCGCACCGAACTGAAGGCCAGCGTGCGGGACACCGACGACGAGGAGCGCCTGGCGGCCGAGTATCGCTACGCCGTCGTCGCCGACGAGGGTGTGAAGGCCCGCTTCCCCAAGGCCTGGGCGACGGTGACCATCGACACGGCCCTGCGCACCGAGGCGGCCGCCGAGGCACTGGCCGAAGCCCTCAGGGGCATCGTCGGTCTGCGTCCGGACGGCGCGCCGCGGCGCATGTGGAAGGCGCCCATCGTCAACGACGACGCGGCGCTGGCCGTCCACCTCGGCGCGACCGTCGCCGTCGACTATCCGCCGCTCGGCGTGGCGGAAAACTTCCTCCTGGTGGCGCGCGACCTGTTCCGGCCGCAGCGCCGCGACCAGGCGGTCTGGACGCTGTGGGGTTAGCCATGGCGGCGGTGGGGCGCTTCTCCGACATCAACCTGACCCGCACGGCGATCTTCCGCGAGGAGGGCGACTGGGCGCCCGAGCTGCCGCTCGACAACCTGAAGACCGACGACCGCTACGTGGCCGCGCCGGCCCGATGCCTGGCGGTCGACGATCCGGACGCCAGCCGGCTGGCGCTCGACCTTCCCACGGCCCGGGTGACCAGCCTGATCGCCGTGCTGTTCCACACGCTCAGCATCGACGCGCGCTATCGCCTGACCATCGCCGGCATCGAGCGGGACCTCGACGACCCGGTCTTCCAGACAGACTGGACGCCGGTCTACGGCCGCATGAACCCCTCGCGGATGCTGCCGTGGGAGACCACCAACTGGTGGAGCGGCCAGATCAGCCTGGAGGAGATCGACCTCCTGCCGCGGCATCTCTGGATCCCGTATCCGGCCCAGCTCACCGGGGCGATGCGCCTGGAGTTCAACGACGAGTTCAACGAGCACGGCTTCTTCGACCTGGGCGGCCTCTGGATCGCCTCGGGCTTTTCGCCGGCGATCAACTTCGACCGCGGCCACTCGCTGGGCCTGCAGGCGCGCGACCTGGTCGACGAAGCGCCCTCCGGCCGGATCATCGGAGAGCGCCGGCGGGCGCGGCGCAGCCTGACCGTGCCCTATTCCTCGTTGACCACCGACGAAGCCCACCGGTTCTTCGACGCCGGAGTTCGGGTGGGCGTCACCCGGCCGGTGATCTTCGTCCCGAACCTCGACCACCAGCCCAGCCTGATCCGCCAGGCCTTCCCGGCGACCTTCGAGCGTCTGCCGGACGCCCGCTTCACCTACGAGCGCGCCCACCAGGTGGTGGCCGTCCTGAAGGAGACCCTCGCATGAGCTATCAGGAGGCGCGAGATCGCCTGCTCAGCGGCTACTACAACTCCGGCATCCAGAGCGTCGCCAACCCTGGCGGCCTGAACGGCGACGGCCACGTCCAGAACTTCCCTGCCGCCCTGGTCGACCTCGGGACGGTGCTCGCCTACATCAGCACGGCGGCCGAGCAGATCCTGATGGGCTCGGAACACGCCGCGGCGGCCCAACTCTCTGCCGACGACGCCCTGCAGTCCGCTAACGCGGCCTTGGCCGCCGCTGCGCAGTTCCTGCCTCTGACCGTCGCCGAGATCCGCGCCTTCTTGGACAACACGAAGTTCCTCTCGGCGCTTGGCCTCATCCAGTCGGCGGCGTCGGTCAACATGCCCTTCGCCACCACCATGACCCCGGATCTGGACGCCGGGTTCAATCGGCATGTGAACGCTCTGACGGCCCATGCGGTGCTGGCGAACCCGACGAACCATAAGCCTGGCCATTCAGGCAGGTTTCGCTTCCAGCAGGACGCCACTGGCGGCCGCACGCTCTCCTTCGGCTCGTTCTACTACTTCCCGCTCGGGGTGAAGGACATCGCGCTGGCCCCCAACGCCATCACGACGGTCAGCTACTTCGTCCACTCGAGTACGTTCATCGAGGCGGCGCTCCTGAGGGGCTTCGCCTGATGCTGCCCTTTCCCCACGCCAACCACGGCGCCGGCGGCTTCCTGATCGGCGGCGCGGCCGTCCATGTCGGGTCCGGCAAGCGGGACACCGGCGCCGGCGCCGGCGCGATCCCGCTGCCGCCGGAAGCCTCGCCGTTCGATATCCTGTTCGTGGCAGGGGCGACTGTGTCCGGCGGAGCCGGAGAGCCGTTCCAGAGCGTGTCGCCCGGTCACGCCCGGCCGATCCAGCACGCCGACATCATCGGGTCGCTCGTCCTTTCGACCGCCCCCAGCGTCTGGGCGCTCTACCGAGGGCCCTTCGCCTTGGCGTTCCGTCAGACCGCGACGGCCAGCGGAGCTGGGCCGCTGCTGCCCGGCATCACCAAGGCCAGCAACTGCGGCGGACTGATCCTCGTGGGCCTCGGCAACGCCTCGACCACCGCGCCTCCATCCGTGGGCGCGCCGTTCACCACTCGCCACACCACGTCCTCCGGCGCATTCGGACCCTTCTGGATGATCGCCGACCTCCTGGACCCCGACGCCTACGTCAACGGAACGCCCATCCCCATGGGCGGCTCGTCCAACGGCTCCACCACCGGCTTCCTGATCGAGATGCTCTACTGATGAAACGCCGTGCGCTCCTAACACCCACCGGCCCGGTCGAGATCTCCGGAGCCTTCGTCGCCAATGAGATCCAGCACCCGCCCAGCGTGCTGGCCACCTGGACCGATGAGCAGCTCGCCGAGATCGGCGTGGTGGAGATCCACGAGCCCTTCGAAGTCCCCTATGGCTCCCGCCAGGTGGGATCGCACCTCGCCCTGGTCGCCGACGTCGTGACCGAGGTGCTGGAGCTGGAGCCGATCCCTCTCGCCGAGCTGAAGGCGGCGAAGGTCGAGGACATCCGCGCCAAGCGCTGGGCGGTGGAGACCGCCGGCATCGTGCGCAACGGCGTCCGGATCGCCACCGACGAGAAGGGCCAGGGCAAGATCACCGGCGCTGTGCTGCTGTTCGACAAGCAGCCCGGCCGACCGGCGCTGAACTGGGAGTCCGCCCCCGGCGTCTTCGTCGAACTCGACCTGGCGACCGCCACCTATCTGGGGGTCGAGGTCGGCAACCACGTCCAGGCCTGCTTCGACCGCTCCATGGCCCTCTGCGCGGCCGTCGCCGCCGCTGCCGACGCCCAGGCCCTTTCCAGCATCGACATCGAGGAGGGGTGGCCGGCGACGGCCGCCGAGTGATCGCCATGGCGAAGATCCGCATCGACTATGTCCGGCCTCGCCGCGGCGGCGACGCCTACGGCATCAGCTCCGACACCATCCAGGAGGTGGTCGCCCCGGCTCAGACGCTGGAGGTGGGCGAGGCGAGCATCCAATCGGAGGCCGCGCCGGCGTTCCCGCCCGACGCCCGCGGCGCCTTGGGCGGCGTGTTCGCGCGGATCTCCTGCCTGAGCGGCGCCGTCGTCGCCACCGCTGCAGCCGTGAACCCCACCGCCACCGAAGCCGGCGGCGTGCGCCTGGAGCAAGGCCAGCGGCCGATCCTGCATCCCATCGAGACCGGCCAGAAGATGGCCTTCATCCAGGCCGCCGATCCGCCTTCCGGCCTGCCGGTCTCCGGCGGCGGCGGAGGTGGCGGCGGCGACGCCAGCGCGGCCAACCAGACCCTGCTGCTCGGCCGCATCGGGACCAAGGCCGATCCCGCGGCCGAGGAGGACGAGTCCGATGCGAGCCTGTTCTCCCTGGTGAAGCGTGGGCTCCAGCGCTGGACGGCTCTCCTGACGCGCCTGCCGGCGTCGCTGGGCCGCAAGCCGGCAGCCGGCAGCTTCTCGGTCGGCATGGCCAATGAGGACTATGCGCTGCTCGATGAGCTGGTGAAGGCGGTGACGCCGGCCACCTACGCCCTACTGGCCGACGCCAACGCCACTGGGGAAGCGGTGATTGGCGTGAAGCCGGACAGCTACATCTGGTCGGTCTCCGGGACCTTCGGGGGGACAACGGCGAAGCTGCAGGCCCTGGGGCCGGACGGTGCGGCCTGGCTCGACGTGGCCACACTGAACGCCGAGGGGCGCACGGGTGTGGTGGTGGGCATGGACGCCACCCTGCGCGTCGCCCTGGTCGGCGGGGCGCCCGCCAACATTTTCGCGAGCCTGACCTGAGATGCGGCTGGGCAAGGCATACGGCATCGCCCGGGGCTGGCCGCTCGCGCCGGGCCAGCCGAACGGCCCCCGCGAGCCGGAGGATCCGGGCGACCCCGGCGATCCGGACCTGTTCGTGGTGAACGTCCCGGCCGGGGGCTTCGCCGCGATCAATGCGCCGCTCGGCGACGTGCCCAGCGGCAACCAGGTGACGATCTCTGTTCCCGCCGGCGGCGTGCCCGTGCGGGTCTTCACGGGGGGCTGACGTGCCGACCTATATTGCGAACTCCGCCGCCGAGCTGGCCGGCCTCGTCGCCGGCGACGCCTCCGCCGGCGACACGATCCAGCTCGCGCCCTCGGCCACGTCTTACGGGATCCTGAACCTCTCCGCCTCGTCAGTGAACGAGCTGGTGATCGAGGCTCAGACGGTCGGCGCGGGCGCCTTCTATGCCGATCTACCGGCCTGGCATCCGGCCAACTTCAACCGCACGGCGCACATTTCTCAGCTCCGGATCGACGGTTCGCGGAGCCTCCATCTTCGCAACCTGGCGATCCGCTTTCCCGGCTGGCCGACCCTGGGGCAGACGTGGCCGGAATGGCGGGTGGCGAACCCCGAGTTCCTGCAGCCAGCTAGCGTCATTCTGGCCATGATCCACCCTTATAATTCGGGCTCTGGCGACCTCATCCTCGACGGGGTCATGGGCGTCCATGGGTATGGGCCGGACCATGAACCCTACGACACGACGAGGTTCTACGAGGACGACTTCTCCTCGACCGACCCGCAATGGGTGACGACGACCGGCTTCTCCTATCCCGACGCCAGCAACGGCGGCAACCCGCGCCCGGGCCATGGGTCGGCCTTCTGCGCCTACAATCGCATCGGCAACGGGCCGCAGTTCATGCAGGGCGACGGGGGCCTGCGAACTGGCAAGCTGACGACGATCGATCTGCTGCTGAGCGACGTTCGCGGCGCTTTCTCCAAGGATCGCTTCGGCGACATCCTACACCGTCGCCCTGTCTTGAACCGGCTCTACAAGGACGCCTTCATCAGTCTCTATCGGAGCGCTTATCCGGGCCAGAAGGTCGTCGTCGAGCAGCCGCTGTTCTGGGAAGCCTTCGCGGATCCGCGCGATAGCGGTGATCCCCACCAAGACTTCTGGCAAGGCGCCCGCGTGACGGCTGACGCCGCCCCAAGTGCTTACGTTCACCACGGGCGCGTGGCGTTCATCCAGCCCTTCATGGCCCGCCGCCCGGTCACCCGCGGCAAGACCGCGCAGGCTGTGCATTACAGGGCCGGCAAGGACTCCGCCTCCGGCGGGATCATCTTTCGCCGGTTCGATCTGCTGAACCCTGTACTGCTGTCCGATGACAGCCCCTACGGGATCAAGGCGGCCTATCTCGAAGACGCATACATCGTCGCGCCCTTCCTGGGGACCAATCCCGGCCGGACAGCGGGCACCACCCCAACCGTCATCACCTCCTATGACGTGACCAGCGAGCGTAAGGGCGGGGTTGCGCTCTTCGAGCGAGGCATCATCGAGGGCTCCATTACGGCCGAGCCCGGCGCGCCAGCGCCTTACCGGGTTGACACCTGCCTCTACATTGGCCCGCGCGGCTCCAAGATCCCTTACGCCTCATTGGTCCAGGGCGGCGACGTGATCAACGCGCCCGGCCCCCTGAACTCGCCGGAGGCGGTCTGGAACGCCTATCGCCGCAAGCCGGCTTTCCAGGCCTGGGGGCCTCCGGACATGGATCTGGAGACCTTCCTCACCGGCCCGCTGATCACCAGCAACCTGCGACCCTTCGCCGGCTGGCGCGAGGTGAACGGGGCCGAGCTAGGGCAGATGGTCGTTGGCAAGCTCAGCCGCGTTCGCGGGCCGCAAGGCGCGGTCCTGCCGCTGACGGACATCACCGACATGGAGATCGAGGTCGTCGCCGAGGACGGGGTCACCATCGTCACGCCCTGGACCAGCGAGGACATCACGGTCCCCGTCGAGCACTACATCCGGCCGCGTCGCCTGTCGGCCGCTGCCCACAGCACCACCGTCCAGGGCACGGCCGACCTGGCCGGAACGCCGCTTACTTTCCGGATCACCACCAGGTCGGCGAACGACTTCCCAGGCGTGCAGTTCGACGGGACCGACTCCCTGAACACCGCCGGCCCCACCGTCCTCGACAGCGAGGACACGGGGAAGCTGGTCATGTACCTCAACTTCAGGTTCGACCCGGCGACGATCCCTACGACGATCCCGGTCAGCCGCGGCGCACAACAGCGCGCCCTACGCCTGCAGCTGGTGAACACCAAAGTGATCCGGGCGGTGCTGGCGAACTCCTCAGGGGCCATCGTCTTCCAGATGTCGACGCCGGAGCTGACGAACGGCCGCCGCTATCAGATTTGGATGTCGGCGGATCTGGACGCCGTGAACGGTCTCGGAGAACCCGACCCGGCCAATGGCTCTCGCGGCGCCATGCTCGACGAACTGGGGACTTTCCAGCAGTTCTCGCACTCGACCTGGACCGCCGGCGGCCGGGCGCAATGGACCTACAATCAGACGGGCTCGGGCTACCAGTTCGGGGGCGACGGATCGAACTTCTTCCAGGGCACGCTATTCGCCTACGTGGTGGACAACAGGCGTTTCCTGGACGTCCTCGACCCCGAAATCCGCGGCCGCTTCTCTCCGGACCTCATCGGCGACAATGGCGAGGGGATCTTCCCGGGCGAAGATCCGCCGCTGATCGTCTTCCTCGGCCGCGACAGCGACTACAACCACGTGGACGGCATCAACCGGGGCCGAGGCCCGAAGTTCAAGAAGGTCGGCTCCACGGCGCTCACCCCGGTCGACAGCAACGTCTGGCCGCCGGTTCACACGCTGAGCCTGGAGCTGCTGAGCGAAGGGCCGCTCCTGGTGGGCCAGCCGGTCCTGTTCCGGGTCGACGTCAGCGGCTATGCGCCGTCCGGCACCACGGCCGACCTGTCCAGCAACAACACCGGCGTCTTCGATGCCGATCCCGTAGTGCTGCCGGAAGGCACCAACGGCGTGGTCGTCGAGTACACGCCGGAGATCGCGGGCGAGCACGAGATCACCATCTCACACGCCACCTACGCCTCCGGCGACCCGCTGGTGATCAGCGTCGCCGAGGCCTGGACCATCGTGGAGCCCGGGCAGTCGGCCGCCTTCACGGCGGCCGAGGCCAGGAAGGAAGAATTCGAAGGAACAGATCAGGAAGTCGGCCAGCGCCCGGGGGCGACGTTCAGCTGGAAGGACGGCCCCGGTGAGGCCGGGGACACCGAAGAGCTGGAGGTCTACGCCAACGTGGTGGCGTAGGCCCCCTCCCGGCGCGCGCGCAGCCTCGCGCCGGCCAGGCCGAAGCCGACGATCAGGAGCGCCCAAGTCGCGGGCTCTGGGACGGGGCCGACGCGGTAGACGGCGATCCTGTAGTCCACGGGGCCGGCCGACCCGAAGTTGAGGTTGAGGCCGATCCCGTAATCGAGGCCTTCAAGCTCGCTGTAGTAGAGGTTCTTGCCCAGTTGCTTCACGAGGGGTGGGTTGAGCCGGAAGTGGAACTGGCCTGTCGTGCGGGGCGAGGCGATCTCGTGCAGGCGCCACCACGGCTCTTCGTTCGCATCGATGATCGTCAGGGGGTCGAGGGAATAGTAGGCCCAGCGAATTTCGCCGCCGAGCATGAGGACGCCGTCGCCTTTACGGGAGAATTCGAAGTCGATGCGCCAATTACCTGGCTCCCCGATGCCCAGGTCGTTGAGCCCGAACCCCACGTCCCCGCTCGCATCGGCCATCCAGGTTCCGGTGATGACCGTCGCCGCGCTCGCCGGCGCGGCCATTGATAGTGCCGCAGCTGCGGCGAGCGCCATGCAGGCGCGAGAGATCCAGCCCATGATCTTCCTCCCACGTTGGAGCTGTCATCCCTTCGCCGGGCGTGAGAGTCTGTCAATGCAACTCGTGATTTGCGCGAACCCGGCCCGCTCGGCGGCCGGGGCCGGCAAATCGGCGGGGGCCTGGGCGCGCCAACGCCCAGAGCCGCGGGGGGCGAACCCGCACGTCCGGGGGGTGCACGCCCCCTTCAGTCCCGCCACCGGTGCCACCGGCGGGGCTCTTTGAGCAGTGACAAAGCATGGAGTCGAGTCTCACGCTTACGCCGGTCCGCCCCGTGGCGCCGGCGGCCCCTTACATCGGGGGCAAACGCTATTTGGCCCGCCGCCTGGTCGAGCGGATCGAGGCGACGCCGCACCGCACCTACGCCGAGCCCTTCGTGGGGATGGGCGGGGTGTTCTTCCGCCGGCGCACCCGGCCGGCGGCCGAGGTGATCAACGACCTGTCCGGCGACGTCTGGACCTTCTATCGCGTGGTCCAGGAGCACTACGCCTACTTCCGGGCCGAGCTGCAGTTCCGGCTCACCAGCCGGGCGGAGTTCGAGCGCCTCCTGGCCGTGGATCCCGCCACGCTCACCGACCTGCAGCGCGCCGCCCGCTTCCTCTATCTCCAGCGCCTGGCCTTCGGCGGGAAGGTGCATGGCCGGAACTTCGGCGTCAGCCACCACCGCTCGGGCCGGTTCGACGTGACCCGCCTCGGCGTGGTGCTGGAGGACATCCACGAGCGCCTGGCGGGCGTGATCGTCGAGCGGCTGGACTGGTCGGCCTTCCTGGCGCGCTACGACACGCCGGAGACGCTCTTCTATCTCGACCCGCCCTATTACGGCTGCGAAGGCGACTACGGCCCTGGGCTATTTTCGCGGGGTGAGTTCGAAAATCTGGCGGCGGCTCTGAAGCGCCTTCGGGGGCGGTTCATACTGTCGTTGAACGACCTTCCGGAGGTTCGCCAGATCTTCGCCGCCTTCGACATCGAGGGCGTGGGAACTCACTACGGCGTCGCTGGTCGCGGCGCCGAGGAGGCGCGGGAGGTGATCATTTCCGGGCCTTGATCGCCCGCCCGGCCGGAGTCTAGATGCCGACCTCCTGGGCCGTGCGGGCGGCCTACACGGGGTGACGACCGCTCATCGGGTTGGGAGAAAGGCTCCGGCCAGCATGCCCGCTGGCTCTCACATCGACGTCGAGTATCGGCCCCTCGGCGACATGACCATCGACCAGGTCGTCGCTCACGACCGCACGCTGGCCATCCACTGCGAGCCCTGCCGCGTGATCCGAGGGTTCGCCGGCACAGCAGCTCTGGCCCGGGCGCGTCCAGGCCAGCCGGTCAGGGCCATGCGGTTCAGGTGCCGGAAGTGCGGTTCACAGGGCGAGGCCTGGGTGAGCGGCTGGGATAGAGGAAGGGTGGCGTGGCGACCTTAGGCGGACGGTGCTACGGGGCGGGGAATTTCGGATGCGCTCCAAAACCAAGTGTCCCACGCTCCAAAACCAAGTGTCGCGCTACAGCCGCGACGCCCGGCGCCGCCCGAGCCGGAGGGGGAGGGGGAGGACGCAGAGCTGTTGGAGACGGAGCCGCTGGAGGTTCCGCCGGTCGATCCCGCCGCGCCCGAACCCCCTTCGGCCGAACCCCCGCTGGCCGAGCCTGCGCCGGCGAACGGGCCGCCTTGACATCGTTCAAGCCTGGGCGCCGCCGTCTCGTGCATGATGCCCGCCGGATGCGGAGTTGGGCATGGCGTGGCTTTCGACCAAGACCTATGGCGGCGAGCGGGGTCTTTCCTGCGCCCTACGGCAGTGGGCGGCGCAGAGCCACTGCGCGCTACTGCACGGCTATTCCTTCGGCTTCCGCTTCACCTTCGCGGCCGAGCAGCTGGACGCCCGCGGCTGGGTGGTGGACTTCGGCGCTGGCGGCTTCGGCCGCATCCGCGAGTGGCTGCATGAGACCTTCGACCACGTCCTGCTGGTGGCGGAAGACGATCCCGAGCGGGACCGGTTCCTCGCCCTGGGCGAGCTCGGCCTGGCCCGCGTGAGCCTGGTTCCCGGCACGAGCTGCGAACGCCTGGCCCAGTTCGTCTTCGAGGCGGCCCAGCCGATGGTGGCCGAGGCGACGGGGGGGCGCTGCTGGATCGAGTCGGTGGAGTGCGCCGAGCACGGCGCCAACAGCGCCATCTATCGCAATCCCCATTCGCTGCTCCGGGAGGTGACCGCCGAGACCCTGCACCGCATGGCGGCGGCGTTGGAGTAGGCGCCTGGGCTCAGTCCTCGATAGCCTCGACGCCCAGCCGTTCCAGGTCCGCCAGATGGTCTTTCATGGCCTTGAGGTGTTCGGGCGAATGGCCTGGCCAGTCCGCCACTTCGCCGACGACGCGGAGCGGATCGCGGGTGCGGTACGAGCGCGTCGGATTGCCGGGAAATCGCTGATCGGTGAGGTTGGGATCGTCTTCGAGCGGGCCTGTGGGTTCGACCATGTAGATCCGGCCGCCTCCCTCGCCTCGAGCGAGTTCCGCGCCCCAGATCGCGGCATCCAGGGTGGCGGTCAGATAGACATAGGCGGCCGCCTTTCGCCGTCCGTAGTTTGAGGCGTAACCCGGGCCGATCAGGTCGCCGGCTTTCAGATCCGCCTTCGTACCGTGGTAGAACGGCCCGGCATCGGCGGTAGCTTTGAGTGTCATGAACGAGCGGCCCTCCCTAAAGCCGGGGACGGGGGTCCCCTAGACCGAGGGCGCTACAAACTGCGCATAATTCGCCGGCGGCCAATTCTTGAACTGAAGTCTTTCATGGCCAAATCCCGTTTGCGGCGGGAAGGTGAGGCGAATTTCCGCGCTCAGCGAACTTGGCTTCTCGCACCGCATAGGTGAGCCTCAGGGTTATATACGCGCGAGAGAGCGAGTTCCCCGCGGGCCGCTGTGTTTCGTGCGGTCACCCTCCCGACCGGCTCCGTGACAAAGATCAAGGCGGTGAATCGCGCGAGGCGGAACTTGGCGGAAATCTGCGGGAACAGCCGATGCCTTTCGCCAATACTCGCCAAGCCTACGGCTGGGTCGCCATCGCCTTGCACTGGATTTCGGCGGGGGGCGTGATCGCCCTCTATCTCCTCGGAGAGCGAATGGAGGAGGCCTCGGATCGGGCCGAACGGCTCGCCGCGCTGGACACGCACGTTTCGGTCGGCCTGCTTCTCTTCACCTTCCTGGCTGCGCGCCTGATCTGGAGCTTCTCGCAGCCGCATCCGGAATCCCTGGAGCGGAACCCATGGCTGCGCCGCGCCGCCCTTGGGGTTCACCTGCTCTTCCTGCTGATGATCCTGTTGCTCATCGTCAGCGGGCCGCTGACCGTCTGGTCGGCCGGTCGCGACCTGGCGGTTTTCGACTGGTTTACAATCCCGAGCCCCACCGGGCGCGTCGACTGGCTTCATGAAGCCGGAGAGGTGGTCCACAAGGCCGCCTCCAAGCTCTTCTGGCCTCTCATCGCCCTGCACGTTGCGGGGGCTCTGAAACATCTGGTCGTCGACCGCGATCGCACGCTGATGCGCATGCTCCGGGCGCGCGGCTGATCCTCTCGCGGAACGCGCTCTAAGCCCGGGCCGCCGGCTGGAACAGTTCCACGAGATTGCCGGCGGGGTCTTCGGCCAGGATCTGGGAGCCGCCGGGGCCGACGACGATGTCGTTGCGGAAGTGGACGCCGTCGGCCCGAAGGCGTTCGACCTCCGTGGGCAGGTTCTCGACGATCACCTGGAAGCGGTTCCAGCCGCCCGGTTCGGGCTGGCGGCCGTCGGGCATCGGGCGGCCGGCGGAACTGCCCCGGCCGCTCAACAGCAGACGAAGGGGGCCGCGCTCCACCGCCGCGAAGGCCGGGGAGGCGTTGGGCAGGGGTCGGAAGCCGAAGTGGCGGACATACCAGTCCACGCAGGCCTGCACGTCGCCGACCATGTACCTGACATTGATCGGGGTCTCGCTCATCGGGGGCTCCTTCTCTCAGGTCGGGCGCTTCAGGGGGCGAGGGTGCGCCGAAGCAGGTTCTGCAGGGCGGCCAGCATGGCTGTGCGCTCGGCGCCGAAAGCGATCGCGTCGGCGGCTTCGTGGATGGCGGCGAACAGGAGGCGCGCCGTGGGCTCCGGATCGACCGCTCCGAAGGCCGCAGCTTCCTGGCCAGCGCGGATCACCGCCGACAGCCGCAGGATCGCGTTGTCGGCCAGCGGCCGGCGCTCGGCGAAGTCGGAATGGAACACCGCCTCGCCGACCCCGCGGCGCGAGAGGGTGAAGTCGATGAAGGCGGCGGCCTGGGCCTCGACAAGACCCGGCCAGTCGATCGGCCCTTCGATTTCCGTCGGCAGGGGATGAGCGGCGTCGAACTCGGCCACCAGCCGGTCGCGGACCGCCTCGAGCAGATCGTCCCAGGTCGGGAAGTAGAGGAAGAAGGTGCCCTTGGCGACGCCCGCCTCGCGGGCAACGTCCTCCACGCGAACCCGGGCGCCGTCAGCCTGCAACAGGCGCTCGGCGGCCTGGATGATCTCCAGCTTCCGCGCTTCGGGATGTAGGCGACGCCGTCGCGGCTTGCCCATGGCACAATCCTAATGACCTAAGGTCATTAGTTACTGACCTCTGGTCAGTGTCAAGCGGCGGCGGTCAGAATCCCCGGAAGGTCGCGAACTCTTCCAGCGGCGCGCGCTCGGCGCGAACCTGGTTGACCGGCGCCTCCAGGTCGGCGTGACCCAGGGCCACGGCGCAGAACAGCATCAGCTCCTCAGGCATGCCGAGATGGGCGCGCACGGTCTTGGGCCACAGGGACCAGGCCTCCAGAGGGGCGGTGTCCAGTCCCTCGGCCCGGGCGGCGAGCATCAGGGTCTGGAGGAAAATGCCGAGATCCGCCCATTGGGGCGGACCCATGCTGCGGTCGACGGCGAGGAACAGGCCCACCGGCGCGCCGAACAATTCGAAGTTGGCGGCGACCTGACGCATGCGGCCTTCATGGTCGTCGCGGGCGACACCCAGGGCGGTATAGAAGGCTTCGCCGTTGCGGAAGCGGCGTCCGGCGTAGGGCTCCTTCAGGTCGGGCGGATAGATGGCGTACTCGATCTCGCCCTCGAAGAACTGGCCGGCGGCTGTATGGGCTCGGACCGCGGCCTTCAAGGATTCCAGCGCCTCGCCGGCGAGCGCCCAGACATGCCAGGGCTGAAGGTTGCCGCCAGAGGGGGCGCGGCCGGCCAGGCGCAGGATGTCGGCGACCTTTCCCAGCGGCACGGGCGTGGGCCGGAAGGCGCGGCAGGTAAATCGGGTCTGCACCGCCTCGCGTACGTCCATAGGCGCCTCCCCCGATTGCGCAGGCGCACGCTGGCGTGGCTGCGGACTCTCCGCGTTGACGCCCGTCAAGCGTCCTTTCGCGTCGCTTTCAGGCTGACGAGCAACTGACGAAGGTCGCCGCGATTGCGCTCGACCAGCCGGCGAAGCCGTTCCGGCGGGAGGGCGAGGGGCTGCGCGACGAGACCGCCCGGCTCTGCACGGGCGTAGCCGTTGCTTACGAATCGGGCCGCCTTGCGGCGCACCGTCTCGCGCGGCAGGCCCAGTTCCTCTGCGAGCGTCAGGGCTGGAACCGGGCGGCGCAAGGCGTCTGGGACCACGCCTTCGAGCGTCGTGCGGTCGGACGAGGGATCGAGGTGACGCAGGTTGCCCCGCAGCAGGGCCAAGTAGATGAGCGCCGCCTGCACCCCGCCCTGCGAGAGCGCGCGTGCATCTTCGAGAAAACGGAGCATGAAGGCGCTCGTCACCCGCGTCGTCGCATGCGCGTGCAAACCGCGCGGGGTGGAGATCGCCTGGGCGTCGGCGACGCCGAGCTCCGTCAGGTCGCGACATAGCTGGACGGTCAGCAGCAGATTTTGGTGGATCGCGTGCTGGACGTCCGGCTCGCCCAGACGCTCGGGCCGGACAAGCAGCCCTGCGGACGTTTCTTCCAGAAAGTTGAGTTCCACCAGGCGTTTGACCTTCCGTCGCACTGTTTCGCGCGGAATGTCCATGGACACGGCCAGGGCGTAGGCCGTGATCGGTCGCCGCAGTTCACGGGAAACCGGTCCGGAACGCGCGCCAAAAGCTTTCTGCTCGCGGAGGTGGCTGAGGTTGGCGAGATTGACGGTCTCGAGCGTCAGCGCCGCCACGAGGTCCTCGTCGAAGAGCGATCGCATCAAGGCGGCGCGGTCCAGCACATATGCAATGGTGCGGCGGAGGACGAGCATCTCGATTTATCGGAAGGGCTGACCCAGTGGCCGTGGCGGCGAGACCCCGCCTGCGACACGATAACGCTGTTCTACCGAGAGTGGAGGGGTTTCCATTCGTCTAGCCATGGTAGGTAAAACACCGAGTATATCGTAGAAAAATGGCCGACAATCTGGGAGACTTGAACCTATTCTTCTGGCTAGGTGCGCTTAAATACCCATTTTGGGGCGCGACATATTCGCGGTAGAGGCCCAAATTAACGGCCAGTTTACAACGTTCTCCACAACCATCTCCGCGAGGCAAGTATTTCGCCTGTCCGAAATAATCAATCTCGGGCGGCGGTTTGCGAGGAGAGATCGGAATGCTGTTCGCCAAACGCGGCGCGGCGGGCGCGGAGACCGAGCGCCTGGAGGAACTGGCCGCCCAGGTCGCGGCCATGGAGCGGTCGCAGGCTGTCATCGAGTTCAAGCTGGACGGCACGGTGATCCGCGCCAACCAGAACTTCCTGAGCGCCCTGGGTTACGACGCCGTAGAGGTGGAGGGGCGCCACCACAGCCTGTTCGTTCCGCCGGAGGAGGCGGGCGGCCAAGCCTATCGCGACTTCTGGGCGACGCTGAACCGCGGGGAGTTCGTGGCCGCCAAGTTCCGCCGGATCGGCAAGGGCGGGCGCGAGGTCTGGATCCAGGCTTCATACAATCCTGTCCTAGACAAAACTGGCAAGCCCTACAAGGTGATCAAGTTCGCCACCGACGTGACCGAGGTGGAGACCGAGCGCGCCAACCGCGAGGTCGAGCGCCGCAAGGCGGCGGCGGAGCTGGCCGCGGTGGTCCAGGCCCTGGGCGAGAGCCTGAACCGGATGTCGAAGGGCGACCTGACCGCCCAGATCGCCGCCGATTTCCCCGGCGAGTACCAGCGGATCAAGGACGACTTCAACGCCGCTCTCGGCGCCTTGTGCGAAGCCATGGCCTCGGTGGCCGACAGCACCGGCGCCCTGCGCGGCGGCGCTCAGGAGATCGCCACGGCCTCGGACGACCTCTCCCGCCGCACCGAGCAGCAGGCTGCAAGCCTCGAGGAGACCGCCGCGGCGCTCGATCAGATCACCGCCACCGTCAAGCGGAGCGCCGAAGGGGCCAAGCAGGCCTCCGGCGCCGCCTCGGCGGCCAAATCCGACGCCGAACGTTCCGGCGCCGTGGTCGGCGAGGCTGTGGCCGCCATGGGCGAGATCGAGGGCTCGTCGAAGCAGATCGGCCAGATCATCGGGGTGATCGACGAGATCGCCTTCCAGACCAATCTGCTGGCCCTCAACGCCGGCGTCGAGGCCGCCCGGGCGGGTGATGCGGGTAAGGGCTTTGCGGTCGTCGCCCAGGAGGTGCGGGCTCTGGCCCAACGCTCGGCCGAGGCCGCCAAGGAGATCAAGACGCTGATCTCCTCGTCCAGCGCCCAGGTGGAGCGCGGGGTGAAGCTGGTCGGCGAAACAGGCCAAGCGCTGTCGGGCATCGTCGCCAAGGTCACGGAGATCGATGGTCTGATCTCGGAAATCGCTGCGTCCGCCCAGGAACAGGCGACCGGCCTCCATCAGGTGAACACCGCCGTCAATCAGATGGACCAGGTGACCCAGCAGAACGCCGCCATGGTGGAGGAGGCGACCGCCGCCTCGGCCACGCTGAAGGCCGAGGCCGAGCAGCTGGCGGCCCTTGTGGGCCGGTTCGAAGCCGGCGTGAGACGCATTCCCGCTCCTCAGCCTGCACGGTCGTCGCCCAATCCCGTGGCTCAGATGCAGACGCGCTTGAAACGGGCGGTGGGCGCGCCCGCTCCGGCGCCCGTGGACGACGGCTGGCAGGAGTTCTGACCATGGACGAAACCCAGCATTCCGGCGCCCAGGTGGAGCTGATCTCCTTTGAGATCGCCGGTCAGGAATTCTGCATCGACATTCGTTCCGTGCGCGAAATCCGCGGCTGGACGCAGGCCACGCCCCTGCCGCATACCCCCAGCTACGTGCTGGGGGTGATCAACCTGCGCGGAGCCGTGATGCCCGTGCTCGACCTGCGCGACCGGCTGGGCCTGGGGCGAACCGAAGCCTCCAGCCGGCACGTGATCGTGGTGGTGAACCACGGCGAGCGGACGGCGGGCCTGCTGGTCGACGCCGTGCAGGAGACCTTCGTCGCCGAAGAGGCCTCCATGCAGCGCCCGCCGGAGCTGGAAGCCGCCGGCGAGGCCAATTTCGTCGATTCCATCCTGCCCCTGGATGGCCGGATGCTGAGCCGGCTGGTGGTGGAGCGCCTAATGCCCGCAGACACCCGCGCGGCGGCGTGAGGGACGCGTCCCGCAGAACCCGCTGCCCGCGCTTCCAAGCACTTCAGAACGCACGCATCGGTTGACTGGAGCGTCCGATCTGCACCTAAGCTCGTTCAAAATCGAACGGGAGATGTCGGATGGGGCGATGGATGATGGCGGCGACCCTGGCGCTGCTCGCTAGTCAGGTCGCCTGGGCTCAGGCGCCGGCGGAACTTCCGCCCGCCCGCCCGACCAATGCGCAAGCCCAGGCCTTCGCCCGCCTCTATGTCGAAGCGATCAACAGCGACGAAGGGATCGAGGCTTTCCTCGAGCACGACGCGGAGGGCGCGCCGGAGCGGGCGATAAGGGGCTTCTTCCAGGACCAGAGGTGGATCGGCGGCGGAGCGGAACTGGTGGGGGCGAGGCTCGCTCTTGGAAATCCAGCCGTTGTGCAGGTGGCGCTGCGCACCAAACTCTACGGCGCCCTTCAAGGCGTCGAGCTGACGCTTGGGGGAACGCCGGATCCCAAGGTCACCTACCTCGACCTGACGCCCGTGCCAGACTGGGCGGTCGGGCCCTCTTCACGCCGCAGCCGCGAAGAAGTTGCGGCGCGGATCGCCAAGCTGGTCGAGACCGGATGCCGGGCTGAGCGTTTTTCCGGCGCGGTCTTGGTGGCGGCCGGCGAAGAGGTGCTGGTGCAGAGCGCCTGCGGCGAGGCCTCCCGCCGCTATCATGTTCCCAATGCCGTGAGTACGCGCTTCAACCTCGGTTCGATGGACAAGATGTTCACCGCCGTGGCGGCGATGCAGCTGATCGAAGCCGGTCGCTTAAGGCCAGAGGCCACCCTTGACCGTTATCTGGATGCGACCTGGCTGGAGCCGGACGTCGCCCGCCAGGTGACGGTCTGGCAGCTCATGACCCACACGAGCGGCCTTTCGCCCGACATCGTCAGCCTCGCCGAAGACCAGCCGCGGGCGCGATACCGCGAACTCGGCGATTACAAACCGCTGGCGCGTCGCGTGGGGCTTTCTTCCTCACCGGGAACCCGGTTCGAGTACAGCAACACCGGCGTTCTGCTTCTGGGCGCTGTGATCGCGGCGGCCTCGGGTGAGGACTACTACGACTATGTCCGCGATCATGTCCTGGCGCCCGCCGGGATGAGCTTAACCGGCAGCATTGCGGCCGACGATCCTGTCGAGGACGTCGCCGTCGGATACATGCGGGCTCCAGCGGCGCCATATGGATGGCGGGAGAATACGGTGCGCAATTTCCTGCGCGGAATACCGGCCGGCGGAGGCTATTCCACCGTCGGAGACATGCACCGCTTCGCTATGGCGCTTCAGGGCGGCAAGCTGGTCTCCCAGGCCTCTCTCGAGCGGCTCTGGGCGGATCCCCAAGGTTACAACTATGGGGCGGGGTTCGAGGTCAACCGCGGCGGCGTCGGCTCCGCCGTGGGACACTCAGGCCTCTACGGCGGAGTCAGCACGCGCATGCGCATCTATCCCGATCTGGGCTATACCGTGGTGGTGCTGGCCAATATTGATCGGGCGGCCCCGCCGCTCGTGGACGCCATCGAAGGCGAGTTGTTGGCCGCACCGCCAGCTTCCGATCCGTAAGCGGAGCGGTTCGCCTCGAACCCTAACCCCGCCGGAACAAGGCCAGCAGCAGCGACGGCGCCTGGTTGGCGATGCGCAGGGCTTCGATGGCGAGCTGCTGCTTGGTCTGCAGGGCGACCAGGCGGGCGCTTTCCTTGCCGAGGTCGGCGTCCACCAGATTGCCGACGCCGGAATCGATGGTGTCCTGCAGCTTCGCGACGAAGCCCAGGTGGCGGTCCAGGCTCTTGCCGCCGACGCCCAGCTTGGAAAGCGCGCCGGAGACCGCCTGGATCGCCGCGTCGATCGCCGCGATGTCGGCCGAACCGACGGCGCCTGTCAGGCTGGTGCGCGTGCCGGAGACCGCGGCTCCGCCGGTAGAGAGATCCACGTGAGCCACGTCAATGGTCATGCCGCCGCGGGCGTCGGCGAGGGCCTTCACCCCGCCCCCGCCGCCGGCGGCCACCAGGTTGACCCCGTCGAAGGTGGCCGAGCCGGCGATGCGGTCGATCTGCGCCCGCAGGGCGACATATTCGTCGCTGAGCGCCTGTCTGGAGGCGGAGGTCAGGCCGGCCTCGGTGGCGGCCAGAACCTTTTCCTTCATCTGCATCAGGATGTCGGAGATCGCCTCGCCGGCGTTGAGCGCCACCTCGACCACGGCCTGGCCGCGCTGAAGCGAGTTCTTCACCGAGTCCAGGGACTTGGATTCGGCGCGCATGTTCTGGGCGATGGCCCAGACGGCGGGATTGTCCTTGGGGCCGGCCACCTTCAGGCCGGTGGCGATGCGGGCGCGTACGGTCGCAAGCTCGCCGTTGATCCCGTTGAGGGCCTGCAGGGCGATCATGGCGCCGATGTTCGTATTGATGCTGTTGATCGGCATCCCGAACGGTCCGCTTCCAGGGGCGGTCGACCGGTGGGGCGTCCGCAGGGCGTTATGCCCCGGGCGGAGGATGAGGCGGTTCGGGTTAGCGGGCGGTTAGCAAGGGCGGCCTCTTCGGCGCCGGGGCGGTTCAGTTCCTGAACTGGACGCCCTTCGAGGTCGCCCTAGGCTCCCAGGACACGATCCGAAAGCCGGACACGATCCGAAAGGAAGGCCACCCATGTCGCCTACAGTGATACCCGCCGCCGCCCTTCTCCTGCTGGCCGCCGGGGCCTCGTCGGCCGCCGAGCCGCCGCTGGCCGTCCGCGTCGAGGACCCCGCCCTGGCCTGGGGCGCCTGTCCGCCCGTCTTCCCCACCGGGTGCGAGATCGGCGTGCTGCACGGTGATCCGTCCCAACCTAACGCCGACGTATTCCTTCGCGTCCGCGGCGGGCAGGCCCTGCCGGCCCATACCCACACCTCCGCCGAGCGGATGGTCCTGGTCGCAGGCCGCCTGCGCGTGAAGTATCGGGGCGCCGCCGAAACGGTTCTGACGCCGGGCATGTACGCCTACGGCCCCGCCGGCCTGCCGCATCGCGCCGCCTGCGAAGGCGATGCGCCGTGCGTCCTCTTCATCGCGTTCGAGGGGCCGGTGGACGCGACGGCGCACTCCGGATCGCTGGACTGAGCGGCCGAGGTCGGGCTAAGCCGCCTGCATCAGGCCCACCTGGGTGAGTAGGGCGAGTTCGTCGAGCTGCAGCCAGGTTTCCGCGATCAGGCCGTCGGCCATGCGGTAGAGCGCCATACCCTCGAAGCTCACCCGCCGGCCGGTGGGAGGAGCCCCCGCGAAAGGACCGGTGTGGTCCACCGCCACGCCAAACCTCACCGCGACGAGCCTCTCGTCGGCCACCAGGCTGTGCACCTCGAAGGCCATGTTCGAGAAGGCGAGCCCGAACGTCTCGAAGAACGCTCGATAGCTGTCCAGGCTGTCGGGATCGGCGCCACCCGGAAAGCCGTGGGTGACGATCGTCGGACTTACGGTCTGTTCGATGACGGAAAGGTCGCCGCCGTGGGTCCCGGCCAGGAAGCGGCGGACGGCGGCTTCGTTGCGGCGGACGATGGCCAGATTCATGAGTGTCTTCTCCTTCAGAGGGTTCATGCGGCTGCGGCGCGCGGCGCGCGGGATGCTTGCTGCGCTGTTCGGGCGGCTTCGAGCAGGGCGGCGGTCATGTCTCGGGCGGGGGGGAGGTGGGCGGACAACACCGTCCGCGGGGATAGCTCGGCGACCTGCGCCAAGGCGCGTTCGAAGCGCGCCGGATCCAGATCGCCGAGCCATGGGGTGTCGAGCCGCGCCCACACCGCCATGCCCTGGGCCAGCGCGGCCTCGCCCAGGCTGTCCGCTGGGGCGGCGGCCACGGCGCCGAACGCGTCGGCGCAGAACAGAAGGCCGTTATCCCGGTCGGCCAGCCCTATGGTCTCCGGCGCGTCGAAATAGGGCGGTCGCACGGCGGTGACCGTCCTGGCGCCCAGGGCGAGCGTCTCGCCGGCCTCTACGACCTGGATCCGCTCCGGTGAGACGCCGGACAGGCCGAGCTTGCCGGCGCCCAGGAAGGTCGTGACCAGCCGGGCCTCCGGCGCGGCGGAGAGGAGCTCGCCCAGCGCTCCGGTGTGGTCCGGATCCATGTGGGTGAGCCAGATCCAGCGCAGGCGCTCCGGCGCGATAAGCGTCCTCAGCGCCGCCACGAAGGGCTCGGCAAGCACGCCGACGCCGGCGTCCACAAGGATCGGCTCGCGATCTTCTATCAGGAAGGCGTTGGCGGGCAGCACGCCCATTCCGGGAACCGGCAGCCAGGCGGGAAGCACGGCTACGCCGTCGGCGGCTTCGAAGGGCGCGTGCATCTGCGGTGGTTGCATCTCAAAAATCCCACTTTCAGTGAACAAATGTGTTCATTGATGTGGCGTGTAGACGCTCGCACGCTTCTTGTCAAATTCCACTGAACAGATATGTTCTTTGAATGCCCAGGGCCTACACGAAGCGTCAGCGCGCGGACTCCGAAGCCGCCACAAGGGCGCGGATCGTCGAAGCGACCATGTCGCTACACGAAGAGCTTGGGCCGCGGCGCACCACGATCAGCGCCATCGCCGAACGGGCCGGCGTGCAGCGCCTGACCGTCTACCGGCACTTTCCGGACGAGACGGCGCTGTTCCAGGCCTGCACGTCCTGCTGGCTGGAGCGCAATCCGCCCCCGAGCCCGCCCGCGGCGGATTCGGCGGATTCGGCGGATTCGGCGGAGGCGCCGGAGACGCGATGCGAGGCGCTGTTGACGGCGCTCTACGGCTACTTTCGGCGAACCCGCGGCATGTGGACTGTCTCGTTCCGCGACGAGGCCGTGACTCCAGCCGTGCAGGAGCCGATGGCGCAGTTCCGCGCCTATCTCGCCGGGCTGGCCGACGAATTGGAGGCCGCATTTGGTGCGCCCAGCCGACTGCGGCGGGCTGCGCTCGGCCACGTCGTCATGTTCTCGACCTGGGCCGATCTGGCCGAACAGGGCCTGGATGATCCTACGATGGCGCATCTCGCTACGACCTGGGTGCTGGCGAGTTCGTAGTCAGCGGTCAGGCGGCGGGCTCGCGGCTGGCCGGCCGGCGCGAAGCGGGGCAAAGGTCGGGCGGCGCAGGAGCGGGGGAACCGATGAGCGGACAGTCGGGCGTCGTCTACGAGCTTTGGGCCGGCGGGGCGGCGGCGGCGGCCGAGCCGTTGCTGGCGCTGGCTCGCGCCGTGTTCGCCGATTTCGACGACGCCTATCTCCTGGGCCGCCTGCCGCTGGCGATCGACCCGATGCTGTGGCTGGCGCGCGAAGGCGAGGCTTGGGTCGGCTTCAAGCTCGGCTATCGGCGCGGGCCGGACCTGCTCTATTCCTGGCTGGGCGGGGTGCATCCGCGAATGCGCGGCCGCGGCGTCGCCTCGGAACTGATGGTCCGCCAGCACGATCAGGCCGCCAAGCTGGGCTACCGCTGGGTGGAGACCCGCACCCGGGCGGCCAACAACGCCATGATCGTGCTGAACCTGCGCCACGGCTTCCAGGTGGCGGGCTTCGAGAGCGACCCGGGCGGCGCGCCGGTGGTGATCCAGCGCAAGCGGCTCGGGGACTGAAGCGCCGCGCTCAGCTGTCCCCGGCGCGCGGTGCGATGCCTATAGCCGTTCCGACTGGGCCGGGGCGCGGGCCCAGGTCACCGCACCTCGCGGATGGGGTCGGAGCCGTCCCAGTCGGTGGCGGCGCGGCGGATGTGCGCGAAGAACCGGCCCTTGTTTCCGCTGATGTCGGAGAGCTCAACCACAGCGCCGGGGTGGGGACCCTCGGTGTCGAAATAGGCGAAACGGCCCTGCTCCCCGCCGATCCGCCCTTCGTGGCCGACCGTGTAGCCGAGGGCGAGCGCGCGGTCGTAGGCGGTCTGGAAATCCTCGGTCCAGTAGGCCACGTGCTGAAGTCCCTCGCGCCCGGCGTCGAGGAACTCGCGATACATGGACGGCGCGTCGTTGCGCGGCTGGATCAGTTCGATCTGCAGGTCGCCGGAATTGGCCAGAGCGATGCTCATCTCCACGGGCGAGTCGACGCCCCGATGGCGGAAATAGTCGGTCTTGACCCGCTCGACATAGAACCAGGGGCCGACTCCCACCGCCTCGATCCAGTGGCGCATGCCCGCCTGGATGTCGCGCACCACATACCCGTTCTGACGGATCGGCCCGAAAATCCGGCTCATCTGTCCTCTCCCGCGAGACGTCCCTGGACGGTGGTATCCCATCCGCGCGATCGGCGTCGAGGAACCGATCGAGCAAGGCTAAGCTTTCCCGATGAACCCGATCAAAATCGCCGCGGCCCAGACGCCCGAATTTCGAGAGGACGTCGAAGGCGCGCTTGCCTGGGCCGTCAGGGCGGCGGCGCAGGCGAGGGGGCGTGGTGCGGCGCTGCTGTGCTTTCCGGAAGGCTTCCTGCAGGGCTACCTGACCGAGGAGGGACCGGCCCGGCGCTGGGCGCTGGATCTGACCTCGGAGGAGTTCGCGGCGGTGGCGGCCCGGTTTCCCTCTGACGGCCCTGTGGTGGTGCTCGGCCTGATCGAGGCGGAGGGCGAGCGGCTCTTCAACACCGCTGCTGTGATCGCCGGCGGCCGGCTGGCCGGGCGCTACCGGAAGGCGCACCTGCTGGCCGGCGAGCAGGCGTTTACGCCGGGAACCGAGGCCGGGGTCTTCGCGGCCGGCGGCCTGAGCTTCGGGATCAACATCTGCAACGACACCAACTTCCCGCAGGCGGCGCGCAAGGTGGCGGACACCGGCGCGCGGCTGTTGGCCTGCCCGGCGAACAATATGATGCGGTATGCGACGGCCGAAGCCTGGAAGCACAGGCACAACGCCGTGCGGGCCGAGCGCTGCAAGGAGGCGGGGCTGTGGCTGATCTCCGCCGACGTGACCGGCGAGCGGGACGGCCGGGTCGGATGGGGGCCGACCGCGGTGATCGATCCGCAGGGGAAGGTGAGGACGCAACTGCCTCTGGGCGAGCCGGGGCTGCTGGTGTTCGACCTGCCGGGGAAGGACGAAGCCGCCTAGGCGCGGAAGCATGTCGGTTTTTGCGGGATGTCCGTCATTTCGGCCAGACCCGCGCCGCGGTAGTTTCGAGGCCGGACACCACGGAGCGCCGCCCCCGGGCGGCCGGGAGAATCGAACGATGCGCGCCCTTATCGCAGGCTTCGTCCTGGCGCTCGCCCTGACGGGCGGGGCTGCGGCCAAACCCTTCGTGGCCATCCTCGCCGACGGGCGGGGAACGGTCGCCACCGACCTTCTGGCGCCCTACGCCATCCTCGCCGAGAGCGGGGCGGTGGAGGTGAAGGTGGTCTCCGCCGACGCCGAGCCGGTGCGCCTCACGCCCGGCTATGCCTGGGTGGCGCCGCAGATGACCCTGGCCGAGCTAGAGCCCCTGCGGCCGCAGGGGCCGGACGTGGTGATCGTGCCGGCGTTCGAGGTGGAGGACGATCCCGCCCGGGCGGCCTGGCTGCGCGACCAGTTGCGCCGAGGCGTCAGGATCATGTCGATCTGCAACGGCGCCCGGACGTTGGCGGCGGCCGGACTGCTGGACGGGCGGCAGGCGACCGTCCACTGGTTCAGCCGCAGCCGGTTGGCCAAGAAGCATCCGACGACGACCTGGCGGACTGACGTCCGCTGGATCGCCGACGGGCCGATCGTCACGACCGCCGGGATCAGCGCCGGGGAGCCGGCCACACTGAATCTTCTCCGCGAGCTTGCCGGCGAGGAGGTCATGAGGGAGACCGCCCAGCGCCTGGGCCTGCCGCTTCCCGATCCGCGCCACCGGGGCGAGGACTATCGCCTGACCCTGCGGGGCATGGGGCTGGTGGTGGGCAACCTGGCGGCCTTCTGGCGCCGCGAGGACGTGGCCGTGCCGCTCTCGGCCGGCTTCGACGAGATCGCCTTCGGCACGGCCATCGACGCCTGGTCGCGGACCTATCGATCCACCGCCTGGGCGACGGGGGCGCCCAGCACGGTCTCGCGTCATGGCCTCGCCGTCTATCGCAGCCGCGGCCTGCCGGACCGGTTCGATCGGGAGGTCGCCCTGCCGGGGCCGGACGTCATGGCCCGGACCTTCGCCCAGGTGCGGTCGGCCTATGGCGAGCCGACCGCCCGGTTCGTGGCCCTGCAGTTCGAGCACCCCTACGGCGCGGTCAGCGCCTGGTAGGGCTTCAGGCTTCGAGCTGCTGGCGCAGGCGCTCCTCGCGCTCGATGAGTTCGGGAGTCATGGCCTCGCCGAAGTCCTCGGCCTCGAACACCGGCCGGATTTCGAGTTCGCTGGGTCCCGGCATCGGATTGGGGCAGCGCTTGGCCCAGGCCACGGCCTCGTCCATGTCCTTCACCTCCCAGATCCAGAAGCCGGCGACCAGTTCGTCCACCTGGCCGAAGGGGCCGTCGATCACCTTGCGCTCTGCGCCGTCGAAGGCGATGCGCTTGCCGCGGGAAGAGGGATGCAGGCCCTCGCCGCCCTTCATGATCCCGGCGGCGGCCAGCTCCTCGTTGTACTTGGTCATGGCCTCGATCAGCTCGGTCGAGGGCATGGCGCCCGCCTCGCTGTCGGCGGTGGCCTTCACGAAAACGATCACACGCATCGGTCGATCTCCTTGCTGGACGAGGCCGGAGCGGCCTCTTCGATCCTAGGACGAACCGAGGCGGGGCGAGCCGACAGCCCTATGAAATTTTTCCGGAGACCCGAAATGCGGAGACGCCGCCGGCGCAGGCCGACGGCGTCTTGGCGTCCGTGCGCCGGCCTCAGGCGAAGGCGAGATGCTCGGAACGGCGCCGACGCAGGGCCGCGCCGGCGAGGCCGAAGCCCGCGATCATCATCGCCCAGGTGGCGGGTTCGGGAATCGCGGCGGAGGGGAAGAAGGTGAGCGTGCCGGCATAGGAGCCGTTGCCGCCGCTGGTCCCGCTGACGATCAGCTGCTGCATGCCGCCCGTGACCAGGAGGTCGTTCAGGAAGCGGAATTCGACCTGTCCGGTCGACCCGATCTGGAACTCGGCGCCGTTCAGGGTCACCGAGGTGAAGTCGATATCGTTGAAGATGCTGGTCTGGAAGGAGGAGGAAATCGTCCCCCCGGCGATCCCATTCGAGGGCCACATAAAGTTGTAGACGTCGCTGAAGGCGCCGCCGGCGATGCCCTCATGCTTGAACGCCCCGGAAATCGAGCCGTCGGCAGCAGGGCTCGCGAAATTTATGACGTGCGCCGCATGGGCGGCCGGGGCCGCAGCCGTCATCGCAACGGCCGCGGCGGCCGCCATAAGCAACTTCTTCATGAAAACAACCTCCCAGGACACGTCCCTCGTGTGGAGGCGAACAAAGTTTCGCCCCATTCGGTTCCGGCGAGCATGCGGTCCTCTTGTCTCTGCGAAGGGGGGCCTGTGCAGGCGCCCAAACCCTGCTAAGGGCTGCGCGCTCACCGTCCGAGGCCGCCATGCGCCTGGGCCAAGAGGAGTCCCATGCCGTTTTCCCGCACCCATCCCGCGCTCGAGCGGGCGCTCGCCGCGCAAGGCTATGGCGAGCCGACGCCAGTCCAGGCCGCGGTGCTGGAGGCGTCGGCCGGCGCCGACCTTCTGGTCTCCGCCCAGACGGGCTCGGGCAAGACGGTGGCCTTCGGCCTGGCCCTGGGCGCCGGGTTGCTGGGCGACGCGCCGGCCTTCGGCGCTGCGGAAGCCCCGCTGGCCCTGATCGTGGCGCCGACCCGGGAGCTGGCGCTGCAGGTGAGCCGCGAACTCGCCTGGCTGCTGGGCGAGGCTCAGGCCCGGGTGGTCACCTGCGTCGGCGGCATGGATGCGCGGCGCGAGCAGCGGGCGTTGGCGGCCGGCTCGCACATCGTCGTCGGAACGCCCGGGCGCCTGCGCGATCACCTTGAGCGTGGGAACCTCGACCTCTCGGCTCTGAAGGCCGTGGTGCTGGACGAGGCCGACGAGATGTTGGACCTCGGTTTCCGCGAAGACCTGGAGGAGATCCTCGACGCCACGCCGGCTGAGCGGAGGACCCTGCTGTTCTCGGCCACCATCAGCCGGGAGATCGCCAGCCTGGCGCGGCGGTATCAGCGCGACGCCGTGCGGATCGATACGGTTCGGCGCGACGAGCCGCATCGGGACATCGAGTACCGCGCGATCCGCGTCGCTCCGACCGAGGTCGAGCATGCGGTGGTCAATGTGCTCCGCTATTTCGACGCTCCGGCGGCGCTCGTCTTCTGCGCCACCCGCGAGGCGGTGCGCCACCTCTACGGTTCGCTGCGGGAGCGGGGATTCAGCGCCGTGGCGCTGTCGGGCGAGCTCAGCCAGAAGGAGCGGTCGGACGCGCTTCAGGCTCTGCGCGACGGGCGCGCCCGGGCCTGCGTGGCGACGGACGTGGCGGCGCGGGGGCTCGACCTGCCGGCGCTCGACCTCGTGATCCACGCCGACCTGCCGCAGAACAAGGCGACCCTCCTGCACCGCAGCGGCCGGACCGGCCGGGCAGGGCGCAAAGGGGTGTCGGTGCTGCTCGCGCCCTACAACCGTCAGCGCAAGGCCGAGCAGCTGCTGGCTTCGGCTCAGATCGCCGCCGAATGGTCGGGGCCGCCCATGGCCGACGAGATCCGCGCCCGCGACCAGCAGCGGCTGGTCGAGAGCCCGATCCTGCAGGACGCGCCCACCGACGAGGACCTGGCCCTGGGTCGCAAGCTGCTGGAGGGCAATGCGCCCGAAGTGGTGGCCGCCGCCCTGGTGCGGCTCTACCGCTCGCGCCTCCCCGATCCGGAGGAGGTGTTCGACCCCGGCGCGGCCGCGCCCTCGCCGCGCGAACGCCCCAAGCGGGAGCCCTACGCCAAGCGGGAGGGCGGCGGGGTCTGGTTTCGGATGCCGGTGGGACGCAAGAACAACGCCGATCCGAAATGGCTGATCCCGCTGATCTGCCGTCGCGGCCACGTGACCAAGAAGGACATCGGCGAGATCCGGATTGGAGATCGCGAGACACGGTTCGAGATCGCGCCGGAGGCGCAGGCCCGGTTCGCCGCGGCGGTGCGCGAAGCGGGCGAGGCCGACATCCGCATCGAACCGGCCGGCGCGCCCGACTTCGATCGCGCGCCGCCACGCCACAAGCCCGGCCGAGGCGGTCCGCCGCCGCGTCGCAAGCCGAAGCGGGCCTAGCTTCGCCGCAATCGCCTCCTATCTGGAGAGGAGCCCAAGGAGGCTTCCTCATGTTCCGCGCCCTCGCCGTCTGCCTTTCCACGCTGTTGTCCTCCGGAGGCCCCGACGACGGCGAGGCTGAGCGCCTGGTGTTGCGGCCCGAGCAGCCGGTGATGGCGGCCGCCAATCTGGAGGACGCCCGGCGCTGGTACGGCGAGGTGCTGGGCTATCGTGCGAGCGGCGAGGGGCGGCTGGCCCGCCAGGGCTACGCCTTCGAGCTGGTGCAGGGCGCGGCGACCGAGCCTGCGGCCTTCGAAGTCGACGACATTGCGCGCCTGGAGGCGACGCTGAAGGCGAAGGGCGCGCAGGTGCTCTCCGGCCCCGTCTGGCGGGCCGAGTCGGTGCGCTACGAGCTGAAGGCGCGGGGGCCGGACGGCGCGCCGATCGCCTTCTACGAACGTTTCGACTGGTGGGGCGACGACAAGGCCTGAGGTTTCACCGCGCCGGATCGTAGGCCGCGGCGATGTCGGGGCGGGTGTTGACGGTCGGGGCGAAGGCGGGCGCCACCCGCGCCTTCGTCGCCTGTTCGAAGGCGTAGCCGAGCGCCAGCAGTCGCGCTTCCGACCAGGCGGGGCCGATGAAGGAAATCCCCACCGGAAGTCCGCTCACCTCGCCCATGGGCACGGTCAGATGCGGGTAACCGGACACCGCGGGCAAAGTGGAGGGGGAGCCCAGCCAGCGGCTTCCGTTCACCGGGTCGACCACTGAGGCCGGACCGCCCGACGGCGCGACGATGGCGATCGCATCGGCCTGCGCCAGCATCCGGTCGATCCCCTCGGGACCGGCGAGCCGGGGCCCGTCCGCCCGGGCCTTCACATAGGCGGGATCGTCGAGGCCGGCCGAAGCTTGCGACTGTTCGAAGAGTTCCTGGCCGAACAGGGGCGTCTCCCGCGGCTCGGCGCGGTTGAAGGCGATGAGGTCCGCCAGCGTCCGGGGCTTCACCCGGGCCGGATCGGTGGAGGCGAGATAGGCGGCCACGCCGGCCTTGAACTCGGTCTTGAGGACCAGGTCCTCGGCGGCGCTGACGGCGGCGAGATCGGGCGGCGGCAGGTCGATCAGGATCGCGCCCTGGGCCTTCAGCACCTCAAGGGTCTTCTCGAACAGGGCGTCGACGGGATGGTTGCGGCCGGCGGGGCCGCGCAGCACGCCCAGGCGCGCCCCGCGCAGGGCTCCGGCGTCGAGGGCGGCGAGATAGTCGCTCTTCCGGGCGTCGGCCTCGGCCGTCGCCGGATCGGCAGGATCGGAGCCCGCCAGCGCGGTCAGCAGGGCCGCGGCGTCGGCGACCGAGCGGGTCATCGGGCCGGCGGTGTCCTGGCTGGCCGAGATCGGGACCAAATGGGTGCGGGAGACGAGCCCGACGGTCGGCTTGAGGCCGACGATTCCGTTCATGGCCGCCGGGCAGGTGATGGAGCCGTCGGTCTCGGTGCCGATGGCTCCCGCCGCCAGGGCCGCCGCCACGGCGGCGCCGGAACCCGAGGAGGAGCCGCAGGCCGAGCGGTCGAGCGCATGGGGATTCCGCACCAGGCCGCCCAGGGCGCTCCAGCCGCTGATCGAGCGGGTTGAGCGGTAATTGGCCCATTCGGAGAGGTTGGTCTTGCCCAGCACCACCACGCCGGCGTCCTTCAGCCGAGCGACAAGCGGCGCATCGCGGCCAGTGACGTTGTCCTTCAGCGCCAGAGAGCCGGCGGTGGTGGCCGTGCCGTCGGCGCTGTCGATATTGTCCTTGATGAGGACGGCCACCCCGTGCAGCGGCCCGCGCACCCGGCCGGCGGCGCGTTCGGCGTCGAGTCGGCGGGCGTCCTCCAAGGCGTGAGGGTTGAGGGCCAGCACGCTGTTGAGTTTCGGCCCGGCCCGGTCGAGGGTCTCGATACGCTGCAGATAGAGGCGCGCCAGGGACTCGGCGCTGGCGCGGCCTTCGCGCATGGCTTGCTGCTGGTCGGCGAAGCCGGCGAAAGCCAGGTCATCCTGCGCGGCGGCGGGCGCGGCCAGGCCGAGCGTCGCGAGACAGGCCAGAACAACACGCATGGACGCCCCCCTCGATCATCGCGGCTATTGGCGGCAAGCCTGGCATTTGTGGCAAGAGGCGGCGGACCGGCGGGCATGGTATGCTGAGCTGACAGGCGTCGCCGTTCACTTGACATAAAGACATAAAGATATCTTTATGTGCCAATGGCGCTCTCGATGGAACAGGCGGTGGATGTCTTGCGCGCGGCGGGGGAGCCGACGCGGCTGCGCATCCTGGCGCTGCTGGAGCGCGAGGAGCTGGCGGTGCTGGAGCTCTGCCGGGTGCTGGACCAGAGCCAGCCGCGCGTCTCCCGTCACCTGAAGCTTCTGGCCGAGGCCGGGCTGGTCGAACGCTTCCCCGACGGGGCCTGGGTGTTCTATCGCCTGACGGCCGGCGGCGAGACCCAGGCCCTGATCGCCCAGCTTCTCGACCTGATCGAGCCGGACGACCCGGTGCTGACCCGTGACGCCGAACGGCTGGAGGCGGTGCGCGCCGAGCGCTCGGCCGAGGCCGGAGAATACTTCGCCCGCAACGCCGCCCGCTGGGACGAAATCCGCTCGCTCTATGTCTCCGAAACCGCGGTGGAGGCGGCGATCCTGAAGGCGGCGGGAGCGGGGCCGTTCAAGCGGCTGGTGGACCTGGGCTCCGGGACCGGGCGGATGCTGACCCTGCTGGGGCCGAAGTCGGACCAGGCCCTGGGGCTCGATCTCTCGCAGCAGATGCTGAACATCGCCCGCAGCCACGTGGCCGAGGCGGGGCTGGAGCGCTGCGAGCTGCGGCACGGAGACATCTTCGGCACGCGGCTGCCGGATCGGAGCGCCGACCTCGTGGTGGTGCATCAGGTGCTGCACTATCTGGCCGATCCGGCCGCGGCGGTGCGCGAGGCCGCGCGCCTGGTGGCCGAGGGCGGCCGACTGCTGATCGTCGACTTCGCCCCGCACAAGCTGGAGTTCCTGCGCGAGCAGCATCAGCACCGTCGTCTGGGCTTCGCCGACGGCGAAATGGAGCGGTGGCTCCAGGAGGCCGGGCTTTCGAAGGTGGAGGTCGCGGGCCTGCCGCCGCCGAACGGCGCCGAAGGCCTGACCGTGAAGATCTGGGCCGCCGCGCGCGGCCGCGAAAGCCAAAGGAGCGCCGCATGACCACCGCACTCGGACCGGTCGCCCGCGCGGGGGCCGGCCTTGGGCCGCGCCCCTCCGTCTCCTTCGAGTTCTCCCCGCCTAAGACGCCGGAGGCCGAGGCGAGCCTTTGGGAGGCCATCCGCCGCCTGGAGCCGCTGAACCCCGCCTTCGTGTCGGTGACCTACGGCGCCGGCGGCTCGACGCGCGAGCGCACCCACCGCACGGTGGTGCGTATGCTGAAGGAGACCCGCCTGAAGCCCGCCGCGCACCTGACCTGCGTCGAGGCCTCCCGCGGCGAGGTGGACGAGGTGGTGCGCGAATACTGGGCCGCCGGCATCCGGCACATCGTGGCCCTGCGCGGCGATCCGCCGGGCTCGCTGGGCGGGGTCTATACGCCGCGCGCCGACGGCTACGAGAACGCCACGGAGCTCACGCGCGGGATCAAGGCCGTGGCGCCCTTCGAGGTCAGCGTCAGCCTGTATCCGCAGAAGCATCCCGAGAGCCCGTCCATCGATCACGACATCGACGTGCTGAAGGCCAAGATCGACGCCGGCGCGACCCGGGCGATCACCCAGTTCTTCTACGACATCGACGCCTTCCTGTTCTTCATGGACAAGGTGCGTAAGGCGGGCGTGACCATTCCGATCTCGCCGGGGATCATGCCGGTTTCGAACTTCAAGGGCCTGAAGAAGATGGCCGCGCCCTGCGGCATTCCGCTGCCGAGCTGGCTGGGCAACCTGTTCGAAGGCCTGGACAAAGACCCGGAGACCCGCCGCCTGGTGGCCGCTTCGGTCGCGACCGAGATGTGCGCGCGCCTGGCCGAGGAAGGCTATTCCGACTTCCATTTCTACACGCTCAACCGGGCCGATCTCGTCTATGCGATCTGCCGCGTGATCGGCGTGCGGGAGGTTCCGACGGAGCCCCAGGAGGCGGCGGCGTGAGCAAGCTCTTCTTCAGACGTCCCTCAAACCGGGAGGCGTCAGAGTTCAGCAGGGAGTTCCTGTCATGACCCGGCAAGAACGCATCGCCGCCCTCAAGGCGGCGGCCAGGGAGCGCATCCTGATCCTGGACGGCGCCTGGGGCGTCATGATTCAGAAGCTGGGCTTGGCGGAAGCCGATTATCGCGGCGAAGCCTTCAAGGACGTGGGCGCCGAGCTGAAGGGCAACAACGACCTGCTCTGTGTGACGCGGCCCGACATCATCGCCGACCTGCACGACCAGTATTATGCGGCGGGCGCCGACATCTCCGAGACCAACACCTTCTCGGCCACCACGATCGCCCAGGCCGAGTACGAGTGCGGTCACGCCGTCCGTGACATCAACTTCCAGGGCGCCAGGATCGCCCGGGAGGTGGCCGACCGCTGGACCGAGAAGGAGCCGCACAAGCCGCGGTTCGTGGCCGGCTCGGTCGGGCCGCTGAACAAGATGCTGTCCATGTCTTCCGACGTGAACGATCCCGGCGCGCGCCTGGTCACCTTCGAGGAAGTCTACCTGGCCTATCGCGAGCAGATGATCGCCCTGCACGAGGGCGGCGTGGACCTGTTCCTGATCGAGACCATCACCGACACGCTCAACTGCAAGGCCGCGATCAAGGCGATCCTGGACCTGGAGGATGAGGGCTACGAGCCTTTGCCGATCTGGATTTCTGGCACGATCACCGACCGGTCGGGCCGCACCCTGTCGGGCCAGACCGTCGAGGCGTTCTGGAACTCGGTGAAGCACGCCAAGCCGTTCGCCATCGGCCTGAACTGCGCCCTGGGCGCAGAGCTGATGCGGCCGCACATCGCCGAACTCGCACGCGTGGCCGATACGCTGGTCTCGGCCTACCCGAACGCCGGCCTGCCCAACGCCATGGGCGAGTACGACGAGCAGCCGCACGAGACCGGCCATCAGCTGCACGAATGGGCCGAACACGGCCTGGTCAACATCCTGGGCGGCTGCTGCGGCACCACTCCGGACCACATCCGGCACGTCGCTGAAGCGGTGAAGGGCGTGAGGCCCCGTCAAATCCCGGAACGGCCGCGCGCCATGCGGCTGGCCGGGCTGGAGCCGTTCGAGCTGGCGTGATGCGTAGGACAATCCTGTTCGGCGGGGTGAACCGCGAGCGTCTGGTCTCCGTCGCCAGCGCCCAGGCGCTCTCGGCCGCCCTGCCGGAGGCCGAGCTCTGGTACTGGGCGCCGGGCGGCCAGGTGCATGCGGCCGACGCGGCCGCCCTGGCGGCGCACCAGCGGCCGTTCGAGATCGATTTCCCGGCGACGGGCGCGCCGATCGGCTCCATCGAGGCCGCTCTGGACCGCGCCGCGGCCGAGCGGCGGGTCCTGGTGCTGGCCCTGCACGGCGGCGCCGCGGAGAACGGCGACCTGGGCGTTCTGTGCGAGGTGCGCGGCGTCGCCTTCACCGGCTCCGGCGCGGCCGCGAGCCGGCTGGCCTTCGACAAGGCGGCGACGAAAGCCGCGGTTGCCGAGGCGGGGGTGAAGGCGCCCGGCACGGTCTCCGTCGAGACGGCGGCCGAGGGGCTGGCCCGCTACGGCCGACTGGTGGCCAAGCCCGTGGCGGAAGGCTCCAGCTACGGCCTGATCTTCGTGAGTTCGGCGGCGGATCTTGAGACCCTGGCCAAGGCCGCCGAGCGCGAGGCCTATCTGGTCGAACCCTTCATCGCCGGGGCGGAGGCGACCTGCGGCGTGCTGGAGCGGGCGGACGGCTCGCTGGTCGCTTTGCCGCCGGTGGAGATCCGCCCCGCGGAGGGCGCGTTCGACTACAAGAGCAAGTATCTGGCCGCCGCCACCCAGGAGATCTGCCCGGCCACCTTCGCGCCGCCGATCAACGCCGCCCTGCAGGACGCCGCCCTGAAGGCGCATCGCGCGGTCGGCGCGCGGGGCTATTCCCGTTCGGACTTCATCGTCACGGGCGATGGCGTGGTGTTCCTGGAGATCAACACCCTGCCGGGCCTGACCAAGGCCTCGCTCTATCCCAAGGCGCTGGCCGCCCAAGGGATCGAGTTCGTCGACTTCCTCGAAGGCCAGATCGCGCTGGCGCAAGCGCGTGCGGCGGAGACCCCATGAGACCCGTCTTCATCAATATCGGCGAGCGGACCAATGTCACGGGTTCGGCCAAATTCCGGAAGCTGATCGCCGAAGGCGCTTACGCCGAAGCCCTGTCCGTCGCCCGTCAGCAGGTCGAGGCCGGCGCCCAGGTCATCGACGTGAACATGGACGAGGGTCTGCTGGATTCAGTCGCGGCCATGCGGACCTTCCTCAACCTGATGGCCGCCGAGCCGGACATCGCCCGGGTCCCGGTGATGATCGATTCCTCCAAGTGGGAGGTGATCGAGGCCGGCCTGCAGTGCGTGCAGGGCAAGGCGATCGTCAATTCCATCTCCCTGAAGGAAGGCGAGGCGAAGTTCGTCGAGCAGGCGAAAGCCTGCCTGCGCTACGGCGCGGCCGTGGTGGTCATGGCTTTCGACGAGGTGGGCCAGGCCGACACCGCCGACCGCAAGGTGGAGATCTGCGAGCGCGCCTATCGGATACTGGTGGACGAGGTGGGCTTCCCGCCCGAGGATATCATCTTCGACCCCAACATCTTCGCCGTGGCGACGGGGATCGAGGAGCACGACAACTACGCCGTCGACTTCATCGAGGCGACGCGGCGGATCAAGGCGAAGCTGCCGCACGCCCGGGTGTCCGGCGGTGTCTCGAACGTCTCGTTCAGCTTCCGCGGCAACGAGCCCGTGCGCCGGGCGATCCACTCGGTGTTCCTCTATCACGCCATCGCCGCGGGCATGGACATGGGCATCGTCAACGCCGGCGACCTGCCGGTATATGACGAGATCGACGCCGAGCTGCGCGAAGCGGTGGAGGACGTGATCCTCAACCGGCCGCAGCGGACAAACGTCTCGAACACCGAGCGGCTGGTCGATCTTGCGCCCAAGTACAAGGGCGAGAAGGGCAAGGCCAAGGTCGTCGACCTCGCCTGGCGCGAGGCGCCGGTGGCCCAGCGGCTGGCACATGCCCTGGTTCATGGGATCACCGACTTCATCGAGGCCGACACGGAAGAGGCGAGGGCCGCCGCCGAGCGGCCGCTGCACGTGATCGAAGGCCCGCTGATGGACGGGATGAACGTGGTCGGCGACCTGTTCGGTTCGGGCAAGATGTTCCTGCCCCAGGTGGTGAAGTCCGCCCGGGTGATGAAGCAGGCCGTGGCTTATCTGATGCCGTTTATGGAGGCCGAGAAGGAAGGCCAGCCGCGGGAGGCCGCCGGCAAGATCCTGATGGCCACGGTCAAGGGCGACGTCCACGACATCGGCAAGAACATCGTCGGCGTGGTCCTGCAGTGCAACAACTACGAGGTCATCGACCTGGGCGTCATGGTCCCGGCTGACCGCATCCTGGACGAGGCGGAAAAGCACAAGGTCGACATTGTCGGCCTGTCGGGCCTGATCACGCCCAGCCTGGACGAGATGGTGTTCGTGGCGGGCGAGATGGAGCGGCGCGGCTTCGACATCCCGCTGCTGATCGGCGGCGCCACCACCTCCAAGACCCATACGGCGGTGAAGATCGAGCCGGCCTACAAGGCGGGATCGACCACCTATGTGCTGGACGCCAGCCGCGCCGTGGGCGTGGTCTCGGGCCTGCTTTCGAAGGAGGAGCGGACGCGCATCCAGGCCGAGACCCGCGCCGACTACGCCCGCGTGCGCGAGCAGTATGCGCGGGGCCAGGGCGCCCGCGCCCGGGCCAGCCTCAAGGAGGCGCGCGACAACGCCTTCACCCCCGACTGGACCGCCTACGAGCCGCCGCGGCCGAGCTTCACCGGGACCCGCAGCTTCGTCGCCTACGATCTCGCCGAACTCGCGCGCCACATCGACTGGTCGCCGTTCTTCGCCTCCTGGGAGCTGGTCGGGCGCTTCCCCCAGATCCTCGAGGATGAGGTGGTGGGAGAGGCGGCGCGCGACCTCTACCGCGACGCCCAGGCGATGCTGGAAAAGATCATCGCCGAGAAGTGGTTCGAGGCGCGCGGAGTGGTCGGCTTCTGGCCGGCCCAGAGCGTCGGCGACGACATCGTGCTCTATGCGGACGAGGCCCGCGAGACGGAGCTCGCCCGCCTGCACACCCTGCGCCAGCAGATGCCGAAGACTGAAGGCGGGCGGGCCAATGTGGCCCTGGCCGACTTCATCGCGCCCGAGGGAACGCGCCTCGACTGGATCGGCGGCTTCGCCGTCACGGCCGGCCATGGCGAACTTGAGGTCGCGCGGAAGTTCAAGGAGGCCGGCGACGACTATTCGGCGATCCTGGCCACGGCGCTGGCCGACCGCCTCGCCGAAGCCTTCGCCGAGGCCATGCACCGCAAGGTGCGCACCGAGCTCTGGGGCTATGCGCCCGACGAGCCGTTCGACATCGAGGCCCTGATCGCGGAGAAGTATCGCGGCATCCGCCCGGCGCCGGGCTACCCGGCCCAGCCGGACCACACGGAAAAAGCCACGCTCTTCAAGCTGCTGGACGCCGAGCGGCAGGCCGGGATGGCCCTGACCGAGAGCTTCGCCATGAACCCGCCGGCCAGCGTCTCGGGCCTCTACTTCGCCCATCCGGAGGCGCACTATTTCGGCGTCGGCCGCATCGAGCGCGACCAGGTGGAGGACTATGCGCGGCGCAAGGGCTGGGACCTCAAGACCGCCGAACGCTGGCTGGCCCCGATCCTGAACTACGAGCCGGCCTAGCGCCCCACATCCCGACTTGCCGACGATAACCTGGGCCTCTACCGTTCCTTCAAACAGTTGTTGGGAGGACGGCATGATCGGCGTGGTCGCGACCTTGAAGGTGCAGGAAGCCAAGGCGGCGGAGTTCGAGGCGATCTTTACCGATCTCGCCCAGAAGGTCCGCGCCAACGAGCCGGGCAACCTGATGTACCAGCTCACCAAGAGCCGCACGGAGCCGGGCGTCTACAAGGTGTTGGAGCTCTACAAGGACCAGGACGCGCTCTCCGCGCACGGCCAGACCGACTACTTCAAGGCCGCCGGCGCCAAGATGGGCCCTTGCATGGCCGGGCGGCCCGAGATCGAATACCTCGACGCGGTGGGGTGAGCGGCCATGGACCTCGACTTTTCCCAGGAAGACCTCGCCTTCCGCGACGAGGTCCGCGCCTTCATCGCCACGGCCTATGACGACGACATGCGGGCCCACATGGCCCAGTCGAAGAACGGCCACATCAACAAGCAAGGCCAGGTCCGCTGGCTGAAGCGGCTGCACGAGAAGGGCTGGATCGCCCCCGACTGGCCCGTGGAGTACGGCGGAACAGGCTGGACGCCGGCCCAGAAGTACATCTTCGAGATGGAGATGGCCCTGGCCGGCGCGCCCTCCACCCAGACCATGGGCCTGCGCATGTGCGCGCCGGTGATCATGGCCTTCGGCACCGACGCGCAGAAGAAGGAACACCTGCCGAAGATCCTCGCCACCGACATCTGGTGGTGCCAGGGCTATTCGGAGCCGGGCGCAGGCTCCGATCTCGCCTCGCTCTCTCTGAAGGCCGAGCGCGACGGCGACCACTACGTGCTGAACGGATCGAAGATCTGGACCACCTACGCCCAGTGGGCCGACTGGATGTTCTGCCTGGTGCGCACCTCCAATGAGGAGATCCGGCAGAAGGGCATCAGCTTCCTGCTGCTGGACATGAAGACGCCGGGGATCACCATCGTGCCCCTGCCGACCCTGGACGGTCCCGCGGAGGGCGAGCAGGAGATCAACCAGGTCTTCTTCGAGAACGTCCGCGTGCCGGTGGCCAACCTGGTGGGCAAGGAAGGCGAGGGCTGGACCTGCGCCAAGTACCTGCTGCAGTTCGAACGCGGCAACGCCTATGCGCCGGGCCTCACCAACATGCTGGCCAAGGTGAAGAAGATTGCCTCGGTGGAGCCCTCCGACGGCGGGCGGCGGATGATGGACGATCCCGACTTCCGCAAGAAGCTGTCCGAACTGCAGATCAAGGTGGAGGCGCTGAACGCCACCGAGCTTCGGATGTTTGCGGCGCGGACGGCGGGCGAGGCCATGGGGGCTTCCTCCTCCATGTTGAAGCTCGAGGGCTCCCAGGCCCAGCAGGCGGTCACGGAGCTCGCCCTCGAAGCGGCGGGAATCTACGCCCAACCCTTCGTCCAGGACACCTGGGCCGAGATCGAGGGCCGCACCAACACCCCGCGCGCCGGCCCCGACTACGCAGCCACCGTGGCGCCGCATTACTTCAACTACCGCAAGACCTCGATTTACGCCGGCTCAAACGAGATCCAGCACAACATCATGGCCAAGATGGTCCTAGGGCTTTAGGGCCGGGCGCGCTCTGCGCGGGCGAACCGCGATGGCGCATAGGCCTGGGGGTCGATCCCGAAGTCCGCAAGCTCAGAGGGCAGGGGATCGCCCAGCAGGAGGGCCGCCGCGAGGCGCCCCACCGCCGGGGCGGTCTGGATGCCGAATCCGCCAAGGCCCGCCAGCCAGAAGAAGCCCGCCGCGTCATTCGCCCAGCCGAAGACCGGCGCCCGGTCCGGCGCGAAGGTGCGCAGGCCAGCCCAGCGATGGCGGACGTGACGGACCGGGTGGTCGGCGGCCTGGGCCAGGCGCTGGACGGCGCGGGCGACGTCCAGCAGGCTCGGCTGAGCATCGTGGGGCTGCGCCGGGATCTCGTCGCAGGGGGTGGCCAGCAGCCGGCCGGCGAACGGCCGGAAATAGAAGCTGTCGTCCAGCGCCTTCACCGTGGGCCAGCGCAGGAAGTCGGGCGCGGTCGGCGGATCGACCAGCACCACCGTGCGCTGGAGGGGGCGCAGGCCGAGCGGCGCGGCGCCCGCGGCCTGCGCCGCCTCGTCGGCCCAGGCGCCGGCGGCGTCGACCAGGATCGGCGCCTCGAAAGCGGCTTCGGCGGCGCGGACGCGCCAGAGGCGTCCCTTTCGCCGGACGGCGAGCTCATCCAGGCCGGCATGGACCGCGCCGCCCGCCTCCCGCGCCAGGCGGAGCAGGCCCATATGCAGGCGCGCCGCGTCGATGTCGGCGGCGTCGGTCTCGAGCCATGCCTGGCGGGCCGCTTCCGCGCGAAGGATCGGGACCCGGCGGCGGGCTTCGCCGGACTCCAGGGGACGCAAGCCCGGGCGGTCGCAAAGGTCGGGCGACACGGCCTCGGCGCTTGTCCAGATCGCGGCCCGAGGCGTCAGCAGGCTTCCGCCGAACCCCCGCGGCGGCGAGGCCAGGAACCGGCGGCTGGCGGCGGTGAGCGGGCGGACAGCCGGTCCGGCGTAGGAGGGCAGGAACATGGCCGCCGAGCGCCCGGTGGCGTGGTAGCCGAGCGCCGGCTCGCGCTCCAGCACGGCCACCCGCAGGCGCGGCGCCAGATAGGCGGCCAGCGTCGCCCCGGCGATCCCGCCACCGAGGATCAGGACATCGAAGGAGGTCCCCGCCACGGCTCAGGCCGCCGGAAGAAGGCCGGGCTGGCCGCGCAGATAGCCGTCGATCAGCTCGGCCGGCGGCCCGGCGGCGCGGATCTCGGCGAGCAGTTCGGTGGGCGCGATGGCCTCGTCGGCGAACCGGCGATAGGCGCCGATCACCCGCCCCATGTCGCAGGCGTGCGGCGAGAGCCGCAGGGCGCGCACGCCGGCCGCGCGCAGTTCGGTCACGGGCCGGGCCGCGGCCTGGACCCCGTGCGAGAGGGTCTGGATGCCGTTCACCGCCAGGAAGGGCGCGCCTTCCAGGGTCTGCACCGCCATGCCGTCGGGGTCGCGGTCGCAGACATAGCGGCAGGAATCCTTGTGCAGGCCGTGCGCGCGGGCGTGATAGCAGCGGCCGGAGAGGGCGAGCGGCAGCCGGCCGAAGGCGAAGATCTCGATCTCCAGCGCCGGATGGGCTTGGGCGATGGCCGCGACCGCCGAGAGCGGCAGCTCCACATTGGCGCAGAGCCGCACGCAGCCCTGGGCGACCAGTTCTCCGGCGGCGGCCTCGTTGTAGACGTTGAGGAGCGGCCCGGCGACGAAACGCGTCTCGGCCGGCAGGTCGACCAGGGCGCAGACGTCGTTGATCTCCACCAGGTCGAAGGCGGCTGCGAGCTCGCGCGCGGCCTTCCGCTCGCGCGGGGTGGCGGGCAGGGCGGGCGTGGACCAGACCACCGCCTTTCCGGCCCGCGCCAGCCGCTCGGCGGCCTCGACCAGCGTCGGCTCGAGCAGCGGCGCGCGCTTGCCGCAGACCACTTCGCCCAGATGCACGCGATCGACCGGCGTCTCTTCGGCGATGCGGGCGTAGAAGTCCGCGACCCGGGCCGCCGGCCAGTTGAAGAGCAGCGGTCCGAGGACGACTTCCATGCGCCCGCTCATCGCCAGGTCTTCCGATAGGCGCCGGAGGTCTCGCGCCCTCCCTCGGCCAGATCGGAGAGGCGGCCTTCGAGCTCCTCGATCCCTTCGCCGCGATCGAGCGCGTCGATGGCTTCGCGGAAGGCGGCGGCGACCCGGGCCACATAGGCCTTGCCCCGCTGACGGCCCTCGATCTTCACGGCCTTGACGCCTGCGTCGCGGAGGGCGGCCAGCAGGCTCATGGCGTTGAGGCTGACCGGTTCCTCGAACAGATAGGAGGCGGTCCCGTCGGCGGCGAAGCGGCCCTTGCAGAGGGTGGGGTAGCCGACCGGTTCGCCAGGCTCGAGCCGGTCCATGGCGAAGCCGGCGAGCCGGGGGACCAGGGCCTCGCCCGTGCGGTCGAAGGCGACCGCCTCGGGCGGGGAGCAGACCCCCGACAGGTTGGGCGAGCGGCCGGTGACGTAGGAGGAGAGGGCGCAGCGCCCCTCGGCCATGACGCACAGCCCGCCGAACACGAAGGCCTCGATCTCCACCGGAACCTGCTTGGCCAGGGCCGCCACCTCCGGCGCGGAAAGCACGCGCGGCAGCACCACCCGCCGCACGCCGTAGCGCTGTGCGTAATAGGCGATGGAGTCCGGCGAGTTGGCGGCCGCCTGGACCGAGAGGTGCGGGCGAAGGCCGGGGTGGTTGTCGCGGACATAGGCCAGCACCGCCAGGTCGGCGGCGATCACCGCGTCGGCGCCGGCCTCCGCCGCCGTGTCGACCGCGCGGCGCCACGCGTCGGTCTCGCCGGCGCGGGCGAAGGTGTTGATCGCGGTCAGCACCTTGGCGCCGCGGCCGTGCGCCCAGGCGACCGCGTCGGCGAGTTCCCGGGCGTCGAAATTCAGGCCGGGGAAGTTCCGCGCATTGGTCTCGTCGCGCAGGCCGCAATAGACGCTGTCGGCGCCGGCCTCGACGGCGGCCTTCAGCATGGCCGGCGATCCGGCGGGACAGACGAGTTCGACCGATCCCATGGCGTCAGCCCCGCGCCGCGGCGTGGCGGCGGGCGGCGCGGGCCAGGCGCGAGAGCGCTGCCTCCGCCGCGCCCCGGCCGACTGGCAGGCCGAGAAGGTCGACGAGGCCGAGATCGGCCGCCTCCAGCGCGTTGTGCAGGGCGACGACGGCGGCGGTGTCGCCCTCGACCAGCAGGGTGCGGCTGAAGAAGGCGGCGTCGGCGTCCAGAGAGCCGTCGAACAGGTCGAGCAGGTCGAGCAGCGGGCCACAGATGCGCGCCGCGAAGGGGCCGGGATCGGCGGGCCGCACCACGGCGATGCGACCGTCGGCGCCGCTCGGCGTCAGGCGGAAGGCCACCGGCAGGTCGCTGGGCGCAATGACGAAGCCGGAGTTGCGATAAGGGCCCAGTCGCTCGAAGACCGCGCCGTTGCGACGGGCGATCCGGCGCAGGGCAGCGGTCAGCACGATCTCGGCCGGCGCCCGAAGGCGGAACAGGGCCTCGGCCAGGGCGCGGGTCCTCAAGGCGGCGAGATCCGGCGGGGCGGATCTCCGGGGCCGGCGTACGCGCATCATCACCTCCTGGCGCGCACAACCTAGGAAGCTCCGCCGCAGGGGAAGAATGACATGGATCAATTCGGCGGTTGACGCGCGAGGCGCCGGCGGCGGCCCAAGGTCATGTGACGCCATCCTGCCAGGGCTTAGCGTGATAGGGCTCGACGGCGCGGCGGACCTCCCCGCGTGTGCACCGCGCCGCCGAGCCGTCCATCGTCGGCCGGTGGCGGGCGCCGGGAGGGGAAGTCCCGGCGCCGTTCCGGCGCGCTCGCAGCCCTGGCGCGGCGGGGCGGGCTGCGCTACCAGCCGGCGCATGAGCACTTCCCCTGCCGCCGAGGCCGCACGCCGGCGCACCTTCGCGATCATTTCCCACCCGGACGCCGGCAAGACCACCTTGACCGAGAACCTGCTGCTGGCGGGCGGCGCGATCCGGGCGGCCGGGGCCGTCCGCGCCCGGGGCGAGAACCGCCGCACGCGGTCGGACTGGATGAAGATCGAGCGCGAGCGCGGGATCTCGGTCTCGGCCTCGGTGATGACCTTCGACCACGACGGCCTGATGTTCAACCTGCTGGACACTCCGGGCCACGAGGACTTCTCGGAGGACACCTACCGGACCCTGACCGCCGCCGACGCCGCGGTGATGGTGCTGGACGCGGCCAAGGGCATCGAGCCTCAGACGCTGAAGCTGTTCGAGGTCTGCCGCCTGCGCGACATCCCCATCGTCACCTTCATCAACAAGATGGACCGGGAGGCGCAGGATCCCATCGAGCTGTTGGACGAGATCGCCGGCAAGCTGGCGCTGGACCCGGCCCCGCTGTTCTGGCCGGCGGGCTCGGGCGGCCGGTTCAAGGGCATGTTGGACCTGCGCCATGAGAAGTTCGTGCCGTTCGCCAAGCGCGGCTCCGACAGCGACGAGGGGCATCCCGCGCCCGTCGCCTTCCGCGGCAACGCCGTCGTCTCCTACCTGGATCCCGAGGAGCAGGCGGAACTGGAAGAGGGCGCGATGCTGATCCAGGAGGCGTCCAAGCCTTTCGATCCGCAGGCTTTCCTGGAGGGCCACATGACGCCGGTCTTCTTCGGCTCGGCCCTGCGCCACTTCGGTGTCGACCAGCTGCTGGAGGGCCTGGGCGCCTATGCGCCGCCGCCGAAGATCGTCTCGGCGATCAGGCACGGCGAGCCCACCCACGTGGCGCCCGGCGACCCCGAGGTGAGCGGGTTCGTCTTCAAGGTCCAGGCGAACATGGACCCGAACCACCGCGACCGCATCGCCTTCCTGCGGCTGACCTCGGGCAAGTTCCAGCGGGGCATGAAGCTGAAGGTGCAGAACACCGGCCGCCAACTCTCGGTCAACGCGCCGATCATGTTCTTCGCCTCCGACCGGGAACTGGCGGAGGAGGCCTTCGCGGGCGACGTCATCGGCATCCCCAACCACGGGGTGCTGCGGGTGGGCGACAGCCTGTCGGAAAGCGGGAGCGTGCGCTTCTCGGGCCTGCCGAACTTCGCCCCCGAAATCCTGCAGCGCGTGCGGGTTAAGGACCCGCTCAAGGCCAAGCACCTGAAGAAGGCGCTGGAAGGCCTGGCCGAGGAGGGGGTGACCCAACTGTTCCGGCCGGTGATCGGCGCCGACTTCATCGTCGGCGCCGTCGGCCAGCTGCAGTTCGAGGTGATGGCCGACCGCCTGGCCAACGAATACCAGCTGGAGGTGCTGTTCGAGCCGGCGCCCTATGCGGAGGCTCGCTGGCTCTCCGGCGAAAAGGCCGACGTCGAAGACTTCTCCAACAAGCACAAGAGCGCGATGGCGACGGACATCGACGAACAGCCCGTCTTCCTGGCCAAGACTGCGTGGGAGATCGGCTATGTGGGCGAACGCTATCCGAAGGTGACGTTCCTGCGCTCCAAGGAGCGGCTCTAGGCGCCGTTAAGCAAGAAGCGGGCCGGTTCGCCGTTAACGGACTACACGATTTATTCAGCTTTCGTTAACCATAATCGGCTCGTTAACCACTTGTTAAAGAAGTCGGCTCCGGCTTTGCTCGGGTCCGTTCGAACCCCGCAGGGGCGTCCCGTGTTGGAACGCCGCCGGGCGAGCGGAGCCGTTGGATGTTCGAGTTCGGTCGAGAGCTGAAGCGCCTGTTCGGCCAGGACGTGGCGCGCGCGCCGCGAGACGGCTTGACCGGCGGGGACGCAACCCTGCTGGAGCTGCTCGACCTTCGCCTGCTGCATCAGGAAGCCAGGGCCGCCGACGTGGCCGCGGGCCGCGTCAGCGCCCGCGACAAGGCCCAGCGGCGGCTCGAGGCCGCCATCGTCTGGCGTGAGGTGGCCCGCCGCTCGGGCGACGCCGCAGCCCTGCGCAAGGCCGCCGCCACCGCGGAAGCCGCCGCCGAGGCCTTCGGGCGCGACCGGCGGCCCGACGGCTGGGCCCGCGCCCGCTGCGAACAGGCCTTCTGCGCCATGCTCGGCGCCGAGCTGTTCGGCGAGGACGGCCTGAACGCCGCCGCCGAGGTCGCCTTCCGCGACGCGCGATCCGCCGCGCGCGGGGGCCTTGCCCTGCCGTTGGCTGAGATCGGCCTGGCCGCCGCCGAGGCGCGCGAGCGCATGGCGAGTGGCGACGCCCAAGCCGCCCGCGTGTCCGCCGCCCGTTTCGTCCAGCCCATCGCCGGGCTTGAGGCCCTGACGCGCCGCTGCCGAGCGGCGCGCCTGCTGGCGGTGGAGGCGCGCCTGGTCCAGGCCGACCTGCTGCTGGGCTGGGGTGCCCGCCTGCGCGACCGCGATCTCCTGGGCATGGCCCTCGACATCGCCGCCCGCGCGGCCGGAGGACTGGACGGCGCTTTCGAGCCGCTGACCTGGGCGCGGGCGGAGGCCCTGCGCGGCCAGGCCCTGGCGCTGCTCGGCGAGACCACGGGCGAGATCGAGGTGGTGGCCCAGGCGGTGGACGTTCTGGCCAAGGTGCTGGGCGAACTCGCGCGCGACCAGAGCCCGCTGGACTGGGCGCGGGTTCAGGCGTCGCTGGCTCAGGCCCTGCAGGCGTTGGGCGAGGCCGGCGCCAGCGAGCGGGCCTACGAACAGGCGGTCACCTGCTACGATCGCGCCGCCCATGTGCTGAAGGAGACGCCGGCGCTTGCCCTGCGCGCCGTCGCCGCCTCGAACCGCGCGCTGTGCCTCGCCCGTTCTGCCGAGCTTTCCGGCGACCTGGCGGTGCTGGATGCGGCCGAAGCCGCCTTCAAGATCGAGCTGTCGGCCCTGCCGGCGCGGCGCGATCCTTCAGCCTGGGCGGTGATCCAGGTGAACCTGGCCCGGATCTATGAAGCCCGGCTGGACATCACCGGCCGCGATACGGGCGAGCGGGCGGCCGCAGCCGTGGCCCTCAACGCGGCGCTGGACGTCTTCGCCGAACAGGGCCTGCGCTCCCTCTCGATTGTCGCCGCTGACGCCTTGGCCCGCCTGACCGGAGAGGCCGCCCCCCGCCCGGCGATCTGAAGCCTTCACAACCCAGGCGCGTCCGTGCCAGCATGGCGCGGGGTTCCAGGGAGGGCTTATGTCGAAGGGGAAACTGGCGGCAGTCATGTCGGCCGCCTTGCTTGTGGCCGGAAGCGCGGGCGCGCAGGAAGCGGATCGACCGGCCGACTGGGTCAAAAGGCCGACGGCGAACGACCTGCTGAGCGTCTGGCCGCAAGAGGCTCTCCGCCGGGGTGTCGGCGGGCGAGCGATCATCGCCTGCACGGTGAGCCTGCAGGGCGCGTTGTACGACTGCGTGATCGACAGCGAAACCCCGCCGGACGTGGGATTCGGCCGCGCCGCGCTTGCGCTGACCCCGCAGTTCCAGGTGAAGCCGGCGATCAGGAACGGGCAGCCGGTGTTGACCCGGGTGCGCATCCCGATCGACTTCCCCAAGCCTGACAAGGCCACGGGCACGCACCTGCCGGGCGATCGCGACATCGACCTGCGGTCGCTGAACCTGAGCAATGTGGACTGGTCCGCGGCCCCGACCTACGACCAAGTCGTCGCCGCCTATCCGGAGAAGGCCCGCGCGGCGGGCGCCGGCGGTCGCGTCACCTTGAGCTGCAACTTCAAAGGGGCGGGCGCCCTGGGCGGCTGCACGGTTCTTTCGGAGGAGCCTACGGGCCTAGGCTTGGCCCAGGCGGCCCGCCGCCTGACGCCCTATTTCCGCGGGCCCGAAACCCTGCCGAACGGGCGCCGTACGGTCGGCGTGAGCACCCAGCTCGTCTTCGTCTTCTCGCCCGACATGCTCGATCCCGAACGGCGCGTCATCGGCAAGCCCCAGTGGGCGGCCCTGCCCAGCGGCGAGGCCGTGGCCGCCAACTATCCCCGCGCGGCCGCCAGCGTGGGGGTGCGACAGGGGCGGGCGGTGCTGGGCTGCATTGTCGGCGACGGCGGGCGCCTGACCAACTGCGCGGTTCAGGGCGAACAGCCAGCCGATCTCGGTTTCGGGCCGGCGGCCCTGGACCTGGCCCAGAGCTTCCGCTTGCGCACCTGGACCCCCGAGGGGCTACCCACCATCGGCGGCTCGGTGAACGTCCCCATCCGCTACGAGCAGCCGACGGAGGAGCCGGCGGATGGAGCGCCTTAGGTTGAGGCTCGTGCGGACTTGCCTTGTGGTCGCGGCGGCGATCCTCGCCACACCCGCTTACGCCCAGATAGTGTCGGATCCTGATGTCTATCCAGACTGGTTAAAGCGGCCGAGTTCGAGCGATCTCGCCATCGTTTGGCCGATGGCGGCCATTGAGAAGGGGGTGGGAGGGAAGGCCACGATTCACTGCAAGCTGAGCGCTCAGGGAGCGCTCTTCGATTGCAAAGTCCTGGCGGAGTCGCCGGCCAACCTTGGCTTTGGCGCGGCGGCGATCGCGTTGACCCCGCAAATGACGTTCAAGCCCGCCCTCAAGGACGGTAAGCCCGTCGTGTATGACGGCGTCAGAATTCCAGTGAACTTCAACGGTTCGCCGCCGCGGCGAAGCATCAAGGCGCAGCGGCAAGATCCCAAGGCGCTGGTGGCCACCGGTGTTCGATGGAGCGCGGGACCTTCCTACGAAGATGTCGCTGCGGTCGATCCTCCGCGGGCTCGCGCAAAGGGTCTTGGCGGTCAGGTCGCGCTCCGCTGCTCCTTCGGCCAGGACGGCGGAGTTAAGGCCTGCACGACCATCGCCGAACATCCCAAGGCGCTGGGCTTTTCGGCTGCGGCGCGGTCGCTGACGCCCTTATTCAAAGGCCCTACGCATTGGCCCGATGGGACGTCGATCCAGGGCGCGCGGGTCGATCTGAAATTCGCCTTTACGCCGGAAATGCTCGATCCCGTCTCCCGCCCAGTTGCCGGCAAACCACAATGGCTGAGGCTGCCTACCGGCGAGCAACTGTCGGCGAGCTTTCCGGAAGCAGCCGACAAGGCGCTCATTTCGCAAGCCCGCACTGTTCTTGCATGCACCGTGCTGATCGGAGGGCATGTTGGGGATTGCCGGCCGGTGAGCGAAGACCCTGCGGGGTACGGATTTGGGGAAGCCGCCTTGGCCCTATCTCGCTATTTCCTGCTTGCCGCATGGAGCGACGAAGGCCTGCCCACCATCGGCGGCGAGGTCAGGATCCCGATCCGCTACGACTTCGGCGAAAGGGACCGGCTTCCGGCTCCTTAGCCGACCCGTCCTAAGCGGCCGCGACGTCGCCGGTGCGGCGGCGCATGCGCCAGAAACGGATCGTGCGCTGGGCCGCCTCCATGGGCAGGGCCTCGTAGAGTTCGCCGTATTCGCGGGCGCGACCCATGGCGTTGGCCTCGCGGTCGAGGATCAGCACGGCGAAGGTCAGATAGAGCGAGCGTTCGAAACCCGCGGCCTTGCAGACGATCGAGAGCGCGTCCAGTTCGCGCCGCTCGAGGATGCGGCGGGCGGTGTGGAAATCGATGTCGGCCAGCTCCGCCAGGGCGACCAGGAACTTGGTGGTCTCACGCGAGCGCAGGAAACCGGCCAGGACCGGCGGGGTGATGGCCCCGCGCTGGCGTAGGGCGCGCACCTCGGCCTCGGCGGCGGCGTAGTCGGAAGGCAGGGTCCCGTCGCGGGCGGCCAACTGCTTGCGGCCGGCGGCCAGGGCCGCGTCCAGCGCCGCGGGGTCGAGCTCGTTGTTGCGGGCCAGGATTTCGCCGCGCAGCTTGGCCTCGACCACGAAATACATCTCGTTCAGCAGGTCGACCGGCAGGTCCTTGCGCTTCACCAGGGCGGCGTGAAAGACGGGCGTCTCGGCGGCGCGATCGACCACCAGCTCGTGGGTCTCCCGCGAGAGCTGGGCGCCTTCGTTCTGCAGCAGCAGACCCACCGTATGGTGGTCGCCACGCTCGACGATCGCCTCGGAAACGGCTTCGGAGACCACCGGGCGCTGGCTGATGGCGCGCAAGTGGTCCTGGCCGCGGGTGCGGGCGACCGAGAGCAGGTCCTCGTCCGTGAGAGCGCTGGAGCCTTCCAGCACCGGACGCGCCACCGCGATGGAGGAATCGCGGGCCAGGTCGCGCAGCAGGCTGCGGGGCGGGGCTTCCGCCTGCGCCATGCGCTCGGCCAGCTCGATGCGGACGGCATCCTCCATCTCGCCCGCCAGCTGGCTCATGACGTCGTCGAACAGCTCCATCTCGCCGGCGCCCCGAGCGTCTTCACTGGTGAAGAACAGGTCGGTCACCCCGCGCAGCAGCTCGCGCCGCCGCTCGCTGGAGGGCTCACGCGCCATTTCGATCAGGTCGTGGAGCTTGCTGCGCGACATGCGGTTCCCGCTCTTCAGAAGGCGCCGACGCCGGCGTCGGAGTCGTCGGTCTGGGGCGCGCGCGCCTCCAGGTCGGAGGGGCCGATCAGCACATAGCCGCCGCGGCCCCCTTCGGGGATGGCGTCCGGTTCCAGGCCGTAGCCGCGGTGGACGGAATAAAGTCGAGGGGCTCCGCCGACGCCGGCGGGCGCGGAGATGGGCGCAGCGGCCAGGCGCTGCGGCGCTGCGGCTTCGGGCCGAGGTGCAGAGGCCGGCGGATCGTAGAGGCTGGGCGCTCGGGTCGGCGCCGACGCCGGAGCCGGCGCGGCGGCGGTGCGGAGCGGCAGCGGTACCTGCGGCGTGAACGGCGCAGGTTCGGGCAGAGGTTGGCGATAGCGACCGGGCGGCGGCGGGAGGCGCGCCGGCTCCGGCGCTTCAGGCGCCCCGCGGGTGAACGTCCCAGCCAGGGCGAGCGGCTGAGGGCGGGCGGGTGTGGACGCCTCGGGCGCCGCGATCTCGGGCGCGCGCTTGCCGGCCCAGGCGAGCGGCGCGGGGCCGTAACGGTCGCCGGCCGCCGCAGCGGGCAGGGCGGTCATCGAGAAGGCCGCAGCAAGGGCGAGGACGGCGCGCATGGCCCGCAGCGTTAACCGCGCCCGCTTAACCCCCGCCTAACAGCAAAGCCTAATAAGACCTAACGGCCCCGCCACCAGGAAAGCGCCGCCCGCTCCAGGCGGTCGAGCAGGGCGTGCAGCAGGGCGCCCAAAAGTCCCAGCGCCACCAGGGCGGCGAACATTCGCGCGGTCTGCAGCCGGTTGCCCGCCTCCAGGATCCGCCAGGCCAGGCCCTGGGCGCCGCCGGACCCGGCCACGAATTCGGCCACCACCGCCCCGATCACCGCCTGGCCGGCGGCGACCCGGTGGCCTTCGAGCAGGTAAGGGACGGCCGAGGGCAGGCGCAGCCGCCAGAGGCGCTGGCTGCGGGCGGCGCCGTAGAGCTCGAACAGGCGCTCCAGGTCCGGATCGGCCGACTTCAGGCCCGTGACAGCGCCGGAGAAGATCGGGAAGAAGGCCACGACGGCGGCCAGGGCGACGATGGCGCGCTCCGGATTATCGATGCCCGCCCAGATCACCACCAGGGGGGCGACCGCCACGACCGGGGTCACCTGCAGCGCCACGGCCAGGGGCCGCACCGCCCGCTCCACCACCGGCCCGAGCGCGACGGCGAGGGCGAGCGCGCTGGCGAACAGGCTGGCGGCGACCAGAGCCATCAGGGCCATGGATAGGGTGTTCCAGGCCGAAGCGAGCAGGGCCGGGGCGTCGGAAATCAGGGCGCCGGCCACAGCGGAAGGCGGCGGCAGCAGGTAGGGCGGAATCTCGCCGATCCGGCAGGCCGCCTCCCAGCCGCCCAGCAGGGCTGCGACCAGGGCCAGTGGGGCGAGCAGGTTGACGAGGCGGCTCACGCCGAAGCCTCCATGCCCTGGGCCAGCAGGTCGGAGACCGCCTCGGCCGCTTCCCGGAACTGCGGCGTGGCGCGGAAATGCGGCGGGCGGGGCAGAGCGCCTTCCACCTGCACCTCGCCGGCCAGCCGCCCGGGGCCGCGGGTGATCACCGCCACGCGGCCGGCCATATAGGCGGCCTCCTCCACATTGTGGGTGACGAAGACGATGGCCGGCTTCAGCGCCGCCCAGAGGGCCAGCACGTCGTCCGCCAGGGTTCGGCGGGTGATCTCGTCCAGGGCGGCGAATGGTTCGTCTAGCAGGAGAAGCCGGGGCTCGGTGACCAGCGCCCGGGCCAGGGAGACCCGCATGGCCATGCCGCCGGAAAGCTGGGCGGGCCTGGCCTTCTCGGCGCCGGCCAGCCCCACGCGCGCCAGGGCTTCGATCGCCCGCTCGCGTGCGGCCCTGCGCGGAACCCCGGAGAGCTCCAGCGGCAGGGCGACATTGGACGCCGCATCCAGCCAGGGGGCCAGGGTCGGCGCCTGGAAGACCACAGAGGTCTCGCCGCGGCCGACGCTGCGCCGCGCCTCGCCGCGGGCGGGCGCTTCGAGGCCGGCCAGCAGCCGCAGGGCCGTGGACTTGCCGCAGCCCGATGGACCCACCAGGGCCACGATCTCGCCCTCGCCCACGGACAGGTCGAACGGCCCCAGAGCACGCCCGCGCTTGGGATAGTCCACCTCGACTGCGGATAGGGCGACGGCTGTCATGCAGGTTTCTGGTCTCGCGCCTATTCTTCCCCGTAAACGGGGGAGGAAGACTTCGCCGCCCTACTTCCCGCCGCCGACGAACTGCAGGGTGTAGGCGCGGCGGTAGTCGAGATCCTTCGGATAGACGCCCTGGCTCGCCGCGACCTCGAAGAACTCCGCCCAGCGTTCGTCGGTCATGACGCCGATCCCCCTGGTCTGCGCGTCGCCGCCTTCGACGATGGCGTAGGACTTGAGCTTGGCCCGCGCCTGATCCAGCACGTCCTGGGTCATCTCGGGATTGTCCTTGCGGATCAGGGCGTCGGCGGCGCTGGGGTCGCCGTTCAGATAGTCGCGCCAGCCCTGGGCGGTGGCCGCCACGAAGGCCTGTACGGCCTCCGGCTTCTCCGCGATCAGCCGCTCAGGGACCAGGATCATGGTGGCGTAGCCGGGATAGCCCTCGTCGGCGAGCAGGAAGACCTTGGGCGCGACGCCCGCCTCCTTCTCGATGGTGTAGGGCTCGCTGGTCACATAACCCTGCTGGGCCACCCGCTTGTCGGCCAGGAACGGGGCGGAGTTGAAGGTGTACTTGCGCACCTGATCGTCGGTGAAGCCGTACTTGGATTTCAGCCACACCCAGAATGCGGTGACGGAGGCGTCCGAGAGCAGGATCGGCTTGCCCTTCAGGTCGGCGATCTTCTCCACGCCCACGCCGGGGTGGGCGATCAGGACCTGGGGGTCCTTCTGCATCATCGCCGCCACGGCCTTCACCGGCACCCCTTCCTTGGCGAGGTTCAGGACGATGAAGCTGTTGGAGCCCATGCCGGCCTCCACCGCGCCGGAGGCGAGGAGCTGGGGCACGTTCACGCCCGGTCCGCCCTGGACGATGCGCACGTCGAGGCCGCGGCGCTCGTACTCGCCGGAGGCCAGCGCCTGGTAGAAGCCGCCGTGCTCGGCCTGGGCGCGCCAGTCGGTGGCGAAGCGGATGGTGGTGAGTTCGCCTTCGCCCTTGGCCGGGCCCTGCCTTTCGGCGGGCGAACAGGCGCAGGCCAGGGCCGCGAGCGCGAGGGCGGCGAGACGCAGGACCTTCATGGAATCCCCCAACGTGAACCGGCGCCGACCGTAGAAGGGCCGGCGGCGACTTCCAAGACGGAAGCGGCGGTTCAGGCTGCGCGGGTATCGGGAAGCGGCGGGAGGAGCGCGGCCAGGGCGCGCTCCAGGACCGCCACGTCCAGCGGCTTGGCGATCACGGCGTTCATCCCGGCCCGCAGGCCCGCGGCTTCGGTGGCCGGCGTGGTGTCTGCGCTGACCCCGACGATGGGAATGGCGGCCGCCTCGCCCTCCAGGGCGCGGATCTGGCGCGCGGCGGCCAGACCGTCCAGGCCCGGCATGTGGATGTCCATCAGAACCAGATCGAAGCGGCCGCTGCGGATGGCTTCGACGGCGGCCTGACCGCTGTCGACGCAGGCGGCCTCGCAGCTCAAGGTCCCCACCAGGGTCGCGGCGACCTCGCGATTGACCGGATGATCGTCCACGATCAGCACCCGCCCGCCCAAGACCGCCGGCCGAGCCGCCGCCGGGCCGGCGAGCGGCGCGGGGGTCTCGAACCAGAAGGCCGAACCGACGCCGAGCGCGGAGTCCACGCCGATGCGTCCGCCCATGTGCTCGGCCAGCCGCCGGGCGACCGCCAGGCCCAGGCCCGTTCCGCCATGCAGCCGGTCGGTGGCCGCCTCCAGCCCGCCGAAGGGCTTGAAGAGGCGCGCAGCCCTGTCCGGCGGCAGGCCGCAGCCGGTGTCGGCGACGGTGAAGCGCAGGGTTCGCGCGGTCTCGGCATGAGAGACACGGACTTCCAGGCGCACGTGGCCCCGTTCGGTGAACTTCACGGCGTTGGCGAGCAGGTTCAGCAGCACCTGCCGCACCCGCAGGCCGTCGGCCATTACGGCGGCCTCCACGGGCCCGATCAGGGCGAGCTGCAGGTCGATCCCCTTGGCGCGGGCGCTTTCCTGGACCAGCGCCAAGGTCTCCTGGGCTGCGGCGCGGGGAACGACAGGGCGGAGGTCGAGCTCGACCTGGCTGGCCTCGAGGCGGGCGTATTCCAGGATATCGCCGATGGCGGCGGTCAGCGCCGCCCCCGCCCGGTCGATCAGCACGGCCTGGCGCCGTGCGGCGTCGGGCAGGTCGGGGCGACGCTGCAGCACCTCGGCGAAACCGACGATGGAGGCGAGCGGGGTGCGCAGCTCATGGCTCATGCGGCTGAGGAAGGCTGCTTTGGCGCGCTCGGCCTCGATCGCCCGGCGGGCGAGGACCGCGGCGTGGAGGCGCCGCTTGCGCAGCCTGCGCGCCAGGCGCTTCTGCTCCGCCGCCGCCTGACCGACAGCCAGGCCGATGACGAGGGCGAGGAGCACCAACCCCTGCAGGGCGCGGTTCTCGGCGCCGGCGGATCCGTATGCTCCGCCAATCACGACAAGGGCCGCCGAGCCGAGGGTCAGCACGATCAGGGCCGAGGCGGCCGCGCCGCGAGGCCCGAGCCGCAAGGCGGCCAGGCAGACGGCGGGAAAGACCAGGGCCTGTGTTGGGAAGTCGAGCGGCGCGAGAACGAGGCCGCCCGCCAGGACGGCGGCCCCGTAGAGGGCGACCTGTTCCGCCGGCGAGGCGGCGAAGCTGCGACGGCCCTCGCTCCGCAGCAGGAGCAGAAGCGAAGGCAGAACGATGGCCATGCCCATGCCGTGCGCTGCAAACCAGGCGAGGATCACGTCGTCGAAGTTCCGACCCATCAGGGTCAGGACATTCGCCGCCAGCACCGCGCAGACCGAGGTCGCCGGGGCGGCCGCCAGGAGAATCAGGCGCCCGACCTGCGGCAGGCTGTCCAGGCGGACTCGCGGCCCGCAGACGCGGCGCGCGAGCCAGGCCGTGGCGACCGCTTCGGTGAGGTTGAGCAGCGGAAACGCCAGACCCGGCCCCAATGGATTTCCGACCCACAGGCCATGGGCGAAATTGTAGGCGACCACCGTCGCGGCTACGCCCGCGCTCCAGCGCCAGGGCAGTATGAGGAAGGCGGCGGCCAGCACGCCGCCGGCCATCCAGACGGTGGCCACGCCGGACGGACCCCGGGTGAGGCCGAGGCTGAAGGCCACGCACGCCATCGCCGCCAGAGCAAAGCCGATGCTCCAGATGACCAGCTGAAGTCGCGTGGGACCCAAGGGGGAGGAGGGCTCGCGCATGTGGAGCGAGGATCGCGCGGCGTGGCGCCCAAACCCTTAAACCGGCGGTTGACATACTGTCGCAGGGCGCGCGCATGGCGCGCATAGCAAGAGGGCGGCGCTGCGGTTTCCCGCGGCGTCGCCCTCTCATCCAGATCCGTTGGGGGATCTGCGCCGTAAGGTCGATGCGACTTCGATCACGGGCTTCCCCGCAGGTTTCCGTCGCGCCGGTGGCCCCGTTGAGATCCGGTCTCCGGGTCGCCCCGGCCTCCGGTCTCCGAAAACCTTCCGCCTTGCCGATGCATCCGGTTTCCCTTCGCATCTGCGCCGCGGTCCCTCTCGGCCCCTTGACGTTCCCACCGAAGTCCGTATGAAGCAAGCGCCCGAACTTGCCCGCCTGTGATTCGAGGGCTTCGAGTCGGTGGATAAGCTGTCGATAACTTGTGGGTGGCGGCTCGATTGCCGAGGAAAATCCGCGAGTTATCTTATCCACAGGAAAGCGATGGGCGACTCGGGAGCCGCCTTCCTCCTTCATGAAAAGCCGGGAAAACCGGGCGGGCGGCTGTGGTCGCGCCGAGGAGGATTCCATGACCGCCGCGCCGATCGTCCTGCTGTCGCATCCGATGCTCTCGCCCATGCGCCCGGCCTTGGAGGCGCAAGGATGGGCGGTGGCCGAACGGTGGGCGATGACGCCGGAGGCGTCCGCGGCCGCGCGGGCCATCGTGCATGCGGGCGAGGTCCCGCTGCCGACGGACTTCCTGGAAAACCTCCCCAAACTTGGCCTGATCGCCTGCGTCAGCGTCGGTTATGACGGAGTGGATGTTCCGGCCGCCAGGGCCCGGGGGATCGAAGTGACCCACGCCAGGGGGCTGAACGCGGAGGACGTGGCCGACCACGCGCTGGGGCTGGTCCTGGCCTCCTGGCGCAATATCGTGTTGGGCGATGAGGTGGTGCGCCAGGGCCGCTGGCGCGACGACGACCGGATGGGACCGCGACCCGGCCTTCGCGGGCGCAGACTGGGCGTGGTGGGGCTGGGCGCCATCGGCGAGGCCGTCGCCCGGCGCGCGGAAGCCTTCGGGCTGGAGGTCGCGTGGTGGGGACCGCGCGCGAAGCCCGACGCCGCCTGGCCGCGAGCCGAGAGCCTGCTCGCCCTGGCCCAGGCGAGCGACATCCTGGTGGTGGCCTGCCGCGCGGACGCCTCCAACCGCGGGCTGATCGATGCAGGCGTCATCGAGGCGGTGGGACCGCGGGGCCTGATCGTCAATGTCGCTCGCGGCTCGGTGGTGGACGAGGAGGCCTTGATCGCGGCCCTCAAGGATGGCCGGCTTGGCCGGGCCGCGCTGGACGTCTTCGCGCAGGAGCCGACGCCCGCGGACCGCTGGGCCGACGTCCCCAACACCGTGCTCACCCCGCACACGGCCGGCGGTACGGTGGATTCCATTCCCCGGATGGTCGCCCAGGCCATCGAGAACGTGCGGCTGTTCCTCGCCGGAGAGCCCGTGGCCAGTCCGGCGCCCTGAGCCCTCAGTCGCCCGCGACCCAGGAGACGTCGGCGCCCAGCGCGTTGAGGTTCTCCACGAACCTTGGATGGGCGCGCTGGATGGGGGCGGCGTTGAGGATGGTGCTTTCGCCGTCGATGCTGGCTGCAATCATGAAAAGGGCGATCGCCACCCGGATGATGTAGGGGCTCTCGACCTTGGCGGGCGTGAGCGGCTTGCCGCCGAAGACGATCAGCCGGTGCGGGTCGCACAGCAGGGCGTGCGCCCCGAACTTGCCGAGTTCGGCATGCCAGCCCAGCGCACCGTCATAGACCTTGTTCCAGAACATGGCTTGGCCCTCGGCGCGTACGCCCAGCGCGATGAAGATCGGCAGGAGATCGGCCGGGACATAGGGCCAGGGCGCCGCCTCCACCTTGGTCAGGATGTTGGAAGTGAAGGGCTCGCGCACCTTCAGCCGGCCGTCGATGTGGGCGCGCGACCAGCCGTTCTCGTGGATCACCTCGACGCCGAACTTCGCGAAGGTGCGATCGAGCAGGGGGAACTGCTCCACCGAGCCGTTGCGCACGGCGATCTCGCCCCCGGTCATGGCGCCCATCGCCAGGAAGGTGGCGACCTCGTGGAAGTCGTCGGCGAAGGTGAATTCCACGCCCCGCAGCCCGCTCACGCCTTCAACGTCGAGACGCGAGCCGCCGACCCCTTCGATCCTCGCGCCCATGCGGCGGAGAAAGTCGCAGAACTCCTGCACGTGCGGCTCGCAGGCGGCGTTGGTCAGGCGCGAGGCGCCTTTCGCAGCCGCGGCGCAGAGTACGAAGTTCTCGGTCGTGGTCACCGAGGCGTAGTCCAGCCAATGGCGTGTCGCCGAGAACCCGCCCTCGAGCGAGATGACGGTCGCCGCCCGCTCGCTGGTCACCTCGGCCCCGAAGGCGCGGAACACCTCGATATGGGGGTCGATCTCGCGCGAGCCGAGGGTGCAGCCTGTCACGTCCTCCTCCAGGCTCGCCCGGCCGAACCGGTGCAGCAGCGGCGGGATCAGCATGATCGAGGAGCGCATGCCGAGCGGCAGGTGCGCGGCCTTCGGATCCAGGCCTGCCCCATGATGCAGGCGCAGGGTTCCCGTCTCGAAGTCCATCTCGACGCGCGAACCGAGGTTGCCGAAGAAATCCAGCAGCTTACGCACGTCGGTGATGTCCGGAACCCGATGCAGGACCACCGGCTCGTCGGTCAGCAGGGTGGCGCAGAGCACCGGCAGGACGGCGTTCTTGTTGGCCGAGGGCGTGATCTCGCCCCGCAAGGGGCGTCCGCCCCGCACGATCAGGTTGGTCATGGCGGCGCGGCGCCTCGTCTTCTGCGAGCAGGAGGAGCGGGGGCTCCGCTCCAGGAATGGGAGTCTGCGGCGTGGTTAGCGGCCGGTAAAGATCACCAGGCGCCGATCTTCTCGGCTTCCGCGTGACTGATCGGCTTGTGCGCCTTTTCGTGGTCTTCCTCGGCCAGCAGGCGGACGGCCTCCAGCGCGGCCATGCAGCCCATGCCGGCGGCGGTCACGGCCTGACGGTAGACGTCGTCGGTGACGTCGCCGGCGGCGTAGACGCCTTTGATAGCGGTGGAGGCCGTGCCGGGCTTCACCTTCAGATAGCCCGAGGCGTCCATTTCCAGCTGCCCCTTGAACAGCTCGGAGGCCGGTGCATGGCCGATGGCGACGAAGACGCCGTCGCAGGAAAGCTCGCGCGTCTGGCCGGTCTTGACGTTCTTCAGCCGCACCCCGGTGACGCCCACCGGATCGGAGGTCCCCAGCACCTCGTCGATGGCGCTGTCCCAGACCACCTCGATCTTCGGGTGGGCGAAGAGGCGCTCCTGCAGGATGCGTTCGGCGCGCAGCTCGTCGCGCCGATGGACCAGGACGACCTTGGCGGCGAAGTTGGTGAGGAACAGAGCCTCCTCCACGGCGGTGTTGCCGCCGCCCACCACCACGACCTCCTTGCCGCGATAGAAGAAGCCGTCGCAGGTGGCGCAGGCCGAAACGCCGAAGCCCTGAAACGTCTGCTCGCTCTCAAGGCCCAGCCACTTGGCCTGGGCGCCGGTGGCGATGATCAGGGTCTCGGCCAGCCAGACCTGGCCGGAGTCGCATTCCAGGCGGAACGGGCGCTGGGAGAGGTCGGCCTTGACCACGATGTCGTTGACGATCTCGGTTCCGACGTGAGCGGCCTGGGCCTGCATCTGCTCCATCAGCCAGGGGCCCTGGATCACGTCGGCGAAGCCCGGATAGTTCTCCACGTCCGTAGTGATGGTCAGCTGGCCGCCTGGCTGGATTCCGGCGATCAGCACCGGTTTGAGCAGCGCGCGGGCGGCGTAGATGGCGGCGGTGTAGCCGGCGGGGCCGGAGCCCACGATCAGGCAGCGGACGGAGCGGGGAGCGTTCTGCGACATCGCCTCTATTTAGGTGAGATTCTGCCGCGTTGCGACGGGCGGAACGCGCCTTCGCCGTTGCCGCGCGCCATGTCGCAGCCTAGCCTCGCCGAACGCAGGTACGGGAGCATCGCATGGCGAAGGTGACGGGCATCGGCGGGTTCTTCTTCCGCGCCGCCGATAATGGAGCGCTGGCGGCCTGGTACAAGACGCACCTCGGCCTGACCGACTGGTGGGCTCAGGAGGCCGGTCCGACGGTCTTTGCTCCTTTCCGCGAGGAGAGCGACTATTTCGCCGCCGACAAGCGCTGGATGCTCAATCTTCGGGTGGACGACCTAGACGGCCTTTTGGAAAGCCTCGCCGCCGCCGACATCGCGGCTGAGACGCGCGCCGAATGGGATACGCCCGAGACCGGCCGGTTCGCCCGCATCCACGACCCCGAGGGCAACCCCATCGAACTCTGGCAGCCGCCGAAGGGTGCGGGTTAGAGCCGACGTCTCCCTGAGCGTGTTCGACTGTAGCAGGCGCGGCCTGCGGAGCCCGCACGGCGGAACGGCGTTGTGCTGTCGAACTGGAGGTGGACCATGGTTGGCAGGTTTCGCGCCGCTGCGGCGGCGCTGGCGTTAGGCGCGGCCGGCGGGCTTGCAGCCTGCGCCTACAACGAGGAACTCGGCCGCAATCAGCTGCTGCTGGTGAACGATGCTTCGCTCGCCCAGTCGGCTCAGCAGGCTTGGGCCCAGACGCTGGCCAGCAATCGCGTCTCGCAAGATCGCGCCGGAGCCGAGCGCGTCAGGCGCGTGGGTTCGCGCCTGGTCGAGGCCGCGGGCCTGTCCGACCGGCCATGGGAGTACGTGCTGTTCGAGAACCCGCAGGCGAACGCCTTCGTCCTGCCGGGCGGGAAGATCGGCGTGAACACGGGCCTGCTGGCCATCGTGGAGAACGACGACCAGCTGGCGGCGGTGCTGGGGCACGAGATTGCTCATACCGTCGCCCAGCATGCGGCGGAGCGCTATTCGCACGCCGCCGCCACACAGCTCGCCATCGCGGGCGCGCAAGGGGCGCTGGGCGGATCAAACCCGGACCTCGGGCGCCAGGTGGCGTCGCTCGGCGGCGTCGGGGCGCAGCTCGGCGTGCTGATGCCCTTCTCGCGCCAGCATGAGTTGGAGGCCGACCGCCTGGGCGTGGACTATATGGCGCGCGCCGGCTACCGGCCGGCCGAGGCCATCGCGCTCTGGCGCAACATGGCCGCCCGGGCGCAGGCCGGCGGGCGTCCGCCGCAGTTCCTCTCGACCCATCCCTCGGAAGCGACGCGGATCGCGGCCCTTGAACAGTACCTGGCCAGCCGCGGGATGCTGTGACCTAAAGGCGCGGAGAACCGATCCTTAATCGCCGCGCCCGAAGCTCCGGTCTTGCGTTAACCTTCCCGCCGCGCCGGCGGGGCGCGCTGGAGTCTGGTCGATGTCGCTGGAAGTGGAGATCGCCGGCCGGAAGGTCGGCCCTGACCACGAGCCCTATGTGATCTGCGAGCTCTCGGGCAACCACAATGGCAGCCTGGATCGGGCGTTGGCCATGGTCGACGCCGCCGCCAACACCGGCTGCGACGCCATCAAGATCCAGACCTATACGGCCGACACCATCACCATGGACGTGGACCGGCCGGAGTTCCGCATTCACGGCGGCCTCTGGGACGGGCGCAGCCTCTATGAGCTCTACCAGGAGGCCCACACACCCTTCGAGTGGCATGCGGCGATCTTCGAGCGGGCGAAGAAGCGGGGCGTGACGATCTTCTCCAGCCCGTTCGACGAGACGGCGGTGGACCTGCTCGCCGGCCTCGATGCGCCGGCCTACAAGATCGCCTCGTTCGAGGCCGTGGACCTGCCCCTGATCCGCTACGCCGCGGCCAAGGGCAAGCCGCTGATCATCTCCACGGGCATGGCCAACGAAGCCGAGATCGCCGCCGCCCGCGATGCGGCGCTTCAGGCAGGCGCTGACGGCGTGATCCTGCTGCACTGCGTCTCCAGCTATCCGGCGGTGTTCGAGGACGCCAACGTCCGCACCGTGCCCGACATGATGCGCAGGTTCGGGGTCCCTGTGGGCCTGTCCGACCATACACCAGGAACGGCGGCCTCGGTGGCGGCGGTGGCGCTCGGCGCCTGCGCGGTGGAGAAGCACTTCACCCTGGCCCGCGCCGATGGGGGGCCGGACGCGGCCTTCTCGCTGGAGCCTGCGGAATTCGCCGCCCTGGTGCGCGACTGCAAGGACGGCTGGAAGGCGCTGGGCCGAGCGCATTACGACACGCTCGGCTCGGAGCGCGGCTCCCTGCTGTTCCGCCGCTCGCTCTATGTGATCGCCGACGTGAAGGCGGGCGAACCGCTGACCCGGGCCAATGTGCGCTCCATCCGCCCGGGGAACGGGATGCCGCCGGCGGAGCTGGAGCGCGTGCTGGGCAAGCCGGCGGTGCGGGATCTCGCCCGAGGCGAGCCGCTGGTCTGGGACATGGTGGGGTAGCGGCGGAAGCCACTTGATCTCCGTCATGGCGTAGCCGCCGGGGGCCTGCCATGTCCGCCGACGGAGGTTGCCATGTCCGAGACGGCGGGGTTCTGCGCCCACTTCCTGGGTCCAAAGTCTGAGAACGAGGTCTGGCTCCGCAGCCAAGTCGAGGCCGTGCTGGATCACCTGTTCGACTGGCGAAAGGGACTCTTCGCCGGCGACGCCGCGGCCATCGGACCGGAGGACAGGGCGAGCGCGCAATTCCAGGCCGGGCGCAAGGCTCTGGAGACGCGTCTGGCCGAACTCACCGACCTCCTGCGCGACGAGGCGCCCACCTATTCGCCGCGCTATCTCGGCCATATGGTCTCCGAGACCTCCCTGCCGGCCCTGCTCGGCCATTTCACGGCCCTGCTGCACAATCCCAACATCACCTCGAAGGAAGCCGCCAAGGTCGGCGTCCCGCTGGAGGCGGAAGCCATCGCCATGCTGGCCCAGATGGTGGGGTTCGATCCGCAGGCCGCGGTCGGGCACTTCACCTCGGGCGGCACGGTAGCCAATCTGGAAGCTGTCTGGCGCGCGCGCTTTCGCCTGGACCACCGCCTCGCCCTCGGGCTCGCCCTGGCCGAGGAACACGGAGTTCCGTTGGATCCGTTCGCCGCCGCCCACATGACCGAGGCGCGCGCCCGCGAACTCGCCGCGCGCTACGGGATCGAGGACGCAGACATGCGCGCTCGCAGCGCGGTTCTCGGCAACCCGCTGGAGATCGCCGAACGGCTCGGCCGGGCGTCAGGCCGCCCCTGGCGCGGTCCCGTCCTGCTGGCGCCGGGGCACAAGCATTATTCCTGGATCAAGGCGGCGAACGTCTTCGGCCTGGGTGAGGAGGCGTTCTGGCCGGTCGCCCTCGACGCCGAAGGGCGGCTTTCGCCAGCGGCCCTGGCGGTCCGCATTGATGAGGCGCGCGCGGCCGGACGGCCGGTGCTGGCGGTGGTGGGCGTGGCCGGGACGACGGAGCTTGGCGAACTCGACCCGCTGGACGCCGTCGCCGACCAACTCGCCGAGCTCCGTGATCGCCAGGGGATCGACATCTGGTTCCACGTCGACGCCGCCTATGGCGGCTTCTTCTGCGCGCTTTCGCCCGACGAACCGCTGCTTGGCGCGGCCCAGCGGCGGGCGCTGCGCGCCGTCGCCCGCGCCGATACGGTGACAGTCGACCCGCACAAGCTGGGTTATGCGCCCTATGCCTGCGGCGCCCTGCTGGTCCGCGATGCGGCGCGCGACCGGGTGTCCTCCTTCGCGGCGCCCTATGTGGAACGGGCCGAACTGGGCGCGGCGCCCTGGACGCGCACCCTGGAAGGATCCCGCCCCGCCACCGGCGCGGCCGCCGTCTGGCTTGCCGGCAAGACCCTGGGTTTCGGGCCCGAAGGCCTGGGCGCGGTGCTGCGCGCCACGCTGCGGGGGCGCCGCGCCATCGCCGAGGCGCTGGCGCAGATTCCGCAGGTGCGGCTGCTCTCGCCGGCCGACACCAACATTCTCTGCTTCTCGGTCGCCGAGGAGGGCGAGGCCTTGAGCGCCGCAAACGCCCGCACGGCCGCGCTCCATGCCCAGATCGCCGCCTCGCCCGGCTTCTCCATGTCGCGGACCGTGCTCGGCGCGGAAACCTGCGGAGATCTGATCGACGCGCATCTCGCCCGCTTCGGCGGACGGCGTGACGCCGACCGCCTGGTGCTGGTCCGCTGCGTGACGATGAACCCCTTCTGGGGCGATCCTGCGGTGCGCCAGGATCTCCTGCCGGAACTGACGGCGGAAGTGGCCCGGGCGGTGGCGGCGACCCCGGCGGTCGCGGGCGCCTAGAGGGGCGCGACGCCCCTTTCTCCTAGCCGCTGAATTTCTCCGCGAGCGCCTGTTCGACACTGGGCGTGACCAGCCAGGAGACGTCTTCCTTCAGGCCGGCGAGTTCCCGCGCCGTGCTCGAGCTGACGTGCAGGAAGGTTTCCCGGCAGATGATGTGGATCATCGGGATCGACGGCTCCAGGCGGCCGAACACGCCATGGTAACGGAACTCGTCGTCGAAGTCGGAGAACTGGCGCAGGCCGCGCACCACATGGGTGGCGCCGATCCGGCGCGCGTATTTGATGACGCTCTCCCCAGCGAAGGCGCCGACCTCCACCTGCTCGGGCAGGCTCCGGATCCTTGAGCCGGCCGGGTCGAGGTCCATGATCGACTCGCCGATGAGATGGAGCCGCTCGTCGACGCCGAACAGCCCACGCTTGTCCGGATGGGTCCCCACCGCCACGTGCACGATGTCGAAGGTCGTCAGCGCCTTCTGAACGATGTCGAGATGGCCGCGCGTGATGGGATCGAAGGAGCCCGCATAGAGGGCCCTCGTCTGGGCAGGCTTCATCGATTCCGCGTCCGCATCGCCTTGCGGGACGAGACCTTGGACCGGCGGAGCCGTCAAGCCCGCCCGGCCGTCGCGTAGATCCTGTCGAGCACCTGCGAGACTGCTACGAAGCGTTCGGCTTCGGGATCGAACCGGGCGCCCCTGGCCAGGCGCTGCGCCCAGTCGGCGGCGGCGCGGCCGCCCCAGGCGTCGGGCGGCGAGGTCAGGACCTGCGTCTCGCAGCCGCGATAGAGTTCGGCCGTGAAGTCGTAGAAGGAGCCGCCCACGTTGCGCATGGCGGCGCCGCCGCGTTCCCCGTAGAAGGCCGCCGAGATGACCGCCTCGCAGCCCGCCGGCAGCCGCCAGGAGCAGGCGATCCGCACCACCGCCCCGCTCGAGAGGCGCAAGGTGGCCGCCGCATAGTCCTCCACCGCGCCGGCGGTAAGCGGCCGTCCGCCGGCGAAGAGGTCAGCGTCGATCCTTTCCACCTCCGGGAAACCCAGGGTCCAGAGCGCCAGGTCCACCAGGTGGACGCCCAGATCCATCAGGCAGCCGCCGCCGGACAGCCCCGGATCGTAGAACCACGGCTTGTCCGGCCCGTAGGCGTTGTGGAAGACGAGATCGACGGCATGCACCCGTCCGAGCTCGCCGTCCCCGATCCGCCCGCGCACCGCCCGCATCGCTTCGGTGAAGCGGTAGGAGAAATCGACGCACAGCAGCCGGTCGGTGGTCCGCGCAGCCGCCACGGCGGCGCCGGCCTCGGCGGCGTCGCGGCCGAGCGGCTTCTGGCAGAACACCGCCGCGCCGCGGCGAAGCGCCTGGATAGCCTGATCGGCGTGCAAGGCGCTTGGGGTGGCGATGACCACCCCGTCCAGATCCATCGCCAGCAGGCCCTCGAAGTCGTCAGCCCGCGCTGCCCCAGGCGCAAGCTTGAGCGCCTCGGCGGCCATGTCCGGCGAGGGGTCCAGCACGGCGGCCGCTTCGACCAGCCCGGTCTCCAGCATGGCCTGCATTCGGTGGCGGCCGATCCAGCCGACGCCGGCGAAACCCAGGCGCGGCGGGCGGGTGAGCGCGCGCGGAGCCGGGGCGGTGTCTTCGGCGATCATGGGACGACGATGGCTTTCAGGAAGCCGTCGGGGCGGTCCCGAGTGGCGTTCAGCGCCTCGTCCAGCCGCTCCAGCGGATAGGTGTGGGTGTAGAGCGGCGAGGGGTCGAACTTCCCCCGGGCGATCATCTCGGCGGCCTCGGCGATGCCATCCACATAGGCCTGCGGGTCCCGCTCGTGGGCGTTGATCACGTCGATGCCGCGCCAGTTCCAGAGCCAGAGGTTCACCTGCCGCGGGCCGTCCTGGTGATAGCCGGCGATGATCAGGCGGCCGCGCTCTCCGGTCAGTTCGCCAGCCAGGTCCAGCGGCCCCTGCGCGCCGACGGCCTCGATGACCCGCTCGCAGAAGGCGCCGCCGGTCAGGGCCTTGACCTGCTCGATCACCGCCCCGTGGTCCTCCAGCGGAAGGGTTTCGGCAGCCCCCATCTGGCGGGCGAGGTCGAGGGAATAGGCGCGGCGCGAGATGGCGATCACCCGCGCCCCGGCGTCGGTCGCCAGGCGGGTCAGGATCGCGCCGAGGAACCCGATGCCGATGATCGCCACGTTCTGGCCGGCCTCGACGCCGCTGCGGCGGAAGATGTTCATGGCGCAGCCCAGCGGCTCGCCCGGGAAGGGCGCCTTAGCCAGCGCCGGCGGCAGCCGGATCACCGCATCGGCGGCCGCCAGGTCGTATTCGGCATAGGCGTGGTAGGAGACGGCCGCCACTCGCTCGCCCTCCAGAAGCCCCGTCACGCCAGGACCCAGGGCGTCGATCACGCCCCAGCCTTCATGGCCCAGCCCGCCCGGCTCGGTGGGAAAGTTCATCCAGGGCGGACCCGCCCACGGCGTGAGGTTGGAGGCGCAGACCCCGCAACCCTCCAGCCGCACCCGCACCTGGCCGGGCCCAGGCTCGGGCAAGGGAACTTCGTCGATCCGGATCTGGCCGGGCCCTGTGACCACGGCCGCGCGCATCCGCGGCCCGACGCCTTCGGCCATGAAATCCCCTCCTGTCCGGCGAAGTCTCCGGCGCCTTAAGGCCCGGCTTGCGGGAGGCTCAACGCCGAGGCGCAGGAGGGGTTCCTGTTGAAGGGCGAGGGTGCGCGATGCTCAAAGCGGCGCGCAGGCCGCCGTCAGCCAGGCCCGGACCTCGCCGTCGACCTTCGGCCCGATCTCGGCCAGCACACGGGCGTGATAGGCGTCGAGTTGGGCGCGTTCGGCCGGCGTCAGCATCTCCGCCACGATCAGCCGCCGGTCGATGGGGGCGAGCGTCAGGGTCTCGAAGCCGTGCATCGGCCGCTCGCCGCCGGGGACCTCGGCGGCCTCGGTCACGTACTGCAGGTTCTCGATCCGGATCCCGTAGGCGCCTTCCTTGTAGTAGCCGGGCTCGTTGGAGACGATCATGCCCGGCCGCAGGGCGACGGTGTTCGGGACCTTGGAGATCCGTTGCGGGCCTTCGTGGACGCCGAGATAGGACCCCACGCCGTGCCCGGTTCCGTGGTCGTAGTCGAGGCCCGCCGCCCACAGAGGAACCCGGGCCAGGGCGTCCAGCGCCGAGCCGGTGGTTCCGGCGGGGAAGCGCACGGCGGCCAGCGCCAGATTCCCCTTCAGCACCAGTGTGAACCGCTCGCGCATCTCCTGGCTCGGCTCGCCGATGGCCACGGTGCGGGTGATGTCGGTGGTGCCGTCGAGGTACTGGGCGCCGGAGTCCACCAGCAGCAGCGAGCCGCGCTCGGTCTGCTTGTTGAGCCTCACGGTCGGCCGGTAATGGACGATGGCGCCGTTGGAGGCGGCGCCTGCGATGGTGTCGAAGGACAGGTCCTTCAGCGCCCCGGTCTCCTGGCGGAAGCCCTCAAGGCGCGTCACCACCTCGATCTCGTCGACCGTACGGTCCTGGGCTTCGGTGGCCAGCCAGTGCAGGAAGCGGGCGACCGCGGCGCCGTCGCGGATGTGGGCCGCCTGGGCGCCGGCGATCTCGACGGGGTTCTTGCAGGCGCGCGGCAGGGCGCAGGGATCCTCGCCGCGCACCACCTCGGCGCCGGCCGCGGCCAGGGTGTCGAAGTACCAGGCCGAGGACTGGCCGGGATCGACCAGCACGCGCTTGCCCTTCAGCTCGGCCAGGGCGGCGGGCAGGTCGTCCGGCGTCTCCAGCCGCACCTCGTTGCCGAGCCAGGCGCGCAGTTCGGGCGAGACCTTCACAGGATCGAGGAACAGGCGGGCCGTCCCGTCGCGGTTCAGGATCGATTGGCCGAGCGGCAGGGGCGAGCGGATCACGTCCCCCCCGCGGACATTGAACAGCCAGGCGATGGAGGCCGGCGCGGTCAGCACGGTCGCCTCGGCGTTCTTCTCCGCCAGAACCTTGGCGATGCGGGCGCGCTTGGAGCCGGAATCCTCGCCGGCGTATTCGAGCGGATGGGGCACGACGGGCGCCGTCGGCTGCGGCGGGCGTTCGCCGCTCCAGGCCAGGTCCAGAGGGTTCTGCGCCACCGGCTTCAGCGCCGCCCCGGCCTTGGCGGCCGCGGCCTTCAGGCGCTCCAGCGCGTCGGGGGCGTGCAGGCGCGGGTCGTAGCCGATGGTCTGGCCAGCGGCGACGGCGCTCTCCAGGTAGGCCGGAACGCCGCCCTCCACGAGGTCGCGGATCTCGAACAGGCCCTGGTCCACCTGATCGCGGACCTGCAGGGTGTAGCGGCCGTCGACGAAGATGGCGGCCTTGTCCTTCAGGATCACGGCGGCCCCGGCCGAGCCGGTGAAGCCGGTGGCCCAGCCCAGCCGGTCGTTGGCCTGGGGCAGGTACTCGTTCTGGTGCTCGTCCTCGTGCGGCACGAGGAAGCCGTCGAGGCCTTGGGCCTCCATGGCCTTGCGGATCAGGGGCACATGCTTGGGCCCGAAGGAGGGATCGGTGCTTTCGTCGAAGGTCTGGCGCATGGCTGGAACTTAGAGAGCCGCGCGCGGCGGCGCCACTGGTCTTGAAACGGGCGAGACGGCGGAATGGCGCCCGCGAGGCGCCTTCCGACATTTTCCCGACATTGGTGCGATGTTAGCGTCGCATTTGCGTCGCGGCTCGCGGCGCCCGCCCCCTGTACAAGCCCAGAGGCCGCGCCGATGCATCTGCCTGCGATCTTCCCCTATCCCTTGCGCCGGGCCAGGCGGGCGCTGCGAAGGCTGGGGGTGGCCGGAGGCGAACGGCGCAACTGGGATTCGGTCCAGCAGTTCGTCTTCATCGTCACCTATGGCCGCTCGGGCTCGACCCTGGTGCAGAAGCTGATCGGCGGGCTGCCTGGCTATCACATCCGCGGCGAGAACAGCGACGCCCTGCGGGGCCTGGTCCGCAGCTACCAGGCCGCGCTCAAGGCCAAGGAGGAGTTCGGCAAGCAGCCGACTCCGCCCGATACGCCCTGGTACGGCGCCTACGACATCGATCCCAGGAGCTATGGCGAGACCCTGGCCGACCAGTTCGTGCGCCAGATCCTGATGCCGCCGCCCGACGCCCGCGCCGTCGGCTTCAAGGAGATCCGCTACTTCCACGAACCTGAGGAACTGGAGACCTATATCGCCTTCATCCGCCAGTTCTTCGCCCCGGCGCGGTTCGTGTTCAACACCCGCAATCCCGAGGCGGTGGCCGGCTCCTCCTGGTGGAAGGAGAAGCCGCGCGAGGAGGTGGTGGCCCAGATCGCCGACTGGAACCGGACCATCGAGGCCTATGTGGCGCGCCATCCGCAGGATTGCCTGCTCGTCCATTACGACGCCTTCGTCGCCGATCCCGAACGCCTGCGCCCGCTGTTCGAGTTCCTGGGCGAACCTTACGATCCGGACTATGTCGCCCAGACGCTGGAGAAGCGGCTGCAGCACTGAGGGGCAAGCAGGCCCGTTTAGTCCGGCCGCCGCAATAGGACCAGGCAGGCCAGGGCGATGACTCCAAGGGCTCCGAGCCCCGCTGTCGCCCAGGCGGCCGAGCGCTCCATGACCATGGCGAAGGCCAGCGGCGCCAGCGCGCCGGCCACGCGTCCGGGGGCCATCAGGGCGCCGAGGCGGGCGCCGTAGCCCTCCGGCCCGAAGAGGGCGAGCGGCAAGGTCCCCCGCACGATGGTGAAGAGGCCGTTGCCCGCCCCGTACAGGATCGCGAAGGCCGCGCCCGCCGACGGCCCCAGCGCCAGCAGCAGGGCCGCGCCCAGGGGAAACAGCGCCACCGACAGCCGGCCGGAGTCCAGGGGATGTATCCGCCGGACCAGTACGAACTCCAGCACCCGGGCGGCGACCTGGGCCGGCCCCACCAGCATTCCGGCCGCCACAGCCGCCGCGGTTGTTGCGCCCACCGCGACCAGCAGGGCGGGCAGGTGGGCGCCCATGGTCGAGCCGATCAGCGACATGACCGCGAAGGCCGCCGCCATCAGCACCACCTCGCGGGAAAGGGCGGCGCGGCCCTTCGGCGGGGCGGGCGCGGCGGCGGCCTGGCCCCTGCGCGGCAGGCTGAGGTGCAGCGGCAGCCCGATCAGCAGGTTGGCCCCGGCCCAGGCCAGGCAGGCCCCGCGCCAGCCGACCTCCGCTTCTAGCCAGGCGCTCAGCGGCCAGGCCACGGTGCTGGCGAAGCCGGCGATCAGGGTGACGCCGGTGATCGACTTGCGCGCGTCCGTCCCGAACCAGCCCACCAGGCCCGCGAAGGCGATGTCGTAGAGCCCGATCGCCATGGCCAGCCCCATGACCGCCCAGGCCAGGATCAGGTGCAGCGGCGTCTGCGCCAGGGCGAGCCCTGCAAGGCCCCCGGCGAACAGCAGATTGGAGGCTACGAGCAATCCGCGCGCGCCGCGCCGGTCGGCGATCCGTCCGGCGGCCGGCCCGATGAAGGCGTGCAGCAGGAGGGCGCCGGAAAAGGCTAAGAAGACGAAGGTGGTGGGCGCACCCACGTCGCGCGCCATGGGATCGGCCAGGATGGCGGGCAGGTAGAAGCTGCAGCCGTAGCCCAGCGTCTGGCTGACGCCGAGGGTCAGAACCGCCCGCCGCGCCCCGATGCCTGCCGATGTTCCGTCCATCGCCGTCCCCGACTCGCCCACGCCAAGCTGGACCTTCCCGGCCGCCGGCGCCATAAGCCCCGCATGGCTATCGCCCGCACCCCGTCGAATTCCTGCGGTCCCTTCGGGGCCGTGCGTCTTCGCGTGGGCTGACGCCTGCACCGAAAGATCCACGACCCCGCCGAACGGCCAGGGGTCGAGGAGACGAGAACGAGCCCTGCCGACGGCCTCAAACCTTCGGAGAGCTCACATGACCGACCTGCCGGCAAGACCCTGGTTCCCCGTCCGCACCGAGCGCCTGCTGCTGCGCGAACTGCGGGAGGCGGATTTCGACGACGTCCACGCCTACGCCATCGACCCCGAGGTGGTGCGCTACATGGACTGGGGCCCGAACACCCTGGAGGTGACGCGCGAGGTGCTGGACCGATGGCTGAAGGAGCAGCAGACCTGGCCGCGAGGCCATGTGAACCTCGCCGTCGAGCTGGTGGAGGAGGCGCGGGTGATCGGTTCGATCCGCCTGAGCCTGCAGGAGCGGGGGAACGCCGACTTCGGCTACAGCTACCACAGCGCCTACTGGCGCAAGGGCTATGGCTACGAAGCCGCGGAAGCGATCGTCAGGGTGGCGTTCGAAGAACTCGGCCTGCACCGGGTCTGGGCGACCTGCGACGTGCGCAACGCCGGCTCCTACGCAATCATGGAAAAGCTCGGCATGCGCCGGGAGGGAACCTTGCGGCGGAACCAGCAGGTCCGCGACGGCTGGCGGGACACCCATCTCTACGCGATCCTCGCGTCGGAATGGGCGGCCCGCCAGGCTAATTCAGGCGCGGTTAGCGCGGATTGACCTCGCTGGCCGCGTCCTGGGTGGCGTCGGTGGCCGAGGCCGTGGCGTCGCGGGCGGCTTCGGCCGAGCGTTCGGCCGCGGTCGAGGCGCTGTCGGCGGCCGAACGGGCCGCGTCCGAAACGCTGGCGGCGGCGTCGGACGAGGCGCGCGTAGCGTCGGCGGCGGCCTGCTGGGCCTGGGCCGTGGCGCTGTCGATCACGCCTTCGGCCCGACCGGCTTCTCTGGCGGCCTGCAGGTCTGTGTCGCGCGTGCCGTTCGCGCCGAACGCGAAGAACAGGCCGACGAGCGCCACGACGGCGACCAGGGCGGCGATCCACCAGCCGGCGTTGGACCCACCGCTGCGGCCGCCCCCGGCCCGCACTTCCTCGCGGCGGACGGTACCGGGCGTCTCGGTGGTCCGTTCGACATAAGGGTCTTGATTGGACATCGGTTTCTCCTTCGGGGCGGCCCTCTCCCGTGGCCGCCGGGACCGAAGGTGAACGTGACGTTGCGGCGCCGGTTCCGCTTGGCCGCCTCAGGCGCGCTGCAACACCAGTGTCGCCCAAGCGTCGCGGTGCAGCCGCCGGCGCAGGCGGAAGCCGCGCGACAGATAGGCCGCGAGCACCCGCCGCTCCTGGGTGCGCAGCAGGCCCGACAGGATCGCGAACCCGCCGGGCCGCAGCGCGCCCTTGATGTCCTGGGCCAGGGCCACCAGCGGCGGGGCCAGGATGTTGGCGAAGACCAGGTCGTAGGGCGCGGCCCGCCGCACCCGCCGGTCGGAAAGGCCCGAGGCGTGGACGAACCGCGCCTTCGCGCGATTGAGGGCGGCGTTCTCCTGGGCGATGCGGACCGAGGGCGCATCGATGTCCGTGCCCAGCGCCACTTCGGAGCCAGTGCGCGCCGCGGCGATGGCCAGCACGCCGGTGCCGGCGCCCACGTCCAGCACCCGCGGGAAGGCGCGGGCCTTGCGCAGCGCGTCGTACGCTAGCAGGCAGCCCACCGTCGTGCCGTGGTGGCCGGTGCCGAACGCCGCCCCCGCCTCGATCCGAAGGTTGACGGTGTTGGGCGGCGCCAGCCCCCTGTCGTGCGCGCCGTAGACGAAGAAACGGCCCGCCCGCACCGGCGGCAGGCCGGAGAGCGCCATGGCCAGCCAGTCGGCGTCGGCCAATTTCTCCACCGTAGTGCGCAGGGCGGGAAACCGGGCCAGGGCGGCGACAAGGCCGTCGGCCTCTTCCTTGGAGGTGGGGAAGGCGTCGATGCGCCAGATGTCACGGTCCTCGTCTTCCTCGAGGATGGAATAGGTGGCTTCTTCCAGCAGGGGATCGGAATCGATGGCCTGGGCTGCGGCTTCGGCCTGCGCGCGGGGCCCGCGGGCGATGATCTGGACGGCGTCGTCGGTCATGGCCCCCCTCTAGATGGCGCAGGCTCGGAATGCGAGGGTCTTGAGCCTTGACGGCCGCGGCTCGAAACGTCAGGCCCGCCCATGCGTTGTGGCCCCGCGGGAGACATCCATGAGCAAGTACCGGCCCCTGTCCGAACGCCTGGCGCAGGAAAGCGCCGACGAATGGCGCCCCAGCTTCGCCGAAATCGAGGAGGTCCTGGGCTTTCCCCTGCCCAAGGCCGCCCAGCAGGGCGCCTGGTGGACCGGCGGCGGCAAGCCGCACCACAAGGCCTGGCTCGACAGCGGCTGGGAGGTCAGCGAATTCGACCGCGCCGGCGGCGCCGTCGCCTTCCGCCGCGCGGCCGGTGGCGCGCCGGTGGGCCTGAGCGCCGGCAGCCTGGAGCCGACGGCGCCTGAGCCGATTGTCGTCGAGCCGGCGCCTTTCGGGCCGCAGGGCGAGGCCAAGCCCCCCCGCAAACTCGGCTTGGCGGCGCTCGTCGGCGGTGCCCTCGCCGCTGCGGCGGGCGTGGCGGTGCTCGCCGCGCGGATGATGCGCCGGCGTTAGGCCTCGGCCTCCGCCATTTCGCCGAGAAGAGCTCGGAGGCCCGCCCAACCGAGGTTCATCAGGGCGTCGACGAAGGCCATGTACGGCGTGAAGGGCTCGCGCCCCTGCGGGTAGGGGATCTGGACGAACCCCTGGAACCGCACGGGAAAGCCGGCGGCGGTGAAGACGCCGTCTTCCACCATGTAGTCCTGCGACCCCATGGGCGAGAGATAGTCGGTGGCGCCCACGGCTCGGCAGATGGCCAGCAGGTGCTCGGAGCGATGGCCGGGGCAGGCGAGGTCCGAGGCGTTGACGAACTCGGCTGCGAGACCAAGTCGGCGCGCCGCGGCCTCCACAATCCCGCGGTTGAGGCCGGCGAGCTCGCCCCGGGTCGCAAGAGCCTCTTCCAGGAAAGTGAACCCCTCGGCGAAGAAGGGTCTCCGGGCGTAGGCGTGGCGGATCGAGGCCAGGTGCTTGTCGCGCCAGGGTTCGGCCTCGGAGATCAGGATCTCGCAGATCGGCGTGTCGCGCTCGTGCTTCTGGACCGGGACGGTCAGCATCACCTCGCCGCCGGCGCCCAGGATGCGGTTGCGCGACTGCCAGGAGCGGCGGGCGAACTGCACGTCGTCGAGGAAGACGAAAACGTCGCTGGCGGCGATCAGGTGGAAATAGCCCAGATAGGGCAGATAGGTGGGCTGCATGATCGCCGCAGTGCGGCGCGCCTCGCCCACCTTCAGGCGGCCGTGGCGGCGGCCGGCGCGCTCTGCAGGGCCGCGGCGAGGCCGGCGTTCACCTCGGCGAACTTCTCGGCCTTGGCGTAGGGCTCCCAGGCGCCGGGCACGAAGGCCGCGCCCATGGACCGCGCCAGAGAGGCGCGCAGGGTCTTGAGGCCGCGCATGGCCTCCACCGACTGGTAGATCCAGCGCGGCGCGAGGTTCTGGCCCACCTGTTCGCCGATGCTGAGGCCGGCGCCGGCGAAGCCGGACATCAGGCGGTGGATTTCCCGGCGCAGCTCGGCGTCGCCGCATTCGGCGACGCACTCGGCCAGCAGAAGGGTCTCGCCCCGGCTCTCGTAGAGATAGACGCGGAAGACCGAGCCGCGGGCGGTGAAGTTCTGGGCGTAGAACGGCAGATGGCCGCCGTAACGCGCCTTGAAGACGTAGGTGGCGAAGCTCTTCTTGACGAGCTTGGGGGCCTCCAGGCCGACGGCCTTGAAGAGCGGCATCGGATTTGCGGCCCAGACCAGGGTCTCCCCCGGCTCCCGCGCCGCCAGCGCCTGGCGCGGCGAGACGAGTGCGGTGTCGAACACCTTGACCCCCAGGCCCTCCAGCTTGCGGCGGCAGCGCTCGAAGAAGGCGGAGAAGCCGTCCTGCGGCAGGCTGGCGGTGAGATTGTTGAGCCGGCCCCAGAGCGCGCGGGGGATGGCGTAGAGCTCGTCGTGCAGCGGGTCGCTGCGCTTGAGGGCGGCGATTTCGGCGGCCGGCGGCCCCAGCGGATAGACGCGGTTGATGGCCATGGGAATCGCGGCGCTCTCGTGCACCTCGTCGAGCCAGGTTCCCAGGTGCCACTGGCAGTAGCGGCGCAGCGGCTCGGCGATCTCTTTCGGATAGGCGCGCAGGCGGTCGGTCAGGGTCTCGCCGATCCCCTCGCCCAGGGCGAGCGTGCGGGTGGGCAGGGCCGGCCCGCCGAAGTCGCGCACGAAGGTCAGGTCGTCGCCGGGGGCGGGGCTGACCGAGCCGAAGCGGTTCTCGAAGTCCTCGAAGGCCAGGCCGTGGCCTTCGAACAGCACCCGCATGGGATCCCCGGGCGGGCCGAAATAGATGCAGCCTTCGCGCAGCTCCAGCCCGTGGGCGGCGCGCGGCAGGGCCACGCCGCCCAGCCGGTCGAAGCGCTCATGAAGCTCGATGTCGCGGCAGCCCAGGCGGTGGGCTTCGAAGGCCGCCAGCACGCCGGTCAGCCCGCCGCCGACGATCCTCACCTTGCCGGCGCTCATGGCGTCGTCCCCCAGACCACGAGATCGGAATTGCCGGGCACGCGGACGCCCGACTGCAGATTGTCGAACCGCACGGCGAGCTCGCAGCGGTCGGAAAGCGCCAGGGTCCCGGAGAGCAGCTCGACGAGGCCGGCCTGGGTGTAGAAGCGGTTGAAGAGCCCGGCCTCGCCGGTCTCGGGCGTGGCGAGGCGGAAGCCGTCGGGCTCGATCGGCTGGCCGCGGCCGTAGCGGTAGTCGTCCACCAGCCGGGTTCGCACGAAGACCTCGCAGCCGGGCGCCAGGTGCGCGCGCAAGGCGGTCAGGCAGGCGGTCGCCTGGTCGCGGGTCAGGTAGCAGAGCAGGTTCGGGACGATCAGCGCCTGAAAGGGGCCTGTGAGCGGCGGCAGGCCCTGGGACAGGTCGGCCTGGATCAGCTCGGCCGCCTCGCCAAGATTCCAGCGGGCGTTGGAGAGCGCGCCGGCGTCGTAGTCCACGCCGGTGAGCGACCAGCCGTAGGCGGCGTAGAGCGCCAGGTTGTTGCCGGTCCCGCAACCGAGCTCCAGCACCCGGCCCGCCCGATCCTGAAGCCCGCGCTTGAAGAAGTGCCGCACGACGAATTCGTCGGGGAACTTCAGACCGCGAATCTCGCGCAGCTCTCGCATCACGCCCAATCGGGAGCGTGGAATCGCCGCTCCCCCCAATCCGAAGAATGAAGTTCGGCCAAGGGTGCGAACAGTCCGTTAAGGTTGAGGGGCGGGGCGTGCGCCAGCCTGTCGCAGGGCGAGCGTCTCCAGCAGCGCCTCGGCGGCGCGGCCAGCGCCCTGGCCGTCACAGACCTCGGCGCAGGCGGCCGAAAGGCGGGCGCGGCAGGCGGCGTCGGAGAGCAGGCGCACGGCCGCCCGGTCGAAGGCGGCGGCGAAGTCGTCGGCCTGGGCGTCCACCACCAGAGCCGCCTCACGGGCGGCGAGCGCAAGGGCGGCGGGACGCTGGTTCTCCGCCAGGACCAGGACCAGGGACGGCAGGGCCAGGGTGCAGCGCTCCCAGGTGGTCGAGCCGGCCGCGCCCACGCCGGCGTCGGCCTGGAGGGTGAGGCGCGCCATCTCCTGGGTGTCGACGTGGAGGACGAGGCGAGGGTCGTGGGCGGCGATGCGGCGCAGCGCGGGCAGGCTGGGCGCGGCCGATCCCAGCACCACGTCCAGCACCAGATGGCCGTCGCGGCGGCGCAGCCGTTCCACCACCCTGGCGGTGATCCCGCCCACATCTGTGAGGCCAAGCGCCACCAGCACCCGATTGACCGAGCCGCCGCGGCGGGCCAGCGCCTCCTCCCGCAGGTCGGCGAACTCCGGCCGGACGGGGGCGTAGGCCGGCCCCAGCAGCAGGCGCGCGTCCTGCGCGAACATCGCGTAGTCGGCCTCCGATCGGGCGGGGCCGGCGTCGAGCACCAGGTCGGCGGCCAGCGGCCGATCGGCCAGGTCGTCGATCACCAATGTGGGGCGGCCGTGGGCGATCTCCTCGTGGTCGGGGCGCGAAAGTCCGTAGTGGTCGAAGACCACCGCGTCGAAATCCACGCCAGTGGCGGCGTCGGCGATGTGGTCGGGATCGAGCGCCGTGGCCGGCTCGCGCGGCATGTCGGGCCCGAAGACGTCGAGCACCGCGGCCACCGCGGGGCTCGCCAGGAACACGCAGTCGGCGCCGCGCGCCACCAGCGCCCGGGCCAGCGTCAGGGACCGCATCACGTGCCCCCCGCCCACCTCCGGGCCGGCGTCTGCGACGAACAGAATCCGCGGTCGGAGAATCATTTGACCTATGGGACGCCGAAAGCGCGGCTTTTGGAACCGCGGCGCTAGCGCGCAGGCGCCCCGCCGTAGACCTCATCGTAGCGGCGCAGGATCTCCTCCGCGGCGCGGTCGGTCTCGGCCAGGGGTTCGTAGGCCCAGCTGTGGAAGGCGCCGCCGAACGGGCGGGCCGCGCCCAGGCTTTCCAGATCCTCGTGGAAGCGGCGCAGCTTCATGGACTCGCCGTCCATCTTCATGACGAAGACCGGCTTGCCGGTAGAGGCTGCGTCAGTGGCGAGGTTGGTGGAGTCCTCGGTCACCAGGATGTAGTCGGCGGCCGCCAGGAAGGCGAAATAGGGGTTCTCGCCCTCACCATCCCAGATCAGGCCCGGCAGGTGGCGCAGACGCGCGGTCATCAGCGCCCGGGCGGGTTCGGGCGTGCGGCGGGTGAAGGAGACGAGGATCGAGCCGCCTTCCTGCACCACGGGAACCTCGATCTCGCGGGCCATGGCCGCGGCGCGCTCGGAGGAGAGGTCGTGAGCCTTGGACTTGCCGCCGATCACCACCGCAACCCGCGGGCGGGGCAGGGGGTCGATGGCCGCTCGGAAGCGGGCGAAGTCCTGCTCGAGCCGCTCGCGCGTCACGCGGCCAGGCGAGCCGACGATGGGAAAGACGTTGTCGCCGGCCAGGCGGTCGTGCTTGGGCGGCACGACCAGGTCGTAGAAGCCCACGGGCGTGCGCGGATCCTGGGCCTGGACCACGAAGGTCTGGCCCTTCGACCAGCGGCGCATGCGCATGGAAAGCGGCAGGGTGGCGCGGCCGGCGGCGATCCACAGATCGGGCCAGGGCGGTTCGATCCCGCTCTCGGGGGCCAGGCTGCGGCGAGGCGCGAGGTTCAGCCACCAGGGCAGGCGACCGGTGCGGCCCTTCCAGGCGACGCGCTTGACCACGACCTCGGCCGGGCGCCGGCGGGCGACCGCCTCGGCCAGGCCCAGCGCCTGGGCCTCGATGCCGGCGCGGCCGTCCGACACCGCCCAGACGACGAGCGGTCGGCCGCGTGGCTTCAGGGTCCTCAGACCCACTCGACCTTGAGGATTTCGTAGGCCTTGCCGCCGCCGGGGGTATTCACCTCCACGACGTCGCCGATCTCCTTGCCGATCATGGCGCGGGCCAGGGGCGACTGGATGGAGATCTTGCCCGACTTCACGTCGGCCTCGTGCTCGCCGACGATCTGGTAGCGGGCCTCCTCCTCGGTGTCCTCGTCGACCACGGAGACGGTGGCGCCGAACTTCACCTGCGAGCCCGAAAGCTTGGATACGTCGATCACCTGGGCGCGGGCCATTTTGTCTTCGATGTCGGCGATCTGGCCTTCGATCCAGCCCTGGCGTTCCTTGGCCGCGTGGTACTCGGCGTTTTCGGAGAGGTCGCCGTGCGAACGCGCCTCCGCGATAGCGGCGATCACGGCGGGCCGCTCCACGGTCTTCAAACGCTTCAGTTCTTCGTCGAGGGCTTGATAGCCCTCGGCGGTCATCGGGACTTTTTCCATAGCAGGTGAGGACTCGTGGCGCCCTTGAGGAGTTCTTTACCGGCCGCGGGCGCAGGCGTCCGGGGGCGTAGAGGATAGAAGCGAGCCGGCCGGAACTCAAGGGGCGCCGGCCGAAGCCCTCCAAGCGAACCAATTCGCGCCGTCAGTGTTCCACGCCCAAGAGCACGATGCGGTCAGACGGAACCGTCTGACCGCATCGTGCTCTCAATTCAAAAACTTTGAGCGCGTTCTGATCGCAAAACCGGATTCCACTTTTGCGGAACGCGCTCTGGGAGGAGCCGCAATGGACCTGGAGGAACAAGTCCGCGAAGCGATCCTGGCGGAGCTTCGCCGGCAGTCGGAACTCGGCGAACGGGCCCTGAGCTTCGAGCCCGACGACGAGGACGGCGTCACCATCCAGGGTCGGGTGGACCTGGACGAGCTGACCATGGCCGTGGTCGGCGCCGTGGCTGGCGGGCCGTAAAGGAGCTTTAGGCGCCCGCAGCCGCCTCCGCCTGGGTCTGGGCGATGGCGTCGGCCATGTCCTTGGGCAGGGTGATGGCGGCCAGCAGGTAGTGCAGGCCGGCCCAGGCGTAGATCAGGAGGTTCAGCACGATGCCTTCGCGGGTGCCCGCGGCCATGGCCGCCTTGCAGGCCGCGTCCACTGCGGCGCCGGCGCCTTCCAAGCCGATGCCGCCAGGGCAGAGCTCGAAGAAGTTCCCCAGGCCCGTCGCGGCGAACTTCGCCTGGCTCAGCATGTCGATGCACCAGCCGCAGAAGGGCGGGCCGAAGCCCAGCGCGATCAGGTTGAGTACGAAGAACAGGAGCGCCGTGGCCGTGGCCCGCATGCGCAGGGAGACCGCGTTCTGGATCACCCCGAAGGTCGGGCCGAGATAGGTGTAGTGGAAGATGCCGGGCAGCAGCAGCAGGCCCGCGGCCAGCTGCCAGTTCTCGCGCGTATAGACGAGGATGTAGAGCGGGGCGGCCACCAGGAGGCCGATCGCCGGCACCAGCGCGTACCAGCGGCCCGAGCGCTTGGCCGCGAAGTCGGTGAGGAAGCCGCCCAGCAGGGTGCCGGCGCCCGCCGCAATGCCGCCCACCACGCCGAAGATCAGGCCGACCGTCGCCAGGTCCAGCCCGAACATGCGGATGAAGTAGGGCGCCTGGTACTGGCCCGTGCCATAGGCGGCGAAGGAGGCCAGCGTGATGCCCGCCACCATGTGGAAGAAGCCCCAGCGCCCGAAGATCCGCTTGGCCACCGCGGCGATGGAGGGCGGCTTGCCCGCCAGGGGATCGTGCACGGCCGGCGCGGTCTCGTCGCCCTCCAGCACCGCGGCGTCGGCCAGGCCCCCGGTCTCGGCCGCCAGCCGGTCGGAATAGCCGCGCGGCGGCTCCTTGACGAATATCTTCAGCAGGATGGCGACGATGATGCCCGGCAGGCCGACCAGCACGAAGGCCGCCCGCCAGTCGATGTTCTGGGCGATCCAGCCGCCGGCCACGGCGCCGAACATGGTGCCGAGCGGGATGCCGAAGGAATAGATGGAGAGCGCGCTGGCCCGCCTCTTGGGCTCGTAATAGTCGCTGATCAGGCTGTGGGCCGGCGGCGACAGCCCCGCCTCGCCCACGCCCACGCCCACCCGGAACAGCAGCAGCTGCAGGAAGTTCTGCGCCAGGCCGCAGAGCGCGGTGAAGCCCGACCAGACCACGATGGCGATGGAGATGATGTTGACCCGGTTCTTCCGCTCCGCCAGCCGGGCGATGGGAATGCCGAGCGTGGTGTAGAGCAGGGCGAAGGCCAGGCCGCCCAGCAGGCCCAGCTCCGTATCGGTCAGCTTCAGGTCGACTTTGATCGCCTGGCCGATAGTGGAGATGATCGTGCGGTCGATGAAGTTGAAGGTGTAGGCCAGCACCAGCAGCCACAGCACCGTCTGCTTGTAGCTCTCCGAATAGAGGGGCGTGCGAGCCCCCGGCGCAGCGGCGCCGTCTGTCGCGGCCATGACGGTGGGTTCCTCCCCCTGGAGCGGCGGTCTTGTCGTTGTTGCGGCGAGGTTAGGGGCCGGCGGGGCGGAGGGGAAGGGGTTAGTCGTCCTTGAATTTCTTGGGGCGCCAAGGTCTGAAACCGGCTTGCTGCAACTCTACGTCCTGCAACCGGGGCGGAGTCGCAAGATGATGATTGTTCCCGTTATGTTCCAGCCACATGGTCCAGCGTCCTGCTCCTGCCGCCTTGCCCCCTGGATGGCGGCTCATGCACGGCCTCGTCGAACCCGACTCCAGTGTCGCTGGCTACTTCGCGCGTCAGCAGGGCGTTCGTGGTCTATGCCATACGCGAGAGTGCCGGCGGCGCATGAGCCTGGATCTTGAGGGCTTGGTGAAGAACGGATTGGGTGGGGTGCCCATGACGGCTATCAAGAGGATGATGGCCTGCCACCACCCGCGAGCCTGCTCCATGGTGTTCACCGACGAGCGGGAGGCTTCCGGAATTCCCCTGAGGAGCATCCTGTGGGCTGACAGTGTGGCGTTCAGGTTTCGCTGCACCGGTTGCCGCAGGACGACGCAAGCGCCGGTTCAGGCGGTGCTTGCCAAATTGCGCAGCGCCGGAACAGGAGATGGCGACACCCTCCACACCGAGATCGCCGGCAAGCTGACCAAGCCATGCAGGGGCTGCGGCAAGAAGGCCTGGGTCTGCGAACTTGTGTGGGCGGCAGTCGCTGCGCCCCGGGCGAGCCCAAAGCGGTTGAACTCGGACGGCGTCGTGCGTTAGCCGCGCCCGCTCCGCCTACTGATCATCTTTTCGGAAAGCGTGGTGGGTGTACAAGGATTCGAACCTTGGACCCGCTGATTAAGAGTCAGCTGCTCTACCAACTGAGCTATACACCCGTCCCGGCTCCGGGCGCTTGCGCGTCTGGCGGCGAGGGCGCGGAACATACTCAAAGCGGCGTCGAAGGCAATAGGCGAGGGGGCGATATTTTCGTGGCGAGGCGGGATCTGACGGGGGCGGTCGACTTTGCCTATCTGGAGCGCTTCGCCGCCGGCGACGCCCAGGTGATCGACGAGGTGCTGGGCCTGTTCCGCGAACAGGCGGTGCTGTGGTCGGGCCTGCTGGACCCGGGGCGCGACGGCTGGCGCGATGCGGCCCACACCATCAAGGGCGCGGCCCGCGGCATCGGGGCCTTTTCGCTGGGCGAGGCCTGCGAGCGGGCCGAGGGCGGCGGCGACCCCACCCTCGACGGCGTGCGCGATGCGCTGGACGCGGCGCTGTCGGACATCGCCGCCTATGTGCACGAGCGGGCGCTTCAGTCGCTGCGCACGCCGCGCAGCTGATCCCAGACGCCGAACTCATAGGCGATGCAGCGGTCGATCAGGGTGCGCCAGACCGGCTCGGCTATGGCTTCGGAGAGGCCGGCCTGGACGGCCGAAGCCTTCACCTTGGCTACCACGTCCTCGATGCGGGCGCGGTCGAGCACGGTGGCGCGGTCCTGCTTGATGCGGGCGGCGGCGTCCATATAGCGCTGGCGTTCGGCCAGCAGCTGGACCAGGGCGCGGTCCAGGGCGTCCACGCCCTTGCGGACGTCGGCCATGGTCTCGCAGTCGGCGGGGAGGGGCCGATCGTCGACGATGAGGTTCATGCGCCTCTAGGACTAAATCCCGGCGCCGTTGTCCAGGGCCAGCAGCGCCGCTTCGTGCGCCTCCGCCTCGGCGGCGATCCAGTTGATGAAGGCCTTGACCTGCGGCAGGCGGCCCTTGGCCTTGGGGTGGACCACGTAATAGGCGAAGTCGACGGCGGTCGCGATCTGCAGGGGCGCGATCAGCCGGCCGGCCTCCAGGTCGGCCTGGGCCAGGGTGCGCTTGGCCAGCGCCACGCCGCGCCCGTTGACGGCGGCCTCGATCACCAGGCTCGACTGGTTGAACCGCGGGCCGCGCGCCCCGTCGATGTTGCGCAGGCCGCGGGCGGCCAGCCACATGGTCCAGTCGGGGCATGAATCGTCCGGCTCCGGCGAGCCGTCGTGCAGCAGGATGTGGTTGGCGAGGTCCGCCGGGTCGTCGAGCGGGGTGGTCGCGTGGAGCTCAGGGCTCAGCACCGGGATCACCGTCTCGCCGATCAGGCGCCGGACCTCCAGACCCGGATAGCGCCCGGCGCCGTAGCGGATGGCCACGTCCACCTCGCCGGCGGTCAGGTCCACCAGCTCCAGGCCGGCGGAGAGCCAGACGTCCACCTGCGGATGGGCCTGCTCGAACCGCCCCAGGCGGGGCACCAGCCACTTGGCGGCGAAGGAGGGGGCGGCGGTCAGCGTCAGGCGCCGGCCGTCCACGGCGGCCGTCAGCATGGAGGCGGCCTCGGCCAGGCGGTCGAAGGCCTCGCGCAGGGCCGGCAGCGCCGTCTGGGCCGCGTCGGTCAGCAACAGGCCCTTGGGCGTGCGCTTGAAGAGGGCCGCGCCGACATAGTCCTCCAGGTTCTGGATCTGCTGGCTGACCGCGCCCGGCGTCACCGACAGCTCGTCGGCCGCGCGGGAGAAGTTCAGGTGCCGCGCGGCGGCCTCGAAGGCGCGCAGGGCGTTCAGCGGCGGCAGCCTGCGGCGCTCGGCGGTTCGCTCCATGCTAGTTTTCCTGACACCCCCGGCAGAAGTCCTTGGGTTGCGAATTGGGGCCCGGCCGACCAATTTGCAAGCGTCCGCAGATGTATCGGCCCTTTTCGTCGGCGGATGAACCGCGGGGCGGGCGAAAGCCCGTCCCGCTCCGATTTTGAAGTTTAGCGTTTAGAGAACCTAAAGCCCATGCCCCATCGTCCCGGAAAACCGAAGGACCATCTGGTGGCGCTGGGCGGCCGGCCGGCGCGGACGCCGGGCAAGGTCTGGCTGGTGGGCGCGGGCCCCGGCGACCCCGACCTCCTGACGCTCAAGGCTCTGAAGGCCCTGCAAGGCGCCGAGGTGGTGGTGCACGACGGCCTGGTGTCCGAGGAGATCCTGGCCCTGGCGCCCGCCGGCGCGCGGCGGATCTCCGTGGCCAAGCGCAAGTCGCGCCATTCCTACGCGCAGGGCGAGATCGACCGGATGCTGGTCGCTTTCGCGCGCGAAGGCCTGAACGTGGTGCGTCTGAAGGGCGGCGACCCCTTCGTCTTCGGCCGCGGCGGCGAGGAGCTGGAAGCCTGCCGTGAGGCCGGCGTCGAATGCATCGTGGTCCCGGGCGTCACGGCGGCGCTGGCGGCCGGCGCCAATGCGGGCGCGCCGTTGACGCACCGTGGCGCAGCCCAGGCGGTCACCTTCGTCACCGGCCACGCGGCCGCCGGCGCCGAGCCGGGCCTGGACTGGGCGAGCCTGGCCAGGCCCAACCAGACGGTCGTCATCTATATGGGCCTCTCCACCGCGGCGGGGATCGCCGCGCGGCTGATGGAGGCCGGCCGCGCCGCCGCGACGCCGGCCCTGATCGTGGAGAACGCCAGCCGCGCCGACGAGCGCCGGATCCTCACGACCCTTTCCGGCCTTGCCGAGGCCGCCGCGGCGCTCAAGGGTCCGGCCCTGCTGATGGTGGGCGAAGCGATGGCGCTGGCCGTGCCGACCGGCCAGGGCGTGAGCGCCGAAATCGGATCAACCTCCAGCAAGGAACCCGGCTTGCGCCGGGGCGAGCGGCGATGAAAGCTCTGACGGCGAACCGATTGGCGGACGGCGAGGCCGTCTTCTGGAAGCAGGGCGCCTGGGTCGAACGCTTCGCCGAGGCCGAGTTCTTCGTCGATCAAGCGACCGGCGAGGCCGCCGAGGCCCACGCCAAGAGCCAGCAGACGGTGGTGGTCGACCCCTATCTGATCGACCTGGCCGAAAGCGACGGTCTCTGGGCGCCGGTCAGCTATCGCGAGCGGCTGCGGGCGCTGGGGCCGACCAACCACCTGCACCACGGCAAGCAGGCCGCCGGCGGCGCCGACATCGAGGCGCTGCAGCACGCCTCCGGCGCGGCGCGCTCCAGCGGCCGCGTCAATCTGATCAAGCGCAAGTAAGGGAAGAGGGCGATGTACAGGTACGACACCCTCGACAAGGCGTTTCTCGCCGACCGTTCGGCCGAGTTCCGCGAACAGGTGACCCGGCGCCTGGCCGGCGAGATCACCGAGGACCAGTTCAAGCCGCTGCGGCTGATGAACGGGCTTTATCTGCAGCTGCACGCCTACATGCTGCGGATCGCCATTCCCTACGGCTCGCTCGACTCGCGCCAGATGCGCAAGCTGGCGGAGATCGGCCGCAAGTACGACAAGGGCTACGGCCACTTCACCACGCGCACCAACCTACAGTTCCACTGGATCAAGCTGGCCGACGCGCCGGCGATCCTGGACGAGCTGGCCAGCGTGGACATGCACGCCATCCAGACCAGCGGGAACTGCATCCGCAACACCACGGCCGATCCCTACGCCGGCGCGACCGCCGAGGAGGTGGACGATCCGCGGGTGTGGTCCGAGGCGATCCGCCAGTGGTCCAGCCTGCACCCGGAATTCTCGTTCCTGCCGCGCAAGTTCAAGATCGCCATCACCGCCTCGGCCAAGGACCGGACGGCCGCCAAGGTGCACGACATCGGCCTGATGATGCGCCGCGCCCGCGACGGGCAGCTGGGCTTCGAGGTGATCGTCGGCGGCGGCCTTGGCCGGACGCCCTATGTGGGCCCGACCATCCGCGAGTTCCTGCCGGCCAACCGGCTGTTCTCGTACCTGGAGGCGATCCTGCGGGTCTATAACCGCCACGGCCGGCGGGACAACAAGTTCAAGGCGCGGATCAAGATCCTGGTGGCCGCGCTCGGCGCCGAGGAGTTCGCCCGCCAGGTCGAGGCTGAGTGGGAGAAGATCGGGACCGCGGCCGACGTGCCCGACACCGAGATCGCCCGCATCCGCGGCGCCTTCGCGCCCAAGGCCTTCGACACCCTGGTCAACCGCTCGGAGATCTTCGAGGAGGCCAAGGCCGCCGATCCGGCCTTCGCCCGCTGGGCGCGCAACAATCTGCGCGAGCACAAGCGCGCCGGCTATTCGATCGTCGAGATCTCCCTGAAGGCCATCGGCGAGACCCCGGGCGACGCCACCTCCGAGCAGATGGAGGCGGTGGCCGACCTTGCCGAGCGCTACGGCCAGGACGACATCCGCGTCACCCACGAACAGAACCTCGTCCTGCCGCACGTGAAGCTGGACGACCTGCCGGCGGTCTATGCCGGGCTGAAGGCGGCAGGGCTGGCGACCCCGAACGTCAACCTGATCTCAGACATCATCGCCTGCCCCGGTCTGGACTACTGCGCGCTCGCCAACGCCCGGGCGATCCCCATCGCCCAGGACATCGCCCGCAAGTTCGAGGACCAGGACCGCGCCGAGGAGATCGGCGAGCTGAAGATCAAGATCTCCGGCTGCATCAACGCCTGCGGCCATCACCACGTCGGCCACATCGGCATCCTGGGCGTCGATAAGAAGGGCGAGGAGTTCTACCAGCTCACCCTGGGCGGCTCCGGCGCGGAGGATGCGGCGGTGGGTTCGATCCTCGGCCCCGCCCTGCCGGCCAACCGCGTGGCCGGCGCCATCGACACCCTGGTGGACGTCTATCTGCGGGAACGCCAGGGCGGGGAGCGCTTCCTCGACACCTTCCGCCGCACCGGCGCCGCTCCGTTCAAGGAGGCCGTCTATGCCGACGCGCATTAAGCTCTCCGAAGGCCGGTTCGTCCTGGCCGAGGATCCGTTCACCCACGTCGGCGACGACGAGGACCTGGTGCGCGGCGACCTGATCATCTCGCTCAACCGCTTCCAGACCGACGGCGAGCGCCTGCTCTCCGAGGGGCGTTCGGTCGGGGTGCGGTTGGAGCCGGACGAGGAGGTCGAGGCGCTGGCCTACGACCTGCCGCGCCTCTCCGTGGTGGCCGTCGCCTTCCCGAAGTTCAGCGACGGCCGCGGCTACACCGCCGCGCGCCTGCTGCGCGAACGCTATGGGTTCAAGGGCGAGATCCGCGCCGTGGGCGACGTGCTGCGGATGCAGGCGCCCTTCATGGTCCGGGTCGGCTTCGACGCCTTCGAGCCCGCCGACGGGTCGACGCCGGAGCAGTGGGCCGCCGCCGCCGGCCGTCACCGCCATGTCTACCAGCGCGCCGCCGATGCGCGCCGGCCGGCCTTCGAGGAACGGGAGTAAGCGCCATGGCCTTCGACCAGATCGAACGCCCCTCGCTCGCCGCACGCCTGGACGCCGAGCTCCGCCACGCCCATCCGCGCACGGTCCTGGAATGCGCCGTCGAGGCTTTCGGCGACAAGCTCGCCCTCGTTTCCTCGTTCGGCGCGGAGTCGGCGGTGCTTCTGCACCTGGCCGCCCAGATCAAGCCGGACATCCCGGTGCTGTTCCTCGACACCGGCATGCTGTTTGGCCAGACCCTCGACTACCGGAAGAACCTGGCGGCGCAGCTCGGCCTGACCGACGTCCGCGACCTTCGGCCGGCCTATAACGACCTGGCGGTGGCCGATCCCCAGGCCAAGCTCTGGCAGACCGACACCGACGCCTGCTGCCACGTGCGCAAGGTGCTGCCGCTGGATCGCGCCCTTTCCGAGTTCGACGCCTGGATCACCGGCCGCAAGCGCTTCCATGGCGGCGACCGGCTGAGCCTGCCGGTGGTGGAGCACGCCGAACGCCATGTGAAGTTCAATCCGATGGCCAACTGGGGCAAGGCCGACCTCGACGCCTACATGGCCGAGCACGACCTGCCGGCCCATCCGCTGGTGGCCCAGGGCTTTCCGTCCATCGGCTGCTGGCCCTGCACGAAGCCGGTGGAGGAAGGCGAGGACGTTCGCGCCGGCCGCTGGGCGGGCCAGGACAAGACCGAGTGCGGCATCCATGTCGCCCGCGCCCCCGGCGCCGTCCCCAGCGTCGGCGGGGATATTTGACATTCGACAGGGAAACGAACCGCTGCTGCGCCATACGGAATGACGCGGCGACACCGGACGCCCATATCAGCTAAAGACGCATCATGACCGAAGCGATCACCGTGGCCGCACCGGCCAAGAAGGCCGGCGCCTTCTTCTACGAGACCGTCACCTGGGTTCAGCATTGGACCGACGAGCTGTTCTCGTTCCGCACGACACGCGATCCGAGCTTCCGCTTCACCAGCGGCCAGTTCGTGATGGTGGGCCTGGAGGTGGACGGCAAGCCGCTGGTGCGCGCCTATTCCATCGCCTCGCCGGCCTGGCATGACGAGCTGGAGTTCTACTCCATCAAGGTCCAGGACGGCCCGCTGACCTCGCGCCTGCAGAGGATCCAGGTGGGCGATCAGGTGCTGATCGGGCGCAAGCCGACGGGCACCCTGGTGCTGGACGGGCTGAAGCCCGGCAAGCGGCTCTACATGCTCGGCACCGGCACGGGGCTCGCCCCCTGGCTGTCCCTGGCCCGCGACCCGGAGGTCTATGAGCGCTTCGAGCAGGTGATCGTCACCCACACCGTGCGCAACGTGGCCGACCTGAACTATCGGGAGCTCTTCGAGCAGGAGCTGGCCCAGGATGAGATCCTGAGCGAGGTGATCGGCGACAAGCTGATCTACTACCCCACCGTCACGCGCGAGCCGTTCAAGACCCAGGGCCGCATCACCGACCTGATCGCATCGGGCAAGATCTTCGAGGACCTGGGCCTGCCGCCCATCGATCCGGCGGTGGACCGGCTGATGCTCTGCGGCGGCCCCTCGGTGCTGGCGGACCTGAAGACCCTGCTCGAAAGCCGCGGCTATGTGGAGGGCTCTCTCGCCAGCCCCGGCGACTACGTCCTCGAACGCGCTTTCGTCGAGACCTGACGCCCGCGCGGGCGTCAGAGCGCGATCAGCAGCAGGCCTCCTAGCACCACCGCCGCCCCCACGCCGATGACGAGCGGCGTCATCACGGGCTTCGGCGCGCCGCGGGCGTCGGGCGCCAGTTCCGGCTGAGCGGCGTTGGCCCGGGCGGACGACGCTCCCGGCCTGATCTGGTGTGAATGGATATCCGGCGCCGCCCCGCCCGCCTCGTCGTCCGTACCCAACGGCGCGGCGGCCGGGTCGAAACCGCCGACCTTGTCGCCGGTGCGACCGCGGTCGATGTCGTCCTTCAGCTGAGCAGCGTTGCGATCGGTCTCGGCCATGGGCTGGGTCTTTCGGTTCTGCGCCGATCCTTCATCGGCCCGGCGGAGAAGAGAACGTCCCGGCTGAGCGTCAGTTCGCGAAGGGTGAGGGCCGCTACGGCGCCCCAGACCAGGTGGGCCGCCGCCATCAACGCGTTGCGCCGCAGCGGGTGACGGGTCGCCGAAGGCAAGACGCCGGTCGCCGGGAAGGCTATGAAATAGCTGCCCGCCCAGATCGTGAGCCCGGCGGCAGCGCCTTCCAGCGGACTGAAGCGCGGTCGCAGGACCGACAGCAGGGCGCCCATGGCCGCGCCGAACCCGAAGTGAGCGGCCAGCGTCGCATCGGCCACGGGCACGGCGACGTCTGAGCGCTTGAGGCCCGACCCAACCACCACCTCGCGCGGCGGCAGCGGATAGCGTTCCGAGGCTGGCAGGCGCTCGTGCAGGCGCCGCATGGCCGCGGTCATGGCCGAGGTGGCGACGAACCCGGCGATGGCGCCGAGCAGCAGTCGGCTGGATGCGGAATGGGTCATAGGGCGATCTCCGGTCGGACGATCATCAGCCAGAATATGGCGAGGACAGCGGCGAAGGCAGGGAAGCCGAACCAGAACCAGACGGCGAACAGGCGATGATAGCGCGCGGGCAGGGGCGCGCCTTCCATCGCCGCGGCGTGGGCGAGGTCGCGCAGCTTCGTTTGGATCCAGACCACGGGAAGCCAGAAGGCGCCCGTCAGGAGATAAAGGGCGACGGAGGCCAGGATCCAGCCCTCGGTCAGCGAGTAACCGACGGTGCGGGCGAGCAGCACGCCCGTGATCGGTTGGGCGACGACGGCCGTGGCGGTGAACAGGACATCGGCGATCACCACGATGCGGGCGGTGGCCGCGATCGTCGCCGTCTCGCCCGTGCGGTGGGCCATCAGCATGAAGAAGGCGATGCCCGCCCCCGTGCCCAGCAGCACGGCCGCGCCGATGATGTGCAGGAATTTCAGCGCGAAATAGGCGCTCATCGGTCGCTCCGCATGGCGAGTGCGACCAGGTGGAGGGCCATGATTGGCCAGATCTTCCACATCGGTCCCAGCGGATCGGCCCAGAGCCGCGGCAGGATCGCGGCGCCGGCGACCATGTAGAAGATCGAAAGCCCGAGCGCGGCGTAGAGCGCCGGCCGCGAGGTGCGGCGGAAGGCGATGCCCAGTCCGATGGCGATGTCGGCCAGGGCGCCGGCGATCACGCTGGGGCCGCTCAAGGGTCCGGCGCCGCCTTCCCGCATCAGCTCGACGCCGTGGCCGAAGCCCGGACCGAGGGAGATCACGCCGGTGCCGATCCAGAAGATCGGCAGGACGGCGAAGACCAGCGCCTTCAGCAGATAAAGGCCGGCGAACCACCGCTCCTGCACGGTCGCCGGCGTGGCCGCCAATGCCGTTTCCAGGGCGCGAGGCTGGATTCCGGTGAGGCGCGTCCACTCCGAAGGATCGCCGACCGCCCCACGGGTCAGTTCAAGCCTGGCCGTGGTGCGGATCGGCGAGCGCCAGCCGAGCAGGCTGACCGCATCGCCCAGGCGATAGCCGAGGGCCATGAAGGCGCGGGGCGCGGCGATGCTGCGGGCAGGCTTCCAGCCCAGCCAGCGGCGATAGGCGGCGACCACCTCGGCGAAGGAGAGCTGCTTGGGCCCGGCGATCTCGAGCGCGACCCGCACCGGCGCGCCAGGCGCCAGGAAGAAGACGATCGTCTCCACCAGTTCGTCCAGTTGGACCACCTGAAGGAGCCCGCCGTCGGGCGGAACGAAGGCGACGGGCAAGGCGGCGAGGGCGCGCATCAAGGCGCCGCCCCCGTAGGCGCTGCGGCCCAGCACCACCGAGGGGCGCAACACCACCCATTCCAGAGCGCTCGCCATCAGGGCATCGTCGCCCGTCCGCTTGGTGGCGGAGAAGGGGCTGAGGCCGTCCCGGTCCACCCCGACCGCCGAAATCTGGATTACACGCCGCACTCCGGCGGCTTCGGAGGCGGCGAACAGGGCGGCTGGCGCCTGCGCGTGCACGGCGGCGACGGAGTCGGCGAGGCCGTCCTGGAAGACGCCGGCGCAGTTGACCACCGCGTCGACCCCATCGAGCAGCGGCCGCCATGCCGCCTCGGTGGTCGCCTGCCGCAGGTCGAGCCGCACCCATTCCACTTCGGACGGCAGGCTGGGCGGGCGCGGGCTGCGGGCCGTGGCGCGCAGCTCGAACCCTTCGGCCTGCAGGCGCGCCAGGACATGGGCGCCGATCATGCCCGTTGCGCCGATGAGCAGTACGCGCACGCTTGGAATCTCCCTTCACCGGTCGAACGGTCGAGCCTAGCGCAGGTTCGAATGCCCGAGGCGACTCGAAGGCGCCGCGCGTCAGTCGGCGCGGACGAAGCAGGCCTGGTTCGCAGCCTTGAGCGCGGTGCAGAAAGCCGCCGCCTCGGCGCGCTGGGCGAAGCCGGTCACCAGGGCCCGGTGATAGGTCTTGCCGTTCACCACCGCCTGGACGACGGCGGTCGGCCGGTCCGCCATGGCTTCGGGCAGGCGTGTGCGCAGGCGCTTCAGCACCTGCTCGGCCTCGGCGGGGCTCCCTGCGGCGACCACCTGCACGGCGAAGCGGCCGGCTTGCGCCTGCGGAACCGCCTTCGGGGCGGGCGGAGCGGCGGGGGGCGGCTGCGGGACGGCTTTGACCGCTGCGGGCGCGGGCGCCGCCGGCGGCGGTGCGACCGCCTGAGGTGTCAGGACGGCTTCGTCCAGCAGGGGCGATTTGAAAGCCGGCTCGCAGGCGGCGCGGCGAACCTGATCCAAGGCGTCGCCCGGGCGCGGCGCGATCCAGCCGGCGTCGGGATCGCGGATCTGCCGGCCTTCGAACAGCAGGTTCCGCACCGGATAGCCGGTGGTCGCGCCCTGGCGCACACGGCCGGCGGCGCAGTCGACCTGAACCGTCGCGTGCCAGGAGAGCACCCCGTCGCGGACGCCTTCGGGGGTCAGGGCCTCGCCCCGCACGACCACCGCCACGGTCGTCCCGACGAGGCGGGTCTGGATCACCGCGGTCAACATGTCCGGGGTCACGGCGACGACCGATTGCGGGCGAATGTCGGTGTCGCGGGCGAGCCAGGCGGCGAGCGCCTCACGCTCCAGGCTCTCGGGGAAGGTGACGGCCGGAGCCTCGATCTGGGCGGCGGCGGGACCGGCCGAGAGCAGGACGGCGGCGAGGATCGCTCGCCTCATCGTTCCTCCTCAGGCGGGAGGGCCTCCCAGACCGAGGGGCTCTCGGCCAGGACGGCGACATCCTCCATGGGGGGAGACTGGACGCCCGGATGAGCGCCGGCGAGGTCGGCGGCGGTGGGCGAGGCGGGCTTGAAGAGGTGGCTCACTCGGGCGACGCAGCGAGGATCGTCCTCATAGCGGACTTCGTCGCGTCGATAGCCGTGGGCGATGGCGGTTTCGGTTGTCTCGGTCATGACGGGTCTCCCGCCGATTCAAGCTCCAGGCGAAGGCGAAGGTTGCACAGTGCGCGGACAAAGGCGAAGCCGCCCGCCGGTGCGGCGACATGCGCCCTTCCGTCGCACCATGGCGGAGCTTAAGGTCAAATCAAGCCGAGGCTGCCCATATGGTTCGGCGAGGAATTCTCTGCCGGACTGCGTCCCATGACCGACGCCGCGCGCGCCGCAACCGTCGACTCGTATAAGCCCAAGCTCGCCAGCACCTTCGCGGAGGGCTACGGCCTGGCCGACCTGCGCAAGGACGCCATGGCGGGCCTGACGGTGGCGGTGGTCGCCCTGCCGCTCTCCATGGCCATCGCCATGGCTTCGGGCGTGCCGCCGGAGCGGGGCCTCTATACGGCGGTGATCGGCGGTTTCCTGGTCTCCGCCCTCGGCGGCAGCCGCTTCCAGATCGGCGGCCCGGCCGGCGCCTTCATCGTGCTGGTGGCCGCCACCGTGGCCAAGTTCGGGATCGAGGGCCTGATCCTGACCGTCTTCCTCTCGGGCCTGATGCTGACCCTGCTGGGCCTCTTCCGCGTGGGCTCGCTGGTGCGGAAGATCCCCCACGCCGTCACGGTGGGCTTCACCGCCGGCATCGCCGTGATCATCTTCGCCAGCCAGTTGAAGGACCTGCTGGGCCTGAAGCTGGCCGGGCCGGAGCCGGGGGAACTGGGGCCGAAGCTGGTCGCGCTCGCAGGCGCGCTTCCCACCTTCAACGCCGCGGCCCTGGGCCTGGCGGCCGGCGTCGCGGCGATCACCCTGGCGGTCAAGCGCTGGCGCCCGACCTGGCCGGGCATGTTGGCGGCGGTGGCCGGCGCCGCGGCGGTCACGGCGCTCGCCGGCCTGCCGGTGGAGACCATCGGCAGCCGGTTCGGCGGGATTCCTCAGGGCTTCCCCATGCCCAAGGCGCCGGAATTCTCCTGGGCGCTGCTGGTGGCGGTGCTTCCTGCGGCGCTTTCCTTCACCGTGCTCGGCGCAATCGAGAGCCTGCTTTCGGCGGTGGTCGCCGACGGCATGACCGGCCGCCGGCATCGCTCGAACATGGAACTGGTGGCGCAAGGGATCGCCAATATGGGCTCGGCCCTGTTCGGCGGGGTCAGCGTGACCGGCACGATCGCGCGGACGGCCACCAACATTCGCGCCGGCGCCCGCAGCCCCATCGCCGGGATGCTGCATGCCGTCTTCCTGCTGGCCTTCATGCTGCTGGCCGCGCCCCTGGCCAGCTACGTGCCGTTACCGGCGCTCGCCGGCGTGCTCGCCCTCGTGGCGTGGAACATGGCCGAGAAGGGCGAACTCGTGCGGCTGATGCGGGGCTGGCGCACGGCCGCGGTCCTGGTCGCGACCTTCGGCGTGACCGTGGCCCACGACCTGATGGCCGGCATCTTCGCCGGCTGCGCCGTGGCGGCCCTGATCTACGGCTGGGATAGGATGATGGGGCGCAGCCCGGACAACTAGGCCTGGTTCACCCCCTGGGTCTTGCCAGGCTGGATGGCGCCGGTGTCCAGGCCGCGGCTCAGGTCTTCACCGGTCTTCGGTCCCTTGGTCGCCGAAGGGGCTTCGCCCTTGGGCTTGTCGGAGCCTTGGGTGGGCCGACGAGGGGAGTCGAAGGGCTGCTCAAGCGGATTTCGATTGTTGTCGGTCATGGGAAACTCCTCTTTCGCCAAGGCCAACGACGGGCCGGCGGGTGCGTTCCCCGATTTTCGACCTTGGCATGCGGCGGCCCGGGCGGGGCCGCCGCAGCCTCGGCTTTAGTTCGGCTGGCTCTCGGCCTGCTGCGCCTCCTCGGCCGCGGCCTCGGCGGCCTCTTCTTGCGCGGCCGTGGTGTCGGAAGCCTCGCGGGCGGCTTCGCCGTCGGCGGGCGCCTGGGCTTGCGGCTCGGCCTGGGCTTCTGCGGGCGCCTGGCTTTCGGCGGGCGCGGGCGCAGCTTCTTCGGTGGTCTGGGCCAGGGCGGAGCCAGCCGCAAGCAGGCCGGCTGCGCCGGCGATCAGGAAGGTTTTCATGGGAAGGAAGGTCCTCGAACAGTTAAGGCGGATCGCCCGGTCCCCGACGCGCTTCTGTGGCGCAAGGCGGAGAACACCTGCGGCTTTGGGCCACAATTTGACGCCGCCGGGGCGCGGTTCGCCCCATTCCAGGAGTCCGCGTTCGTCGAGAACGCCTATTCGGCGTCGCGGTAGTAGGGCTCGACGGGCCCCTGCAGCTTGACGGTCATGGTCTTGCCGCGGCGGTCCACCGTCTTGCCGACCGACAGCCGCACCCAACCTTCGGAGACGCAGTATTCGTCGACATTGGTCTTCTCGGCGCCCTTGAAGCGAACGCCGACGCCGCGCTCCAGGGCCTGGGCGTCATAATAGGGGCTGTCGGGATCGGCCGAGAGGCGGTCGGGCGGAGTTTCGCTCATGGCGGCGGTTTAGCCCCGTCCGGCGATCCGTCAACCCCGCCTTAAAGGCCGTCGTTTAGCCTATGTTCGTCCCCTCGCTCCGGGGATGTCGGCCGGGAGGGTCGTCGTGTCGGTGATGAGAACGGCGAGTACGCGCCGGGTCAGCGACCATTTCGAACCGGAAGCCATGCTGGATCCCCAGGCCCAGCGGCGGCTGCGCGGCCAGATGGAGCGGATCGACTACACCGCTTTCGCGTCCAACCGCGAGGTGATCGGCCATGTGCTGGGCCAGGCCGACGGCGCCATGTTCCAGCGCCTGGCGGTGGCCGCGGCCCAGGCCCGGGCTCGCTGGGTGGCCCAGGCGCTCGCCATGACCGATGGACCCCAGCCCCCCGACCCCGTCGCCGTCGCCAAGCTCGCTCAGCTTCGGGCCGGCTTCGAGGAACTGACTGCAGCCTATGAGGGTCTGCGACGGATGGTGGAGCGCGGCTATCTGGGCTTCGGGGAAGCCTGAGCGCCGCCCCGCGAATTCCGCAACTTCTCCGGGAACGCATTTCGGGCCTGCGAATTGTTGGAGGGCGACGGCCAAATGCCCCCCCCGACGACAGCCGTCGCATAAGCCCCGGCCCTCCCGATTGCGGAGCGCCGGGGCTTTTTCATCTGCGACAGAAGGCGCGGTTGCCGCTCCGCCACCATCTCGCCATAAAGGCGACGGGTTTCGACGGCCCGGCGCCCCGCGGCGACGGCCGGCCTGTTGGGGACAGGCGAAGAGGCGCTCCCGGTTCGGCCGGGAGCGCCTTTGTTTTGGGCGGAACCTGGGGCGGCTCGCCGGGTTGGAGCGGGAAAGGAGATCCGCCATGCCCGCCAAGTCCGCCGCTCAGCAGAAGGCCGCCGGCGCCGCCCTCTCCGCCAAGCGGGGCGACACGCCCAAGAGCAAGCTCAAGGGCGCCTCGAAGTCGATGATGGAGTCGATGAGCGAGACCGAGCTCGAGAAGATGGCTTCGACCAAACGCAAGGGAAAACCCGAGCACAAGTCGAAGGCGCACTGACTCGCGCCGCCGGCGTCAGTCGATGATCGCCGAATAGATGATGCTCTTCAGCTGGCCGCGGAAGTTGAAGGTTCCGGACGGCATCAGCTGGGTCATGAACACCGCCGTCAGGTCCTCCTTCGGATCCACCCAGAAGATGGTCGAGGCCGCCCCGCCCCAATAGTAGTCGCCGACGCCGAGGGAGGCGGTCTCCACCTGACCCAGCGTCGAGGCGAAGCCGAGGCCGAAGCCCACGCCCTCGTTTGCGGTTTCGGAGAAGGTCCCGATGGCCAACTGGGTCAGGTCCTTGCCGCCAGGCAGGTGGTTCATGTGCATCAGCTCGAGCGTCCGCGGCCCGAGAATCCGCTGGCCGTCGAGTTCGCCGCCCCGGCGCAGCATCTCGGTGAAGCGCAGATAGTCCGAAAGCGTGCCGGTCAGGCCGCCGCCGCCGGATTTGAAACCGGGGTCCTGGGTGAAGGTGCTGGCCTGCGGATCATCGATCAGCTTCAGCTTCTTGTCGGGGCCGCGCTGATAGTTGGCGCAGAACCGGTCGACCTTCTCCGGCGCGACATGGAACGCGGTGTCGACCATGCCCAGCGGCTCGAAGATCTCCTCCTGGAAGAACTGCGCCAGCGGCTTGCCGGAGATCACCTCCACCAGGGCGCCGCAGACGTCGGTGGCGAGCGAGTACATCCACCGTTCGCCCGGATGGTAGAGCAGGGGGACTTTCGAGAGCTTCTCGAGGAAGACTTCCATCGAGTCGGCGCCGCCGACGCTGCGCACCTTCAGTTCGCGATAGATCCGATCCACCGGATGCTGCACGCCCACGCCGGGCAGCCCGCCGCCATAGGTCAGGCCGGAGGTGTGGCTGAGCACGTCGCGGAAGGTCACCGGCCGCCGCGGCGCCTCGGTGACCATCTCTTCGCCTTCGCCGCTGATCCAGACGCGGTGGTTGCGCCAGGAGGGGGCGAACCGGCTGATCGGATCGTTCAGCTGAAAATAGCCGCGCTCGTAAAGCATCATCAGCGCGACCGAGGTGATCGGCTTGGTCATGGAATAGATGCGGAAGATGGCGTCGTCGGCCATCGGCTTGCCGCGCTCGATGTCCATCAGCCCGAAGGACTGGCGATAGGCCAGGTGGCCGCGGCGGGCGACCGCCACCTGGCAGCCGGCGATCTTCCGGGGCCCGATGTAGTTCCGCTCCAGGTGCTCCCCGATCCGCTCCAGCCGCGCAGCGTCTAGCCCCGTCCACTGAGATTGGGCGTCCATCGAAATCCTCCCGAAGAAATGGCGGTCGTTGAAATTGGCGGGCATCATGAGCGCGCCGGCGTACGGAAGCCAAGAAAAACTGCGGGGAGGGGCGATGCGAGAGCCTGAGGAGATCCTGGAGCCGGACCTGCCGATCTGCGATCCGCACCATCACCTGTGGGACCATCCCGGCAGCCGCTATCTGATCGAGGAGCTGGTCGCCGACACCGGTTCGGGCCATCGCATCGAAAGCACGGTCTTCGTGGAGTGCATGGCCTTCTACCGGGCCGACGGCCCGGAAGCGCTGCGCCCCGTCGGCGAGACCGAGTTCGTCAACGGCGTCGCGGCCATGAGCGCCAGCGGCCGCTACGGCGCGATGCGCGCCTGCGCCGGCATCGTCGGCTATGCGGACCTGACCCTCGGCGCGGGCGTGGATGGGGTGCTCGAGGCGCACCTGAGGGCCGGGGGCGGCCGCTTCCGCGGCATACGCCACGCGGGGGGCTGGGATGAAAGCGAAGCGGTGCGCGACAGCCATACGAATCCGCCGAAGGGACTCTACGGCTCGGCGGCGTTCCGGGAGGGCTACGCCCGGCTGGCGGCCTACGGCCTTTCGTTCGAGGCCTGGCAGTATCATCCGCAGCTTCCGGAGGTGACGGCGCTGGCGCGCGCCTTTCCCGACATTCCGCTGGTTCTGGATCACGTGGGCGGGCCGCTGGGCATCGGCCCCTACGAGGGGCGCCGAACCGAGGTTTTCGCCCAGTGGAAGGCCGATCTCGCTGACCTGGCCGCCTGCCCGAACGTGGTGGTCAAGCTGGGCGGTCTGGGCATGCCGATCTGTGGTTTCGGCTTCCACAAGCGGGAGATCCTCCCGGACTCCGTCGAGCTCGCCGAGGCGTGGCGGCCCTATATAGAGACCTGCATCGAGTTGTTCGGCGCCGAACGCTGCATGTTCGAAAGCAACTTCCCCGTCGACCGCGCCTCGTGCGATTACGCGACGCTCTGGAACGCCTTCAAGCGCATCGCCGCCGGCGCCTCGCCGGCCGAGAAGGCGCTGCTGTTTCGGGACGTGGCGCGCCGGACCTATCGGCTGGAGGGGGAGTAGGGCGAATGCAAGCGCTCATCGATCAGGCTCAGGCGCTCGCCGCGCGCCTCAAGGAAGGCAAGCAGACGGTCGCCGTGGCCGAGAGCTCGTCGGGCGGCCTGATCTCGGCGGCTTTGCTCGCCGTGCCGGGGGCGTCGGCTTATTACCTGGGGGGCGGGGTGGTCTACACGCCCAAGGCGCGGGTGATGCTGATGGATATCCCGCGCGAGGCGCTCGCCGGAATGCGCTCGGCCAGCGAACCCTATGCGCTGCTGCTGGCCCGAACCGTGCGGGAGCGCTTCGGCGCCACCTGGGGGCTGTCGGAAACCGGCGCGGCCGGCCCTACGGGCAACGGCTACGGCGATGCGCCCGGGCACACCTGCGTGGCCATTTCCGGCCCGGTGGAGTTCGCCGCCACCATCGAGACCGGATCGCCCGATCGCGTGGCCAATATGGAAGCCTTCGCGGCCGCGGCGCTCCGCCTGCTGGACCAGGCGACGGCTTAGGGCTTCGGCGCTTCCTCCGGCCTGGCGCCGCTCGCCTGCGGCACATAGAGGCCCGTTGCGAACCGGGCGGCGAAGCCTTCGGGGCGGAAGCGTGGGCCATAGGCGGCGCACGGATCCGGATCGCCGATCTTCCGGGCCTGCGCGCCTTCGGGGCTCATCACCTGCGCGGCGGCGTCGGCGAAGGGTTCGACAAACTGCAGGGCGTCGCCGATGCGGCTCAGCGAGGGATTGTCGGTTCCGATGGCCGTCGCGGCGCGGCTCCAGGCGATGGCGGCCAGTTGGTCGCCCCCCGGCGCCACCATCTCCGCCTCGGCGGCGAGCGCGCCGAGCGTGCCTGGAGGGCGCAGGCCGATCGGCCCGGGAATGAAGAACCCCGCGGCGGCGGCCGCCGCCGATCCGACGCGGCCGGTCGGCTTCACTTCCGTCACCGCAGCGCGGACCCGCGCGTCGGCTGCATCCGCGGCCGTGGCGATCTCGAAGCGCTCCGAAAGCTCGAAGCAGAGCTGGGCGTCCATTTCGCGCAGCAGCGCCGTCCGCTCCTGTGGGGTGAGCCAGACAGGGGGTTCGCTGGCGAGGGCCGTGGGCTCGATGTGCACACGGCTGACAGCGGCCAGCCGCTCGGCGTCACGCCGTTCCGAGATCGCCGCGCGCACCGTTCCGGAACGGGGTTCAAGCCCGTCGTAGCGGGTCAGAAACCCGCTGTTCTTGGCCGGGGCGGCGCAGGCGCCAAGGCTGGCCAGCAGGACAAGTGCGACGGCAGGGCGCATCGGGTCGGCTCCACGGAACGGGATCTATCTACGCGCGAACCGGCCGAGGGGATGCGTCGGCTCAGCCCATGAACGCCGGCATCCAGCCCTCGTGGGCCTTGCGCAGGCGGTCGAGCGGCAGGCGGAGCAGCCCCTCGGCCGCCAGGGCGTCGCCGCCGGCCTGGCCGACGACCACGGCCGCCAGCCCCGCCTCTGCGGCGGCCTTCAGCACCGGCTCGGCCGCATCCACGGCGACCAGGTAGCGGGCCTGGTCCTCACCGAACAGGAAGGCGTGCGCCGGGATTTCTTCGCCCGGCGAAAGGCTTACGCCGACGCCCGAAGCCAGCGCCATCTCAGCGGCTGCGGCGATGAGGCCGCCGTCGGAAAGGTCATGAACGACAGAGACTTGACCCGAAAGAATCATGTTTCGGATGAAGTCGCCGACCTTGCGCTCCTGCGCCAGGTCCACCGGCGGCGGCGCGCCGTCCTCCCGGCCTAGCACCTCGCGCAGATACATGGAGGACCCCAGCTCGCCGCGGGTCTCGCCCACCAGGACCAGCGCCTGGCCAGCCTTCAGGCCCGCAAAGTCCGCGCGCCGGGCGTAGTCGGCGATCAGGCCCACGGCGCCGACGGTGGGGGTGGGCGGAATCGCCTGGCCGTTGGTCTCGTTGTACAGCGAGACATTGCCGCTCACGACGGGGAAGTCGAGCGTCCGGCAGGCCTCGGCCATGCCTTCGATGGACCGCACGATCTGGCCCATGATCTCCGGCCGCTCGGGATTGCCGAAGTTCAGGTTGTCGGTGATGGCGATGGGCTCGGCGCCGACGGCGGTGAGGTTGCGCCAGGCCTCGGCGACGGCCTGCTTGCCGCCTTCGTAGGGATCGGCCTGGACGTAGCGCGGCGTGCAGTCGGAGGTGACGGCCAGCGCCTTCTTCGTGCCGTGCACCCGGACGATCCCGGCGTCCGCTCCGGTGGCGGAGTCCTCCAGGGTGTCGGCCATAACGTGGCGGTCGTACTGTTCCCAGATCCAGCGCTTGGAGGCCATGTCAGGGCTGCTCATCAGCTTCAGCACGGCCTCGGTATAGTCCGCAGGCGCCGCCACATCCTGCGGCGCGAGCCGCAGCTGGGGCTTGGGGGCGACCCACGGGCGGTCGTAGAGCGGCGCGTCGTCCGACAGGGGCGAAAGCGGCACGTCGCACACCACCTCGCCCTTGTGCTTCAGCACGATGTGGCCGGTGTCCGTCGTCCGGCCGATGACGGCCGCGTCCAGGCCCCACTTCTCGAAGATGCGCCGTCCCTCGTCCTCGCGGCCGGGCTTTAGGATGGCCAGCATCCGCTCCTGGCTCTCCGAGAGCATCATCTCGTAGGCGGTCATGCCCTCTTCGCGCTGGGGCACGGCGTCGAGGTCGAGCTCGATGCCCACCCCGCCCTTGCCGGCCATTTCCACCGAGGAGGAGGTGAGGCCCGCGGCCCCCATGTCCTGGATGGCGGCCACGGCGCCCGTGGCCATCAGTTCGAGGGTGGCTTCGATCAGCAGCTTCTCGGCGAAGGGGTCGCCGACCTGGACGGTGGGGCGCTTCTCCTCGGAGTCCTCGTCGAACTCGGCCGAGGCCATGGTCGCCCCATGGATGCCGTCGCGGCCGGTCTTGGAGCCGAAATAGACCACCGGCAGGCCGGCCGCGGGGGCGGCGGAGTAGAAGATCTTGTCGGCGTCGGCCAGGCCCACGCACATGGCGTTGACGAGGATGTTGCCGTCGTAGCCGCGGTGGAAGTTGGTCTCGCCCGCCACGGTGGGCACGCCTACGCAGTTGCCATAGCCGCCGATGCCGGCGACCACGCCGGAAACCAGCCGCTTGGTCTTGGGGTGGCTGGGATCGCCGAAGCGGAGGGCGTTCAGAAGGGCGATCGGCCGCGCGCCCATGGTGAAGACGTCGCGCATGATGCCGCCGACCCCGGTCGCCGCGCCCTGATAGGGCTCGATGTAGGAGGGGTGGTTGTGGCTCTCCATCTTGAAGACGCAGGCTTGGCCGTCGCCGATGTCGACCACCCCGGCGTTCTCGCCGGGTCCCTGGATCACCTTCGGCCCCTTGGTGGGGAACTTGGAAAGGTGCTTGCGGCTGGACTTGTAGGAGCAGTGCTCGCTCCACATCACCGAGAAGACGCCCAGCTCCACGAGATTCGGCTCGCGGTTCAGGCGCTTGACGATCAGGTCGTATTCCTCGGGCTTCAGGCCGAACTCGGCGGCCGTCTCGGCCAGGGTCTTGGCGGGCTGGGCGGTCATGGCGCGCCTTCTAGCCGGACTCGCGGGCGAGCGCGATAGGCGCCGGCCGCAGCCATCACGCCAGGGTGATTCCGGCGCCGCTCCAGGCCCGGAACATTAACGATCTTAGGCGGTTGGTCCCGTGTAACGGCGCCTCGGAGGCGCAGAATAAGCCGAGGAGACGAGATGGCGAACGAACAGACCCGCAATCCGCAGCAGCAGCAGAATGATCCGCAGCGCCAGAACCCCGGCCAGCAGCAACAGCAGCAGGGCGGCCAACGCCAGGATCAAGGCGGCCAACAAGGGCAGCAGGGCCAGCAAGGCCAGCGGTCCGACCGCAGCCAAGGCGACATGGACCGCTAGGTCCGCGACGCCCTAGGAGAGCTATCGGTCCGGGGCGCGCTCTTCGCGGAACGCTGTCAGGATCGAAGAGAAGGGCCGACGCCGCAGGGCGCCGGCCCTTTTCATGCGCCGGGCGTCCGATCCCGCTTCCAATGCGACGCATTCTCGCAGAAGCTCAAGGCCGCATGGTGCGTCCGGTCTTCCTCCTCTGCGGCTTTCTTTTCACCGGCGCCGGCGTGGTGGGCGCCTTCCTGCCGCTGATGCCGACCACCATCTTCCTGATCCTGGCGGCCGCTTGCTTCGCGCGCTCCTCGCCAAGGCTCGAGGCGTGGATCCTGGATCACCGCCATTTCGGCCCCCTGGTGCGCGACTGGCGCGAGCACGGGGTCATCCCGCCCCGGGCCAAGGCCCTGGCCTGCGCGGGCATGGCCTTCGGCTTCGTGGTGTTCTGGATTTCCGTCCACCCGAAGCCCTGGCTCGCCTTGATCGTCGCTGCGTCCCTGGCGGCGTGCGCCGCCTTCGTGCTCTCTCGGCCCAGCCGCGCGGCGCCCTGAAAAAAAATGGGCGGGCGTTGTCGGCCCGCCTGCGCCTCGCCCGTCCTTGGGTCGACCGGGCGCTCCGGTCGACCTGCAACGAGGAACCGAACATGAAGATCACCCAGCATCTCTGGTTCGAAAAGGACATGGAGGCGGCCGTCGCCTTCTACACCTCGCTCATCCCCGGCTCGCGCATGGAGACCAACACCGCCGTCATGGCCGACAATCCGTCGGGCCCGGCCGGCAGCGTCAAGATCGCCGCCTTCACCCTGGGCGACCAGAACTACATGGCCATAGAGGCCGGGCCCCTCGATCCCTTCAACCACAGCTTCTCGATCATGGTGGAATGCGACACCCAAGAAGAGATCGACCGCCTGTGGGACGCCCTGAAGGAGGGCGGGACGACCGAGCAGTGCGGCTGGCTGAAGGACCGCTGGGGCCTCTCCTGGCAGATCGCGCCCAAGCGCCTGGGCGAACTGATGAGCGATCCCGACCCGGCGAAGGTGAAGCGCGTCACCGAAGCCATGCTCCAGATGGTGAAGCTGGACATCGCGCCGCTGGAAGCCGCGGCGGCGGCTTGACATCCACACCTAAGGGGATGGGGCAAAGGATCCGGGGCGCCAGGCGTTGCTGAGGCCCGAGCCAGGGGCAGGTGCGCCTGGCTACCCACCCCAGGAGCGGCTCCTTGCGGGGCGTGGGCCTGAGCCCCTCCTAGGCGCTCGCCAGCGCGCTCTGGAACAGCAGCGCCCCGTCGGCGGAGCCGAGTTCGGCTTCGAAGGCGCGGTCGGGATGGGGCATGAGGCCCAGCACATTGCCCGCGGGGTTCACGATGCCGGCGATGTCGCGGGCCGAGCCGTTGGGATTTTCGAGGTAGCGGAAGACCACCTGGCCCTCGCCCTCCAGCCGGTCGAGGGTGGCTTCGTCGGCGAAGTAATTGCCCTCGCCGTTGCCGACGGTCATCTCCACCTGCCGGCGGCCGCCATAGGCGGCGGTGAAGCGGGTCTGGGCGTTGGTCACCTCCAGCCCCACCGGTTTGCAGACATATTTCAAGCCTTCGTTGCGCAGGAGGGCGCCGGGCAGCAGGCCCACCTCGCAGAGGATCTGGAAGCCGTTGCAGATCCCGACCGTGGCCACGCCGCGCTCCGCGGCGGCCTTGACCCCGCCCATCACCGGCGAGAGCGCCGCCATGGCGCCGGTGCGCAGATAGTCGCCGTAGGAGAAGCCGCCGGGCAGCACGATCAGGTCCACCCCCACGGGCAGGGCGGTCTCCCCATGCCAGACCATGTCCACCTTCGCCCCGGTGGAGCGCTCGATGGCGACCTTGCAGTCGCGGTCGCAGTTGGATCCGGGGAAGACGATGACGGCGGCTTTCATGGGCGGGTCTTTAGGCGCATTCGGCGTGGAAGGGGAGGGGGGGAACCGCCGCATCGGCGGGCCGGGGAGTCATCGGCGGCTGAGGCTCTCCAGATAGGCCATGACCTGGTCGAAACCGGCCTGGTCGCCATAGGCGCAGCCGGTGTTGCGCATGTGGGCGGCCCCGCCCTCGCGCACAACCTCCTGCTTCAGGATCGCCGGATGGCCGGGAGCTCCCGGCTGGGTGAAGACGAAGGCCTCGCCGGCGCCCTCCACCGTATAGAACCGGTAGGGCTCGCCTTTCTCGGCCGGCTGCTGGACGAGGCCCGGATGAGCCAGCACTCGGGCGCTGAGCTCGTCGTAGGAAAGGCTGCAGTCCAGCGCGAGCCTGGGCTTCGCAGCCTCCGGCTTCGGCGCGCAGGCGCATAGGCCCGCCAGGAGGAGGATCGGTGTAAGAGCCTTCGCCCTCACGCCACCTCGACGCGGTAGCTTTCGATCACGGTGTTGGCCAGGAGCTTCTCGCACATCTGCCTGACCTCGGCCTCGGCGGCGGCGGCGTCGGTCGCCTTCAGGTCGAACTCGATGGTCTTGCCGACCCGCACATGCTCCACCTCGCCCCAGCCCAGGCCGTGCAACGCGTTTTCGACCGCCTTGCCCTGCACGTCGAGAACGCCGGGCTTCAGGAACACATGGACTTTCGCGCGCACTAGTGCAGGCCTCCTTGGATGACGGTCGGCATCTCCTTCATGATGCCGAGCCGGCGGGCGACTTCGGTATAGCTTTCGATCACGTCGCCCAGGTCGCGGCGGAAGCGGTCCTTGTCCAGCTTCTCGTTGGTCTGGGCGTCCCACAGGCGGCAGGAATCGGGGCTGATCTCGTCGGCCAGGATGATGCGGGCGAAGTCGTTCTCCCACACGCGGCCGAACTCGACCTTGAAATCCACCAGGGTGATGCCGACGCCGGCGAAGAGGCCGGTCAGGAAGTCGTTCACCCGCAGGGTGAGCGCCATCATGTCGTCGATCTCCTGGGTGGAGGCCCAGTTGAAGGCGGTGATGTGCTCCTCGGCCACCATCGGGTCGGAGAGCTTGTCGTCCTTCAGGTAGAACTCGATGATCGAGCGGGGCAGGGCCTGGCCCTCGGGCAGGCCGAAGCGCTGGGACAGGCTGCCGGCGGCGATGTTGCGGCAGACCACCTCCAGCGGAATGATCTCCACCTCGCGGATCAGCTGCTCGCGCAGGTTCAGGCGCTTGATGAAATGGTTCTGAACGCCGATGGCGTTCAGCTTGGTCATCACATATTCGCTGATGCGGTTGTTGATGACCCCCTTGCCTTCCAGAACCGCCTTCTTTTGAGCGTTGAAGGCGGTGGCGTCGTCCTTGAAGTACTGGATCAGGGTGCCGGGCTCGGGGCCCTCGTAGAGGATCTTGGCCTTGCCTTCGTAGATCTTCTTGCGGCGGGTGCTCATAGACGCCTTCTCCAAAAGCGAGGGCTGCCCCGTACCGGAAAACGAAAAACGCGCGCGGTTGGTCCCAACGCGCGCGGCTCCGACTCAAGGCCTCTCGCTCATCCGAGGCCGCGGGAAATTAGCGGAACCGTGGCGCCGGCGCAAACGGCGCAAGCGCCGCACCGCCCGAACGCGCGTTTGCATTGCGGCGGCTCACGGCAAGCGATATGCAACGCCGACGTACGCTTACTGGGGACCACATGCCTATCTTTGACGATCGCGAACGAGGCTTCGAGGGCAAGTTCGCTCTGGATCAAGAGCAGGAGTTCAAGGCCGGCGCGCGCCGCAACCGCCTGCTCGGCCAATGGGCCGCCGGCCTGATGGGCTTGGGCGAGGACAGCGTCGAGGAATACGCCAAGGCCGTGGTCCGCTCCGACTTCGAGCTGCCGGGCGACGAGGACGTTCTGCGCAAGGTGTTCGAGGACCTGAAGGGCTCTGGCGTGCAGATCACCGAGGGCGAGGTCCGCATGAAGATGGATGAGCTCCTGGCCCAGGCGCGCGAGCAGATCCGCAGCGGGACCTGACCGCCAGGGCGCAGAGCCCTGCGTCGCAGGAACGCCGCCCCTCCGGCGGCGTTTTTTGTGGACGCATATTTCGATAATTGTCTAATTAGATGATCTTCGATGGAGTCGCGGTCATGACCGAAGCCCACCTCTCGACCTTGCTGGCCTTCTTCAAGGCCATGGCCAACGAAAGCCGGCTGCGGATCGTCGGCCTCCTGGCCGGACGCGAACGCAGCGTGCAGGAGCTGGCCGAGCTCCTGGCCCTGAAGGAGCCCACCGTCTCCCACCACCTGGCGGTGCTGAAGGATCTCGGCCTTGTCAGCGTGCGGGCCGAGGGCGTGACCCGCTGGCACGCCCTGAAGCCCGAGGCGCTCACCCGCATGAACCGCGCCCTGCTGGACGGCGCCGGCGTGGCGGCCTTGGCGCCCAAGAGCGAGACCTGGGAGGAAAAGGTGCTGGCGACCTTCGTCGGTCCCGATGGCGCCCTCAAGGTGATCCCCGCCAGCCGCCGCAAGCGCGCCGTCGTCCTCGCCTGGCTCGCCCGGCAGTTCGAGGAGGGTCGGCGTTATCCGGAGGCCGAGGTCAACGAAACCCTCCAGCGCCGCCACTGGGACTCTGCGACGTTGAGGCGCGAGCTGATCGGGCATCGGATGCTGGCGCGCGAGGCGGGGGCGTACTGGCGGCTGCCGGAGGGGGACTGGGCGGCGGGGTAGGGGACTGGAACCCTGTCATCTGGGCTGGGCACCCCTCGAAAGAATGAGCGTACGACCGCGGGCCCATTGTTCGGACCTCTTTGGCTTCGCGCTGATCGGGAGGCGCACACATACCCGCCGCAACATCTATATGTCGTAACCCGGCTTTAACGGCGCTCTGGGTTGTGTTCTCAGGGGCAAGGATGCGCCCCTGAGGTGGGGGCCTTCCATTGTCGATCCTCGTAGCCGTCATCGTGGCCGGCGTGTGCGGCGGCCTTGGCGCCCTCGCGGGCGGCATCCTCACGCGATCCGCCGGAGCGCGGTTGCAAGGGCTGGTGATTACCGTCTGCGCTGTCGCTGGAGCGGCGGGAGGACGTCATATAGCTGAGGTTTTCATTGAACCGCATATTGCAGTGATGACGGTGGAGCGGCAGCTCTCCGAGCACCCGACGTTCAGCGTCTTGAAGGAGAATTACCCCGTCGAGTACGCACAGGCGATCAGGCAACTGCGAGGGGCGATCAGAGACGGCCAGAACCAAATCGACGCAAGCAACGCGGTCCGAGCGCACATCGGTTTGGCGGTGGGAAGCGCGCTGCCCAAGGCGGATCGGGCAAACACCCTCAATATCATGCGTGTAACTCATGAGGAGGGTATCGCTCTGAGGCGCGTGTCAGAGGTTGAATGTGGCCGGTTCCTATCCACGGGCACGACCAACCTGCACCTCCCCGATGTGTTCGGCCCTGAACTTATGGCTCGCGACGTTCAAGTCACCGCAGCGCTGTTGAAACAAGCGGCCACAACTCCGCAATCGTGGCCAACCACGTCTCCGAATGAGGTGGAGAGCGTATGGGCCGCCGCCATGCGTCGCCCTTCCTCTGAGGATCGGGCGAGGTTGGACGCCTGGGCGGCGAACGGCGCGCCGTCGAGCGACCTTGAAGCGACTTGTATCTTCACGCTGGCCCTGCTCGAAGAACTGTTGGAGATGCCAGAAGACGAGGGCGCGGCAGCCTACCACGCCCTCCTTGCTGAGCAGTCGCCGGGCTAGACCGGCGCCACTGGAGCAACGGTCTTAAGCCGGTTCCCGACCTACTTCTTTCATAGACCTGCATGATCTGCGCCTTGGCGTCAGCCGTTCCCGGAATGCATGCAGGGGGCCGCGCCTACTCCGTCACCCGCCCCCTCACCAACTTCAGCCGAACCGTCTTCCCCGTTGGGTCCTTCGCCTCGACGCTGGCGCCGGGCTCGGTGGGCATCCGGCCGCACATGCCGCCGGGCAGGCGGGGCTTCGATTGTTTCAGGCAGACCTGCCCGCCCTGCGCGGTCCAGGTGCCGGCGAGGTCCCGGCCGCGGCGGCTGAGGCCGGTCCAGGTTCCGTCGGGCTGGAGCCAGATCTTCCGGGTCCGCCCGTCGGGGTCGATGGTCAGCAGGGTGTTGCCGAACGCCGCGCGGACATCTGCAGCCGCGGAGGCGGCCTGGGCGGCGGGCGGCGCGGCCAGGAGGGCGGCCAGCAGGAGCGCCATGGATCGGGTCATGGCGAGAAAATGCGCGGCGTCGGAAAACGTCGCAGGCGCAGCCACGCTCGCATCTCACCGCCACCTACAGGTATCGGTTGAGTGGCGCCGGACTTGCACCTCCGCCGGTGGAACGGGAGGTCTTCCGATGACCGGAATAGCTCGCACGGGCGAACTGGCGCGCATCGTGGCCGAGGCGACGGCGGCGTTGAGGGAGGCCGGTCCGCCCACCGAGCCGCCCCTCGTCCAACGTGCTCGTCCCGTCGACCAGCCACTGACGGCTGCCGACCGGGAAATTCTAAGGGACCCCGAGCCAGCAAAGGCTCTGGCCCACCATCAGGTCGCTCAGTGGGGCGTCGAGCGCATGCTGATCGCCCAAGGCGGTCAGGCGGCCGTGGACGACTTCTGGTCCAACCTGATCAGCTATCTAAAGACGACGCGCATCGGCAATTCGCCATCCGACGTGGTCTAAGGGCGTTTTCTGGAAGGCTCTGACGGTTGCCGTTCTTACCGAAGGGTTCTGCATGTTTCGGTTGAGTGGCGCCGATTTTGCATCGTTAGGTGCATTGCAGGAGGATCGCCATGTTTTCCGCCGTGCTACCCTCGGACCCGCTCTACAAAGCGATCAGCGCCGCCACGGCGGCGCTAAGAGACGGGGGAGCCGCACCCGACACGACCACGGTCAGACGGATCGACCCAGCCAACGTACGTCCATTCACCGAAGCCGAGCGCGCCGCACTAAAGAACCCGGCGGCTGAGCGAGCCCATGTGCACTATCAAGTCGCCCAATGGGGTGTCGAACGGCTGCTGATCGCCCAAGGCGGCCAGGCGGCCGTGGACGACTTCTGGTCCAACCTGATCAGCTATCTGAAGACGACGCGCATCAGCGATCCGCTTCCCGACGGCTCCGTCTAAGCCTGCGTCGAGCGCAACGGCCGAACCTGCCCGGCAGAATCTGACCGTCGCAGCCCCCTACCGCCGGATCTGCCCGTCCAGGTATTTCCGGATTCCCGGCCCGAAGGGCGGGCGCATCGGCTGCAGAGGCTTGTCGGCCTTGATCTGGCTGTAGATCGCCTTGCGGTGGCTGAACTCCCGGAAGCCGTCGTGGCCGTGATAGGCGCCCATGCCGGAGGGGCCGACGCCGCCGAAGGGCAGGTCTTCCTGGGCCACGTGGAAGATCACGTCGTTGACCGTGACGCCGCCGGAGGTGGTGGCGGTCAGCACCTTTTCCTGCTCCGCCGCGTCGGCGCCGAAATAGTAGAGGCCCAGCGGGCGCTCGCCCTTGTTCACATAGGCGATGGCCTCGTCCACCGTGTCATAGGCCTTCACCGGCAGGACCGGGCCGAAGATCTCCTCCTGCATCACCTTCATGTCGTCGGTGGGGTCGAGGATCAGGGTGGGGGCGATCTTGCGGTGCTCCTGCTGGGAGAGGTCCTCGCCCTCGGGCTTCAGCTCGACGATCCGCGCGCCCTTGGCCCGGGCGTCGTCCACATAGCCCATGATCCGGTCGTAGTGCCGCTGGGCGACGATGGCGGTGTAGTCGGGATTGTCCTTGATGGTCGGGAACATCTTCGAGACCGCCGCCTGGGCGCCGGTGACGAAGCCCTCCACCTGGTCGCGCGGGGCCAGCACATAGTCGGGCGCCAGGCAGATCTGGCCGGCGTTCAGCGTCTTGCCGTTCATCACCCGGGCGGCGGCGACGGAGAGGTCGGCCGAGCGGCCGAGGATCACCGGGCTCTTGCCGCCCAGCTCCAGCGTCAGGGGCACCAGGTTCTGGGCCGCGGCCCGCATCACGTGGCGGGCGATGGAGGTTCCGCCGGTGAAGATCAGGTGGTCGAAGGCGAGGCCCGCAAAGGCTTCGCCCACCTCCGGCCCGCCGGTGACCACGGCGATCTCCTCCTCGGAGAAGGCGCCGCCGAACATGGTCCGCATCAGCTCGGAGGTGGCGGGGGTGTATTCCGAGGGCTTGATCATCGCCCGGTTGCCGGCCGCCAGTATGCCGGCGAGCGGCGCGAAGGTGAGGTTCACCGGGAAGTTCCAGGGGCTGATCACCCCCACCACGCCCTTGGGCTGGTAGCGCACCTGCGCCTTGGCGCCGAAGAGGCCGAGGATCGCCGGCGTGGTCTTGCGCTTCTCCGGCCGCATCCACTTTTCGAGGTTGGCGCGGGCGTGCTTCAGCGGACCGATGGAGCCGGAGACGTCGGTGAAGGCCGTGGCCTCCTTGGAGCGCGAGCCGAAGTCCTCGTTCAGCGCATCCTCGATCGCCCGGCGATGGTCGACCAGGAGCGCGATGCAGCGGTCGATCCGCTCGATCCGCTGCTGGACGGTGGGCGCCCCGTCGCGCAGGTGGGCCGCCTTCTGCTTGGCCAGGATGGCGTTCATCTCGTCGGTGGTCATGGCCATGTCCTCCCCAGGATCGGTGGTGGAGCTTGGCCGCCTGACGCGAGGGAAGGGAAGGGGGGCCCGCCTCTCCCGCTTGCGGGAGAGGACAGGCCGCAAGGCCAGGTGAGGGCTCGCGGGCGAAGCCTGCGAGGGCGGCGGAGCCGCTGGCGCCGCAGGCGCCAACTTTCAGATGCAGCAGGTTCTAGCGCCGCTTCGCGCCGCCCGCCTGACGGCGGCCTCGGCTTCGCCTCGCCCTCACCTGCCCTTCGGGCATCCTCTCCCGCACGCGGGAGAGGGACGAGAAGGCGGGGCTCGCCTACTCCGCGGCCTGGGCCATGGCCTCCTGGCCGAAGACGCGGGCGAACACGGTGTCGACGTGCTTGAAGTGGTAGCCGAGGTCGAAGAGCTCGGCGAGCTCGGCCTCCGAAAGCGTCACCTCGGGGTCCGCCAGCAGGAAGGTCTTGAAGTCGCCTTCGCCGCGCCAGACCTTCATGGCGTTGCGCTGGACGGCCGCGTAGGACGCCTCGCGCGAGAGGCCCTTCTGGGTCAGGGCCAGCAGCACCCGCTGGGAATGCACGAGGCCGCCCAGCCGGTCGAGGTTCTTCAGCATGTTCTGCGGGTAGACCACCAGCCGCTCGACCACATTGGCCAGGCGCCGCAGGGCGAAGTCGAGGTGCACGGTGGCGTCCGGCGCGATGCCGCGCTCGACCGAGGAGTGGCTGATGTCGCGCTCGTGCCAGAGGGCGACGTTCTCCATGGCCGGAACCACCGCCGAGCGGACGAGGCGCGCCAGGCCCGTCAGGTTCTCGGTCAGGATCGGGTTGCGCTTGTGCGGCATGGCCGAGCTGCCCTTCTGGCCGACGTCGAAGAACTCCTCGGCCTCGAGCACTTCGGTGCGCTGCAGGTGGCGGATCTCGACGGCCAGGCGCTCGATGGAGCTCGCCACCACCGCCAGGGCCGCGAAATAGGCGGCGTGGCGGTCGCGCGGGATCACCTGGGTCGAGACCGGCTCCACGGCCAGGCCCATCTTCTTGGCCACATGGGCCTCCACCTCGGGCGAGACGTTGGCGAAGGTGCCGACCGCGCCGGAGATGGCGCAGGTGGCGATCTCGAACTTCGCCATGGCCAGCCGCTCCTTGGCGCGCTGGAACTCGGCATAGTGGCCGGCGAGCTTCAGGCCGAAGGTGATAGGCTCGGCGTGGATGCCGTGGCTGCGCCCGACGCAGGGGGTCAGGCGATGCTCGAAGGCGCGCTTCTTCAGCGCGCCCAACACCAGGTCCACATCCTCGATCAGCAGGTCGGTGGCCCGCGAAAGCTGTACGGCGAGCGCCGTGTCGTTGACGTCGGAGCTGGTCATGCCCTGGTGCAGGAACCGCGCCTCGGGCCCGACGATCTCGGTCACATGGGTCAGGAAGGCGATGACGTCGTGCTTCACCTCGCGCTCGATGGCGTCGATGCGCTCGACGTCGAACACCGCGTCGCGGCCCTTTTCCCAGATGGTCTCGGCCGCCAGCTTCGGGATCACGCCCAACTCGGCCATCTTGTCGGCGGCGTGGGCCTCGATCTCGAACATGATCTTGAAGCGCGTCTGCGGCTCCCAGATCGCGGCGGCTTCCGGGCGGGCGTAACGGGGGATCATGGCGGCAGGCTCCTTACGCCGCGGGAATACCCCCTGAGGCCTGCCCTGTCATCCCGCCGGGACAGCGGGAGGTGATCACCGCCCCATCTTCTGGGCGTCGAGCAGGTTCATGCGGACATTGCCCGGCAGTTCGATGTCGCCGGGGCGGAAGCCTTCGGGGCATGGGCCTTCCCAGACCGCCTCGACGGTCATCTTGCGCGCGCCGTTCATCTGCGGGGCCGCCGCGCCCTCGGTGACGGAATCGGCCTCCACCGTATAGCGGGTGGAGAAGTCGCCGCGGGCCACGCCCGTGGTGGTGGTGCGGCCGCCCGTGCCCATGTCGCAGACGCTGGAGAACCGCCAGGAGCCGTCGGCCGCACGGCTGGCCTCGTTCTGCGAGCACATCTCGGCGCTCTCCTGGCCGCCCCAGAGCGAGACCTGCTCCTCCGTAGCCGCGTCCAGGCAGATGCGGGTGGACTGGGTGAAGTCGCCCATGGAGATGGTCTGGCGCCACAGCCCGGCCTTGCGGGCCGGCGGCTGTCCGGCCTGGGCGGCGGCGGCCGGCGCCTGGGCGGCCGGGGCCTCGCCGGTGGCGGCGGCCTTGTCCTCCCGCTGGCCGCAGGCGGAAAGCGCCAGGCCGGCGGCGGCGCAGATCAGGGCGGTGCGGGCGAGGGCCATCGGGGCCTCCAACTCAAGGTTTAGCCAAGACGCTACCGATAACCGGGATCGCGCCGGCGGGGGAGGGGGTTATGATGGGATCATGAGCGAGCTTCGAAACAACACCGACGAACAGCGCTACGAGATGGACGAGCAGGGCCTGACCTCATGGGCCGACTACCGCCTCGTCGACGACCGCATCTATATCGACCATGTGGAGAGCCCGCCGCCCCTGCGCGGCTCCGGCGCAGCCGGACGGCTGATGGCCGCGCTCGCGGCCGACGTGCGCAGCCAGGGCCTGAAGATCACGCCGATCTGCGGCTATGCGGCCGCCTGGCTGCGGCGCAGCCACGAGTTCCGGGATCTGCTGGGGTAAGCGCGTCCGCCGCTCCCTTCTTCCTCCCGTGGGCGGCCAGGGCGATCGTATATGGCGCGAGCGTTCCTTTTTCCCCTCTCCCGCGGTGCGGGAGAGGACGCCCGAAGGGCCGGTGAGGGCGAGGCGCAGCCGAGGCCGCCGAAGGCGGGCGGCGCGAAGCGGCGCAAAATCTGCTGCGTTGAAAGTATTGGCGCCAGCGGCGCCAGCGGCTTCGCCGCCCTCGCGGCCTTCGGCCGCGAGCCCTCACCTGGCCTTGCGGCCTGCCCTCTCCCGCAAGCGGGAGAGGGAGATTTCATATGCAATCGCCCTGCCTGCGCAGCGGAAGCCCTCAGGCCCGCGAATTGATCGCCGCGATGGTCTGGCTCTTGACGGCGCATTCCTCGGCCAGGCGCCGGGCCAGGTCGCGGACGCCGGCGGGGTAGGCCTCGCCGCCCGCGGCGATGTCGATGGAGAGCTGTTCCACCTGCATCAGGGCGGCGGTCAGGGCGCCGACATGCTCGTGCGCCAGGCGGCGAGCCTCGGCCTGCAGGCGGCGAACCCGCTCGGAAATCTGGTCGGGTCGGGCGGCCGGAGCGCGGCCGTGTTCGGCGACGACGGCCAGGGCGGTGGTGCGGGGGGCGGTCATTGGCTGTGTTCCGTTTCTGAACAGTCCCGCCGGAGCGCCGCACTAAGCGGGCCAACCTCGCCGCAGGAGGGAAGGCGGCTCGCCTTGCGGGCGAGGGGCGGGCGCCCTCACGCCCGTGCGGAAATCGCCTCCAGGGTCTGGACCCGCGCCTCGCAGTCCTCGGCCAGGCGCCGCGCCACCTCGCGCACCCCGGCGGGGTAGGCCTCGCCGCCATCGGCGATCTCGGCGCTCATCTTCTCCACCTGCAGCAGGGCCTGCTCCAGGGCCCGGATATGCTCGCGGGCCAAGCTGCGGGCCTCGGCCTGCAGCTTGCGGACCCGATCGGCCACGTTCTCGGACGGCGCCGGGGACTGGCCCGGCTGGTTGTCCGCCACCACGCTCAAGGTCGGCGACATCGCTCTCTCATCCCCAAGGGCAAAGGGCGCACATCCGGCGATCCACCACGGACCGCCAGCGGCCCTCATCGTAGATAGCTACGCTTGAGGGGGCGGCGTGGTTCCGGGTTGGTTCTGGGTATGGATGGGGCGTGACTCAGTTTGACTTCGCCGCCGGTGACAAGAATCGCTTCCCACTTGTCGAGGCGCTATGATGCGGCATGAGGGAATTTCTCGTAAACGGCAACTGCGGCGTTGAACGGCGAACCTTCGGTCCGCTGGACACCGCTGAAGCGCTTCGGAAGGCGGCGACGATGCGGAGTGAGGGTTACGCCCTTATCACGTTGACTGACGTTGCGACTGGCGTGGAACTCGACATTGAGCGGTTCATGACCGGCAATCCGAGTGCGGAGCAGTAACAATGCCTAGGGGGTCTCGCAGGAGCTAGGGGCTCCCGCAGAAGGAAGCACCCCCGATGCGGTCCGCCTTGCCGACTTCGTTGACAAGATCGCATTAGCGCAAGGCCAGCTCAGCTCTGAAGGTGAGCCGAGCAACTGTGGCCTCGAAAGAGGGTGAAGCGAGCCGCCAAGCACTTGCCGATGCGCAGATCTGGAATCAAGAAGCTGGAGCGAAAGCTAAATGGCAAGTTCCCGCTGCTCCCTCCGGAGAAGAAGATTTCTAGCAGACTCGTCGATCTTTTTGGCCTGAATGCCACGGATGATGACGTAGGGCTGCATCATGGGATCAGAGAATCGAAAGTGTTGCTGACGTTCGCCGCCGCGCTTGATCAAGATGTTCCCGCCCTCCTCAGTGCTGAAGCGCCGGAGATGCTTCTCGAAGTGAGCAATGCGCCGAGGACCCTTCATGATTGCGCTGTAAGGCTCTACCACGTCTGCAGCCTTGAAAAATCCTTCATCATCGCAGCGGGCTAAAGCGCAGGCTAACAGAGATTCCTGTAAGTAGTTCTGTTGGTTGGTGCGGGTCGCTATGCGGTAAGCGTCGCGGAACGACACTTCCGTGTCTTCAATAAAGCGAGTCATGGCAGCATCAAGGTCCTGATTAGTGATCATCAGGCGTCGGTTGTCGATGGCGTTCATGGCGGCGTGCTTGGAAAGCGTCTGTGTGAAGAACGGGAGACCCCGCGATAGGCCGACGATGGTCCAGAGGGCGTCGGGCGAGAACTTCATAACTGTAAGCGCAGCCCGCTGATTGATAATATCCATTAGCTCGCTTTCTAACATGCGACTAAGCGGGATTTGGACTAGTGCTCGATCAATAGAGGCGTGATCCTCAATCAATTCTGAAATGTTCTCGGCGACGCCGACCAAAATAACTGTTGTTGTAATTGAGAAATCGTAAAACTCCTTAATCAAGTTCGCAGTAAGTTCTTTTGCGTCTCGATCTATTACCTTATCGTATTCATCGATAATTATTATTGGCAATGCATTTGGGGAAATTTTCTGTAGTTCTCGACGGACTTGCGTGGGCGTAACGGTCTCAAAGGCGGTTTCAAAGTTCACGTAACTGGCGCGACCGCTTCCGATTCCCTGAGCCTTCAGTTCCTCTAAGGCCCGAATCCAGAGCGACGAGAAGTCGTCTTGAGGACCGCCTTGCACGCGCGCGACGATGAAGCTCTGAAGCGTTTTGCCGTATCGCTTCCAAAAAATGTTCGACAGGGAGGTCTTTCCGACACCCCGTTCACCGAACAGCACAACGTGTCGGGATCGCTCCATCACGGTTCGGAGCATCTTGGTCACCTCAGCGAGCCGGCCAGCGAACAACTGCTCTTCGTCTACCGGCGCGCCATCGAACAGTCGCGCTATCTCAAACGAGAGGAGGAGCCAGTCTTCATCGGTTGTGGGCTTCTTAGGGGCCGTCATGCTTGCCATTCCGCGTCCGAAGAACATCGATAGCGTTGACTATCACGGCTCAAGCGTTGACTCAAAGGCCAAAATCGCTGACTAGGTATCCCTACCGTCGGGTGCCTAGTTAGTAGCTAAGTTCTGTCTGCCCTACCTTCTCCCCTTCCGAAACCGCTCCGCGGCCTCCGCGCGCGCCTCGGCCCGCACCTTCTTCACCGCGCCGCGATCCGCGGTCTCGCCCTCGGCCGTCAGCGCATCGTTGGCGAACTCCAGGTCCAGCAGCTTCAGCCGCTTGATCTCGTCGCGCAGGCGCGCGGCGGTCTCGAACTCCAAGTCGGCGGCGGCCTGGCGCATCTTGGCCTCCAGGTCGCGCAGGGTGGCCTTGAAGTTGTCGCCCATGAAGGGCTTGGCGCCGTCCTCGGCCACGCCGGCCGGCACCAGCATCCGGTCCTTTTCGTAAGGGGAGGCCAGGATCTCCTTGATCTGGCTCTTCACGCTCTCGGGCGTGATGCCGTTTTCGAGATTGTAGGCCTCCTGCTTCTCGCGCCGGCGCTGGGTCTCGGCCATGGCGCGCTCCATGGAGCCGGTGATCTGGTCGGCATAGAGGATGACCCGGCCGTCGACATTGCGCGCCGCCCGGCCGATGGTCTGGATCAGCGAGGTCTCCGAGCGCAGGAAGCCTTCCTTGTCGGCGTCGAGGATGGCGACGAGGCCGACCTCCGGAATGTCCAGGCCCTCGCGCAGCAGGTTGATGCCCACCAGGATGTCGAAGGCGCCCAGGCGCAGGTCGCGGATGATCTCGATGCGCTCGATGGTGTCGATGTCGGAGTGCATGTAGCGCACGCGCAGGCCCTGCTCGTGCATGTACTCGGTCAGGTCCTCGGCCATCTTCTTGGTCAGCACCGTGACCAGGCAGCGATAGCCGCGGGCGATGGTGTCGCGCGCCTCGGCGATCACGTCGTCCACCTGGCTGTGATTGTCCTTGGAGACCGGGCGCACCTCCACCGGCGGGTCGATCAGGCCGGTGGGGCGGATCACCTGCTCCACGAAGACGCCGCCGGAGCGCTCCATCTCCCAGCCGCCGGGGGTGGCCGAGACGTGGACCGTGTCGGGGCGCATGGCGTCCCACTCCTCGAACTTCAGCGGGCGGTTGTCCATGCAGGAGGGGAGGCGGAAGCCGTATTCGGCCAGGGTGAACTTGCGCCGGTAGTCGCCCCGGTACATGCCGCCGATCTGCGGAATCGTCTGGTGGCTCTCGTCCACGAACAGCAGGGCGTTCTCGGGGATGTATTCGAAGAAGGTCGGCGGCGGCTCGCCGGGGCGGCGGCCGGAGAGATAGCGGGAATAGTTCTCGATGCCGGCGCAGGAGCCGGTGGCCTGGATCATCTCCAGGTCGAAGGTGGTGCGCTGTTCCAGCCGCTGGGCCTCCAGCAGCTTGCCGTTGGCCACCAGCCAGTCGAGCCGCTCCTTCAGCTCCTGGCGGATCTGGACGATGGCCTGGTTGAGCGTCGGGCGCGGCGTGACGTGGTGGCTGTTGGCGTAGACCTTGATGCCCGGCAGGTCGGCGGTCTTCTTGCCGGTCAGGGGGTCGAACTCGGAGATCGCCTCGATCTCGTCGCCGAACAGGCTGATGCGCCAGGCCCGGTCCTCGTAGTGGGCGGGGAAGATCTCGATGGTGTCGCCCCGGCGGCGGAAGGTCCCGCGCTCGAAGGCCTGGTCGTTGCGCTTGTACTGCAGGGCCACCAGGTCGCCCATCAGCTGCTTCTCGTCCAGCCGCTGGCCCGGCTCCAGCGTGAAGGTCATGGCCGTATAGGTCTCGACCGAGCCGATGCCGTAGATGCAGGAGACCGAGGCCACGACGATGACGTCGTCGCGCTCCAGGATCGCGCGGGTGGCCGAGTGGCGCATCCGGTCGATCTGTTCGTTGATGGATGAGTCCTTCTCGATATAGGTGTCCGTGCGCGGGACGTAGGCCTCCGGCTGGTAGTAGTCGTAGTAGGAGACGAAGAACTCGACCGCGTTCTCCGGGAAGAAGGCCTTGAACTCCGAATAGAGCTGGGCGGCGAGGGTCTTGTTGGGGGCCAGGATCAGGGCCGGGCGCTGGGTCTCGGCGATCACCTGGGCCATGGTGAAGGTCTTGCCAGAGCCGGTGACGCCCAGGAGCACCTGGTCGTGGTCGCCGTTCTCGATCCCCGCCACCAGTTCGGCGATCGCCTGGGGCTGGTCGCCGGCCGGCTTGTAGTCGCTGACCAGCTTGAACTTCTTGCCGCCCTCGGACTTCTGCGGCCGCGACGGGCGATGCGGCTTCCACAGCATCGGCAGGGCGGTCTCGTTGTAGTCGAAGCTGGCCGACATGTCGGCCACGCCGGGCGTGTTCTGGGCGGGCATGGAGAGCAAGGTAGGAGCGATCATGGCCGGACGCTAGCGCGGCCAGGTGTCAGGACGTGTCAGCAGAGATCTTCCTCTCCCGCAGGCGGGAGAGGAAAGGCCGAAGGCCAGGTGAGGGCGAGCGGCCGAGGTCGCGAGGGCGGCGAAGCCGCTGGCGCCGCAGGCGCCAACCTTAAACGCTGCAAGATTTAGCGCCGCTGCGCGCCGCCCGCCTGACGGCGGCCTCGGCTTCGCCTCGCCCTCACCCGTCCTGCGGACACCCTCTCCCGCCGTGCGGGAGAGGGACGAAAAGCGTGGCTCACGCGACATGCGATCGCCCTGCGTGAACGGGGGAAGAAAAGACGCTAGCGCGCGGCGCGCTTCTCCAGGGCGTCGCACTGGGCGGCGGTGACCGGGGGCCAGGGGCCGGGGTCGGCGCCGATGCGGCGGACGGCTTCCTCCGGCGTGATCTTCTCGCGCCGGGCGAGGTCGGCCGCGGCGCGGTCGGCGAAGGCGCGGCCGGAGCGCAGGGATGTCTCGAACCGGGCGCGCAGCTCCGGGTCTTCACGCCGGCGCAGGACCATGCCCTCTCCGCCCAGGGAGACGGCGGAGGCGTCCCGGGCCCAGGCGTTGGCCGCGAAGGCGGGCGTGGCCGAGAGGAACCGCTGCATGGCGCAGGCCTGCTGGGTCCGCCAGGCAGGCGCGGCCAGGGCGCTCGCCGGGGCGGCGAGGCCAAGGGCCAGAATCACCAGGGCGAGACGGCGGGCCATGGCCGTTAGTCTCGCATTAGAATTGCGGCATGCCCATGGCGGCGATGACCAGCGTCGCCGCGAGCGCCGCCACGGCGTAGGCGAGATGCGCCATTTCCCCGTCCCCCTGTCTTCGGCACGGGGGAAGGATGCCGCCGCCCAGCCGGCGGCGCATGACGCAGACGGACTATGCGGCGGGCTTCAAGCCCTACTTGTCGACGGTCTTGGACACCGCGGTGCCGGCCGCCGCGCCCGCCGCGGCGCCGACCGGGCCGCCCACCACCGCGCCGGCCACGGCCCCGGTCGCCGCCCGTTGCTCGGTGTTGTGCCCGCAGGCGGCCAGGCTCAGGGCCAGGCCGGCGGCCGCCAGAAGGCCGATAGTCGTTCGCATGGTCTTCATCTCCAGGTCGAGGTCGCTGCGAGAAACGGCAGGCCAAGGCGGAGGTTCCGGAGAGGCCCGCCCAGGTCGTCAACCTTAACGACTCACAAAAACTTCATGCTGCACTGCAATATGGACTTGCGAATCTGTCGTCGCTCGGTCATAAGCCCCTCAACTTCGCCGTAGCCTGCCGTCGAACGTGTGACCGGACAGGCTCTAGTCGGAGGCGCCGCCAGCAAGAGCAGGGGCGTCGACGACGTCGATGTCAGGGGGCGCCAGGCCCTCGCCACACGGGACCAGACCTCTTTGCTAGTGAAATCCAGTGCGCGAGCCGAATGGCCCGCGTGGACAGGCGCCGCTTTGATCGGCTCCGGCCTTGGGCTTGCGCTGGGCGCAGCCTACATGGCCGGCGGCATGGCGGGCGCCGCCGCAGATCACGCCCGGGTGCAGCGGCTGGCCGCCGCCGCCGCGGACGGATATTCCGAAACAGTGCTGCAACGCGAAACCGCCGCGATGGATCCCGGGATCCAGCGGATCGCCCGCCGGCATGATCCCTCGACCTCGGCCGGCGCCGCCGAGCGCGACCGGCAGACCGCCATCCTCACGGCCCGCCTGGAGACGCGTGCGCCGCAGCCGGCCCTGCGGATGGCGACGGTGAGCCCCGAGCCCGCCGCCCGCTATCGCCTGGGCGGGGCGCTGGAGACCTCGCGCGAGCTCGAATGCATGACCCAGGCGGTCTATTACGAAGCCCGCGGCGAGGGTCCGGCCGGCCAAGCCGCCGTCGCCCAGGTCGTGATGAACCGCGTGCGCCACTCGGCCTTCCCCAAGACCGTCTGCGGGGTCGTCTATCAGGGCGCGGGCCGCGGCCGGGGCTGTCAGTTCTCCTTCGCCTGCGACGGCTCCATGCGGGCCCGGCGCGAGACCGCCGCCTGGGAACGCGCCGAGCGCGTGGCCCTGAAGGCGCTGGGCGGGGCGCTGAACAGCGCCGTCGGCGACGCCACCCATTTCCACGCCACCCATGTGGCCCCCAACTGGGGCCCGCAGATGGTGCGCACTGCTCAGGTGGGCCTGCACGTCTTCTACAAGTTCGGCCGCAAGGTCGCTTCGTCCCAGGCCCTCGCGGCCGTGGAGCCGGCGCCGGAGATGGCGGGCCCCAGGCCTTACCTCTCCTTGACGTCCGGCCCTGCGCCGGCCGGACCGGTCGAGGTCAAGCCGGAGTTCCGCCTGGCCTCGGCCGTGACGGCGGAGGACAAGCCCGAGGCGTCCGAGCCCAAGCCGGCCAAGCCCGCCAAGGCGCCTGCGCCCGCGCCGTCTCCCGCCGCGGGCGAAGCCAAGCTCACGCCGGCCAGCGCGCCCGCCAAGGCGCCTGAAGCCCCCGCCAAGGCCCCGGTCTGACCTGCGGCGGGGGGGGGGGGGGGGGGGGGGGGGGGGGGGGGGGGGGGAGGGGGGGAGAGGGGAAGGGGGGGGGGGGGGGGGGGGGGGGGGGGGGGGGGGGGGGGGGGGGGGGGGGGGGGGGGGGGGGGGGGGGGGGGGGGGGGG
>NZ_JBKBUH010000011.1:0-2229 GCF_046290725.1 Phenylobacterium sp.
CGCGCACTCGCGCTCCTCGTCGGCGCTGAGCATCGGAATGCGGTTGACCGCGCTGATGTAAGCATCCAGGTTGCCCAGCGGCGGCAGCGTCAGCGCCGTGCTGCTCCACGACGCCGCCGGCGTGGCGTGGGACGCAGGTGCGAGGGCAAGGGACATCGCGGTCATGGGCTCTCCTCTCCTGGATCGTTCATTATGTTAGCACTCTCTTGGATCGAGTGCTAAATGCGGAGTTCCCTCTCCGGCGCCCGCTCGGGGCGACGTGGGCCGCCCTGGGGAGGGCTTTGGCTGCTTGACGGCCGGCGGCCGATCGGAAACCATCCCGCCATCATGGCGATGCGTTTTGTCGGCCGTTGGTGTGCGGGGCGCGCGGGGTGGCGGGGGCTGCCCCGGGCGGTGCTGGGTGCGGGGCTGGCCCTGGCGCTGGCGGCAGCTCCAGCGCGGACGGCCGTTGCGGAGCCGGCCCGTCTGCGTGCCGAGGCGGTGGCCACCGGGCTGGAGCACCCCTGGGCGCTGGCGTTTTTGCCGGATGGGCGTTTTTTGGTCACCGAGCGCCCGGGGCGCTTGCGCGTGGTCGAGGCCGACGGCCGCCTGGGCGCGCCGATCGCCGGCCTGCCCCCGGTGGATGCGGTGGGGCAGGGCGGCTTGCTCGATCTGGTGCTGGACAGCGACTTTGCCCGCAACCGCACCCTGTATTTCTGCTACGCGGAGCCGGATCCCCAGGGCCGTGGCAATTCCACCGCCCTGGCGCGCGCGGTTCTGTCGGCGGATACGACCCGGTTGCAGGATCTGCGGGTGATCTTTCGCCAGCAGCCGCGCGGAGGCCCAACGCGACGCCGGGCTGGCCTACATCGCCAGCCAACGCCACGAGGGCTGGATCGCCATCGAGGAGGGTTATGACGACGGCGGCTACTCCGGCGGCCATCTCGACCGCCCGGCGCTCAAACGCTTGCTGGCCGACATCGAGGCCGGCAGGATCGACATCGTGGTCGTCTACAAGATCGACCGATTGACGCGAAGCCTCGCGGACTTCGCCAAGCTGGTGGAGGTGTTCGACCGCAATGGCGTCTCCTTCGTCTCGGTCACGCAGCAGTTCAACACCACCACCTCGATGGGGCGGCTGACGCTCAACATCCTGCTGTCCTTCGCGCAGTTCGAGCGCGAGGTCACCGGCGAGCGCATCCGCGACAAGATCGCCGCTTCCAAAGCGAAGGGCATGTGGATGGGCGGCATGCCGCCGCTGGGCTATGACGTCGTCGATCGCAAGCTCGTCGTCAACGAACGCGAGGCCGCACTCGTGCGTGACATCTTCCGCCGCTATGCGGAGCACGGGTCTGCGGCGCGGCTGGTGCGGGAGCTGGCGGTCGAAGGCCATACGACGAAGGCTTGGGTGACGCAGGGTGGGCGGCAACGAAGGGGCCGCCCCATCGACCAGCAGTACATCTTTGCCATGCTGCGCAACCGCATCTACCTGGGTGAGATCCGCAACCATGGCACGTGGTATCCCGGCCAACACGAAGCGATCGTGCCGCAAGACCTGTGGGACGCCGCGCACGCTTTCATCGCGCGCCGCAAGCAGGCGCCGCGTGAACACCGGGCCAAGCATCCGGCCCTGCTCGCGGGGCTGCTGTTCGCCCCGGACGGCCAGCGCATGCTGCACACCTTCGTCAAGAAGAAGAGCGGACGCACCTACCGCTACTACGTCCCCTACCTGCACAAGCGTCGTAACGCGGGCGCGAGCCTGGCGCCGGACGCCCCGGACGTCGGCCATCTGCCCGCGGCCGAGATCGAGAACGCGGTGCTGACGCAGATCCATGCGGCGCTCTCGGCGCCGGAGGTGCTGATCGGCACCTGGCGGGCGTGCCAGCGCCACCCGGCGGGTGCCGCCCTCGACGAAGCGCAGGTGGTGGTGGCGATGCGACGCATCGGCGACGTGTGGGCGCAGTTGTTCCCGGCCGAGCAGCAACGCATCGCGCGCCTGCTGATCGAGCGGGTGCAACTGCATGATCATGGGCTCGACATCCTCTGGCGCGAGGACGGCTGGCTGGGATTGGAGCCCGAGATCGGCGCACATCCCTTGGGAAGGTCTGCAAAACCTTCCTGCCAGACTACCGGGATGGGACAATAGCGACATGAAGCAGATGAGTCTGGAGGCGCCGATGTATACGGGCTTTGAGCTGCGCGCCAAGCGCACCCGCAAGCGTGCGTTTTTGGAGCAGATGGACCGTGTGG
>NZ_JBKBUH010000010.1:0-11349 GCF_046290725.1 Phenylobacterium sp.
CCCCCCCCCCCCCCCCCCCCCCCCCCCCCCCCCCCCCCCCCCCCCCCCCCCCCCCCCCCCCCCCCCTCCCCCCCCCCCCCCCCCCCCCCCCCCTCCCCCCCCCCCCCCCCCCCCCCCCCCCTCTCCCCCCCCCCCCCCCCCCCCCACGGAGTGCTTCTCCATGAACTCGGACATGTCGATGCGGACCATCGCCGTATCGTCGTCGAACAGGAAGCCGGCGAGCGCCTTGGTGAGTTCAGTCTTGCCGACGCCGGTCGGCCCCAGGAAGAGAAAGGAGCCGAGCGGCCGGTTCGGATCCTTCAGGCCCGCCCGCGCGCGACGGACCGCACGGCTGACGGCGCTGATGGCGTGGGCCTGACCGATCACGCGGCGGCCGAGCGCCTCTTCCATGTGGATCAGCTTCTCCCGCTCGCCTTCAAGCATCTTGTCGACTGGGATGCCTGTCCAGCGCGACACCACCCCAGCGATGTCCTGGGCCGTCACCTCCTCACGCAGCATGGCGCCCTGGCTGGCGGCCTGCGCGTCGGCGAGCTGCTTCTCCAGCTGTGGAATGACGCCATAGCTGAGCTCGCCGGCGCGGGTAAGGTCGCTGCGCCGTTGCGCCTGCTCAAGTTCGAGGCGGGCTTGGTCGAGCTGCTCCTTGAGCCTGGCCTCGGCCTGGATCTTCTCCTTCTCGGCCTGCCAGCGCTGCGTCAGGGCGGCCGATTCCTGCTCGAGGTCGGCGAGTTCCTTTTCGAGTTTGCTGAGCCGATCCTTGGAGGCCGCATCCGTCTCCTTCTTCAGGGCCTCCCGCTCGATCTTGAGTTGGATGATCCGCCGGTCGAGCGCCTCGATCTCCTCGGGCTTCGACTCCACCTCCATCCTTAAGCGCGACGCCGCCTCATCCATCAGATCGATCGCCTTGTCCGGCAGGAAGCGGTCGCTGATGTAGCGATGGCTGAGGGTGGCGGCGGCGACGATCGCCGCATCGGTGATCCGCACCCCATGGTGCAGCTCGTACTTCTCCTTGAGTCCGCGCAGGATCGAGATGGTGTCTTCGACCGTGGGTTCATCGACGAAGACGGGTTGGAAGCGGCGCTGCAGGGCGGCGTCCTTCTCGACGTGCTTGCGGTACTCGTCGAGCGTGGTGGCGCCGATGCAGTGCAGCTCGCCGCGGGCCAGGGCCGGCTTCAGCAGGTTGCCCGCGTCCATCGCCCCCTCCGCCTTGCCTGCGCCGATCAGGGTATGCATCTCGTCGATGAAGAGGACGATATGCCCCTCGGCGCTCTTTACCTCGTCGAGCACGCCCTTGAGGCGTTCCTCGAACTCACCGCGATACTTCGCCCCGGCGATCAGGGCGCCCATGTCCAGCGCCATCAGCTTGCGGTCACGCAGCGTATCGGGCACATCGCCGTTGGCGATGCGGATCGCGAGGCCCTCCACGATCGCAGTCTTGCCGACGCCGGGATCGCCGATCAGCACGGGGTTGTTCTTGGTTCGTCGGGCCAGGATCTGGACCGTGCGCCGGATTTCCTCGTCGCGCCCGATCACCGGATCAAGCTTCCCGGCGCGCGCCGCCTCCGTGAGGTCTCGCGCGTACTTCTTCAGCGCCTCGTAGCGGTCTTCGGCGCTGGCGGTGTCCGCCAGCCGCCCGCCCCGCAGCGCGTCGATGGCTTTCGATAGCGCCTCCGGCTTGACCCCTGCAGAGGCGAGCGCGCGGCCCGCCGTCGAACTGGCCGATAGCGCGATGGCCAGCAGGAGGCGCTCGACCGTCACGAAGGTGTCTCCGGCCTTTTGCGCCACCTGCTCGGCCTGATCGAGGAGCCGGATGGCTTCGTTGTCGAGGCCCGGCGGCTGGGAAGCGCCGGCGCCGGTCACCGCCGGGATCTTGGCCAGCGCCGAGTCGACCTCGCGGCCGGCCAACTCTGGGGTTCCGCCCGCCGAGCGGATCAGGCCGGCGGCCATGCCCTCCGGGTCCTCCAGCAGGGCCTTGAGGATGTGTTCGGGCGCAATGCGCTGATGGTTGAGGCGGACGGCCACTGTCTGGGCGGCCTGCAGCATGCCTTTGGCGCGGTCGGTGAACTTTTCGAGGTTCATGTCGCAATCTCCTGCCGAACTATCGGCGCGTTATCGGCGGTGCGCCAGGGGGGCGAGCTTTCACAATCCCCTAATCGGCCGGCGGGGCGGCGGCTGAGACCACGACGCGCGCCGGTCGCACCAGGCGCTCCCCGACCCGGTATCCTGCCTGGACGACCTGCAGCACGTGGCCGGGCGCAGCCGCCGGGTCAGCGCGAGTCGCCACGGCCTCGTGCGACGTCGGGTCGAAAGGCTGATCCAGGGGCTCGATGCGCTCCACGCCTTCGCGTTGAAAAGCCTCGAGCAAGGCGCGCCGCGCGGCGCGCAAACCCTCCTGAACGGACCTTGCGAAGGTTTCGTCGTCCTGGTCGGGTCCGCGCGCTGCGTCGACCGCAAGGTCAAGGCTGTCAAGGCCGGGCGCCAGGCGGGCGATCAGGTCCGCCACCCCCGCCCGACGTCCCTCGCTGCGCGCGCGTTCGGCTTGGCGCCGCGCGTTCTCGGCATCAGCGAGGGCGCGGAGCAGGCGATCCTGCAAGGCTTCGACGGCCTCGGTCGCTGCCTGGGGCGCCTCGCCGGCAGACGTCTTGATCTCAGCCGCCGGGGGCGCGTTCGGGATGCCGCTCTCCGAGGTCACTGTGCTGTCTCCTGCCGATCTTAGAGACGGTTCTGGCGGGCTGGCTCGCCGACCTCAAGCCCGCCCGTCATCGGCATCCTCGAATTCAGCGTCGACAATGTCTTCGCTCCCAGCCTTTGGCGCCTCGCCCCCTCCAGCGCTCGTCAGCGCCTCCGTCACCGCTCGCAATGCCTCCCCGCGGGCGATGATCGCTTGGGTGTCTTCGCCCTGCATCGCTGCCCGCAGGGCCGCGAGCGCATCCTCCACTGCCTGCCGTTGCGATCCTTGCGGCGCGTTCGCGAGGGCCTTCTCGGCGGCGAAAATCAGAGCATCGCCCTGATTGCGCGCCTCCACCAGAAGGCGCCGTCGCCGGTCCTCTTCGGCATGTTCCTCCGCTTCGCGCACCGCGCGCTTGATGTCGTCCTCCGTCAGTCCGCCCGAGGACTGTATCGTGATCTTCTGCTCCTTGCCTGTCCCGCGGTCCTTGGCCGAAACATTGACGATGCCGTTGGCGTCGATATCGAAGGTCACTTCGATTTGCGGCACGCCACGCGGCGCCGGAGCAATGTCCTCAAGGTTGAATTGGCCAAGCAACCGGTTGTCGGCCGCCATCTCGCGCTCGCCCTGGAACACCCGGATCGTCACCGCCGGCTGATTGTCCTCGGCGGTCGAGAACACCTGGCTTCGGCGGGTCGGTATGGTGGTGTTGCGCTCGATCAGCTTGGTCATTACGCCGCCCAGGGTCTCGATACCCAGGGACAGCGGCGTAACGTCCAGCAACAGCACGTCCTTGACGTCGCCTTTCAGCACGCCGGCCTGGACGGCGGCGCCCAGCGCGACCACTTCGTCGGGATTGACGCCCTTGTGGGGCTCCTTGCCAAAGAGCTGCTTCACCGCCTCGACGACCTTGGGCATGCGGGTCATGCCGCCGACCAGGATGACCTCGTCGATCTGGTCCGGCGTCACGCCGGCGTCCTTCAGCGCGGCGCGACAGGGCTCGACGGTCTTGTCGATCAGGTCCTCGACCAGCGCCTCCAGCTTAGCGCGGCTGAGCTTGATGTTGAGGTGCTTGGGCCCGTTCTGGTCAGCGGTGATGAAGGGCAGGTTGACGTCCGTCTGCACGGCCGAGCTCAGCTCGATCTTGGCCTTTTCGGCCGCCTCCTTGAGGCGCTGCAGCGCCAGTTTGTCGTTGCGCAGGTCAATTCCCTGGTCGCGCTTGAATTCATCGGCCAGGTACTCAATGACGCGTTTGTCGAAGTCCTCGCCGCCTAGGAATGTGTCACCGTTGGTGGACTTGACCTCGAACAGCCCGTCGCCGAGTTCGAGGATCGAAATGTCGAAAGTGCCGCCGCCGAGATCGTAGACGGCGATGCGGCCGGCCTTTGTCTTGTCGAGCCCATAGGCGAGCGCCGCCGCGGTCGGCTCGTTGATGATCCGAAGCACCTCAAGGCCGGCGATACGCCCTGCGTCCTTGGTGGCCTGGCGCTGGGCGTCGTTGAAATAGGCCGGCACGGTGATGACCGCTTCGGTCACCGTTTCGCCGAGATGCTTCTCCGCCGTCTCCTTCATCTTGCGCAGGATGTGAGCGGAAACCTCGCTGGGACTGTATGCCTTCCCAGCGACCTCCACCCAGGCGTCGCCGTTGGGTCCCGCGACGATCTTGTAAGCCACCATCGCCTTGTCCTTCTGGACGATGGGGTCGTCATAGCGGCGGCCGATAAGGCGCTTGATGGCGAAGAGCGTGTTTTCGGGGTTGGTCACCGCCTGCCGCTTGGCTGCGGCGCCCACGAGCACTTCGCCATCATCACGAAACGCCACCATGGAAGGAGTGGTGCGCGCGCCCTCGGCATTTTCGATGACGGTGGGCTTGCCGCCCTCCATCACGGCGACGCACGAGTTCGTCGTGCCGAGGTCGATACCGACTGCGCGCGCCATGACGGCTTCTCCTTCATTGATCACCAACTTTCGCGCTCCCGGAGCCGACCGACTTGATCTGCATCAAGAGCCGCCTGGTTTCCGCCGATCGCATCGCTTGCCCACGCCGGCCGTTGGGCTGGGAGCGGCGAGCCGACCGCCGAGGGCTCGGTCGTCTTGATGTTCGTCAACATGGCCTGCAGCGCATCCATCGACCCTCCATGCGAAGATCGGGTCAGCGCCTCCCGGCGCGGCCGTGCATCGCGGAGGCGCCTAGTTCCATGTTACAAGCACCGCAGGGCGACGATCGGGAGGCAGGAAGGTTGGCCGCGGCTTTCATGGCCGCCCCCCACCCCCTCGCATTGATCGAGACCGAGGCGGGCCGTTCGTCACTCCGCGTCTGCAACACCGCTTGGGAGCGCCTGACCGGATACGCTTCGGCCGACATCGCCGGGAAGGACCTGAGAGCGCTGGGTTTGGACCTGGCATGGCCCCATGTCGGGATCGCCGCGGCGGATCCTATCCACGCGCCGGCGACGCTGCGACTCGCCGACGACCGAATTCTCAGTTGCTGGATAACAGCGGCGCCTCTGCCGCAGGAGACGAAAGACTCATACGCCGTGGTCGCCGGATTCACGGCGGCCGCGGCCGAACGCGAGGTCCACATCCGGGCGGCGGGGCTTGCCCAAAGTCATCTGCTGGCGATGATCGGCCATGACCTGAGGCAGCCGCTGCAGACGATCGTCGCGGCTCTTCAACTGTTGGGGTCCGCGCCTCCCGCCAGGGCGCAACAGCTGCTGGGGTATGCGAATGCCGCCGCGACGCAGCTCGACCAGGACCTGGCGGCGGTCGCCTTCCTTTCGGCTCAGCAGCGGGGTTCGGCGCTCTTCCTGGAAGAGATCGCCCTGCAACCCCTGCTGGATGAGGTGATGGCGGCTTGGATCCCGCAAGCGGACCTCAAGTCAATCAAGCTCCGCACCGTATCGACGGAGGCGCGGGTCACAAGTCATCCGCAGCTGCTCCGCAGCATTGTCAGCAACCTGGTGGCGAACGCCGTCAAGCATACTGCGCGTGGGGGCGTGCTCATCGGCGTCCGGCGGCGCGGGGACGATCTGGCGATCTCAGTCTACGACACCGGGCCGGGCATCCTCCCGCCGATGCGCGCGCGGCTCTTCGAAGCGTTCGCACGCGGCGACGACGCTGCCGCCGGAGGCTTGGGTCTCGGCCTCTGGATCGTGGGCGAGTTGGCAGGAGTGCTCGGGTGCACCATCGGCGTCAACACCGCACTTGAGCGCGGAAGCTGTTTCAGTGTTCGCATGTCGGCCCACCGGCCACTTGCAGCCGCACTCGGATCTTCTGGTGCGCAGGCCGAAAGCGAGCGGCGGACTTGATCGCGATCAACTTCGAGCATTATCCCTGTGAGATAGGCTGGCCGGCCGCAAGGCCCCCTCCCCTATCTTCGGCTTCAACGTGAAAACCGAAGAGTACATCGACCTGGTGCGGCCGGCGTCGTTGACCCCGCCAAGGTTGTCCGCACTGCGTTTCAGGATGCGGGGTCCGTCGCGGGACTGCTGATCATTGAGGCGGCGGTGGGCGGCATCGCGGAGAAACGGAGGCCAGCGCCTCCGCCTTGGCCGAACAAGCGTGCCACAGCGGCTCGGCGGGAAGCCTGACAATTTGCGCGGCCGCGCCGACGGGCCGCGCAGCTCAGGTCAGCCGATGCAAGGCGTCGCTCAGCGGCCGCTCAGCGTCGAGATAGTCGGCCCAGGCTGCGGTGCTGACCAGCGCGGTCGCTGCGGTGCGCAGCGTCCAGGCCTGGGGTTCAAGGTCGGCTCGCACCTGGTTCCAAGCAAGAGGGAAGCTAACGGGCGCGAACGGCCGCGCACGCGGCGAAAGCGGCGCCACCGCGGTCGCCGCCCAATCATTGCGCAGATAATCAAGGAATATGCGTCCCTGGCGTTGGTCAAGGCTGGCGCTGAGCACGTAGGCTTGCGGCGCGTCGGCGGCGAGCGCTTGGCAGAGCCTGCGGGCAAAGCTCTTCGCCATCGCCCAGGTGGTCTTACCCTTCTCGTCCGCCAAGGGCGCGACCACGTGCAGACCCTGGCCGCCAGTGGTCTTGCAATACGGCACAAGGCCGGCGCCTTCCAACCTGTCCTTCACCGCCAGGGCCGCTTTGACGACGCTCTCGAATGGCAGGCCATCGCCCGGGTCAAGGTCGATCACGACGCGGCCGGGGACCTCAGGCTGAAATGGCCGGCAGTTCCAGGGATGGAACTCCACCGCCGCCAACTGCGCCGCGGCCGCGAGCGCGTCGAGGCGGTCAAGCTGAAAACAGGGGGGCCCGCCTCCGGTAACGGCGACCCGCGTTATCTGCGCTGGGGCGCCTCGACCCGGATGGCGCTGAAGGAACCGCGGCGGAGCGAGGACGCCGTTCGGCGCGCGAACAAGGGCGCACGGCCGGCCCTGCACGTGGCGCAGCATCCAAGGTCCCACGGCCTCCAGGTAGCGGGCGAGGTCCAGTTTCGAAATTGGCTGTCCCCGGCCGTCGTCCGGCCACAGCGCCCTGTCCGGGTGGGTGATCGCCACGCCGAGCACCTGAGCCTGCGCAGCGCGCCCCGACGAACCGGCCCCGGCCGCGGCGCTCGCCGTCCGCTTGATCTCGTCGGCCATGCGCTCCGCGCTCCTGCAAGACCTTGTGACGCCGTCCCGGCGCGGCGCAGGGCGCTGACCCGCCGCAATTTCCTCAACGGTGCGCCCGGAGGCGACCGAGGTGGTCAGGGTCTGGAGCAGAGCCGCGCCCTCACCAGGCGCCGCCCAGGCGTCGCGGCGCTTGATCAGCAGCCAATCGCGCCCGCGCGCTCCGGAACGCCGCGTCATTTGCACCAGCGCCCACCCGCCTTTGAGCCGAACGCCGTCGAGGGTGAACCTCAACTTGCCGTGCTCCAGCATGATGCGGGGGTCGCCCTCGGGCCTCCAGTAGCCGCGATCCCATATCATCACGGCGCCAGCGCCATATTGTCCCTCCGGGATTTTGCCTTCAAAGTCGCCGTAGTCGAGGGGATGGTCCTCTGTCCTTACGGCCAACCTTCGCTCCGCGGGATCGAACGAGGGCCCCTTTGCGACGGCCCAAGAGAGAAGGACGCCGTCGAGCTCAAGCCGCAGATCATAGTGCAGTCGCCGCGCCGCATGCTTTTGGACGACGAACCGCAGCCGCTTTGCCGGTCGGACGGCGCCCTGGCCAGCTGGTTCCGGTGTCCTGGAAAAGTCTCGCTTGGCGCGGTAACTGTCGAGTCGCGTCTCGATCACGGCTTGCTTCACCTGCTTGGACTGTTCGGTTCGCCGGCGTTCTTGTCGTCAGGTGTCCCCTAGGCGTTCAGTAGGGCGCGGGAGGTGGGGCTCGCCGCCTCCGCGTATTCGCGCAGGATCGCGGGCCATGCGGAGGGTTGTGACAAGGGGTCTCCATCCTCGGCGATGGAATGAGCGCAGGCAGCTTGGTGCTGCAGCTCAACCTGCGTCAGTTTCGCGCTGCGCGGCCGAAACCAAATGGAGATGTTGCTGAGAGGGTGGCCATCGCTTCCCGTTCGCGTGAGGCCAAGGTGCGTTTCCGGGGTGAACGCGGCGACGGCGCCCCAAGGGATGCGCCGTCCGCTGACGGTCAACTCGAACCAGGAGCCGCCGAGACGTGGCTCCATCACGACCTTGGCGAGGGCGTCCTTCGACACGGTGTAGGCGAACGGCCACCATCCGCTCATCTCGTCCACGAACACGGAGAACGCATGAGCGGCCGGCGCGCGGACTTCGATCTCGTGTTTCAAGTTCTCGCCGTCCATTTCAGGCGGCGCATTCGTACGCCTGACCGCGCCGCCACGCACCTTCGCGCGCGTGGTGCTGCTGTTGATCGGTGACAAAGCGCTGCACCTTCTCGAAAGCGCGCATTTCGATCTGCCGGATGCGCTCGCAGCTCACGCCATATTCCTGAGCCAGCTCGGCAAGCGGAGCGGGAGGGTCGCGCAGGCGTCGGGCGACGAAGATTCGATGCTCCCGCGGCCCGAGCGGGCTGAGGGCCTGAGTGAGCAGACGCGTGCGGTAGTCTCGCTCGTCGGCTTCCGAAAGCGCGGTCTCCGGATCCTGAGCGTTCTCATCGGCAAGGCGCTCGAGGCGATCCGGCTCGCCTTCGTCGCCGTGGAGCGCGCTCAGCGACAGGTCGCGCCAGCCGAGGCGGGCCTCCATCCCGGTGATGTCTCCGGGCGGAACATGAAACAGCTCGGCCATCTTGGCGATGCTGTCGCCGGCGAGCAATTCGGACGGACACGCCTCGATGCGCGCGCGGGCCCTCCGGAAACCGAAGAACAGACGCTTCTGAGTGGCGCTCGTGCCGAGCTTGACGATAGACCAGTGTCGCAGGATGTAGTCCTGCAAGGCGGCGCGAATCCACCAGGCGGCGTAGGTGGATAGCCGGCAATCCCGCTCCAAGTCGAACTTGTAGATGGCATGCAGAAGCCCGACATTGGCCTCGGAGATCATGTCTTCGAGCGGTAACCCATAGCCACGATAGCCGCAGGCGATCTTGGCTGCGAGGCGGAGGTGGCTGGTCATCAACCGATGCGCCGCCGCCAAATCGACCTCGTCGCGCACGCGTCTGGCGAGCGCATACTCCTCATCGCGCGTCAGCACCGGATAGCGTCGCACGGCCGAGAGATACTGCCGCAGACTGGCGGCGAAGGGCGACGCGACCACGCCGCCGGCGAGGAATGGATAGGACACGGGACCCGATGCTCCTGATGGTGCTGCCGTGACCAGAGTGGTGGCTCCGCGCCGCCCTGACTTGACCGGCATCAAGTGGCGCCCGCACCGCGCGCCAGCGCGAAGCTTCGGCAGTTCGCCGGCCGAGCGCCGCTGGTCCTGCGCCGCGCCGTTGCCCCTCGGCCGTGCGTGTTCTGAGCATTGCTCGCCAGGAGCCCGCGGACCTGACCCTGAGGACGTCAGGCGGAATAGACGTCGCGCAGCAGGTGTTCGGGCGGCGGCTCTGGAGACGCCTTCGCGAAGGCTGAGGCATCCTCCACGCGCTGTTTGACCGTCTTGTCGATCTCGTCCAGCTCGGTGGCCAGGTCGGGATCGCGGGTCAACACGAGGCGTTTCAACCGTTGGATGGGATCGCGCCTGCGCCGGACCCGTTCCACCTCTTCTCGCGGCCGATACCTCGCCGGGTCGCTCATCGAATGGCCGCGATATCGATAGGTGTTCATTTCCAGGAGACAGGGGCCTTCCCCCGCCCGGACATGCCGTGCGGCGCGCGCCGTCGCCTCGCGAACCGCGACAACGTTCATTCCATCGACCGCCTCTCCGGGAATTCCGAACGAGAGACCGCGCCGATAGAAGCGGGGCTCGGAGGCGGACCTCTCCACCGCCGTCCCCATCGCGTAGCGATTGTTCTCGATGATGTAGAGCACGGGCAATCGCCAGAGCGCGGCCATGTTGAAGCATTCATAAACCTGGCCTTGATTGGCGGCGCCCTCGCCAAAGACGACAAACGCCACCCTCCCATTTTTCCGGTAGCGGTTGGCGAAGGCCAAGCCGCTACCGAGACTGGCCGGGGCGCCGACGATGCCATGGCCGCCGTAGAAATCCTGGTCGGGCGCGAAGATGTGCATCGATCCGCCCTTGCCCCGCGAGGCGCCGCCGATGCGTCCGGTCAGCTCCGCCATGACCGCTCGCGGCTCCATTCCGCACGCCAGCGCATAGCCGTGGTGGCGGTGGCTCGTGATCACCTGATCGCCTGGCGCACGGGCGCCGACCACGCCCACAGCGACCGCCTCCTGGCCGATGCTGAGGTGACAGAACCCGCCGATCAAGCCCATGCCGTAGAGGCGCGCGGCCTCCTCCTCGAACCGCCGGATCAGCGCCATCCGCTGATAGTCGGCCAACAGCGTCGCGAGGGTCTGCGACATGACGTCCTCCCGGGGGAGTCGATCCCGGCCCTCATCCGCCGACCTGACGGCGCCCGCGGACGCAGCCCCTACTTCCTGCGCCACACGCCCGTGGCGTCACGATAGTAGTCACCGGGCCTCAGCTTCGTCTCGAACAGGGCCTTCGCGGCGGCGACGCCCGCGACCTCAGGGCTCACGCCATGACGACGCGCCGTCGCCTCGTACAGCCGAGCGCGCGCGGTGTTGATCTCCGCCACCGCCGCGGTGAGCTCGGGGTCGTCCTGGGGCGCCACGAAACCGAGGTAGCCGTCGGCCTGCTCGCCGACCTTCCCGGCGGCCTTGGCCGCATCGACAAGCGCCTTGGACGACGAGGACTGCGCGACGGCCGGCCGCACAGGCGTTCCCATCGCGGCCAGCAACAAGATGGCAAGTGCTCGACGCGTCGGATGGGCTTGGAACACAGCCGCGCCTCCGTCAGTGCGACAGGAGCAGCGGAATGGGCGAGTCGTCGAGCATGTCCCGGCTGACCCCGCCCAGTACGAACTCCCGTAGGCGCGAGTGACCGTAAAGCCCCATGACGATCAGGTCGGCCTGCATAACGTGCGCCGCGTGCTGCAGGATCACCTCGCTGGCAGGCCGCCCGCCGGCGGGAAGCCGGATCACGTTTATCGCCGGGCAGCCGTGGCGTTGGAGGAACGCCTTCAGGACGCGTTCCCCGTCGCGGGCCGCCTCCGGGTGGTCGACGATCACGCCATCGACTTGCGCGGCGCGCTGCAGCAATGGCAGGGCGTCGCGCAAGGCGCGGGCGGTTTCACGCGAACCATTCCCAACAAAAAACAC
>NZ_JBKBUH010000002.1:0-1176347 GCF_046290725.1 Phenylobacterium sp.
CTGGGTCGGGCTGGTGGGGGGGGCCACCCCCTTCCCCCCCCCCCGGCCCGCGCCGAAGCTTCCCCGCCGCACCCTGCGGCGCGGGAGATTCGGGTGATGAGCGAGACCGAACGGCGCGCGGAGCTGGCCCGGACACTGCTCGGGCCGGCCTATGACGATCTGACCCCGATCCAGCGCAGCGTTATCGACCTGATCGCCACCGAGGCGCCCAGCGGGCTCGACCCCTTGCTGCGCGCCGACGACCGCAGCTTCTGGGAGCGGCTGGCCGACAAGGTGGCGGCGGTGGGCGGCTCCTGGACCTTCATCTTCGGCTTTGCCGCGGCCATGGCGCTGTGGACCGGCTGGAACGTGCTGGCCAGTCGCGCCGGGATGGCCTTCGACCCCTATCCCTTCATTTTCCTCAACCTGGTGCTCTCGACGCTCGCGGCCGTCCAGGCGCCGGTGATCCTGATGAGCCAGAACCGGGCCGCAGCCCGCGACCGCGCCGCAGCCGAGCACGACTATCGGGTGAACTTGCGCGCCGAACTGGAGATCATGCACCTGCACGACAAGCTCGACGCCCTGCGCCAGGAGGACATGGCCCGCCTGATCGCCCGCCAGGGCGAAATGCTGGACGCCCTGCGCACGGAGATCGCGGCGCTGCGGCGGGGGTGAGCGCGGTGGAGCTGGAGCCGGAGCCCACGCCGCCCCGCCAACCCTTCGACATGGAAGACTATGTGCGGAGGATCACGATGGGGCCGTGCTTCATCTGCCGGATGGCCGCCGGGGATCCGGACTACGCCCATCATGTGGTTTATGAAGACGACTTCGCGGTCGCTTTCCTCAACAAGCACCCGACCCTGACGGGCTACACCCTGGTCTGCCCGAAGGCGCACCGGGAGCAGATCGGCGGCGGCGACCTGAGCCTCGACGAGCATCTTCGCTTACAGGCTGTGGTCTATGCGGTGGCCGAGGCCCTGCGCCGCGTGTTGCCTACTGAGCGGGTCTATGTGCTCTCCCTGGGAAGCCAGGCGGGCAACCGGCACATCCACTGGCACGTCGCGCCCCTGCCTCCGGGCGTGCCGCTAGAGGACCAGCAGTTCGCCGCTCTGGACGTGACGCGGGGAGTTCTCGCGCAAAGCGAAGCCGAGATGGCGGATCTCGCGCGCAGGATCGTCGGGGAGTTGCGGTTCGTTGGGGAATGACGGCGGCTAAAGGGCTGAACACCTCAGGCGTAGCCGACCCAGCCGCGCCAGGTGAAGGCGGCATAGAAGAGCGCCACGTCGGTGAAACCGGCTGCGTTCAGGACCGCTTCGTCCTCCTCGGGACTGAACATGTACCGGCTGGCCGAGACGGCGGCGCGGGCGGCCTCGACCTGCTCCGGATCGGCGCCGGAGGCGAGCGCGAAGGCCGCGTAGCGCGACAGCCACGCCTCGCGGGCGCCCGGCTCCTGGGGAAAGCTCGCGTGAGCCACCACGCAAGGCGCGCCGGGACGCAGGCGGGCGCGAAGGGCGCGGGCGGTCTCCACGCGGGCCTCGCGGTCGAGAAAGTGCAGGGTGAGCAGGCAGGTGGCCGCGTCGAAGGGGCCGGGCGGCGCGTCGTCGATATAGCCCTGCACCAGCTCGATCCGCTCGGCGTACGGGGCGGCGGTCTTCGCCGCCAGGGCCAGCATCTCCGCGGCGGGATCGACGCCGACAAAGGTCCAGTCCGGCCAGGCTTCGGCCAGGGCCTTGAGCTCCAGCCCTCCGCCGGCGCCCAGAACCAGGACGCGTGCGGCCGCCGGCGCCCGCTCGGCGAGAAGAAGCCCGCTCATGCGGTGCAGCGCCGCAAGGCCCGGCGTGTAGCGCGGGGGCCCCTCTACATAGCGGGCCACGGCTTGGGGGTCGGAGAAGGACTGCAGAAAAGTCTGGGAGCTGTCTTCAGGCGGGACGGGGGGCTGCGCCTGTGAAGGCTGAGGACTGGTCATCGGGCGCATCTCCACGTCTTGGATATGTAATATTATAACATCTCCGTTGATTCAACGGAGTCGCGGCGCCGCGAAGCGCGCCTAGGCGGACCGCCAGACGTGCAGGCGGTCCATGACGTCGGCGATGAGCTGGTCGCGGGTGAAGCCGGTGACGTCCCGTGGCCGCCCGCTCTCCTCCAATCCCGCCGACAGCCGCCATTCCATCGTCCGGCGACGCTCCGGCGCGTCCAGGGCGGTCAGGGCGGGACGGGGCCGTTCGCGGGCGAGGAGGCGATAGCGGAAGGCGCGTCCGTCGGCCGCCTGGGCCAGCAGGCGCAGGCCGGCGTCTTCGCGGGTCAGTTCGGCCGCCATGCCCTGGTCGGCCAGCGCCTGGCGCACGGATTCCAAGGCGGGAACGCCTGTGCGCTCGATCTGCCGATCAATATCGCGGCGGCTGGCCGGCGCGAGGATCCGCTTCAGCTGCTCGGCCAGCGGCGGACCTTCTGTTTCGACGGCGCGGCCGACGAGGTCGGCGTTCATCTGGCGGACGAGCCCGACCGCCAGCACGATCATGATGACGGCGAAGGGCAAGGCCGCGACCAGGGTCGCGGCCTGGAGCGCGCTCAGCCCGCCGGCCAGAAGCAGCAGCGCCGCGGCCAGACCTTCCAGCGAGCACCAGTAGACGCGTTGCCAGCGCGGCGTCTCGTCCGCGCCCCCCGAAGCGATCGTATCGATCACCAGCGAGCCGGAGTCGGCCGAGGTCACGAAGAAGACCGCCACCAGCGTCACCGCCAGGGTGGAGGTGATCGCGGCCCCGGGCAGCTCGGCGAAGAACCGGAAGATGGCCACCGACAGGTCGGCCGCCACGGCGTTCGAGATCGCGCCGGCGGCGCCGCCCATGTCGAGGGCGATGGCCGTGTTACCGAAGACCGTCATCCAGAGGAAGGTGAAGCCGGTCGGGACCAGCAGTACGCCGATCACGAATTCCCGCACCGTTCGGCCGCGGGAGATGCGGGCGATGAACATGCCGACGAACGGCGACCAGGCGATCCACCAGGCCCAATAGAAGAGGGTCCAGTTCGCCATCCAGCCCCGCGGCTCGTAGGCGTAAAGATTGAAGGTGCGGATGAAGAAGTGGTCGAGATAGAGGCCGAAGTTCTGCACCAGCGCCTTCAGCAGGAAGGCGGTCGGCCCGACCGCCAGGACGAAGAGCATGAGCAGGACCGCCAGCGCCAGGTTCAGCTCCGACAGGCGCCGGATCCCCCTGTCGAGGCCGGTCAGCACCGAGATTGTCGCGGCGGTCATGACCAGGACGATCAGCGCCACCTGCACCGAAACCGTGTTCGGAAGGCCGGTGAGGTATGCGAGGCCGCTATTGATCTGGGACACGCCCAGGCCCAGCGAAGTCGCAATGCCGAACAGGGTGCCGCAGACGGCGAACACGTCGACCACGTCGCCTATGGGCCCGTCGATCCGCCGCCCCAGCAGCGGCGAGAGCCCCGAGCGCAGGGTCAACGGCAGGCCTTTCCTATGGGCGAAATAGGCCAGGCTCAGCCCAACCAGGGCGTAGATAGCCCAGGCGTGCACGCCCCAGTGGGTGAAGGTGATCACCATGGCTTCGCGGGCGGCGTCGAAGGACTTCGGCGCGGCCTCCGGAGGGCTTGCGTAGTGCTGGATCGGCTCTGCGACCGCGAAAAACATGAGGCCGATGCCCATGCCGGCGGCGAACAGCATGGCCAGCCAGGAGAGGTAGGGGAAGTCAGGCTCGGAGTCGTCCGGTCCCAGCTTCAGCGCTCCTGTGGGGCCGAAGGCGACGAACAGGATCAGCAGCAGGAAACCGGCCACCGCCGCGATGTAGAACCAGCCGAAGGTGTCGATCACCCAGCCCTGCGCGGCCTGAAACAGCCGGTCCGACTCGCCGGGCGCGGCGACCGCGAGCGTCAGCAGCAGCCCGGCGATCAGGCTCGCGCCCCAGAAGACGCGCGGGTTCATCTGGGTGCGTAGAGTCATGGACGGCGCGAGCCCCTGGGCTCGGTTCTTAGCAGGGTCATCGCAGCAGCTAACGCCGAGGATCGCGCCCGTATCCTCAGCTCCAGCCTGCGAGCGCTAAGGCCTTAGCTTCCGGCGCCCCCCTCATCCCTCCGGGGCTTCGTACAGCATGATCCAGTTGCCGACGGTGTCGTCGAAGGTGGCCATGGCGGGCATGGCGGCGTCGCCGACGCTGGGCGGGGCCTTGAAGGCGACGCCGGCGGCGGCGAGGCGGCGGTGTTCGGCCGCGAGGTCGGCGACCTCGAAAGCGGTGAGGGGAACGCCATTCTCCTTCAGCGCCTGCTGATAGGCCTTCACGAACGGGAAGCCGTTGGGTTCGAGCGAGATGCGCGCCCCGTCCGGGTGTTCGGCCGGGGCCAGGGTGATCCAGCGCGGCGCGCCCGGCGGGCCGACCGCCACGTCCTCCTTGACCACGAAGCCCAGTTTGTCGCGGTACATGGCCAGGGCCTTCTCCTGATCCTCGACGATGATCGAGACGAGGGTGACCTTCATGGCTGGCGCTCCTGCGGCGTCTTTGAATTAAACCAGTGGGTTTATTATTAGTCCGAACGGAAACGGTCAACCAAAAGGTTTTGCTTCTGAAATTGGAGCCTCCGGCTTAGGGCTTCAGCGGCCGGCGGCGGTCGCGCCCGTCGCGCGGAGCAGAGGATCGAGGTGGGTACGGCGATCAGCGTCGAAGAGGATGGGCGCGCGACTGCGGAGACCGGCGGCGATCCCAGCTTCCGCTGCTACGGCGGCCGGGCAGGCGCCGTCGGGCCTGAGCGGCGCTTCGCCCTCGGCCGTGTCGGCAAGCTTCTCGACTTCGGCGACCGTGCAGGCGAACAGGCCGGTCATGGAGACGAAGCAGACCTGACGCTGGACGAAGGTCTCATAGCGCCACCGGCACAGGTCGCTGCCGTCCGGGGAATCCTGTGGCCGTAAAACGAGGGTGGCGCCCGAGATGAAGGCGGCTTGGCGCAGCAGAGCGTCCTCGCGCCGAACCCCTTTGGTTAGGACCAGCGCTACGTCGCGGCCGGCGACGATCTCGGCCTGTTCTCGCCGGCTCAGGACCACCGGTTCCGAGGGTGGCGGGACGATGGGATCCGGCGGCAGGTCGGGGAGGATCATTCGGCCGGAATCCTGAAGAGCATCGGAATGCGGACACGACTACCGGCGACTGGCCGACCGTCGCGGGCCAGCGGAGCCATCCGGAAGTCGCCGGCCATCCTCAGCGCCGCCTCGCCGAAACCAGCGGCGGCGGGCGCCTCGCGCAGGACCTCGCAATCGACCAGCAGGCCCTGGGCGGAGACCGCGCAGCCGATCACGGCCTGGCCTTCCAGGCGCTGGGCGAGGGCGGCGGGAGGATAGGCGTGGGCGACATCCGCCGGTCCGGGGCGCTCCATCCAGTCCGGCGCAGCGACAAGAGGGAGGTCGGGTTTCGGCGGTTCCGGCGCGGCCTGAAGCGCCCAGGCGGCGCCTGCGCCGCCGAGACCGAACAGGCCCACCAGGGCGAGGCCGGCGAGCCGGCGAGCGGAGGTGGGCAAGGGCGCGGCCAGCATGGCGATCCTCTCCTTCAATGGGTGGCGGGTGGTGGGCGGCCAGCGACAGCCCAGGGGCAGGGGGTGGGCGGCGAGCTGCGTCTTAAGCAGCGCCTCGGCATAGAGCCGCCGCCTATGCGGCGCTTCCGCCAGCACGGCGGCGTCGCAGGCCAGTTCCTGGTCGATGCGCATGATACGGACGCCCAGATGGATCAGCGGGTTGAACCAGCAGAGGCAGAGGAGCGCGGCGGCCAGGGCGTTTGCGGCGGCGTCGCCGGAGGCGAGATGCGCGCGCTCATGGCTGAGGATCACCTCGCGTTCCTCGGGCGAGAACCGGGCTTCGAAGTCCTTCGGGGTGACGATCCGCGGCGACAGCAGGCCGACCACGGCGGGGCCGGCGCGACCGGCGCGCGCCTCCGACAGGAATCGCCGTTGGTGCGCCGCCATCGCGGCGAAGGCGATCAGAGCCCCGCCGGCCCAAAGGGCGAGGAGTTGCGCAGGGAGCCAGGGAGCGTCCTTCACCATGACCTCGGCGACAGCGCCGCTCGCCGAGAGCACGACGGGGCTGAGCAGCGTCGGGCTCTGCGGCTCGGGCAGCAGGCAGGTGGCCGCAGCGAATAGAGGTAGCGTCCAAAGGGCGTAGGCGACGCGGGCGCCGAAAGCCCGGCGCACCGGCTGGCGAAGGAGGAGCGTCGCCGGCACGCCGGCGGCGAGCAGGAGGTTGGCGCAGCCGAGGAGAAGGAGAATCTGTTCGGTCATGGATCGAGCTCGGCGATGATCCGCTTCAGCTCCGCCACGTCCTCGGGCGAGAGCTTTCGGGCCTTCGAGAAATGGCTGACCAGGGGAGCCACGCGGCCTTCGAACAGCCGGTCGATCAGGCCCGCGCTCTCGCGCGCCACCCAATCACCGCGCTCCAGGCGGGGCCGATAGAGATAGCGCCGCCCATCGCGTTCGGCCTCGATGGCCTTCTTCTTCAGGAGCCGGTTGATAAGCGTCTTGACGGTGGCTTCGCTCCAGCCCTGCGCAGGGCCGACATCGGCGGCGATCTGCTCGGCCGAGCGGGGGCTGTCCCGCCAGAGGGCTTCCATCACCAGGCTTTCGGCGCCGCTGATCCGCATGAGTATTTACATCCGTAATCGTCGTCACACGATTACGAGTGTAATCAGTTCTGTCAAGGCCCGACTTGGTCGCTGCTTCACCCCACGATCTTGCCGGGGTTGAGCTGTCCCGCGGGGTCGAGGGCGGCCTTTAGGATGCGCATCAGGGCGATCTCCGGCGGGGTGCGGGAGAGGGGCAGGAGGGCGCGTTTGCGCAGGCCGACGCCATGCTCGGCCGAGACCGAGCCGCCGAGCTGGGCGAGGGGCTCGTGCACGAGGCGGTCCAGGGCCTCGTGGGCGCCGGGCGGCACGGCGCCGACGATCAGGTGCAGGTTGCCGTCGCCCAGATGGCCGAACACCCAGAGCGGCGCCTCCGGCAGGAGTTCCGCCAGGGCCTGACGCACGCCGTTTACATAGCCCGGCATGTTGCGGATCGGCAGGCTGACGTCGAAGGCGGCGACGGGGCCGTGGCGGCCGGTCTGGCCCACGTCGTCACGCAGGGCCCAGAGGGCGTCGATCTCCGCGCCGGAGCGGGCGATGGCGGCGTCGGCGATCAGCCCGTCCTCCAGGGCCCCGGCCAGCGCCGCCTCGAACCGGGCGGGGTCGTGGACGGGATCGCCGCCCAGGCTCTCGGCCAGGACGTAGAAGGCGTGTCCGGCGGGCAGGGGCGGGCGGCCGAGCGCCGGCGGCTTGGTCACCAGGGCGTAGAAGTCCGGCCACATGGCCTCGAACGCCGAGAGCGTTCCGCCGAGATCGGCTTCCAGCCGCCGCAGCAGCCGGGGCAGGGTCTCGAAGCTCGCCACCGCCAGCAGGGCGGCGGAGCGGGCGGCCGGCTGCGGGCGCAGGCGCAGGACGGCGCGGGTGACGACGCCCAGCGTGCCCTCCGCCCCGATGAAGAGCTGCTTCAGGTCGTAGCCGGTGTTGTTCTTCAGGAGGCGGTTGAGGGCCGGCAGGATCGTCCCGTCGGGCAGGACCGCCTCCAACCCAAGAACCTGGTCGCGGGTCATGCCATAGCGCAGTACACGGTTGCCGCCGGCGTTGGTGGAGATCATGCCGCCGAGGGTCGCCGAGCCGCGGGCGCCCAGGTCCAGCGGCAGGAAGAGGCCCGCGGCCTCCGCCGCCTCGCAGGCCTTGGCGAGGGGACAGCCGGCCTGCACGACCATCAGGCACTGGGCGGCGTCGATCTCCTCGACCGCGTCCATCCGCTCCAGGCTCAGCGCCAGGGCGCCCTCGGCATAGGCGCCGCCGGCCAGGCCGGTGCGCCCGCCCCAGGGCACGACGGGGACCTTGGCCTCCGCGGCGGCGCGGACGACGGCGGCGACGGCCTCCGTGCTGCGCGGGCGGGCGATCGCCAGGGGCCGGCCAAGCGGGCCCCAGAAGCTGAAGGCCGCCTCCGCCGCCGCCTCGCCGGTCGCCAGGTCGTTGGGGGCCAGGATCGTTTCCAGCCGCCGCATCAGCTCGGTCATGCGCGCCTCCTGTGGGGAATGTGCGCCAAGCCGGCCGCCGTGCGGTTGATGCAGGTCAAGCTGCGGCGCCGAGCTCCCCTCGCGCCGTGCGACGCAAGGCCTGAGGCGGCTGGCCGAAGGCGCGGATGAAGGCTCGGCGCATGCGTTCAGGGTCGCCGAAGCCGGCGGACTGGGCGATGCGGTCGATGGGCTCAGCCGAGCCCTCCACCCGCTCGCGGGCGGTCTCAAGGCGCAGGCGCTCCACGGCCTTGGCTGGCGTCAGGCCGGTCTCGGCCGTGAAGGCGCGGGCGAAATGGCGGGGGCTCATGGCGGCCTTGTCGGCCAAGCGCTCGACGGGCAAGGGCTCGGCCAGGCGCTCCCGCATCCAGTCCAGCAGCTCGGCGAAGCGGCCGCCCTGGCCGCCCATCTCGATCAGGGCCGAGAACTGCGACTGGCCGCCCGGGCGACGGTGATAGACGACCAGTTGCTGGGCGGTCCGCCGGGCGACGTCTTCGCCCAGGTCCTCGCCGATCAGCGCCAGGGCCAGGTCGATGCCGGCGGTGATGCCGGCCGAGGTCCAGATGGAGCCGTCGCGGACGAAGATGCGGTCGGCTTCGAGCTTCACCTTCGGATAGCGGCGGGCGAAGTGGGCGCTGCGGGCCCAGTGGATGGTGGCGCGCCGCCCGTCGAGCAGGCCGGCCTCGGCCAGGACATAGGCGCCGGAGCAGACGCTGGCGACGCGGCGGGCTGTGGCGGACGCCCGGCGGACGAAATCCAGCACGCCTTGGTCGATCGCCGGCCCCCGCGTGCCCTCGCCGCCGGAGATCAGCAGGGTGTCGAGCCGCTCGGCCACCATGGGGGCGGCCTGCATGGCGACGCCCGAGGAGGCGGCGACGAGACCCGGCGTCGGGGCCATGGGAACAAGCTGGTAGGCGCCCGGCGTGAGGCGCCCGGCGATCTCGAAGGCGGCGATGGGGCCGGCGACGTCGAGAATCTGGAAGTCGGGGAAGATCAGCAGGCCGATGCGACGGGTCATGGCTATTTTCGAGGGAATAACGTCATTTCGGCCAGAGGCTAGGTCGGCCATCCTGCTTCCGTCAAGCACAGGAGCCGACGATGGCGCAGACCGAAATCCTGATCCCCCTCTATCCGGGCGTGACCCACCTGGACTTCACCGGGCCGCAGCAGGTGCTGGTGCGCCTTCCGGGCGCCCGGGTGACCGTCGCCTCCCTGGGCGGCGCCGATATCGAGGCCGACGGCCTGATCTTCACAGGGCTGGCGGACCTGGCGGCGGTCGAGCGCTGCGACATGCTCTGCGTGCCCGGCGGGTTCGGGACCACGGAGGCCATGCTGGACGAGGCCTTCATGGCCGAGATCCGGCGGCTGGGGGCCGGCGCCACCTATCTCACCAGTGTCTGCACCGGCTCGCTGATCCTGGCGGCGGCCGGGTTCCTCAAGGGGCGCCGGGCGGCCTGCCACTGGGCCTGGCGCGAGCTTCTGGTTCCGTTCGGCGCGATCGTCGATGAGGCCCGCGTGGTGCGTGACGGCAATATCATCACCGGCGGCGGCGTGACGGCGGGTTTGGATTTCGCTTTCGTCGTGGCTGCGGAGCTGGCGGGCGAGCCGGTGGCGAAGTCCATTCAGCTCGGCCTGGAGTATGCGCCTTCCCCGCCCTTCGAATGCGGCCGGCCGGAGATCGCCGATCCGGTGATCCTGGCCGCCATGCGCCAGATGATGGCGGCGGCCGGCGCCGACCGCATCGCCGCAGCGGAAGAAGCCGCTCGTCGGCTGGAGTCGGCCTTGGTCAGCCGGCGAGCACCCGCAACAGCTCCTGTGGGCTGATCGGCTTGCTGAGATAGCCGTCGAAGCCGAGCGCCAGCAGGCGCTCGCGCTCGCCGGCCATTGCGTCGGCGGTCAGGGCCACCACCGGCACGGCGGCGAACGGGCTTCCGCTGGCGCGGATCGCCGCCAGGGCCTGATCGCCGCTCATGCCCGGCATGTGGATGTCCATGAAGACGAGATCGAAGGGCGCGCGGGAAAGCGCCGCCAGGCCTTCCCGTCCGCCGGGCGCAGTCTCCACCTCCACGCCAAGCGCTTCGAGCAAGGCGCGGGCGACCTCGCGGTTGGCGGCGTTGTCGTCGACCACCAGAACCCGCACGGAGCGGTCGAGCAGGGCGGCCTCCGCGCGAGGTGGGGCTTCCGCCGGCGGCGCGCAGGCCGGCAGGGGCAGGGTGAGGGTGAACCGGGAGCCTTCGCCCAGGCGGCTCTCGACGGCGATGTCGCCGCCCATCAGGCGAGCGAGCTGGCGGGAGATGGCGAGCCCCAGGCCGGTGCCGCCGAAACGCCGCGCGATGCTGGAATCGCCTTGGACGAAGCCCTGGAACAGGCGCGCCTGGGTCGCCTCGTCCATGCCCGAACCGGTGTCGGCGACGACGAAAGCGACGAGGCCTGGCGTCGCGCCAGGAACAATGGAGACGCGCACCTCGCCCGTCTGGGTGAACTTGATGGCGTTGGAGACGAGGTTCATCAGGATCTGCCGCAGGCGGGCCGGATCGCCCTCCACCCATCGCGGGGCGACGGGGTCGATCTCGCAGATTAGGCGCAGGCCCTTCTCCTCCGCGGCGGTTTCCCAGAGCGTCGCGACCTTGGCGAGTTTGAGCTCCAGGTCGAAGGGCTCCCGTAGGATGTCGAGCCGCCCGGCTTCGATCTTGGCCAAGTCCAGCACGTCGTTGAGGATGGCCATCAGGCCTTCGCCCGATCTCAGCAGGGTGCGGACATAGTCGCGCTGGCGGCCGGTGAGGCGGGTGGCCTCCAGGGCGTGCGCCATGCCCAGGACGCCGTTCATCGGCGTGCGCAGCTCGTGGCTCATCATGGCCAGGAACGCGGACTTGGCCCTGTTCGCCTCCTCGGCCGCCTCGGCCTGGCGGGCGAGTTCGGCCTGGGCCTCGGCCAGGGCGCGGGCGGCTTCGACATTGCGGCGGGCGGAGACCGTGGCGTAGGCGGCGCAGACCAGCACCCCGAACACCGTCATCGCCTGCTGGGGAGCGGCGAAGCGCGGGACGAGCAGGGGGGTGGCGACCATCACCACCATGACCGGGGTGCTGAGCACGATCCAGGCGAACCGGGAGCGGTAGGCGTGGCTGATGGCGTTGACCAGCAACGAGGCCCAGATCAGCAGGGCGATGAAGGCGGTTCCGGACGCGGAGGCGCGCCAGAAGAGGACGCCCAGCGCCAGCCAGACGAAGTTGCCGGCGAGAGTGGCGGCCAGATAGGCGCCGCGCCGACGGGCGTCGATGGCCGCGCCCCGGGCGTAGGGCGTCGTCGTCAGCCAGTTGACGAACTCCGCAAGGGCGAGCGCCGCGCCCCAGGCGAACGCTGTGGATAGGCCGAGATTCCAGGCGACTAGGGCCGCCACTACGACGGCCACCGCCCCGCGGGCGGGGGCGAGCTTGCGCGCGGCGAGTGCGAGCTCGTCGAACCCCTTGTCGTACGCTGGAAAACTCATGCTGCGCCCGCGAGAAACGGGCGCAACATGAGGGCATTAGGGAAAATTTGGCTTAACGCTCAGCCGCCTCAGCGATCCTGCTGATGCCCCTGATGATGGGTGTTCTGCCAGGTGTTCCCCTGGCGGCCCTGGCTGCGCAGGTTGACGTCGTCGTCGCCGGGCTGGTCGGACTGCAGGCCGGTGGTCTCGTCGCGGCGGCCCTGGGTGGATCCGGTGATCTCCGGCTTCTGGCCTTTGAAGGCGCGTTGTTCCGGCGGGATCGGCGGGGCTTTCGACATGGGATGCTCCTTCCGTTGGGAAGGGAACCCCGGCCGGGCGGCTATGTTCCGAGCGCGTCGAGGCCGATGTCGAGGACCGGCGCCGAGTGGGTGAGCGCCCCGACGCTGATCACCTCCACCCCGGTCTCGGCGATGGCGCGGACGGTGGAAAGGTCGACGCCGCCGGAGGCTTCCAGCACGGCGCGGCCGGAAGCCAACGCCACGGCGCGCTTCAGGTCCTCGATGGAGAAGTTGTCGAGCATCACCACGTCGGGGTCGTGGCGCAGGGCTTCCTCCAGCTGATCCAGGCCGTCGACCTCGACCTCGACCTTCATCAGGTGGCCGGCGAAGGCTTTGGCGCGACGCACGGCCTCGCCCACCCCGCCGCAGGCGGCGACGTGGTTGTCCTTGATGAGGATGGCGTCGTCCAGGCCGAACCGGTGATTGACGCCGCCGCCGCAGCGCACGGCGTACTTCTCCAGGTGGCGCAGGCCGGGCGTGGTCTTGCGGGTGTCGGCGATGCGCGCCTTCGTGCCCGCCACAGCGTCCACATAGGCGCGGGTGAGGGTGGCCACGCCGGAGAGGCGGCCCAGCAGGTTGAGGGCCGTGCGCTCGGCGGAGAGCAGCGCTCGGGCGTTTCCTTCGATCCGCGCGAGCACGGCCCCGGGGGCCACGGCCTGGCCGTCGGCGGCCAGGGTGTTGAAACGGGCCGAGGGATCGAGGGCGGCCACCGCCAGCCGCGCGCAGGCCAGCCCCGACACCACGCCGGCCTTCCGAGCGCCGAAGGTGGCGGCCAGGCGCGCCTGTGGATCCAGGCAGGCCATGGCGGTGACGTCGCCGGCGCGGCCAAGGTCCTCCGCGAGGGCGCCGCGGACCACCGGCTCGATCAGGAGGTCGGGAAGGGGTTCAATCATGCGCGTTTGCTCGCCGCTTCGTAGGTGACGCCCGCGAGGAAACCGCGGATCAGGGTGAGGGTGGCGTTGCGGACCTCGCGGCTCGCCGCCGCCGGGTCGGCGGCCACAGCGATGCGCAGGGCGCCCTGGACGAAGGCGCCGAAGACGAGGTGCGACAGGGTCGGTACGATCTCCGGCTCCAGAAGGCCGGCCTCGGCCAGGTGGCCCATGGCGTGGGCGATGAGGCCGATGCAGACAGGTTCCTGCAGGGCGATCCACTGTTCGAAGCCGAGCACCGAGGGGCCGTCGATCAGGAGCAGGCGGCGGGCGTCGGTGGCCTCATAGGCGTCGAACATCTTGGCGCCGCCGACGATGATCTCCTCTAGCGGATGAGGACTTTCGGCCATGGTGGAGAGGTCGACATAGCGCGCTACGTCGGCCATCACCGCCTCGCAAGCGGCGCGGAAAAGGTCAGTCTTGTCCTTGAACTGGTAGTAGACGGCGCCCTTGGTCAGTCCCGCCGCAGCGGCGACTTCATCAACAGAAACAGCCGCATAGCCGTTCTCCGCAAACAGCCGGCGGGCTTGGGCGACCAGGCGGTCGCGGTTTGTGAGCGGCGTGGCGCTTGACATCATACTCTCGGTATGGGGATCATACCGTCGGTATGACAAGGGGCTCGGCCATGCGCATTCCGACCTGGACCATCGTCGCCGGCGCCGCGGCTGTCGCGGTTCTGCTGGGCGTGACCTGGATGACCGCGGCCGGCGGATATGGCGAGGAGGGCGCCGCCGCCGGAGCACGGATCACCGCGCGATGGTCGTTCGTCTGGTTCCTGGCGGCGTGGAGCGCCTCGTCCCTGGCGAAGCTGTGGCCTGGCGGCTGGCGCGCGACGCTCCTGCGGCGGCGGCGGGCGGTGGGCCTCGCCTTCGCTGCAAACCACTTCGTGCACCTCGGCTTCGTGCTGACGGCGGTGCTGGGCTTCGGGCTGGAGCGCTCCGCCGCGACCCTCGTCGGAGGGGGAGCCGCCTATCTGCTGGTGGCGGCCATGGCGGCGACCTCCAACGACGCTGCGCAGCGTTGGATGGGCCTCGGCCACTGGCGGCTGCTGCATGCCGTCGGCGGCTGGGTGGTGCTGCTGATCTTCACCAACAGCTACGCCGGGCGGCTCATGACCAAGCCGGAGCTGGCCGCGCCGGCGCTGGCCCTGATCGCGACGGCCCTGATCCTGCGGGCGGCCGCGGTCCTGAAGGGTCGGCTTGCGCCTCAGGCCGCCTGACACGCCGCGGCGTCCTTCGGCGAGACGAAGGTGCGGGCGGCCTCTTCCGCCGGGGCCGGGTGATCGGTGCGGAAGTGGGCGCCGCGGCTTTCGCGGCGCTCCAGGGCGCAGGCGGCGACCAGGCGTGCGGCGATCAGCGCTGGCGCGCGACCATAGCGGGCGGTGAGCGCATCGATCTGCTCCACAAGACGCACGAGGCCGGTCGCTTCCCGCACCACGCCGGCCTCGAGGCTCATGGCCTGCCGAAGAGGCGCGAGGGCGTCGGAGGGCAGGACTGGAGCGGGCGCAGCCTTGAGCAGACGGCCGGAGGAGGTCTGAGCCTCGCGCGCGGCGGCGCCCGCGCGACGCCCGAAGACCGCCGCCTCGAGCAGGGAATTCGAGGCCAGCCGATTGGCGCCGTGGACACCGGTGGAGGCGCATTCTCCGGCGGCGAACAGGCCCGCAAGCCCCGTGCGGCCTTCGGCGTCGGTGACGATCCCGCCCATATGGTAATGGCAAGCGGGCGCGACCGGGATCGGCTGGACGCGCGGGTCGATTCCGCCCGACAGGCAGGCGGCGAACACCGCGGGGAAGGCGTCGGGGAAGTGATCGCCCACCGCGGCCCGGGCGTCGAGGAAGGCGCCGCGGCCGGCCTCGCGCTCGGCATGGATGGCGCGGGCCACCACGTCGCGCGGGGCGAGTTCGGCGTCGGGATGGTAGCGCGCCATGAAGGCCTCGCCGTTCCCGTCGATCAGGCGGGCGCCCTCGCCGCGCAGGGCCTCGGTGGCGAGCGGGGCGGGATCGCGGCCGATGTCGATGGCCGTGGGGTGGAACTGCACGAACTCCGGATCGGCGATCGTCGCGCCGGCCAGGGCGGCGAGGCCCAGGCCCTCGCCCAGCAACTCGGGCGGGGTGGTGGTGACCGCATAGAGGCCGCCGACGCCGCCCGTGGCGAGGACGGTGGCGGGGGCCAGGATCTCCACCAGCCGGCCGGCTTCTTCCACGAGCGCGCCGCGCACGCGGCCTTCGGCGTCCTGCAGGAGAGCGCGCAGGCGCATCCCCGACCGGATCGTCACATGCCGGGAAGAGAGGGCGGTCTTGACCACCGCTTCCATGATGGCCCGGCCGGCCTGGTCGCCCTTCACCCGGGCCACCCGCGAGCGGGAATGCGCGGCTTCAAGGCTGGTCGCAAAGGCGCCGTCCGCCTTGCGGTCGAAGGGCGCGCCCAACTCGGCGAGCTTGCGGACCGCGGCCGCGCCTTCCTCGGCCAGCAGCCGGGCCATGGCCGGATCGACCAGACCCGCGCCGGCCGCCACGGTGTCGGCCGCGTGCAGCGCCGGATCGTCGTCCTCGCCGAGCGCCGCGGCCATGCCGCCCTGAGCCCAAGCGGACGAGCAGCCGTGGTTCACAGGCGCGCCGGTCAGGACCAGCGCCTTTCGCGGCGCGGCGGCCAGGGCGGCGGACAGGCCGGCCAGGCCGGCGCCCACGATCAGGACGCCGTCGTGTTGGATGCGGTCCATGCGGACCTCCTCAGATCAGCTCGACGTCGACGTGGTGGCGCGCCTTGACCAGGTCGTAGCGGGCCGGGATCGCGGGCGGAGGCAGGTCGACCATGCGCTGGACGGCCAGACGCGCGCGCTCGGCGATGGCGGGATCCACCGTCACCTCGTAGCGGTCGTGCAGGAGGGCCTCGTAGATGTTCTCCAGGCTGATCCGCTTCATGTGCGGGCAAAGGTTGCAAGGGCGCACGAACTCGGTGTCCACCGCATCCGCCGCCACGTTGTCGGCCATGGAGCACTCGGTGATCAGCACAACCCGCTTGGGCTTCTTCTGCAGGACATAGTCGTTCATCGCCGCGGTGGAGCCGGCGAAGTCGGCCACCTCTAGCACCTCGGCCGGGCATTCGGGATGGGCCAGGACCTCCGCGCCCGGATAGGCCGCCTTCAGGTCCAGGATGTCCTGGGCGTCGAAGCGCTCGTGCACCTCGCAGCGGCCTTTCCAGGCGATGATGCCGACCTTGGTCTGGCGCGCGACATTGCGGGCGAGGAACTCGTCCGGGATCAGGATCACCCGGTCGACGCCCCATTCCCGCGCCACATGCTCCACCACCTGCACGGCGTTGGCGCTGGTGCAGCAGACATCGGTCTCGGCCTTCACGTCGGCCGTGGTGTTGACGTAGGTGACCACCGGCAGGCCGGGATAGCGTTGCTTGATCAGGCGCACATCCGCGCCGGTGATCGAGGAGGCGAGGGAGCAGCCGGCGCGCAGGTCCGGGATCAGCACCTTCTTCTCGGGGCTGAGGATCTTGGAGGTCTCGGCCATGAAGTGAACACCCGCCTGGACGATCACCGCCGCGTCCGAGCGCGCGGCCTCCTTGGCCAGGGCCAGGCTGTCGCCCACGAAGTCCCCGACGCCGTGGAAGATCTCCGGCGTCATGTAGTTGTGAGCCAGGATGACGGCGTTCTTTTCACGCTTCAGCCGATTGATTTCGGCGATCAGCGGGGCCTGGAGGCGCCACTCCATCGGCGTGACGTGGCGCTTGACCTTCTCCCACACGGGCAGGGTGGCGGTTTCCACCGCCGGGGTGAAGGCGAATTGCGTACCGTCGGCCATGGCGTCCTCCTTATGCTCAAATTGAGCATTTCCTAGGCCTCAAAAAACGCCGTGGGTCTTCTCGGCGTCCCCATCGGCGTCAGATATGCTCAAAACGAGCAAAACCGATGACTGTCATATAGACCGATGTTCGCCCCGCGACAAGGCGCGAGTTTCGAAGGCTCTCCTTTTCCTCCCCGTGAAAGGGGGAGGGATAGACGGCCTCACCCCGCCTCGACCGCGCGCTCGATGGTCTGGGCGAGAGCCTCGGCGGAGTACGGCTTGCGCAGCAGGGGCCAGGGAGTCTCTTCGGCGGGGCCGAGGGATTCCCCGGTATAGCCGGAGGAGAGGATCACGGGCAGGCCCGGGCGCATGGCGACGGCCTCCCGGGCGAGGTCCACGCCGGTCTTGTCGCCCGGCATGATGAGGTCCGTCAGGAGGAGGTCGAGGGCTTCGCCGCCCCGCAAGATTTCCAGAGCCGGGGTGACGCCCGAGGCGCGGAGGACCTTGTGGCCCAGTTCCTCCAGCATGGCCGCGATCATGTCGCCGACGTCGGGATCGTCCTCCACCAGCAGGACCTTCAGCGACGCGTTCGATGCAGGCGCAGTAGGCGCCCGCGACGGTTCGGCGAGCGGAGCGGAGTCTTGGACCCGGGGCAGGTAGAGGCGCACCGTCGCGCCGCGCCCGGGAGCGGATTCAATGGCCACGCCGCCGCCGCTCTGGCGCACGAAGCCGTAGACCTGGGAGAGGCCGAGGCCCGTGCCCTTGCCGACTTCCTTGGTGGTGAAGAACGGCTCGAACACCCGCGCCATCACCTCCGGCGCCATGCCGACGCCGGTGTCGTGGACGCAGAGACGCACATAGGCGCCGGGTGCGGTTTCGGGAACCTGGCCCTCGGCCAGCTCGCAGGCGGCGGTCTCGATGCGGATCGCGCCGCCGTGGGCCGTGGCGTCGCGCGCGTTGACCACCAGGTTCATCAGCGCCGCCTCGAACTGGCCGGGGTCGACCATGGCCGTGGCCCCCTCGGCGCTGGGCCGGACCGAAAAGGCGACCGCCTCGCCCACAGCGCGTCGCAACAGGGGCTCGGCCTCGGCGACCAGCTCGTCCACCCGCACCGGCTGCGGGTTCAGCGCCTGGCGGCGGGAGAAGGCCAGTAGCTGCTGGGTCAGGCGCTCGCCCCGGCGGGCGGCGCCGAGCGCCGCCTCGATCATCCGATCCCGCCGGGCTGCGTCGGCCGGATGGCGCTGGATCAGGTCGAGCGCCCCGATGACCACGGTCAGCAGATTGTTGAAGTCGTGGGCCACGCCGCCGGTGAGTTGGCCTACGGCCTCCAGCTTCTGGGCGTGGCGCAGGGCGGCTTCGGCCTCGTCCCGCTCGGCGAGCGCGGCCTGCACCCGCTCCGCCAAAAGGTCGTTGATGCGCTGCAGGTCGGCCTGCGCCTGCTTCGCCTCGGTCACGTCGAACCCGATGCCGATGAAGCCGATGAAGGCCCCTAGGGGGTCGTAGCGGGGCTGGGAGATCGAGCGGACCCAGCGCCACTGGCCGTCGGCGCGCAGGTAACGTGCTTCGAGCTCGAAGAGCTTTCGCGAGGACTCGCCGGCGATCTGCTCGGCGAGGATCCGGTCGAGGTCGTCGGGATGCAGGCGCTTGCGCCAGTCGAAGGCGATGGCGGTCTCATAGGGCTCGCCGAGGAAGTCCACATAGGCGCGGTTGGCGAATTCGCGCTTGCCGTCGCTGCGCGAGACCCACATCAGCACCGGCGCGGAGTCGGCCAAGGCGCGGAACCGCGCCTCGCTCTCGCGCACCTGCTCCTCGGCCACGTGCCGGTCAGTGACGTCGATATTGACGCCGACGGCGTGGCGCGCGCGGCCGGTCTCGTCCACCTGCACGTCGCCGCGGGAGAGCAGCCAGCGCACCTGGCCGTCGGGATGGACGACCCGGTACTCCACCGGGTCCATGCGGCCGGTCTTGAGGGCGCGGACGTTGTTCTGGCGCACCCGTTCGCGGTCCTCGGGATGAATGACCTCCAGTAGGGCGCGGATGGTCGGGCGGGTGGACGGGTCGAGGCCCAGGTTCTTGTAGAGGGTCGGCGACCAGCGGCCGACGTCCTGATCGACATCCCACGACCAGGGGCCGACGCCGCCGGCGTTCTGGGCGGTTTGCAGGTGCGCCTCGCTGGCGTCGAGGGCGGCCTGGGCCTCGCCGAGCCGCAGAAGGTTTTCGCGCAGGGCGCCTGCCACCAGCACGGTGACCGCCGCCGAGATCAGGAAGAGCACCAGGGCCGCCTGGCGCGAAATGGTTTCGGCCAGGATGGTGTCGACGGTGAAGCTGAGCGCGACGACCGCGGCCAGGGTCGCCCACCCCCAGCGCTGGCCGGCATAGAGGGTGGCCAGGATGAAGGCCGGGAACTGGGCGGTGGAGAGGCCGAGCGCGCCGTCCCAGCCCAGGAAGGCGCCGCGCAGGACCGCTGCGACCGCCATGGCGCCTAGGCTGACGGCGAGCGCCCGGTGGAAGGGCGGCGAACGCCGCGGCACGAACCTCGCCCAGAGCGCGGCGGGCTTTATCGGCACGGCTGGCCCCCCGGAATCGCCGATCCTTACGCGGACGGTTGCGGGAAGCATGAGCGGGTCCCAGGGCCTGTGCAACACTGGATATCGTCACAGCCCATCCCCATTTGCGCCGCCGGAGCGGCCGAGCGCGGCCGGTTTCCTGTGCACAAGTTCATTTTGCCGGGGAGGGAGCTTGGCCTATTTTCCCGGCCCGCAAACCTTTGGGAGCTCGCGCCTGACACGCTTGGCGACCCTCATTCGGCCCCGCGTCATAGGGGCGGCGACGGCCGCGCTGGCCTGCGCGGTCGCGGCCTGGGCCTCGGCCTCGACCTATCTGGGCCGGGGCGGCGGGCCCGCGCGCCTGGACGCCGCCCTGGCCGGAGACCTGTCGGGGGAAGGCCTGACGCGCCTGACCGGCCGGATGGATCCGGCGATGCTGAGCCTGGCCCAACGGCACGACCCGGATCCCAAGGCGGACTTCTGGGGCCGCCCGGCGGGTTGGGCGACCCTCGATCTCGAAGCCTTGCCGGATCTCGGTTTCGGGGCCGCGCCCGACGCCACCGCCCGGCAGATCAACGCCCTCCGCCCCTTTGCCGAGGTCCCCATCCGGCCGATGGCGCCCTTCCGGATGTCGCTTTCCGACGCGGATGGCCGGCGGGCGCTGCAGTGCCTGAGCGAGGCCGTCTACTACGAATCCGCACGTGAGCCCGCCCTGGGGCGCGAGGCCGTGGCCCAGGTGGTGCTGAACCGCGTGCGCCACCCCGCCTATCCCAAGACTGTCTGCGGCGTGGTCTATCAGGGCTCGGCGCGAACCACCGGCTGCCAGTTCAGCTTCACCTGCGACGGCTCGCTGCGATGGGCGCCAGAGCCCCGGCTGTGGCGCGAGGCGCAGGCCATCGCAGGTCGGGCTTTGTCGGGCTACGTGGCCGAAAGCGTCGGCTCGGCCACCCACTATCACGCCGACTATGTGGCCCCTTACTGGGCGCCGACCCTGGTGAAGCTGAAGCAGATCGGTCTGCACATCTTCTATCGCTGGACCGGGCCGTCGGGAGAGCCGGCCGCCTTCACCGGCCGCTACGCTGGCGGCGAGGCCTATATCTCGCCGGCGATCCTCGGCGGGAGCGATCCCCGGACTCAAGGGCTGTTCGAGCCGTCGGCGCCTGCGCTGCGGCAGGTGACCTTGGCCGTGGGCGGCGAGACGCGCACCTATGCGGTGGCCGAGGCTGCGGCCGATTTCCCGACGCCCGGCGCCCTCAACGCCTCGCGACGCAAGCCGACGCCGGAGGAAATCCGCAAGATCAACGAGGCCTTGGCGGCGCTGGAGGCCGGCGAGGACGCGGCCGCCCGCGCGGCTACCGATTGAGCCGTCAGGCGCCGAAGGCGTCGGGATAGGCGACTGTCAGGGGCTCGTCCAAGGCTCCAGGCTCAAGCGCGAGGGCCATGAAGGCGGGGTTGCCGGAAAACGGCGAGCGGAGTCTGGCCGCCGCTCCGGTCGAGAAGCCGAACTTCGGATAGTAGGCGGGATGGCCCAGCACCACGACCGCATGGGCGCCGAACTCGCGCGCCGTCTCCAGGGAGGCCTCGGTGAGGCGCTTGCCGAGGCCCGAGCGCTGCCGGTCCGGCCGGACAGCGAGAGGCGCCAGGGCGGCGTAGAGATTGGCGCTGTCCGCCCAGAGCCGGCTGAAGAGGATATGGCCGAGAAGCTCTCCGGCCTCCTCGGCCACCAGTTCGAACACCACATCGCCATCGCTGCGAAGGCGTTCCACCAGTTCGGCCTCGGTGCTCTGCCCGAAGGCGGCTTCGACGACGGCGAAGATGGCCGGGTGATCGGCGGGGCGGACGTGGCGGATCATGTGTGGACTTTAGGCGCTCCGCACGCCGCCGTCTCCTCGCCGCCGCGCCGAGCCACCTCTTAGATCGCGCCGACGGCCCCCGGCTACGCGGCGCCTCAGTGCTTCAAGGCGTCCCGGGCGGCTTCCTTCACGTTGCCGACGCCCTTCTGCACCTTGCCGGCGACCTGATCGCCCTTGCCTTCGGCGCGCAGCTTGTCGTCGCCGGTCATCTTGCCCGCGGTTTCCTTCACGGAGCCCTTGGCGTCCTTCATCGAGCCTTTGACGGTGTCCTTGTGCATGGGAAGTCCTTCCTTGGTTGCTTCCCAAAACTACGCTTGAACGCGTCAGGCGTTCCGTTCGAGACGATCGAGGAGGGCCGCGAACGCCGCCTGGGCAGCCGCCTTGGCGTTCTTGTCGCCCAGCATCCGAAGGGCGTCGGAGTGCCCCAGGGTGAAGCTCTTCATCTGGAACGCAGCCCCCGCGGCGTCCTCTTCGGACAGGGGCGGGTCGCGGAGCGCCTGCAGTTCCCGGGCGAGCGTCCGGCGCCACTGACGCACACGCTTGTGCAGCAGGTCGCGCAAGGGGCCGGGCTGGTCGTCCAGTTCGACGCTGGCGGCGTAGATCAGGCAGCCGCCCGCGGCGTTCTCCACCTCCTGCCAGTCCAGCCACCGCTCGAAGATCGCCTCCAGGCGCGCGCGTCCGGCGGGAAGAGCCTGGGCCGGCGTCCAGACGAAGGCGACGAAACGGTCGAATGCCTGATCCAGGGCGGCGAGTTCCATCGCCTCTTTCGACTCGAAGTGCTTGAAGAGGCCGCTCTTGGACAGGCCCACGGACTGGGCCACGTCGCCCAGGCTCACGGCGCCGAAGCCCTTCACCGCGGCCTGGCGCTGGGTCTCCTCCAGGATCCGCTGCCGGGTCGCATCGCCCTTACGCAATGGCCAAGCCTCCCGTGCTTGACAGAAAGTGACCGATCATGCTCTTTTTCGTTCAGTTACCGATCGTGCTCTTTTTAACCTCCCCGAGGCACATTATGCAAATCCACTCGATGTCCCTGGCCGCCTGCGCGGCCCTGATCCTCGCCACGCCTGCGGCGGCGCAGACCTATCGCAGCGAAGCCCGCCTGGCCGCGCCGGCCGCCGCCCCCGCCGCGGTCACGGTGAGCGGCGTGAGTTGGCGCTGCGAAGCGGAGTTCTGCATCGGCACCGCCCAGCACCGCACCATCGACTCCTTCATGAAGGAGTGCCGCCGGACCGCCGAGGCGGTGGGGCCGCTGGCCTCCTTCGCCAGCCGTGGCCGGGCCATGAGCCCGCGCGACGTCGCCACTTGCAACCGCCTCGCAGGCAAGACGGTCGAGGCCGAAAGCGCTCTGGCCGAAAAGTAGGTCGCCTTCCTGGTTCCTCCCTTGCGAAGCGGGGGAGGAAAAGACGCCGCCGGCTTTTCTTCTCTCCGACTCCCTCAACTTGCGCCGTCCGCCCTGCTTGCTCGGGCGGGCGGCGTCTTTGTCGCGGCGGCGTTGCGCATACGCGCCCGGGCCGCTATCTGCTGCCGCAAATTCCCCTTCATCCGAGACCGAAGCGAGCGCGGACGCCCGATGGCGCAGCAGTACATTTTCCAGATGCAGGGCCTGACCAAGGCCTATCCCGGCGGCAAGAAGGTGTTCGAGAACATCTGGCTGTCCTTCTATCCGGACGCCAAGATCGGCGTGGTCGGGGTCAACGGCTCGGGCAAGTCGACCCTGCTGAAGATCATGGCTGGGATCGACAAGGAGTTCTCGGGCGAGGCCAAGGCCGCCGACGGCGTGAAGATGGGCTACCTGGAGCAGGAGCCCCAGCTCGACGACCAGCTCAACGTGCTCGGCAACGTCATCTCCTGGTGCGAAGAGAAGAAGATCTTCGACCGCTACAACGAGATCGCCGCCCAACTCGGCGAGGACTATTCCGACGAACTCATGGAGGAGATGACCGCCCTCCAGGAGAAGATCGACGCCGGCGACTTCTGGGACATCGATTCCAAGGTAGAGATGGCGATGGACGCCCTGCGCTGCCCGCCTGACGACTGGACCGTGGACAACCTCTCCGGGGGCGAGAAGCGCCGCGTGGCCCTGGCCCGGCTGCTGCTGTCGAAGCCCGACATGCTGCTGCTGGACGAGCCCACCAACCACCTCGACGCGGAGTCGGTGGCGTGGCTGCAGCATCACCTGGAGGCCTTCCCGGGCTGCGTGATCCTGGTCACCCACGACCGCTACTTCCTCGACCAAGTGACCAAATGGACGCTCGAGCTCGATCGTGGGCGGGGCATCCCTTACGAGGGCAACTATTCCGCCTGGCTGGAGCAGAAGACCAAGCGGGTCGTCCAGGAGCAGTCCGAGAGCGAGGCGCGCCAGCGGGCCATGACCCGCGAGCTGGAATGGGTGCGCTCCAACCCCAAGGCCCGCCAGGCGAAATCCAAGGCGCGTCTGGCGGCCTATGAGAAGATGGTCAGCGAGCAGGAGAACGCCCGCCAGGCCCAGACCTTCGCCACCATTCAGATCCCGCCCGGCCCGCGCCTGGGTAATGTGGTGCTGGAGGCCGAGAACCTTTCCAAGGCCTATGGCGACAAGGTGCTGTTCGAGAACCTTTCGTTCAAGCTGCCGCCGAACGGCATCGTCGGCGTGATCGGCCCGAACGGGGCGGGCAAGTCGACCCTGTTCCGGATCATCACCGGTCAGGAGCAGCCGGACGCTGGGACCTTCCGGGTCGGGGAGACGGTGAAGCTCGCCTATGTGGACCAGACCCGCGATGCGCTGGATCCCAACAAGACCGTCTGGCAGGAGATCTCCCAGGGCCTTGACGTGCTGGCCATCGGCAAGCGTGAGATCAATACGCGCTCCTATGTCGGCTCGTTCAACTTCAAGGGCGGCGACCAGCAGAAGAAGGTGGGGCAGCTCTCCGGCGGGGAGCGCAACCGCGTGCACCTGGCCAAGACGCTGACCGAAGGCGGCAACGTCATCCTGCTGGACGAACCGACCAACGACCTGGACATCGAGACCCTGCAGAACCTGGAAGAGGCCCTGGAGGACTTCGCCGGCTGCGCCGTGGTCATCAGCCACGACCGCTGGTTCCTGGACCGCCTGGCCACCCACATCCTGGCCTTCGAGGGCGACAGCCACGTAGAATGGTTCGAGGGCAACTTCGAGGCCTACGAAGAGGACAAGAAACGCCGCTTGGGCGCAGACAGCCTGATCCCGCACCGGATCAAGTTCCAGAAGTTCTCGCGGTAGAGCTTGCCCGGAAGGGTAGACTCAGGCGCCCCAGACCCGCCATGATGGCGCCGCGCCTCCAAGTGCGGCGTTGGGGAATTGGGGGGGCGATATGGGCGCGCAGTTCGTCACGACGGCGGATAACGAGACCCTGATCGGGACCTCGGCCAGCGAGACGCTGGTCGGCGGATCGGGCGACGACGAGATCCAGGGCGGCGGCGGTGACGACAGCCTGGCCGGCGGGGCCGGCGACGACCTGATTTACGGCGGCGACGGCGCCGACACCATCGATGGCGGGCCGGGCGTCGACATCGTCGTGCTCGACGAGGCTCATCGGGTCCTGAACGTCTGGCTGAACCAGCCCGCGCCGCTAGGGCATATCCGCGTCGACAATGCGGAATTGGTGCTCCTGGGTGACGGCGGCTCGCACGTCCGCGGCGGCGTGACGGACGATTTCGTGATCGGCGGCGCCGGCGGGGACACTCTCGAAGGAAACGCGGGTGACGACATCCTCGCCGGGAGCCTGGGGGACGACCTGCTGGTCGGCGGGGCCGGCGACGACATCCTCGATCCAGGCCATGGCAACGACACTCTCGACGGCGGCGCGGGCTCCTTCGATTACGCTGACTTCTCGGCCTCCAACGTGCCTCTGCGGATCGATCTGCGCATCATCGACGTGCAGGACACCAATCTAGGGCGGCACAAGCTCACGGGGGTCGAAGATCTCGGCGGTTCGGCCTTCGCCGACACTCTGACAGGGGACGCCAATTCGAACCTTTTCGAGGGCTGGGGCGGAAACGACCAGCTCTTCGGCGGCGCCGGCGACGATTTTCTCTATGGCCACGGCGGCGACGACTTCCTCCGCGGAGAGGAGGGCGACGACGTCTTGGCCGGCGGCGACGGCTTCGACGACATGCATGGCAATCAGGGGAACGACACTCTAAGCGGCGGCTTCGGCGACGATTGGGTGGTCGGCGGCCAGGGGAACGACCTTGTCTCCGGCGACGGCGGCTTCGACATCGTGCATGGCAGCAAGGGTGACGACACCCTGCTGGGCGGGACCGGCGGCGACACCCTGCGCGGCGGGCAGGAGAACGACAGCCTGTCGGGCGGGGACGGCGACGACTGGCTCTCGGGCGATCGGGGATCCGACACCATCTCCGGCGGAGCGGGGGCCGACACCTTCCACTTCTTCAAGGGCGCCGGCCTCGACCGGGTGATCGACTTCTCCTACGGCCAGGGCGACCGGGTGGTCTTCGAGACCCCGGGCGTGGCCTACACCCTGCGCCAGGAGGGGGAGGACACCGTCGTCGACCTCGGCGACGGCGACACCCTGGTGCTGGTGGGCGTGCAGCTCTCCAGCCTGCCGGCCGGATGGATCCTGAATGGCTGAGGTCAGGTGGCGCTTGGCCGTTAACCACAATTGAAGGTTGTGCGGGTGGCGTTGCGGCCTTATGGCGCAGGTGGAGATTTTCGGGGGCGACGATCATGGCTGTTTTCACCGCAGGCTCGAGCTACGGGCTGGACTTCGACGGGTTCGACCTGCTGTCCCTGGTCGCCGGGGACGTTACGGTCGCCAACGGGACGACGATCAGCACCAGCGACTCCGGCCTGACGGACACCTTCACCGGATCCTTCCAGTACAATACGGCGGGTGAGCTGATCGGCGGGACGATCACCGGCATCAGCCAGACCTTCCTGGGGCAGACGACCTATACCCTGACCGGGTTTGCGCCGATCTCGGTGGCGACCTTCCTCGGCTGGGTGGCGACGAACGCAAATCTGACCGCGATGAACACCATCTTCGGCGGTAACGACGTCATCACCGGCTCTCCCTTCGAAGATCTGATGAGGGGCTTCGGCGGCGCCGACACCATCGATGGCGGCGGCGGCGACGACGAGCTGTTCGGCGGCGCGGGTGACGACTTGATTCGGGGCGGAGCCGGTCGCGACTTCATGCGCGGAGAGACCGGCGCGGACCTGATGTATGGCGGCGCCGAGTTCGATGACATGCACGGAAACCAGGGCGCCGACACCCTCTATGGCGAGGGAGGCGATGACTGGGTGGTCGGCGGCCAGGACGGGGACCTGCTCTATGGCGACGCCGGTATCGACATCGTCTACGGGAACATGGGCGCCGACACCCTGTTCGGCGGCCAGGATCGCGACTTCCTCCGCGGCGGCCAGGACAATGACAGCCTGAGCGGCGAGGCGGGCGACGACTGGCTCTCGGGGGACCGAGGTTCCGACACCATTTCCGGCGGGGCGGGGGCCGACACCTTCCACTTCTTCAAGGGCGCCGGCCTCGACCGGGTGGTCGACTTCTCATACGCCGAGGGGGACCGGGTGATCTTCGAGACGCCGGGCGTGGCCTACACCCTGCGCCAGGAAGGGGCGGACACCGTCATCGACCTGGGTGGCGGCGACACCATGGTGCTGGTGGGCGTGCAGCTCTCCAGCCTCCCGGCCGGGTGGATCCTGAACGGCTGATCCGGAACCCGGCCGCCTGCGCGCCTGTTCTCCGGTCCGACACCCGGACAAGGAGGACGATATGGCGGAAGGCAGGCTTTCCGGCCGCAAGGTGGCCGTGCTGGCGACCGACGGCTTCGAGCAGGTGGAGCTGGAAAAGCCCATCGAGGCCCTGAAGGCCGAAGGCGCCCAGGTCGAGGTGGTGGCCCCCAAGGGCGGACGCATCCAGGGCTTCAACCATCACGACAAGGGCGACGCCGTGCCGGTGGACCGCGAACTGGCGAACGCCGACCCTGCCGGCTACGACGCCATCGTGCTGCCGGGCGGTGTGATCAATCCTGACGAGCTGCGCCTGGAGCCCAAGGCCATCGACTTCGTGCGGTCCTTCGCCCAGGCGGGCAAGCCCATCGCCGCGATCTGCCACGGGCCCTGGACCCTGATCGACGCCGGCGCCGTGCAGGGCCGGCGCATGACCTCCTGGCCCTCGCTCAAGACCGACCTGAAGAACGCCGGCGCCGACTGGGTGGACGAAGAGGTGGTGGTCGACCAGGGCCTCGTCACCTCCCGCAAGCCCGACGACCTGCCGGCCTTCTGCCGCAAGATGGTCGAGGCGTTCGCCGAGGGGCGGCATGAGGCCGGCTAATAGATCGGATCGAGATTCCAGCCCGTGAAGCCGAGCATGGTCATACCGAGGTCGCGGATCGGGCCGTCCTCGGGCGAGGACCGCTCGACATATCGATAGCGTCCATCATCGACGGCTTCCATCAGCCACTCAGCGCCATCATAAACTCGACGGCAGCTGACCCCCGCACTTTCAAGCGTTTAGCCCCTATGAAGGCTCGGACGAACTTCTGACGCTCCTCCGGCGTGAGCAGCCTTTTGACTTGGCGGTCTATCTCGCCCGTGTTGGAGAGCCGTGTGGCTGCCACATGTAAGCGACCGTCGAACCCCTCTTCGATCCTCACGACGACCGATGTGTCGAACGAATTCGACCAAGTGAAGCGATAGATGTTCGCGTGCGGTCCGACGCGGTTCAGGCCGGCCACAAGCGAAGGCTCGCCGGCCGCCTTCAGCATCCTTGTGTATGAGTTAGCCGAAGGCTCGCTTAGGATGGGAATGGGCTTAGCGAAGTCAGCGCACTGGTAGGTGATGCGCGCTAGGGCAGGAGGGAAGTAGGCGTTTGTCGCTCCGCTGTTCGTCACGGCGCCCGCCTCGACGTAACCCTGAGCGGGCGGGAGCGGGATTCCCTCGCGCGGAAAGGCGATCGAGAGGCCCCAGAACAATAGAGCCAGGCAGAGTAGCATGGGGATCGCGAGAGCGCTCATGGCCACAAAGTAGCCGATGGGATGAATGTCCTGCCGGATGCCGAGCAGCGGTCCGACCAGGGGCGCGACGCCGGTGCGTGCGCCGTGGATCCACAGGGACACAAAGGTGGCCGAGATCCAGATCAGAAAGCCAACGGCGAGAAGATTGAACATAGCTAAGCTATTCATCCCTCGTGACCCCACGCAACAGATCAGGCCGCCGCGCTCCGCGCCCGCCGCAGCGGGGAAGCGAGCACGATCAGCGGGGTGAGGGCGAAGCCGGCCCAGGCGATCCAGAGCGCGCCCCGCGCGCCGATCAGCTCGCCCAGCAGGCCCCCGGCCAGGGCGCCTAGCACCGCCATGCCGCCGCCGGCGGCGTGGAAGGCGCCGCCGACCCGGCCCAGGACCGCCTGGGGCATGGCCGTCTGGCGCAGGGTGGAGGCGACGATCAGCCCCATCACCCCGAACGCGTCGCCGAACACCTGGGAGGCGATCAGCCAGGCCAGGGCGCGCTCCGGATCGGCGGGCGCCAGCGGGGTGAGCACGAGCGCGCCGGCGACCCCGACGAGGCATAGGAGGATGGTGGGACCAGAGCCGAGCCGGCGATCAAGCCGCGGCGCCAGCATCGAGCCTGCGAGCGCGCCGGCGCCCCCGGCGGCGATCGCTATCCCGAGGGCCGCGGGGCCGAGGCCCAGCACCTTCAGGCAGAAGAGGACATAGAGCGCGGCGAAGATTCCGCCAAACAGGCCGTGGCTGGCGCTGACCAGCAGGATCGGGCGAACCAGCGGATGGGCCAGCGCAAGGCGGAAGCCCGCCGTCATGTCGGAAAGCCAGGGTTCGGGCGGGCTGGGCTCCGGCGGCGGCTCGGGCTTGCGGATCGTCGCCAGGAACGCTGCGGAGACCAGATAGGTCAGGGCGTTGCCGGCGATGGCGATGGGGGCCGTCAGCCATTGGAACAGCAGGCCGGCGAGGGCGGGCCCTCCGACTTCGGCGACGCTATCGGTGGCCGAGAGCTTGGCGTTGCCGTCGACGAGCGCTTCGCGCCCGATCAGGCCGGGCAGATAGGCGTGGCTGGCGATGTCGAACACCGCGCTGGCTGCAGCCACCAGCGCGGCGGCGACGAAGAGCTGAACGAGCGAGATCGCCCCCAGCCAGGCGGCGAGCGGCAGGGTGATCAGGACGGCGCCGCGCACGAGGTCGGCGCCGATCAGCAGCGGCCGCCGCGCGGTGTGGTCGATGGGGCCGCCGCCGGCCAGCCCGGCTACGAGGGCGGCCGCGCCGGAGACCGCCGCCAGGGCGCCGAGGGCGGCCGGCGAGGCGGAAAGCCCGACCACGGCGACGATCGGCAGGCCCTCGCGGGTGATGCGCGCGCCGAAGGCTGAAACGGCCTGGGCGGCCCAGAGGCGGGCGAAATCGCGCTCGGCGAGCGCGGAAGGGGAGGTCATCTGAGTGTCCGAAAGGGCGCGGAAAATGGTCCGCCGCGAAGGCGGGGCCGCGCGAGCGCGAGATATTCAACGCCGCCGCCGGGCGCTCGCGATCCGGCAGATGCCCCAGAGGGACGGCCTGGTCAAGGTTCTCCCGCTCTGCGACGCCGGGGCGGGGGAGGGGGTCAGCCGCCGGCTTCCAGCGCCTCCCGGCGGCTTTCGAGCTCCAGCCATTCCTCCTCGGCGGCGGAGAGCTTCGCCCGCGTCGTCTCCAGCGCCTTCGAGACGCGCTCGAACCCGGCCGGGTCGCGCGTGTAGAGGCCGGGATCGGCGAGCTGGCCTTCCAGCCGTGCGATCTCCTCGGGGAGGGTGGCGACCATCTCTTCCAGCTCCTGCAGGCGGCGCTGGTCCTTGTAGGAGAGCTTGGCGGATTTGGACGCTGGCCGCGGCGGTGCGGGCTTGGGCGCGGGCGTCGCGGCCGGCGCGGCCACGGAGCGGAAGAAGCCGGGGTTCTGGGCCAGGAAGTCCTGCCAGCCGCCGAGGGTCTCCACCGCCTTGCCGCGGCCGTCCAGGCCGATGGTGGAGGTCGCGAGGCGGTCGACGAAGTCGCGGTCGTGGCTGACCAGGATCAGCGTGCCCTCGTAATCGGCCAGCAGCTCCTCCAGCAGGTCGAGGGTGTCCATATCGAGGTCGTTGGTTGGCTCGTCCAGCACCAGCAGGTTGGTGGGGTTGGCCAAGGCGCGGGCCAGCAGCAGGCGGTTGCGTTCTCCGCCCGACAGGCTCTTCACCGGCTGGCGCAGCTGGTTCTCGCCGAACAGGAACTCCTTGGCGTACGCCGCCACGTGCCGCGGCTGGCCGCGCACCATCACCTGGTCGCCGCCGTGGGGCGTCAGCACGTCCTTCAGGGTCATGTCCGGCTTCAGGTCCGCCCGGGCCTGGTCCACATAGGTGACGGTGAGGTTGGCGCCGAGCGTCACCGTCCCCTCGTCGGGCGCGATCTCGCCCAGCAGCAGGCGCACCAGCGTGGTCTTGCCCGCGCCGTTGGGGCCGACGATGGCGATGCGGTCGCCGCGCAGGATGCGGGTGGTGAAGCCGCGCAGCAGCACCCGCTCGCCGAACGCCTTGGAGACGTTCTTCACGTCCGCCACCCGCTGGCCCGAAAGGCCCGAAGCCGCCAGCCCCATGGAAAGCTCGCCGCGGGCCTCGCGCAGGCGTTCGGACTTGGTCTGACGCAACTCCATCAGGGCGCGGCGGCGGCCCTCGTTGCGGGCGCGGCGGGCGGTGACGCCCCGGCGCAGCCAGTGCTCCTCGCGCTCCAGCTGCTTGTCGAGGCGACGGGCCTCCTCAGCCTCGGCCGCGAGGATCTTCTCCACCCAGGCGTCGAAGTGGGAAAAGCCCTTGTCGAGCCGACGCACCCGGCGGTGCTCCAGCCAGAAGCAGCGGCCGGTGACGCGGGCGAGGAAGGCGCGGTCGTGGCTGACGATCACCGCCGCGGCGCGGGACGCGGCCAGGGCTTCTTCCAAGGTTTCAATGGCCAGGATGTCGAGGTGGTTGGTGGGCTCGTCCAGCAGCAGCACGTCCGGCTGCTCGGCGAATGCCCGGGCCAGGGCGGCGCGCCGCATTTCGCCGCCGGAAAGGCCCTGGCTCGCCTTGGCCGGATCGAGGCCGAACACCGCGAGCGCGGCCTCGGCTTCATGCGCGGCGGCGCCCCCCGCGGTGACGTGGTCCAGCAAGGTGGGGCCGGCGATCTCCGGCTCCTGGGGGACATAGGCGATGCGGATGGCGGGCTGCAGCGTGCGCTCGCCCTCGTCGGCCTGCAGTTCGCCGGCCAGGATCTTGAGCAGCGTGGACTTGCCCGCGCCGTTGCGGCCCACCAGGCAGGCCCGCGCGCGCGGCTCCACGGCCAGGTCCACGCCGTCGAACAGCATGCGAGGGCCGTCGGCCAGACGGACGTCCTTGAGCGCGAGGATGGGGGGCTTCATGCGGCGAGCGACATAGAGGCGAACGGCGGCCGGTCCAAGGGGGAGGGCTTCAAGGTTCGCGATCTTCCCCTTGCGGCGGGGGCGGAATCGCGAGGTCCGGCTCGAAGTCAGGTTCGCGGGGCGGAGCCGGCGCGTCGCCCGCAATTCGGGCGAAATCGTCGGCCAGGCCTTCGTAGAACCAGTTGCGCGGATCCTCCTCCATCTCCGGCTCGGGTTCCGGCAGAAGCCAGTCGAACTCCCGCGGCGGCAGGAAGGCGTGGGCCGCGGTCATGTAGCGCGCCCAGGCGCGGGCGGCGAGCTCGCCGCCGGTGACCCGGTTCATGGGCCTGTCGTCGTCGTTGCCCACCCAGACGCCTGTCACGATGTCGGGGGTGAAGCCGATGAACCAGGCGTCGCGCCAGTTCTGGCTGGTGCCCGTCTTGCCGGCGGCGGGACGGCCGATATTCGCCCCGGTTCCTGTGCCCGAGGTGATCACCGACTGCATCATGCGCACCATCATGCTGGACCGGATGATGTCGTAGGCCGGGACCGGAGAGGCCGTGGCGTGGCGATAGACCGGCTCACCGCGGACGGTGCGGATTTCTTCCACGATGTAGGGCGTCAGGCGCAGCCCCTGCTGCTGGAAGACCTGATAGGCCGAAACCATCTCGATCAGCGGGACTTCGTAGGCGCCGAGCGCGATGGAAAGCTGGGCGTCGGCCGGAACGGTCGTGATCCCGAACCGTCGCGCGAGGCCCGCGATGGCCGTGGGACCGGCCTCCTGGGCCAGCTTGACGGAGATGGTGTTGATGGAGGCCGCCAGCGCCGCCTGCACGGTCACCGGGCCGCGGTGGCCGCCGCCGTAGTTGCGCGGTTTCCAGCCGCCGATGTCGAGGGGTTCGTCGACCCGCACGTCGGAGGGCAGCACGCCGGCTTCCAGCGCCGCCGCATAGACCAGGGGCTTGAAGCTCGATCCTGGCTGGCGCCGCGCCTGGACGGCGCGGTTGAAGACGCTTTCGCCGTAGTCGAGACCCCCGATCAGGGTGCGGATGGCGCCCTCTTCCGAGATCGAGACCATGGCCGCCTGGCTGGCGCCCGCGGTGCGGCCGTCGGCCTGCAGGACGCTGCGCAGGACCTCTCCGCCCTGTTCCTGCAGCTTGCCGTCGATCGTCAGCCAGACGTCGAGATCGGTCGACTCGGAGCCTACGAGCCGCAGCACCTCGGTGGTGGCGTAGTCGAGCGCGTAGCCGATGTCGCCGTCGTCGGCGAGCGCCGTGGCGGCCAGTTGCGGCGGATTGGCGATCGCCGCCGCCATTTCCGCCTCGGTGATCCAGCCCTCGCGCAGCATGCGCTGCAGCACCAGGCGCTGGCGGACCAGCGCCCCCTTCATGTTGCGGTGGAGCGCCAGCTGCGACGGCGCCTTGGGCAGGGCCGCCAGCAGGGCGGCTTCGGAGAGATTCAGCTGCGCGGCCGGCTTGTCGAAATAGGTGCGCGAGGCGCCGTCGATCCCGAAGGTGTTGGCCCCGAAATAGATGCGGTTGAGGTAGAGCTCGAGGATCTCGTCCTTCGACAGCCTCTGTTCGATCCGCCGGGCGAGCTCCGCCTCCTGGATCTTCCGCGTCATGGTCTGGTCGGGGGTCAGGAACAGGGTCTTGGCGAGCTGCTGGGTGATGGTCGAGCCGCCCTCGACCACCCGACCGGCCGCCCGGTTGGCCCGCCAGGCCCGCCAGATGGCGATGGGATCGACGCCCCGGTGCTGGAAGAACCGGCGGTCCTCGGCGGCCAGGAAGGCGTCGCGAACGTGGTCGGGCAGCTGGCGTACGAAGACCCGATCGCCGTGCTTGGGCCCGCGCGAGGCGAGCATCACGCCGTTGCGGTCATAGAACCGGATCGCCGGGGCGCGGTTCATCTCGTAGAGGGCCTCGCGAGCGGGGACCTCCGGCAGGTCGACGAAATAGGTGCGCTCCAGGTGCCGCCAGCCCGCGAGCGCCGCAAAGGCGCCGGCCGAGAGCAGTACGGTGAAGATCGCCAGCAGGATCCACAGCCAGCGCGGCCCCTTGCCGCGGCCCTTGCCATTCCCGCCGCCAGGGGGCAGGTCGGCGCGGAACGTCTCTTCGCCGTTCGGCGGCGCTTCGGAACCGGAGTAGGATGGCGTGTTCGGATCGGTCACTTAGGGCCGGCGTGTTTGCGAGTTCGAGTTCTGTGGGACGCCTCTAGCATGGGTTCGAGACCTTTCTGGGAGACGAAATCCCTCGAACATATGACCGCCGCCGAGTGGGAAAGTCTCTGCGACGGATGTGGGCTCTGCTGCCTGGTGCGGTTCGAGGATGAAGACACCGGCGAGATCATACCCACCCGGGTCCACTGCCGGCTGTTCGATCCGAAGTCCTGTCGTTGCGCCGACTATGTCAACCGCAAGGCCCACGTGCCCGACTGCATCAAGCTGACGCCGCACAATATCGAGGCGCTGGAATGGATGCCGAAGAGCTGCGCCTATCGCCGCCTCTACGAGGGCCGCGGCCTGGCCGCCTGGCACCCCTTGATTTCCGGCGATCCGGAGAGCGTGCATCGGGCGCGCGTCTCCGTCCGCGGCGAGACGGTCAGCGAAGCCGAGTTCGAGGATCCGGACGATGCGCTTGACTACGCCGCCTACGATCTGTTGGACGAGCGGGGGGTGGACTGAGCGCCTGTGGTATTTTTATCACATTCGCTCTTGCGCCTCCGGGTGAACGGCCTAATTCAGGGCCATGGGCTATCAAGGTTTCGAAGGGTCTTCCTTGGCGCGCGATCTCTATGACGAGCTGGGCGTGTCCCGCGGCGCGAGCGCCGACGAGATCCGCAAGGCGTTCCGCAAGCTCGCCAAGCAGAACCATCCCGACGCCAATCCGGGCGACAAGGCGGCCGAGGAGCGCTTCAAGCGGGTGTCGGCGGCCTTCGACATCCTGGGCGATGCGGACAAGCGCAAGAAGTACGACGCCGGCGAGATCGACGCCGACGGGCGCGAGACCATGCGCGGCTTTTCGGGCGGACCGTGGGGCGGCGGCGGGCGCGGTCAGGCGGAGGGCTTCGAGAACATCGATCTGTCGGATTTGTTCGGCGAAATCCTGGGCCGCCGCGGCGGCGGCCCGCAGGGGGGCGGATTCGGCGGCTTCTCCCCGCGCGGAGCCGACGTTCGCGCCAAGCTTGAGATCGATCTGCAGGACGTGATCCACGGCGCCAAGAAGCGCATCGCCTTCTCCGACGGCCGCACCATCGACGTGACCATCCCGCGCGGGGCCGAAGACGGCCAGACCCTGCGCCTGCGGGGGCAAGGCTCCCCCGGCCGCGGCGGCCCGGGCGACGCCTTCATCGAGCTCTCCGTTCGCCCGCACCCCATATTCCGCCGCGAGGGCGAGGCGCTGGTCATGGACCTGCCGGTCGCCATCCCCGACGCGGTGCTGGGCGGCAAGGTCGAGGCGCCGACGCCCGACGGGAACGTCTCCCTGACCATCCCCAAGGGCGCCAATTCCGGTCAGACCCTGCGGCTGAAGGGAAGGGGCCTGGCCGACGCGCGCGGCCGGCGCGGCGACCTCCTGGCGAAGATCGTCCTGCGCCTGCCCGACAATCCCGATCCGGAGCTTGAAGCCTTCGCCGAACGCTGGCGGGCCGAGCGGCCCTATACGCCGCGCAAGCGTACCTGACCCGCGGCGTGACAGAGCGCCGCAGCCCCGGCATAAACCTGCCATTCAGGCTCGGTTCAGTCGTGGAGGCCTATGGCTGATCGCATGAAGCGCATTATCGCCATAGCTGCCCTCGCCCTGGCGGTCCCGGCGGCGGCCCAGGCCCAGCCCTGGGGCGATCCGGGGCAGCCGTCCTACGGCGCCGGCCGCGGCGACCAGGATGCGGCGCGCGCGGCCGTACGCGGCGGGCGCCAGGTGCCGCTGTCGCAGGTGATCGCCACGATCTCCGCGCGCACGCCGGGCCGCCATCTCAACACCACCATGGGCGACTTCCAGGGCCGGCCGGCCTATTTCGTCCAGTGGCAGACCAACGACGGCCGCGTGATCATCTTCATCGTCGACGCCCAGAGCGGGGGCATCCTCTCCCGCCAGGGCGGCTAACCGGGGAGCCCGAATGCGAATCCTGCTGGTCGAGGACGATCCGGACCTATCGCGGCAGCTGAAATCCGCGCTGGCCGACGCCGGCTATGCGGTGGACCACGCCCCGGACGGCGAGGAGGCCCAGTTCCTCGGCGAGACTGAACCCTACGACGCGGTGATCCTCGACCTTGGCCTGCCCAAGGTCGACGGGGTCTCGGTGCTGGAACGCTGGCGGCGCGAGAACGTCGCCACGCCGGTGCTCATCCTGACGGCCCGAGGCGCCTGGAGCGAGAAGGTGGCGGGCTTCGACGCCGGGGCCGACGACTACCTGACCAAGCCGTTCCACACCGAGGAGCTGCTGGCCCGTCTGCGCGCCCTGCTGCGCCGTTCGGCCGGCCATGCGGCGCCCAGCCTCTCCTGCGGCGGCCTGCGGCTGGATCCGCGGGCGGCGCGGGCCAGCGTGAACGGCGAGCCCCTGCGGCTCACCTCGCTGGAATACCGGCTGCTGCACTACCTGATGATGCACCAGGGCGGCGTGATCAGCCGCACCGAGCTGGTCGAGCACCTGTACGACCAGGATTTCGACCGGGATTCCAACACCATCGAGGTGTTCATCGGCCGGGTGCGCAAGAAGATCGGACCCGAGCGGATCGAGACCGTGCGCGGCCTGGGCTACCGCTTGACGGCGCCGGCCGAGGAGATGGGCGCGGCCGGCTCGTGAAGCTGGAGCTGCTGCGCGGGCCGTCGCTCGTCCGGCGGCTGGTGATCCTGGCCTCCGGCTGGGTGCTGGCGGTGCTCGTGATCTCGGCCGTGGTCCTGGCCATGCTGTTCCAGCAGGCGGCGATCCGGCGGTTCGACCAGGGCCTGCTGGAGCTGATCGACAACCTGACGGCCGGCGCCACCATCGACGGCGAGGGCCAGGTGGTGGCGCCGGCCCTCACCGATCTGCGCGCCCTACGCGCCTTCTCCGGAAAATACTGGCAGATCGCCGAGCCGACCGAGGCCGGCGCGGTGCGGGTGCTGGTGCGCTCGCGCTCGCTGTGGGATTCCGAACTGGCCGCCCCGCCGGACCTGGTCGCCCGGCTCACCGCCGCGCCGGGCAAGCCCGTGACCTACGACACCCGCGATCCGCTCAACACCCCGCTGCGGGCCATGGCCACCCAGGCCCAGCTGCCCAACCGCACCGCGCCGGTGATCTTCATGGCGGCGGAGGACCGGGGGCCGGTGGACCGCGACGTGCGCGGCTTCGTGGCCGCGACCGCCGTCACCTTCCTGCTGCTGGGCGTCGGCATGCTGGCTGCGGTGGTGATCCAGGTGCGGGTCGGCCTCAACCCGCTCTTCGCCCTGCGTCGCGAAGTGGCCGCCGTGCGCCGCGGCAAGGCCGAGCGGGTGGAACGGGACTATCCTACCGAGCTTGCGCCCCTGGCCGAGGAGTTGAACGCCCTCATGGCGCACAACCAGGAGGTCGTGGAGCGCCAGCGGACCCATGTCGGCAACCTGGCCCACGCCCTCAAGACGCCGCTCTCGGTGATGCTGACCGAGGCCCGCCAGACCGGCGGCGGCCTGGCCGACGTCGTCGAACTGCAGGCCGAGGCCATGCGCCGCCAGGTGGACCACCACCTGCGCCGGGCCCGCGCGGCGGCCCGCACGCAAGGGTCGGGGGAGCGCACCTCGGTCGCCGACGTGCTGGACGAGCTCGCCCGCACGCTGGAGCGGATCTTCCAGAACAAGAGCGTGGAGATCGACTGGGACGCCCCCGATGATCTCTATTTCCTCGGCGAGCGGCAGGACCTGCTGGAACTGGCCGGCAATCCTATGGAGAACGCCTGCAAGTGGTGCCGCGGCCGGGTGCGGGTGCGCGCGTCGGGCGCAGGAGCTGAGCGGCTCACGCTTTCCATCGAGGACGACGGACCGGGTCTGGATCCTCAGCAGCGCGAGGAGGTGATCCGTCGCGGGACCCGGTTGGACGAGAACGCGCCGGGCTCGGGGCTGGGGCTCTCCATCGTCGACGAACTGGCCCGAGCCTATGGCGGCGCGCTGACGCTGGCCGAATCCCGCCTGGGCGGACTTTCCGTCCAGCTCGACCTGCCGCGCGCGGAGGCGTGAGGCAAAACAAAGCCTTAACCCGCGTCAAGCATCCTTCCGCCCGCGTGGGCCCATTGGTCCGCGCCTGGAGTTTCCGTTTCCCATGGCCGGCCTGCCCGCAGCCAAGATCGAGATCGTCCGCGGCCTGGTGGAGCAGTCGCCCGACCGGATCGTGAGCAATCTGCAAAGCGCGCTCGCCGCCGTGGAGGACGATACGGCGCTGGCCGGCGTGCGCCGGGTCGTCGAGGCCGAGGTCGCCGACCGCCGGCTGCGCAACATGGCGCTGGAGCCCGTGGCCCCGCTGTTTGCGGCCGGCGCAGCGGGCGGCGGAACGATCACCTTTCCCCCGCAGGCCCTGGCGCTTCTGTGGCGGGGCCTGAAGGCCGAGGCGCCGGACGAGGTGCTGGAGGCCGCCGCGGCCCTGGTGGATTATCGCCCCGACGAAAGTTCCACCGAGCCGTTCGACGCCCTGGTCGCGCGTCTGATCGATGGCCTGGAGGCTGGCGTTCAGCGCGACTACCTCAAGGCCATCGACTTGATGGAGACCGATCGGCCGGGTTCGGTGCGTGAGCTCCTGGCCTGCCTGGAGATCGCCCCTGTGGTCCGCCGTGCGACCCTGCGCCTGCCCGAATGGATCGCGCGGACGACGGGCGAGGGGGCCGCCGCGGCCAAGGTCGCCTACAAGGACGCGCTCGCCTCGGGCGAGGACGCCGGCCCCCGCTTCTTCGAAATGCTGGCCGCCCAGTTGGCCGAACGCTGGATGATCCTGCGCGTGGTCTCGGCGGTGATGTCGCGTCCGGCCGAAAGCTACCTGGCCGCCTCAGAGCTCGCCGTCTTCGCCTTGCGCCTGATGGACGCCATCGATGCGAACCTGAAGGAGGTGGCCAATTTCGACGCTCTCGGCGGAACTGCGGCCGGTGAACGGGCCGCAGCCCTGGTCGAAACCCTGACGCTGCAGGTCGCCGAGGTCGAGAACAATATCGAGCTTGCCCACGAGACCGGCTGGGGCGCGCGGCTCCTGAAGCAGAAGCAGACCCTGGCCGCCGTGGTCGAGGCGAGGCTGCGGGAACTGGAGAAGGCGCTGGGCCAGGCTCTGCCGAACCACCGGGTGCGCGTGGCGCGCGCCATGAAGATGGAGCCGCGCCTGACGCTTGCGCCCGACGCCAAGGCGGTGGAGCGCTGCCGCGCCTTGCTGGCCTTTTCCGAGGGCGTACGGACCAGCGCGGCTTATGGCGGCTTCACCTCCACCCGAGCCAAGGTGATGGAGAACGTCGCCGAGGCCTTCGACGACTATGTGGACGAGGTGCTGTCGCTGGTGCGCGACAACGAGGCGCCGGATCGCGAGATCGCCGCCCGATTCCTTCAGCTGGCCGCGGAGTTCGCGACCTTGATCCACGAACCGCGGGCCGGCGACCTCGTGCGGCGCCGGGCGGCGGCGGCCTTCGGCGCGACACGGCGTCCCACCTCGCCGGAAATCGAAGAGACCTAGGGGTTTCCCCGAGTAGCCGCGGAGGGCGGTTTCGGCTAAAGGCGCGCCATGTTCCTCTTCTGGGGGGTCGCGGGGGTGCTCTCCGCAGCGGCCGCCGCCCTCATCCTCCTGCGCGCCGCCCGGGCGGCGTCCGACGCCGGGACTCCGGACCCGGCCCAGGCCCTCTATCGCCGCCAGCTGGCCGAGATCGACGATCTGGCCGGGCGCGGCCTGCTGGCCGAGGCCGAGCGCAAATCGGCCCACGCCGAGGCCGCCCGCCGCCTCCTGGCCGCGACCGACACCCGCCACAGCGCCTGGAGCGCTTCGTCCGCCGTGCGGCGGCCGGTGCTGATCGCCGCGGTGGCGGCGCCCCTGATGGCCGTCGGCCTCTATTTCGTCACCGGCGCGCCCGGTTTTCCAGATCAGCCCATCGCCGCGCGGGTGGCTGCCTGGCGCGCCGCCGATCCGGCCGCCCTGACGCCGCAGCAGATGGCCGCCGTGCTGCGCGCAGTGCTGACCGAGCGGCCGGACGACGCCGAGGGCTATCGCTTTCTCGCCATCGCCGAAGGGGCCTCCGACAATCCCACCGCAGCGGCGCGCGCCCTTCGCCGGGCGATCTCCATAGCTCCGGAGCGAGCGGATCTCTGGGAGATGTTGGGTGAAACCCTCGTGGCCGAAGCCGGCGGCGAGATGAGCCCGCCTGCCGAGCGCGCCTTCGCCCAGGCCCTCGCCCGCGACCCCAAGTCCATCGCCGCCCGCTTCCATCTGGCCCGCGCCCAGGTCGAAGGCGGCGATCGCGCGGCCGGCCTTTCCGCCTGGCGGGCCCTGGCGGCCGAGCTGCCCGCCGACGATCCGCGCCGCGCCGGCGTTCAGGCGGCCATCGCCCAGGCGAGCAACGCCGCCGCCTCGCCGGCCCTGCCCGACGCCACGGCGATCCGGGGCATGGTCGAGGGTCTCGCCGCGCGACTGGAGGCCGAGCCCGACGACGCCGAAGGCTGGGTGCGGCTGGTCCGTTCCTACGCCGTGCTGGGTGAAACCGTCCGCCGCGACGCTGCGCTTCAGGACGCCCGGCGGCGGTTCGCCGGCCGCCCCGACGTGCTTTCGGCCCTGAACTCCGCCGCCGCCGCCCCGCCCATGACCCAGACGGAGCCTGCGCCATGAGCTGGTTGCCCAAGTCCCGCAAGGCGCGCCGGCGTCTGATCGTGATCGCCGCCGTGGCGCCGGTCCTGGCCCTGGCCGTCGGGCTGACGCTCTGGGGCCTGCGGGACTCGATCTCGTACTTCTACACGCCCAGCCAGGCGCAGGCGGCTGCGCCGACGCCCGGGCGCTCCATCCAGCTCGGCGGTCTGGTGCAGCCGGGCAGCGTGGCCAAGCATCCGGACGGGCGGGTGGAATTCACCGTCGCCGACCAGCTGGCCGCCAGCCGGGTGGTGTTCTCCGGCGACCTGCCGGACCTGTTCCGCGAGGGGCAGGGGATCGTCGCCACCGGATCGTTCCGGGAGGACGGCGTCTTCCAAGCCCGCCAGGTGCTGGCCAAGCATGACGAGACCTATATGCCGCGCGAAGTGGCCGACGCCTTGAAGGCCCAAGGCGAGTGGCGGGGCGTGGGCGCGCCGCCGCCCGCCTATGACGGCCCGGCGGCCGGGAGCGCGCCTGCGCCATGATGACGGCGGAAATCGGCGCCTTCGCGCTGGCCTTGGCCCTGGCGCTGTCGGCAATGCAGTTCGTCCTATCGACGACGGCGCGGATCCGGCGTTCGGCTGTGCTGGCCGGTGCGGGCGAGGGGGCGGCGCTCGCCGCCTTCGCAGCCCTCGTCGTGGCCTTCGGCGCGCTGATGCACGCCTTCGTCAGTTCCGATTTCTCGGTGGCGAACGTCGCGGCCAACTCCCACACCGAAAAGCCGCTGCTCTATCGGATCGCTGGGACGTGGGGGAGCCATGAGGGCTCCATGCTGCTCTGGTGCCTGACGCTGACCGGCTGCGGCGCGGCGGTTGGGGCGCTTGGAGCCAGCCTGCCGCGCGGCTTGCGGGCGCTGACGTTGGCGACGCAAGGGGCGTTGGGCGTCGTGTTCCTGGCCTACACCGTCTTCGCCTCCAATCCGTTCGCCCGGTTGGCCCAGCCGCCGGTGGAGGGGCGCTCGCTCAATCCGCTGTTGCAGGACCCGGCGCTCGCCGTGCATCCGCCGTTCCTCTATCTCGGCTATGTCGGACTTTCGGTGGTGTTCTCCTTCGCCGTGGCGGCCCTGATCGAAGGCCGGGTCGATGCGGCCTGGGCCCGTTGGGTGCGGCCCTGGACTCTGGCGGCCTGGAGCGCGCTGACCGTCGGCATCGCGCTCGGTTCCTTCTGGGCCTATTACGAGCTCGGCTGGGGCGGCTGGTGGTTCTGGGATCCTGTGGAGAACGCCTCCTTCATGCCCTGGCTGGTGGCCACGGCCCTGCTGCATTCGGCGATCGTCACCGAGAAGCGCGGCGCGCTCGCCGGCTGGACGGTGTTCCTGGCGCTGGCGGCCTTCACCTTCTCCATGCTGGGCGCCTTCCTCGTGCGTTCGGGCGTGCTGACCTCGGTGCACGCCTTCGCCGTCGACCCCACCCGCGGCGTGCTGCTGCTGATCATTCTCGGCGTCACGGCAGGGGCGGGTTTTGTGCTCTTCGCCTGGCGCGCGCCGACGCTCGGCCAGGGGGGGCTCTTTGCGCCGGTCAGCCGCGAGAGCGCGCTGGTGCTCAACAACATCCTGCTGGCCGCGGCCACCGCAACCGTGCTGCTGGGCACGCTCTATCCGCTGATGCGGGAGGCCGCGACGGGGGAGGCGATCTCCGTCGGGCCGCCCTTCTTCAACTTGACCTTCACGCCGCTGATGGCGGCGCTGGCCGTGCTGCTGCCGGCCGGGCCCCTGCTCGCCTGGAAGCGGGGCGACGCGCTGGGCGCCTTGCAGCGGCTTTGGGCGGCGGCGGTGCTGGCCTTGGCCTGCGGCCTTGCGGCCTTCGCCCTGGTCAGCCCGCGCAAGGCCCTGGCGGCGGCGGGCGTGGCCATGGGGTTCTGGCTGATCTTCGGCGCCCTGGCCGAGCTCGCCGAGCGCACCCGCCTGTTCCGCGCGTCGGCGGCCGAAGCCTGGCGGCGGCTGACGGGCCTGCCCCGCGGCGCCTGGGGCATGACCCTGGCCCACCTCGGGCTCGGCGTCTTCGTGCTGGGCGCCTGTTTCGAGACCGCCTGGAAGGTCGAGGCGGCCGAGACCCTGCCCCTGGGCGGACGCCTCCAAGTCGGCGCCTATACGCTGGTGCTGGACGATGTGGGGGGCGTCGAAGGGCCCAATTACGAGGCTGAACGCGGCGCCCTGCGCGCCTTGCGCGGCGAACGTCTGGTCTGCGCCCCGCAGCCGGAGCGCCGCTTCTATCCCACCGGCGGCCAGACCACTTCGGAAGTCGCCATCTGCACCCGAGGGCTGGATCACCTGTATGTGGTGCTGGGCGAGCGGCGCGCCGGACCGGAAGGCCCGGTCTGGCTGGTGCGGGGCTATTTCAATCCCTGGGCCGTGCTGATCTTTGTCGGGCCGGCGATCATGGCGCTGGGCGGCGTCGTCTCCCTCACCGACCGGCGCCTGCGCCTTGGCGTCGGGCGGCGCACGGAGGCCAGGGCATGAGGCGGCTGGCCGCCATCGCCGCGGCGATCCTCTGCATCGCCGCGGCGTCCGATCCGGCCGAGCGGCTGGACGATCCGGCGCAGGAGGCCCGTGCGCGTGCGCTGTTCCAGGAGGTGCGCTGCGTCGTCTGCCAGAACGAGTCCATCGACGATTCCAACGCCGAACTGGCCGCAGACCTGCGCCGCCTGGTGCGGGAGGAAGTGAAGGCCGGCAAGACCGACGACCAGATCCGCACGCATCTCACCGCCCGCTACGGCGAGTTCGTGCTGCTCAAGCCGGCGTTCTCCTGGAGCAACGCCGGGCTCTGGATCGGACCCTTCCTGGTGGTGGCGCTCGGCCTCTGGCTGCTTTTCCGGCGCTTTCGCAACCGAACCGCCGAGGAGACGCTTTCGCCCGAGGAGACGGCCCGCCTGGAGCGGATCGCACGCGACGAAGAGGCATGAACAAGATTGCGCCCAAGATCGGACGCTATGAAGCTCCGAGCGTGACCTATCCGTAACTTGCGCGACCATTGCGCTTCGGTGCATCGCACCTAGGTTGGCGCAGACGGGCCGATCCGAAGTATGCTCGGGCTCCTGCAAGGATTTGAAGGCGATATGACCTCGAAAAAGACCGGTTATCTCCTCGGCGCGGTGGCGGGCCTGGGCGTCGCGACCGCAGCGCTCGCCGGGGCGAGCTTGCGCGACGAGCCCGCGGGCGGTTCTTCGGCTTCGGCGCAATCCGAGGCGACCCTGATCCGCGCCTCGACGGCGCCGATCTTCGCGCCGCCGCCCGGCGCGCCGCTGTCCTTCGCCGACATCTTCGAGCGGGTTTCACCGGCGGTGGTCTCGATCAACGTCACTTCCGAGCTCGATCCTTCGGCCTTCCGCCGCATCCCGGGCTTCGAGAACTTCCCGTTCGACATTGTGCCGCGCGGCCAGCCCCGCGGCCAGGGACAGGGTCAGGACGGCGAGGAGGGCGGGACGACGCCGGAGGGCCAGCCGCGCCTGCCGCGCCAGCAATCGTCCGGATCAGGCTTCTTCATCTCCGGCGACGGCTACATCGTCACCAACAATCACGTCGTGGAGAACGCCAAGGAGATCAAGGTCGTCCTGAAGGACGAGCGCGAGCTCGACGCCGTCGTGGTCGGCCGCGACGAGGGCACCGACCTGGCGGTGCTGAAGGTCAAGGGATCGAACTTCCCCTATGTGAACTTCGAGAACTCAGCCCAGCCCCGCGTCGGCGACTGGGTGATCACGGTGGGCAATCCCTTCGGCCTGGGCGGCACCGCCACGGCGGGCATCATCTCCGCCTATGGCCGGGACATCGGCGAGACCTTCGTCGACTACATCCAGATCGACGCCCCCATCAACCGGGGTAATTCCGGCGGCCCGACCTTCGACGTCTATGGCCGGGTGATCGGGGTGAACACGGCGATCTTCTCGCCTTCGGGCGGGTCGGTCGGCATCGGGTTCGCCATTCCCTCCGACGTCGCGGACGCCATCACCAAGCAGCTGATCTCCAACGGCAAGGTGGTCCGCGGCTATATCGGCGCCACCATCCAGAACTTCACCGCCGAAATGGCTGAAGCTCAGGGCATGGGCGATCAGCGCGGCGCGATCGTCACCGCCGTGGTGCCCGGCGGCCCCTCGGCGCGGGCGGGCCTGCAGTCGGGCGACATCGTCACCTCGGTCAACGGCCGTCGGGTGCGCACCTCCTCGGAGCTGACCCGCGAGGTCGCCAAGGCCGCCGCAGGCGACAACCTGCGGCTCGAGGTGGTTCGCGGCGGGCAGCGCCGCACGGTGGACGTGCGCTCCGGCGTGCGCCCCAGCGAGCGCGAGCTGGCGGCCAACGACAACCAGCCGGGCTCCGGCGATCAGCCGGGCCAGGGCGGGTCGGCGCCCCAGGCGCAGCGGCCTTCGGTCTTGGGCATGGCCATCGCCCCGCTCGACGAAGCGGCCCGGCGGCGGCTGAACCTCGATGCGAGCGTCCGCGGCGTGCTGATCGACCGCGTCGACCAGTCCTCCGACGCAGCCCAGCGGGGCCTGCGCCGCGACGACGTCATTGTCCAGGCCAACGGACGCGAGGTGAACACCGCCGCCGAACTCGCCGCCATTGTCGACGCGGCCCGCAAGGCCGGCCGCCAGAACGTGCTGGTGGGCGTGCACCGGGCCGGGCGCACCTCCTTCCTGCCGCTGAAGATTTCCGGTTAGGCTGCGGCGATCCGGGGGGGTTGAGTCGATGCGCATCCTGATCGTCGAAGACGACGCCGAAGCGGCCGAAGTGATGGTGCGGGGCCTGACCGAGGCCGGGCACGACTGCGTCCGCGCCGGCGACGGGCAGGAGGGCCTGGAGGCCGCCCGCGGCGGAACCTTCGACGTCATGGTGGTCGACCGCATGATGCCCCGCGTCGACGGCGTCACCATGGTCCAGACCCTGCGCCGCGAAGGCGACGGCACGCCGGTGCTGTTCCTCTCGGCGCTTGGCGAGATCAACGACCGCGTGGAGGGGCTGCAGGCCGGCGGCGACGACTATCTGGTCAAGCCCTACGCCTTCGCCGAGCTGATCGCCCGGATCGAAGCCCTGTCTCGGCGGCGCGAGACCGGCTCTGTGCAGACCCTGCTGAGGGTCGGCGAACTGGAGATGGACCTGATCGGCCGCACCGTGCACCGCCAGGGCAAGGAGATCGACCTGCAGCCGCGGGAATTCCAGCTGCTGGAGTTCATGATGCGCCACGCCGGCCAGTCGGTGACCCGCACTATGCTGCTGGAGAAGGTCTGGGAGTACCACTTCGACCCCCAGACCAACGTCATCGACGTGCACATCTCTCGCCTGCGCTCGAAGATCGACAAGGGGTTCGACCGGCCGATGCTGCAGACGGTCCGCGGGGCGGGTTACCGCCTCGATCCCTAGAGCGCGTTCCGCAAAAGTGGAAGCCGGTTTTGCGATCAGAACGCGCTCAAGCTTTTGAATTTAGAGCACGATGCGGCCAGATGATTCCATCTGGCCGCATCGTGCTCTAAGCGGAAGCGCGGCGTGCGCCTGCCCCGGCTTTTCCGGACCACGCCGTTCCGGCTGACACTGCTGTTCCTGGCGCTGTTCGCCGCGGCCGCCAGCGCTTTCCTGGCCTATATCTACCTGGCGACGGCGGGGGAGGCGACGCGGCGCACCGATCGCGTCATCACTCGCGAGATGCGTTCGCTGGAGGCGGCCTATGAGCGCGCCGGCGTTGATGCGCTGAACCAGTCGCTCATCGAGCGGGCGGCCAGCGAGCGGCCGTTCCTCTATCTGCTGATGCAGCCGGACGGCACCCGGATCTCCGGCTCGATCGAGGAGTCACCGCTGGACGAGTTCGACGGCTCGCCCACCTGGGCGACCTTCTCGGTGACCGATATCGACATGCAGGGGCGGGCCGTGCGCCACCCGGCTCGAGGCCTGCAGCAGCGGCTGAGCGGCGGACAGATCCTGTTCGTCGGGGCCGACGTCGGCGACGACCAGGCCTATGTCGTCAAGATCGTCCGCGCCCTCTGGGGCGCCGGCGCCCTGGTGATCGTGCTCGGTCTGGCGGGCGGGGTTCTGGTCAGCCGCAATGTCTCGCGCAGCATGGCCAGCCTCACCGACGTGGTCGCCGCCGTGCGCAATGGCGATTTCGGCGCCCGCGCCCCGGTCCGTGGCGCCCGGGACGAGTTCGACGAGCTGGCCGAGGGGCTGAACGAGATGCTGGACCGGCTGGAGCGGTCCATGGCCGCCCACCGCCACGCCGGGGACGCCATCGCCCACGACCTGCGCTCGCCGCTCACCCGCCTGCGCGCGCGGCTGGAGACGGCCTATCTGGACGTGGAGGCCGGCAAGGGCGACGCGACCGAGGCCTTGGCCCAGGCCCTGGAGGACACCGACGGGGTGCTGAAGACCTTCGGCGCGGTGCTCTCGATCGCCCGGCTGCAGGCCGCGGGCCAAGCGCCCGACCAGACCTTGTTCGACCCGGCCGAGCTGGGCCGCGACATGGCCGAGCTCTATGAGCCGGTCTGCGAGGACAAGGGCCTCGACTTCGCCGCGGAGCTGACTTCCGGCCTGCAGGTGCGGGGCAACCGCGAGTTCCTGGCCCAGGCGCTCGCCAACATCCTGGACAACGCCGTGAAGTACACGCCCGCCGGCGGGGCGATCATGCTGCGGGTGCGCCGCCGATCTTCCGGCGAGGTGGAATACTCCGTCACCGATACCGGCCCCGGCGTGCCGGACAACGACCGTGAGCGGGTGGTCGAGCGTTTCGTGCGGCTGGAGAACAGCCGCAACGAGCCCGGCTCCGGCCTCGGTCTTTCCCTGGTCGCCGCGGTGGCCGAGGCGCATGGCGGCCGGCTGGAGCTGGCCGAAGGGCCGGGCAAGGTGGGCGAGATGGGGCCGGGCCTGCGGGTGGCCTTCGTCCTGCCCCGGGCGGTGTGACCTGGGAGGCTTGGCCTCGCTCGCTGGGCGCCGCCCCCGTCTGACTCTGGCTGCGGCGGTCCTCGCCGCCGTCGCCGTCTCCGCCGGGCTGCAGAGCCGGCCGCCCAAGGCTGCGAAGCTCACCCTGACGCCGGTGGTGGCGCGGGTGCTGGAGGACGGCGGCTCGCCGCGGATCGGCGCGCGGGACCCGGAAGTCGTCGTCGTGGTGTTCACCGACTATCGGTGCGCGATCTGCCGGCGCACGGATCCGGCCCTGGAACGCCTGATCGCCACCGATCCCGGCGTGCAGGTCATCTACAAGGACTGGCCGATCCTCGGAGCAGCCTCCGAGGACGCGGCGAAGGTCGCGCTGGCCGCCCGCAGTCAGGGCAAGTACCTGCAGGTCCACCGCGCCCTGATGACGGCGAAGGGGCCGCTCGACGCCGACGGTCTCCGCCGCGCCGTGGCTTCCGCCGGCGCCGACTGGGAGCGACTGCAGGCCGACCGCGCCGCCCAGGCCCAGGCCATCGAAGCCCAGCTCGCCGGCCACGCCAGCCAGGCGTGGTCGCTCGGCTTCCGCGGAACGCCGGCCTATCTGGTCGGGCCCTATCGCGTAGAAGGCGGGTTGGATGATCGGGACCTGAGCCGTCTGGTGGCGGAGGCGCGCAAGTCGGGCCCCCCGCGCTGACGTCCTACCGCCGCTTCCCGCCGCCGCCGAACAGGCTGTCGACGGCGAACCGCCCCGGCCCGTGGGTGGCCAGATATAGCCCGATCAGCACCAGGCAGGCGGAAGGGAAGGCGCCGCGGATCCCCTGGTGCATGTCGACCATCAGGATGGCGACGACGAAGTTGATCGCGCAGACCAGCCCCGCCCAGCGGGTCAGCAGGCCCAGTACGAGGCCGGCTCCGCACAGGAACTGGGCCCACACCGACAGCGGCGCCATGAACCCGGGATAGGGAAAGCCGTGGCGGGCCAGGAACGTCTCGAACTCCGCCACTCGCGCGGGGCTCTCGATATTGTCCCAGACCCCCCAGATCAGGAACGCGCCGACCATCAGCCGCAGGGCGAGGAGGGCGAGGTCGTCGTGCTTGCGCAGGGGCGAGAGGGTGAGGATATCCGTCGCGCGCATGGGGGCTCTCCGGTTCGCCGGAATGAGGAGCGCAGACGGCGAGTCGCGGCTAGTGAAATCTGGTGACCGGAGCCGCTAAGCTCACCGGCATGACTCGCCTGGTCGACCGCCTTCAGCCCTGTGGCCCCATCGTCGATCCCAAGGCCGCCCAGCGAATGCGGACCGTGCTGGAGGAGCCGGCCGCCGCCGAGGGCTGGACGGACCTGCTGGACGCGGCCTGGCCGGCGCTCGCGCCGGTCTTCGCCGCCTCGCCCTATCTGACCGCCCTGGCGCGCCGCAGTCCCGACCGGCTGCGGGCTCTGCTGGAGGCCGATCCTGCCCCGCGCTTCGAGGACCTTCTGGCGCGCACCGCCGCCCTGGCCGAGGCGGACTGGGAGGCCGCGAAGTCGGGCCTGCGCAAGCTGAAGGCCGAGGCGCACCTGCTGATCGCGCTGGCCGACCTCGGCGACGCCTGGGGCCTGGACGACGTCACCGGCGCGCTGACCCGTTTCGCCGACGCCGCCCTGGCCGCCGCCCTGACCGTGGCCGCCCGCGCCGAGCTGGAGGCCGGCCGCCTGCTGCAGATGGGACAAGGGGAGGCGGGGCCGGTCCCGGGCTTCTTCTGCATCGCCATGGGCAAGCACGGCGCCTACGAGCTGAACTATTCCAGCGACATTGACATCTCGGTCTTCTATGAGCCCGACGCCCTGCCGCTGGCCGAGGGTCTGGAGAGCCAAGCCTTCGCGGTGCGCCTGACCCATCGCCTGGCCGAGCTGATGCAGGACAAGACCGGCGACGGCTATGTCTTCCGTATCGACCTGCGGCTGCGGCCGGACCCGTCCTCCACCCCGCCCGCCGTGCCCGCGCCGGCGGCCTTCGACTACTACGAGAGCGTGGGCCAGAACTGGGAGCGGGCGGCCTTCATCAAGGCGCGCGCCTGCGCCGGCGATGTGGCCCGCGGCCGGGCCTTCCTGGCGGAGCTCGCCCCCTTCGTCTGGCGCAAGAACCTCGACTTCGCGGCTATCGCCGACATCCATTCCATCAAGCGCCAGATCCACGTGCACAAGGTCGATGAGCGCCTGACCGCCAAGGGCGTGGACCTGAAGCTGGGCCGCGGCGGCATCCGGGAGATCGAATTCTACGTCCAGACCCAGCAGCTGATCCTCGGCGGCCGCAATCCGGAGCTGCGGTCGCCGCGCACGCTCGACGCCCTTTTCGCCCTGCGCGACGCCGGCCATGTGGCCCCCGCCGCGGCCGAGGAGCTGGCGGAGGCCTATGTCGCCCTGCGCTCCGCCGAGCACCGGGTGCAGATGCTGGCCGACGAGCAGACGCACAAGCTCCCTGAGTCCGACGCCGACCGACGGCGGGTGGCCGCGCTCTCCGGCTTCGATCGCCTGCCCAGTTTCGACGCCGCCATTGGGCGCATCCTGCGCACCGTGAACCGGCGTTATGGCGAGCTCTTCCCCGAGGAAGAGCAGCTGTCCTCGCGCTTCGGCAGCCTGGTCTTCACCGGGGTGGAGGACGATCCGGAGACCCTGGCGACCCTATCGCGCATGGGCTTCTCCAACCCCTCCCGCATCGCCCAGACCATTCGCAGCTGGCACCACGGCCATATCCCCGCCACCCGCACCGAGCGGGGACGCGAGCTTTTCACCCGGCTGGCCCCGCGCCTGCTAGAGGCCGCCCAGGCGACCGACGCCCCGGATGCGGCCTTCACCCGGTTCGAGGACTTCTTCTCCAAGCTGTCGTCCGGCGTGCAGCTGCAGTCGCTGTTCCTCGCCCAGCCCAAACTGTTCGAGCTGATCGTCCAGGTCATGGCCTTCGCCCCGCGCCTGGCGACGACGCTCGCCCGTCGGCCTGCGGCGCTGGACGCCATGCTCGACGGCGCCTTCTTCGCCGAAATCGACCGGGATGAGGACAAGGCCGCGCTGGCCCTGGCGCTCGCCCGCGCGGACGGCTTCGAAGGCGCCATGGACGCTGTGCGCAGGGTCCATCGCGAACAGGCTTTCCGCGTCGGCGTGCAGGTGATGAGCGGGGCGGCGAGCGCTGAGGCCGCCGGCCGCGCCTTCGCCGACCTGGCCGACATCTGCATCGAGGCTCTTGCGCCCGTCGCCCTGGCCGAGACCGAGCGGCTGGGCGGCGCCTTCCCCGGCGAGGTGGCGGTGATCGCACAGGGCAAGTGCGGCTCGCGCGAGATGAGCGCCGGCTCCGACCTCGACCTCATGACGCTCTACCGCGCCGCCGACCCGGCCGCGGCGTCCTCCATCAAGGAGTGGGGGGCGGAGGTGTTCTACGCGCGCTTCACCCAGCGGCTGATCGCGGCGCTTTCCACGCCGACGGCGGAGGGCGAGCTCTATCAGGTGGACATGCAGTTGCGCCCCTCCGGCACCAAGGGGCCGGTGGCGGTCAGCTTTCCCGCTTTCGAGGACTATTACGGCCGGGAGGCCGAAACCTGGGAATTCCTGGCCCTCACCCGGGCGCGGGTTGTGTGGGCGACCTCGGAGGCCTTCGCCCAGGACGCCGCGGGCGCCCTGGAGGCGGCCCTGCGCAAGCCGCGCCAGCGCAGGCGCACCGCCGCGGATGTGCGCGAGATGCGCGAGCTGATGGAGCGGGAACGGCCGCCGAAAGGGCCGTGGGACCTGAAGCTCTCCCCGGGCGGCCTGGTGGATATCGAGTTCGCCGCCCAGTTCCTGCAGCTCGCCCACGCCGCCGACGGCGGACCCCTGCGCCAGAACACCGCTGAAGCGCTGGAGGCGTTCAAGGCCGCCGGCCTGGCTCCGAAGGTCTTGGTCGACGACCTGATGCGCGCCTGGAAGCTCCAGCAGGACCTCACCCAACTCCTGAAGGTGGCGCTGGGCGACGACCGCGACCCTTCCTCGGAGCCGCGGGCGTTTCAGACCCTGCTCGCCCGCGCCGGCGGTGCGAAGAACTTCTCCGCGCTCCGCACCCGGCTCGACGCCGCCCAGGCCGCCGCCCGGAGCGCCTACGAGGCCCTCGTGGCGGGATAAACGCCTCCAGGGACTGGATCATCCTAGCGCTTTGCAGCGGAGCACGGCGACGGAAGGCGTGAGGATCGCCGTTCAAGTCTTCGAAGGCGTCGAAGAAGGGACCGGTTTCGATGAAGACCATGATGCTCGGCCTCGCGCTCGCATTGGTCGCGGGCGCGGCTCAGGCGCAGATGCGGGCGCCGAACCCCGATCTGGACGGCGACGGCCGAGTGACCTTCGCAGAGTTCAAGAAGGTGCAGGCCGACGGCATGCTGGCCCGGCTGGACGCCGATAAGGACGGGCGCATCTCCCGGGCGGAGATGTCGGCCGTGGCGGATCGGGCGCGGCTGATCAGCGCCGGCGCGCCGGCCCGGGCCCGGACGATGTTCGACCTGGCGGATGCGGACAAGGACGGCTTTCTGTCCCGGGCGGAGCTCGAGGCGGCGTCGAAGCGGCGGTTCGACCGGGCCGACACGGATAAGAACGGCTGGCTCAGCAAGAACGAACTGGCCGCCATGCGTCAGAACCGGGGCCGTGAGACCGACTGAGCGCTATAGTCCGCCGGCAGGCGAGGTGAGGCTTGGAGCTGGGCGAGTCGGACGAGGCGCTTCTGGCGCGTGTCGCCGCGGGCGATCCGGCGGCGGCGCGCGCGCTGGTGGCGCGCAAGCTGCCGCGCGTGCTGGCGCTCGCCCAGCGGATGCTCGGCGACGCCGCGGAGGCCGAGGACGTGGCCCAGGAGACCATGCTGCGGACCTGGCGGCAGGCCGGGAGCTGGCGGACCGGCGAGGCGCGTCTGGACACCTGGCTGCACCGGGTGGCGCTCAACCTCTGCTACGACCGCCTGCGCAAGCGGCGGGAGACCGCTGTCGCCGACCCGCCCGACCGGCCCGACGAGGGGCCGGGGCCAGACCGGGGCCTGCAGGCGCAGGACGTGGGGCGGCGCGTGGCCGCGGCCATGGCGGCCCTGCCGGACCGCCAGCGCGCGGCGATCGCGCTTTGCCATTACCAGGAGCTCGGCAATATCGAGGCGGCCGCCCTCATGGGGGTCAGCGTCGAGGCTCTGGAAAGCCTGCTCTCGCGCGGCCGCCGAGCGCTGCGCAAGGCGCTGTCGGATGTGGTGGACCGATGAGGAGGCGCGCATGACCCGAGAACGGTTCCAGGCCCTCGCCCAGGCCTATGGGGGCGAGATGGCCCACTGGCCGGCGGCCGAGCGGGAGGGCGCCGCCCTGTTCCTCGCCGCCGAGCCGGCTTTCGCGCGCAACGTGCTGGCCAGGGCGGACGAGCTTGACGCCGCGCTGGACGCGTGGCGCCCGCAGGCCGCCTCCCACGCCTTGCTCGAAAGGGTGATCGCCGGCGCGCCGCGGCCCCGGCGCGCCGGGCGGCGGCTATCGGACTGGCTGTGGCGCGCGGGCCTGGGCGCCGGACTGGCCACCGCCTGCGCGGCGGGCCTGGCGCTGGGCGTGGCCCTTTCGGATCAGGTGACCCAACCCACCGCCGCGAGCGAGGCGCTGAGCGCGGCGGCCGATTACGACGCCTTGTTGCTGCCGACGGAGTCCGCCTGATGGGATCGCGCCGCCTGACCGTCCTGCTGGTCGTCTCGCTCGCCCTGAACCTGTTCCTGGTGGGGACCGTGCTCGGCGGACTGGTGGTCGGGCGCCGGATGCAAGGCGAGGGCCCGACGCCGCGGGCCGGGGGGCCGCCCCTGTGGTCGGCGGCCCGCGGCCTGTCGGAGGATCAGCGTCACGCCTATGGCGAGCTGCTGCGCGACCGCGAGATTCGCGCCGAGCTGCGGAGCGCGCGGCTGGCCCGCGCCGAGGCCTGGCGACGGCTCGGCGCCGAGCCGTTCGACGCTGAGGGGGCCCGCCGCGCCCTGGCCGAGGCCCGCGCCAAGGAACTGGCCGCACGCACCGCCATGGAGGACCGCATCGTCGATTTCGCCGGCGACCTGTCCGCCGGGGATCGCGCCCGCTTCGCCGAGGCCCTGGGACGGCCCCCCCACCGGATGAAACACCGGTCTGACGAGCGGCCTTAAGCCGCGGCGCCGGCCGCCGGGACCAAGCCGAGGCCGGTCTGGCGAACGGGCAGGGAGAAGCTGACCACGGTGCCCTCGCCCGGCGCGCTCTTCAGGTCCAGCGCCCCGCCGTGCATCTCCACCAGCGCCTTGGTGAGCGCCAGGCCCAGGCCCGTGCCCTGGGTTGTCTTCGAATGTTGGTTCTCCACCTGCTCGAACGGACGGGCCAGGCGGGCGAGGTCTTCCTCGGCGATGCCGATGCCGGTGTCGCGGACGCTGATCCGCACCCGCTCGCCCAGGGAATCCTGGCGCAATTCGGCGCGGATGCTCACCTCGCCGCCGCGGGGCGTGAACTTGATGGCGTTGGAAAGCAGGTTCAGCAGCACCTGCTTGACCGCACGATAGTCGGCCTCCACCTCCGGCAGGTCGGCCGGGAATTGCAGCCCGAGGTCCAGGCCGGCGGTCTCGGCGCGGTTGCGGACCAGGCGCACGGCGTCTTCGGCGACCTCTTCAAGCGCCAGCGGCTCGAATTTCAGAGTCATCTTGCCGGCCTCGATCTTCGACATGTCGAGGATGTCGTTGATCAGGGCCAGGAGGTGCTGGCCGGAGGAGAGGATATCCTGGGCGTAGCCCTTGTAGCGCCCGTCGCCCAGCGGCCCGAACATCTCGCCCACCATGATTTCGGAGAAGCCGTTGATGGCGTTCAGCGGCGTGCGCAGTTCGTGGCTCATATTGGCCAGGAACTCGCTCTTGGCCTTGTTGGCCGCCTCGGCGCGGACCTTCTCGGCCTCGTACTTGCGGGCCAGTTCCGAGAGCTGCTCCTGGCTTTGCTCCAGGCTGACCACGGCGCGCTGCAACTGCTCCTCCTTCAGCCGGCGCGCCTCCTCCTGGGTCTTGATGACGGTGATGTCGGCGGCGGTCATGACGAGGCCGCCCTCGGCCGTGCGGCGTTCGGAGATCTGAATCCAGCGGCCGTCGGCCAGTTCGGCCTCGCGCTGGCCGCGGCGCCCCTCCGGCGCCTCGCTCTCCCGCTGGATCGCAAGCCGCGCGATGCGGGTGATCTTGTCGTAGGGCGCGCCGGGCTTGAGCAGATCGGGATCGATGGAGAAGAAGCTGCGATAGTTCTGGTTGCACATCAGGAGCCGCCCGTGGCGGTCCCAGAGCACGAAGGCTTCCGACACGCTCTCGATGGCGTCGCGCAGCCGGTTCTCGGCGGCCTGGGCGCGGGCCTGGGCCAGGCGCTCCTCGGTGACGTCCAGGGCCACGCCGATGATCCGGGTGTAGCCGCCGACCCCGGCCGGGCCGAAGGCCTGGCCGCGGGCGTCGATCCAGAGGGTTTTGCCGCCGATCCGCGCCGGCGTGCGGAAGGAGACGTCGAAGCCGCCATAGGCCGCCGCTGCGGCGAGCGCCTGGCGGACCCGCTCCCGGTGTTCGGGGGCGACGCGCTCCAGCACTTCCTGACCCGCGACCACCCCGCCGCCGCCCCATCCCAGCATGGCGCCGGTGACGTCGGACATGAACATGCGGTCGGTGGCCAGGTCCCACTCCCAGATGCCGCAGCGCGCCGCCTCCACGGCCATGCGGAAGCGCTGCTCCGAGGCGACGAAGGCGTCCTGGGCTCGCTCGATCTTGCGGCTCTGGCTGAGCAGCAGCACGCCGAGCGCGAAGGCGGCGGCGAGCGGCAGAACGAGCCAGGCCACCTGCTCGGCGGTGGCGCGCAGCTCCGAAGGCCCGGAGGCGGCCGTGGAGACGCCGATCAGGGCGCCGCCGAGGGCGGGCCGCGCCGAGAGGTCCAGCGCCGCCCCGTCGGGGCGCCGGGCGCGAACCAGGCCCCCGTCGCGGCGCAGGGCGTCGGGAAGCAGGCCAAAGGCTTCCGTCAGGGTGGCGGCCTCGGCCAGGCCGCCGGCCGCGTTGGAGGCGAGCAGAAGGCCCTGGCGGTCGAACAGGGTCTGGGCCTGATCGGCGGCCAACAGGCGCACAAGCCGGCCCTCCGCGCCCGCCAGGACGACGGCGCGCTCCCCGTCGAGCGAGACGACGGCCACCAGGCTTGCGCCTTCCGGCGTGGCGGCGAACCAGATTTCCCGCCCGGAGCGCCGGGCGGCGGCGGCGAAGGCGCCGGTGTCCAGGCCCTCGGCGGAACCGGAGGCGGCGACCGCCTGGGTTCCCTCCAGGACAGCGGCGGCGCTTGCGGCCGGGCCGGCGGCGGCGAGCGCCGTCTCGGCCGCCTCGAGCGGCGCCTCGGGGCGGTCGTTCAGAGCTTTGCGGGCGGCCAGCAGGCCGGCGCGCAGGGCCGCCCCTTCGGCCTCCAGGCGAGCGGCCAGCGCTTCGCTGCGGCCGGGCAGCACGGCGTTGGCCATGGTCGCGGCCTGCGGTTCGCGGGTGATCCGCATGATGGCGAAGGCCGTGTAGATCGCCAGCAGCAGCAGCGTCGAGAGGATGGCGATGCGGATGAAGCGCTGAACGGCGGGCCGGCTGGAACCGGAGGCGAGCCCACCGTACGGCCAAGGTTTGCCGTCCTCGGCCGCGTCATCTCCCCCGCGTTTGGCCAAAAGACCGCCGCTCCTCTGCGCGCTCGCGACGCTCCCCCGCGGAACCTCGCGTCCGACCGGCCGCCCCCCGCCTGGCGCGGTCAACGCCGGCGCGACGAGCGAGTCACCCCGGGCAAGATTCTACGCAAGCCCAAGACTCGCGTCACGGGTTGTTGGCGTGGCGCGGCGGATTTTCCGGTTCAGGCTTTCGGCTTGCGGTCGGCCCGGCGTTCCGGCCCCTTGTAGGCGGGATCGTCGCGCCGGCGGCGGTCGGGACCGAAATAGGTGGCGCTGCGCACGAAAGGGCGGGGATTGTTGATGACCTGCACAATCCGCTTCATCAGGTCGGCGGGGGTCACCGGCTTGATGCAGAACTCGTTCACGCCGGCGTCGCGCGCGGCCATGACGCGGGTCAGATCCGCATGGCCGGTCAGCAGGATGATCGGCGTGTAGGGGGCCGGGCTGTCGGGCGCGTTGCGCAGCCAGCGGGCGAAGGTGACGCCTTCCTCCGTCCCCATCATGTAGTCGAGGATCACGATGTCGGCCGGGTTGGCCTTCATCCGCTGCTTGGCGGCTTCGATGGTCTGGGCGTCGTCCAGCCGGTCGGTGCCGAAGCCCCGCAGCATGGTCTTTACCAAGTTGATAGCATGGGCGTTGTCGTCGACGACCAGGAACTTCACCTTGTTGAGCGAAACGGCCATCGGCGCGAAATCCCCCTGTTCGCCGCAAGTATCGGAGTTTCTAAGGAATTCACTCTGCCAGGGCTTTGCTAGCCAGTTCGTAAACGTTCTTGGAAAGCCCTTCGGTCGCGGCGATCCGCTCCAGCTCCCGTTTCATCAGCGCGCCCAGCGCGGGCGCATAGCGACGCCAGCCGCCCAGCGGTTCCACCAGGCGGGCGGCGGTCATCGGGTTGAAGCCGTCCACCGCCAGGATCTGGTCGGCCAGGAAGCGATAGCCGGCGCCGCTCGGATCATGGAACCGGGCGGGGTTGAAGTTGGCGAAGGTGGAGACCAGCGCCCGCAGGCGGTTGGGCGTCTTGGCGTCGAACGCCGGGTGGGCGGTCAGGCCCAGCACGCGGCCAAGCGCCGACTCGGCCGGATCGCGGGCCTGCAGGGCGAACCACTTGTCGACGACCAGGGGTTCGGCCTTCCAGCGCTCGTAGAAGTCGGCGAGCGCGGCTTCATAGGTCTCGCCGCCGATCAGCATCAGGGCCGAAAGCCCGCCCATGGCGTCGGTCATGTTGGCCGCGGCGCGATAGTGGCCCTCGGCCAGTTCGAGCACGTCGGAGCGGGGATTGGCGGCCATCAGGTCCAGGGCGGCGTTGCGCAGGGCGCGGCGTCCGGCGCTGGCGGCGTCGGCCGAGAACTCGCCCATCTCCTGCAGGCCCAGATGCAGGCGCTTCAGGTCCTCGCCCAGATGCAGCGCCAGCCGCGTGCGCAAGGCCTCGCGCCCGGCATGGATGGCGGCCGGATCGGCCGGCTGTAGGGCGAGCGCCAGATCGGACTCCGCAGGCAGCGCCAGCAACAGGGCCTTGAAGGCCGGGTCGGACGCCTGGTCGCCCAAGGCGCGGCCCATGGCTTCGGCGAAGCGCTCCTCGCCCACCTCGTCGGGACGGCCCTTGGCGCGGGCGAGGATCAGGCTGCGGGCCAGGGCCTGGCCGGCTTCCCAGCGGTTGAAGAGATCGGGATCGGCGGCGAGCTGGACGTAGCGGTCCTTGGCCGGGGCGTCCTGGACCAGGGTCACCGGCGCGGAGAAGCCCCGCAGGGCGGAGATGACCGGCGGAGACTCCACCCCCGTCAAAGTCACCTTGGCTTTGGCGTCCTTCAGGACGACCAAGATTTCGTCCGCAGCCTGGCCGTCGCGCTCGAAGGCCAGGGTCCGGCCGTCGCGGTCCAGCAGGCCGAGCGTGACGGGGATGGGCAGGGGCCTTTTCTCCGGCTGGCCCGGAGTGGGGGCGGTCTCCTGCGACAGTTCGATTTCAAGCCGCTTCGCCGCCGGGTCGTAGGCGTGGCTGAGCGTCAGCTTCGGCGTGCCGGCCTGTTCGTACCAGGCGAAAAAGTCCGAGAGGTCCTGCCCGCTCGCCTCGGCGAAGCATTCGATGAAGGCTTCCACCGTGGTGGCGTGGCCGTCCCAGCGCTCGAAATAGAGGTCCGTGCCCTTCCGGAAGGCGTCGGCCCCGATCAGGGTCTTCAGCATCCGGATCACCTCCGCGCCCTTCTCGTAGATGGTCGCGGTGTAGAAGTTGTCGATCTTCAGATAGCTGGACGGCCGCACCGGATGGGCCAGCGGGCCCTGGTCCTCGGGGAACTGCCGCGCGCGCAGGGCCTTCACGTCCTTGATCCGCTGCACCGCCTCGCCGCGCATGTCGGCCGAGAAGCTCTGGTCGCGGAAGACGGTCAGCCCCTCCTTCAGGCACAGCTGGAACCAGTCGCGGCAGGTGATCCGATCGCCCGTCCAGTTGTGGAAATATTCGTGCGCGACGACGCTCTCGATGCGCTCGTAGTCCAGGTCGGTGGCCGTGGCTGGGTCGGCCAGCAGGAGCGAGGAGTTGAAGATGTTCAACCCCTTGTTCTCCATCGCCCCGAAATTGAAGTCGCGCACCGCCACGATCATGAAGAGGTCGAGGTCGTACTCGCGGCCGAACGCCTCTTCGTCCCATTTCATCGAGCGCTTGAGCGCGTCCATGGCGTAGGCGGCGCGCGGCGCCATGCCGGGATCGACGAAGATCTTCAGCTCGACCTTCCGGCCGCTCATGGTGACGAGGCTGTCCTCGAGCACGTCCAGCTCGCCGGCCACCAGGGCGAACAGGTAGCAGGGCTTGGGGAATGGGTCGTTCCAGACGGCGTAGTGGCGCCCGCCGGGCAGATCGCCCGCCTCGACCAGGTTGCCGTTGGACAGCAGGTGGTGGAACCGCTCGTCGGCCTCGATCCGAACCGTGAAGCGCGACAGCACGTCCGGCCGGTCGGGATACCAGGTGATCTTGCGGAAGCCCTCGGCCTCGCACTGGGTGCAGAACCGGCCGCCGGACATGTAGAGGCCTTCCAGCGCCTTGTTCCCCTCCGGGTCGATCTCGACCTCGGTCTCCAGGAGGAAGGCGTCGGGGACGCTCGGGATGGTCAGGAACTCGGCGTCGATGGTCCGCTCGCCCTCGTTCAGCACCCGCCCGTCGATCGCGACCGAGACGGGCTTCAGCCGCTCGCCGTTTAGCACCAGGGGCAGGTCATGGTCGCCGTTTCGGCGCACGGCCAGCTTCGCCTTCACCCGCGTCGCCCGGGGCGCCAGGTCGAAAGCCAGATCCACCGTCTCGATCAGGAAGGCGGGCGGGGCGTAGTCGGATAGCCGGATGGGCTGGGGCGTGTCGGTGCGCATGGCCGGCATTTAGCCACGGCCCGCGCGCCCCGCCAGGGGGCTCTACGTACGGTCGCGCGAATTGCGCCTTGTCAAAGCCAAGCCTGGCCGTTCGCGCGATCCCCGGTGCGAGGCGATAGCCACACAAAGTTTGGGGATAATCATGACCATCGTTCGTTTCGCGCTCGCCGGGGCAGCCGCTCTCGCCTGCGCCGGCGCCGCACAGGCCCAGGACTTCCAGCCCAAGGCCCAGGGGCAGTGGATGCTGAACGTCCGCGCCACCCAGGTTTCGCCGGACGCCGGCGACCCGATCGTGACCGCCGCGGGCGTCGCGACGGGCCTGCGGGCCGAGGTGAAGGACGACGTGATGCCGACCATCGGCCTCACCCGCTTCCTGACCGACAACATCGCCGTGGAAGTCATCGCCGGGACCACTCATCACAAGGTGAAGGCGCAGGGGCCGGGAACCGACGTCGTGGTGCACGAGACCTGGGTGCTGCCGCCGGTCGTCTCGCTGCAGTACCACTTCGCGCCGCAGGCGCGGGTCAGCCCCTATGTGGGCGCGGGCGTCAACTACATGATCTTCTACAGCGGCGAGGACAAGAACGGCTTCCGTGTCGATCTCGACGACGGCTTCGGCTACGCCCTGCAGGCCGGGGTCGACATCGCCGTCCAGGGGCCGTGGAGCGCCAATCTCGACGTCAAGAAGGTGTTCTTCGAGACCGACGCCACCATCAACGGCGGCGCCTTGAAGTCGAAGGTGAAGCTGGACCCCTGGGTGGTTTCGGCGGGATTCGGTTACAAGTTCTAGACGGCCGCTTCGATCCGGCGGCCTGAGGGACCAGGGCCGCCGGACACCGCGCCGGGCGGCCGGCGCGGAGGAGCCTGATGTTCGACATGCCGACGCTGGGGGCGCTGCTGGGCGGCCTCGGCCTTTTCCTGCTCGGCATGCGGATGATGACCGAGGGGCTGAAGCTCGCCGCCGGCGACGCCTTGCGCGCGTTGCTGCAGTCCTGGACCCACTCTCCGTTGCGCGGACTGGCGGCGGGCTTCCTGATCACCGCCATCGTCCAGTCCTCCAGCGCCGTCACCGTCGCCACGATCGGCTTCGTCAACGCCGGCCTGCTGACGCTTTCCCAGGCCATGTGGGTGGTGTTCGGCAGTAATGTCGGCACCACCATGACCGGCTGGCTGGTGGCCATGGTGGGGGTGAAGGTCGACGTCGGCGCGCTTTCCCTGCCGTTGCTGGGGACAGGAATGCTGCTGCGGTTGGCCGCGGCCGGGCGGGTGCGGCTGGGCGGGGCGGGGGAGGCGCTCGCCGGCTTCGGCGCCTTCTTCCTGGGGGTCGGCTTCCTGCAGTCGGCCTTTTCCGACCTGGCGCCTCAGTTCGGCCTCGCCGGGCGCCCGGCCGACCCGGCGACCCTGATGCTCGCCGTAGGCCTGGGCGCGGCCCTGACGCTGCTCACCCAATCTTCCAGCGCGGCGGTGGCGATCACATTGACCGCCGTGGCTCAGGGCGCAGCGCCCCTGCTCGTCGCTGCGGCCGTCGTAGTCGGGACAAATATCGGGACGACTTCCACAGCCCTGCTCGCCACCCTGGGCGCGACGCCGCCGGCGCGGCGGGTGGCGATGGCCCACATCGCCTTCAACCTGCTGACCGGTGCGGTGGCGCTCGCCTTGCTGCCGGTGTTCGTGACGATCAGCCACGAGGCGGCGGAGTTCGTCGGTCTCGGCGCCGAGCCGCCAGCCGTCTTGGCCATCTTCCACACGCTCTTCAACCTGACCGGCGTCGCCGTGATCGTCCCGCTCGCCAGGCCGCTGGAGCAGCGCTTGGCGCGCCTCTTCGCCACCCCGGCCGAACAGATCGGGCGGCCGCGCCATCTCGACGCCAACCTCCTGGCCGTGCCGGACCTCGCCCTGCGTGGACTGGTCATTGAGCTCTCCGAAATGCGCGCCCTCGTCTTCGCCCTGCTCCAGCGGGGTCTGGCGGCCCCCCTTCGGCCCGCCGACGAGGCGGTCCGCTCGGGTCTGCGGCTGCTGGCCGAGGCGGTGCGGGCCTTCATCTCCGGTCTCAGCACTCGGCCCCTGCCGGCCGCCGTGGTGGACGCCCTGCCGGACCTGCTGCGTGGCCTGCAGCATCTGGAGGACCTGACGGAGCTGGCTGGGGATCTCGACGGCCCAGATCCCCAGGCGCCGGATCTCGCCGCAAGCTTCGGGCCGCTGCGGGCGGCGGCGGCGGGCATCCTGCAGGCTGACGAGGTCGCGACGCCCGACAGCGCGGCCATGGCCGGCGCCGAACAGGCCTATCAGGTCTTCAAGGCCGCCCTGCTGCACGCCACCGCCGAGGGGCGGCTGACGCCGGAGGCCCTGGATCGGCTGCTGGCGAGGGCCGCGCGGCTGCGGCGCTGCGCGGAGATCACGGTGAAGACCCGGCGGCGGCTCGATGGCTGGATCGCGGGCCTGGGCGCCGTGGAGGGCGCGGAGCCCTATTCGGCGGCTTCGGCGGGGCTCGCGTCGGCTTCCGGCACTTCGGCCAGATAGCGGTCGATCTGCCGGGCGGCGTCGGCCAGGCGGCGCACCTCCGGCGGCGCATCGTCAGGATTCTCCTCGACCATGGCCCTGAGCTCGCGGGCGATCGCCAGCAGCCGCGGGGCGGCGACGATCAGCCGGGCCTGGGCCTCGATCTTGTGCGGGTCGCGGTCGTATTCGGCGCCCGGCACGCGCCAACCGCCCCAGTCGTTGGCGTCGGTCACCACCACCGGATAGGTGCCGGGATAGGGATGGTGGCGGCAGTCGTCTTCGGTCTGCCACTTGTTGCGCGCCCGCAGGAGCCGCCAGCGGGCGCCGTCGGCGGCCGGATCGGCTCCGGCGTCCTGCTCGGCCTTCAACTCGTGGGCCAGGAATTCGCGGCCCAGGCCGACGTCGTAGGTCACCCGCACCGGCTCGTCGAACCCGCGGGCCCAGACCGGCACGATCTTCTCCACGACCGACCAGGCGCCGACGCTCTCGACCCAGACCTTCTGGTTCCGCTGGAATACCGCCTTGGCCATCTCCGCGCCTCTGCTGGGCTCCTCGAGGCGCGCATAAGACCCTGAAATTCTTGACGCGAGGTCAATCTTTCCAAGGCGCGCGGGCTGCGTATGGTGGCGCCGAGGAAACGACAGACACCGCAACCGCGGGATGGGCCAGAGATGAATTTCGACTTTTCCGACGACCAGAAGTTCCTGAAGAACGAGGCGCGAAAGTTCCTCCAGGCCAACTGCCCGACCAGCCGCGTGCGCCAGGTGCTGGACGACGAGGCCAAGGCCTATGACGAAGGCCTCTGGAAGGCGGTGGCCGAGCAGGGCTGGCTGGGCGCGGCGATCCCGGAGGCCCACGGCGGCCTGGGGCTGGGCCGCGTCGAGCTCTGCGCCATCGCCGAGGAGCTGGGCCGGGCGCTGGCGCCCATCCCCTTCGCCTCCACCGTCTATTTCCTGGCCGAAGCGGTGATGCTGGCCGGGAGCGAGGAGCAGAAGGCCGAACTGCTGCCGAAGATCGCGGCGGGCGAGGTCATCGGCGCCATGGCGACCTCCGAGGGGCCGGGGGCGGTCTCCGCCGCCAACCTCCAGGCGACGGTGACGGACGGCAAGCTGAGCGGCGTGAAGCTCCCGGTGACCGACGGTGATATCGCCACCGTCGCCGTGGTCTTGGCCAAGGAAGGCGGCAAGCCCGGCTTGTTCCTGGTCGATCTGACCGGCCCAGGCGTGACGCGCGAGCCGCTGAAGACCCTCGATCCGACCCGCGACGCGGCGAAACTCTCCTTCGACGGGGCGCCTGCGCGCCGCCTGGGCGGGGCGGGCGAGGGCCTTTCCCTGATGGAGCAGGTCTTCGATCGCGCCGCCGTGCTGCTGGCCTTCGAACAGTGCGGCGGCGCCGACCAATGCCTGGAAATGGCCAAGGACTACGCGCTCAACCGCTACGCCTTCGGCCGCACCATCGCCTCCTACCAGGCGATCAAGCACAAGCTGGCCGACATGTACGTGAAGAACGAGCTGGCCCGCTCCAACGCCTATTACGGCGCCTGGGCGCTCAACACCGATGCGCCGGAGCTGCCGACCGCGGCGGCGGCGGCGCGCATCGCCGCCTCCGAAGCCTATTGGTTCGCCTCGAAGGAGAACATCCAGACCCACGGGGGTATCGGCTTCACCTGGGAGGTGGACTGCCACCTGCACTACCGGCGCTCGCGCCAGCTCTCGCTCGTGGCCGGCGCGCCCCGGGTCTGGAAGGAACGGCTGGTCAGCCAGCTCGAGCGCCGCAACGCCGAAGCCGCGTAAGGGAGTAGGATCATGGACTTCAACGACACGCCCGAAGAAGCCGCCTACCGCAAGCAGGTCCAGGACTGGCTCGCCGCCAACGCGCCCAAGCAGCATGTGGGCGGAGACCCCGAGGGCGGCGGGGATTCCATGGCCGCCTCCAAGGCCTGGCAGGCGAAGAAGGCCGCCGCCGGCTACGCCTGCATTACCTGGCCCAAGGAATGGGGCGGCCAGGGCGGCAATCCGATCCAGCAGGTGATCTTCAACCAGGAAGAGGCCAAGTATCCGATCCCGCCCAACCCGTTCCAGATCGGCCTGGGCATGTGCGTGCCCACGGTGATGACCTTCGCCGACGACGAGACCAAGAAGCGGTTCGTGGGCCCGGCCATCCGCGGCGAGGAGATCTGGTGCCAGCTGTTCTCGGAGCCCGCAGGCGGCTCCGACGTGGCTGCGTCCCGCACCAAGGCCGAGCCGGCGCCGGACGGCTCCGGCGACTGGATCATCAACGGCCAGAAGGTGTGGACCACCGGCGCGCAGTTCTCCGACTACGGCATCGTCGTGGTGCGCACCGATCCGAACGTGCCCAAGCACAAGGGCCTGACCATGTTCTGGGTCGACATGAAGGATCCAGGCATCGAGGTGAAGCCGATCCACCAGATGTCGGGCGGCTCGGGCTTCAACGAGGTGTTCTTCACCAATGTGCGGGTGAAGGACAGCCAGCGCCTGGGCGGCGTCGGCGACGGCTGGAAGGTTTCCCTCGTCACCCTGATGAACGAGCGGCTTGCGGTGGGCGGCGCCACGGGCATGGGCTGGTCGCAGTTCCTGGAGGCCGCCCGCGGAACGCCGGGCCTCGACGGCGGCTCGGCCCTGAAAGATCAGGCCCTGCGCGAGAAGCTGGCCGACTGGTACGTCCAGGCCGAGGGGCTGAAGCACACCCGCAACCGCACCATGACCGCGCTATCCCGGGGGCAGACGCCCGGCCCGGAAAGCTCGATCGGCAAGATCGTCTCGGCCGGCCAGATGCAGGATCTGGCCAACACGGCGCTGGAGATGCTGGATCAGTACGGGATCATCGACGATCCGGAGCTGGCCCTGATGCGCGGCGGCTTCCACTCTTCGCTCATGTTCGCGCCGGGCTTGCGCATCGCGGGCGGCACGGACGAGATCCTGCGCAACATCATCGCCGAACGCGTGCTGGGCCTGCCCGGAGACATCCGGGTGGACAAGGACGTGCCGTTCAAGGACGTGCCGACGGGGCGGTAGCGGCTCCCTAGGCCCGCAGCTGCACCGAGGCCGGCCGGCCTACCGCCAGTTCGCCATAAAGGCGGCACAGGCCTTCGAAGGTGGTGTCCCAGGTGTGGCGCTGTTCGGCGCGGCGGCGGGCGGCGGTCTTGATCGGCGCCTGGTCGCGGGCGAACAGGGCCTCGATGGCTTCGGCCATTCCGGCGGGGTCGCAGCGCGTGGCGCGCTGGCCCACCGTCTCGTCGATCAGCTCGGCCACGCCGCCGCGGCAAGGGCCGACCACCGGCACGCCCGAGGCGAGGGACTCAAGCACGATCAGGCCGAAGGGCTCGTTCTCGTTGGCGTGGACCAGGGCGTCGCAGCTGGCCATCAGTTCGGCCAGCTTGATCGGGTCGCGCTCATAGGCCATCGGGATCACGCGGGGCGAATAGTGCGCGTCCTTGCCGGCGCCGACCAGCAGCAGCCAATAGGGCTCGCCCAGGCGCTCCACGGCGCAGACCAGGCTGTCGATGTTCTTCTCCCTTGCGGGGCGTCCGGCGAAGACCAGGAGCCGCGCATCGGCCGGCACGCCCAGGCGGCGCTTCAGCCGGGCGGGATCGGCGCGCGAGGGGTGGAAGCGCTCCACGTCCACGCCCAGCATCTGCACCGTCACCTTGTCGACGCCGGCCTCGGCCAGGCGATTGGCCATGTGACGGCTGGGCGCCACCACCCGGTCGAACCGCCGGAAGGTCCCGGCCCAATGCTTCATGGCCGGCGCTTCCGCCCACTCGCCGAAGTGCAGGGCGGCGAGCGCCGCCGCGTCGGTATGGCAGAAGCCCACGACCGGCACGCCGAGCGAGGCGCCGGCCTCGAGGGCTGCGTGGCCGGGCACGAAGATGTCGCCGGCCTCGATCACGTCCGGCTCCAGCATCCGCAGCACCGTCTCCCACTTGGTGGTGGAGGCGGGCATCCGATAGCCGTCGCCGAACGGCAGCCGCGCGGCGGCGACCGTGACGACGCCGGGGGCTTCGAGCCCGGTCGTGGCGCCGGGCACCACCAGGGTGTGCTCGACATCCGGCCGGCGCCTAGCCAGCCACTCGCGCTTGTGGGTGAGGTAGCGCTTCACCCCGCCGGAGCGCGGCGCATACATCATGGTGGTGTCGATCAGGTGGAAGCCGACGCGGCCCGGCGCGCCGAAATAGGGTGCATCGGCCGGATGGAGCCGGATCGGATTGTGAGTAGGGGAATCCTTGAAATCGAACACCCGACGACCTTTCGCTGCGAGTCTTCATTCCAACGGACGTCCGGGCGGTTTGGTTCGCCCGGACGCCTGCTCGATAGATAGGAACCCGCTACGGCGACGCCACGCCGTGCGTTCCGTCAAATTCAGATCGAGCGCGTCGGTTCGCTGATCTCCTCCAGCGTCTGGCCCGTTTTGCGATCCTTGATCTTCCCGGTCAGGTCGCCCAGCGCCAGTATGCCGACCAGGCGCTTGTCGCGGTCCACCACCGGCAGGCGGCGGATCTGGGAATCGGCCATGCGATCGGCCGCCTCCGCAGCGTCATCGTCGTCGAACACGTATTCCACGTCGGGCGTCATGATGTCGGAGACCGCGCTTTCAAAACTGCGCCCTTCGGCCACCGCGCGGATGGCGATATCGCGGTCGGTGACCACGCCCTGCACCTTGTCGCCGTCGCAGACCGGCAGGGAGCCGACGTCGATCTCCTTCATGCGCTTGGCGACGCTCTGGATGGACTCGTCCGGACGCGCCACCTGCACGTCGCGGGACATGATCTCGCTGACTTTCATGGGATTCTCCTCGGGATATGGGCCTCCCTTGAACCGCCGCAGGCGCGATTGGTTTCGGCTGCGCCGCAGATGCTTCTTCGCTGCTCGAGCTGTCGGCGAAGTCGACCGGCGGACTTCGACTTGGACGTTCGGGGGGATCTGAGGCGGGTTCTCAGCCCGCCAACCCGATCTCCCGTAGCCGCTCCCGCAGGAACTCGCCGGCTGTTATCGGCGGCCATTTTGCGCCATCGCCCTGGCAGGACGGCAGGCAGGCCAGCGAAGTCGCCGAGTTCGGGTGCATGAAGAAGGGCATGGAATAGCGGCTGACGTTCGGCCCTTCCGGATTGACCACCCGGTGAGTGGTGGAGGGGACCACCCCGTTGGTCAGGCGCTGCAGCATGTCGCCGGAATCCACGATCAGGTTGCGCGGCTCGGTCTCCACCGGCAGCCAGCTCCCGTCGCGATCCAGCAGCTGCAGGCCGGCGCCCTTGGCGGCCACCAGTATGGTCAGGAAGTTGATGTCTTCGTGAGCGGCCGACCGAACCGCGCCAGGCGGCGCATCGTCCGGCACGGGCGGATAGTGCAGGACGCGCAGGATCGAAGTCCCGTCGCGCACCTTGTCGTCGAAATAGTCGGGCGGAAGCGACAGCTGCGGCGCCAGCGCCTCCAGCAGCAGTCGGCCGGTCTCGTCGAGGCCTGCGAAAAGGGTCTGGAACGTCTCCTGAAAGTCCGGAATCTCCTGCGGCCAGGCGTTCGGCGGAAAATCCTCCGGCGGGAGGCTCGGCGCCGGGTCGCGGCCGATCTGCCAGAACTCCTTCAGGTCCGGCAAGCGGCTGTCCTTGGCGTGCTCGGTTCCGAAGGGGGTGTAGCCGCGCAGGCCCGCAGCGTAGCGGCGCTTCTGCGCTTCCGGCAACGCGAACAGGGCTTCGGCGAGATCGTAGGCGCGGCCCAGCAGTTCCGTCGGGACGTTGTGGTCCGTCAGGATGATGAAGCCGTAGCGTTGCAGCCCCTCCATCAAGGCGCGGGAGAAGGCCTGGCGCGCGGCGTCGTCGCCGTGGGTGAAGTCGCGCAGGGAGAGTTCCGGGACGCCGCGGGTCATCGGGCGGGCTCCATCAGGGCTTCGACCTCGCGGCGAAGCGGAAGGGAGGGCTGGGCCCCGGGCCGTGTGGCGGCCGCGGCGCCGGCGGCGCAGGCGAAGGCCAGGGCGCGGCCGTGGGGCTGGCCCTCGGCCAAGGCGACTGCGAGCGCGCCGACGAAGGCGTCCCCCGCGCCGGTCGTGTCGACGGGCGTAATCCTCGGCGGCTCGGCGCGGGCCAGGTCCGAACGCCCACGGCGCAGCACCGCGCCGCGGGCTCCGAGCGTGAGGGCCACCAGGGCTTGCGTCCCCTCGAGGGCCGATCCGTAGAAGGCGGCTTCGGTCTCGTTCACGACGATCAGGTCGGCCCGCGCGAGCAACGCCTCGGGGACCGGGGCGGCGGGCGCCAGGTTCAGGACGACAAGGCCTGTGGCGCGTGCCGCTGCGGCCGCGACGGTCTCCACCGGCAACTCCAGTTGGCAGATCAGCGCGCCGTCGAACCGCTCGGGCAGGTGCTTGGGCTCGCAGGCGGCGTTGGCGCCTGGGGCCACCACGATCTGGTTCTCGGCCTCCGGCGACACGGCGATCAGGGCGACGCCGGTCGGCGCCGCTGGATCGACGCCGACGCCTGCCAGGTCCACGCCGCCGGCGCGCAGCAGCGCCAGGGCCTCTTCGGCGAAGGGGTCGGCGCCGACCCGGCCGAACATCCGCACCGTCGCCCCCAGGCGCGCGGCCGCGAGGGCCTGGTTCGCGCCCTTGCCGCCCGGATGGCGCGCCAAAGTCGCGCCGGTCACGGTCTCCCCGGGCGCGGGCAACCGGGCGCCCGAAGCGACGAGGTCGAGATTGATCGATCCGACGACGTCGATGGCGATCATGCCAGCCGCTCCGTCAGCAGGGCGAACACGCCGTCGGCGTCCGCTCGGACCGCCCAACGAACCTTGGCGGCGGCCGGGTCGGCCAGGCGGAATTCCACCGCCGTGTGGCCGAGCGTCAGCGGCGAGGCGGTCTCGACCTGCAGGTCGCACGGCCGCAGCTCGAAAAGCTCCGGCGCGATCAGCCAGGCGATGGGACAGGGGTCGTGCAGGGGCGCGGCGGTTCCGCCCACCAATTCCCGCTCGGTCCGGTTGGCGAAGTCGAACAGGACGCTAGCCGCCCGTGCGGCCGGCCGGGCCGAGGCGCGCAGGGTCGCCAGCCGCGCCTCCGTCGCCCGCACCTGATGCGTGACGTCCAGGCCGAACATGACGACCGGCGCGCCGCAGCCGATCACCGCCTGGGCGGCATGGGGATCGGCGAAGATGTTGTACTCGGCGGACGCCGTGATGTTGCCGCCCTCGGACCGGGCGCCGCCCATGGCGACCACCTGGCCGATGCGGCCGGCCAGGCCTGGCTCCAGCGCCAAAGCGAGCGCCAGGTTGGTCATCGGCCCGGTCACGGCCACGGTCACCGATCCCGGCGGCTCGCGTCGCAAGGCCTCGACGATGAAGGCGGCGGCGTGGCCCGCGGCCGCCGGCGCGCGGGGTTCGAAGATGTCGAGGTCGCCCAGCCCGCTCTCGCCGTGAAAATGGTCGGCCTCCACCGGCGGACGGACCAAGGGCCGCACGGCGCCGGCATGGACGGGCACGTCCTCGCGGCCGGCGATCTGGCGGATCAGGCGGGCGTTGCGGGCGGTGAGCTCGGCCCCGACATTGCCGGCCACTGTGGTGACGCCCAGGAGCTCCAGCTCCGGCGAGGCGAAGGCGAGAAGAAGGGCGATGGCGTCGTCGACGCCGGGATCGCAATCGAGGATCAACTTTGACACCGGCCCATTCTCGCGGAGGAGCCGGCCGCCCCGCAAGGCGCAGTTCAAAACTAAACTTTACGGGCGAACAACCATTTGAGCGCAGCATGTCGGCATGACGGCGGTTCCTTTCACAGGCGCCGAGCGGCGCGCCCTGGCGAGATGGCGAACCCTTCAGGGGGGGCGGATCTGCTATGGCCAGCATCATGCCTTGTCCGTCGACTGCGTGATCCGCAACCTGACCGAGGCCGGCGCCATGCTCCGCGTGCCGGACGGTCAGCCGATCCCCGACACCTTCACCCTGATGCACATCCCCGGGGGTATGGCCTTCGAGGCCAAGCTCTCCTGGCGGCGGGGCGATCTGGTCGGCGCCGAGTTCAGCGCGCGCCACGACCTGAAGGGGCCCGTGCCGGACGAGTACAAGGCCCTGCGAAACGTCTGGCTGGCCCTGGCGCCGGCCTGAGGCCACGCTCCGCCTCATTCCCGCCTCAAGCGTGAACCTCGCCTGACGGGGCGATCAAACCCGGTTCAGGGGCGTTGAGTCACCATTCCCGGCCTGGCGCGAACTGCGCCCCGCGAGAGGATGGAGACATGACCCGCCGACCGCACGGCGTTCGAACCGGCCTCCTGATGTCCGTGGCCGCCGCCCTGGTCCTGGGCGGCTGTCGCGAGGAGGCTCAACCTGCCGGAGGCTACGGCCTGCCGCCCTCGGCCTTCGCCTACGACGCGGCGCCCGCGCCGGAAGCACTGGCCCTGCCGCCTGCGCCGCCCGCGCCGGTGGCGGCCTACGGCCCCGACATGGGTTATGGCTGGGCGGAGCGCGCCTACGCCATGGAGCGCGCCTTCTACGACGCGCCGCCTGACTACGGCTTCTACTACGACGACGTCCAGCCTTGGGTCTGGGAGACCCAGGACCATTGGGCGCTCTACGCCGAGCCCGTCACCGACGGCTATCGCTACTATTACTACGAGCCCGGCGCGGCCCACCCCTATTTCGTCCGCGATCCGTACTACGGCTACGGCTACGACGATGCGGGCCGGCTGGTGACTCTCGTCACCCTGGCCGGGGTGTTGCTGCCCCAGTCGCATCTCGAACGCCGCGCCGACGTCGCCGGCCGCTACTGGACCCGCGCTCGGTCCCTGCGGCAGGCCGCCCGCGTCCGCACCGTGTCGGTGAGGGAGGAAGCGTGGCTGGCGCGCCGGCCCGCCATCGTCCGCACCCAGACGCCCTGGATCCAGGCCGCCGCGCGCCAGGAGGACTGGAGGCGTCATCGGGAGCGTCACGGCGCCCGCGAAGTGCGGCGCTTCGAACCCGAGCGGACCCTTCGTCAGGCGCAGGTCGCCGAACTGCGTCGCGCAGAACTGTCGCGGATCGCGCCGGAACGTCGCGAGGACCGTGGCGACCGCCGCCGCGGACGCGACGACCGGACGAACCTGGCCGCCGCCCCGCCGCCGCAACGGATCGCCCCCCAGAGGTCCGAGGTGCGGCCCGAGCGGCCGGAGCGGCGGGAACGCGTCGCCGCTCCGGCTCGCGAGCCTCGCCCCACCCGCGCCCCCGAGGCGCGCGACGGGCGCCCGGCCCGGGCCGAGTTGCGTGAAACGCCGCGCCACGAGGCGCGCCCCGAACGTCCCGCTTCCCGCCCGGAGCGCGCCGAGCGTCCTCTCCGTCCTGCGGAAGCTCGCTCGGAGCGCCCCCGCGCCCACCGCGCCGAACAGTCCCGTCAGCAGCCTCCGGCCCAGCGGGAGGCTCGGGCGCGGCAGGAGGCCCGGCCCGAACGCGCTCGCGCCGAGCGCGCTGAGCGGCCCCGTCAGCCGCGCCAGGCCGAGCGGGAGGTCCGGGCGCGAGGAGGAGCTCGCGCAGAAGCGCCGGCGGAACGGCCGCAGCGGGCCGAGGCTCGGAACGCAGGGCAGGGCGGCCGTGACGCCGCCGCCCGGGAGGGCCGTCCGGAGCGGCCCGATCGCGCCCGGCCCGAGCGCGCCGAGCGTCCTGGGCGCGGGCGGGACTGAACCCTCTCCCGCGCCCCGGCTCTTAGGATTCCATCTCTTCCCGGATGGTCTTGCGGGCGATCCAGAAGAGCAGGAAGGCCAGCACCCCGAAGCAGGTGGAGATGATCAGCGCCCAGCGCACGCCCTCGGCCGAGCCCAGACCGACGCCGTTGGCCATGATGTCGGAGATGATGCCCACGGCCAGCGGCCCCAGGCCCAGGCCGATCAGATTGATGATGAACAGCAGGATGGCCGAGGTGGTCGCCCGCATGTGCGCCGGCACGATGGACTGGCCGATAGCGTAGACCGGGCCGTACCACAGAGACCCCAGCAGGCCGTTGATGATCAGGATCGAGAGCGCCAGAGTCGCCGAAGGCACGCTGACCGCCACGATATAGACCGGCACGGCGATGAGGGAGGCGAGCGCCGGGACCACCACATAGCCGCGCAGGTCGGTCTTGGCGAACCGGTCGGCGATCTGGCCGCCCAGCCAGGCCGAGATCGTGCCGGCGATGCCGGCCAGCAGGCCGAGCGCCAGGCCGAGGAAGCCGATGGACTTCAGATTGAATATGGCCGCCAGGCTGGCGACCTCCTCGCCGTGGACCCGCAGGAAGAAGGAGGCGGTGAACGGGGCGTGGCCGTAGCCGATGAAGGCCTTGATCGCCGCGCCGAAGGCGATCAGCCAGAAGGTCTTCTTCTTGAGCAGGTGTTTCAGCGTGTCGCCGAAGGTGGCTTGATTGGCCTGAATGGTCGCGGCGTGCTGGGCCATGACCTTCCGCGGCTCCTTCAGCGTGAACCAGGCCAGCAGCGCGAAGATGATGCCGGGCGCGCCAGCCACCACGAAGGCCATCCGCCAGCCATAGGCGTCGGCCACCAGCCCGCCCATGATCAGGCCCAGCAGGCCGCCGATCGGCGTGCCCATGGAATAGAAGGCGAGCGCCGAGGCGCGCTTTTCCTTGGCCACATAGTCGGCGATCAGCGAGTGGGCCGGGGGCGTGCAGCCGGCCTCGCCGACGCCGACCCCGATCCGGAAGAGCACCAACTGGACGAAGTTTTGCGCCGCGCCGCACAGGACGGTGAAGCCCGACCAGGCCGCCACCGCCGTGCCAATGATGATCGGGCGGTTCTTGCGCTCGGCCAGACGCGCGATCGGGATGCCGAGCACGGTGTAGAAGATCGCGAAGGCCAGGCCGCTCATCAGGCCTAGCTGCCAGTCGGCCAGGCCCAGGTCGTTCTTAATCGGCTCGGCCAGGATGTTGACCACCTGGCGATCCAGGAAGTTGACGATGTAGATGCCCAGCAGCAGGAACATCGCATACCGCGTATAGGCGGTGGAAAAGGGCTGGGTGGGGATCGCACCGGCCGGCGCCGGCGGGACGACCGGATCGGTCGAAGGTGCGGCGGTTTCTGTGGTCATGAAGCGTTTCCCCAAAATATGCGCAATCGAAATTCTTGTGGTTGTCCTACTCTAGACGACGGCCCCGGGGCGGCGGCAAGAGCCCGAGGTTCGTAAAAGGAGTACGGTGGAATGGAGCTCGTCATCGGAACCAAGAAGTGGTCCACTTGGTCCTTGCGGCCGTGGCTTGCGCTGAAACGGACCGGCGCGCCCTTCACCGAGACGCTCATCGCCCTGCGCCAGGAGGATAACCGCACCGAGACGGCGATTTTGCCGCACTCCCCGTCCGGCCTGGTGCCCGCCTTGAAGGATGGCGACCTGACGGTCTGGGACTCGCTGGCCATCTGCGAATACCTGGCCGAGAAATTCCCCCAGGCGCGCCTGTGGCCGGAGGATGCGACGCTGCGGGCGCTGGCGCGGGCGGCGGCGGCCGAGATGCATTCCGGTTTCGCCTCGCTGCGCGGAGAGTGCCCTATGGCCCTGGACGCGGAGCCGCACGTGGTGACGCTGTCCGGCGCCACCCAGAAGAACGTGCGGCGCATCGTGCGCCTCTGGTCGGACCTGCTGGCGCGCTCCGGCGGTCCGTTCCTGGCCGGAGACTGGTCGATCGCCGACGCCTTCTATACGCCGGTGGCCACGCGCTTCCGCACCTACGGGGTCCACCCGTCCGACTATGGCGACAACGGCGCTTGCGGCGCCTATGCCGCGCGCCTGCTGCAGGAGCCGGATTTCCTGGAATGGGAAGCGGCCGCGAGGCGCCAAGGGTGATCTGCGCCCCCGCCCGGCCGCACGTCCTGGCTCTCGATCGCCGCAGCCTGCTGGCGGCTCTCGCCTCGGGCGCCTTCGTGGTGGCCTGCGACAACAATCCGGAACTCGGCCGCAGTCAGTTCGCCATCGTTCCCGACGAGCAGGTGGCGGAGATGGCCGACCAGGCCTGGGCCGACCTTCTGGCCCAGGCGCCGCAGGTCCGCGATCCCGCGCTCGCCGGACGGTTGGACCAGGTGGGCCGGCGTGTGGCCGGCGTCAGCGGACGCGAGGCCCTTGCCTGGGAGTTCGTCGTCTTCGACCGGCCGGAGGTGAACGCCTTCGTCCTGCCCAACGGCAAGGTCGCCGCATTCCGCGGGCTGATGGAACTGGCGCGCGACGACGACGAGCTCGCCGGCGTGATCGGCCACGAGGTCGGCCACGTCCTCGCCCGCCATCCGGCCGAGCGCCTGAGCCAGCAGCTGGCGGTGGAGCTGGGCGTCGCCGCCGTACAGCTGGCGCTTTCGGGCGGCGAGTACGGCGAGCACGCGAGCGAGATCGCCGGCGCCCTGGGCATGGGGGCCCTTTACGGCGTCATCCTGCCCTATTCGCGCGCCCACGAACTGGAGGCCGACCGCCTGGGCGTGACGCTCGCCGCCCGCGCCGGTTTCGATCCGGCGGGCGCGCTGCGATTCTTCGAGCGCATGGCCGAGGTTTCCGATCGTCGCGATCAGCCGCCGGAGGTGCTGTCGACCCATCCGGCCGACTCCACCCGCCTGACCGCCCTGCGCGAGGTCCTGGCCCGGATGGGCTCGGCCTGACCCGCCTCGACGGTTCGGGCGGCCCTGGCTATATAGCCTTGCGGCTCGCGGGCGTGGCGAAACGGGTAGACGCAACGGACTTAAAATCCGTCGGGCCGAGAGGCCCATGCCGGTTCGAGCCCGGCCGCCCGCACCAGCGCCGCCTTCCTTCCCGTCGCCGAAAATTCACGGCCCCGTCGGGAACACACACATCGGTTCTGCGATTCTAGCGGCGGCCGGGCCGGGGGTTCGGCCCAGCGACATCGGAAAAGGAGGACACCATGAAACACGAGGTGCTCGTCGCGCCGAGCGATCAGGGTTGGACCGTCTGCTCCGAGGACGCCGGCGTGCGCCTGGAGTTCCCGAACGGAGCCCTGGCCGAGGCGGAGGCCCGCCGTATCGCCCGCGAACTGGCGGCCGGCGGGCGGCCTGCGGAGGTGCGCGTGCATCTGCGGGACGGCGGCCTGGCCGGCCGCATCCTCTGCGCCGCGGAGGGCCCGGATCGGGTGGCGACAGGCTAGGGCACGATTCAAAAGTCGGAGCGCGTTCTGATCGCAAGACCGGGCGCCCCTTTTGCGGAACGCGTTCTGAGGGCGGGATCCTCAGTCGGGCGGCGGCGCGCCCTTGTCGTCAGCGCGGGCGCTGCGGGCCTGGGCGGCGGGGTCGCCCGGCGTGTTGCGGGGGCCGTCGTCCACCCCGCCGCCGGCGCCCTGCTCGCGGCCGGGCATGACCGACTCGGCGCCGGGTCCTCCAGCATGCGCCCCGCGGCCCCGCGGCTCGCCATCGTCGGGGCGGCGGCCCTCCGGCGTTTCCTCCGGGGCGAAGCTGCGGGTCAGGTCGGAGGGGCGCGGATTGTTTTCGTTGTCGGCGCGAGGATCGGCCATGGTGTCGTCTCTCCCTTCGAAACGGGTCTTTGGACGGAGACTCGCCAGGGCCGAGGCCTGTTCCCCAGAGCTGCGATCCGATAAGTGGCCGCCGGTCCTGCGATCAGGACGCGCTCCAACTTTTGAAGCCGGCGTCACCCCTCGAGGGGATGCAGCGGGTCGAGCGGTTTGTTCGTTTCCGGCCGGATCAGGCCGAAATAGCCGACAGCCAGGACGATGAGGCCGGTGGCCGCGCCGCCGAGGAATCCCGCGGGCGTGGCGAACCACAGGGTGAGCCACGAGATCGTCGCCGCCAGCAGCACCATGCACCATCGCAGGAGCATGTTGATCGCATGATAGGTGTGGGCGTGGGCGGCGAAGTCCGGGTCTTGGGAAAGCGGACCGGAAACCATGCATAGCCTCCAGATCTGATCGTGCCTTTGGGCAAGCTACGCCCTTTTGCAAGAACCGGCGAGGGCGCTTGCGGTTTCATCAGGCGTGCGGGAGCCGAATTCGGCTTCGTGCGCTTTAGTCCAAAGGTAGAGCTTTTTCTGGGGCTGTTCTTGTGTCGGAAGGCAGGGGGCCGGAATCGGGCGGGGGGCCCGTCTCCAGCGAGGCGCAGCTGGCGGCCGTGCTGGAGAGCATCAGCGACGGCTTCTACGCGCTCGACGCCGACTGGCGGTACGTGATCTTCAATCGCGCCGCGGAGGCCTATTTCGGCGTCTCGGCGGAACGGCTGCTGGGCCGTCGGATGTGGGACGTGTTTCCGCAAGGGATCGGCACGGAGTTCGAGCGCGCCTGCCGCGCGGCGATGGACCGGAGCGAGGTCTCGACCTTCCGCACGCCCTCGCGGTTGCGGCCGGACCGGACGGTGGACCTGCGCATCGCGCCGATGCCCGGAGGCGGGGTCTGCGTCTCCCTGACGGACGTCACCGATCGGGTGCGGGCCGAGAACCGCAGCACGGAAATCCTGGAGAGCATCGGCGACGCCTTCTATGCGGTCGACGCCGACTGGCGCTTCACCTACGTCAACCGCGTGGCCGAGGCGTGGTGGGGGCTTCAGCGCGAAGACCTGATCGGCCGCCCGGTCTGGGAAGCGCTGCCCCAGACGGTGGGCGGCGTGGTCGAGGCGGCTCTGCGCCAAGCGGCCGAGACCCGGGAGCGGGTGCGGATCGAGACCGTTTCGCCGGTGGTGGGGCACTGGGTGGACGTGGCGATCCACCCCACGGCCGACGGCGGCATCTCGGTCTTCCTGCGCGACATCGGGGAGCGGAAGCGCAACGAGGCCGCCCGCGAACTGCTGATGCGCGAGGTGGACCATCGGGCGCGCAACGTGCTGACCGTCGCCCAGGCGGTGGTGCAGCTGACCCAGGCCTCGGACATGGCCGCCTACAAGCAGACGGTGGTCGGCCGGATCGGGGCGCTGGCCCGCGCCCAGGGCTCGCTGGCCAGCCGCCGGTGGGAAGGCGCCCTCCTCTCGCAGGTGCTGGCCGAGGAACTGGCCACGGTGGGGCCGCCCGGGTCCTTCGACCTGGCCGGCCCCGATCAACTGCTGTCGCCCGAGCAGGTGCAGCCGCTCTCGATGATCTTTCATGAGCTGGCCACCAATGCTCTGAAATTCGGCGCCTTCGCCCAAGCCGGACGGGTGGCGGTGAGCTGGGATCTGGATCCGGACGGCGCCCTGCGTCTGGCCTGGCGGGAATCGGCGGCCTGCGAGGCGCCTCCGCGGCGGCTGGGCTTCGGCTCCAAGCTGATCGGCGAACTGGCGCGACAGCTGGGCGGCGAGGTGCGGTTCGATTGGCGGGACACCGGCGTGGTGGTCCATCTGCGGGCGCCGAGGACACAGCCGGCCTGAAATGCGCCCTGGCGAACCTCGCCGCCGGAAGTGGGGACTTGCGCATGAACGCCCCCGCAATATGGTTAATTCGGGGATACAACATGCGCAGATTGGATTTCATCGCCGCCTCGGCCGGTCTGTTCGGCTGCGCCTTGGCCTATGTCGCCGCCCTCGACGGGGCGGAGGTTCCGAGCTTCGAGGCGCGGGCCGAGCGCGCCCGCGCCCTGGAGGCCGAACTCGCCGAGGCGGTGACCAGCCTGGGCGGCGCCTTCGAACGATGCCAGAGCCTGGCGCTGACCGCCTCGGAGGACGGCGAACAGACGCTCGCGGCGGGCCCGCAGGCGGAGTTGGCCGACGCCTGCTGGGCGGCCGCGCCCGGCGCGATCTTCTGGGGCTGACGGCTAGGCTTGCTGTAGAGGCCCTTCGAGGGCCAAGCTTCCGCCAACGAAAAGACGGCGGGAGGAAGACATGGGCGTCTGGAGAGCGGCCGCGGCGGCGGCGAGCCTGTCGCTGGCGGCGGGCGGGGCGTGGGCTCAAGCCAAGGTGGAGACGCTGGTTCCGGGCTCCGCCTTCCACGGGGTGCACGGGGTTCGTTTCAGCCCGGCGGGCGAGCTCTACGCCGGCAGCGTGGCGGGGCAGAGCCTCTACAAGGTCGACCTTGCGGCCGGAACCGCCGAGGTGGCGGTGGGGCCGCCGCATGGCATGGCCGACGACATCGCCTTCGGCCCCGGCGGCCAGATGGTCTGGACGGCGATCCTGGAGGGCGTGGTCTACAGCCGGCGCGGCGACGGGCCGGTGGAGGCGTTGGCCAGGGATCTTCCAAGCGTCAACTCCATCGCCTTCTCGCGGGACGGCCGGCGGCTGTTCGCGGCCCAGGTGTTCGGCGGCGACGCGCTGTGGGAGCTCGATCCCGCCGGCGTCAAACCGCCCCGCCTGATCCACGGCGAGCCCCTGGGCGGCTTCAACAGCTTCGCGGCGGGGCCGGACGGCTGGCTCTACGGGCCGCTATGGTTCAAGGGTCAGGTGGTGAAGATCCACCCCGACACCGGCGAGCTGAAGGTGGTGGCCGAGGGGTTGGATACGCCGGCGGCGGCGAAGTTCGGCGCCAAGGACGATCTCTATGTGCTCGACACCGCCTTGGGAGAGGTGGTGCGGGTGGACATCGCCACGGGCGCGAAGGCCAGGGTCGCCCAGCTCGCCAGCGCGCTCGACAACCTGGCGGTGGCCCCTGACGGAAAGCTGGTGGTCTCGAACATGGCCGACAACGGCCTGCAGGTGGTGGATCCCGCCACCGGCGCCGTGCGGCAGGTCATGAAAGGCGCGCTGGCCTTCCCGGCGGACCTCGCCCTCTCGGAGGACGGCGAGACCCTCTATGTGGCCGACGTCTTCGCCTATCGGGCGGTGGACGCCGCGGGCGGCGCGGTGCGCGACATCGCCCGGGTGCACACCCGTGGCTCGAAGCTGGAATATCCGACCGGCGTCAGCGTGGGGCCGGATCGCGTGGTGCTGGCGAGCTCGCCGGCCGGGGCGGTGCTGGTCTACGACCGGCGCACGGGCCAGGCGCTGGAGGTGCTGCACGGCTTCAACGCGCCGTCGGACGCCCTGGAACTTGTCGCGGGCGAACTGCTCGTGGCGGAGATGGGGGGCGGCGATCTGCTGCGGGTCCGGGGCGAGACGCGGACCAAGGTCGCCTCGGGGCTGGCTGCGCCCGCGAGCCTGGCGGCGGGTCCAGGGAACAGCGTCTATGTGGCCGAGGTGGCGGGCGGACGGGTCAGCCGCGTGGACCTGGGGAGCGGCGCGCGCACGACCATCGTCGAGAACCTGAAGCTGCCCAAGGCTGTGGCCGTCGGCCCGGACGGCCGGCTCTTCGTGCTGGAACTGGGCGAGCGGCGGGTGATCTCCGTCGATCCGGCGAGCGGGGCGGTGAGCACCGTGGCGGGCGATCTGCCGGTGGGGCTCGTGACCCAGCCCGTACCGCTGGCGGGCGGGATCGCCGTGTCGGCTACCGGGGTCGTCTACGTCACATCCGACGTGGAGAACTCGATCCTGAGGATCGTCCCCTGAGGGCGGGCCGTCAGGCCGGCGGGCAGCCCTTGAACTCGCCGACCTTCTGCACGGTCAGCTTGGCGAGGTTCAGCGACATCAGCGGCTTCATCGAGGATTTGCCGTGGCCGGTGTAGAGGTCGATCTTCTCGCCCTTGATCGCGCCGCCGACGTCGGTGGCGTACCAGTAGCCGTCGTGGGTGGAGCCGTCGGGCATCGGCAGGCCGACGGTTTCCTTGATGAAGAGCTTGGAGCGGCGCGGAATCACGCTGCGGTCGATAGCCACCGTGCGCATCGCCACCACCCTGCAACCAAGGGAGTCGAGTGCGCCCACGCCCTTGGCGCCGGCGTGGTAGAGGGTCGCCTTCATCCGGAACTCCGGGGTTCCGGGGAGCGTTCCGGTCAGGGCGGAGATGATCAGGTCCCCGATGGGGTCCGAGTTCTGCGCCGCTTGGGCGCTGGAGGTCACCCCGAACAAAATCGGTAGGGCAGCCAGGGCGGCGAGGCGGCGTCGCATGACGGCGTCTCCTTCGTCGTTTGTCTGTCAGCGGGCGATGACTACCGGGACTCAGGCGGCGGAGTCAAACCTGTGTGAAGCTCCGCTAACATCGGCGTGAAGCCATCGTCGCTTGCGCCGCGCTGCGGCTTGGCTATGCCATCCCTTGTGCAGCAAGGGATGAAGCGATGCGGATCTACGGCGACTCGATCTCCGGCAACTGCCTGAAGGTGAAGTGGACGGCCGACCATCTGGGCCTTGCCTATGAGTGGATCGAGACCGACATCCTCAAGAGCGAGAGCCGGACCCCGGAGTTTTTGGCGCTCAACCCCGCAGGCCAGGTGCCCGCCGTGGTGCTGGACGACGGGCGGCCGCTCGCCCAGTCCAACGCCATCATCCTGCACTTGGCCGAGGGTTCGGACCTGATTCCGACGGACGCCTACGACCGCGCCCGAATGCTGGAATGGATGTTCTGGGAGCAGTACAGCCACGAGCCCTATGTCGCCGTGGCTCGCTTCCACGTCCGCTATGCCGGCAAGGCGGTTTCGGAACTGGAGCCGCGGCTTGTGGAGCGCGGCCGCGCCGCTCTGCAACGGCTCGAGGACGGATTGGCGGCTTCGCCCTTCCTGGTGGGCGAGGCGCTCAACCTCGCCGACGTGGCGCTGGTGGCCTACACCCGCGTCGCCCACGAGGGCGGCTTCGAGCTTGCCGCTTATCCGAGGGTCGAGGCCTGGGTGAAGCGGGTGGAGGCGGCGCTGAAGATCGCCTAAAGGGGCGGCATGACCCGCACAGCCGCTCTCGCCGCCGTTCTCGTCGTCGCGCTCAGCCCCGCGCCCGCCCTGGCCTGGGGGTCCCATGGCCACAGGATCGTGGGTGAAGCGGCCATGGCGGCCCTGCCGGCGGAGGTTCCGGCCTTCCTGCGCACGCCGCGGGCGATCGCCGATGTGGGCGAGCTTTCGCGCGAGCAGGACCGCACCAAGGGCGCCGGCCGCGTCCACGACCACAACCGCGATCCCGGCCACTTCGTCGACCTGGACGAGGAGGGCCGCGTGCTGGGCGGGCCGCTGTTTTCGCCCCTGCCGCCGACCCGCGCCGAATATGAGAAGGCCCTGCAGGCCGCCGGCCTCGACAGCTGGAAGGGCGGCTATCTGCAGTATTCGATCATCGACCGCCACCAGCACCTGGCGAAGGAATTCGGCTATTGGCGCGCGGTGGGCGCGGCGCTCGCCCGCGAAAAGGACCGCACGCGCCGGGCCTGGCTGCAACGCGATCTCGCCCGGCGGGAAGCCCAGATTCTGCAGACCATCGGCGACCTCTCCCACTTCGTCGGCGACGGCGCCCAGCCCCTGCACGTCAGCGTGCACTACAACGGCTGGGGCGACTATCCGAACCCCAAGGGCTACACCAACGCCCGCATCCACGGCCCCTTCGAGGGCGAGTTCGTGGCGCAGAACGTCAGCGCCGAGGCCGTTCGCGCCGGCATGGCGCCGTTCCGGCCCTGCGACTGCGCCGTCGAGGCGCGCACGGTCGACTATCTGCTGGCCTCGCTGACCCAGGTGGAGCCGCTCTATGCGCTGGAGAAGGCCGGCGGCCTGCGGGCGGGCGATCCGCGCGGCCGCGCCTTCGTGACCGAACGCCTGGCCGCCGGCGCCTCGGAACTGCGGGACATGGTGACGGAGGCCTGGCGCGTCAGCCTCGACGCCACGGTCGGCTGGCCGGCGGTGAAGGTCCGCGACGTTCTGGACGGCAAGCTCGATCCGTTCGACAGCCTCTACGGCGTCGATTGATGGTCAGCGCGCCGCAGTTCGGCCAGCCGGAGGCCGGCCGCGCCTACCCCGACCGGCCGGCCGCCTTCGCCATCGTCGAGCGCGACGGCAAGGTGGCGACGGTGCGCGTCGACTATCCCGGGGGCTGTCGCGTGGACCTGCCCGGCGGCGGGATCGATCCCGGCGAGGACGCGGCCCGGGCGGCGACGCGGGAATGCGGCGAGGAGGCGGGCCTGAAGGTCGCCATCGAGGGTGAGGTGACCCGCGCCGACCACTACTTCGTCAACGAGGACGGCCATTCGGTGAACACCCGCGGCGTCTTCTTCGCCGCCAAACTGGTGACCGAGGCGCCGGAGCTGAAGATCGAGGACGACCACACCCTCGTCTGGATGACGCCGCACGAGGCCCTGGTCCGCCTGGATCGAGACTCCCACGTCTGGGCGCTCGCCGCCTGGCTGCGCCGCCGCTGAGCGAGCATTGCGCCCGGGCCGGCGAAGCGCTATCGCCACCGCGACTCCGAAAACCGGTTCCGAACAGCGAGGGCGCATGACCGCGCAGATCATCGACGCCAGGGCCATCGCCGAACGCCTGCGGGCCGAAGTCGCCGCCGAGGTCGCCGAACTGAAGGCGCGCCATGGCCTGACGCCCGGCCTGGCCGTGGTGCTGACGGGCGATGATCCGGCCAGCCAGGTCTATGTCCGCTCCAAGGGCGAGCATTCGATCGCCGCCGGCATGCACTCGATCACCCGCCGGCTTCCGGCCGAGACGAGCCAGGCCGAACTGCTGGCGGTGGTGGACGAACTGAACCGCGACCCCGCCATCCACGGGGTGTTGGTGCAGCTGCCCCTGCCGAAAGGCCTCGACGAGCAGGCGGTGATCGCCGCCATCGATCCGGCCAAGGACGTGGACGGCCTGCACTTCGTCAACAGCGGCCGCCTGGCCCAGGGGCTGCCGGCGCTGACGCCCTGCACGCCGCTCGGCTGCATGATCCTCCTGCGCGAGACCCTGGGCGACCTGACCGGCGCGCGGGCCGTGGTGGTGGGCCGCTCGGTGCTGGTGGGCCGTCCCATCGCCCAGCTGCTGCTGCAGGCCGACTGCACCGTCACCATCGCCCATTCCCGCACCCGCGACCTGCCGGCCGTCTGCCGCGAGGCCGACATCCTAGTGGCCGCGGTCGGCCGGCCGCAGATGATCCAGGCCGACTGGATCAAGCCGGGCGCGACGGTGATCGACGTCGGAATCAACCGCGTGCCGTTCCGCGATCCCGTGAAGGCCGCCGCCGGCAAGACCAAGCTGGTGGGCGACGTGGCCTTCAAGGCCGCCTGCGAAGTCGCGGGCCACATCACGCCGGTGCCCGGCGGCGTCGGCCTGATGACCGTGGCCTGCCTCCTGAAGAACACCGTGACCGCGGCCAAGCGGATCGCCGGTCTTGAGGCGTAATGCGGTCCCAGGACTTCGGAAAAACGGCTCAACCCGGCGAGGCCGGGGCCTAAGCTGAGGTTGCAGATACGAAAACGGCGCTAACCGGCCGGCGTCGCCGTGCGGTTGGTCCAGGTCACCAGCTCGCCGAGCGCCTGGCCCACCGCCTGGTCATAGGCCTCGACGATGGCCGAGACGCGGTTGTCGGCGGCGCGGACCTGGGTTTCGAACACCTGGGCCCCGGCCAGGGACCGGTCGGCGCGGGCCAGGGTGGCGCGCAGGCTGACGTGGACGACGGGTGCGGCGCGCGGGCCGCGATCGTAGACAGCCTCGAACCGCACCACATCCAGCCGCAGGCTGTATTCGGCGCGCGAGGCCTCCAGGCGCGAGACCAGCCGCGCCGCGCCCGAATTGAGATCGAAGGCGCGGGCTACGGCCTCGTCGAACAGGGTGACCGCCGGCGCCACCCAGCGGCTCTCGGCGATGTAGCTGGCTTGCGCTCCGGTGATCGCCAGCAGCCGATCCCCGGCCGCCGCCCGCGTGAACGATCCGCCGCTCCGCGCGACGCCGACGTTCCCCGTCCGCTCCCCCGCCGCGCTTAACAAGGCGGCGGGGCGGCCCTCGAACCGATAGAGCTGCGAGGGTTCCGCCTCGGGGAATAGCGAGATGCAGGCCGAGAGCGACAGCGCCAGGAGGCCCGCGCCGCAGAGGCGGAGGAGGAGCGATGGGCGGATCAAGGTTGCACCTCCAGTTCGCGCGCCGGCGGCTTGCCGATGAGCGCGCGGGGATTGGCTTCGAGCTGACGCACCAGCCGGTCGAGAGACTCGGCGGTTTCGGCCAGGGCGCTGGCGGCGGCTGTGAGTTCGGGCAGCCCGGTGGTCGCGAACTCGCCCACCGGGCGCTCCAGTTTGCCCATCATCAGGCGGATGTCTCGGGCGGCGGCCTGGGCCTCCTCGGCCGCGTCGGCCACGCTCTTCATGGTGCGCCGCCCGTCGCCGTCCACGATCTCGTTGCCGTTCTTCGCCAGCAGGGCGATTTCGGCCGCGGCGGCGTCGATGCTCTGCAGCGCCTTCTGGGCGTCGGCGACGATGGCCTTGCGCTCGCGGAGCTCGGCGGTCACCGCCTGGGCGTCGTTCAGGGCCGCGGTGAAGGTGCGGATGTTCTGGTCGGAGAGCACGCGGTTGATCCGGTCCAGGGCCTCCACCGTGCGGGTCAGGACGGTGCCGCCCCCTTCCAGGAGGTCGGAGAGCGTGCTGCGCTGGCTGCGGATCACCGGCACCTTGTCGTCGGGCGTCACGTCCTTCAGCAACCGCGCCGAGGGCGTGCCGGCGGTGATCTGGATATAGTTCACACCGGTGACCCCTTGCGGCTCGAGCGTGGCGAAGGAGTCGGTGCGGACCGGCACTTCGGCGCCCATGCGGGCAGTGGCGATGACGTTGTTGGGGTTGGTGCGGTCGAGCTGGATGCGCGTCACCTCGCCCACCTTGATGCCGTTGAAGTGCACCTCGCCGCCTTGCGAGAGGCCGCGGACGGGTCCCTGGAAGACGATGTCGTAGACGGTGTAGTCGCGCGCCACCGTCCAGCGGCCCAGCCAGACCACGAAGATCAGCAAGCCCACGATCAGGATCAGGGTGGAGAGACCCACCAGGGCGTAGTTGGCGTCTTTTTCCATCACTCCACCGTTTCGGCCTGGCGCGCCCGGTGCGCGGCGCGCCCGCGGGGCCCCAGGAAGTATTCGCGGATCCAGGGATGGTCCGACCGCTCCAGCTCCTCCACCGGAGCTGCGGCCACCACCTTCCTGTCGGCGATCACCGCCACGCGGTCGGTGATCGTATAGAGGCTGTCCAGGTCGTGGGTGATCATGAAAACGGTCAGGCCGAGGCTGTCCGACAGGTCCTTGATCAGGTCGTCGAAGGCCGCGGCCCCGATGGGGTCCAGCCCGGCCGTAGGCTCGTCCAGGAACAGCAGTTCGGGGTCGAGCGCCAGGGCCCGCGCCAGGCCGGCCCGCTTGCGCATGCCGCCCGAAAGCTCCGAGGGCGCCAGGGAGCCTGCCTCCGGCGGCAGGCCGACCATGGCGATCTTGAGATCCGCCAGCTCCTCGACCGTGCGGCGGGGGAAGTCGGTGTGCTCGAACATGGGGGCGGCGACGTTCTGCCGTACGGTGAGGTTGGAGAACAGCGCCCCTTGCTGGAAGAGCACGCCCCAGCGGTGCTCAAGGGGCCGCTCGCCCTCGGGCGTCTCGGAGCCGACCTCGCGGCCGAACACCCGCACGACGCCTTCGTCGGCGGCCTTCAACCCGATGATGGTGTTGAGCAGCACCGACTTGCCCGAGCCCGAACCCCCGACCACGCCCAGGACCTCGCCCCGTTGGACGACCAGGTCCAGATGATCGTGGATGACCCGGTCCCCGAACCGGGTGACGAGCCCGTGCACCTCGATGGCCGGTTCGGCGGCGGAGGCCACGGTCACAGGTCGAGCTCCATATAGATCAGGGCGAAGATCGCATCGATCAGGATGATGGCGAAGATGGCGTGCACCACGGCGGCCGTCACCCGCCGCCCGAGCGATTCCACGTTGCCGCCCACCTCCAACCCCTGGCGGCAGCCGATGCCCGCCACGACCGCGGCCACCACCGGCGCCTTATAGAGGCCGAGCCAGAACTGCGTCGCGCCGACGTTCTCCACGATCCGCTGCAGGAAGAAGGCGGGGCCGAGATCAAGCACCGTCCAGGTGACGAGAAGGCCCCCAAACAGGCCCGCCAGGTCGGCCACGAAGGTCAGCAGCGGGATGGTGATGAGCAGGGCGGCCAGTCGGGGCAGCACCAGGGCCTCGAAGGGGTCGACGCCCAGCACTTTCATCGCGTCGATCTCCTGGTTCATCTTCATCGCCCCGATCTCGGCGGCGAAGGAGGAGGCCGATCGCCCGGCCAGCAGCACGGCGGTGATGATGATCCCGAACTCGCGCAGCACGGCGATGCCGATCAGCTCGACCACGAACACCTCGGCGCCGAACTGACGCAGCATGTTGGCGCCCAGAAGCCCCACCACCGCGCCGATGAAGAACGAGGCCGTGGCCACCACCGGCAGGGCGTCGAGGCCCGCGCGCTCGGCATGGGCGATCACCGGCGCCCAGCGAATCCGCGTCGGATTGAGGAGTCCCCGAAGCGAGACCACCAGCAGCTTGCCGACGAAGGCCATGGTCTCGAGGAACTCGCGCCCGAGGTTGAACACCCCCTTGCCCAGGCGGATGGTCAGCTCGTGGAAGCCTCGCGGCGCCGGCCGTCCCTTGGGCCGCGCGCGGGCGGCCTCGCCCACCAGTTCGAGCAGCCGCGCGGTTTCCGGCCGCGCCCGCACCGCCGCAGGATCCAGCGCGCCGCCTGCGGCCCGGATGACGCCGTAAGCGCCGGCGGTGTCCAGCCGGCCGATGTCGGTGAGGTCGAAGCTCACTCCCCGGCCGACCGACCGCGCCAGCCGGTCGGCCGCGTCGCCCAGGCTGGCGGCCGTCCAGTCGCCGGTCAGCACGGCGGCTGGGCCGTCGCCGCCATCCACCAGGCTGAAATCTGCGGTTCGATCCATCGGCTCGCGTCGCTAGAGGGGCGCTCGCCCCGAGTCAGGGCGTTCCGCCGACAAGCTAGCAGAGCCGGCGCCTGAGCCGGAACGCCTTATGGCGAAGGCTGTTCCGCTATCGCGACTTATCATCCTGCGGCCTATCTTTCGCCCAAGTCGAGCGGCTATCAACGCGCCGGGGCCGTTCGAACGGCCCTGCGTCAAACACGTGGGGAGCGTATCTTTGACCCGCCAGATCGAAATCGCCGGCAAATCCGGAACCCGCTATCGCTATACCGCGCTGGACCAGGATCGGCTTCTGCCGCCGGCGGGCGCCAATTTCATCCTGGCCCGGACAAGCGGCGAGGGGGTGGAGGTCCTGTTCGCCGGCGAGACTGACAGCCTTTCCGGCGCCACCTGGCGTCAGCCGCTGGAGGAGGCGCGCAGCCGGTTCGGCGACGACGTGGACATCCTCACCCGGCTCAATGTCCGCAGCGCCGTGCGCCGCGACGAGCTGGAGGACGTGGTGGAAGAGCATCATCCGCCGATGAACGCGCGCCGGCGCGACGAGCCGCCCGAGGTCCAGGCCGAAGCCTAGATTTGCCGGCGGCGGCGGGCGGCGGCATCTTCGCCGGAGCGAGGCGGCCTTGAGCGAACACCTGATCGTCATACTGGGCGCGGCGGTGGGGCGGGACGGCCGCGCCAGCCCCGCCCTGATGCGCCGGATCCTGCGCGGCCACGCCCATGCGGTGGCCAGGCCCACGGCGCCGGTCTTCTGCTCCGGCGGCGTCGGCCGCTATGGCCCCTCGGAAGCCTCGATCATGGGCGAACAGCTCGTCGCCATGGGCGTGGCGCCCGCCCGGCTGATCCTGGACGAAGACAGCTGCGACACCTTGCAGACGGGGATCGCCGCGGCGCGCCTTGTCCGTCGGGAGGGGCTGGCGGGCGCGATCGTCTGCACCGACAGCTATCATGCCCCGCGTTCGCGGCTGATCCTCGAAGCGCTGGGGGTGCGGACCCTCGACGGATCCGTCCCGGCCGGCCTGCGGGAGATGGGCGCGGCCGCCTGGCTGCGGATGCGCCTGCGCGAAGTCCCGGCTATCCCATATGATGGGGTGCTGGCGCTGGCCAAGCGACGGCTGCTGGTGGAGGGCCGCTAACGGACCGCGGCCCAGCGTTCGCCCAGATAGCCGAGCCCTGCAGCGCGCCGCACGGCCTGAGGCCGGCCCGCCACGCCCATCTTCTCGGCGGCGTTGCGCATGTGAAAGCGGACCGTCGGCGTGGAGATGTCCATGATCTGGCCGATCTCGGAGTCGGTCTTCCCCTCGGCCGCCCACTTCAGGCACTGGATTTCGCGGCGGGTCAGGCGCACGGGCTCCAGCCGGCGGCGGCCGCGCAGGTCGTTATACGCACCCAGCAGCTTCAGGGTCAGGGCGTGCAATTCGGCCGCACGTCGCTCGTAGATCGGCTGGATGTCGAACGTCTCCGGCGAGGCCCAGACGATGGCGCCGATCACCCCGCCCGGCATGTGCGCCGGCGCGATGATCGAGGTTCCCACCGCGACGTCCTCGGAGGCCTGAACCACCTCGATCTGCTCCAGCCGCGGCTGCCGGCGCCACGCTCCGAAACGACCGTCCTGGAAGTAGAAGGGCTCGGCCGTGTAGCGGCAAGCGAAAACGAAGGGCGAGCGCAGGGCGAAGCCGCGGTCCTTCCAGTATTCGAGTTTCGGGTCGACCCAGCGGAACAGGGTCTCTACGAAGGGACGGCCCTGGGCGTCGCGCATGGGTTCAGGATCGCCGATATCGGCGCTGACGGCGACGTAGGGCAGGCCGAGTTCCACGCCTACGGCACGCACCTCTTCGGCAAGGGACTGGACGAACGCCGCTTCCGTCTCGGCGTGCTGCTTCATCCCCGTCACCCTGGCCGAGGCGCCCCCTGCGGCGCCTATCACTTCCGCTAGCTTGTCGCTCGCCGAGGCGTTTCGCAACCATCCCGCCTCAGCCGCGACAGACGGCGACGGGAGGGACCTATGAAGTATCCGACGACGATGGCCTCGGGCCTGGCCCTGGCCTTGGGCATGGCTGTTCCGGCCGTAGCCCAGACCGACGCCACGGTGGCCGAGCTGGTGGTCACCGCCCAAAAGCGCGAGCAGAACCTGCAGGACGTGCCGGTGGTCGTCACGACTCTTCCGCAGCGCCAGCTTCAGGACGCCGGCGTGCGCGACATCAAGGACCTGCAGGTTCTGGCGCCTGGCCTCAGCGTCACCTCCTCCACCAGCGAGGCTCAGACCTCCGCCCGGATCCGGGGTGTGGGAACCATCGGCGACAATCCTGGCCTCGAGTCCTCCGTCGGCACCGTGGTCGACGGGGTCTATCGCGCGCGCAGCGGCGTGGCCTTCGGCGATCTGGGCGAGCTGGAGCGGGTCGAGATTCTCAAGGGGCCGCAGGGCACGCTGTTCGGCAAGAACACCTCTGCGGGCGTCATCAACGTGCTGACCCGCGAGCCTTCCTTCACCTTCGGCGCCGACGGGGAGCTGACCTTCGGCGACCACGGCGCCCGGGGCGTGGCCGTCAGCGTCACCGGCCCGATCGCGGGTGACGTCATGGCCGGACGCCTCTACGCCGCAAAGCGCGAGCGGGACGGCTTCGCCAGCGTGCGCACCGGCGCCGGGCCACGCACGCGCACCGACGACACCGACCAGAACTATTACACGGTCAGGGGCCAGCTGCTGATCGAGCCCGCCGCCGCCTTCCGCGTGAAGGTGCTGGCCGACTATTCCGACCGCGACGAGCACTGCTGCGTCAACTTCGTCACCCTGCCGGGGCCGACAGCGGCGATCATCGACGCGCTCGCCGCCGACGAAGGGCTGCTGCGCCCCGCCGATCCGTTCTCGCGCGTCACTTACGCCAACCGCGATATGGGTTCGAAGATCACGGACAAGGGCGTTTCAGCCCAGGTGGACTGGGACATCAACCCCGACGTGTCGCTGACCTCCATCACCGCATTCCGTGAGTGGCGGGCGGAGAACGGCTCGGACATCGACTTTTCAAGCGCCGACATCTGGTACCGCCCAGCGGACGGCTCCAGCTTCAACCAGATCAAGGCTTTCTCCCAGGAGGTCCGCCTCGCCGGGGCCACCGAGAGCCTGAACTGGCTGATCGGCGTCTTCTATTCCGACGAAGACCTGAAGGCGGCGACGGCCACGACCTTCGGGACGGCCTACGAGCCCTATTTCGGTCTGCTGCTCTCCGGCGGGACCAATCCGGCCGCGGTTTCGGCGCTGACCGGCCTCCCATTCGGGACCAATTTCCCGGCGGGGCAGGGGCCGCGCGACGCCTACGACCACAAGTCCAATGGCTGGGCGATCTTCACCAACAACAGCTGGAAGGTGACCGACGCCTTCGAGCTGACGCTTGGCCTACGCTACACCGACGACGAGAAGACGGTGCGCAGCCACTACCGCAACTCGGTTCCGGCGGCCGCGTGCGCGGCGGCCATCGTCCGGCCCATCCCCGCGGCTGCGCGCACACCGATCTGCGCGCCGCACTCCGATCCCGCCTTCGACAATGTGGTCACCAACCAGACGCGCGGCGAGAACCGCTGGAGCGGGACCCTGAAGGCCAGCTATCGCTTCAACGAGGGGGTCATGGCCTACGCCTCCTATGCGGAGGGCTTCAAGAGCGGCGGCTTCAACCTGGATCGCGCGCGCTTCGCCATCGGTCAGATCAATCCCGACACCAGCTTTCCGGCCGAAACGGTGGTCAGCTACGAGCTGGGGGTGAAGACCAACACGCCAGACTATCGCCTGCTGGCGAACGCCACGATCTTCCACCAGACCTACGAGAACTTCCAGCTCAACACCTATACCGGCATCTCATGGCTGGTGGCCTCGATCCCCGAGGTGATCTCTCGCGGGGTCGATATGGATGTCATGTGGCGCACGCCGCTGGACGGGCTGAGTTTTTCCGGCGGCGCCACCTATGCGGAGACGCAGTTCGGCGACTTCACCCCGCCGGCGGGAATCTCGGCGCGCCTGCCGCACAGCCGCCTCTCCTATGCGCCGCTGTGGTCGGTCGCAGGTACGGCCAGCTACGAGCGGCCGGTGGCCGAAACGCTGGAATTCCGCGCCAGCCTGTCGGCCAAGTACACCTCGGAATACAATACGGGGTCGAACCTCGACCCGCTGAAGTCGCAAGAGCCGCTCACCCTGGTGAACGCCCGGCTGGCGCTCGGCGCGGCGGATGAGCGCTGGTCGGCCGAGCTCTGGGCGCAAAACCTGACCGACGAGGACTATCACCAGGTGATCGTCGACCAGCCCCTGCAGACCGGCACCTTCGCCACCTTCCTGGCCCCGCCCAGAACCTACGGCCTGACGCTTCGAGCGCGCTTCTGAGACGATCTGAGTGAACCTCGACCTTACGCCTGAGGAACTGGCCTTCCGCGACGAAGTCCGCGACTTCCTCGCCGCCGCCCTGACTCCTGAACTGCGGGAGGCGGGGCGGCGGGCCACCAGCGTCTTTTCCGATAAGCGTCACAGTCTGGAATGGCAGCGCATCCTTCACGCGCGCGGCTGGGTCGCGCCCAGCTGGCCGGTCGAATACGGTGGTCCCGGCTGGAGCGAGATGCAGCGTCACATCTTCGCCGCCGAATGCGCGCGGGCCGGGGCCCCGAGCCTTGCGCCCATGGGCCTGAAGATGGTCGGCCCAGTGATCATGGGCTACGGCACGGCCGATCAGAAAGCGCACTACCTACCCCGCATCCTCTCCGGCGAGGACTATTGGTGCCAGGGCTATTCGGAGCCGGGGGCGGGCTCGGACCTGGCCTCGCTGCAACTGCGGGCCGAGCGCGACGGCGACCACTATGTGCTGAACGGTTCGAAGATCTGGACCACCCATGCCCACTGGGCCAACCGGATGTTCTGCCTGGTCCGCACCTCGCGCGAAGGCAAGCCGCAGGCCGGCATCACCTTCCTGCTGCTGGACATGGACGCGCCCGGCATACGCGTGCGGCCGATCGTCACCTTGGCGGGCGAGCACGAGGTGAACGAAGTTTTCTTCGAGAACGTCCGCACGCCAGTTTCGGGCCGGGTCGGAGAGGAGAACCAGGGCTGGACCGTCGCAAAGTACCTGTTGGAATTCGAGCGCGGCGGCGGTTCGGCGCCGGGGCTGCAGGCGATGCTGCAGCGTGTGCGCGCGGCGGCGGGCGCATCGGGGCTGCTCACGGAGCCGGGCTTCCGCCGGAGCCTCGGCGCGGCGGAGGTGGCGGTGCAGGCCATCGAGGCCTCGGAGCTGCGGATCCTCGCCTCGCTCAGCGCAGGCCGCAATCCTGGACCCGCCTCGTCCATGCTCAAGACCCAAGGCGCCGAGGCCTTGCAGATGATCGACGAACTGATGCTGGAGGCCGCCGGAACCTATGCCGCGCCGGACCAGCCCGGCGCGCGAGCCGCCGGATCCAACCTCGATCCAGTGGGGCCGGAATGGGCGCTAACCGCCGCGCCGCGCTATCTGAACGATCGGGCGGCGACCATCTATGGCGGCTCCAACGAGATTCAGCGCGACATCATGGCTCGGCTGGTCCTTGGGCTTTGAAGATGCGCCGCCAAGGCGCACACTGCGGGTAAGGGAGGAAGAACAATGAACGTGCAAGGCCTGCGGCGCCCATGGAGCGCGCTCACCATCGGCCAGCTGTGCCGCGAGTTCGGCGTGACCGCGCGGGCGCTGCGCTATTACGAGGAACAGGGACTGCTGGCGCCGGAGCGGCGCAACCAGCAACGCCTCTATTCGGGGCGAGATCGAGCGCGGCTGCAATTGATCCTGCGCGGCCGGCGAGTGGGACTGTCCCTGGCCCAGATCCGCCAGATCCTGGACCTGCACAGCCGCGAAGACGGCGATGCCGCCCAGAACGCCGTGGCTCTGGCCGCCTTCCGCCGCCGGATCGAAGCTCTGGAGCGTCAACGCGACGAGGTGGACGACGCCATCCGCACGCTACAGGAAGCTTGCGCCCGCCTGGAGTCGGTCCACTGACCTGATCGGTCGCCTTACCAGGCGTCGACGATGCGCCGGCCCCGATCCCTACGGGCGCCAGCCGCAGCGAGGCCCTGCGCCAGCCACTGGCGGGTGTGGGCGGGGTCGATCACCGCATCCACCTGCAGCATGGCCGCCTGCTGGATCGCCTTGCCCTGGGCGTACATCTTTCCGACCAGTTCGTTGAACAACGCCTTCTGGCGAGCCGGATCGGTCTCGGCCTCCAGTTCTTTGCGATAGGCCAAGCGCACCGCGCCCTCCAGCCCCATGCCGCCGAACTCGCCCGTGGGCCAGGCGACGGTGAACATCGGATCGTCCAGGCTGCCGCCGACCATGGCCATGGCGCCCAGGCCATAGGCCTTGCGCAGCACCACGCCGAACATCGGAACCCGCAGGTTGGCGCCGTTGATGAACATCCGGCTGGTCTTGCGCACCGCCGCCTGGCGCTCGCTCTCCGGGCCGACCATGAAGCCGGGGGTGTCGAGCAGGGTGACGATCGGCAGGCCGAAGGCGTCGCAGAGCTGGAACATGCGGCTGGCCTTGTCGGCGCCATCGCAGTCCACGGCCCCGCCCAGGTGCTTCGGATCGTTGGCCAGCACGCCGACGGGGCGGCCCTCCAGCCGCGCCAGCCCGGCGATCAGGCCCGGCGCGAACTGGGCCCGAAGCTCCAGGAAGCTGCCGGCGTCGAACAGGGTCTCGATGATCGGCCGCACGTCGTAGACCCGCAGCCGGTTCTCCGGCACGGCTTGGCGCAAGGTCCGCTGGTCGTCGGCGCTCCAGTCCGAAAGCCGGCCCTGGAAATAGGAGAGCGCCTGCTTGGCCAGCCGGGTGGCGTCGGCCTCGTCCCTGGCCATCACGTCGACCACGCCGAGCGCCGCCTGCTCCGCGACAGGCCCGATCTGCGTGGGATGAAAAACGCCCAGGCCGCCGCCCTCGATCATCGCCGGCCCGGCCATGCCGATGTTGGTGCGCTCGGTGGCGATCAGGATCTCGCTCATCCCGGCGATGGAGGCGTTGCCCGCGAAGCAGAAGCCGTTGACCACCGAGATCTTCGGCACGAGCCCCGCCAGCCGCGCGTACTCGGTGAAGGTGGGCACGCTCAGCGCCGCCCCGCCGCCCTCGGTGTCGCCGGGCCGGCCGCCGCCGCCCTCGGCGAAGAAGACCAGCGGCAGCTTCTCCTCATGGACCACCTGCAGCATGCGGTCGGTCTTCTTGTGGTTCATCGCCCCCTGGGTGCCGGCGAAGACCGTGTAGTCATAGGCGAGCGCCGCGCAGCGGGCGGACTCGGCGCCGAAGAGGGCGCCGTTCACCTGGCCCACGCCGCAGACCAGCCCGTCGGCCGGACTCATCTTCAGCAGTTCCTCCTCGCTGCGCCGGCGGCGCTGGGCGGCGAGCGCGAAGGCGCCGTATTCCAGGAAGGTGCCGGGATCGACCAGATCCTCGATGTTCTCGCGGGCGGTGCGGCTCTGCGTCTTGCGCCGCCGGGCCACGGCGTCGGGGCGCGCCGCGTCCGAGGTGATCCGCCAGCGTTCGTAGGCCTCGGCCAGGTCGGGCCGCATATGGTCGAGATCGACGGCGGTTTCGTCCGCGCCCTCTGTGACGTCGACCGCCTCCGGCGTCACGAAGACCAGGGGCTGGCCCTTGCCGACCACCTCGCCCGGCTCGGCGGAGACCTTCACCACCCGGCCGCCGACGGACGCCTGGACGACGTGCTCCATCTTCATGGCTTCGAGGATCGCCACGGTCTGGCCGGGCCGGACGAGGTCGCCCTCGGCCACTTCCAGGGCGGCCACGGTGGCCTGGAGGCCGGCGCACACGGCTTCCGCCCCCTCGACGGTCTCGGTCGCGACGGCCGCGGCGGCCTCTCCGCTCTCCAGGCGCCTCGCGGGCAGGGACTCAGCCTGCGCCAACAGCGCTCCGGCCCGGGCCTCGATGAAACGCGTCGTCGCCTCGCCGTGGATCGTCTCGGGCTGGCGCAGGAGCGCGCGCAACAGGGGGATGTTGGTCTCGACGCCCTCGATGCGGAACTCGGCCAGCGCCCGCTCGGCGCGCCTCGTGGCCTGGTCCAGGGTCGGCGCCCGGGCGACGACCTTGGCGATCAGGGTGTCGTAGTTCGGGCTGGTGACGTAGCCGGCATAGCCATAGCCGTCGACCCGCACGCCTGGCCCGCTGGGGGGCTCATAGGCGTCGATCCGCCCCCCTGAGGGCAGGGGGGTTCCGTCCGCCGCCAGGGTCTCCAGATTGACGCGGGCCTGCACCGCGAAGCCGGACGGGGTCGGCGGCGCGGTCAGGGCGAGCTCGTCCAGGGTCTGGCCCTGCGCCAGGGCGAACTGCAGCTGGACGAGGTCGAGGCCGGTCACTTCCTCGGTGATTGTATGCTCCACCTGCAGCCGCGCATTGGCCTCGATGAAGGTGAAGTCGCCGCCCTCCAGGTCGACCAGGAACTCGAAGGTGCCGATGCTGCGATAGCCCACCGCCTCGGCCATGCGGCGCGCGCAGTCGTGCAGGCGTTCGCGCAGAGCCTCGTCCAGGGCCGGGGCGGGGGCGATCTCGACGATCTTCTGGTGGCGGCGCTGCAGACTGCAGTCGCGGTCGCCCAGCACCACAGCTCGGCGGCCGTCGCCGGCGACCTGCACCTCCACGTGGCGCGCCTGCTCGATCAGCCGCTCGGCATAGAGCGCGCCGTCGCCGAAGGCCGCTTGGGCCTCGCGCGCGGCGCTGGCGTGGGCGGCGTCGAGCTCGTCCAGCGAGCGGATGATCCGCATCCCCCGCCCGCCGCCGCCGGCCACGGCCTTCAGGATCATGGCCCCGCCGGGCGGCAAATCGTGGAAGAAGGCGGTCAGCTCGGCCTTCGAGGCCCCGGCGCCGGTTCCGGCCAGGGTCGGGACGGAGAGGCTTCGCGCCAGGTCGCGGGCGCGGGCCTTGTCGCCGAACAGCTCCAGCGCCTCCGGAGACGGCCCGACGAAGGCGAGGCCCGCTTGGGCGCAGGCGCGCGCGAAGGCCGCGCTCTCGGACAGAAAGCCGTAGCCGGGATGGATCGCATCGCACCCCGCCTTCTTCGCCGCGGCGACCACTGCGGCGATGTCGAGATAGGCGGCCGCGGCTGCACCGGCCAGGGCGGCGGCCTCCTCGGCCGCCTTCACGTGAAGCGAAGCCGCGTCGTCCTGGGCGTAGAGCATCACCGGAGCGAGGCCGGTCTCCGCCGCGGCGCGGGCGATACGGATCGCCACCTCGCCGCGGTTGGCGATCAGCAGGCGCTGGAAGGTCATCTGCCGGGCCGCCTTAGGTCAGTCGGCCAGCGCGACCAGCATCTTGCCGGTGTTGGCCCCCTTCAGCAGTCCGATCATCGCCGCCGGCGCCTGGTCGATGCCTTGGTAGATGGTCTCCTGGTACTTGATCCTGCCGGCCTTCAGCCATTCGGCCATTTCGGCGCGGAACGGCTCGTAGAGGTGCGGGAAATCCGCGCCCACGAAGCCGCGGACATTGATCCGGCCGTAGATGATGTTGGAGAGATTGTAGACCGGCGTGCGCGAGCCGGCCTCGTTATAGCCGCTGATCATGCCGCAGACGGCGATGCGGCCAAGCGTGTTCATCACCGAGAGCGCGGCGTCGAGGTGATCGCCGCCGACATTGTCGAAATAGACGTCGATCCCCTTGGGGGCGGCCGCCTTCAGCGCCTTGCGGATCGGCTCGTTCTTGTAGTTGAGGGCGACGTCGAGGCCAGCCTCCTCGGTCAGCCATCGGACCTTGTCGTCGGAGCCGGTGGAGCCGACGACATAGCAGCCCTTGATCTTGGCGATCTGGGCCGCGATCGAGCCGACCGCGCCGGCGGCGGTGGAGACGAAGACCTGCTCGCCGTCCTTCAGCTGGCCGATGTGCAGGAGGCCGCCGTAGGCGGTGAACCCCGTCATGCCCAGCACGTGCATATAGACGCTGAGCGGCAGGGCCGGGTCGGGGGAGAGCGGCGTCAGCCCCTTGCCGTCGGAGACGAAGAGTTCGCGGAAGCCCTGGCGGCTGGTCACCAGGCTTCCCTCTTTGAAGGCCGGGTTGCGCGACTTCTCGATGCGCCCCAGCGCGCCGCCTTCCATCGCCGCATTCAGCGGCTGGGCACCCGAAAGCCTGGGTCGCATGTACGGATCGACCGACATCAGCAGGTTGCGGACCAGGACCTCGCCTTCGCCAAGTTCGGCAACCTGCGTCTCCACCAGGGCGAAGTCTTCGGGGACCGGCATGCCCTCGGGGCGGCGGACGAGGTGGATTTCCCGGCTGGCGGTCATGACGTGCAGTTCCTCCCGAAAGACTTGCTCCGGATCGCGTCCAGAGGCTTCCTGCATAATCGGGATTGAAGCCGTCGGCTCAAGCTCGAAATAAACAAACGTTTCAAACGTGGTTGTGACGCCGTGATCTGGCCGCTCCGCTTGATAGGTCGGGGCTCCTTATGTTAGTTAAAACTATCATTATTCGCAGCGCCGGAGACCAGGCCATGACCGGGACCAACAGCATGGATCGGGCGCTGCGGGCGCGGGCCGAGCGGGTGATCCCCGGCGGGATGTACGGCCACCAGTCGGTGCGGATGCTGCCGGACGGCTATCCGCAGTTCTTCTCGCGGGCGCGAGGCGCCTATCTCTGGGACGCCGACGACAACCGCTATCTCGACTTCATGTGCGGCTATGGTCCCAACCTGTTCGGCTATGGCCACGAGGCGATCGACCGGGCCTATGTCGCCCAGATGCAGGAGGGCGACACCATGACCGGCCCTGCCGGGGTGATGGTGCGCCTGGCCGAGGCCATGGTGGAACTGGTGAGCCACGCCGACTGGGCCATGTTCTGCAAGAACGGCACCGACGCCACCACCATGGCTTTGATGATCGCCCGCAAGCATACGGGCCGCAAGACGGTGGTGCTGGCCAAGGGCGCCTATCACGGCGCCGCGCCCTGGTGCACGCCGGTCAAGGCGGGCGTGACGCCGGAGGACCGGGCCAACCAGATCTTCTGCGAGTACAACGACGTGGAGAGCCTGGAGGCGGCGGTGCGCGCCGCCGGCGACGACCTGGCCGCCATCTTCGCCGCCCCGATCAAGCACGACGCCTTCGTCGACCAGATGGCGCCGACCCCGGAATACGCCCGCCGCGCCCGCGAGCTCTGCGACGCCCAAGGCGCCCTCCTGGTGGTGGACGACGTCCGCGCCGGCCTGCGCCTGGCGCGAGACTGTTCCTGGTCGCTGGTGGGGGTGAAGCCCGATCTCTCCACCTGGGGCAAGGCCATCGCCAACGGCCATCCGCTCTCGGCCCTGCTGGGCGCCGAGGCCGCGCGGGAGGCGGCGGCCGGCATCTACGTGACCGGCTCCTACTGGTTCTCGGCCGCCCCCATGGCCGCAGCCCTGGAAACGCTCTCCCTCGTGCGCGAGACCGACTATCTGGAACGCACCCAGCGCCTGGGCGGCCTGCTGCGCCAGGGCTTCGACGAGGCGGCCGCTCGCCACGGCTTCGGCCTGCGCCAGACCGGTCCCGCCGAGCTGCCGCTGATCCTGTTCGAGGACGATCCGGCGCTCGCCAAGGGCTACGCCTGGTGCGTCGAGATGCTGAAGCGGGGAATCTATCTCCACCCCTGGCACAACATGTTCATTTGCGCCGCCATGACCGAGGCCGATATCGCCCGGGCGGTCGAAGCCGCCAACGACGCCTTCGCCGCCCTCAAGGCCGCCGGCGCCCCCGAGCCGCCGGTCCAACTCGCAGCAATGCGCACCGCGCGGGCCTGAAGGCGTAGAGCGGCGGGCTCGCGCCCGGACGGATGTTCGCCTACATACCCGCCTCGACCGACGAACAGGCAAGGCGTGACATCCCAACCCTCCCATAAGCTCTCCGTCGCTCCGATGATGGACTGGACGGATCGGCATTGCCGCAGCCTGCACCGGACCCTTTCGGCGCGGGCGCTGCTCTATACGGAGATGTTGACCACAGGGGCGGTGCTGCACGGCGACCGGGAGCGGCTGCTGGCCTATGATCCCGGGCAGCATCCGGTGGCCCTGCAACTGGGCGGATCGGAGCCGACCGACCTCGCGGCCGCGGCGCGGATCGGCGAAGACTACGGCTACGACGAGATCAACCTCAATGTCGGTTGCCCGTCGGACCGGGTGCAGAGCGGCCGTTTCGGCGCCTGCCTGATGCGCGAGCCGGAGCTGGTGGCGGAGTGCATGGCCGCCATGGGCGCGGCGGTGAAGGTCCCGGTGACGGTGAAGTGCCGCATCGGCGTCGACGATCAGGACCCGGAGGCGAGCCTCTTCACCTTGGTGGACCTCTGCGCCAAGGCAGGGGTGACCACCTTCGTGGTCCATGCCCGCAAGGCCTGGCTGAAGGGCTTGTCGCCCAAGGAGAACCGGGACGTGCCGCCGCTCGACTATCCGCTGGTCTGGCGGCTGAAGCGCGAGCGCCCGGATCTCACCATCGTCATCAACGGCGGAATCTCGTCCCTGGCGGCGGCGCAGGAACACCTGGCGCATGTGGACGGCGTCATGCTGGGACGGGCGGCCTATCACACGCCGGCCCTGCTGGGGGAGGTCGACCCCCTGATCTTCGGCGAGGGCGAGGCCGTGGGGCCGGTCGAGGCGGTGGAGCTTTACCGCCCCTACATCGCCGCCGAACTCGCAAGGGGTACGCACCTGGCGGCCATGACCCGGCACATGCTGGGGCTGTTCCACGGCGCGCCAGGCGCGCGGGCCTGGCGGCGGATCCTGACGGTGGAAGGCGTCAAGCCGGGCGCGGGCCTCGAGGTGATCGACGCGGCTCTGGCTGAGATCCTAAGGGCGCAGGATGAGCGCCGTCTGCGTGGCCTCGAAGCGGGAGAGGCGGCCTAGATAGGTCATGCCGAGCAGCGAGGTGTCCAGGCCCCGCTCGATCACCAGGGCGTCGACGTCGGAGAGCGAAGCGCCCGCCACCGAGACCCGGCCCAGCTTGACCGCCGCAGCGCGCGCCGGCCCGGAGGCCGTAGTCACCTTGTAGTCATAGGACAGTCGGTCGGGCTCGAAGCCCAGCCGGCGGGCGTCGGCCTGGGTCAGGGCCACGGCGCTGGCGCCGGTATCGACCAGGAAGCGCACGCGGGAGCCGTTGACCTCGGCCTCCGCCCAATAGTGGCCGTCCGCGGCCTTGGCGATGGAGGCCGCAGAGCCCATGGCGGGCGCCGGCTCGGCCAGGACGGCCGCCCGCAGCTCCGGCTCGCGCCGGCCGGGCTCGAAAGCGGCCAGGGCCTGGGCGGCGCCCACCGCCGACACCGCGCCCAACACCGCCAGCATCGCCAATCGAAACATGACGAGACACCTCACCTTCGGCCGTTGCCCGGCCGTTTTCGAGGCGGGAGACTAAGACCGGGCGGTTTGCAAGCCGTGAATCGAAGCTTGCCGAACCCCTAACGAACCCATGGCGCCGCGGGCGGGAGAGGTGCGGCGCGCGCCAGGGGCGACTGGGGGTTGGGGGCGAACCTCCGGCGCGCGCCGCTGGCAGGTCAGCCTGTCGTCAGTCTGTCCTGCAAGACTAAGGTGGTGGTGATGATCGTGCCGCGCCAGCGGGTTCCCTATGAGTTCGGCTGATGCGAACGATGAGGATCCAATATCGTCTCCAGCGATGAAGCGTGCCGACGATCCAGCGCCGCGCGAATGTACTCGGCGAGCTTTTCGGCGGCTCGCGGTACTGCGGCGGGCGCCCTCATCAAGGCGATCTCCGTATCGGCCAGATCCGGAAGGCCGCTCTCCGGGCCGAGGCGCAGAAGATCGGGTGGAGCCATGTCGCTCGGCAAGACAGTGACGCCGAGCCCGGCGCGCAGCGCCGCGTGCTGCCCGGCGAGCGACGGGCTCGTATAGGCGATCCGCCAGGGGATTCCCTGGGCTTCCAGTGCGTTGATCGCCCGTTTTCTATAGACACAGGGGTTGGGCGCGACGACCAGCGGCGCGACCGATTGGTCCGCAACGATCCCGCTGTCCCCAGCCACCCATACCAGGGGCTCGCGCCATACGCGGAGCCCGAGGTCCGGACCCAGCGGCTCCCGCTTCACCAGGGCCAGATCGAGCGCGCCGGTTCGAAGGTTGTCAAGAAGGTGCAGGGTGAGGTCGCAGGTGACCGAGAGGGCGACTTTTGGGTGGCTTTGGGCGAACGCCCCCAGGATCGCTGGCAGGTGAACGGTGGCGAAGTCTTCGGGCGCGCCGAGCCTGACTTCGCCCTCGATGTCGGCCTCGAAGATGCCGCCCACAATCTCGTCGTTCAGCCTCAGCAGCCTGCGAGCCTGCGGCAGAAAGGCCTCCCCTTCCGCCGTCAAACCCACGTGACGGGGATCGCGGATCAGCAGTTGCCGTTCGAGGCGCTCTTCCAGACGGCGGATCTGGAGGCTGATCGCCGACTGGGTGCGGCCGAGACGTTCGCCCGCGCGCGTGAAGCTCCGCGCCTCGGCGACGGTCAAGAACGCGCGCAGAAGATCAAGCTCCAGATTTATGAACCTGCTCATTCTGGTCTCGGCCATTTCGGTGGCTAATGATACTTCCGCCCGCCAAGCTTGTCAGGCGACTAGGGGCTCAGTGCGCGAGCAGCAGGGGCAGGCGGGGATCGGAGAGCATCCGGCGGGTGGTGCGGCCGAGCAGCAGCTCACGGGCGCGCGGCCGACCATAGGCCCCCATGACGACAAGCGTCGCTCCCCACTCCAGCGCGGCGTCCGCCAGGACTCCGCCGACCCCGCGGCCTTCGGCGAGCAAAGTCCGCGGACGGGCGGGAATATTGTGGCCGGCCAGGTAGGCGCAGAGCCGTCCCGCCGGATTGCTCACGCAGGGCCCCTCGTCCGTTTCGACCGCGACCACCGAGACTTCGCCCGCCCGCTTCAGAAGCGGCAAGGCGCCAAAGACAGCCCGCGCGGCCGCCGCGCTCTGATCCCAGGCGACGAAGACCCGGTCCAGACTGACTCGGGACGGGCGTTGAGCGGGCCAGGCGAGGACAGGTCTGCCGCTCGCGGTCAGCAGGTCCTCCGCGCTCCGCCGGCCGCAATCGTCGTCGGCGGCGAGGCCCAGCATGGTGAAATCGCTGCAGCGGGCGACCGCCGACGCATACCGATCGGGCGACTCAGGCTCCAGCCAATAGGTTTCGATCTGAGCGGCGACGCTCATGCTGTCGCAAACGCTGCGAACCTGGGATGCAAGATCTGCCGCGCGTCGGGAGGGATCGGCTTCAAGAAGCTCGACGCCAAGCCCGATAGCCTCCGCCCTGGAGCGCTGGCGCAACTGGGCGAACGCAACGCCGGCGATCGTCACGTCGAGGCCCGCGCCGACGGCCTTTGCGAAAGCCACTGCGCGTTGAATGACGTCTGGCGTCGAGCCTGCGCCGACGCTCGTTAGGTGAAGGTGAATGGTCCGGGGCAATTCAGCGCTCCTGTTCGGGCGCACGCCTTGGCTCCTTCGTCGGCGCGTCGGCGTGCGACGCGGTTCGACATCGCGACCACGTGGTCGCCAGAGGGGCCCGAACCGGCGTTTCCAGACTTGGCGGCGACTCTGTGAGGTTCAAGTCCGTTCCTGATGAATTCTTCAAATGGAGAGATCAGGCGTTGTCATGAAGGCCCCAAGATTGGCGAACGGCATTTCGCGCATTTCGCCAATTCATCTTTGCGGGTCTTTGCGGCGGTGCGCTGCGGCCTAAATTAATTCTGCGGACCGGGCCCCTCTGGCGACCACGTGGTCGCGATGTCGGGACGCTTGCGGCGTCCACCGCGTTTGGCGCGGAGATCGACGCCGCCCAGAAAGGGAGGAGCCGAACGTGCATCTTGAAATCTATATGCTCCGTCGTCGTCAGGCTTGGCTCGACGAGCAAATTCGCGAGCAAAGCCGCTCGAGAGCGGCTGACAAGGATCAGTTGCGGGCGCTCTGGCGTCGTAAGGGCGAAATCCAGCGTCAGATCGCGGCGCTCCGCGATCGTCAGACCCAGATCGTGCAGGAGGCCGCGCCATGAGCAGCCTTGACCGCATGTGGAGCGCCTCGGGCGCTGTCTTGCTGGCGCTTTCGATGGGCGCCTTGTGGGTCTGGCCCAAATTCATGGGTCTTGAGGTGCACCCGATCTTCGGGTGGGCGGAAGCGCTGACCGGTCTCGGCTGGCTGGAGCCCGGGGCCCGCTGGGTGATCGGCGGTCTAGCCGCCCTGATCATCGTGCTTCTGCTGATCCCTGCGTCTCGCATGATCGGCGCATGGGCGGCCTTCACCCTCTCGATCGCGTTCGTGGTCGCCCATTTCACCCCGTGGCTTGGGGTGAACATTCCCAACTACGGACCGCTGATGGACGCCTTGGCGGCGGGGCGTAGCGTGGAGGAGATCCGCGCCATGGGCCTCAAGGGGGACATGGGCGCGCACTTTACGATGGCGCTGATCAATGCCGGGCTGGCGGTGGTGACAATCGGCGGCGAGCACGCGGCGAGGGCCCCGCGCCTGCGCCGAAGCAGCCCGCAGTTCGCATAAGCATTTCTCTCCAGCAAACTGGCGCTGCAGTTCTGCTGCAGCGCCAAATTTTTTAGCGCAGCATGCCCAGCTTCTCGGGGCGGATAAGGCTGCGGCGACCGGGCAGTTCGGCCATGATCGCCTCGCGCTCGGCCTCGGCGAGCTTCGCCCAGCCGGCGACCTCGGAAAGCTTGCGGTAGCAGCCGAGGCAGAGGCCGCTTTCGCCGTCCACCACACAGACCTTGATGCAGGGGGTCTTGATCGGCGCGGGCGGGCGCGCGGTCTGATCGTTCATCGGGGCGTTCGTCTCAACCACGCGGCAGAGCGTAGGTGACCGTGGCCTGCGCCGCCAGCCGCTGCGGCGATTCCGTCCAGATCCGCACGTCGCAGACCGCGCTGCGCCGCCCCAGCCGCAGCAGGGCGGCCTCGGCGTTGAGCTCCCCGGGCCTGGCGCCGCGCAGGAAGTTCATCACCAGCGAGCTGGTCACCGCCATCAGCTCCTCGCCCAGATGGCTCAGCACCAGGGCGTAGGCGGCGGTGTCGGCCAGGCTCATCTGGGTGGGGCCGGAGATCAGGCCGCCGGGCCGCAGCATGCCCGTATGATAGGGTTGGGTCAGGCGCACCCGCCCGGGCTCGGCCTCCACCACCTGGGGGAACAGCGTTTCCGACGCCTCGGGAAAGGCGCGCCTAAGGAGGGCGCTCACGGAGGCCGCGTCGAGCTTCAGCGAAAGATCCATGCCCAAGCTTCACCTGCAGCTGAGGACATTACAAGAGTTTCATGTTCATGAAGTAACATTGATGTATCATGACTTATAATTCATGTTCGAATACTGAATCTTTCCAGAAATTCATTTGAAGCGATCAAGTCTTGCCGGCACGCTCCCAGCGTCGGATTTCAAGGGAGTAACGCCATGCGCATGATCACCATCGCCTTCGCCGCCGCCGGTTTCGCCGCAGTCGGCGGATCCGCCCTCGCCGCGGTCAGCGACGTGGAATATCTGCGGGCCAACCGCTGTCGCGGCCTGGCCGAGGGCCAGCTCGCCCAGGTGGATGTCGAGGCCATGGACGCCTTCCTCAAGGCCGAGGGCCGCACCCGCTCGGTGATGGTCCAGGATCGGGGCAAGGTCGAGTTCGACAAGGCCAAGCGCGAAGCCAAGTCCACCAACGAACAGCGCCGGGCGCGCCTGACCGCCGAACTGAACGGTCCCTGCCAGGTCTACAAGGGCTGACGGTCCCCCGGCCGAGCTTTTTGTCGACGCAACTTGCGCGCCTGCTCCCGCGGGCGCGTTTTTTTGTGTGGAGCCGGCGCGGAACCCAGGCTTGACCGTGCGCTTTCCTTCGGCATGGGTGGGGCGCAGGGGTGCAACAGGGTTTTCCTCCGGTCATGAGCGTATTGCAGCCCGGTGAGACCTGCTGGCGTCGCGTGCGGGCCGAGCGGGCCGCCTTCCTGATCGATACCGAAGCCTATTTCACCGCCGTCTACGAAGCCCTGCACCGGGCCCGGAAGTCGATCATCCTGCTGGGCTGGGGCTTCGATCCCCGGGCCAGGCTGTTCCCCGACGGCCATGACGGGCCCAACGATCCCGACGAGGTGGGCCGCATCCTCGTGCAGATCGCCCAGGCCCGGCCCGAGATCGACATCCGCCTGCTGATCTGGAAGTCGGCCCTGCCGGTGGCTGCTGTGCAGGAGTTCTTCCCCCATAGGGCGCGGCGTTGGTTCCGCGGTACGGGCGTGAGGTTCCGCCTGGATGATTCCGTGCCGTTCGGCGCCTGCCATCACCAGAAGGTGCTGGTGATCGACGACGAACTCGCCTTCTGCGGCGGCGGCGACATCGGCGTCGACCGCTGGGACACTGCGGCCCATCTGGACGAGGACCTTCGCCGCATCATGCCGCGCCAGTCGTGCCACGACCCGCGCCACGAGGTGATGATCATGGTCGACGGCGAGGCGGCCCGGAGCCTCGGCGAAATGGCGCGCGAGCGCTGGCGACATGCGACCGGCGAAACGATCGCGCCGCCCGCTCACGATGGGGGGCTCGACGATCCCTGGCCGCCGCACATCCCCGCGCACCTGACGGGCCCGCCGGTCTCGATCCAGCGCACGGCGCCGGCCTGGAAGGGCGCGCGTCCGGTCAGCGAGATCCGCAGGCTGGACCTGGCGTCGATCGCGGCCGCCAAGACCGCCATCTATCTGGAGAACCAGTACTTCACCTCGCCGGCCGTCGCCGAGGCCCTGGCCCGGCGCCTGGCCGAGCCGGAGGGGCCCGAGGTGGTGCTCATCTCCACCGGCCGTTCGCCCAGCTGGTTCGACCAGGCCACCATGGACCGGGCTCGGGCCAACATGCTCTGGCGGCTGAAGGCCGCCGACGTCTTCGGCCGGTTCCGGGCCTGGCATCCCGTCACCCCGGGGGGCAAGACCATCATCGTCCATTCGAAGGTGACGGTGATCGACGACGCGCTCGCCCGCGTCGGGTCCTCCAACCTCAACAACCGGTCCGGCGGTTTCGACACCGAGGCGGAGGTGGCGGTGGAGGCGCAGAGCGATGACCATCGTCTGGCGATCGCAGCCTTCCGCAACCGCCTGATCGGGCATTTCGTGGGCGCCACCGGCGAGACAGTGGCCAAGGCCTGGGCCGAGCGCGGCAGCCTGATCGACGCCATCGAAAGCCTGAACGCAGATGGGCGGCTGGTGGAGATCAGGCCCATGAAGCAGAGCGCGCTCGGCGAATTCATCGCCGCCTATCACATCGGCGACCCGGCCGACGTCGAGGATTCCTGGCGTCCCTTGCGCCGCCGCGAGCGACTCTATGCGGCCCTTCGCGAGGCGCCCCGGCTCAGTCGTTCAGGCTGAAGTCCATGACCAGCGGCAGGTGGTCCGACGCCGCCCGGGTGAGGGGCTCATAGGGGGCGAAGACGTGCCCCACCCCGATTTCAGGGCTGACGAAGATGTGGTCGATCCGCAGCACCGGCAGGGCCGACGGGAAGGTGGAGGTCGCCCCCCGCGCGGGCGCCAGGTTGCGGGCGGCCGCCAGCCTGGCCGTCAGGGTGCGATAGACGACCGAGGTTCCCGTGGCGTTGAAGTCGCCCAGCAGGATGGTCGGGCCTGTCCGAAGCGGGTGCTGAAGCCAGCTTGGCCCCGCCAGGTGGGCGGCCTGGATCTGCTGTTCGCGCGGCACCAGGCCGAGATGGGTGTTGATGATGTGGACCTCGCGACCGTCGATCTCCACGGCCACCCACAGCGCGCCGCGCGGCTCCAGTTGCGGAATGGCCGGATGGCCGGGCAGGGGCGCCCGCTGGATCAGCCGCTCGGGCAGGGCGGTGAGGATGGCGTCGCCATAGAGCTCCTCCTCCACCCGCAGGGCCGGATGGAAGTGGAAGGCCATCTTCAGCCGCTGGGCGATCTCGTGAGCCTGGTCCACCCCGCCGGTCCGCGCGCGGCCGACATCCAGCTCCTGCAGGGCGACGATGTCGGGCTCGAACTTGGCGATCACCTCAGCCACCCGGCCCACGTCCAGCCGCCGGTCGGAGCCGACGCAGCGATGGACGTTATAGGTGAGGATTCGGGGCATCGGGTCTTTAGTGGCGTGCTGCGACGCTGCTGCGCAAGCGCTGCAACGGCTGGCGCAGGCGGTGGTTCTCCGGCTAGATGATCCTCAACCGTGAGGTGTTTGATGTTGCTCGCCCTGCTTGCTGCGGCTGCGGAGCCTGCCGCCATGTCCGCCCCGACCGCGAACCCGGATTGGGAGCGGCGTCCTTCCCCCCAGCAGTTCTCCAGCCTCTTTCCTCGGGAGGCCATGCGGGATGGCGTCGGCGGGCGGGTGATGGTCGCCTGCGAGGTCGAAACCGACGGCCGCCTTTCCGGCTGCAGGATCAAGAGCGAGGAGCCTGAGGGGTATCAGTTCGGCGAGGCGGCCCTGAGGATGGCCGGCTATTTCAAGATGCGGCCGAAGATCGAGGGCGGGCGTCCTGTGGATGGCGGCACGGTGCTGATTCCGATCCGCTTCCGCCCGCCGCCGGTCTTTGTGGAGGTTCCGGAAGGGTGGGAGGCCCTTCAGACCTGGGACGTCTGGGAGAAGCGCTATCCCGCCAAGGCCAAGGAGGCGGGCCTGAAGGGCGAGGCGACGATCGAGTGCGTCGGGTCCAAGAGCCGCCGGCGGGTGATATGCAGCCTCCTCGGCGAAACGCCGGAGGGCCACGGCTTCGGCCGGGCGGCGCTCGCCATGAGCGGCGACATCGCCGTGCGGCGGACAGCGCCGGCCGTAGCCGACGAGGCGGGCGTCAAGATGACTATCCGCTTCCAACCGCCGAGGTGATCCGGCGGCGGGCGGGGGCAAGTGAGGCCTTCCGCTTACGTTGACGTTAGCGTCATCTTTCCATCGCGACCCAGGCTCTCTATTGTGCGTACGCCGTAAAGCCGCGCCGTAGGAGTCCTCCCCATGAACCTCGATTTCTCGCCCGAAGACGCCGCCTTCCGCGAAGAGGCGCGCCAGTTCATCGCCGAGAACTACCCCAAGGCCCTGCGCGAGAAGCAGCAGCGCGGGGAGGAGCTTTCCAAGGAGGACTATCTCTCCTGGCACCGCATCCTGGCCAAGAAGGGGTGGGCGACGCCGTCCTGGCCGGTGGAATGGGGCGGCACGGGCTGGACGCCCACCCAGAAGTACATTTGGTCCGAAGAGCAGGCTCGCGCCGACACCATCGGCATCCTGCCGTTCGGCGTCTCCATGCTGGCGCCGGTGATCTACACCTTCGGCACCCAGGAACAGAAAGAGAAGTTCCTGCCCGGCATCCGTGACGGGCTCGTCTGGTGGTGCCAGGGCTACTCCGAGCCGGGCGCGGGCTCCGACCTCGCCAGCCTGAAGACCAAGGCCGAGCGCGTCACCGGCGACGACGGCAAGGAGTACTACATCGTCAACGGCCAGAAGACATGGACCACGCTCGGCCAGCACGCCGACTGGGGTTTCTTCCTGGTCCGCACCGATCCGGACGCCAAGCCGCAGTCGGGCATCTCGTTCCTGCTGATCGACATGAAGAGCCCGGGCATCGAGGTGCGCCGGATCACCACCCTGGAAGGCGGCCACGAGGTCAACGACGTCTTCCTCGACAATGTGAAGGTGCCGGTGGAGAACCGGATCTTCCACGAAAACCAGGGCTGGACCTGCGCCAAGGCCCTGCTGGCGCACGAGCGCACCGGCATCGCCGGCGTTGCGCGCTCCAAGCGCGGCCTGGAGCGCGTGCGTGAGATCGCCAAGACCGAGCGCTCGGACGCCGGCGGCGCCCTGATCGAGGACGCCTTCTTCAAGCGCAAGGTCGCCGAGCTGGAGATCGACCTGACGGCGCTGGAATTCACCGAATTGCGCACCCTGGCCGGCGAATCCAGCGGCAAGGGGCCCGGGCCGGAAAGTTCGATCCTCAAGATCAAGGGCACCGAGATCCAGCAGCGCCTGACCGAGCTCGCCCTGGAGGCGGCCGGCCACTACGGCGCGCCCTATCTGCGCGACCTGGGCCACAACCTGAACATCGGGCCGTCCTATGCGGAAGGGGTGGCCGGCGGCTACTTCAACAACCGCAAGACCTCGATCTACGGCGGGTCAAACGAGATCCAGCGCAACATCATCGCCAAGATGGTGCTCGGCCTCTAACAATCGCAAGAACACGTCCAAGGCCCGCCCCGGCGCACGCCGGGGCGGGTCACGTCACGGGGAAACCAGATGGATTTCAGCTTCACCGAAGAACAGTCGATGCTGCGCGACACGGTCGCGAGCTATCTGGCCGACAATTACAGCTTCGATCAGCGCCGCGCGGCGCTGAAGGGCGAGCCGGGCTGGCGTCCGGACGTCTGGAAGGCCTTCGCCGAGGAGCTGGGCATCCTGGGCGCGCCGTTCTCCGAGGAGCTGGGCGGCCTGGGCGGCGGCCCGATCGAGAACATGGTGGTGATGGAGGAGCTGGGTAAGGCGCTGGTCGTCGAGCCCTACCTGCCCACCGTCGTGATCGGCGGCGGTTTCATGAAGCACTCGGGTTATGCCGGCGCCGGCGACCTGATCGGCCAGATCATCGCCGGCGAAGCGATCGTCGCCTTCGCCTATGCCGAGCCGCAGGCCCGCTACACCTGGCAGGATCTGAAGACCACGGCGAAGAAGGAGGGCTCTGGCTACGTCCTCAACGGCCACAAGGCCGTGGTGATCGGCGCGCCCTACGCCACTCACTTGATCGTCACCGCCCGGACCGGCGGCGGCCAGCGCGAGGCCCAGGGCGTCTCGGTCTTCCTGGTGCCGAAGAACGCGCCCGGCGTGGCGACCCGCGACTATCCGACGGTCGACGGCTTCCGCGCTTCGGAAGTCACCTTCGAGAACGTCTCCCTGGGCGCCGAAGCCCTGATCGGCCAGGAAGGCGCCGGCCTTCCCCTGGTGGAGAAGGTGATGGACGAGGCCGTCGTCGCCACCTGCGCCGAGGCGGTGGGCGTGCTGCGCAAGCTGCACGAGGGGACTCTGGAATACACTAAGCAGCGCAAGCAGTTCGGCGCCCCGATCAGCTCGTTCCAGGTGCTGCAGCACCGGATGGTCGACATGTTCATCCAGGTCGAGCAGTCGATCTCCATGACCTACATGGCCACCATCAAGCTTTCCTTCGACGACGTGGAGCGCGCCAAGGCCGCCTCGGCCGCCAAGGTCCAGATCGGCAAGGCCTGCAAGTTCGTCGGTCAGAACGCAATCCAGCTGCACGGCGGCATGGGCATGACCGACGAAATGGCCATCGGCCACTACTTCAAGCGCGCCACCATGATCGAAAGCGCCTTCGGCTCGGTGGACCACCACCTGGCCCGCTACGAGACCCTGAGCCTCGGCCAGGCGGCCTGAGGTGCGGCGGGCGGGGCGCTTCGCGCGTCCCGCTCCGCCTGCGCGGCGAAAATTCCACGCATCGGTGTCGGATCGGCGCTTGCCGGCTCGTCCTCTGGAGGTCCTATGATCCCGTCCCGGGCCAGGACCCTATCCGATCCAGAGGAGACGCTCCCATGCGCATGATCTTCGTGAACCTGCCGGTCCAGGACCTTGAGGCCTCCAAGCGCTTCTTCGGCGCGCTGGGCTTCCAGTTCAATCCGCAGTTCTCCGACGACAATGCGGCCTGCATGATCGTGGACGAGAATATCTTCGTCATGCTGCTGGCCCGCGACTATTTCCGCACCTTCATCACCGGCGACATCTCCGATCCGGCCAGGGGCGTGGAGGTGCTGACGGCGCTCTCGGCCGACAGCCGGGCCGAGGTGGACGACATCCTGGCCAAGGCGCTCGCCGCCGGCGGCAAGCCCTGGAAGCCGATCCTGGACATGGGGCCGATGTACGGCTGCAGCTTCCAGGACCTGGACGGCCACGTCTGGGAGGTGATGTATATGGACCAGGCCGCTTTGGCCGAAGCGCCGCAGGCGGCGGCCGAATCCGCCTGACCGCAGGCGACGGAGGGGGAGGGGCATGGGCAAGGAGGCGCAGGTCCGGGCGCTGTTCGCCGAGGGCGCGGACGAGGGCCGCCTGCAGTACGAAGCTCCGAGACTCCTCTTCCGCGGCGCCGGCCGCCGCGTCTTTCAGGGCGAACAACTTGCGGGTCTGCACGCCGAGGGCGGCGATCTCGTGCTCGCCGACGGCTCACGTTTCGCCCTGGGCGAAAAGGCGGCTGCGAGCTGGGCCCACGCGATTCTCAACCCCAAGGGACGGGCGGAAAAGCTGGGGCTGAAGGCTGGCCAGCGTGTGGCTGTCCTGGGCGTCGAGGATCAGGACCTGCCCCGTGAGATCGTCGCGCAGGGAGCCATCCTGGTCGAGGATCTCGCCGGCCTCGACCTCCTCTTCTACGCCGCCGACAGCGCCGAGGCGCTTGAGCGGATCGGCGGCCTCGTCCACGCGCTGTCGGAGAAAGGCGCGATCTGGGTCGTCTCCCGCAAGGGCAAGGCCGCCACCGTCAAGGACGTCGAGGTGATGGCGGCGGCGCGGGCGGCGGGCCTCGTGGACAGCAAGGTGGTCGGCTTCTCCGACACCCACACGGCGCTGAGGTTCACGAGACGGCGGCCATGAGGCGCTTGCGCTCGGCCGCCATTTCCGCGCGGAAGCTATCGCGCGACCACAGCCGGTAGTCGCCGGCGGCGTAGGCCTGGGCGTTGCGCCAGTAGAGGAAGGCGTTCATCCGGTTGGCCAGGCTGTTGTCGCGGGTCCGGGTCACCGCGCCGGGCGCGCCCATGACGATGGAGTGAGGCGGGACGACCGTCCCCTCCTTCAGGAACGCTCCGCCCGCAACGATGGAGCCGGCGCCGATGACGCAGCCGTCCATGATCGTTGCGCCGATGCCGATCAGGCAGTCGTCGCCGATCTCGCACCCGTGCAGGGTGACGTGGTGAGTGATCGAGCAGTTGGCTCCCACCACTGTGGGGGTTCCCGCCCCCACATGGATCATCACGAAGTCCTGGATGTTCGTCCGCGGCCCGATCGTCACGTGCTGGCTCTCCGCCCGCATGACCACATTGCACCAGATCGAGGCTTCCGGCGCGATCTCGACCTGGCCGAACAGCCGGGCGGAGGGATCGATATAGGCGGCGCCGAGGTTCCGGACATCCGGGCCCAGGAAGGGAGCTGTGGTCATGCCGCAAGCTTCACGGCTTTCCGCTGCGGCCGGCAAGACCAAGCTTGCCAAACGGTGGCGCAGGCCGCCTAAGACAGCGCCATGGCGCTTCGCGACTTCGCCCTGCTGGTCCTGGTCTGTCTGCTCTGGGCGGCGAACAACATCGTTTCGAAGTACGCCGTGGCGATCCTGGAGGCGCCGCCGCTGTTCTACGCCGCCGTCCGGTTCGCCGTGGTGGCCCTGGCGGTCTTTCCGTGGCTGCGCCCTGTGCCCCAGCCGTTCTGGCGGCTGATCGCCGTCGCCCTGCTGATGGGCGCCGGCTCCTTCGCCTTCATCTTCATCGCCCTGAAGACGGCCAGCCCCTCGTCGGTCGCCATCGTCAGCCAGGTCATGGTTCCCATGACCACCTTCCTGTCCTTCCTGATGCTCGGCGAGCGGATCGACGGCCGGCGCGGGATCGGCATCGCGCTCACCTTGGCCGGGGCCCTGGCGGTGATGTGGGACCCCCACGGGTTCCAGATATCTGACGGTCTGCTGTTCGTGGTGGCCGGCGCGTTCCTAGGCTCGCTGGGCGCGGTGATGATGAAGCAGATGCCGGGGGTGAAGCCGCTCACCTTTCAGGCCTGGGTCGGGCTTTCGTCCTTTGCGGTGCTGAGCGTGCTCTCGGCCTTCCTGGAGCCGGGCCAGGTCGAGGCGGGCCTCTCCCTCGGCTGGCGCTTCTGGGCGGCCGTGCTGTTCTCCGGCCTGGTCGTCTCGGTCGGCGGCCACACCGCCTATTACTGGTTGATCCAGCGCTACGAGGCGAGCCTCATCTCGCCGTTGACCCTGATGACGCCGCTCGCCACCATCGCGCTCGGGGTTCTCATCACCCGCGACCATTTCGACCTTCGCATGGCGGCCGGCTCCGCCGTGGCCCTCGCCGGCGTGCTGATCATCGCCCTACGGCCGAACCAACTGATGCTGCTCGTCTACGCCTTCCGGAACCGCGCCAAGTGACCTTCATCGAAGCCCCTTCGCCCAATTTCAACGAGCGCACCGTCCCGCCGGACATGGTGGTCCTGCACTATACGGGCATGGCGACCGGGGTTGAGGCTCTGGACCGCCTGCGCGATCCGCAGGCCAAGGTCTCCTCGCATTACTTGGTCGAGGAGGACGGGCGCGTCTTCCGCCTGGTGCCGGAGGAGCGCCGCGCCTGGCACGCGGGGCTGTCGTTCTGGAAGGGCGAGACCGACATCAACGGCCGCTCCATCGGGATCGAGATCGTCAATCCGGGCCATGAGTTCGGCTATCGGCCCTTCCCCGACGCCCAGATCGCCGCGGTGATCGAACTCCTGGGCGAGATCCGCGGCCGCTGGGACATCGAGGACGGCCGTATCGTCGGCCACTCCGACGTCGCCCCGGCGCGCAAGGACGATCCCGGCGAGCTCTTCCCGTGGAAGCGCCTGGCGCAGGCCGGCCACGGGCTTTGGGTCGAGCCTGACGCCGCGCCGGGCGCGCCCCTGGCGGAAGGGGAGGAGGGGGCCGGGGTCTTCGCCTTCCAGGCCGGTCTCACGCGCCTCGGCTACGATTGCGCGCCCTCGGGCAAGTACGATGCGCACACCGCCACCATCGTGCGTGCTTTCCAGCGGCATTGGCGTCCGGAGAAGGTCGACGGGATCGCCGACGGCATGACCCGCGCCCGCCTGATCGCCCTGCTGCGCGCCGCGGTCTGAATTTTCCAACCAAAGGACATTTCCATGCGCAACCTCTTCAATATCGAGGGCAAGGTCGCCCTCGTGACCGGCGGCAGCCGCGGCATCGGCGAGATGATCGCCCGCGGCTATGTGGAGAACGGCGCCAAGGTCTACATCTCCTCGCGCAAGGCCAATGTCTGCGACGCCCTGGCCGAGGAGCTCTCGCAGTACGGGACCTGCATCTCCCTGCCGTTCGACCTGTCGAAGATGGACGGCATCGAGGGCCTCGCCGCCGCCGTGGCCGAGCGCGAAGAGCGCCTGGACATCCTGGTCAACAACGCCGGCGCCACCTGGGGCGCGCCGATCGACGAGTATCCGGAGGACGGCTGGGACAAGACCGTCGACCTGAACGTCAAATCGATCTTCTTCCTGACCCAGAAGCTGTTGCCGCAGCTGCGCGCCGCGGCCACGCATGAGAACCCGAGTCGGGTGATCAACATCGCCTCGGTCAACGGCATCGAGCCGCCGGCCCTGGAGACCTACGCCTATTCCACCTCCAAGGCCGGCTGCATCATGTTGACCCGCCACCTGGCCAAGCGGCTGGCGGCCGAGCACATCCTGGTCAACGCCATCGCGCCCGGTCCCTTCCAGAGCCACATGATGGCCGCGACCCTGGCCCGCGCCGGCGACGCCATCGCCAAGGCCAACCCGCGCGGCCGGATCGGCACGCCCGAGGACATTGCGGGCGTCGCCATCTTCCTGGCGAGCCGCGCCAGCGCCTACACCACCGGCGCCACCATCCCGTGCGACGGGGGATCGGCCGAGGTGTAGGCGCGATCGGCGCCGGCCGAGGGGTCAGCCCCTTCGGCCGCGTCCGCCGGGTCGGATCGGCGGCGGCGACCAGCCGCCCTTGCCGGGCTTGTGAACCCCGCCCGCCTTGCCGTTGAGATGGGGCGGGCCGTGCTTCTTCTGGGCCAGCCGCTGTTCGATGATCGCCCGGGCGCGTTCGGCGGGCGTGAGTTCGGCCGGTGTGGAGGCGTCGGCCTGCGGGCGCGCAGGCGCCTTCGGTTCCTTGGATTTAGGCATGGGAAATTCCACTCGAATTGAGGGGGCCGCGGGCATGAGCGCCGCGGCGACGGGGCGGGCGTCAGCCCTGCGTCCTCAATCGAATGTAATACCGCACACGAAGTCAGCCTCTGCTGAAAGGTCGAGAGGGAAGGATAGCACGGACAGCTCAACGCGCAACCGAGGGTGGTCGCTTGACATTCGGATTTACAGGCGTAGTTTTTCAGAAACTACATATGTAAGATGCGGAGGGTGCAATGCGGATTTTGGGAGGGGGCGCCGGCGTGGCGCTGGCGCTTGGTGCGGGCGGCGCGGCCGCTCAGGAGACGCTGACCTGGCGGGCGCCGGCGGAGCGGCTGACCATCGGTCAGGTCTTCGCTGACGCCTCGCTGGCCAACCAAGCCGTGATGGCTGGACTGGTCGCCGCCGCGATCGCAGCCCTCGTCGTATGGGGCGCAGGCCTGGCCCGCGCGGTCGGACCCGAACCCAGCCGCGCCGGCGCCGGCCTCGGCTTCCTCAAAGGCCTATGGTTGGCCGGGCCATTGCTTGGCCTGCTGGCGGCCAGCTACACCCTGCTTTGCATGTTCATCGCCCTGGCCAATGTCCAGCCGACGCCTTCTGTGGCCGTGCTGGCGCCGGGCTTTGCGGAGGCCGCCCTGCAGGTGCTGCTCGGCCTGCTGGCCGCGAGCGTGGCGGTGATCTGCCACCGGCATCTCGAGATTCGCATCCGCCAGGTGGCGGCGCGGGCGGCGGCCTGATCGCGCCGCCATGCCCTCTGGCCGGATCTCGGCGGCCGAGAGCCGCATCATGGAGGCCCTGTGGGCGCGGGGCCCCCTGAGCGCCGACGAGATCGTCCAGGACGTCGCGCCCGAGCAGGGCTGGGGCGCGGCCACCGTGAAGACCCTGATCAACCGGCTGCTGAAGAAGCAGGCGATCCGATCCGAACGGGCCGGCGGACGCACGGTCTATCACCTGCAGCTGGAACGCGACGACTATGTCACCGAGGAGAGCCAGGGCCTGCTCGACCGCCTGTTCGGCGGTCAGCTCACCCCGCTGGTGGCCCATTTCGCGCGCCGGCAGGCGCTCTCGCCGGAGGAGATCGCCCGCCTCAAGCGCCTGATCGCCGAGCTTGACGAGGAGGCGCGCTGACCTCGGATCAGATCGCCCGCGCCCGCCCTTCCCAATAGGACGCACGGACCTTGTTGCGCAGGATCTTGCCGGCCTGGCTCCGGGGCAACTCGTCCACGAAGTCGACCTTCCGCGGGACCTTGTAGCGGGCGAGGTTGGCGTTGGCGTAGTCGAGGATCGCCTGGGCGAGCTCCGGGGAAGGCGTGCGGCCGGGCTTGAGCTGAATGACCGCCCGCACCTCCTCGCCGCGCTCCTCGTGCGGCACGCCGACCGTGCAGCTGTCCTCGACATCGGGGTGCTTGATCAGCTCGTTGTCGATCTCCTGCGGGTAGATGTTCACCCCGCCGGCGATGATCGTCTCGGCGCTGCGCCCGGTCAGGAACAGGTAGCCGTCTTCGTCCAGATAGCCGATGTCGCCCAGGGTGTAGTACTCGCCCTGTCGGTTCGAGGCCGTCTTGGCCGGGTCGTTGAAGTACTGGAAGGCTCCGACCTCAGGCAGCCGCATATAGATCGTCCCGGCCACGCCCGGCGGGCACTCGGCGCCGGCCTCGTCCAGGATGCGGGCGCTCTGCGGGGTCGGACGGCGGCCGACGCTGCCCGGCTTCTTCAGCCACTCGTGGGAGTCCAGCCGGAAGCCCGCGCCGCCTTCCGAGCCCGCATAATATTCCACCAGCACCGGCCCGAACCATTCGATCATGGCGTGCTTCACCTCGGGCGGGCAGGGGGCCGCGCCGTGGGTGATCTGCTTGACCGAGCCTACCTCGTACTTCGCCCGCACCTCCGGCGGCAGGGCGAGCAGCCGCTGGAACATGATCGGCACGAAGTGCGAATGAGTGACCCGCCGCTCGGCGATGGTCCGTAGCACGCCCTCGGAGTCCCACTTGTCCACGAAGACCAGCGGCACGCCGTTCACCAGCGGGCGGCGCACGTCGCCCATGAGAGGCGCTGCGTGATAGGCCGGGCCCGTGCACATGTGCAGGTCGCGTTCGCGGTCATAGGCCGGGATGAACTCCGGTCCCGGCGCGTCGGGCTTGTAGACGCCCTTGGGCCGGCCGGTGGTGCCGGAGGTGTAGAGCATGGTGTAGCCGCGCGACGGGTCGGCGATGTCGTCGCCGTCGAACGCCGCCAGGGTCGGGTCATAGGGCTCGAAGCCTTCGATCTCTCCGCCGATGGCCACCTTCACCCGCAAGTCCGGGCACTGGGCCGCCGCCGCAGCCGCGGCCGGAACGCCCGCATCGGCGAACAGCGCCCGAGCCTGGCAGTCGCGCACCACATAGGCGATCTCGTCGGCCGTCAGGTGCCAGTTCACCGGGGTTATCCGCATGCCAGCCCGCATGGCCGCCGACAGCACCTCGCAGAACTCGGCCCGGTTGGAGCAGAGCAGGGCGACGGCGTCTCCGGCCCCAAGGCCGGCCTCGCGCAGGCGGCGCACGATGCGGTTGGCGTTGGCGTTCAGCGCGCCGAAGGTGCGGGTTCGGCCCGAGGCCTCGTAGACGGCGACTTTGTCGGGCGTCAGCTCCGCCCAGACCGCATGCATCATGCCGACCTGGATCGCCGCTCCCACGCGGCGTGCAAGATCGGCCGGGGCCTGCATCCCGTCCATCGGCTCCTCCCTGAGCGGCCTCTCTGCGGAGGCGTGCGCGAAGCCTCGCCCACCATTGTCTGCGGGGCAAGAGGAGCGTTGTGTCCGAAGCCATTTTCGCCGTACCCTCGCCTAGAAGCGGCGAGATTCCGCGATGCCAGGGAGGAGCCGATGAGCCTCGTCGAGCCGGCCGAGCGGGCAGGGCCCTTGCGCGCGCCGCGCAACACCGCCCAGGAGATCAAGGGCTCCATCCACGACGACGCCACGGCTTCGAAACTCGGCTTCCGAGGCGGGACGGTTGCGGGCTCGATCCATATGGATCAGTTCGTTCCACTGCTGGTCGCGGAATATGGCGAGTCCTGGCTCGGCCGCGGGACGATCTCGCTGATGTTCAAGCAGGCCACGGTTGACGGCGAGCCGGTGCGGGCGGTCCTGCGTTCGGGCGCGAAGCACGCCAGGCTTTCGATGTTCAACGAAGCCGGAGCCCTGATCTGCGAGGGCACGGCCTCGCCCGGCGCCGATCCGACCTCCGAGCTGGCCCGACGGCTCGCCGACCAGAGACCCCCGGCCCCCGGCGCCCTACGCATCCTCGCCGCCATCCGGCCGGGCGATGAGGCGCGGGATCTTCCATTGGTGATTGCGGAGTCCGCCTTGAAGACGCGGATGGAGACCATCACCGAGCCGCTCGCCGCCTATGAGGCGGGCGTGCTTCCGCCGTCGATGGTCGTGCTGCTCGCCCACGGCGCGCGGGCGGCGGTGGTCGGCTCGGCCGGCAAGGCGGTCGGCCTGTTCGGCGCGCTGGAGGTGGAGACGATCAAGGGACCTCTGTATGCGGGAACCGCCTATGTCGGCCGCACCCGCGTCCACGCCCTGGCCGACAGCCCGAAGACCGAGGCGGTCTGGTACGACGTCTTCATCGCCGAGCCTGGCGGGGACGACGTGGCGCGCGTCCGCTTCTTCCTGCGCTTCATGAAGGCCTCCTCGCCGCTCTGGGCCAATTGATCGGGCCCTCGACGGTCATTCGGTCGTAAGCGCCTTCAGGGCGATGGCCTTGAGGATCGGCGAGACATCTTCGAGCGCCGCCGGGGCGAACGTGGCCGGATATAGGGCGGCCAAGTGAAGCGAGATCGAGAGCTGGGCGACCGCGACACGCGCCGTCGCTTCAGGGTTCGGCGTGCGGATTTCGCCCTCGCACTGCAGGAGCCATTGGGCCAACTGCTCGACGGCCAGGGTGTTCAGACGCACGGCCTCGTCGTCCAAGGCGCCTACAGAGCCGGTGACGCGGCCGAAGACCGCGCGAATGAATCCAGGTGCGCGCGCGGCCGCCTCGGCCTGCCGAGCCACGATCCAGTCCAGCCGGGCCTCGAGCCCGACCCCCCGCCATAGGTCGGGCGACAGGGCCTCCTCCAGAACCGCCAGCTGCCGCGCCTGCAAGCCCCGAAGCAGCTCGTCGAGCAGAGTCTGACGGCTCTTGAACCGGCGGTAGATCGCGCCGACGGACACGCCAGCCGCGCCGGCTATCTCTTCCATGGAGATGCTCGAAAGCTCGCGCGTCGCCAGCAACGACATGGCGCCGTCGAAGATGCGGGCAAGGGTCGCCTCGCTCCGCTTCTGACGGGGGGGCATGAAGCCTGAAACATCGGGGGGCGTCTGGTCGGTCAATTCAGGCTCCGGGGGCGACGCCAAGGAATAGGGCTGTGAGGCTGACGGTGTCGATCAGGCCGTGCAGCAAAATGCATGGCGCGAGATTCCGCCGCCCGGCGACGTAGACGATCCCCAGCACCAGGCCGGTTACGCCCGTCAGCAAGACGCCGCCGAGACCTTGATAGGCATGGCCCAATCCGAACAGCGCCGCTTGTCCGATCACCGCCACGCCGGTCGCGAGGCGACCGTGGCCGACGATCCGCTGCAACCGCGACTGAACGAAGCCCCTGAACAGCAGTTCCTCGCCTATGGCGGCCGATGTCCAGGCGATCGCGATCCAGTATGCGTACTCCCACGGGTCGCCCCTGAGGGCGCCGAAGGAAGCTGCGGCGTCCGCGCGCAGCCCCAGGCGAGGAAACACGAGGCCGATCAGCACGGTCGCTAGGAGCCCGACTGCGAGATAGCCGCCGACCACCAAGCCGGCGGTCCGAAGCCACGAGGTCGGCGGGCTCAGCCCCAGCGAGCGCCAGTTCTCGCCCCGGCGATAGAGCAGGTAGCTGGCGATCAGACACAGGGCCAGGATGCGCCCGGGGGTGATCAACCGTTCGAGCAGGCCGCCCCCAACGGCCGCCGTCATCGGAAGCCAGATCAGCAGGGCGCCGAGCGCCAGAAGGCCGGCCAGTTCGCTGCAGGCGGTCGCCCTTGGGCGGGGCGGCGCTGAGGCCGGGGAGGTGAGGGTGCTGGACATGACGGGCTCCAAAAAGAGAATGAGAATTCTCATTTTCATTTTGCGGTGTCAAGTACAGGGTTGGCTTGACCCGGCGGCCCCGAGCGCCCACCTTGCCGCCAGCCAGACGGCCGGGCGGTCGCGGTCGCTCCGCAAGGGGCGGTCGAGGAAAGTCCGGGCTCCACCACGACATGGCGGCGGGTAACGCCCGCCGGGGGCGACCCCAGGGATAGCGCCACAGAAAGCAAACCGCCTCGGATCCGTCCGGGGTAAGGGTGAAAGGGTGGGGTAAGAGCCCACCGCGGACCCAGTAATGGGAACGGCATGGCAAGCCCCGCCAGGAGCAAGACCGAATAGGGGCGCTGCGCCCGTCGCGAGGCGGGCAGGGCTGTCGTAGGCCCGAGGCGTCCGGGTAGGTCGCGCGAACCGTCCCGCGAGGGGCGGTCCAGAGGAATGATCGCCGCGCCGGCTCGCCGGCGGCACAGAACCCGGCTTATAGGCCGTCTGGCTCCTTCACTTATCCACAGCTGCGACCGGGCGCCGGGTTATACTTAACAAGTTCCGTGTATGTTCTGTGAATTGTTTATCGGCATTAACCATAGTTCGGTGCGACATCTTTGATTTGGCGTGATTTGGCCTTCGTGAGTCATTGTTTCCCAATTCGTCCCATGTTAACCCAATCAGCGTTGGCTGAATGAGCGGAAGCGTGGCTGCGGGGCGGGCGGCCAGGGGTTTGGGGATCGGGGCGCGGCGGGATGTTTCTCTCGACCTTCGAGAAACAGTTGGACGCCAAGCGGCGCATCGTCGTGCCGCAGGAATTCCGCGCCCTGGTTTCGGGCCCGTTCGACGGCGTCTTCTGTTTCCCCTCGATCGAGGCCGACTGCATCGAGGGCGGCGGTCAGGCCTTGTTCGATCGCTATCTCGGCGTGATCGAGGAGTTGCCCTTCGGCGACCCGGTGCGCTCGGCGCTCGAGACCTCGGTCCTCGGCGGCATGGCCAAGATGAGCTTCGACACCGCCGGCCGGATCACCCTGCCCGAACACCTGTGCGACATGTTCGGCCTGACCGACTGGGTGGCGGTCGTCGGGCTCGGCGACCGTTTCCAGATCTGGACGCGGGAAGCCTTCCAGGCCCATCGCGCCGCTCAGCGTGAGCTGGCCCGCGAGGGCCTGGCCCAGCTGCGCGCCCAGCAGCGCGCCGCCCGTCTGGGGGCCGCCCAGTGAACCCGGCGCCGCACCTCTCCGTCCTGCTGGCCGAGGTGGTCGAGGCCCTGGAGCCTGCGCCGGGCAAGACCATTGTCGACGGGACCTTCGGCGCCGGCGGCTATTCGCGCGCCTTCCTCGCCGCCGGAGCGGCGGTGATCGCCTTCGATCGTGACCCCAGCGCCCGGCGCTTCGCCGAAGGCCTGGGCGAACCCTTCCGCCTGGTGGAGGCCAGGTTCTCCGAAATGGACGAGGAACTGGGGCCGGAAAGCGTCGACGGCGTCGCGCTGGACCTCGGCGTCTCTTCCATGCAGCTGGACGAGGCCGAGCGCGGCTTCTCCTTCCTGCGCGACGGCCCGCTCGACATGCGTATGGGGGGCGAAGGTCCCACCGCGGCGGACATCGTCAACACCGCCGAGCCTTCCGAGCTGGCGCGGATCTTCTTCGTCTATGGCGAGGAGCGGCAGTCGCGCCGCATCGCCGCGGCCATCGCCCGCCGGCGCGCCGAGGCGCCGTTCACCCGCACGCTGGACCTCGCCGAGGTCATCGAGCGCGCCCTTGGGGGGCGGCGCGGAGCCAAGGTCCATCCGGCGACCCGCGCCTTCCAAGGTCTGCGCATCGCCGTGAACGAAGAGCTTTCGGAGCTGGAGGCGGGCCTCTCCGCCGCCGAGCGCGTGCTGCGTCCGGGCGGCCGCCTGGCGGTGGTCACCTTCCATTCGCTGGAAGATCGCATCGTGAAGACCTTCCTCGCCGAGCGCGCCGGGCGCACGCCGGGCGGGTCGCGCCACGCCCCGCCGGTCGAGGCCGGGGCCGCGCCCAGCTTCACCCTGCTGTTCAACGGCGCCCGCGCGCCGTCAGAGGCCGAGGTCGCCGCCAATCCGCGCGCCCGTTCGGCCAAGCTGCGCGTCGGGATTCGCACCGAGGCGCCAGTCTGGAAGGAGGCGGCATGAGCGTCTTTTCGCGTAAGGTCCGGGGGTTCCGCCTGATCGACGTGGTCGCTGCGGGCCTCCTGGTGGTGCTGGTCTTCGGGGTCTACCTGGCCAAGACCATGGCCGGCCGCGAGCGGGCGGAGATCGCCCTGATCGAAAAGCAGATATCCCAGGAAAAGGCGCGCATCCGCCTGCTGCAGGCCGAGGTGGCGCACCTGGAGAATCCCTTGCGGATCGAGCGGCTTTCCACCGCCTATCTGGGGCTCGAGCCGGTGGCGGCCAAGCGCGAGGCCACCCTGGAACAGCTGCCTGAACTCACCTCGGCGGAACACAAGCCATGAGCCTGGCCCATCCCACGTTCGAGGCGCCGGGCTGGCGCTGGCTGAAGGATCGCTTCTGGGGGCTGGAGCGCGCCTTCGAACGCGCCCGCGCCGCGGGCCGCGCGGAAGACGACACCCGGATCCGCATCTTCTTCGTCCTGGCCCTTTTCGCGGCCGGTTTTGCAACGCTGGCCGTGGGCGCCACGCGCGCGGCCCTGTTCTCCGACGCCCTGGGCGGGGGCGGGCGGGGCGCCTATGCCGGCGCCTCGCGGGCGGACCTGGTGGACCGCAACGGCGCCCTGTTGGCGGCCGACCTGCTGCACTACGGCCTTTATCTCGACCCGCGGGAGATCTGGGACACGGCCGAGACCCGCCGCGTCCTGATGGCGGCCCTGCCGAACCTCTCCCACGGCCGGCTGGAGCGCGCCCTCCGCGCCGAGCGCCGCGTGTTCCTGACCGGCGGCCTGACGCCGGAAGCCCGGGCCCGGATCCACGCGCTGGGCCTGCCCGGCGTCACTTTCGAGCCGGAGGAACGCCGGGTCTATCCGCTGGGCCAGACGGCCGCCCATCTGATCGGTTTCTCCGACACCGGCGGCAAGGGCCTGGCCGGCGCGGAACTGGCCCTCAACGACACAGTGCGCGAAGCCGCCCCGGCCAGCGGCAACGTGGCGCTCTCGATCGACCTGCGGGTCCAGGCCGCCCTGGAGGACGAACTCTTCCGGGCCGCCGAGGCGCATCAGGCCAAGGGCGCGGTGGGTATCGTCACCAACGTCCACACCGGCGAGATCCTGGGGGTGGCGAGCTACCCCACCTTCGATCCCAATGTCGCCGGTCGCGCCGATCCCGAGGCCCTGATCAACCGGGCCGCGGCCTCGGTCTACGAGATGGGCTCCACCTTCAAGGTGTTCACCGTCGCCCTGGGTCTGGATTCCGGAACCGCGACGCTGGCCACCACCTTCGACGCCCGTGCGCCGCTGGTCATGGCCGGCCGGACGATCCACGACTACCATGCCGAAAACAAGGTGATGTCGGTCGCCGACATCTTCATGCACTCCTCGAACATCGGCACCACCAAGCTCGCCCTGCAGGCGGGCTCAGAGACCGTCCAGAAGTACTACCGCGCCTTCGGCCTGCTTAGCGCCGCGCCCGTGGAGCTGAACGAGAGCGCCCGACCGATCCTGCCGCGCAGGTGGGACGACAACGCCGTGGCGTCCTCCTCCTTCGGCCACGCCATCTCGGTCAGCCCCCTGGCGCTCGCCGCCGGCATGGGCGCGATCCTCAACGGCGGAACCTATGTCCCGCTCACCATCCGCCCGGTGAAGCCGGGGGCCGGGCCGCAGGGGACGCGGGTCGTCTCGGAGGCGACCTCCCGGGCCATGCTGGACCTGATGCGGATCAACGTCGTGCGCGGCACGGGCGGCAAGGCCAATGCGCCCGGCCTGCGCGTGGGCGGCAAGACCGGCTCGGCGGAAAAGGTGATCAACGGCCGCTATGCGCGCTCCACCCTCGTTTCCTCCTTCGCCGCGGTCTTCCCCACCGACGGACCCTTGGAGGCCGACCGCTATTTCGTGCTGATCCTGCTGGACGAGCCGAAGGGCACGCGCGAGACCTACGGCTTCGCCACCGGCGGCTGGACCGCCGCGCCTCCGGCCGGGCGCGTGATCGACCGCATCGGGCCGTTCCTGGGCGTCGAGCGCCGGCCGGATCTGATCCCGGTCGACAAGACTTTCACGCCTGAGCAGCTGGGAGCGTTCGAAGGCTGATGGCGCGTCGCCTTTCCGAGCTGGTGCGCCGCGAGCTCGCGGCCGATCCCCTCATAAGCGGCGTCACCGCCGACAGCCGCAGGGTGCGGCCAGGCTTCCTGTTCGCCGCCCTTCCCGGCGCCAAGGCCGACGGCCGCGCCTTCGCCGCCCAGGCTGCGGCGGCCGGCGCGGCGGCCGTGATCGCGGCGGAGGACATCCCAGGCCTGGGCGTCCCGGTGATCGTCACGCCCGACCCCCGGCGCGCCTACGCCCTGGCCGCGCGCAATTTCTGGGGCGCGCAGCCGGCTGTCGCCGTGGCCGTGACCGGCACCAACGGCAAGACCTCGGTGGCCGGGTTCTGCCGCCAGATCTTCAACCGCGCCGGTCACAGGGCCGCCAGCATGGGCACGCTCGGCGTGCGCGCCACTGGCCCCGGCCTCGACCAGCAGCTCACCCCGCCGGGCCTGACCACGCCGGACGCCGCCGATCTGGCGCAGCTTGCGGCGCAGCTGGCCGGCATGGGCGTCACCCATCTGGCGCTGGAAGCGTCCTCGCATGGCCTCGACCAGCGGCGGCTGGACGGCCTGGCGCTGACGGCCGCCGGCTTCCTGAACCTCACCCAGGACCATCTCGACTATCACGGCTCGATGGAGGCCTATCGCGAGGCCAAGCTGCGCCTGTTCGAAGGCCTGCTGCCGCGCGGGGCCACGGCCGTGCTGAACGCCGATTCCGACGCCTTCCCCGCCTTCGCAGCCGCCGCTGTGACCTCGGGCCAGACGGTGATGTCGGTCGGCGCCGCCGGCCAGGGCCTGAAACTGGTGGACCGCCGCCCGACGCCGGAGGGCCAGCGCCTGAAGGTGGCCGTCCAGGGCCGGACCTATGACGTCCGCCTGCCGCTCGCCGGCGCTTTCCAGGCTTCGAACGCCCTGGTCGCCGCCGGCCTCTGCCTGGCCGCGGGCGAGGACGCCGACACCGTCATGGCCGCCCTGGAGCACCTGGAGGGCGCGCCCGGCCGCCTGCAGCATGTGGGCGCGGGCCCCCGCGGCGGCGAGGCCTATGTGGACTACGCCCACACCCCCGATGGGCTGGAGACCGTGCTTCAGGCCCTGCGCCCGCACGTCGCGGGGCGGCTGATCGTGGTCTTCGGCGCCGGCGGCGACCGCGACCGAGCCAAGCGGCCGCTGATGGGCCGGGCCGCGGCGACCCACGCCGACCTCGCCATCGTCACCGACGACAATCCCCGCAGCGAGGCGCCCGAGGCGATCCGCGCCGAGATCCTGGCCGGCGCGCCCGGCGCGCGGGAGATCGGCGACCGCCGCAAGGCGATCCAGGCCGCCGTGGCCCTGATGGGTCCCGGAGACGTTCTGGTGGTGGCCGGCAAGGGCCACGAGCAGGGACAGACCGTCGGCGACGTGGTCCACCCCTTCGACGACGTGGCCGAGGTAGCGCTGGCCCTGGAGCCCGTCCATGGCTGAGCCGCTCTGGACCTCCGAAGCGATCGCCGCCGCTGTAGGCGGAGAAGAGTCCGGCGCGTTCGCCGCCACGGGGGTCTCTATCGACACCCGCACGCTGGAGCCGGGCGACCTCTTCGTCGCCCTGGCGGGGGTGCGGGACGGGCACGAGTTCGTCCCCCAGGCGCTGGCTGCGGGCGCCGCCGGCGTGCTGGCCGCCCAGGAGGTCGAAGGGCCGCATGTGCGCGTCGCCGACACCTTCGAGGCGCTGCAGCGTCTCGGACAGGCGGCGCGGGATCGAGCTCCCCAGACCCGCCGCGGCGCGGTCACCGGCTCGGTCGGCAAGACCAGCGTCACCCAGGCGGTTCGCGCTGGCCTGATCCTGGCCGGCCGCGCCCATTCCTCCGTGAAGAGCTACAACAACCACATCGGGGTGCCGCTGACGCTCGCCCGGATGCCGCGGGACACCGAGCGTGCGGTCTTCGAGATCGGCATGAACCACGCCGGCGAGATCGGCCCACTCTCCCGCCAGGTCCGCCCCCATGCGGTGGCGATCACGACGGTCGGCCCTGTCCATGTGGAGAACTTCGATGACGGCGAGGCCGGCGTCGCCCGCGCCAAGGCCGAGATCTTCGAAGGCCTGGAGCCCGGCGGCGTGGCGGTGCTGAACGCCGACAACGCCTGGTTCGACCTGCTCTCGAAGGAAGCGCATAGGGCCGGCGCGGTGGTCCGGAGCTTCGGGACGGCTGAGGGCTGCGACGCCCGCCTCGTCGACTTCCAGACCCAGGCCGGCCACGCCGTCGTCCAGGCGCGCCTGCACGGCAAGGGTCTGGACTTCCCGATCCTGCAGACCGGCCTGCACTGGGGGCTGAACAGCCTGGCCGTGCTGCTGATGCTGGAGGCCCTGGAAGTCGATCTTGGCGACGGCCTGGCGGCCCTGGGCAGCTTCGAGCCCCTGGCCGGCCGCGGCGCCGAGCGCCGGGTGCGGCTGGCCGGCGGCGGCTTCACCCTGATCGACGAGAGCTACAACGCCAATCCGATCTCCATGGCCGCCGCCTTCGCCACTCTCGGCGCGCGCCGCGCCGAAGGGCGGCGGATCGTCGCGCTGACCGACATGCTGGAACTGGGGCCGCAGGCGCCGGAATTCCACGCCGGTCTGGCTTCACCTTTGGAGGCGGCCCGCGTCGACCTCGTCTTCTGCGCCGGGCCGCTGATGAAATCGCTCTGGGACGCTCTTCCGTCGACTCGGCGGGGCGGCTACGCCGAGACAGCGGCGGAGCTGGCGCCGCTGGTCGCACGGGCCATAGAGCCCGGCGACGTGGTGATGGTGAAAGGGTCCAACGGCTCGAGGGCCGGCGCGGTGGCGGCTGCGCTGGTCGCGCTCGACGCCGGTTCGGGGGAGACGGGCTGATGCTCTATTGGCTTTACGAGCAGTTGGCCGGCGGCACGCATGTGCCGGTTCTCAACCTGCTGAAATACCTCACCTTCCGTACGGGCATGGCGCTGTTCACCGCCCAGCTCGTGGTGGTGCTGCTGGGTTCGCGCTTCATCCGCTACATGCGCGTGGTGCAGGGCAAGGGCCAGCCGATCCGCAAGGAAGGCGTGGAGCGCCACGTGATCGAAAAGGCTGGCACGCCCACCATGGGCGGGGTCATGATCCTGGCGGGCCTGCTCGTCGGCACCTTGCTGTGGGCCGACCTCTCCAACGTCTATATCTGGGCGATCCTGCTGGTCACGGCGGGCTACGGCGCGCTCGGCTTCCTAGACGACTACGCCAAGGTGACCAGGCAGACCACCGACGGCATCTCCGGCCGCCTGCGGATCTTGCTGGAGGTGGCGATCGCCGTGGCCGCGATCCTGCTGATCATCCTGTTCGGCAACGCCCCGCCGGAGGCGCCGGAGCTCTCCACCTCGGTGGCGTTTCCGCTGTTCAAGGAGCTTCTGCTCAATATCGGCTGGTTCTATCTGGCCTTCGGCGCCTTCGTGATCGTGGGCGCCGGCAACGGGGTGAACTTCACCGACGGCCTGGACGGCCTGGCCATCGTGCCGGTGATGATCGCCGCGGCCGCGTTTGGCTTCATCGCCTATCTGGTCGGCAACTACGTCTTCTCGCAGTACCTGCAGCTGCACTTCGTGCCCGGCGTGGGCGAGGCGGCGGTCTATTGCGGGGCGATGATCGGAGCCGGCCTGGGCTTCCTCTGGTACAACGCCCCGCCGGCCCGGATCTTCATGGGCGACACCGGATCCCTGGCGCTGGGCGGCGGCATCGGCGCCGTAGCCGTGGCCACCAAGCACGAGATCGTGCTGGCCCTGGTGGGCGGTCTCTTCGTGGTCGAGACGCTCTCGGTGATGATCCAGGTCGTCTACTTCAAGCTGACCGGCAAGCGCGTCTTCCTGATGGCGCCGATCCACCACCATTTCGAGAAGCTCGGCTGGTCCGAATCCACCGTGGTGATCCGGTTCTGGATCATCTCCATGATGCTGGCCCTGCTGGGCCTGGCCACCTTGAAGCTGAGATAGGGGAGGGACGGGCAAGCGCATGATCCCGGTCCGCGGCTTCGAAGGCAGGACGGTCGCCGTGTTCGGCCTGGCCCGCACGGGGCTTGCGGCCGCGCGCGCGCTCGTCGCCGGCGGCGCCGAGGTCGCCCTCTGGGACGAGAAGCCGGAAAGCCGCGCCGTGGCGGAGGCCGAGGGCCTGCCGCTGGTCGACCTCGCCCAGGCCGACTGGAACCGGTTCGCGGCCCTGATGCTCTCGCCCGGCGTCCCGCTCACCCACCCCGCACCGCACTGGACGGTGGAGCGCGCCAGGGCCGCAGGCGTGGAGATCCTCGGCGACATCGAGCTCTTCGCCCGCACGGTGAACGCCGCCCCGGAACACAAGCGGCCGAAAGTCGTGGCCATCACCGGCACCAACGGCAAGTCGACCACCACCGCCCTGGTCGGCCACATCTGCGCCCAGGCCGGCCGCGACGTGCGGGTCGGCGGCAATATCGGCTACGGCGTCCTCGGCTTGGAGGACATGCACGGAGGGGCGGTCTACGTGCTGGAGATGAGCTCCTACCAGCTCGACCTGACCTCCAGTCTCAAGCCCGACGTGGCGATCCTGCTCAACATCTCGCCCGACCATCTGGAGCGGCACGGCGGCATGGAAGGCTATGTCGCCGCCAAGCGCCGGGTGCTGCTCAACCAGGGCAAAGGCGACACCGCCGTCATCGGGGTGGACGATCCCTGGGGTCAGCGGATCTGCACCGAGATCACCGCCGCCAACCGCCGCACCATCGTGCCGATCTCCGCCTCCAAGGCCATGGGCCGCGGCGTCTACGCCCTGCAGGGCCTGCTCTACGACGCCACCGGCGAACGGGCGACGGAGGTGGCAGATCTCCTGCGCGCCCGGTCCCTGCCGGGCCGCCACAACTGGCAAAATGCGGCCGCGGCCTATTCCGCGGCCCGGGGCCTGGGGATTTCGGCCCAGGAAGCCGCCGAGGGGCTGATGAGCTCCCCGGGGCTCGCCCACCGGATGGAGACGGTGGCCCAGATCGGCCGCGTGCGCTTCGTGAACGACTCCAAGGCCACCAACGCCGACGCCGCCCGCCAGGCCATGTCCAGCTATCCGAAGTTCTACTGGATCGCCGGCGGCCAGCCGAAGGCCGGCGGCATCGATGCGCTGACCGACCTCTTTCCCCGGATCGAGAAGGCCTATCTGATCGGCGACGCCCAGGAGGCCTTCGCCCACACTCTCAAGGGCAAGGCCAAGGTCGCCCAGTGCGGAATGATGGAGGCTGCGGTCGCCGCCGCCTACGCCGACGCCGCGGCGGCCGGCCAGGACGCCGTGGTCCTGCTCTCCCCAGCCTGCGCCTCCTTCGACCAGTTCGCCGATTTCGAAGCCCGCGGCGAAGCCTTCCGTGAGGCGGTCCTCGCGCTTAGCGCCCGGCCCGCGGCCAGGGGAGCGCGGGCCTAGAGCCCCGCCTTTGGGTCAGGCCGTCGCCTCGACCAGCCAGCAGGCGGCGCTCATCTGGACGACGCCGTCGTGAACGTGCTCCGCCAGGGCCGCTTCCACCGCAGCCTTCACGCTCGCCTGCACCGCGGCGTCCTGTTGCGCCACCACAGGGCCGAGGAAGCCCATCCGCAGGCTGATCGCCAGGGCTTCCTCAAGGCTCAAGGGGGTGGGCTCGTCCAGGGGATCGATCCGAATATCCGCCCAGCCGCTGCGCTCCAGGATGCCGCTGACGCGATCGGGATCGGCGAAGGCGAACCGGCCCGGCGCGTCGGGATCCGGCTGGGGGAGGGGCGGCAGAAATGGCGCGGCCGCCGTGATCGGAACCAAAGCCAGGGGATTGTCCTGCGGGCGGCGCCAACAGGCGAACGCCATACGCCCGCCCGGCCGAAGCGCCTGGCGCAGATTGGCGAAGGCCGCGTCGAAATCGGAGAAGAACATCACGCCGAAACGCGACATGATCGCATCGAACGGCGCCTCCGGGCGATAGGTCTGCGCGTCCGCCTGCACGAAGCGGACGTTGGCGAGGCGTTCCTCTTCGGCGCGGTCGCGAGCGCGCTCCAGCAGGGGCTCGGAGATGTCGACGCCGATGCACAGGCCCTCGGGCCCAAGGCGCCTGGCCATATCGAGAGTGGTGTCTCCCGCGCCGCAGCCGACGTCCAGAACGCGCCCGCCGGCGCCGGGAAAGGCGCGCGCGATCACCCGCTCTTTGATCGGGGCGTTCAGCCGATCCATCAGTTCCTGCAACTCGACCCAGGCTCCGCCCCCTGTGCTGTTCCAATGGGCTTTCTGGTCGGCGGGCGGGGCGGCTTGAGCGGACATCTGGGCTCCATGGGACTTGCGGGGCGGGATCGGGACGGCCAGTCTGCAAGTTGAAGTCGACTTGAGGTCAAGCCCTTGCCGGACATCGATATCACCGAAGTGTCTCGCCGCTCCGGCGTGCCGGCGTCTGCTCTCCGATATTACGAGGCGCGGGGGCTGATCGCTTCCATCGGACGACGCGGACTGCGCCGGTTGTTCGATCCCGGGGTGCTGGAGCGCCTGACGCTCATCGCCTGGGGGCGCTCGGCCGGTTTCTCGTTGGACGAGATCGCCGGCATCCTCGCGCCCGGCCCACGCCTGTCGGTCGACAAGGCGCGGCTGGAGGCCAAGGCCGATGAGCTGGACCGCCGCATCGCCGAACTCGCGCGGATGCGCGACGGGCTGCGGCATGCCGTCGCCTGCCCTGCGCCCAGCCTCATGGAATGCCCGAACTTCCGCCGCATCGTCCGCCTGGCCGGGACGGGCGCGGAGCAGAAGCGGCCGGTCTTCCGCGCCGACGCGCCTTAGGTGCGTCGGGGCAGCCCGTGGTTAGCGAAAATTAAGCATAGGCAAGGTCTTGTGAGGGAGATTTCCCGCAAGCAAGGCGTCGACGGATTCGTCCATGAAAGTCACCCAAGCCCACACCTTCGCCCGCAGCGACAGGTCGCGGCTCGGCGTCTGGTGGTGGACCACCGACCGCTGGATGCTGGGCGTCGTGGCCGCCCTGTTCGTGATCGGGGTGCTGATGTCCTTCGCCGCCAGCCCCGCGGCGGCGGCGCGGCTGGACGTCGGCGATCCGTTCCACTTCGCCGTCCGCCAGTGCGTCTTCGCCGCGGCCGGCGCGGGCCTGCTGGTGCTGGTTTCGATGCTCGATGCGCGGGGCGTGCGAAGGACGGCCTTCTTCATCTACATCTTCGCCATCGCCGTGATGATCGCCCTGCCGTTCCTGGGGCATACGGCTAAGGGCGCGACCCGATGGGTGGAGTTCGCCGGCTTCACCTTTCAGCCGTCCGAGTTCATGAAGCCCGCCCTGATCGTCCTTGTCGCCTGGATGTTCGCCGAAGGGCAGAAGGGTGAAGGGGTGCCGGGCGTCACCATCGCCTTCGGCCTCTATGCGATCTCGGTCGCCTTGCTGCTGATCCAGCCGGACGTGGGCCAGACCGTTCTGATCACCGTGGCCTTCGGCGCCGCCGTCTGGATGGCGGGCGTGCCACTGTCGTGGGTGATGCTGCTGGGCGGCATGGCGATCGTGGGTCTGGCCTCCACCTATTTCCTGTTCCCGCACGTGGCCAGCCGGGTGGACCGGTTCCTTTCGCCCGAACGCGCCGACACCCACCAGGTGGACAGGGCCGCCGAGGCGATCGCCGCGGGCGGCCTCTTCGGCCGTGGCCCGGGCGAGGGCGTGATGAAGCGCCACGTCCCCGACTTGCACACGGACTTCATCTACTCGGTCGGCGCCGAGGAATACGGCCTGGTCCTTTCCCTGCTGCTGGTGGCGCTGTTCGGATTCCTGGTCGTGCGGGGCCTCTATCGGGCCATGAAGCTGACCGATCCGTTCGAGCAGGTGGCGGCCGCCGGGCTCTTCGTGCTGGTCGGGCAGCAGGCCTTCATCAATATCGCCGTGAACCTCAACATGATCCCGACGAAAGGCATGACCTTACCGTTCATCTCCTATGGCGGTTCGTCCATGCTCGCCATCAGCCTGACGCTGGGCATGGCCCTGGCGCTCACGCGGCGGCGGCCGGGCGCCTATTCCACCGGTCAGGGCCTCGCCAACGCCGGCGCCTTCGCCTAAACCGGCCCGATGCGAAAGATCGCCGTCCTCGCTGCGGGGGGCACCGGAGGTCATCTGTTCCCGGCCCAGGCGCTTGCCGAGGCGCTGATCGCGCGCGGCTGGCGCATCGTGCTGGCCTCGGACGAGCGGGTCGCGGGCTTCGCCGACAAGTTCCCGGCCGAGGAGCGGATCGGGCTCTCGGCACGCACCTTCCGCCGCGGAGATCCGGTCGGCATGGCCCTGGCCGGGCTCGCCATCGTGCGTGGCGTGATGCAGGCCCGCGCGGCCTTCACCCGCCTCGACCCCGCCCTCGTCGTCGGCTTCGGCGGCTATCCCTCGGTCCCGGGCCTGCTGGCGGGGATCACCCAGGGTCGTCCGACCATGCTGCACGAGCAGAACGCGGTGATGGGCCGCGCCAACCGTCGGCTCGCCCCGCACGTGCGACAGGTCGCCTGCGCCTTCCCGATCCTGCAGAAGGCGCCGGCCAAGGTGTCGGCCAACGCGGTGGTGGTGGGCAACCCGATCCGGCCGGAGATCCGCGCGCTCGCCGACCTGCCCTATGCGCCGCCGGAGCCCGGCGGGCCGATCCGCATCCTGATCACCGGCGGCAGCCAGGGCGCGCGCCTTTTGTCCGAGCTTATGCCCGCGGCCATCGCCAAGCTGCCCGACGGCCTGCGCACGCGGCTGAAGGTCTGTCAGCAGACGCGGGCGGAGTCGCTGGAGACGGCCCGCCGGATCTATGCCGACGCCATGGTCGAGGCCGAGCTCGCCCCCTTCTTCCGCGACATCGCCGCGCGCCTGCGCGACGCCCACCTGGTGATCGGAAGGTCGGGCGCCGGATCGGTCTGCGAGTTCGCCGTGGCCGGCAAGCCCGCCATCCTCGTGCCGTTGGCCATCGCGCTCGACGACGACCAGGGCCAGAACGCTCGCGTCATGGCCGAGGCGGGAGGCGCCGAAGTGGCGCGCGAAAGCCAGCTCTCGGTCGACACCATGGCCAGGGCGCTCGCCACCCTGCTGGAAAATCCCGAGCGGCTGGCCCGCATGGCGGCGGGCGCGCGCTCGATCGCCAAGCCCGACGCCGCCGAACGCCTGGCCGATCTGGTCGAACAAACCGCCGCGAGCCGATGAACAAGCGCCCCGTCCCCTTCGACCTCGGCCCGGTGCACTTCATCGGGATCGGCGGCATCGGCATGAGCGGCATCGCCGAGATCATGCTGCGCATCGGCTATACGGTGCAGGGCTCCGACGCCAAGGCGAGCGCCAATACGGAACGGTTGGAGAAGCTGGGGGCCAAGGTCTTCATCGGCCAGGCGGCGCAGAACGTGGAGGGGGCCTCGGCGGTCGTCTATTCCACCGCCATCAAGCCCGACAATCCCGAGATGATCGCGGCGCGCGAGCGGCGCCTGCCGCTCGTTCACCGCGGCGAGATGCTGGCCGAACTGACCCGCCTGCAGTTCGCCGTCGCCGTCGGCGGCACCCACGGCAAGACCACCACCACCTCCCTTGTCGCAGCCCTGCTGGACGCTGGCGGTCTGGACCCCACGGTCATCAACGGCGGAATCATCAACGCCTACGGCACCAACGCCAAGGTCGGCGAGGGCGACTGGATGGTGGTCGAGGCCGACGAGAGCGACGGCACCTTCCTGAAGCTGAAGTCCACCTGCGCCATCGTCACCAACATCGATCCCGAGCACCTGGACCACTACGGCGACTTCGAGGCGGTCAAACGCGCCTTCCAGACCTTCGTCGAGAACATCCCCTTCTATGGCGTCGCCGCCGTCTGCACCGATCATCCGGAGGTCCAGGCCATGGCCGCGCGGGTGGAGAACCGTCGGCTGATCCCTTACGGCGTCAACCCTCAGGCCGAGGTGCGCGCCGAAAAGATCTCCATGGGGCCGGAAGGCTCGCGCTTCGACGTGGTCATCGCCCCGCGCGACGCCGATCCGATCCGCTGGGACGACATGCGCCTGCCCATGGCCGGCCACCACAACGTCATGAACACCCTGGGCGCCATCGCCGTCGCCCACAAGCTGGGCGTCTCGGAGGCCGACATTCGCAAGGGCCTCGCCGGCTTCGGCGGGGTCGGTCGTCGGTTCACCACCGTGGGCGTCGCGCGCGGGATCCGGATCATCGACGACTACGGCCACCATCCGGTGGAGATCGCCTCGGTGCTCAAGGCCGCCCGCGCGGTGACGAACGGCCGGGTGATCGCGGTGGTCCAGCCGCATCGCTATTCGCGCCTGCACGACCTGTTCGAGGAGTTCTGCGGCTGCTTCAACGACGCCGACGTGGTGATCGTCTCCGACGTCTACACCGCCGGCGAGAGCCCGATCGAGGGCGCCAGCCGCGACGCCCTGGTGGAGGGCCTGCGCCGGTTCGGCCACCGCCGCGCCCTGCCGCTCTCCGCGCCGGCGGACCTCGCCCGCCTCGTGGCCGAGGAAGCCTCCGAAGGCGACCTCGTCGTCTGCCTGGGCGCCGGCGACATCACCGCCTGGGCCCATGCCCTGCCGGCCCAGTTGGAGGCCCTGTCGAAGTGAGCTGGAAGGACAGGCTCCCCGAGGTTCGCGGCAAGCTGCTTAAGGACGAGCCGCTGGCGCCTTTCACCTGGTTCCGGGTCGGCGGTCCGGCCGACGTGCTCTTCCTGCCGGAGGACGAGGTGGACTTAGCCGATTTCCTCAAGGGCCTCGATCCCGCCGTTCCGGTCACGCCGCTGGGCGTCGGCTCCAACACCCTGGTCCGCGACGGGGGCGTCGAGGGCGTGGTCGTTCGCCTGGCTGGCCGCGCCTTCGGCCGGATCGAACCGCGGGGCGCGAGCCGCATCTACGCCGGCGCTGCGGCGCTGGACGCCAATCTGGCCCGCGAGGCGGCCAAGGCGGGGATAGCCGGCCTGGAATTCTACCGCGGCGTGCCGGGCTCGATCGGCGGCGCCTGCGTGATGAACGCCGGCTGCTACGGCTCGGAGACGAAGGATGTTCTGGTCGAGGCCTACGCTGTCACCCGCGCCGGCGAACGCGTCACCCTTTCCAACACCCAGATGGGCTTCTCCTACCGCAAGTCCGCCCGGGCGGGGGAGGGCGATCTGATCTTCACCGGCGCCCTGTTCGAGGGCCGCCCCGACGATCCGGCGGCCATCACGGCCCGGATGGACGAGATCACCGCCCGGCGCGAGCAGACCCAGCCGATCCGCGAGAAGACCGGCGGTTCCACCTTCAAGAACCCGGAAGGCCATTCTTCCTGGAAGCTGGTGGACGAGGCCGGCTGGCGCGGCAAGCCCTATGGCGGGGCGATGTTCTCGCCCCTGCACGCCAACTTTCTGATCAACACCGGCGAGGCCACGGCCGCCGACCTGGAAGGCCTGGGCGAGGCGGTCCGCGCCGACGTGAAGGCCAAGACGGGGATCGAACTGCAATGGGAGATCAAGCGCATCGGCCGGCCGGGCCGCGGCTGACCCCTAGAGCGCCTTTTCAGCCGCCACCAGCCGGGCGCTGGAGGTGGCGCGGGCGACGAGGGCGGCGTCGGCGTCCATCAGCTTGGCTTCGATGAAGGCGACGGTCTTGCCGAGCTGGATCACCTGGCCCTCGCCGGTCAGCGGGCCGACCTTGGCGGGCTTCAGGAAGCTGACGTTCATGTCGATGCTGGCGGTGTAGAGCGCCCCGTCGGTGGCGGCGAACACGGCCGGCCCCATGGTGTCGTCCAGCATGGCGGCCAGGAACCCGCCCTGGACGAAACCGGCCGGATTGCGGAATTCCGGCCGGCCCTCGAAGCCGATCCGGATCCAGCCCTCGTCGGGCCGGGCGTCGAGGACCTTCCAGCCGAGCAGCTGGGCGCAGGGCGGGGCGGGCAGGCGGTCCAGGGCGGTGGCGATCACGACGGTCTCCTTCGGTTCGGACCATTCTCCGCCAGTTCTCCCGCCATCGTTCTGTCAGCAGCCTGGCGGCAGGCGGCTTGACAGGACTCAAGCCCCGGCGCACCGGCGGGACATGCGAAACCTGATCCTGGCCGCCGCTGCGGCCCTGCTCGCCGCCGCGCCTGTTCAGGCGAACGAATTGGCCGCCACCGCCGCCGCCCTTCGCGACCGGGCGCTTTCCGACACCACTGCGTGGACGGTGACGGAATCCCTCACCTCCGAGGTGGGCGCCCGGCCCCAGGGCTCTCCGGCGATGGACCGCGCCCGCGACTGGGGCGTGGCCAAGCTGCGCGAGCTCGGCTTCGAGAACGTGCGGGTGGAGACCTACGAGGCGCCGTCATGGCTACGCGGCCCGGAATCCGCGGAGGTGACGTCGCCCTATCCGCACAAGCTCGCCATCCTCGGCCTTGGCCGTTCGACGCCCACGCCGCGCGGCGGCCTGGAGGCGGAGATCGCCGTCTTCCGCACCCTCGACGAGATGCTGGCCCAGCCCGAGGGCGCCCTGAAGGGCAAGATCGCCGTGGTCACCGAGCGGATGCGGCGCACCCAGGACATCACCGGCTATGCGACCGCGGTGCGGGCGCGCTCGATCGGCGGGGTGGAGGCGGCCAAGCGCGGGGCGGTCGGCTATCTGGTGCGCTCGGTCTCGACCGACGACACGCGGCTGCCGCACACCGGCGGCGCCCGGTTCTCGGGAATTCCCATGGCTGCGCTCTCGCCGCCCGACGCCGAACTGCTGGAGCGGCTTGCGGCCCGCGGCGCGCCGGTACGGGTGAAGCTGGAACTCGCCTCCACCTTCCGGGAGAAGGCGCCGGCCTACAACGTGGTGGGCGAGATCCGTGGCCGTGAGGCGCCCGACGAGGTGGTGGTCATCGGCGGGCACCTGGATTCCTGGGACGTCGGCACGGGCGCGGTGGACGACGCCGCGGGGATCGCCATCACAACTGCGGCGGCCAAGCTGATCGCCGATCTCCCGCAGCGCCCCCGGCGGACGATCCGCGTCGTCATGTGGGGCGCCGAGGAGCAGGGCGGCTCGGGCGAGGCCTACGCCCAGGCCAACGCCGCGGAAGTTCCGCGCATGATCCTGGCCAGCGAAAGCGATCTCGGCGCGGGCGAGATCTGGCGCGTGAAGCTGCCGGCCGGCGCGCTCGGCCATCCCGCCATGCGCGCCTTCGCGCAAGTCCTCGCACCGCTATCGGTCGCGGTTTCGCCCGAGCCGGCCCAGAGCGGCGGCGTGGATGTCGGTCCCCTGCAGACCCTGGGGGCGCCGGTGGCCGAGCTCTCCCAGGACGCTTCGCGCTACTTCGACCTCCATCACTCCGACGACGACACCCTGGACAAGATCGATCCCAAGGCCCTGGCCCAGAACGTCGCGGTCTGGGCGGCGCTGGTCTACGCCGTCGCCGACAGCGACGTCGACTTCCGCGCCCTGGCGGGGGGCGCGCGATGAGCGGTCCGCTCGCCGGGCGCCATGTGGCCCTCCTGGTCGGCGGGCTTTCCGCCGAGCGGGAGGTCAGCCTTTCGTCCGGTCGGGAATGCGCCGCGGCGCTCGAGCGCCTGGGCGCGCGTCTCTCCGTGGTCGACGCCGGCCGGGATCTCGCCCAGGTGCTGAGCGCGCTCAAGCCCGATGTCTGCTTCAACGCCCTGCATGGCGCCTGGGGCGAGGACGGCTGCGTCCAGGGCGTGCTGGAGACCCTGGGCGTCCGTTACACCCATTCCGGCGTCCTGGCCTCGGCCTTGGCCATGGACAAGGCGAAGTCCAAGGCGGTCTTCGCCGCGGCCGGCGTGCCCGTGCCGGGCGGCGGCCTCTACGACCGCTTCACCGTCGCCGCCGACCACGTCCTGCCGCCGCCCTATGTGGTCAAGCCCAATGCGGAAGGCTCGTCCGTCGGGGTCTTCATCGTGCCGGAAGGGGCCAACCGCCCGCCCCAGGAGGTGGCCGCTCCCGGCTGGCGCTATGGCGACCAGGTGATGGTCGAACCTTTCGTGCGGGGGCTGGAGCTCGCCGTGGCGGTGATGGACGGCAAGGCTATCGGCGTCACGGAGATCGTTCCATCCACAGGTTTCTACGACTACGAGGCCAAGTACGCCGAGGGCGGATCCGAGCACATCCTGCCGGCGCGAATTCCCCGGGCCGCCTATGAAAAGGCCATGGCCTACGCCGAGCGCGCCCATGCAGCGTTAGGTTGTCGCGGGGTTACCCGCTCCGACCTTCGTTATGACGACATTAACGACATTCTGGTCCTTCTGGAGGTCAACACCCAGCCCGGCATGACTCCGACCTCCCTCGTCCCGGAGCAGGCGGCCATGAAGGGCCTGGACTTCGATCGTCTGGTGCTTTGGATCACGGAGGATGCTTATGCCCGCGGCGATGCGGGGGGGAACGCGCGTAGCGGCGAAACCCCGGGCCAAAGCGCCCTCTAGCTCCAAATCGCGCACCCAGGCCAGGAAGCCGGGGGCGTCGGCGCCCGGCAAGCTCGGCGCCGCCCAGGGCATGGGCCTTTCGCCGGCCGCGGCCCTGGCCGCCGCGTCCGGCGTCCTCGTTCTGGCTGTCGCCGTCACCCTGGCCACCGGCGGCCGCGCCCAGAAGCTTTCGGACTCCGTCGCCGCGGGCATGGGCCAGCGCCTGGCCCAGGCCGGCTTCCGGCTGCAGGCGGTGCATGTGCACGGCGCTTCCAAGATGGCCGAGCGCGACATCCTGGCCGCCGCCGGCGCCTATGAGGGCCAGCCGGTGCTCAACATCGACCTGGAGGACCTGCGCCAGCGGATCGAGGCGGTGGGCTGGGTCAAGCAGGCCCGCGTGGTGCGCCTGCTGCCCGACACCCTGGTCGTCGCCGTGGTGGAGCGCGAGCAACTCGCCGTCTGGCAGCATGGCGGCAAGAGCTACGTCATCGACGAGAACGGCCAGGTGATTCCCGAAGCCGATCCCGCCCGCTTCGCCCATCTGCCGCTGATCGTCGGCGCCGGGGCCAACGAATTCGCAGCTCAGATTCTGCCTGAGGTGGCGGGGCGGCCGCGTCTGGCCGAGCGGCTGGAAGCCCTGGTGCGCGTCGACGGCCGCCGTTGGGACCTGCGCCTGAAGGACGGCAGCCTCGTCCAGCTTCCTGCGGTGGAGGAGGGCGCGGCGCTTATCCAGCTCGAGCAGCTCGACCAGCGCTCGCGGATACTGGAGCTCGGTTTCGAACGCATCGACCTGCGCGACCCCTCCACGGTGGCGGTGCGCCCGCGCGACGGCGCCCTGCCGGGGCAATTGGTGGCGAACGGCGCATGAGCAGGAAAGGAGAGTTGGGCGTGAAGTCCCGGGGCGAGGGCCGCAAGGAAAGCCGCGATGGGTTGAAGGCCGCGCTCGGCCGCCAGCCGGTGGTGGCGGCCGTGGATCTCGGCGCCTCGAAGGTCACCTGCTTCATCATGAAGCCCGAAGGGATTCGTCGCGGCGACCGCACGCTGACCGCCGCGGGCGTGGGCTATGTGCAGTCGCGCGGCGTGCGCGGCGGCGCCATCGTCAATCTGGACGAGGCTTCCGACGCCATCGCCCAGGCCGTCGAGCGCGCCGAGAACGTCGCTGGCGTGCAGGTCCAGGGCGTCACGGTCGCCACCGCCGGCGGCCAGCTCGCCAGCCACCGCGTCGCCGGCAAGGTCTCCCTCGGCGCGCGACCCATCGCCGACGGCGACCTCGTTCGCGCCATCCAGCAGGCGCTGGCCCAGATCAAGCTGCCCGGCCGCCGCGCGGCCCACATCCTGCCGGTCGCCTGGTCGGTGGACGGGCAGGGCGGCGTCCGCGACCCGCGCGCCATGTTCGGCCGAACGTTGGGGGTGGAGCTGCTGGTCGTTTCGGTGGCAGAGGCCATGTACCAGACGCTGGGCGCCTGCGTGGAGCGCGCGCACCTGGAGTTCGAGGGCGTCGTCGCCGCGCCCTTCGTCTCGGCCCTGGCCGCCCTCGAGGAAGACGAGATGGATCTCGGCGCCGTCTGCATCGACATGGGCGGCGGTTCGACCTCGGCGGCGGTCTTTTCCGGCGGCAGCCTGATCCACGTAGAGACCCTGCCGGTGGGCGGCAGCCACGTGACGGCCGATATCGCCCGCGGACTTTCCACCTCCGTCGCCGGCGCCGAGCGCATCAAGACCCTGCACGGCTCGGCCATCGCCTCGGCCAACGAGGACCGCGAGATGATCGAGGCGCCGCCCCGCGGCGACGATCCGGGCGCAGGCCCCGTCATCGCGCCGCGCTCGCTGCTGAAGGGCATCATCGCGCCGCGGGTGGAGGAGACCCTGGAATTGCTCCGCGACCGGCTGCGGGCGTCCGGCGCGCCGGTGGAGCCGGGCGCTGGCCTGGTGCTGACCGGCGGCGCCAGCCAGCTGGCCGGGGTGCGCGAAGTGGCGGTACGGGTCTTCGACCGGCCGGTGCGTTTGGGCCGTCCGCGCCGTGTGCCGCATCTGGCGGACGCCGCCTCCGGCCCGGCCTTCTGCGCCGCCGCCGGGGTGCTGCACCGCGCCGCCTTCGGCCCGCGGGAAGCCGTGTCGGCAAAGGCGCTCGCCTCCGCGCGCCTGCGCCGGGAGCCCCTGGACCCCCGGGCCAATCCGGTGGCCAAGGCGGCGGCCTGGCTACGCGAGAACCTCTGACTTTCCGAGGCGGTCGCCAACTAAGGCAGCTTCGCCTTAGGAACGAATTTCCGTGATCTGGGGTTTGCGGGGGTCACTCACGACCTACGGGAGACCCCCAAATGAATCTGAAGATCGTCATGGCCGGCGCCGCCTCGGCCCTCCTCGTCGGCTCCTTCGCCGTCGCCCAGACCTACGGTCAGACGGGGACGGCCCAACAGGATACGACCGCGCAAACCATGGACAACCAGGCCACGGACAACCGCGCCGCCGACAGCCGCGCCATGGGCGCCGAGGGCTACGCCACCGACACGGCCGCCCAAGGCTATGCGCAGGCCGGCGAACGCGGCTGACGCCCGCCGCTGACGCGACCTCCCCGGAGCCGCGCCAGCCGCGGGCCTCCGGGGAGGCCCTTCGCAGCCTGATCTTCGGCCTGGCGCTGGGGGCGATCTTCGTCGGGGCTTCGGCCTCGGCGCCCCGCGATCCCTTCCTCGCCAACCCCGCCCACCCGCTGGGCAGGCGCATCGCCGGCGAGGCGCTAGGTCTGCGCGCCGCGGAGCCGGAGCTCGCGGCCTTCTACGCGGCGCGTCACGGCCGGCCCCTGTGGACGGCCGGCGGCGCCCTGCGCCCCGAGGCGGACGAAGCGCTCGCCGCTATCGCGCAGGCCGATCGCGACGGCCTTTCCCCCGACGCGTATGGCCTGGCCGAGCTTCGGCGGCTCGTGGCCGAGGCCCGCACCGGCGACCCCGCCGCCCTGGCGCGCGCCGAGGTGGCCCTGTCGCGCGCCTTCGCCCGCTATGTGATCGACCTCAGGCGCCCTGCGCCCGACGCGGAGATGCTGTTCGCCGACCCTGCCGCCGCGCCGCCCGAGCCGACCGTCGGGGGCGTGCTCGCCGAGCTGTCGGGCCCCGGAGACGTCTCGGAGCGTCTGGCCGCCGCACGCCGCATGAACCCCATCTACGCCGCCTATCGCCAGGCGCTGGCCGAGCACCGCGCCCGCGGCGGCCCGGCGCGGCAGGAACGCCTGCTGCGCCTCAATCTCGAGCGGGCGCGCGCCCTGCCGTCGGAGCTTGGCGAGCGCTACGTCCTGGTCGACGCCGCCGCCCAGCGCCTCTGGTTTTACGAGAATGGCGCGGCCGTCGACTCCATGCCGGTCGCCGTGGGAAAGCCCAGCCAGGCCACGCCGATCATGGCCGGCCTGATCCGTTACGTCGTCTTCGATCCCTATTGGAACCTGCCGCCGGACCTGGTTCCGGACAAAGTGGCGCGTCCGGCTCTGCGGTCCGGGCCGCAGTTCGTCGAGGACGCCGGCTTCGAGCTGCTGTCCGGCTGGACGCCGCAGGCGCAGGAGATCGACCCGCGCCAGGTGGACTGGGTCGCCGTCGCCGCTGGCCGTCAGGAACTGCGTGTGCGCCAGCGGCCGGGCCCGAACAACATGATGGGGCAGGTCAAGGTGATGTTCCCCAACGAACTCGGAGTCTATCTGCACGATACGCCTCATCGTGGCGTGTTCGCCGGCGACCGGCGGGCCGTGAGCGCCGGCTGCGTACGGCTGGAAGACGCCCCGCGCCTCGTCCGCCGCCTGCTGGGCGGCGAACCGCCCCCGACCGCCTCGCCGAGCCCGGAGCGGCGGGTGGATCTGCTCCGGCCGGTCCCGGTCTATCTCGTCTATTTCACCCTGGGCCTGGAGCCGGACGGCCGCCTCGCGGAACGCCCGGACATCTATCGCCGGGATCGCGCGCTCATGGCCGCGCTGAAGATCGAGGGCTCGTCCTAGAGCCCGTTTCGCCGGGTTGCATGGTCAAGCTTCGGCGCCAGCCCAGCGTGTAAACCGTGTTCGATGAACAGGTTAGCTGAGTCGTTTCGGCCAATGAGTCAGTTCGCCGCAGTTTCGCCGTCTTGGTTAACGCGCAAGCCTTGTGCAGCAAGAAATAATTGTGTCGCGCGGGGGGTCGACGGACCCCCGACTCGTCTTATGGAGTTAACCGCCAATTAACGAAGGTGGGCGCTTGCTTAACGCCAGCCTTCAGGGGAGTTCCGGCGGCGGGTCGCCGGCCGCTCCCCAGACCACGGTACGGAGCACGCAGGGTCCCCATGGCTATCGCACTTTCCGCGCCGCGCGCGACCGAACTGAAGCCGCGCATCGTCGTCTTCGGCGTCGGGGGCGCCGGGGGCAACGCGGTTAACAACATGATCGAGGCGGGCCTCGAAGGCGTCGAGTTCGTCGTCGCCAATACCGACGCCCAGCAGCTTTCCTTCGCCAAGACCGACCGCCGAATCCAGCTCGGCGTGCAGGTGACGCAAGGGTTGGGCGCCGGCGCCCATCCCGAGGTCGGCATGAGCGCGGCCGAAGAGTCCGTGCCGGAGATCGGCGAGCACCTCGACGGCGCCCACATGGTGTTCATCACCGCCGGCATGGGCGGCGGCACCGGCACGGGCGCGGCCCCGATCATCGCCAAGTGCGCCCGTGAGCGCGGCATCCTGACCGTCGGCGTGGTGACCAAGCCCTTCCACTTCGAAGGCCGCCACCGCATGCGCCTGGCCGACGCCGGCATCGGCGAGCTGCAGCGCTATGTCGACACCCTGATCGTCATCCCGAACCAGAACCTGTTCCGGGTCGCCAACGAGCGGACCACCTTCGCCGAGGCCTTCGGCATGGCCGACCAGGTCCTGCACTCGGGCGTGCGCTCGATCACCGACCTGATGGTGCTTCCGGGCCTGATCAATCTCGACTTCGCCGATGTCCGCACGGTCATGACCGAGATGGGCAAGGCGATGATGGGCACCGGCGAGGCCACCGGCGACGACCGCGCCCTGATGGCGGCCCAGAACGCCATCGCCAACCCGCTGCTGGACGAGGTCTCCCTGAAGGGCGCCAAGGCCGTGCTGGTGAACGTCACCGGCGGGCTCGACATGACCCTGCTGGAGGTCGACGAGGCGGCCAACGCCATCTCCGAACAGGTCGATCCGGAAGCCAACATCATCTTCGGCGCGGCCTTCGATCCCTCGCTGGACGGCGTGATCCGCGTCTCGGTGGTCGCCACCGGCATGGACGTGGCCTCCATCGCCAACATCGAGCCCAAGCCGGAGCGCAAGCCGCTCACCGCGCCGCCCTTGCGCGCGCCGGAGATGCAGCGCCCCGCCGCGCCCCAGCCGGAGCCCGTGATGCGCGCGCCCGCGGCGCCCGCCTACGAGCCGCGCCCGGCTGCTCCCGCCGCGCCGCCGCGCTATCCGGAGCCCCAGGCCTACGCCCCGCCGCCGGCCGCGCCTGCGGCGCCCGAGCCCAAGGCCTATGCGCCCGAGCCGGAAGCCCAGGGCGAGCTCTACGCCCAGGCCGCCGAGCCGGCTCCGGCCCCTGCGCCGGCTCCGGCTCCTGAGCCGCAAGTCTCCCGCCCCATCGCCCGGATCGTCGACCCGGCGGTCGAGGAGGCAGAGGACGAGCCGCTGTTCGGCGAAACCGTATTCGAGGATCGCCGGCCCCAGCGCGGCGGCTTCCTCAGCCTGTTCGGCAGCCGCCCGCGCTACGACGCCCCGCCCGCCGCCCCGGCCCCTCGCGCGGCCCCGACCCGCGGCGGCGCCCTGCCGGCCGAGCCGATGGCCGAGACGCAGGACGAAAATCAGGAAGACCTGGAAATCCCCAGCTTCCTCCGCCGCCTGGCGAACTGACTTCAAGTAAAGCTTGAACCTGCGACGGCCGGGGCTCGCCCCGGCCGTTTTGCTTTTCCCTCGCCGCGTCACGACCCTGCAGGCGCGAGCTTCGCCTTTGCTGCGGCGGCTCGATGTGCCACCCTCCGCTCGAGGCCCGCCAAGAGGCCCCGCCGGATGGACCGCCATGCCGACACGGGAAGGCCGCCGTCACGCCGACGAGGTGTTCGCCGTCGCCGCCGACAGCTCGGCGGCCGCGCGCTCGGCCGTCGCCGCCTCCTGGATCCGGTCGCTCAACGCCTACGGCCTCGATCCGGAAGCGCCGGCGCAGGTGGAGCGCCTGGACGAGGCGCGGCTGGCCGAAGCCCGCGATCGGCTCGCGCCCCTGCTGACCGCCGCCCAGCCGGCCCTGGACCGGCTGTTCGAGGCGGTGGGCGGCGCCGGTTGCTGCGTGCTGCTGACCGATCTCGACGGCGTGCCGCTGGATCGCCGGGGCGATCCGGCCGACGACGAGCTCTTCTCCCGCGCCGGCCTCTGGACCGGCATGGTCTGGCACGAGGCGCGGGCCGGCACCAACGGCGTCGGCACGGCGCTCGCCGAGGGGCGGCTGATCACCATCCACCGCGACCAGCACTTCTTCACCCGCAACACCGACCTGAGCTGCACCGGCGCGCCTCTGTTCGACCATGAAGGCCGCCTGGCGGGCGTGCTCGACGTCTCTTCCTGCCGGGGCGATCTCGACGCGGGCGTGCTCTCGCTGATCGGGATGGCGGTGGGGGAGGCGGCCCGGCGGATCGAGACCGCCCATTTCCGCCAGGCCTTCGGTCACGCCCGCATCCTGCTGGGGCCGGAGGCCGAGGCCGGCGCCCTGCTGGCCGTCGACCGCGACGACCTGGTGGTCGGCGCCACCCGCACCGCCCGACGGCTCTATGGCATCTCCTCCGAGAAGATCGCCCAGGGCCTGCCCGCCAGCGCCGTCCTGGCACCCGACGAGGCGGGCGAGGATTTCGACGTGGCCGAGCGCGGCGCGGTGCAGCGCGCCCTGGCGCGGGCCGGCGGCAACGTCTCCGAGGCCGCCCGCGCCCTGCGGGTCAGCCGCGCGACCCTGCACCGCAAGATGAACCGCCTGGGCGTGCGCCCCGCACGTTGAGCCCGGCGCCTGTCGCAGTTCTGCGACACCTTGCGTCGCGATCGGCGGCTGGGCGGGTGACAGCCGCGAGCCTCCATCGCGATCCTTCCTCCAAAGCCGCCGCACGACGGCGAAGGAGGAAACCATGACCAAGCTGGAGTTCAACCGCACCGCCAAGCCGCCCTTCAAGGCGCGCTACGGCAATTTCGTCGGCGGCCGCTTCGTGGAGCCGGCGGCGGGGCGCTATTTCGAGAACATCTCGCCGGTGAACGGCCAGGTGCTGTGCGAAGTGGCCCGTTCCGACGCCCAGGACATCGAGGCCGCCCTCGACGCCGCCCACGCCGCCAAGGCCGGATGGGGCCGCACCAGCCCGGCCGAGCGGGCGCGCACGCTCAATCGCATCGCCGACCGCATGGAGGAGAACCTCGACCTCCTGGCCTCCGCCGAGACCTGGGACAACGGCAAGCCGATCCGCGAGACCACCGCCGCCGACCTGCCGCTGGCGATCGACCACTTCCGCTATTTCGCCGGCTGCCTGCGGGCGCAGGAGGGCGGCATCTCCGAGATCGACGCCGACACCGTCGCCTATCACTTCCATGAGCCCTTGGGGGTGGTGGGGCAGATCATCCCCTGGAACTTCCCGCTGCTGATGGCCTGCTGGAAGCTCGCCCCGGCCCTGGCGGCCGGCAACTGCGTGGTCCTGAAGCCCGCCGAGCAGACGCCTGCGACCGTTCTCCTCTGGGCCGAGCTGATCGCCGACATCCTGCCGCCGGGGGTGGTGAACATCGTCAACGGCTTCGGCCTGGAGGCCGGCAAGCCGCTCGCCTCCAGCCCACGCATCGCCAAGATCGCCTTCACCGGCGAGACCGCCACCGGCCGGCTGATCATGCAGTACGCCAGCCAGAACCTGATCCCGGTGACCCTGGAGCTGGGCGGCAAGTCGCCCAACATCTTCTTCGACGACGTAGCAGCTCAGGACGACGACTTCTTCGACAAGGCCATCGAGGGCTTCGCCATGTTCGCCCTGAACCAGGGCGAGGTCTGCACCTGCCCCAGCCGGGCCCTGGTGCACGAAGCGATCTATGACCGGTTCATGGAGCGGGCGCTGAAGCGGGTGGAGGCCATCGTCCAGGGCGATCCGCTCGATCCGGCCACCATGGTCGGCGCCCAGGCCTCCAGCGAACAGCTGGAGAAGATCCTCTCCTACATCGATATCGGTCGTCAGGAAGGGGCCGAGGTGCTGACCGGCGGCGCCCGCAACGAGCTGCCGGGCGACCTGGGCGGCGGGTTCTATGTGAAGCCCACCGTGTTCCGTGGGCACAACCGCATGCGGGTCTTCCAGGAGGAGATCTTCGGCCCGGTCGTCTCGGTGACCACCTTCAAGGACGACGAAGAGGCGCTGGCCATCGCCAACGACACCCTCTACGGCCTGGGCGCGGGCGTCTGGAGCCGCGACGTCAACCGTTGCTACCGCTTCGGCCGCGCGATCGAGGCGGGCCGGGTCTGGACCAACTGCTACCACGCCTATCCGGCCCATGCGGCCTTCGGCGGCTATAAGCAGTCGGGCATCGGCCGCGAGACCCATCGCATGATGCTGGACCACTACCAGCAGACCAAGAACCTGCTGGTCAGCTACAGCCCACAGAAGCTCGGCTTTTTCTGACGCGGCGCGGCCGGTTGACCTTCAGCGGGCGGCGGGCACATGGCCTCGCCGCCCGCTCGGCTGGGCGGGTATTCGGAAACCCCGCAGATGAACCCCGAAGACCGAAGTCCGGTCCGGACCATGTGACGCCGTAGGCGGGCAGCCTTGCGGCGTCGCCGCGAAAGGAGGCCGCCATGCTCAACGCCTATGGCTGGCGCGAGGAAAGGCTCGCGCACTTGACGGATCCTGCGGCGGAGGCCGCCGAAGCCGTCTGGATCGACCTGCTGGCCCCAAGTCCGGAGGAAGTCGCCGCCGTCGAGGCCGCCGTCGGCTTCGAGGTCCCCACGCGCGACGAGATGAGGGATGTCGAGCCCTCGGCTCGGCTCTACACCGAGGATGCGGCCGAGTTCATGATCGCGACGGCCTTGGCGCGGCTGGACAGCGACGATCCGGTCAAGTCGCCGGTGACCTTCGTGCTGAAGGGCCGCCAGCTGGTCACCATCCGCTATGTGGAGCCCCGGGCCTTCTCGATCTTCGCCGGCCGCGCCGGCCACCGCCCCGGGGAGCCCCTCGATACCGGCGAGGCGGTGATGTTCGGCCTTGTGGAAGCCATGATCGATCGCCTGGCCGACGCCCTGGAGCGGGCCGGCGACGAGATCGACGGCATCTCCCGCATTATCTTCCGCAAGCGCAGCGGCGACCGGGTGCAGAGCCAGGATCTGCAGGTGCTGATCGAGCAGATCGGCCGCAAGGGCGACCTGATGGGCATGATCCGCGAGAGCCTGTCCAGCCTGCAGCGGGTGCTCGCCTACCATGCCGCGCTGGACACCGGCAGCCGGCGAGCCGGCAAGGACGCCAAGCAGAAACTGCGCCTGCTGCAGCGCGACGCTGCGGCCCTGGGCGAACTGACCGACAGCATGTCGGGCAAGATCAACTTCCTGCTCGACGCCACCTTGGGCCTGATCAATCTGGAGCAGAACCAGATCATCAAGCTGTTCTCGGTGGCCGCAGTGGCCCTGCTGCCGCCGACCCTGATCGCCTCGGTCTACGGCATGAACTTCGACCACATGCCCGAACTGCACTGGCGCTTCGGCTATCCCTGGGCGATCGGGCTGATGTTCCTCTCGGCGGCGCTGCCCTACCTCTATTTCAAGCGCAAAGGCTGGCTTTAGGCGGCGTCGCCTCGGCGCTATCGTTCGACCGAGTCTGCGCAATCGGGGCACGTCGGCGTCATGAAAGGGCTGTTTGGGCGCCTGCCGACGCTTCTGCTCCTCCTGGCCTTTTCGGCTACGCCGGCCTATGCCGCCTGGTCGCGCGCCGAGACCGATCGGTTCATCATCTATGCGGATGGCGGCGAGGAGGTGGTGCGCGAATACGCGCGCAAGCTGCACGCCTTTGACGCCATGCTGCGCACGCTGCATCTGAAGGACGCGGAGCGCCGGCCCGGCCATAAGCTCGAGGTCTTCCTGGTCGGGAGCGGCGAGCGCCTCCGGCGGGTCAACCCGCACGCCGATCCGGACCTTCGCGGCTTCTACAGCACCGGGCCCGCCCGCCTGTTCGCCATCGCAACGACGGGCGAGGGGGCCACCGCCGACGAGGTGCTCTTCCACGAATACGCGCACCATTTCCTGCTGGAGAACTTCTCGGCCGCTTATCCCGCCTGGTTCGTCGAGGGATGGGCCGAGTACTTCATGACCGCGGAGATCGGGCGGGGTCAGGTCAAGGTCGGCGGCTATAACGAGAGCCGGGTCAACGCCCTCCTGAACGCCGAATGGGAACCGCTGGAGGAGGTGCTGCGCCGCCCGGTCGCCGAAATCCCGCCGGACAGGCGCTATCTCTTCTACGCCCAGGCCTGGCTGCTGGTTCACTACATGCAGGGCGCGCCGGAGCGGGCCGCCCAGCTTGAGCGGATCGTCGTCGCCTTGGCCGCGGGAGCCGAGCCGGTCCAGGCGTTCCGCGAGATCGGAGGGCTCGACACGCCGCAGCTTGTCGCCGCCATGCGCGCCTACCGCAAGCCGCGCCGTCTTGTGGTCCAGGTGTCCACCGCCGCTCCGGCCGCAGTGGTGACAAGCCTTTCGGAGGCCGAGGGCGAGTTCCACCTGGACCGCCTCCGCCTGGCTTGCCAGCCCCCCAATGGGCTGGACGGCGCGTGGCTGGAGGATCTCCGCCGCCGAGCGGCCGCCCATTCGGGCGAGCGGCTGGCCGCCCTCGCCCTCGCCGAAGCCGAGTTCGCCTTGGGCGACGCCCAGGTGGGCGAAGCCGTCATTGCGCGCCGGCTCGCGGCGCAGCCGGACGATGCGGAGGTTCTGCGTGTCGGGGGCCTTGGGCAGCTTGCCGCCGGCCTGCGCGCGCCCGAAGAGCGGACGGCCCGCTTCCGGGCGGCGCGGGCCTATTTCGAACGGGCCATGTCGCTGGGCGGGCCGGACTATCGAGCGCTGCTGGGCTACGCCCAAAGCCGGACGGTCGAGCCGGACTTCCCCGACCATCGCGACCTGGACCTGCTGCTCCAGGCCCGCGCCCTCGCCCCGTCCGTGGCCACCGTCTCGCTCGCGGCGGGCATGGCCCTGATCCGCCGGGGCGAGTGGGAGCAGGCTGCCCTGGTTCTCGCCCCCTTGGCGAACGCGCCTCACGGGGGCGAGGCCGCGGTTCAGGCGCGCGCCTTGCTGGCGGGCCGTTCTCTCGACCAGGGGGAGGCGAAGGCCAGCGCGTCGCGGCCCGCCGGCTAGAGCACGATGCGGTCGGGCGGAATCGTCTGACCGTCGAATCATGCTCTCGATTCAAAGGCGTGAGCGCGTTCTGATCGCAAAACCCGCGTCCACTTTTGCGGAACGCGCCTAGAGTTCCACGAAGGTCTCGAACCCGCCGAAGATCATCCGCTTGCCGTCGAACGGCATGTCGGCCACGTCGCCCTTCAGGCGCGGGTCGGCCATCACCTTGGCGTTGATCGCGTCGCGGTCGGCGCGGGAGGCGTAGACGATCCAGGAGAAGATCACGATCTCGTCGTCCTTGGCCTGCACGGCCCGGGGAAACGACGTCAGCTCGCCATAGGGCGTGTCGTCGCCGATGCACTCCACATAGGCGAGCGCGCCGTGCTCCTTCCAGATGTCGCCCCCCTTGCGGGCCATGGCCTTGTAGGCCTCCAGCTTGGCCTTCGGCACGGCCAGGACGAAACCGTCGACATAGGGCATTGGAAGGCTCCTTCTTCCAGGTTGCGATGACCCAAGGACGTCCCGGCGGGCGGCGATCCGACAGCCCCGCCGAAGTTTCTCTCCGCTTCGGGAAACGGTGCTAATCGTGCAAACTCCGGAAGCACATATGGCCAGGGCGGAGCAGACGCCGGTGATCGAAGCCTCCTGTCATTGCGGCGTGGTGCGCCTGGCGGTGGCGCGGCCGCCGCCGGCCCTGACGTCCTGCAACTGCTCGCTCTGCCGTCGCTACGGCGGGCTCTGGGCCTACTACCCGCCCTCGGAGGTGGAATTCCTGGCCGGGCGGGAGGCGACCGTCGCCTATGTCCAGGGCGACCGGACGCTTGCGACCCATCACTGCCGGACCTGCGGCTGCGTCACCCATTGGGAGCCTCTCGACCCCGGCATAGGGCGGATGGGCGTGAACGCCCGCCTGATGGCGCCCGAGGTCACGGCGGATATCCGCATCCGCCGATTCGACGGGGCGGAGACCTTCACCTTCCTCGACTGAGCCTCGGGCCGGCTTCACCAAACCATGGCAGGAACACCTCGTTCCGCGTTGAATTCTAAACAAAATTTTAACGTGCCAATTCGAAACATTCGGAAACAGGACGTGTTTTGCGGCGCCGCAGCACGAGGCGTATTGGGACGCTGGGGCGTTTCGCGGTCACCCGGCCGCCAAGAGTACTGAGGAAGGCCGCGCACTTGGTCGCAACTGCGTTTCAGCACACCGTGCAAGGGCCCGCGATCTTCGCAGGCGTCGGCGTCCACACCGGCGCCCATACGCGCGTTTCCGTGCGCCCGGCCCCGGCCGATACCGGCATCGTCTTCGTGCGCGTCGATGTGGCCGACCGCGACAATCGCATTCCCGTCTCCGGCGAGGCGGTGGTCAAGACCCAGCTCGGCACCGTGATCGCCAACGCCGAGGGCGTGTCGGTCTCCACCATCGAGCACCTGATGGCCGCCCTGGTCATGTCCGGCGTCGACAACGCCGTGGTCGAGCTCGACGGGCCCGAAATGCCGATCATGGACGGCTCGGCCCTGCCGTTCGTTCAGATCCTCGACCGCGTGGGCGTGCGCCAGCAGGAGGCGCCCCGCCGCTACATCGAAATCGTCGACACGATCGAAGTGACCGATGGCGACAAGCGCGCCACCCTGCGCCCCTCCGATCGGTTCGAAGTGGCCTTCGAGATCGCCTTCGGCTCGGCCGCCATCGGTCGGCAAGCCGTCGACCTCGTCATGGACGGCCAGGCCTTCCGCGACGAACTCGCCGACTGCCGCACCTTCGGGTTCCTGCACGAGGTCGAGTATCTGCGCTCCATCGGTCTGGCCCGCGGAGGCTCCATGGAAAACGCCGTGGTGATCGAGGGCGACCGCATCCTCAATCCCGAAGGCCTGCGCCGCCCCGACGAGTTCGTGCGGCACAAGGCGCTGGACGCCATCGGCGACCTCTATGTGCTGGGCGCGCCGATCCTCGGCCGCTTCGAAGGCGTGCTCGCCGGCCACGGGATCAACAACGAGCTGGTCCGGGCGCTGCTGGCCAATCCTGGATCCTGGCGCTTGCGCACCCTGGTTCCGGACCTCGCCCAGGCGGTCTGAGACCGATCGCGCGCCCGGCGCGCCTCCGCCGCATTTGCGCACCGCATCGCATGCTGTAGAAGCGAGGGACTCGCGGCGCGGGGGCGCGCGTTGGTCCATTTGAGGTGATGGTGACCTTGGTTCGCAATTCCCGGGCTCGCACGACGATCATCGTCGGGCTCGCCGCTCTGACCCTCGCCGGATGCGCCGGCCGTGAGAAGAAGCCCCGCCTGGCCTATCAGGAGCGGCCGGTCGAGCTGCTCTACGCCACCGGCGCCGACCGGCTGGACCGCGGCCTGTGGAAGCAGGCCGTGCAGTACTTCAACGAGGTGGAGCGCCAGCACCCCTATTCGGAGTGGTCCCGCCGGGCGATCCTGATGACGGCCTACGCCAACTATCAGGCCAACGACTACGCCGAGGCCATCGCCGACGCCAACCGCTTCATCTCGCTCTATCCGGGCAATCCGGCGGCGGCCTACGCCTACTATCTGAAGGCCATCTGCTACTTCGAGCAGATCGTCGACGTGGGCCGCGATCAGGCCGCCACCGGCCAGGCGCTGGCCGGTCTGCAGGAAGTGGTGCAGCGCTATCCGCGCTCGGAATACGCCACCGACGCCCGGCTGAAGATCGACATGGTCAACGACCAGCTGGCCGGCAAGGAAATGACCATCGGCCGCTGGTACCTGCGCAACGGCGATACGCTCGCCGCCATCGGCCGGTTCAAGACCGTCATCGACCGCTATCAGACCACCAGCCACACGCCCGAGGCGCTCTACCGGCTTGTCGAGGCCTATCTGACCCTCGGCCTCGTCGAGGAAGCCAAGCGCAATGGCGCCGTGCTCGGCCACAACTATCCGGGCGACATCTGGTACCGCGACGCCTACGCCCTGCTCACCGACCGCGGTTTCCGCCCGGCGACCGAGCCCGCCGACGGCGAGCGCCGGGGCGTGCTGTCGCGGCTGCCCTTCGTGAAGGACAAGTCGACCACCCTGCGGCCTCCGGCCGCCGAGGATGCGCCGGCGCCGCCTCAGACCGACGCCTCAGCCACCGGCGAAGCCGCTCCGGCCCAGGCCGAGCCCAAGCCCCGCCGCGGCCTTCTCGGCCGGCTGATCCCCGGCCGCGACTGACGGGCTTTCCGTAAGCCCCGATTCCGGGCGATCTTGCCGCCATGCTCATCGGCCTTGGGATCCGCGACGTGGTGCTGATCGAGGCGCTCGATCTCTCGATCGGGCCAGGCCTCACGGCGCTGACCGGTGAAACCGGCGCGGGCAAGTCGATCATTCTGGACGCGCTCGGCCTGGCGGTCGGCGCCCGCGGCGACGCCGGCCTCGTCCGCCGCGGGGCGAACCAGGCGACGGTCACCGCCGCTTTCGCGCCGGCGCCCGATCATCCGGTGTGGACGATCCTTGAGCAAAAGGGCCTGGACTTCGCCCGCGACGAGGATCTGGTCCTGCGGCGCACGCTCTCGGCCGACGGCCGCAGCCGCGCCTATGTGAACGACCAATCGGCCAGCGTCGGGACCCTGCGCGAACTCGGCGAGATCCTGCTCGAGGTCCACGGCCAGCACGAGACCGTCGGCCTGCTGGACGCCAAGACGCATCGCCCGCTGCTCGACGCCTATGGCGCGCTTGGGCGGCTCGCCGACGCCGTCGCCGAGCGCTGGGAGGTCTGGCGCGCGGCGCGGACCCGGGCCGAGGCCCTGCGCGAGGCCGCCGGCCGCGCCGCCGCCGAGTCGGAGGAGCTGTCGCTCCGCCTGGCCGAACTCGACCGGCTGGATCCCCAGTCGGGGGAGGAGACTGCGCTCGCCGAGACCCGCGCCGTGCTCGGCGCCTCGGAGAAGGCCCTGGCCGACATCGCCTCGGCGCGTCAGGCGTTCGACGGCCTTTCCGCCCGCCTCGCCCAGGCCTTTCGGGCCCTGGAGCACGCCCGCGCCCGCGCGGTTCAGGCCGGCGCCTCCGAAGCGGGTTCGGCGGTGGAGCGGCTCTCCGTCGCCGGCGCGGCGATCGACCGGGTGCTGGTGGAGGCCCAGGAGGCGGAAGCCGCCGTCGATGCGGCCGCCGAAGCCTTCGATTTCCGGCCCGACGACCTGGAAAAGGCCGAGGAACGGCTGTTCGAGCTGCGCGGCATGGCCCGCAAGCTTCAAGTCGCCGTCGAGGAGCTCCCGGCCGTCCGCGCCCGCTTCGCCGAGCGCCTGCGGGCCGTGGAAAGCTCGGAGGATGAGCTGAAGGCGGCCGATGCGGCGGTTGCGGAAACCCGCGCCGCCTATCTCGCCGAGGCGCGCCGCCTGTCCGAAGCCCGCCATGCCGCGGGCGATCACCTGGCCGCCGCGGTGATGGAGGAGCTGGCGCCCTTGAAGCTGGAGAAGGCGCGCTTCCGCGTCGGGATCGAGGCTCTGCCGGAAGATCGCGCCGGTCCGGCCGGCCTCGACCGGGTGATCTTCGAGGTCTCGACCAATCCGGGCGCGCCCTTCGGCGGCCTGGGCGACATCGCCTCGGGCGGCGAACTCGCCCGCTTCGCCCTGGCGCTCAAGGCGGCCCTGGCCGGGCGGGGCGAGGGGCCCCAGCCGCTGATGATCTTCGACGAGGTGGACCAAGGGGTCGGCGGGGCCGTCGCCGACGCCGTCGGCCTGCGGCTCAAGCGGCTTGCGCGCGAGGCCCAGGTGCTTGTGGTCACCCATTCGCCCCAGGTGGCCGCCCGCGCCGACGCCCACTGGCGGATCGCCAAGGCCGGCGAGGCCGAACGCCTGCGCACCGCGGTCGAGCCGCTCACGCCGGCCGAGCGCGAGGAGGAGATCGCCCGGATGCTCGCCGGCGCCCAGATCACCGACGCCGCCCGCGCCGCCGCCCGCGCCCTGATGCACGCCTAATCCGTTCTTCCTCCCTTGCGCAGCGAGGGAGGAAAAGACAGCGCCGCCGCCGTGGACGGCGTTCGAAAACCGGTGCATGTCGCGAGGTTCGTTGGGGAGGACATAGATGCCCAGATCCGTCGCCGAACTGACCGAGGCCGAGGCCGTCGAGGAGCTGACGCGGCTGGCGGACGAGATCGCCGCCCACGACATTCGCTATCACCAGGAAGACGCGCCGGTCATTTCCGACGCCGACTACGACGCGCTGAAGCGCCGCAACGCCGAGATCGAGGCGGCCTTTCCGCACCTGATCCGCGAGAACTCGCCGTCCCTCAGCATCGGCGCTCCCCGGGCCGAACAGTTCTCGCCTGTTGAGCATGGCGTGCCCATGCTCTCGCTCGACAACGCGTTTTCCGATGAGGAGGCGCTGGAGTTCGACGCCCGCATCCGCCGCTTCCTCAAGCTGGAGGAAGCCGTAGCCTACACCGCCGAACCCAAGATCGACGGGCTGTCGGCCTCCCTGCGCTACGAGAACGGCGTCTTCGTCCAGGGCGCGACCCGCGGCGACGGGCGGGTGGGCGAGGACGTCACCGAAAACCTGCGCACCATCGCCGAAATCCCCAAGCGGCTCGCGGGCGAAGGCTTTCCTGAGGTCATCGAGATCCGTGGCGAGGTCTATCTGGGCCACGAGGAGTTCGCGGCCCTCAACGCTGCGGCGGAGGCGGCGGGCCAGCGCACCTACGCCAATCCTCGCAACGCCGCGGCCGGCTCCCTGCGCCAGATCGACCCGAAGATCACCGCCGGCCGGCCCTTGCGCTTCTTCGCCTACGCCTGGGGCCTTGCAAGCGCCCCCTTCGCCGAAACCCAGTGGCAGGCGCTGCAGCTGCTGAAGGCCTGGGGCTTCCGCACCACGCCCGAGAGCCGCTGCGTGACCGGCCCCGAGGGCCTGCTGGACGCCTATCGCGAGATGGAGGTTGTGCGGCCCAAGCTCGGCTACGACATCGACGGGGTGGTCTACAAGGTCGACCGGCTGGACTGGCAGCAGCGCCTGGGTTTCGTCTCCCGTTCGCCGCGCTGGGCGGTGGCGCGCAAGTTCCCGGCCCAGCAGGCGCGCACGGTGCTGGAGGCGATCGACATCCAGGTGGGCCGCACCGGCGCGGTGACGCCCGTGGCGCGGCTGAAACCCGTCACGGTCGGCGGCGTGGTGGTCGTCAACGCCACCCTGCACAACGCCGACGAGATCGCCCGCAAGGACATCCGCATCGGCGACACGGTGATCCTGCAGCGCGCCGGCGACGTGATCCCCCAGATCCTGGGCCCCGTGCTGGACGAGCGGCCGGCGGACGCCGCGCCCTACGAGTTCCCCACCCACTGCCCCTGTCCGCTGCACACGCCGCTGGTGCGCGAGACGACGGCTTCCGGCGCGGAGACCGTGGTGCGCCGCTGCTCGGGGGAGTTCGCCTGCCCGTTCCAGCGGATCGAGCACCTCCGGCACTTCGTCTCCCGCCGCGCCTACGACATCGAAGGTCTGGGCGAGAAGCAGCTGGTCGCCTTCTACGAGCGCGGCTGGATCAAGGAGCCGGCCGACATCTTCAGGCTGGCCCGCGACGAGGCGAAGCTGGCCGAGCTCCTGCAGACCGAGGGTTATGGCGAGACCAGCGTCCGCAACCTGACGACCAATATCGAAGCGCGCCGGAAGATTCCGCTCGACCGCTTCATCTACGGCCTCGGAATCCGGCACATCGGCGAGACCACGGCCACGGTCATGGCGCGCGGCTATCACACGGCGAGCGCGTTCCTGGCGGCGATGGACAAGATCGCCGATCGCGATCCCGAGGCGGTGCAGGAGCTGGACGACATGGACCAGATCGGCTCGGCGGTGATCGAGGCCGCCGCGGCCTATTTCGCCGAGGACCACAACCGCCGGATCGTCCAGAACCTGGTGGGCGAGCTGGAGATCCAGGACGCCGAGCGGCCCAAATCCGACACCGCCGTGGCCGGCAAGACGGTGGTCTTCACCGGCTCACTCGAGCGCATGACCCGCGACGAAGCCAAGGCCCAGGCCGAGCGCCTGGGGGCCAAGGTCTCCGGCTCGGTCTCGAAGAAGACCGATCTGGTGGTGGCCGGGCCCGGCGCCGGCTCGAAGCTCAAGACCGCCAACGAGCTGGGTATCCAGGTGATGACCGAGGAAGAGTGGCTGGCCCTGGTGGAGGGCTCATAGACCCGACGGCGGGGGGCCTTCGGCGACGATCAGGCGCGCCGCCCGCTGGCGGGTGATCCAGCTCCACGACCATTCCAGCGCCACGACGATGCGGTTGCGCAGGCCGATCAGGAAATAGACGTGGGCGATGCTCCAGAACACCCAGCCCACGAAACCCTTCAGGGTCAGGCGGTCGAACTTCACGATGGCGGCGCTGCGCCCGATGGTGGCGAGGTCGCCGGCGTGGCGATAGCGGAACGGCGGCGGTGCAGACCGCCCCTCCAGGCGGGCGCGGATCACCCTGGCGACGTATTTCCCCTGCTGTTTGGCGGCCGGCGCGATGCCAGGGACGGGTGCGCCCTTCGCGTCCGTGACGGCGGCGGCGTCGCCGATCACGAACACCTCCGGATGGCCGGGCAAGGACAGGTCTGGCGTGACCTTCGCCCGGCCCGCGCGGTCATGCTCGCACGGCAGCTCCGCGGCGACCTCCGAGGCGGCCACGCCCGCCGCCCAGATAAGGGTCTCGGCCTCGATCCGCCCATCCTCCAGGGCGACGCCGTTCGCGTCGCAGTCGATGACCTTGGCGCCGGTCCGCACCTCCACCTGCATGGCCTGCAGCACGCGTTGGGCGTAGGCGGCCAGGTGCTCGGGAAAGGTCGGCAGGATCCGCGGCCCGGCCTCCAGCAGCAGCACGCGGGCGAAGCGCGGGTCGATGCGGCGGAAGTCGCGCTTCAGGGCGTCGCGCGCCAGCTCCGCAACCGCCCCGGCCATCTCCACCCCCGTCGGGCCGCCGCCGACGATCACGAAGGTCAGGAGCCGGGCCTGCTCGCCCACCGGCGCGCACTCCGCCTTCTCGAAGGCCGACAGCACACGCCGCCGGATGGCCGTGGCGTCCTCGAGGGTCTTCAGGCCCGGCGCGAAGGCTTCCCACTCCGGCTTGCCGAAGTAGGAATGGGCGGCCCCGGTGGCGACGATGAGCTGGTCGTAGGCAACCTCGCCGCCGGTGGTCTTCACCCGGCGCGCGGCCAGGTCGACCGACAGCGCCCGCGCCATCACCACCCGGATGTTCTTTTCGCGCCGGAAGACGTGCCGGATCGGCCAGGCGATCTCCGCCGGCGACAAGGCTGCGGTCGCCACCTGATAGAGCAGCGGCTGGAACAGATGGTGGTTGCGCCGGTCGACCAGGATCACCTCCGCCGGCGCCCTGGCGAGGGCGCGCACGGCCTCCATGCCGCCGAAGCCGGCGCCTAGCACCACCACGCGCGGCCGGCCGGCCTCATCCGTCGCCATCGGCGCTCTCCCTCTCGGCCGCTTGAAGCCTAGCCCACCGAAAGACGCCCGTAACGGAGAGGTTCCACCGCAGCACGCTGGCCACGCCGGCCTGTGCTCAGGCGCTGGCGGCCGTACGATGGACCCGCTGAATGGAGGGCGTGCGGGCGTCGGTCTCGAACCAGGCGATGGTCGCCTTCAGGCCCTCTTCCAGCGAGGTGCGCGGCTTCCAGTCCAACAGCGTCGTCGCGCGGGCGATGTCCGGCCGTCGGCGCTTGGGATCGTCGGTCGGCAGGTCGTGATAGGTCACGTCCGACTCCGACCCGGTGATCGCCAGCACCAGTTCGACGAGCTGGCCCACCGTCATCTCGCGCGGATTGCCGAGGTTCACCGGCCCTGGCTGCGGCCCTTGGTGCTCCATCAACCGCGTCAACCCTTCGACCATGTCGGCCACATAGCAGAAGGACCGGGTCTGGGATCCGTCGCCATAGATTGTGATGTCCTCGCCCGAAAGCGCCTGGCTGACCACGTTCGAGACCACCCGCCCGTCGGCCGCTGAGAGGCGGGGGCCGTAGGTGTTGAAGATCCGTGCGACCCGCACTTGAGCCCGCCCGAGGCGATCAAAATCGAAGCTCAGGGCTTCTGCGGCTCGCTTGCCCTCGTCGTAGCAGGCCCGGGGACCGGTGCAGTTGACGTTGCCCCAGTAGGTCTCGGTCTGCGGATGGGCCAGGGGATCGCCATAGACTTCGCTGGTAGAGGCGAGCAGCAAGCGCGCGCCGCAGCCTTCCGCCAGCCGCAGCAGGTTGTCGGTCCCGACCACGCTGGTCAGCATGGTGTGTTCCGGATCGGCCTGATAGAGCGCCGGCGAGGCCGCGCAGGCGAGGTTGTAGATGCGGTCGAAGCTCATGCGGCGCAGCCTCGGGGGCAGGGGCTGCGACACGTCGGCCTCCACCAGCTCGAAGCTGTCGCCGCGCGAGAGGCGCTGGAGGTTGCCCGGGCTGCCGGTCTGGAAATTGTCGAGGCAGACGACGCGGTCGCCCTGTTCCACCAGCCGTTCGCACAGGTGCGAGCCGATGAAGCCGGCGCCGCCCGCAACCAGGACGGTTCGCCCCCCCTCATTCTTCTCGCGCATTCTAGAACCTTTCCTTGGTGTCTTATGAGATTTCCATAGACGTCAGATTTCGTGAGGCTTTTCGGGAGATCGCCTCTTGCAGGCATAACTCCAGCTCCGCCGCCCGATGCGCCGCCGTGTGGGTCGCCAGGATGCGGGCGCGGCCGGCCTGGCCCAGCCGCCTGCGCGCGGCTTCGTCCAGGTTTCGCAAGGGCGTCAGCACGGCCTCGGGCGTTTCGGCGAGCACGATCTCGGCGTTGGGGGAGAACAGGGTGTCCAACCCCTCCCAGACATCGGAGATGATCGGGCAGGCGCAGGCGGCGGCCTCGAACAGCCGTACGCTAGGGCTGTAGCCGGCCGCGATCATGTCCTGCCGCGTGACGTTCAGGGTGAAGCGGCTGGCGGCGTAGAAGTCCGGGTGGTCCGGAGGGGCGACGTGCTCCAGCCGCTCGACATTGGCGGGCCAGTCGATCCCTGCCGGGTACTGCGGGCCGGCCACGCAGAACCGCAGTTCCGGCGCGCGGCGCGCCGGTTCGATCAGCAGCCGCTCCAGCGTCGGCTGCCGGTCAGGACTGTGGGTGCCGAGATAGCTCAGGTCCCAGCGGGGCTCGCGCTCCAGGGGGCGGTAAGCCTCGGCGTCCACCGAGCAGTAGAGCGCGCGCGCGTCCGGCGACCCGTAGCGGCGCATGATCAGGTCGAGCGTCGGCCCGCCGGTGAAGGAGAGATAGAGATCGTAACGGGCCGCCAGATCCGGGTTCAGGTAGTCGTCCTCGCCGGCTGCGAGGCGGGCCAGCGTCACCGGCGTGTCGATGTCGTAGAAGGCCACCGGACCTCGGGCGGTCTTCAGGGCCCATTCGCCGACGGCGACACCCTCCGGCACGAACGAGCCGACGATCACCGCGTCCGCCGAGGCGACGTCCGCCCGCCAGGTCTCGAGCTCGGCCAAGTCGTCATAGAAGGCGAGGCGACAGACCTTCGGGTCGGGGTCCCGATGGGCTGCATACCAGGGCGTGTCGCGTTCCAGGAACAGCACCTCGTGGCCCCGCTCGGAGAAGGCGCGGAGCAGGGCGCGGTAGGTGGTGGCGTGGCCGTTCCCCCAGGAGGAGGAGAGGCTGAGGCCCAGGACGACCAGCTTCACGCCGGGCTCCTTTCGCGCTTGGCGGCCCATTCGCGGCGGATCAGGGTGTCCACCTCGGCGCCGCGGCGGGTGTAGGTGTGCTCTGAAAGCAGGCGCTGCCGCGCCGCCTCGCCGATGGCCTTGGCCCGCTCGGGGGTGAGGGCTCGCAGATGTTCGGCGACGTCCTGCCCGTCGCGGGCGACCAGAACTTCCTCATCGGGCGTCAGGAACAGCTCCACCCCTTCCCAGGCGTCGGTGATCAGGCAGGCGCCCGCGCCCGCGGCTTCGAACACCCGAGTGGCCGGCGAGAAGCCGACGTGGGCCATGGAGTCCCGCGCGACGTTCAGGACCGCCAGCGGAGAGGCGTTGAAGGCGTTGTGCGCCGCCGTACCGAGATGGCCGATCTTGCGCACGTTCGCAGGCATGGATTTGTCGTCCCAGCCATTGCCGCCGAGGATGAATTGGCGGTCCGGCAGCCGGGCGGCCGCTTCCAGGAAGAAGGCTTCCACCCGCGCCTCCCGGTCGGGCAGGCGGTTGGCCAGGAAGTTCAGGTCGGCGACGTAGGCGGGATCGGCGGGAACGGGGTGGTGAGTCTCGGGGTCGAGGGCGTTGTAGATCGGCTGGCAGCGCCGCGCGCCCAGGCGCTCGTATTCGGCGATCACCGGCGGTCCCCCGCCATAGGTCAATACCAGGTCCAGGGCGGGCAGCAGCCGGCGCAGGGGATGCTGGGGCTGGGGCCCGATCTCGGCCAGCGTCGCTGGGGCGTCGACGTCCCAGTAGATCCTCAGGGCGTGCGCGGGCGCAGCCGCCATCACCCCCTCCAGCAGCAGATCGTCGAACACGCCGACGCCGCTCGCCTTGACGGCCACATCGGCTTGCCCGGCTTCGGCGATCACCGCGCGCGCGGCCTCTTCGGCGGCCGGATAGACGACGACTCTCGCCCACTCGGGAGGATCGATGTCGCGGTGCTGCTGGCGGTCGAAAGCGTCGGGCTCGTAGAAGACGATCTCGTGCCCGCGCCGCGCCAGCTCCTGCAGGGCGCCGCGATAATAGGTGGCCGCACCGTTCCAATAGGAGGAGAGCAGGCTCGATCCGTAGAAGGCGATCTTCAAGAGGCGGCCTCCAGTCTGGTTTCGGGGGAAGCGCCGAGGCCGGCGACGATGTCGAGCAGTTCGTCGACCCGATGGGCGCAGGTGTGGCGATCCCGGATCGTCGCAAGCCCGCTCTCGGCCAGGCTTGCGCGAAGGTCGGGGTCCTTGGCCAAGGCCCGCAGATGGCGGGCCATCTCGGCGCCGTCGCGCGCGAACAGGAAGTCTTGTCCGGGCCGGAACAGGCCCTCGGCGTCGTCCCATGGCGCGCTCACCAGGGGCAGGCCGCAGGCGAGCGCCTCGAAGACGCGGATGGTCGGGATGCCAGGCAGCGCCTTGGCGTAGAACCGCCGGGGCACATGCATCGTGGCCAGATGCCGGGCGAACACCTCGGGCGCGCGGGCGTTCGGCAGCCAGCCCCGATAGCGCGCGCCGTAGCGATCGAGCAGCGCCAGCGCCTCCTTCGGATACCTGACGCCGTGGATGTCGAGCGGAAGTCCCGCCTCGCGGGCCGACGCCAGCAGGAACTTCTCGAGCTCCGCTGTGCGTTCTCCGTCGCCCCAGTTGCCGATCCAGACCAGCCCTTCGCGCTCGGTCGGCTGGCTCGGCGGGCGGAAAAGCGTGATGTCGGCGGCCTCGTGCCAGACGAACACGCGCCGGCCCCAGCCCCACTTGCGATAAACTGCGGCCAGGGCTTCCCCAAAGGCCAGCACGCCGTCGTAGCCGGAGAGATCGAGCTCGCGCATCGACTGGGGATCGCTCACAGCCCGATGGTGGGTGTCGTGGAACAGGAGACGGAACCCGGCTCCCCGGGCCCGCAGCCGGCCCAGCCTGGCGACAAGGTTGGGATCGTTCCACTCGTGCACGATCACCACCTCGGCGTCCTCGCAAGCCGCCTCCAGGTCGAGATCTGCGCCATAGGCTTCGGGCGCGAGGTCCGGATAGGCCTCGCGGAAGGCCTCGAAGCCCTCCTCGCCATGATCTCGCAGCAGGTTCTCGACGCTCCAGGCGCCGGCCGGCTCCAGCACGCGCACCTCATGCGCCCGGCGCATCAGGTCGCGCATGACTCCGCGCAGGAAGTGGGCGTTGCCATGGTTCCAGCAGGAGCGCAGCGAATGGGTGAAATAGACGAACCTCATTCGGCGGCTTCCTTCACGCGCGTGCGAAACCTCGCCGGCGCGAGGCGCGCATAGAGCTCGAGCACGCCCAGCGTCATAGCCTCCAGGGAATAGCGGCGCGCCTGGGCCTGAGCGGCCCGGCCCGCCTCGCGCGCGGCCTCCGGATCGTCCAGCAGCGCCTGAGCCGCTTCGGCGAAGGCGTAGGGATCGCGCGGATCGGCGAACACCGCCGTCCCGTCCCACAGCTCGCGGAAGGTGGGGATGTCGGACAGCACCAGCGGACAGCCGGCGAGGGCGGCCTCCAGCACGGCCAGCCCGAACGGCTCGTAAAGCGCGGTGGAGACGAAGACGGGGCGCGGCGCGAGCCGTCGCGCAATCTCGTCGGCCGAGAGCAGGCCCAGGGAGGTCGCGTGCCGCAGCGCGACCCGCTCGCCGGTGGGGCTTTCCAACGGTCCGGCCGCCTGGGCCGGAACAGGCAGCCGGGCGGCCATGGCGTCGAACACTTGGGCGTTCTTGCCGGCGTCCCACAGCCGACCGGCGGTGAACACGCCGCGCTCGGCCGGCGCGATCGCCTGCACAGCCTGCCGCACGCCGTTATGCACCACCGATGGCGGTTGCAGGTCGTAGGTGCGGGCCACCTCCCGGGCGTAGGCGGCGCTGGGGGCGACAAGAGCGTCGCAGGCCACCAGCCCTTCCCACAGCGACCGGGTGCGCCAGCGGAAATCGGCAGGCAGGGGGCCTTCGCGGACCGCCGCCCACCAGGTGGCGAGGCAGGAATGGCATGCGCCCAGGACCGGCGCAGGCGCAGGCCCGCCCGCCGCCAGGGCCGGGCTGTTCAGGTGGATGAGATCGACAGCGTAACGGCGAGCGAGGCCCCGGACCACGGCGGCGGCTTCCCCGATCTCGGCCGGCTCGGCGGCGGTCCAGTCCAGCGGCATGCCGGTCTCGACCAGCTCCAGCCCGTCGATAGCGGCGGCCTGGGCGCGTTGGCTCCGCGCAGGCTCGGGTCCGAACGCGGCGAGCACCGTCCGCACGCCATGCTGGCGGAGGCCCGCGGCCAGGTCCAGCGCATAGGTCCAGACGCCGCCGACCGCGTCGGTCGTCATCAGGATTCGCGGCAGGCTCGCCGAATGCGGCGTCACGAGAGCGCTCCGACCCGCGGCCGTTCGGCGCTTGCACGCGCGGCCGCTTCGCCCTGCAGCCACTCCGCCAGGTGGGCGACACCGTCTCGCCAGGGACGCGGCGCCGCGAGGCCGAGCGCGGCGCGGGCGGCGGCGATGTCGGAGACGTAGTAGCGCTGGTCGCCCGCCCGCCAGGGGCCGTAGACCAGCTGGGCGCGGCGCGCGATCAGGCTCTCGATATGGGCGACCACCTGGCGCAGGCTGACGGCGTTCTGCGGGCCGCCGCCCAGGTTGAAGGCGCGGCCGGAAACCGCCTCGATGCGGGCGAGCGCCTGCACATAGGCCTCCACCGCGTCGGCCACGTGCAGGATGTCGCGCACCTGGCGGCCGTCGCCATAGATGGTGAGCGGGGTGCCTTCCAGGGCGCGGATCAGGAAGTGGGCGACCCAGCCCTGATCCTCGGTGCCCATCTGGCGCGGACCGTAGATGCAGCTCATCCGCAGCACGCAGGCCGGCACGCCGTAGCTGCGTGCATAGTCCAGGACGTACTGGTCGGCGGCGCCCTTGGAGCAGCCGTAGGGGGTGTGGAAATCCAGCGGCCGCCGCTCGTCCACCCCGCGGGCCCGCAGGTCTGGATCGACCGGGCGATAGGCTTCGTCGGCCAGCTCCAGTTCGACGTCGGCGAGGTCGCCATAGACCTTGTTGGTGCTGGCGAAGATCACCGGGACCGGCGCCGACCGGCGGCGGACCGCCTCGAGCACGTTCAGCGTGCCTCGAAGGTTGATCTCGAAGTCCGCCCCCGGTTCGGCCAGGCTGGTGGTCACGGCCACTTGGGCCGCCAGGTGAAACACGGCGTCGGCGTCGCGCACAGCCTCGTCCAAGACAGCGCCATCGCGGACGTCGGCGATCAGCGGCCGGATACGCTTGCCGTGACGGGCCTGCAGCCAGGCGAGATTGGTTTCGACCCCCGGCCGGCTCAGGGCGTCCAGCACGATCACCTCGCGGCCCTCGCCGGCCAGCCGGTCGGCCAGATTGCTGCCGATGAAGCCGGCGCCGCCTGTGATCAGGATCGGCCGCGTCGTCATGCGACGAGCCCCCGCATCTCGAGCTCCTTGCGGGCCTCGGCGACGCGGTCCTTCGCCTCCTGGCGGGCCACCCATTCGGCGAGTTCGGCGAGGCCTTCGCCGAAGTCCTTGGCGGCGCGGTAGCCCAGGCGGGCCTCGGCCTTGGAAAGGTCGGGAATGCAGTGTCGGATATCGCCGGCCCGCGCCTTGCCGGTGATCTCGGGCGTCAGGTCCGGCCGGCCCATGGCTTTCGCCTGCAGGCGCGCCACCTCTTCGATGGAGCGGTCCTCGCCGCTGGCGATGTTGAACACCTCGCCGTTCGCCTGCGGATGGTCGAGCGCCAGGACGAAGGCCCGGGCGATATCGCTCACATGGACGAAATCGCGCCGCTGGGCGCCGTCTTCGAAGATCATCGGCGCCTGGCCGTTGGCGATCCGGGCGGCGAAGATGGCCAGCACGCCGGTATATGGGTTCGAAAGCGCCTGGCCCGGGCCGTACACGTTCCAGAGCCTCAGCGCCGCGCCCTCCATGCCGTACTGGCGGGTGAGCATCAGGGTCAGCTGTTCCTGGACGTACTTGCCCAGGGCGTAGACCGACCGCAGGGCGTTGACCTTGCTCTCGGGCGTCGGAACCGGGGTCAGGGGCCGTCCCTGATCGTCGAGGGGGTCCCAAGTACCGTCGGGATTGCGGCCGGCCCGCACCACATCCTCCATCAGCCGCCCGTCGGCGGCGCGATAGAGCCCTTCGCCGTAGATGCTCATGGACGAGGCCACCACCACCCGGCGCACCGGGGCGGCGATCAGCTCCTGGAAGAGCACGGCCGTGCCGTAGTCGTTCACCGAGGTGTAGCGGTCCACCGCATACATGCTCTGGCCGACGCCCACTTCGGCGGCCAGGTGGACGACGCTGTCGACGCCTTTCAGCGCCTGGCGCACGGCGTCGGGATCGCGCACGTCGCCGACGGAGAGCTCGACCTCGCCCGCCAGCTCGGCCGGGCGGACGCGGTCGGGATGCACCTGCTCGATCAGGCTGTCGAGGACGCGCACGCGGTCGCCGCGCTGAAGCAAGGCATGGGCGAGGTGGCGGCCGATGAACCCGGCGCCCCCGGTGATCAGGACTGTTTCGGGCATGGTCCGCTCAGCGGTTCACGAATTTCGAGAAGCGGCTGACTTCGCCGCTCTTGGTCTCTTCCTGCTCCAGCAGGGCCAACTCGTTCTCGTCGAAGATCTCGAAGAACTCGTCCCAGGAAATCTCCTCGAGCCGCTCCTCCTTCTCGCCGAAGTCGAACCTCAAGATACCGCCTTCGCCGCCCCGTTCCGTACCGGCGACCTTGGCCGGGCGGCCGCCGCGGGCCTCGGCCCACGAGCGGATCTCGTCATGGTCGGTCAGCTTTCTTGCTTCGCTCATGCGTCCCTCCAAGCGTGCGGAGGGTGAACATCTTCAGCAGCTTCTTGTTCCGCAGCTTTACTGCTGGAACTTAAGTATATGGCATACCAAGCAGTAAGCTGGGATTTAAAAGGACGAATAAGTATAGATTTTAGCTTCGCTGTTCAAGAAAATAACCTGTGCGATGGGAACAAAGAAGCTCCACGGTCTTTTCTGCAGGGCCGAGCTTGCGCCGGGCGCGCTCAGATCGACGGGAAATCCATGGCACGTTCAAAGGTTCGCATCGGACTCATCGGTGTCGGCAACTGCGCCTCCTCCCTGGTCCAGGGACTTTCGCGATACGCCGGCGCTTCGCCCGAGGCGCCGCCGCCCGGCCTGATGAACGTCGACCTGGGCGGCTATCGGATCGAGGACGTGGAGGTTGCCTGCGCCTTCGACGTCAGCGCCGCAAAGGTCGGCCGCGGCCTGGCCGCGGCGATCTTCGCGCCCCCGAACAACACCTTCCGGTTCGCGGACGCACCGGCGAGCGACGTGGTGGTGCGGCGCGGTCCGACGCTCGACGGCATCGGGACCTACATGGCCGGCGACATCGAGGAATCGCCTGAAGAGCCCTGCGACGTGGCCCAGGTGTTGCGCGAAACCGGAACCGAGGTGCTGGTGTCCTATCTGCCGGTGGGCTCCCAACAGGCCAGCGAATACTACGCCCACCGAGCGCTGGAGGCCGGCTGCGCCTTCGTCAACTGCATTCCGGTGTTCCTGGCCTCCAATCCGGTCTGGGCCAAACGCTTCGAGAGCCGCGGGCTGCCGATCGTAGGGGACGACATCAAGAGCCAGGTCGGCGCGACCATCGTGCATCGGGCGCTGGTGAACCTGTTCCGCGAGCGCGGCGTGCGGGTGGACCGCACCTACCAGCTCAATTTCGGCGGCAATTCCGACTTCAAGAACATGCTGGAGCGCGAGCGCCTGGCCTCGAAGAAGATCTCCAAGACCCAGGCGGTGACCAGTCAGCTCGAGACGCCGCTGGCGGATGACGAGATCCACGTGGGGCCGAGCGACTTCGTGCCCTGGCTCTCGGACCGCAAATGGGCGCACATCCGGATCGAAGGCACCACCTTCGGGGACGTACCGCTGAACGTCGAACTGAAGCTGGAGGTGTGGGACAGCCCGAACTCCGCCGGCGTGGTGATCGACGCGGTGCGCTGCGCCAAGCTGGGCCTCGACCGACGGTTGGGCGGGCCGCTGCTGGGTCCCTCCAGCTATTTCATGAAATCGCCGCCCGAGCAGTACACCGACCACGTCGCCCACGAGCTGACCCGGCGGTTCATCGAAGGGGAGGGCGGTCAGGTCCGCGTGGGCCGTTCGGCGCGCATGGCCTCTTGACGACGACGGTGTTCCTGGTGCGGCACGGAGCGCACGACCGGCTGGGCCGGGTTCTCTGCGGGCGGATGGCGGGCGTCACCTTGAGCGCCGCCGGCTCGGCCCAGGCCGCCGCCGTGGCCGAGCGCCTGGCGGGCGAGAGCCTGGCCGCCGTCTATGCGAGCCCCCTGGAGCGCGCGATCCAGACGGCCGAGCCCATAGCTCGCCGCGCCGGCCTGGACCCCATCACCGACGACGACCTCGCCGAACTCGACTTCGGCGATTGGACCGGAATGCGCTTCGACGACCTTGAGGGCGACCCGGCCTGGGCGCTGTGGAACACCGCCCGCAGCCGCGCGCGTCCTCCAGGCGGCGAGGCCGCGGCCGAGGCCGCCGCGCGCATGCAGCGCTGGCTGTCGCGCGTCTGCGCCCGTCACCCGGAGGCGGCCGTGGCCGGGGTCGGCCACAGCGAACCGATCAAGGCCCTGGTCGCGACCGTGCTCGGCCTCGATGCGAACGCCCACGAACGGTTCGAGATCGGCCCGGGGTCCGTCACGGTGCTAGCGGCGGGGGCGTGGGGGCGAAAGGTCCATACCCTCAACGAGGTTCCGGCATGAAGGCCCTGTCTCCCGAAGAGATCCGGTCCCGCGCCCAGGCGCTCGGCCAGTGGTTCCACAATATCGACCTGAACGGCGTCCAGACCGCCCCGGACCACTTCCTCTACGACTATCCCAACATCAAATGGCGGCGGTTCCAGCACGCGGTGCCGAAGGACCTGACCGGCAAGACCGTGCTCGATATCGGCTGCAACGGCGGCTTCTATTCGCTGGAGATGAAGCGCCGGGGAGCCGAGCGCGTGCTTGGCCTGGACATGGACGAGCGCTATCTCGCCCAAGCCCGCTTCGCCGCGGAGGTGACGGGCCTCGACATCGAGTTCCGCCAGCTCTCGGTCTACGACGTGGCCCAGCTCGGCGAGCGTTTCGACGTCGTCCTCTTCATGGGGGTGCTCTACCACCTGCGCCATCCGCTGCTGGCTCTGGACCTGATCCACGAGCACGCCGCCGGCGACCTGCTGATCTTCCAATCCATGCAGCGCGGAGCGAGCCAGGTGGACGAGGTCGCCGCCGACTACGACTTCTTCGAAGCGGCGCATTTCGACAGCCCCGGCTATCCGAAGCTGCACTTCATCGAGCATCGCTATGCGGGCGATCCCACCAACTGGTGGGCGCCCAACGCGGCCTGCGCCGAGGCCATGCTGCGCAGCGCAGGCTTCGCCATCCTCGAGCACCCGGAGGAGGAGGTCTATGTCTGCCGCCGCCTCGACCGGGCGGAGCCGGGCGGGGCCGTCTATCCGGCGCGGGGGCGCAAGACCAACGGATCTGCGGCAAGGGAGACGGACCGGTGATCGAAGCGGTGAAGATCTGGAACGAGCCGAACAACAAGTCCCACTGGGACCCCGTGCTCGATCCCGAATGGGAGCTGTTCTCGCAAATGACCGTTCTGGCCGGCCAGGCGATCGCCGCTGAGAATTCCCGCCTGCCGCGGGTGCTGGGCGGGATTTCGCCCATCGATCCCGGATTCATCCGCAGGCTGGAAAGCCGGGGCGTGCTGCGTCACATCGACGTGGTGGCGGTCCACGGGTTCCCGCTCGACTGGAACCTCTGGAAGATCGACGACTGGCCGGCGAAGCTCGCCGAAGTCCGCGGGGTGACGGACAAGCCGGTCTGGGTCACCGAGGCCGGCGTCTCCTCATTCGGTTCGGAAGAGGTTCAGGCGTGGGGCGTCAGGCGCACCGCCGACCTGCTGATCGGCCAGGCGCCACGGATCCACTGGTACAGCCTCTACGACCTGCCCGCCGCCTGGGAGGCCACCACGCGGCACAAGGAGGCGGAAGGCTCCTCCTACTATCGCCATTTCCACATGGGCCTGCTGCGCGAGGACGGCTCTCCGAAGCCCGCCCTGGACGCCTACGCCGACTACGCCTCGGAGATGGGGCTCTGCCAGTGGTTCCACTTCCATGACCATCGGCTGGACGACGCCGTCGCCTGGATGCGCCGCCTGGGGGTGCGCCATGTCCGCACCGGGCTTTCCTGGGCCGACAGTTTCCGCGAGGGCGCGCTCGACTGGTTCGATCGTCAGATGGAGGCCTTGGCGGACTTCGAGGTCACCGTGACGTTCTGCTTCACGCCGGAGCATCGCGGGATCGAGCCGCATCACACCAGCCCGCCCCAGGTCGCCGAAGAATTTGCGGAGTTCTGCGCCCAGATGGTGCGCCGCTACGCCCCCGCCGCCCCGGCGACGGTGCGCCGGATGAGCGCCATGGGCGCATAAGCGTCGTCAGGCCTTTTCGACGAAGGAGTCGATCACCTTCTTCTCGCCAGCCTTGTCGAAGGCCACGGTCAGCTTGTTGCCGTCCACCGCGGTGACCGCACCATAGCCGAACTTCATGTGGAACACCCGGTCGCCGCGGCGATAGGCGCTGGAGGAGGGTTCGGAGACCGCCACCAGCCGCCCTTCGCCTTCGATCACCTGCTGGCGGCCGGGATGGCTGCCGCGATAGCTGCGCTCCTGGGCGCGCTTCCAGCCCGGCGAGGAATAGCCGGCGCCGAAGGAAGGGCTCTCGTCCCATCGGCTGCCGTGCTGCTGCATCCCGGGTCCGCCGCCGTAGTAGCCGGTCTCCGAAGAGGCCTCGACGTGGGCGAGCGGAAGCTCGTCCACGAAGCGGCTGGGCAGCTGGCTGGTCCAGCGGCCATAGACTTGGCGGTTGGCGGCGAAGGAAATCCGCGCCTCCTCCCGCGCGCGGGTGATGCCGACATAGGCGAGGCGCCGTTCCTCCTCGAGGCCCTTCTCCCCGGTCTCGTCGATGCTGCGCTGGGACGGGAAGACGCCTTCCTCCCAGCCCGGCAGGAAGACCAGCGGGAATTCCAGGCCCTTGGCCTGGTGCAGGGTCATGATCTGGACGGAATCGTCGCCGGACTCCCGCTCCAGGTCGAGCACCAGGGAGACGTGTTCCAGATAGGCCTCGAGCGTCTCGAAGGCGCCCATCGACTGGACGAGCTCCTTCAGGTTCTCCAGCCGGGTCTGGGCGGTCGGGCTCTTCTCCAGGCGGAGCGCGTCGGTATAGCCGCTCTCCTCCAGCACCTGCTCCATCAGCCGCGGGTGGGGCAGGGCGCCGGCCTGGGCCCGCCAGCGGTCGAGGTCGCGCAGGAAGTTCGAGAGCGCGGTGCGGGTGCGGGCGGCCAGTTCGTCGGTGCGGACCACTTCGCGGGCGGCGGCCACCACCGGAACCCCGTTCAGGCGCGCGATCTGCAGCAGCTTCTGCACGGTGGTGTCGCCGATCCCGCGCTTGGGCGTGTTGACGATCCGCTCGAAGGCGAGATCGTCGTCCTCCGACTGGATCAGCCTTAGGTAGGCGTGCGCGTCGCGGATCTCGGCCCGCTCGAAGAACCGGGGGCCGCCGATCACCTTGTGCGGGATCTGCAGCAGCACGAACCGCTCTTCGAAGGCGCGCATCTGGAACGAGGCGCGCACCAGTATGGCGATGTCCTTGTAGCGGCGCTTGGGCGCGTCGGCCGATCCGCGCACCGCCCGCTCGATCTCGTCGGCCACCAGCCGGCTTTCGGCCTCGCCGTCCCAGACCCCGCGCACGATCACCTTCTCGCCGCCGGGGGCCTCGGTCCAGAGCGTCTTGCCCAGCCGGCCTTTATTCGCCGCGATCAGGCCGGAGGCGGCGCCTAGGATATGGCTGGTGGACCGATAGTTGCGCTCCAGGCGAATGACCTTGGCGCCGGGGAAGTCGCGCTCGAAGCGCAGGATGTTGTCCACCTCCGCCCCGCGCCAGCCATAGATCGACTGGTCGTCGTCGCCCACGCAGCAGACGTTCTGGCGCTTCTGGGCCAGCAGCCTCAGCCACAGGTACTGGGCGACGTTGGTGTCCTGGTACTCGTCCACCAGCAGGTAGCGGAACCGCTCGTGGTACTCGGCCAGCACGTCCGGGTGGCCCTGGAACAGGGTCAGGTTGTGCAGCAGGAGGTCGCCGAAGTCGCAGGCGTTCAGCACCCGCAGCCGGTCCTGATAGATCCTGTAGAGCGCCTGGCCGCGGTTGTTGGCGAAGCCAGCGCCCTCGCCGGCCGGCAGCCGGTCCGGCGTCCAGCCGCGGTTCTTCCACTGGTCGATCAGCCCGGCCAGGTGCTTGGCCGGCCAGCGTTTGGCGTCGACGTTCTCGGCCTCCAGCACCTGCTTGATCAGCCGCTCCTGATCGTCGGTGTCGAGGATGGTGTAGTTCGACTTCAGCCCCACCAGCTCGGCGTGCCGGCGCAGGATCTGGGCGGCGATGGAGTGGAACGTGCCCAGCCACCGCAGGCCCTCGGCCTGGGGCCCGATGATGTGGGCGATCCGCTCGCGCATCTCCCGCGCGGCCTTATTCGTGAAGGTGACGGCCAGCAGCTCCCAGGGCTTGGCGCGCCCCGTGGCCAGGATGTGCGCCAGCCGCGTGGTCAGGACCCGCGTCTTCCCCGTACCGGCGCCGGCCAGCACCAGCACCGGTCCCTCGGTGGCTTCCACCGCCGCCCGCTGTTCGGGGTTCAGGCCGTCGAGATAGTCCGCGGGCCTGGCGCGCGCCAGGTCGCTGATCCGGGGGGCAGGCGAGGTTTCGAACGAGTCAGGGGCCGACATCGGAGGGGGTTTAGCATGCCCGCCGCGCGGCGGCATCCCGGCGTTCGCGGTGCGTTCCCAGCGGCAAGCGTGAAAGCCTCATTGACAATAAAATTTGTCAAAGGCATCCTCGGTGCATGCTCGACCTCGACGTCATCGACGATCCGGCGGCGGCTACCGCCGCCCTCGATCCGATCAAGGCGCGGCTGCTGGCCGAACTGGCGGAGCCGGCCTCGGCCGCGGCCCTGGCCCAGCGGGTGGGGCTGGCGCGGCAGAAGGTGAACTACCACCTGCGCGGCCTGGAGGCGCACGGCCTGGTCCGGCCTGTGGAGGAGCGGCGCTGGGGCGGGCTCACCGAACGGCTGATGGTGGCGAGCGCCGCCAGCTATGTGGTCTCGCCCGGCGCACTGGGGCCGCTGGCAGCCGATCCGGGACGCGCCGCCGACCGGCTGTCGGCCGGCTATATGATCGCGCTCGCCGCCCGCATCGTGCGCGAGGTGGGCGTCCTGTGGCGTCAGGCGCGGGATAGCGGCAAACGGCTGGCCACGCTTTCCATCGACACCGAGATCAGCTTCCGCTCGGCCGCCGAGCGGGCCGCTTTCACCGGCGAGCTCAGCCGGGCGATCGCCGCCCTGGCCGCTCGCTACCACGATCCCGACGCCTCCGGCGCGCGGCCACATCGCCTGGTGGTCGCCGCCTATCCCACGCCGGGCGAACCCCAACCCAAGGAGCCGTCATGTCACTGAAAAAGGACGCCGAGCGCCGCTACGTCGAAATCGAGCTGGAGCTGCCGGGCACGCCTGAGCAGATCTGGCAGGCCATGGCCACCGGGGCGGGCTATTCGGCCTGGTTCACCCCCACCGAGATCGAGGAGCGCGAGGGCGGGGAGATCCGCTTCCATCTCGGTCCGGACATGACCTCCTCGGGCCGGGTGACCGAATGGCGCCCCCCGTTTCGGTTCGCCTACGAGGAGATCGGCTGGAGCGGCGAGGCCCCGCCGCTCGCCACCGAGGTGGTCATCGAGGCGGCGTCCGGCGGCCTCTGCAAGGTGCGGATGGTCCACAGTCTCTTCACCAGCCGCGACGACTGGGACGACGAGATCGCCGGCATGATGGACGGCTGGCCGGCCTATCTGGGGATCCTGCGCCTTTATCTGCAGTCCTTCGCCGGCCAAGAGGGCGCCTCCGCCCGTCCGACGGTCCGCTTCGCCGGTTCGCATGACGAGGCCTGGACCGCGCTCCGCAAGGCCCTTTCTCTGGAAGGCGCCAAGGTCGGAGATCGCCGGGAGATCGCGCTCGCGGACGGACCGCGCCTCGCGGGGGCGGTGGAACGGGTCGCCGAAGCGCCGCGCAATCGGGAGTTCACCCTGCGCCTGGACGCGCCTCGTCCCGGTGTCGCCCTGATCGGGACCTATGACTGGGGCGGGCAGGTGAACGTCGCGGCGATGCTGTTCTTCTACGGCGAGGGCGCGCAGGCCGCCGCCGAGGCGGAGGGCGCCAGGTGGCAGGCCTGGCTGAACGCCCGCTTCGCCGCCGAGGCCGCGGAGGCGAAACCCGGATAGTAGCTCCCGCCCTTCGCCTGACGGCGAAACCGGGATGACAGCCGGGGTGGCGGTCTCCATCGTCCCAAGGCGCCGTCGGAACCCGCCTTGCCTGCAACCGTTTCCCAGGCTCGACGGACGGGGTCTTCAAGGGAGACCGCCATGGCGGACAACGGTGGGGGTTCGACCCCCGTTCTGGCCTTTATCGTAGGCGCCTTGGTGGTGGTGGTCGCCGCCATCGCCTTCTTCATGTACTCGGGCGGCGCGCCCGCGCCGGACGCCGGCGTCGACATCAACGTCAAGGCCCCCGACATCTCCGCACCGGCTGCGGGCGGCGGGTGATCCATGGCGAGGGAGGCCAACAACGCCGTCCCCTGGCTCGCCCTGCTGGTGGGCGCGCTGGTCGTGGCCGTGTTGGTGATAGGCTACGTCGCCTTCCGCAGCCAACCAACCCAGGTCGTTCCCGATCGGGTGGATCTGCAGGTGGAGTTGCCGGAGCCGCCCCGGATTCCGGATGCGCCGCGGATTCCCGACGCCCCAGTTCCCACGCCGAAATAGCTGATGAGCGACGACTTGCCCGGCGAACCGAGGAAAGGTCCAGGGGGGCGGCCGATCCCGGTGCTGCTCTGGGCTGCCCTCGGGGTGCTGGCGGTCGTCGCCTTCGTCTTCGTGATGCGGGCGCTCAACCCTCCGACGCCCGGCCGGACGCCGCCGATGACCGATCTGCCGGCTTCCGCGCCTCAACCTCTGCCGATGAGCCCCCGATGACCGATCCCCAGACCCCGCCTAAGCGCCCCGACCCGCCCGGCCGGCGGATTCCCCCGCTCGTCTGGGTCATCGTCGCCTTCCTGGTCGTGATCGTGGTTCTCGCGGTGATGGCCTATGGCGGCAAGCGCACCACGCCGACGGGAGAGACGGTCCTTCAGGGCGAGCCGAGCGAGGCGGTCATGCCGCCGGATCCGCGGCCGGCGACCCGCTAAGCTCCGCAAACCGCAGGGCGGCCACACGACACGCCGAGGCCAGCGGGCGGTCGGCCCGGCCTGAGTCGATGCGTCCGATCAGGGCGGCCAGGCTCATGCCTTCGGCTGCCGCCATCTTCTCCAGCACCGTCCAGAACTCCGGCTCCAGCGCCAGGGAGGTGGCGTGGCCGGCCAGCAGGACGGATCGTTTACGTAAGCGTGGCATGGAGCCCTTCTTTCGCTCACGCGGTCGTCAACGCCAAGCCATTGGCAGGGGACTTGCCAAAAGTTGACGCTAGCGTCATCTTCGATCCGAACACTGTTTGAGGGGATTTCCGCCCATGGCCATGACTGCCGACGCCTATGACCTGTCCGCCCAGCGGGAGGCCGCGCCGGCCAATCAGCCGCTGCCCAAGCCCCGGCTGCAATGGGGTGCGGCGCTCAAGGCTCTGCGCCGGCTGCTGAACGACAAGGAAGACACCGGCCAAGTGTTCGAGATCATGCGCGCTCTGAACGGCTCGGCCACTGCGCGCGCCTATCATCGCCTGCTGACCACCACCCAGGGCGGACGCATCGCGTATGAACGCCAGGAGTTCGCCCAACGGCTGATGGACGACACATGGCTCGACTCCTTCGCGCCCGGCACGGTCGGGGCGACCTATCGCGACTTCGTCCGCTCGGAAAACCTCTCCGCCGAGGGGCTCGCCGAGGTCAGCCGCGCCAGCGGCAATCAGATCGAGGTTCCGCACCCCTATGCGTGGATGGGGCGGCGAACTCGCGACGTGCACGACATCTGGCACATCCTTTCCGGCTATCATCGCGACGGCCTGGGCGAGGCGTGCCTGGTGGCCTTTTCCTACGCCCAGACCAAGGGCCTGGGCTGGGCGCTGATCGCCCTCGGCGCGGCGGCTCGCTCGCGCAAGGGCGCCTATCCCTACGCCAGGGCCATCTGGCAAGGCTACAAGCGCGGCAAGGCCGCCGCCTGGCTGCTCGGCGAGGACTATGACCGCCTAATGGCCGAACCGCTGGAGGCCGCGCGGCGGCGGCTCGGCATCACGCCGCCGACCATCTACGACTCCATCCCGCCCGAGGCGCGGGACGTCACCGCGCCGCCGCGGATGTAGCCGGCGTCTCAGGTCTCGCGCTTGGCGCCGTCGAGTTGGCGGGCGGCCTTGTCCGCCTCGGCCTTGGCTAGCGCCTTCTCGCCCTTCGCGCGCCCGAACTTCACGCGGTTGGCTTGAGCCTGCGCGGTCGCCTCCGCGCGGGCGCGGGCCTTACGCGCCTTGTTCAGATTCACGACCTCGCTCATGGGCGGCCCTCCGCTGCAGCAGGCCGGGAGCATGCGCGGATCGGAGAAGGTAGGGAAGCGCGACTCCGCGTCGCCTGGGGAATCCTCGACAGGACTCGCGCTTTCGGGCACGGAGAGAGTTCAGGCTGCGAGGGGCGCAACCTTGGCTAGAGCCGTGGATTCGAAGGCGACCAAAAGGGTGCGCCGCTGGCCGTTCGCCTTGCCCGCCGCGGTGGCGGCCGTGGGCCTGGCCGCGACGCTTGCGGCCGGGTTCCTGATCGGCCGGGCCGGGGAGGTGCGCGAGCGCCTGGAATTCGAGACCCGCGCCGAGGCGGCTTCCGACGCTCTCGCCGACCGGATGGACACCTATATGGCCGTGCTGCGCGCGGGGGCCGGTCTGTTCGCCGCCAGCGAGGCTGTCTCGCTGGAGGAGTTTCGCGCTTTCGCCGAACGGGTGGAGGTGCAGGCCCGATATCCCGGCGTGCAGGGCGTTGGCTTTTCGATCCGCATCCCGCCGGGCGGCGCCGCGGCGATAACGGCGAGGATGCGAGCGGCTGGATCAGAGGACTTCACGATCCGACCGACGCCCGGGGCGGGGCACAACCACGCCATCGTCTATCTGGAACCGATGGACGATCGCAATCGCGCGGCCATCGGTTTCAACATGCATTCCAATTCGGTTCGGCGGGAAGCCATGGACCGCGCGCGCGACACGGGCCTGCCCGCGCTTACGGGAAAGGTGCGGCTGGTTCAGGAGATCCACCCGGAGAAGCAGGCAGGTTTCCTGGTCTATGAACCGGTCTATGAGGGCGGCGCCGTGCCGGGCACCGTGGCCGAGCGCCGCACGAGGCTGACGGGCTACGTCTACGCGCCGTTCCGCGCCGGCGACCTCCTGCACGCGGTCCTGCCGCCGGAGGAGGCCGAGGGGCTGGACTACGCCATCTATGACGGGGAGCCGCAGGTGGAAAACCTGCTGCATGCGAGCTCATCAGGCCCGCCGCGCGGTGCGCTGGTCTCGACGCGGGCGCTGGAGATCGCAGGCCGGCCGTGGACCATCGTCTACTGGACGCCGCACGCCTGGGCGGGTCCCGGCCACTACACCGCGATGGGGGTGGTCCTGGCGGGGCTGGCCATCACCGGGCTGCTGGCCGTCGCCACCCTCTATCAGGGGCGGGCGCGGCTGGCGGCCGAGCGCGAGGTGGAAGCCCGACGGGTCGCGGCGGCCCGGCAGCGGCTGCTTCTGGACGAACTGAACCACCGGGTGAAGAACACCCTGGCCACCGTTCAGTCCATCGCCGCCCAGAGCTTGCGCCACGGGGCCGACGTGAACAGCGTGCGAAAGACCTTCGAGGCCCGGCTGATCGCCCTGTCAGAGGCCCACAACCTGCTCACCCGCGACAACTGGCGCGGCGCCAGCCTCGCCGATCTCGCCCGCACGGAGCTCGAGCCCTATGGGGGGGGGCGACGGGGAGCGCATGTCTTTGAACGGACCGGAAGTCTGGCTTCCGCCCAACACCGCCGTCGCGCTCGGCATGGCGTTCCACGAACTCGCCACCAATGCGATCAAGTACGGGGCGCTGTCGAACGAATTGGGCCGCGTCGTCCTGACGTGGAGCCTTGAGCCCCGGAACAGCGCGCCCGACCGGCTCTCCATCGTCTGGCGGGAAGAGGGCGGGCCGCGGGTCATGCCGCCCGCCCGGAGGGGCTTCGGCTCGCGGCTGATCCAGGGCGGCCTCGCTCACCAGCTCGACGGCGACGTTACGTTGGACTTCGCCCCCGAGGGGCTGGTCTGTACGATCGACTTTGACCTGCCCGACACTGCGGAGGTGGGTCAGCCGATGCTGCCGCTGGGGACGGCCGCCTAAAGCGCGGGCGCGCGCTTCGGCTCCGACGCAAGGGCCTGACCGAACATCAGGACAGCCCCGATCAGGTAGGCGCCGGCCATGGGCGCCCACATGATCAGTCCGCCCAACTGCTGGTCGGCAAGCGGCGTCAGGCCCCAGGCCTCGGTGGTGGTCAGGTGGGGAGCGTAGAGCGGTCGCCCCGCAAAGGTGATGAGCGCGCCAAGGAGGCCGGTCTGCATCAGGGTGGAGAGCAGGGCCGCCGCCGCGCCAAGCTCCGAGGCGCGCCGCGCCGCCGCCCAGAAGGCGAGGCCTGAACCCAGCAGCGAGGCCTGCATCAACCAATAGGCGCCGTCGTTCGACAGCGCCCAGTCATAGGCGGCCGGTGCGTGCCAAGCCCACAGCGCCACCGTCTGGGCGAGAGTCGCTGCAGCCAGCGAGGGCGCAGGGACTCGCGGAAGGCCGAAGGCCAGCAGCGGCGCGGCCACGGCGATCAGCAGGGCGTGGTGGAAGACCCGCGCCGAGAACAGGGCCGAACTCAAGGCGCAGAGCGGCGAGACAAAGGCGAGCGCCAAGACCGCCAGCCCGCCGAGAACGAGGAGATCGCGCCCTTCCCCGCCTTGCCGGCGATGCAGGGCGTAGGCGCCCGCCGCAGCGGCCAGGCCGACCATCACCCACGGATCAAGGTTCCAGCGGCTCAGCAGCTCCGAAGGGCCGGGCCCTGGGCCGCAATAGGGAATGGCGGTCGGCATCGCCTGCGATAACCGGGCGGCGGGAGGGTGGTTCCGAGAACCTGCGGCGCCTTGTCGCCAACGGCGCCGCGTCCGTGCAGGCCAGGCCGAACAGCCGCCGCCGATTCAGCCGCGGGCGGCGTCCATGTGGCCGGCGAAGCGCTCGAAGAGGTAGAGGGAGTCCGTCGGGCCGGGCGAGGCTTCCGGGTGGTGCTGGACGCTGAACACCGGCCGGTCTTTCAGCGCGATGCCGGCGTTGGTGCCGTCGAACAGCGAGACGTGGGTCTCCACCACCGGCGCGGGCAGGCTGTCGCGGTCGACGGTGAAGCCATGGTTCATGGAGACGATCTCCACCTTGCCGGTGGTGAGGTCCTTGACCGGGTGGTTCGCGCCGTGGTGGCCCTGGTCCATCTTCACCGTCCTGGCGCCGAGGGCCAGCGCCATCATCTGGTGGCCCAGGCAGATGCCGAAGACGGGCAGGCCGGACTCCACCAGCTTGCGGATCTCCGGCACGGCGTATTCGCCGGTGGCGGCCGGATCGCCCGGGCCGTTCGACAGCAGCACGCCATCGGGCTTGCGGGCCAGGATCTCCTCGGCCGAGGTGTTGGCCGGCACCACGGTGGCGCGCGCGCCGACCGAGGTGAGCGCCCGAAGGATGTTGCGCTTCACCCCGAAGTCCATGACCACGACCTCGTATTTCGGTTCGGCGGGCTTGGCGTAGCCCTCCGGCCAGGACCACAGGCCCTCGCCATAGACGAAGGGTTGCAGGCAAGAGGCGTCCTTGGCGAGGTCGAGGCCCACGAGGCCACTCCAGGCCTTGGCCTTGGCGACAAGCGCCGGGATGTCGAAGCGCCCCTCGGGCGAATGGGCGATCACCGCGTGGGGCATGCCCTGCTCGCGGATCTTGCGGGTGAGCGCCCGAGTGTCGACGCCGGCCAGGCCCACCACGCCCCGCCGCGCCATCCAGCCGGCCAGGTCGGCGTCGGCCCGCCAGTTGGCCGGAACGGTGGGGACGTCGCGGAAGATCGCGCCGCGGGCGGCGGTGGCCGCCGAACCGGACATCTGCTCGATGTCCTCCACATTCGTGCCGACATTGCCGACGTGCGGGAAGGTGAAGGCCACGATCTGGGCCATGTAGGAGGGATCGGTGAGGATCTCCTGATAGCCGGTCATGGCGGTGTTGAAGCACACCTCGCCGACCGCCTCGCCCGTGGCTCCGACGCCGATCCCCTGCAGGACGGTTCCGTCGGCCAGGACCAGGACCCCAGTGACGCCAGGAAGCAGGTCGGCGGTCATGTGCAAGGCTCCTCAACGGCTCGGCGCAGGCTCGCAGCTTCGCCGGCCCGGGTGAACCCCCGGCCGCAAGTCTGGCCTGCTTTTCGGCAAACGGCCGCGTAGGTAATGAGTCCCGAGAGGGCGGTCAATGCGGCGCGTCCACTTCGGCAGGAAAGGAACACCATGAGCGGGCATGTCGATCCCGACCGCGAGGCCTGGAGCCTCTTCAAGTCGCTGCCGCGGGATGAACCCATCCACATGCTGAACCTGATCCGGCTGAAGCCGCTGGCGGACTACCCGGCCGATCATCCGGACCACGGCAAGGGGCTCACGGGCCTCGAGGCCTATCGCGCCTATGGCCGCACCACCGCGCCGATCTTCCAGCGGCTGGGCGGGCGCCAGGTGTGGGCCGGCAAGCCGCAGGTGATGGTGACGGGGCCGCAGTCGGAGGCCTGGGACCTGGCCTTCATCGCCGAATATCCCAACGCCGGCGCGTTCCTGGAGATGGTGACCGACCCGGACTATCGCGAGCATGTGAAGCACCGCACGGCGGCCGTGGCGGACTCGCGCCTGCTGCGGCTCGCGCCGCTGGAGCCGGGCGAGGGCTTCGGCGAATAGCCGGAAAGGTGGGATCTGCGTCGTTGGCGCCGGGTGCGGCGGCGTCCAGACTGCGCGCCATCGCCAGGAGACCGCCCATGCTCGCCCTTCGCCCCAACTGCGAGTGCTGCGACCGCGACCTGCCGCCCGACAGCGAGGCGGCGCGAATCTGCAGCTTCGAATGCACCTTCTGCGCCGATTGCGTGGACACGCGGCTGGGCGGCCGCTGCCCCAATTGCGGCGGCGAGTTCGTGAAGCGCCCGGTCCGGCCGCCCGCCCTGATGGCCCGGTTCCCGGCCTCGACCGAACGCGTGCTGAAACCGGACGAGCCCTGCGCGGCGTAGGTGCACGCCGTTCCTTCCTCTCCCGCGAGCGGGAGAGGATGCCCGGAGGGCAGGTGAGGGCGAGGCGCAGCCGAGACCGCCGCAGGCGGGCGACGCGAAGCGGCGCAATAATCTGCTGCGTTTGAAAGTGTTGGCGCCTGCGGCGCCAGCGGCTCCGCCGCCCTCGCGGCCTTCGGCCGCGAGCCCTCACCTGGCCTTGCGGCCTGTCCTCTCCCGCATCGCGGGAGAGGGAGATGCGCGAGTTCGGCCGCGACAGATCGCGTCTAAAGCACCGCCGAGATCGCCTCGAACAGGGTTTCGGCGCGAACGGGCTTGGCGATGTGGCGGTCGGCGCCGGCCGACGCCGAGGCGGCCAGGTCGTCGGGGGAGGTGTTGGCGCTGATCACAATGATCGGGGCGCGGGGCAGGCCGGCGCCTTCGGCCTTGCGGATCGCCCGGATGGCCGCCAGCCCGTCCATCACTGGCATGCGCAGGTCCATCAGCACGAGGTCGAACCCGCCCGCGCGCCAGGCCTCGACCGCCTCGCGCCCGTTCTCGACGCTCACCACCTCGGCGCCGGCCGCGCCCAGCATCAGTTCCAGAACCTTGCGGTTGGTGGGATTGTCGTCCGCAGCCAGGATACGCAAGGGCGCGGCCTCGACCGTCGAGGGGAGGGCGGCCGGCGCCGCGTCCGCTTCATGGGCGGCGTCGCCATAGTCGAGCAGGCCGCCGACCAGCCCGTCGAGCTCGCGGGCGGAGGCCAGGATCTCCTGCGCCAGGGTCCGCTGCCGGGGCGAAAGTTCAGTGGCTTCCAGCGCCTGGGCCAGGCCCATCACGCCGTTCAGCGGCGTGCGCAGGGCGTGGCTCATGTCGGAAAGGAAGTCGCTCTTGGCGCGGCTGGCGACCTCGACGCGATGCAAGGCGTCTTCCAGGGCGGCGGCCTGGCGCTTCATCTCGGTGATGTCGACCCGCAGCCCCACCACCCCGCCGTCCGAGGTTCGGCGCTCCTCGATCATCAGCCAGCGCCCGTCGGCCAGGCGCTGCTCGTGCCGCTCGCCTGTGGGATTGGCGAGCTTGTCCAGCCGCGCGGCCAGCCACGCCTCCTCGCGCCCTACGGCCTCGGGATAGTCGCCTCGCGCCACCCCCATCCGCAGGGTGTCGGCCAGCCGCGCCTCTGGGGAAAACAGGTCGGCCGAGCGGTGATAGATCTCGGCGTAGCGCTTGTTCCAGAGGACATAGCGGCCCTGGGCGTCGAGGAAGACCACGCCCTCGGGCAGGAGGTCGATGGCTTCCCGCAGGCGGGCGTCGGCGGCCCGGGCCTCGGCCTCCGCGGCGGCCAGCGCCCGCCCGCCGAACATGCGCGCGAGGCTTGCCCCCAGGAAGCGCACAAGCCTCCCAAATCCGGTCCCCGACATGCTACGCCCCCGGTCGAATCGCGGGAAGGATGCGATGGGATCGGCGGCGGAAGGTGACGGCTCCGTCACATTCGCTGCAGCCCGGGATTCGTGCGAGATCGGCGCCTAAGGTTTGGGCGCCGTGCGCCGCCGGACCGGGCAGGCTGTCGAGCGGATAGGACGATGCGGATCACCACGGTCGGTTTGGACGCCGACGACACCCTCTGGCACAACGAGACCCTGTTCCGGCTGACCCAGGACCGGTTCTGCGAACTCTTGTCCGGCTACACCGAGCGGGCGGTGGTGGAGGCGCGGCTGGCGGAGGTGGAGAAGCGGAACCTTCGGCTCTACGGCTACGGCGTAAAGGGCTTCACCCTCTCCATGATCGAGACGGCCATGGAACTGGCGGGGGGCGAGGCCCCGGCGCGGATCGTGCGCGAGATCCTGGCGGCCGGCCGGGAGATGCTGAACGAGCCGGTCGAGCCGCTGCCGGGGGTCGACCAGGCGCTGGCGGCGCTCTCCGAACGCTATCGGCTGGTGCTGATCACCAAGGGCGACCTGCTGCACCAGGAGCAGAAGCTGGCCGCCTCTGGCCTCGGCGACCTGTTCGCCGCGGTGGAGATCGTCAGCGAGAAGGACGCCTCCACCTATGAGCGGGTGTTCTCGCGCCACGGAACGGGCGCGGCCCAGGCGGCGATGTGCGGCAACTCGATGCGCTCCGACGTCCTGCCCGCCCTGGAGGCCGGGTCCTACGCCGCTCACATTCCCTATCCTCTGACCTGGGCGCACGAGATGGCCGATGCGCCGATGGACCATCCGCGCTTCGCCGAGCTGGCCTCGATCCGGGACCTGCCGGCCTGGCTGGATCGGCTGACCTAGCGCTCTTTTTTTGCACTTCGCGTCACAGGCGCGCGGGCTCGGCCGTCCTCCCTTCTGAAAGTGTCGGAGGGATCGAATGTCGCGCACGCTCGCCGCGGTGCTTGCCCTGGTGCTGGGGCTGAACGCCCTGGCCATGCTGTTCGCCTCGTTCTGGTGGTACGGGGCCGTGCCGGGCGTGATCGCAACCGGCGCCTATAATCCGCATTTCGTGCGCGACATCGGCGCGGCCTATCTGGTCGCGGCCGGTGGACTGGCGTGGTTCGCCTGGCGGCCGGTCCAGGGCTGGCCGGCCCTGGCGGCTGCGGCGGCCTTCCTGACCCTGCATGCGGTCATTCACGTCTATGACGCCGGCTGCGGGCCGCGACCGGTCTCCGACGTGCTGCGCGACCTGCCGGGCGTCTACCTGCCGGCGCTGATCGCCCTCGCCCTCGTCCTTCTTCGCAAGCCTCGGGAGATCCAATGATGCTCAAACGGTTCCTCGTCCGGCAGATCGACAGGTTCGAACGCCAGTGGCGCTACGACGGCGCCTATATGCGCCGCCTGCTTGAGGACGGCGGGACGGCGCCGTTCGTGAAGTTCTGGATCGCCACCTCCATGGTCGACCGGAAAGCCGCACCGCCCGAGGCGCTGGCCGCTGCGGGGATCGTGGGGACGATGTACGAGGACTGCGGTCCCTGCACCCAGATCTCGGTGGACATGGCCGCCGCGGGCGGGGTCTCGGAAACCGTGCTGCACGCCATCCTGGCCGGCGACGAGGCGGCCATGGGGGAGGATGCGGCGCTCGCCTACCGCTTCGCCCGCGCCAGCCTGGCGCGCGACGTCGAAGCCGCCGATCCCCTGCGGGACGAGGTGGTGCGGCGCTGGGGCGAGCGCGCGCTCGTGGCGCTGGGCCTGGCGATCACCACCGCGCGGATGTATCCGACGTTGAAATACGCCCTCGGCTACGGCAAGGCCTGTTCGCGGGTGACGGTCTCCGGCGAGCCCGCCAGGATCGCCCACCTGGCCGCCGCGGCCTGATCGGAGGTCAGCCATGCCCGCCCCCGATGTCGCGATCTTCGAAGCCAATCGGCCGCGGCTGCAGCGGCTGGCCTACCGGATGCTCGGCTCGGTGGCCGAAGCCGAGGACGTGGTCCAGGACGCCTGGCTGCGCTGGACCAGGGCGGGCGACGAGGTGGCTGATCCCGCAGCCTGGCTGGTGCGGACCACGAGCCGGCTCTGCATCGACCGCCTGCGCTCGGCCAAGGCCCGGCGCGAGGCCTATCGCGGCCCCTGGCTGCCGGAGCCGCTGATCGAGGAACTGACGGAGGATCCGGTCGAGCGGGCGGAGGACGTCTCGGTCGCCTTCCTGCTGGCGCTGGAGCGCCTTTCGCCGCTGGAGCGGGCCGTCTTCCTGCTGCACGACGTGTTCGACCAGGACTATGCGGTGGTGGCTGGGACCCTCGGCCGCAGCGAGGCCGCCGTGCGCCAACTGGCCAGCCGGGCGCGCGCCCATGTGCAGGACGCCAGGCCCCGCTTCAGCGTCGACCAGCAGGCCGCTGCGCGCCTGGCTACGGCCTTCATGCGGGCGGCCTCGCAAGGGGACATGGCGGCGCTCTCCTCGCTGCTGACCGAGGACGCGATCATGGTGACCGACGGCGGCGGCAAGCGTTCGGCGGCCCTGCGCCCGCTGATCGGGCGCGAAGACGTCATGCGCATGTTCGAGGGCCTGGCCTGGCGCGGCGCCCTCACCTACGAGGACGACACCTTCCGCCCGGTGCGGATCAACGGCTATCCAGGCGTGGTGCTGAACCGGCCGGACGGGCCGATGACCATGGCCTTCCAGCCCAGCGAGGACGGCCGGCTCGCCGCCATCTACATCATGCGCAATCCCGAGAAGCTGCGCCACCTGGGCTGAAGCGGCTTCGCAGGCGGCGGAAAGCGGCGCATATGATCGAGCCGTGCGCTTCGACGAACACTTCCTGGACGAGCTGAAATCGCGGCTGCGCCCTTCCGACGTGATCGGTCGGACCGTGAAGCTGCGCAAGCAAGGCCGCGAGTTCGTCGGGCTGTCGCCGTTCAACAAGGAAAAAACGCCGTCGTTCTATGTGAACGACGACAAGGGGCAGTTCTTCGACTTCTCCTCCGGCAAGACCGGCGACCTGATCACCTTCCTGCAGGAGACCGAGCGGCTGACCTTCGTGGAGGCCGTCGAGCGGCTGGCCGCCGAGGCGGGGCTGGCCTTGCCGGCCGCCGACCCGCAGGCCGCCCAGCAGGAGAAGAAGCGCCAGGGCCTGGCCGATTGGCTGGAGCTGGCCTGCCAGTGGTTCGAAGCCGCCCTGCGCCGGCCGGAGGGCAAGGAAGCGCGCGCTTATCTGGAACGCCGGGGCCTGCCGGAGAAGGAGTGGGAGCGGTTCCGCCTGGGCTATTCCCCGCCGGGGCGTACGGCGCTGAAGGACTATCTGGTGACCAAGGGCGCGCGGCCGGGCGACCTGGTCGAGGCCGGCCTGCTGATCGCGCCGGAGGAGGGCGGCGCCCCCTACGACCGGTTCCGGGACCGGATCATCTTCCCCATCGCCGACGCCCGCGGGCGGATGCTGTCGTTCGGCGGCCGCGCCATGGACCCGCAGGCCCGCGCCAAATACCTGAACGGGCCGGAGACCCCGCTCTTCCACAAGGGGCGCACGCTCTACGGCCTGGCCGAAGCGCGGAAGATCCTGGCCGCCGCGCCGGCCGCGGAGACCCCGCCCCTGGTGGTGGTGGAAGGCTATATGGACGCCATCGCCTGCCAGCGCGCCGGCGTGCCGGCCGTGGCGCCCTTGGGCACGGCGCTCACCGAAGAGCAGATGGAGATGCTCTGGCGGCTGCATCCGGAACCCACCCTCTGCTTCGACGGCGACCGGGCGGGGATGCAGGCGGCCTCGCGGGCCATCGATCGGGCCCTGCCGCTGCTGAAGCCCGGCCGCAGCTTCAAGTTCGCCATCGTCGAGGGCGGCAAGGACCCGGACGAAGTGCTGCGCGAGCAGGGCGCGGCGGCCCTGCGGTCTCAGCTCTCGGCCACCACGCCCTTCGTGGACGCGCTTTTTTCCCGCGAGCGCGACATCGAGTCGCTGGATACGCCGGAGCGCCGGGCGGGCCTGAAGGTGCGCCTGCGCCAGGCCGCCGCGGCCATCGGCGACAAGGACCTGGCCCAGGCCTATCGCGACGAGCTCTTGCAGCGCTTCGACGCGGCCTTCGGCCGGCCCGTTCGGCCGGAGGGAGGCGGGCGGCCGTTCGCCTCGGGAAATCAACGGTTTGACAGATACGCCCCGCCGGCCCGTCCGACCCCGCAGGGGCGGGCTGCGGCGCGCCGGCTCGCCCAATCTCTGGACCCTGCGCCCGCTGCGCTCGCCCGCTACGTGTTGCTCGATCCCATGGTTCTGGACGACCATCTGGAGGATGGCTTCACCGCCGGCGGCTTCGGCGATCCGGCGCTGTCGGATTTGGCGAAGCAAATCATCCGTTTCCGCCTGGAAGCCGAGCATCTTGACTCTCAGGCCCTCGCACGCCATCTCGCGGCCTGCGGGTTTGACGCGCTCTTGACAGACATCGACCGGGCCGCTGCGACATCGGGCGCGCCCTTCCTGAAACCGGATGTCTCCCTCGAAGGCGCACGATCCCAGTGGTCGTTGGCCTTTTCCGGTCTATCCCGGCTGGCCGCGCTGGAGCATGAGATCGACGCAGCCAAGCGCGGCTTGGGCGGCGAGGCTTCGGGCGCGGCGGCCTTGATACGCCTGAAGGGTGAGCGCGACGCACTGAAACGCGCGATCAGAACGGGAACGATTTGGGCGGAAGACGGGTCGTAAAGGAAATCGACCCCTATTGGCCGTCATTAAGCATCTTCGGCCCGACCCTTGCATGGGGGGCGGGCCGGAAGTCGGAGACATAGATGAGCACCAATACGGCCGAAGCGGAAACTCCCGAGGCGACCGGCGGCGACGGGCCGCTGCTCGACCTGACGGACGCCGCCGTCAAGAAGTTCATCAAGCAGGCCAAGGCCCGCGGCTACGTCACCATGGACGAGCTGAACAAGGTGCTGCCGTCGGAGGAAGTGACCTCCGAGGCCATCGAGGACACGCTCGCCATGCTGTCGGAGATGGGCGTCAACGTCGTCGAGGCCGAAGAGGACGCCGAGGGCGGCGAAGTGGCCGTGCGCGAGGAGAGCGCCGTCGTCGAGACGACGAAGGAGCCGGCCTACGACCGCACCGACGACCCGGTGCGCATGTACCTGCGCGAGATGGGCTCGGTGGAGCTGCTGTCCCGCGAGGGCGAGATCGCCATCGCCAAGCGCATCGAAGCCGGCCGCGACACCATGATCCGCGGCCTGTGCGAAAGCGCGCTCACCTTCGAAGCCATCATGGTGTGGCGCGAGGAGCTGGGCTCGGGCCGCATCCTGCTGCGCGAGGTGATCGACCTCGAACAGACCTATGGCGGCCAGAACGCCGCGGTCGCCGCGGACGCCGAGGCCGAGGAGGAGGAAGCCGAGGCCGAAACCGAGGACGGTGAAGCCGCGGCCAAGGCCGAGGGCGAGGACGACGACGATTTCGACGACGGCGCCGGCCCGACCATCAGCGCCATGGAAGGCGAGCTGCGCGAGGGGGTCATGGCGACGCTCGACGCCATCGCCGCCGAGTTCGACTCCTTCCGCAGCCTGCAGGAGAAGCTGGTCGCCAAGCGCCTGAAGGGCGAGGACCTGTCGGACGCCGACCGCAAGGCCTACGAGGCGGCGACCACGGCTATCGTCCAGCACCTGAAGACCCTGAAGCTGAACAACAACCGCATCGAGGCTCTGGTCGAGCAGCTCTATGCGATCAACAAGCGCCTGATGGGCCTGGAAGGCCGGCTGCTGCGCCTGGCCGACAGCTACGGCATCAGCCGCGGCGAGTTCCTGAAGGCCTATTTCGGCAAGGAGCTGACGCCCGACTGGACCGACCAGGTCAAGCAACTGGGCGTGCGCTGGACCAAGTTCGCCGAGAACGACGCCGGCCAGATCGCCGATATCCGCCAGGAGATCGCGGCGCTCGCCACCGAGACCGGCGTGCCGATCGACGACTACCGTCGCATCGTCCAGACCGTGCAGAAGGGCGAGCGCGAGGCCCGTCAGGCCAAGAAGGAGATGGTCGAGGCCAACCTGCGCCTGGTGATCTCCATCGCCAAGAAGTACACCAACCGCGGCCTGCAATTCCTTGATCTTATTCAGGAAGGCAATATCGGCCTGATGAAGGCGGTGGACAAGTTCGAGTATCGCCGCGGCTACAAGTTCTCGACCTACGCCACCTGGTGGATTCGGCAGGCGATCACCCGCTCGATCGCCGACCAGGCCCGGACGATCCGCATCCCGGTGCACATGATCGAGACGATCAACAAGATCGTCCGCACCAGCCGCCAGATGCTGCACGAGATCGGCCGCGAGCCGACCCCGGAGGAGCTGGCCGAGAAGCTGGCCATGCCGCTGGAAAAGGTGCGCAAGGTCCTGAAGATCGCCAAGGAGCCGATCTCCCTCGAAACCCCGATCGGGGACGAGGAGGACAGCCATCTGGGCGACTTCATCGAGGACAAGAACGCCGTCCTGCCCATCGACGCGGCCATCCAGTCGAACCTGCGCGAAACCACCACGCGGGTGCTGGCGTCCCTGACGCCGCGGGAGGAGCGCGTGCTGCGCATGCGCTTCGGCATCGGCATGAACACCGACCACACCCTCGAAGAGGTCGGCCAGCAGTTCAGCGTCACCCGCGAGCGGATTCGCCAGATCGAGGCCAAGGCCCTGCGCAAGCTGAAGCACCCCTCGCGGTCGCGGAAGCTGCGGAGCTTCCTCGACAGTTGACGGGTTTGGCCGTCGGTATGAGCATGGCGCCATGGCCGACGGCGAACTGACCCTGAAGCTCGACGACGACACCGCCCGGCGGCTGCAGGAAGCCGCCGACGCGGCCGGCCGGCCGGTGGCCGACTATGCGGCGGGAATCATCGCGGATTCTCTTGATGGGGACGGCCATTGGCTTGCCGCGCGTGAGGCCGTGGCCGAGTTCGAGCGGACCGGCGAGAGCTACGATGCCGAAACCGCGATGGCGGAATTCCGCGCTTCCGTTGCGCGACGGGTTCGGAAGGCTTGAGGCGGCGCGTCGAGGTCCTCGCCGCCGCGCGCCGGGACCTGATCCGACTGGAGGCCTTTCTCGTCGAGCGCAATCCAGGGGCTGCGGTGCGAGCGGCGGCGGTGATTTCAGACGCCGTGCTGTCACTCGGCCAACTGGCCGAGCGCGGCCGGCGAGATCCGGAAAGCGAACTGCGCGAAATCGTCGTGCAGTTCGGGCGCAACGGCTATGTGATCCAATGTCTCGTGGAGCCCGAGCGCGTGCTCGTCGCCCGCATCTTCCACGCCCGGGAAGCCCGCTGAGGCGCCCTACCGCCACGCGTAGTTGAAGCTGACCGAGATCCGCTCCTTGCGGGCGGCGTTGGCGGGCACTTCGTGGCGCAGCCAGCTTTCCCACATGAAGATCGTGCCGGGCTGCGGGGTCAGGTAGACGAAGGCCTGGGCGTCTTCCTCCGCATCGGGCCGGCGGGGCGGGGCGGCCATCATCAGCGGCAGGCGCGGATCTTCCAGCTTGAGCGCGCTCGCGCCCGGCGGCACGGCCACATAGACGGTGCCGGAAAGCACGCTGTGCGGATGGATGTGGCCCGAATGGCCGGCGCCCGGCTTCAGGACGTTGACCCAAAGGCTGTCGAGCTTCAGCCGGCGGCCGCCCAGATCGAAGGCCAGCGCCTGGGCGTAGGCGGCGGCGTGGCGGTCGAGCCGCCGCTTCAGCTCGGCGAAGACGGTCGCCCGCTGGGGCAGGTCGTCGAGCGACGCATAGGACGTGTAGCCGCCATAGCCATGCTCGCGGCACCAGGCGCGGCCGGCCGCGTCCTCGGCCGCCAGCATTCGGCAGGCGTCCTCGAGTTCGGCGTTGAGTTCCGGAAAGCCGCGCTCCTCGGCGAGGCTGGCTTCATAGACCTGGGTGACGAACAGCGGGCGCAGAGACATGCCCGGCGGCTAGAGCACGATGCGGTCAGACGAGATCGTCTGACCGTTGAATCGTGCTCTAGATTCAAAAGTTTGAGCGCGTTCTGATCGCAAAACCGGGTCCCACTTTTGCGGAACGCGCTCTAGGCCCTGACGGACCGTTTGTCAAAGCCGCGTCAGGCCAGGATGTCCAGCAGGGCCTTGTTCATCTCGTCGGCGGTGCGGACCACGGCTGCGTTGGCGGAGAAGGCGGTCTTGGCCCCGATCTGCTCCACCGTCTCGGCGACGAGGTCGACCTGAGCTTCCGGGTCGCCCATCTGGGCGGTGCGCAAGGCCGAGGCCTCGAAACGCTTCGAGGCCTGGAACATGCCGTAGGCGGCGGTGGCGATCGGATCCATGCGAGAGCTCTCCCCTCGGAGAGTTTCGGCCATGGCTGGTTAAGCCTTCGCGTGACGACGTGGTGAAGCGGCCCCTAACGCGCGGCCCCGAAATCGGCGATGTTGCGTTCTTACGATGGGGCAGAATGTTCGAGGGAATGAAGCCATGCATCGCATCCTGATCGCAGCCGCCGGGGCGCTGGCCCTGACCGGGCCGGCGGCGGCCCAGAGCCTGGACAACCCGCCGACCGAGACCGTGCTCTGCCTGGACGTCGGCGGCCGCAGCCTGCCGCCGGTGTGCAAGGTCCCCGGCAGCCGGCTCGATCCGCGTGAGGATATCTGCATCTGCCGCGAGGGGATGCGGGTGATCGCGCCGATCTGCCCGCCGGGGGTGAGGCCGCCGGCCGAGAGCGTCGCCTATGAGAAGGCTCGCCAGCTCGCCGCCCGCGACGGGACCCTGGTCGGCGACCTCTACGAGGGCCGGCCGATGTGCGTGGCCCCGCGGACGCCGTGAGGATCAGGCCTTGGTCGCCAGGAAGACCTTTTCCCCGCGTTGAAGGCGGTAGCGTACGCTGTCGGAGCCGCCGGCTTCGTATTCAGCGAGGGTGAAGCCGGCGCGGCGGAGGCGGTCGCGGAAGTCGGCCCCGTAGAAGCGCACGTGGTCCTCCTGGCCGAAGTGGTGGAAGCGCGCCTCTTCGTCCGCGACCGCGGGGTTCTCGTAGGTGCGGCTCCAGCCCTCGATGAGCGGCACCATGGCCACCAGCCGGCCTCCGGGTCGGAGGATGCGGTGCAACTCGCCCATGGCCCGCGCGTCGTCCACATGTTCGAGCACGTGCGAGGCCACGACGACGTCGCTGGAGGCGTCGGGGCGGTCGATGGCCTCGAGATTCAGCACAAGATCGGCGCGGCCAGGCTCAATGTCCGCCGTTACGTAGCTGTTGGGGCGGTCGGCGCGGACCAGTTCGGCGATGAACCGCTCCGGTGCGAAATGCAGCACGTCGGCCCCGGCGAACCCGATCAGACCCTCGCGATGAGCCAGGTGGAACAGGCGGTGACGCTCCAGGGAGCGGCACTTCGGGCACATGACGCCGGTGCGCAACGGCCGGCCGAAGCCCTCGAACAGCCCGCCGTAGCCGCAGCAGGGGCATTCGGCGGGGCCGAGCAGGTCGCGGCTATAGAGGGCCGACAGCATCGCCGAACGCTCGGGGCGCGAAGCCATTCCCCGCAATAGCCGGACTGCGACCGCAAGCTTCGACACAGGACACCCGATCGGCTGTCATCCGTTCCGCCGGAGAAGGCTAACCCAGGCGTGTGTCGCTTTGAAGCGGTCGATCGAGCCTCACGCCTTCCCGAGCGCGCCGTAGACCAGTTTCTGGAACACCGGCAAGGCGGCGCGGCCGCCCATGCGCTGGCCGGTGGCGAGCTGGGCGGCGGCTTCGGGCCCCAGCGGCATGGAGTTCTGGATCAGGTAGATGAGGATCATGTCCTCCTCCGGATCGGCCTGCCACCAGGTGCCGAAGGCCCCGGGCCAGCCGAAGGCGCCCTTGGAGCCCGCGCCCATCCAGGCCTGCTTTTCCGGATCGACGATCGTCGACAGCCCCAGGCCGAAGCCCTGGCCCAGCCAGAAGGGGATGCCCATGAAGGGGATCTGGCGCTGCGCGTCGGTCAGCCGGTTGGCCGCCATGAGCTCGACCGTCTCCGGCTTCAGATAGCGCACGCCGTCCAGTTCGCCCTTGTTGAGCAGCATGCGGGCGAACTTCAGATAGTCGTCGGCGGTGGAGATCAGGCCGCCGCCGCCGGCGCAGAACTCCGGCGCGGCGTCCCCATGCGGGAAGGAGACGTCTTGCAGGCGGTCGGTCTCCGGGTTGATCCGATAGAGCTTGGCCATGCGGCTGCGCTTTTCCGGCGGGCACCAGAAGTCGGTGTCGGCCATGCCCAGCGGCGTCAGGATCCGCTCCATGATGAATTCGCGATAGCCGGTTCCGGCGACGCGGCCGACCAGGAAACCCAGCACCTCGGTGGCGTGGCTGTAGTGGAAGCGCTCGCCCGGCGGATAGGAGAGGGGCAGGGAGCCCAGGCGCTTCAGCCATTCGTCGGGGGTATAGGGCACGCCCAGGGGCGGCCCCAGAACCTCCTCATGCGCCTGGGCGATGGGACCGACCGAGGTGAAGCCGTAGGCAAGCCCGCTCCGATGGGTCATCAGGTCGTCCACGGTGATCGGCCGCGGAGCGGGATAGGTGTCGTCGAGAGGTCCGGTGGGCGAGGTCAGCACCCGCATCCCGGCGAGCTCGGGCAGCCACTTGTCGATCGGATCGTCCAGCGAGAGCTTGCCTTCCTCCATCAGCATCAGGGCGGCCACCGAGGTGATCGGCTTGGTCATGGAGGCGATGCGGAAGAGAGTGTCGCGGGTCATGGGCAGGCCCGCCTCCACGTCGCGCCAGCCGACGGTGTTCAGCTGGGCGATCTCGCCCTTGCGCCAGACCAGGGTCACGAAGCCGGAAAGGTCCCCGGCGTCGACCACCGCCTGCAGGCTGCCGGGGATCGCCCCAAGGCCTTCGCTCGAAAATCCGCCCGGCGCCTGATGCCCGTCCATGCCGCGTCTCCCTGCCGCCCGGCTGGAAGCGCCGGGGCTGTCGGCGCCGATATGCCCCGGGTGACGCAGGCGCCGTCAAGCGGCCTTCACTGGCGGGTGGGCGCTTCGTAGGTGGCGACCATTTCGCCCTTGGCGATGGTGGCGGCCTTCAGGGCGTTCAGCAGTTCCTCGAGCGGAGTCTCCGGCGGCATCTCCAGCCGCTCGCCCAGGGCGAAGACCTGGAAATAATAGCGATGAACGCCGTGGCCCTCCGGCGGCCGCGGGCCGAACCAGCCATGCTCGCCGTGATCGTTGCGCCCCTGGATGATCGGATGGGGCGGGTTGGCGTACATGGCGTGCGGCACGCCTTCGGGCAGGCCGCCGGCCTCGGGCGGGATGTTCCAGACCATCCAGTGCACGAAGGGCTTGTCCTGCGGGGCGTCCGGATCCTCGACGATCAGGGCGTAGCACTGGGCGTCCTCGACCTCCGTCCAGGTGAGCGGCGGCGAGATGTTGTCGTGATAGGCCGAGTGGCGGTCCGCGAGACGGCCGTCCGGCGATTGGGATGGCGAGGCGACGATCAGGCCCTCGTCGCGCCACGGATCGACCTTCAGGATGGTGATGGCTTCGCCGGAATGTTCGGGCATGGGGGGCTCCTTCGCCGCCTCAACCGCATCGCCCGCACGAAGGTTGCGGTGGCGAAGGCCGTTCGCCCAGCGCGTCAGGCTGACGCAGCGGCGCCTTGCTGCAGCGCAAGAATTGAAGCAAACGCCGTTTGCGCCTATATCCGCAGGCCGCCCACCTTCGGGCTGTTTCGGCGCCGCCGCGAGCATAAGGAAGCTTTTCGCCCCATGCTGGTGACCCTGATGAAGTCCAAGCTGCACCGGGCCACGGTGACCCAGGCGGACCTTGACTACGAAGGCTCCATCGCCATCGACCGGGACCTGCTGGACGCCTCCGGCATCCTGCCGCACGAGCAGGTGGACGTGCTGAACATTACCACGGGCGCGCGCTTCACCACCTACGCCATCGAAGCCCCCCGTGGTTCCAAGGTGATCGGCGTCAACGGCGCGGCCGCCCGCCTGGTGCAGAAGGGCGACAAGGTGATCGTGGTCACCTATGGCATGCTGCCGGCGGAGGAAGCCCGCAACTACGCCCCCACCGTCGTGCTGCTGGACGACGGCAACCTGATCAAGAAGGCCGCGTGAGGGCCGGGCTCACCGCCGCCGCCCTCCTTGCCCTGACCCTTGCCGCCTGTTCGCCATCCGCCCCGGAAGGGGTGGAGAAGGCTGTGCTTGACGAAGCCATCAGCCGGGCGGTCGGCGATCCCGGAACATGCGTGATCCTGGCCGAGCGCGGCTCCGGCAAGACGGTCTACAAGTTCGGCGGCCTGGTCGCCTGCGGTCGCGGCATGCCGGCCTGCGAAGGCCAGAAGACGCAGTCCGTCGAGGATCTGGCCAAGGCCGCAGCCGCCGACGGCCAGCCGCGCACCGCCAGCTGCCCCTCGACGGCCGACCGCTCCCGCGGCGTGGCCTGGGCGGCGGGGCCGGTGGAAGGGCGCGAACTCGTCTACGCCGCGGCGATGGAAGGGGCGAACACCCCGCCCGGGCTTGTCATCGCCGACAAGCTGGACGGCGCCTTCCGCCGGGCGGGCCTGACCCCGCCCGGATCCTGAAGGCCTTACCGCGCCAGTTCGTAGAGGCCGGTGACGTCGATCCGCACCCGCATTTCGCCGGGCGAGACCGGCGTGGCCATCATGTCGGCCTTTTCGGCCCGGGCGTAGGCCATCATCGGCATGGGCGGGGGCGGCGCATAGCCGCCACCCTCGCTCAGGCTGACCATGCGGGCGACGCGGTGGCCGGTGGCGCGGGCGTAGAGCTCGGCCTTGGCGGCCAGGGCCTTCACCGCTTCCTCGCGTGCGGCGTTCTCCGCCGCGGCCGGGTCCTTAAGGCCGAAGGAGATGCCGTTGACGCTGTTGGCGCCGGCCTGGACCGTGGCGTCGACCGCCCGCCCGAGGCGGGAGAGGTCGTTGACCGTCACGGTCACCTGGTTGGTCGCCTGGTAGCCGCGCAGGCGCGGCGGCTCGTTGGGCAGGTAGTCGTATTGGACGTGGATGTTGAGGCCGCTGGTCTGGATGTCGCGCTCGGCGATGCCGGCCCGGCGCAGGGCGGCCATGACCTGGTTCATCTTCTCCGTGTTGGCGGAGAGCGCCGCGGCGGCCGTGGGCGCCTCGGTCACCACCCCCAGATTGATGGTGGCCATGTCCGGCGCGACCTTGGTCTCGCCATAGGCCGAGAGGTTGAGGGTGGTGGCTCGGAACATGGAGTCGGCGGCCGGCGGCGGTGCTTGCGAGAACGCCGCAGGCGCGGCGGCGAGGGCGAGCGTCAGGCCAAGGGCGCCGGCGCGGACGAAGGATTTCATGGCTGTCTCCCGACTGGGGCGATTGAGCGCCGCCCCTGGCCGCCGAACGGCGGACGGAAGCGGACGGTTCCGCTTCTCTCAAAGCGAAGCTGAACGGCGGCTTTAAGGCGCATGCAGCCCATGCTAACCAGCGGTCCCTTCGCTGCAGGGGCCTGTAGCTCAATGGTTAGAGCCGGCCGCTCATAACGGTCTGGTTGCAGGTTCGAGTCCTGCCGGGCCCACCAGCGAAGGGTTTCTCGCGTTCGCCGGCTCCCGCCCACATTATAGTAAAGTATTGTTTTACAATAGCTTGATGTCAGCCTTGGCTCGGCCTTCGTCCGCGGTGTTCCAAGGATTTCCATTCAGGTTGTGGGTATCGAAGGGGATCCAAAGAGACGGCGGAACATAACAAGAACATTGCTGGTCAGCGACTCCCCTCCAAGTGTGCAGGTGCGGCTCGCTATCTCCGGTGAGCAGCGCTAGAGGCGCTGTGGTGCTCTAGACGATCGGGCCGCTCCTCATGAACGTCGCCGTGGGTTCGAAGCGCAGCGTTCCGCCTTCGGCGCGTCGCGGATAAAGAACCTCCGGCCAGGGGCCCGGCTCGAGGTGACGCAGCCGCTGGCTATCCTTCATGCCCAATAGCCACGGCTCGATCCGCAGGATGTTGAGGCGCCGGAATCCCGGCTCGATTGGCTCAGGCGGGGCCGAACGCATCCCATAGTAGACCCATAGCTTCAGGGCCTCTTCGCTTACCCGTCCCAGCTTCAACAGCGACTCGTGCCGCCAGCAACTGTCCACCTCGAAGACGATGGGCAAGCTCCCGCCCTCGCGTGGAGACCACATCACGTCGAAGCGCCCGGAATACCTGCGCCGCCTGTAGCCCGTGGCGACCTCGATCTTGGAGTCGTATCCGAAGCGGTCGCCTAACTCCGAGAGGCGGCGCTGCAGGAGATCGTGCCGCTGGAGCTTGGTGATCCGTTTGGGGAGCGGCCGGGTCAGTTCGCGATGAATGGCCGCGATGAGGGAGCGATCAAGACGCCAAGCGGCATCGGCTGCGGGCCAGAAGGTCGGCGGTGCGGAGGACATTGTGGGGAGCCTTTCGAGAGCGCAAATCCGCTCCCCCCGACTTCCCTTTGACTCGTCCGGCGATACCCGCTGAGGGGCTTTCCCGACTGCCGAGATGTTCAAGTCTGTTCGACTGGCGACAAGAGGCGCGACAGGAGTTTGGCGGCCCATTGACGGGCCCGGGGTGGCGGTGCACGGGGCTGCCGTCCTTGAGGTCTTCCCGTTCCTCGGCGGCAATTGGGAGAAGCGCCAAGTTGAAAAGCAGCTCGGGCGTCGCCTCTGACGGTGCGGCGCCATGCGGGCGGCGAGTACGTTCCCTCTGCGATAGGTTTAGTGCTCTGCCAGACCCCCTTAGTGACGCCCCCAGAGCGCTCAGGGTCTTACGCAGCCGCCGGAGCGAGGCCGTGACGAGCCGCCGGTGCAGGCCCCGTATGCCCGCTGCGGCGGCGCTAATGAGTTGACCGCATGAGGGACAATCGCGGTGATGCTGACGGAGAAGACGCTGCTGCGAGCTGGCAAGGGGCGCGCTCTAGCGAAGAATCCTCCCAGCGCAGCCCGACGACTGATGAGGGTCAGGAAACCTCAAAGATCTCATAGGCGACGCCGCCTTGGATGAGCCGACCAACTCCCACGCTGACGATGCCGTTCAACCACCTGTATGAGTGGTGTCCCGTTTCAAATACTGGAACTGTTCGAAAATAGTACCGTCGAGGATCGACCTCGTGCCGTGCTCTGCTGTCGGCGATCTGTTCCATCACCCCTGGGTCGAACCAGATGCGACCGCCATAGCTCATGTGGATTAGGGCCCCATCATCGCACTTGAGCACCAAGCGAGCGTCGATGAATCTCATTCCGCCTGCGGTCAACATCCAGTCGCCTGTTCCAGGACAGACCTGGCCGTTTAAGCGCTCCCCCAGGAAGCGCCCGCTTGAGACTGCGTTCAGCACTCGGCGACCAAGGGCGCCCTCGCCCGCGTCCAACGGACTTGCGAGCGTCGCCTCAAGGGTCAGCAAGTGACGCAGACCTGGGGGCGTGGCTTGTAAGGGGGAGGTGGGCATAGGGTTCTGTCCTGCGGGTGGAAGTCGCCGAGACGCGGCGGCACCCGAAAGCCAAGCTGGATGCAGCCCGCCTCGAAGAGGGAACAGGAGCTCAACTCGGCAGAACGCCGGCTACGCGGAACATCATGAGCCGCGGATAAGGCCTTAACTCCACGGTGGCCCAGGCGGCTCGTTCGTTTGGAAGCTCATTGAGGCGCCCAATGCTGCTTCGAAGGAAGCCCAACCCAGCAGGCTGGAGAGGCAGCGGAGGGCAGAATTCGGCATCGCTTGACTATGGAGCTGCCCATCCCTCGACGAGCACGACTATGGTATCGGTGCCGGCCCGTCGATCGGCGGCGATAGCCTGATACTCTGAGGAGTTGATCCACCGCTCAGCGGCTGCGCGGTCGTCGAACTGCAGCAACACGAGCTTTCGGCCGTCCCATTCTCCTTCGACGGGCTGCGGCTGCTCCTCGGCCACAAGTAGGCGGCCGCCATATTGCTTGAGAACCGGGAGAAAGGCGTTTGCGTAGCGTGTATACCGTTCCCGGTCGTGAATCGCGACGCGTCCGACGACGTAGGCGCTCATGACGGCCTCCTCAACCGATCAGACGCCTTGCCGGTGATGCGTTGGAGGGCGATTCGCCCGCGAGAATTGAAGTTCATGTCTTCGACGGCTCCGGTGGGGGCATCAAGTCTCAACTCGTGGCGACCCGCTCTGCGAAGGCTCTCAGCAGGCCCTTCCGCCCACAAGGACCAGAGTGGCCATTCTTGGGGTCGGATTCGCCAGACCGGTCCACGAGCAGAAGGCCAGCCCGCTCGCCGATCAGCGGGGGACGTCTTCGACTTCCTGTGAGGGGCAGTTCACAAGCCTTGCGGGAACACCGACTGCGGTGCAGCCGGCAGGCACGTCTCTCAGAACGAGCGAGCCTGCGCCGACCTTTGCGTAGTCGCCAATTGCGACGTCACCTAGCACCTTGGCGCCGGCCAACAGGGACACGCCGACACCGATCGTGGGGTGCCGTGGTTTGGCTTCCACGCCGTTTCCCCCAAGCGTAACTCCCTGCAGGATCGAGACGTCGTCGCCGATCTTCACGGTCTCGCCAATGATGATCTCAGTGCCGTGGTCCACGAAAACGCCCCTGCCAATCTGCGCAGCCGGGTGAATATCAACGTGGAAAAGCGCGCTGGCGCGGCTTTGCAGATGGTGGGCGAGCGCCCGCCGCCCGCTGCGCCAAAGCCAATGGGCGACCCGATAGGTCTGGAGCGCTTGGTACCCCTTGTAGAACAAGAAGGGTTTTAAGAAGCCCTGGCAGGCGGGGTCTCGATCCACCGCCGCGAGGAGATCGCAAGCGGCGCTCTGCACAATCGATGGCTCAGTATTGTAGGCCCGCTCGATCACATCGAGCAGGACGAGCGCCCCTACCTCCTGGTCGTCGAGCTTGCCGGCAAGGCGGCGCGCCAGCGCCACCCCCAAGTTATGGTGAGCCAGCACCGCGGCCGAGATCAGACCGGCAAGCTCGGGTTCACAAGCGGCGGCGCGCGCGCCTTCTTCTCTGAGCGCACTCCAAACGTACGCATGCGGAGGAGACCTCGAGGGTTCACTCAAGTCGAGCATCGGGCTCCTCGGCCGTAGGGGCGGGGTTCAGTTCAATAGCTCGCCACGACCGGCCACTTACCCTAGGGGAATAAGTCCCCCGCCGTGGGTGAGGGATCTTTAAGTATCGAATAGCTCGAGTGGAAGTTGGAGCTGCAAATTGGTCAAAAACCGGGGCATAATCACCTTCCGGCAAATGAAAATTCTGTTGAGATCATGACTGATTTATTCATGTTCAGTATGTCTCTATGCCTTGAACAAGGGCTAGATGCTGGCTCGAAGTGAAGCGCAGGGAGGAAGCGGATTGCTCGATGCACTCTTCATTGCTTTCCACGTGGTCGCACTTGGCGGCTGGGCGGCTTTGCTTCTCCTTCGGTCGCGGCGAGGCGCGACCATCGCCCGGGCCGCAGGCGCGCTCTTGGCGGCGGCCTATGGCGCCCTATTCGCTCTGAGCTGGACTCAAGCCGGGGTCCTGGCAGAGGGCTATAGACTTCGAAGCGTCGGAGAGTTCTTCTCAGACCCAACCTTGCGCCTTCTCGGATGGACCCACATCCTCGCGTTTGACCTTTGGGTCGGAGCCTGGATTGCCGAAGAAGCAAGGCGGATCGACATGCCGAGGCTTGCTGAAGGCGTAAGCCTTTCCCTCACAGCGCTGCTCGGCCCACTGGGGCTTCTGGCGTTCATTCTGCTGCGGGCGTTCAAGTTTCCCCCCGCCGCGCGGCTCTCCAAGCATTGATTTGGGCGCCTCGCGGGAGGCGCCGCGTCCAATCCCCCCAGAAGACAGAACCCATCGGCGCGTGGCTCATCTGGCGCCGTTCCCGGGAACCTGACGTCAGATGCGCTCCTCGGCCAGTCTGGCGAGGGCGCCCTGAACTTTGTCCTCTTTCGACCTCGTGGCCCGCAACTTGGTCCTCCAATTGTGCCGGCCCGCGTTTCGCTCGCCGAACCGCACGCAGGTGTGTGGGTCAGCTCGGCCACGTCTCTCCAGTGGGGGCGCGTGGGGCCGTGGCCTGGGAGACGCTCGCTGGAAAGAAAGAGCAGGGCTCATGTCGAGAGTTCCCACCGAAGAGGCGAAGAGCGGCGGGAATATCCGTCGCTTAACGGCGCCGGCCATCGCATCACGCAAGGGTGGTGAACCCGTCGTCATGCTGACAGCCTACACTGCGCGCACCGCCGAGCTCCTCGATCGCCACTGTGACATGCTTCTCGTCGGGGACAGTGTGGCGCAGGTGATCTACGGCCTTCCCAGCACTTTGCCGGTGTCGCTCGACATGATGATCGCTCACGGCGCCGCCGTCGTCAGAGGTTCCGCCCGGTCGCTCGTTGTCGTCGATCTGCCTTTCGGCAGTTACGAGGAAGGGCCGGAGCAAGCCTTTCGCTCCGCCGCGCGTGTGTTGCAAGAGACCGGCGCTGGCGCGGTGAAGCTGGAAGGCGGGGTGAAGATGGCTCCAACCATCGAGTACCTGACGGCGCGGGGCATCCCGGTCATGGCGCACGTCGGCCTCACGCCACAAGCCGTCAACACCTTGGGAGGGTACCGGGCGAGGGGCGGACGAAACGACGAGTTCTCGGAAATCTTCGACGACGCCGTCGCTGTAGATAAGGCTGGCGCCTTCTCGATGGTGATTGAGGCGGTGCTTGAGAGCCTCGCTGTTTCTATCACCCACGCCGTCAACTGCCCGACCATTGGGATCGGAGCCTCCGCGCGATGTGACGGCCAGGTGCTTGTCGTCGACGACATGCTTGGAATGTTTGAGCGAAACGCGAAGTTCGTTAGACGCTTCGAGAACCTGGCGAGCAGGATCGATGCTGCGGCCGAAACCTACGCGGCCACCGTTCGCGCCCGGCAGTTCCCTGATCCCTCCCATACTTACGCTGCGCGCGTTCGTTCTCGCGCAGAGGCGTGAGGCAAATCCTCCTTTGAACTTTCGCCAGGCAGCCATTGCATTCAAGACCGCGCCACCAATAATGATGATCATCATTTAAAGGTGGGGCATGAGGGAAGACGCTGACGCGGGGCTGAGGGCGGCCCTGGATGAGGATTTGAAAGAGCTTTCCTGGTGGCTCAGCTTGGGTCAGGTGCTCCGCATCAGCGAAGCTGCACGGCGCAAGTTGCTGCCCGTCGGGCCAGCCGCAGCCTCTCGGGATGTTCTCCTGGGCACAACCCCAGGCGGCCCGGTTGTCCGGATTGGCCTTGACCGCCTTCAGCTTCTGTCACCCGGCGATGCGTGGCTGACCGAACGCCCCCATATTCTCCATCGCGGCGTGCTTAGAGATCCTCACTTGGTTGCAGAGGTTGATGCTGAGACCTCCGCGACAGATGCGCTGCTTCGGTCCATTTTCGCGATCGCCCCGGGGCGCAGCCAGTTCGCCGCACTTGCCGAATTGATGCCTCTGGCCGCGCCCTGGGCGCTGAAAGCCAGCGCAAGAGCTGCGGCGCTGGTCGAACAACTCAGACCAAGTCTCCTCGGCGCGTTCGCTTCGTCGGGGCAAGCATCGTCCACGCGCTTGCTGGACTACTGGTTGCTGATCCACGTCTCCGCTCACCTCGCCCTGCTCGCCATAAGCTGCGGACCGCACGACTGGCTAAAGCCTCTCCTTGCAAGCGTGCAGCCGAAGGCCTGGACCCCCTCCCTCGCCTTTACCAGGGAGCGAACCTTGTGGCTGGCGGCTGCCGGGGCCCGCGTCGCTGCGGGGTTCGGTTCTGCCGCCGCTGACGTCTACTTTAGTGTTCTGGACGGGACGCCACCGTTGGGGCGGGTCTTCGATGCGGTTGTCGGATTGCTCGCCATCGCGAAGGCCCACCCAAAAGAGACCGATTGGATCCTGAACGCGCTTGAGGAGCGGCTTCGTGAGCGTCGCCGCGGATCCGAAGAATTTACTGAAGTGTGGACCGCGATCGCTCGGGCTATCGCCGAAGCGAGGGCGCCGACGAAGGCCGGGAAGCCGCCTGATCCCCTTTCGCTCATTGATCCTGCAGCGGTTGATTCAGGCGGGGCTCTTCCGGCGCTTCGCTGCGGCCAGAGCTTTGCTGCAAGGCCCTGCCGCGACCTCTACCCCAAAAGCAACCCCACGCGGCCCCACGCAGGGGTTCTCGCTGCGATGCTCCTCCGCAGCTGGAGGCTTAATCCAGAGGGCGCGATGCATTAGCGCGTGAAGGGCTCTGCAGGCGATTGACAACCGTCCAGCGCCCTATAATGATGATCAACATCATTATAGGGCGGGCGGTGATGAGCGAGCACTGGATTGAAGTCTGGATCGACGGGGAAAGGCGCCGCGGCCGAGTGGAAGCCCGCACCCTGCTGATCTACGCGCTGCGCGAACAGTTCGGCGTCACGGGGCCTCACATCGGCTGTGAAACGGGCCGTTGCGGAGCCTGCACGGTGCTCTTGGGGGGGCGTGCGGTGAAGGCCTGCATGGTCCTTGCCGTCCAAGCCGACGGCCAATCGATCACGACGGCTGCGGGCCTAGCAGGCGGGGAAGAGCTGCATCCGCTGCAGGCCGCATTTCACGAGCGTCATGCGCTTCAATGCGGCTTCTGCACGCCCGGCATGCTCTGTGCGGCCGCCGATCTCCTGCAAGCCAATCCTGAGCCCGACGAAGAGGCGATCCGGCAGGGCCTCCGCGGCAACCTCTGCCGATGCACGGGCTACCAGCACATTGTGGAGGCGGTCGCCTCGGCCGCAGAGGCCCTCCGGGCGCGATGAGGTCAACCATGTCGGATGAAGTTCTGGAAGACCACAACGGCAAACAGATCGGCCGACCGGTACGTCGGCTGGAGGACCGCAGATTCCTTGTTGGGCGGGGCCGATATGTCGATGACATCGTGCTGCCGCGCCAGCTCTACGCCGCCTTTGTTCGGAGCCCCCACGCGCATGCGCGTATCCGCGCGGTCCGCACCGAGGAGGCCCTGCGGGCTCCAGGCGTAGCAACGGTCTGGACTTCAGAACAGCTCGCGGGCGTTCCAGACCTCAAGCCGAACTGGATCTTTCCGGGTTCGAAAGTTCGAGGGCGGCCTCCGCTGGCGCGGGAATGGGTTCGACACGTCGGGGAGGGCGTCGCCGTCGTCGTCGCCGACAGCCTCTCTGCAGCGGTCGACGCAGCCGAATTGGTCGAGGTCGAGTATGAGGTCTTGCCCGCGATCGTGGATCAAGTCGCTGCGGCTGCCGAAGGCGCGGGGAGAATCCACCCCGACATCCCAAGAAACATCGCCACGGTGTTCGCGGCCGGGACGGGCGACTTCGACAAGTGCGCCGAAGGGGCTGACCTGCGGCTGACGATGAAGCTTCGCAACCAGCGCCTCGTACCCTTCCCGCTTGAGCCCCGGGCGGTCAACGCAGACTACGATCCAGCTACTGGGAAGCTGACATTCTACTGCTGCAACCAAATCCCGCACATGCTTCGGCGCATGCTCGCGGCCGCTATCGACTTCCCCGAGCAGAAGCTCCGAGTGATTTCCCCAGATGTCGGCGGAGGCTTTGGACCAAAGATGCACCTCTATCCCGAAGAGGTCGTGCTGGCGCGTCTCTCCCAGAAGCTTGAGCGGCCCGTAAAGTGGACGGAGACGCGCCGGGAGAATGTCGTAAGCACTACGCATGGGCGGGACCACGTGATGACGGCCGAGGTCGCAGCGCGGGCCGACGGTAAGATTCTTGCCCTCCGCGTCCGCAGCCTTGCGAACGTCGGCGCCTACCTTTCGTCAATGGGAACAGGGGTCCCGACCGTCAACGTGGGACTCTTCCTGCTCGGCGTTTACGCCATTCCCAGCTCCGAGGTGCTCATTCAGTGCGTCTACACCCACACGACGCCCGTGGATGCTTATCGTGGCGCAGGGCGGCCCGAAGCGGCCTACCTGATCGAGCGCGTGGTTGAGCGTGTCGCCCAAGAGCTCTCGCTGGATCCTGCAGAAGTACGCCGGCGAAACTTCGTGTCGCCAGAACAGATGCCCTATCGCCAACCGACCGGCACCACCCTCGACAGCGGCGACTACGCATCGACCCTAAATCTGGCGCTCGAGAAGGTGGGTTATGAGGCGCTGCGAGAAGAACAGCGGCGCGCCCGCGCTGGCGGGCGGCTGATCGGTATCGGGATTAGCAACTACACCGAGACATGCGGGATGGGAAACGCGGCGGTGTTGGGCTTTGTCGGTTTCGACCGCGGAGGATTCGAGAGCGCCATCGTGAGGGTTCAGCCCGACGGTCGGGCCACGGTGCTCTCAGGATCCCACAGCCATGGGCAGGGACATGTCACGACCTTTGCGCAGATCGCCGCAGACGAGCTTGGCATCCCGCTGGAGGACATTGAGGTGATCCAAGGCGACACCGACGTGGTGCCCTTTGGGATCGGGACGTTCAACTCGCGCTCAATTCCGGTAGGCGGGAGCGCCGTGAAGCTCGCCGCAGGTCGTGTGGCCGAAAAGATGCGTCGGATCGCGGCACACCTCCTCCAGTGTCCCGTGGAGGATCTCCTCCAGAACGACGGCCTCTTTCGGACCCGGCAAGGCAATGGGAGCGTCAGTCTCCGTGAGGTCGGCCGAGCAGCGTGGACCGGCCAGGGTCTGCCTCCCGGGATGGGGATCGGCCTCGAGGAGACGGAATTCTACCACCCGCAAGGCATGTCTTCTCCGTTCGGCAGCCACGTCGCCGTGGTTGAAGTCGATACTGAGACGGGTGACGTCCATCTTAGGCGCTATCTGGCGGTCGATGATTGCGGGGTGATTATCAATCCGCTCCTCGCGCGCGGCCAGGTCCATGGCGGGGTTGCGCAGGGCATCGGTCAGGCTCTGTGGGAAGGCGCGGCCTATGATGGGGAAGGGCGGCCTGACCCTGATCCCCCGATCCCACGCTTTGACATGCTGCCGGCGATCGAGACCGATCACACCGTGTCTCCAACGCCGACCAACCCGCTTGGAGCCAAAGGCCTGGGCGAAGCTGGGACGGTTGGGGCCCCTCCCGCGATCGTCAACGCTGTGATCGACGCGCTCTGGCGGCTGGGGGTGCGAGAACTCGACATGCCGCTTACGCCGGAGCGGGTCCTGTCGAGCATTGAAGCGGCTTTGCGGGAGCGAGCCGCATGATCCCCGCAGCATTCGATTATGTAAGGCCTAGCCAGGTCGAGGAGGTGTTCGAAGCGCTTGAGGCGCAAGCTGCCGGCGAGGTGTCGCTGCTGGCAGGTGGACAGAGTCTCCTAAGCCGCCTCAAGCTTCGCGAGGCTCGGCCGTCAACCGTTGTCGACCTGGGCGGCGTTGAGAGTCTGAGGCGCATGGATGTGTCGGGTGGCGCGATCGTCATCGGCGCGATGGTGTCTCAAGCCGAGGTGCTTCGTCACCCATTCGTCTGTGAGCACCTCAGCCTTCTCTTGCAGGCCGGCGCAGCCGCGGGCGATCCGATGATCCGCAATCGCGGGACCCTGGTCGGAGCCCTCTGCGCCGCGGAGGTCTCGGGGGATTGGGTTGCGGCCGTCTTAGCCTTGGACGCGGTGGTGCATATCGCCGGTCGAGGTGGTGTTCGTCATGTTCCAATCTCGGATTTTGTTCGGGGTCCGGGCGCGGTCGAGCTGGCCCCGGCCGAATTCGTGACAGCTGTCTCAATCCCCGCCCAGTCGAGCGCGACCAAGTCCCTATACCGCAAGCGAAAGCACCACGGCGTGGGCTGGAGCGTCGTCAGCTTGGCTCTCTCCCTCGAGATGAACGATCAGGGGCGATGCCGACAGGCGCGGGTCGCGATCTCGGGCGCCGGGACCTTTCCTCAGCGCTTACCCCATCTCGAAGAGAAACTAGTGGGCGTCGAGATGGCGAACCTCACGCAGTTCGCACGCCAGCAGGAGGGAGCCCTGCCCGATCTCGAGGCCAGAACGGATCGCTGGGCGTCGGGCGACTACCGCGCCCGCATGCTGGACGTCCTCCTTCGCCGAGCCCTGCTGGAGATCGGCGGCGACACAAACCTCATAACCTGAAGAGATCGCAATGACCGAAGAACCTTTGGTGCGACGGGAGCACCACGGCCCCGTTTGCGTGCTCACCATGGGCTATCGCCCCTACAACCTCGTCGGGCCCAAGCTCCTGGGGGCTTTGACGGCCGAGCTGAAGCTAGGGCTCGAGGCTGGCGCCCGAGCCGTCCTTCTTTGCAGCAGCCTTCGTCATTTCTCTGCCGGAGCCGATCTGGACCTCTTTGAGAGCCGATCAGAGGCGCCCCCTCCCGCGGCGGCGGCCACCACGAAATCCGGCAGGTCCTCGACGGTGGAGTTCCTGCGGAGTTTCGAACTCGCACCGGTTCCAATCGTCGCCAGCGTCCATGGGGTTTGCCTTGGCGGCGGCTTCGAACTCGCCTTGGCGTGCGACTACGTGATCGCCGCGAAGTCAGCCAAGATCGGTTCGGTCGAGGCGACGCTCGGCCTCCAACCGTTGATGGGCGGTATTCAGCGCCAGGTGCAACGGGGCGGTATGGCTAGGGCCAAGGAGATGTCGCTTCTGGGTCGACGCTACGATCCAGAGACCCTGGAGCGCTGGGGAATGATCAATCTGGCTGTCGCCGATGAACTCCTGGAGTCGACCGCCATGACCATCGCCCAAGAACTGGCGCATGGTCCGACGCTGGCCCACGGCGCAACCAAACAGCTTGCCTACATCGCCGCAAACGAGGGCGTCCTGGCGGCCGACGAGGCCATGGCCGATATCCAAAAGCCCATATGGGCGTCGGAGGATTTGAAGTTGGGCTTGGCCTCGTTTCGCAAGAACGGCCCGGGCATGGCCAAGTTCGTGGGGCGCTGAAATGCCGGGGCCTCTCGCAGGATTGAAGGTCGTCGATTTCTCACGTGTGCTGGCAGGGCCCCTCTGCGCCCGCACCTTGCTCGACCTCGGCGCCGAGGTGATCAAGGTTGAGCCGCCGCGGCCGGACGTCACCCGTTTCGCTCATCCGAGCTCCGGCACCATGTCGGGCTATTACGCACAGCAGAACGCGGGCAAACGCAACGTCAGCCTGGATCTGAACGTCCCGGCCGCCCGCGAACTGGCGCTCCGGCTTTGCGATCAGGCTGACATTGTCGTGGAGAACTTCCGCGCTGGCGCGCTTGCGTCGTTCGGCCTGGACTATGCGACTGTGTCGGCGCGCAACCCGCGTGTCATCTACGCCTCGATCACGGGATACGGCCAGGGCGGGCCGTGGCGCGCACGCATGGCCTACGCGCCGACTGTTCAAGCGGAAGCGGGTTTCACCGCCAATAGCCTGCGGCACTACGGAGAAGCGCTGCGGGAGGCCAAGACAGACAGCCTCTCTCACGCCGATGTCTATTCAGGTCTGCAGGCGACAATCGCCATCCTCGCGGCCCTTCAGCATCGCGAACGCACCGGCGAGGGCCAGTTTATCGACGTGGCGATGGCCGCGACTCTGATGGCGGTGAACGAGCGGGCGCACGTCGACCTGTCAGAGGTCGACTTGGGGGCCGAGCCGGCCGTGCTCGGCGCAACCGACTGCCCCTTCTTCTTGGGGCCTCAGGGAGAAACCCTGACGGTCGCCACGAGTCTCGTCGGCTCCCTCACGTTCCGCTCGTACCTAGCGGCGATGAGGCGCCCCGATTTGGCGGGAGATCCTCGGTTCGCGACGGCCGAGGCACGCCGTCAGAATCTGGTCGAGCTTCATGAGATCGTCCAGACCTGGATCCTGAGCTTCCCCGACCTTCCCACCCTAGACGCCCAGTTCGACGAGGCGAAGATCGCCATGGGACGCGTCCGAAGCCTCAAGGAGATCGCCGAGAGCGATTGGGCAAGCCACTGGGGCGCTGTTCAGGAGGTTTCCGATCGTGCTGGAGGCTCCTACCGACTGCCCGGTCGACCTTGGCGCTTCTCATCGCACGAGCTCGAACCCTTGGGCGAGCCGGCATTGCAGGGGGAGCACAACGGCGAGGTATTCGCCGAGCTTGGCTTGTCCGCGGCTGAGATCGAAACGTACCATCATCAAGGCGCCCTCGTCGTTCCGCCGCCCCCTCGTTCGCCAGGGCCGAGATGAGCACCGGCTCCTGGGTTCCCGGCGCTGACGGGTCCGGCTACGCGCTGAGCAACCTTCCGTACGGCGTGACTGTGGGTGAGATCCCGCGGGTTGTGGCGGCTATCGGAGACTACGCGTTAGATCTCTCCGCCTCTGCTCAAGCAGGATTGCTGGATGGATTAGGCGCGCCTCGCGAGGTCTGGGCGCAGCCTCGTCTCAACGACTTCATCGATCTTGGCCCAACCGTGCATCGCAAGGTGCGCCGAAGGCTAAAGAGCCTGCTTGGGACAGGTGCTCGGCATCGTCGGCGGGTCGAGGCTTGCCTGTTGGAGCGCTCGAAGCTTGTGCTGGGCCTTCCCGTAGCGCCTCGCGACTTCACGGACTTCTACGCCAGTGAGCATCACGCTGTGCGATCTATGCGCGTTGCAAACCCGGAGGCTGTCCTGGGGGAGAACTGGCGCTCGATGCCGCTTGGCTATCACAGTCGGGCCTCCGCCTTCCTGGGCACGCAGGCGACGATCCGCCGGCCGCAAGGTCTTCGCCGCACGAAGGATGGCCCGCAGTATGAGCAAAGCCGGTCGGTCGATTTCGAATTAGAGGCGGGGTTTGTCCTCGCCCTCGGCACCGGCTTCGGGGCGCAGACCCGCCCAGATCAATTCCCCCAGCGGGTCTTCGGGTTCGCGCTCCTGAACGACTGGAGTGCCCGCGACATTCAGGCATGGGAGGCTCAGCCTCTCGGGCCTTATCAATCGAAGTCGTTCGCCACACAGCTCGGGCCCTGGGTCACGCCCGTGGAAGTGCTCGCAGAATGCGGGACGGTGAACCAGAACCAGAGTTCGGCCGCGCTGCACCTTCGGCACGCGCATCCCTTCACGTTTGACGTGGAACTGGAGGCCGCCATCTCGACCGCCAAGATGCGCGCGAGGGCTATCGATCCGCAGGTCGTGTGCCGCACGAACCTCAAGCACATGTATTGGGACCCGGCGCAGCAGCTTTCGCAACTGACGGCCAACGGGGCTCCGAGCCGGTCGTGCGACGTCTATGGCACTGGGACGGTGTCCGGGCCTGACCCATCGTCAAGCGGCTGCCTGCTCGAGCTCACGGAAGGGGGACGTGAGCCGCTCCTTCTTCCCACGGGAGAGAAACGGGGCTGGCTTGAGGATGGCGACGAAGTGGTGCTTACGGGCCGCGTTCGACGTAGCGGCGAAGTCATCGCGGACTTGGGCGAACTCGTTGGGCGGCTTAGGGCGCCGCAAAAGTCGCATCTAGAAGGGAGGCGATAGGGGGATGGACCAGGAGTTTACCGTCTATACCCGCCCAAACTGCCGCTATTGCGATGCAGCCCTTGAGCTTCTGGCCCGCCGCGGACTGCGCTTTCGCAAGCTGGACGTCCGCGCAGATCCGGCGCTGTTGGAGGAGATGTACTCCCGTTCAGGCCGCTTCACTTTCCCGCAGATCTTCGTTGGCGAGCGTCACCTGGGTGGTTGCGACGAGGTTCTGGCGCTTGATCGCACAGGCGAGCTGACGCTGCTAGCGGCGGGAGCTGCGCAATGATCGTCGTGCTTGGCTCGCCCGTCTTCGGCGTTCCTCTGGACTCGGAGCGGAGGGGGCGGTCCAACGGCCCTGCCTCCCTCGCAGACCTCCGCGGCGGTGAGGCGTCATCTATTCGGATCCCAATGAGTTCGGGGAGGGGATTCCGGCGTCGGACGAGGGATGTCCGATGAGGTCGGAGCATCGGATGACCCCGAGGGGGCGTCTGCGGGCCCGTGGGGCCGGGGTGCCTTTGGTGGGGGAGCCAGGGCCGTGGAACGCGATCACAGACGTTGCGGGAGTCGAGGTTGGCTACTGCACGCTCATCAAAGGCGAACCCCCGTTACAGGTGGGGGTTGGACCCGTTCGTACGGGAGTGACAGCCATCTTCCCGCGCGGTCGCGCTCGGCCTGAAGCTGGCGCCTACGCCGGTTTCTTTAGCATGAGTGGAATAGGGGAGATGAGTGGTGCGGCCTTCGTCGACGAGCGAGGCCGGTTTGACGGACCCGTCACGATAACAAACACGCATTCTTGCGGGCTTGCCCGGGATGTCACGGCCCGCTGGCTCTTTGCGCGTCACGATCCCGGAGAGAAGCCGGATCAGCCATTCTATCTTCCCGTCGCGGCCGAGACCCATGACGGTGCGCTGAATGACATCAACGGGCATCACATCAAGGAAGCTCACATCATTGAGGCATTGGAAGCAGCGCGGTCCGGCCCGGTCGACGAGGGCAATGTCGGGGGCGGGACTGGTATGCGATGCTTTGAGTTCAAGGGCGGCTCAGGAACGGCGTCGCGAGTAGTGCCGTACGAAGGCGGCGTCTATACAGTTGGGGCTTTCGTCCAATCCAACTTCGGCAAACGCCACCTCCTGCGCATCGCGGGCGTTCCCGTCGGCTTGGAGATTCCTAAGGTACAGTCCACGGTGCCGGAGTGCGGTTCGATCATCGGGATTGTCGCCACCGACGCTCCGATGGCCCCACACCAACTAAGACGGATCGCCAGGCGAGCGGCATATGGGATCTCCGCCACTGGAGGAATTGCTTCCAACGAGTCGGGCGATCTTTTCCTCGCCTTCTCGACCGCGAATGATCAGGCTGTGCGGCAGCACGAGGGTCTCGTGACCACCGAGTTTCTCGGAGAGGGGGCGATGAGCGGGTTCTACGAGGCGACCATCCAATCCGTAGAAGAGGCCATTTTGAACAGCATGTTTGCGGCTGAGACGATGGTTGGAGTTGACGCCTTCACGGCCCACGCTCTTCCAGTATCCCAGGTGCAGGAGATCCTGCGCCGCTATAACCGCATTAGCGAAATGGCCTAGATCGCCGGTCTTCGGTTCGAAGCGACAAGCAATTCGAGGCGAGCACGCTGACGTGGAGCTTGAGAGCCAGATTCAGGCGCGCGGTGCCAGTCACTCTCCCACAAATCCTTGCGCGTCGCGCCACCCTGGAGCTTGCGTCTGCTTTTCGAGCGCAAGTCTCGCCGGGGATTGGTGCAGAAACGGACGGGCGCTTTAGAGCTCGGCCTCGTTGTCCGTGGCGGCCCTAATATCGTTCAGCGCTCCTGCGAGGGTTGCTGTGAGCATCTCTCGTGCAAGCTTATCCGTCGAAGGAACGCTGCGGGAGAGCATAAGCGCACCGACGCACTTCGCGACGAGGTTAATTGCGAGGGCCCGGCGCTCGGCAGCACCAGCAGGCGTCGATGCGGGAAGGCCTCGCTCGAAATCCCTGATCATGCCCTCGATCCCCCGAGCGAACGCGCGCTTGACGTCCTCGGGCTGCCGCGCCGCGTCAGCGCCGAGCGCCGCCGCGGGGCAGCCCTGGCCGATTGCAGAGCTATGTGTCCGAGTCAGGTAGCGGCGTAAGACTTCGCTGGCGTCGGCAGCTTGGGACAGGTCGGCGGACCGCTCTTGGAATGCGAAGTCAGTCGCCTTGGCGGCGAGTTCTTCCTTCGATTGGAAATGATTGTAGAAGCCGCCGTGGGTGAAGCCTGCGCTCTGCATCAGGTCCGCGATGCTCACCCCGTCAAAGCCGCGCTCGCGGAACAGCTCAGCAGCCGATTCCACCACAAGATCGTGGTTTCGCTGAACCTGCTCTTTGCTGATCCGCATGGTTTTCGAGGCCGATCTATTGCTGGCGGGTGACATCAAATAGAGGCCGCGGCTCTCTCGGGCAAGGCCGCGGCCTCTTACGGCCGGCTCGCTTAGATCGCCTCAAGGATTGTTGCGACGCCTTGACCGCCGCCTACGCACTGCGTCGACAGCGCGTAACGGCCTTTGGTGCGGCGCAAGAGCTGGGCGGCCTTGCCTGTGATCCGCGCGCCGGTGGCGCCGAGAGGATGGCCCAAGGCGATCGCACCGCCATCGAGATTGACCTTCTCTTCCGGGATCCTCAGTTCCTGGAGGCAGGCGATGGCTTGGCTCGCAAACGCCTCGTTGATCTCGACGAGATCGATGTCTTCGATGCTCAAATGCGCGCGCCGCAGCGCCTTCTCCACCGCCGCTACGGGTCCCATTCCCATGATCTCGGGCGGGCAGCCGGCGCTCGCGACCGCTTTGACGCGCGCCATCGGCTCAAGGCCTGTCTTCTCCGCGTAGGCTTCAGAACAAACCAGAGTCATCGCAGCACCATCGGTTAGGGGTGACGATGTTCCAGCCGTGACCGTGCCATCTGTCTGGAAGGCGGGCTTAAGGCCAGCTAGCGCTTCGAGACTCGTGCCTGGCCGCAGACAGCCATCGACGGCGATGACAGCTTGGTCGGTGGATATTGGGGTGAGCTCATCGTCAAGCCGACCGGCCTCGAGAGCCGCCGCGGCCTTCTGCTGAGAGCGAAGTCCGAAGGCGTCCTGTTGCTCGCGGCTTAGGCCGTAGCGGCGGGCGACATTCTCCGCCGTCGCGCCCATGGCGATATAGGCTTCGGGCATGCCGCTTTCGCCAAAGCGCGGGTTAGGCGAGGCGTTGAACCCGCCTTGAGGCACGTAGGTCATCGACTCAACCCCGCCACAGACGAATACGTCTCCCGCGCCAAGGGCGATTTGCCCGGCGGCGAGGTGAATGGCGCTCATCGACGAGCCGCAAAACCGGTTCACCGTCACGCCTGCGGTGGCCAGCGGAAGTCCCGCCAGCAAGGCTGCGATACGCGCGACGTTCGAGCCCTGCGCCGCCTCGGGATAGGCGCAGCCCATGATGACGTCTTCGATGTGCTCGGGATCTATTCCAGACCGCGCCACCAGCGCGCGCAGGGCTTCGGCCGCGAGGTCATCGGGGCGCATTCCAGCAAGGGCGCCCTTCTTCGCAAAGTGGAACGGGGTGCGGTCATAGCCGACGATTACGGCGGGTGAGGGCACGATCTGGCTCCTAATAATGAGATATATCATTATTGCAGCTGCGGGCGAGCCTGCCAAGGCGTACAAGCGGCGTGGCGAGGCCCACCCGAACTTTGTCCAGAGCCCGCCTGGAGGCGCATGATCGCCTTCCGCCATGCTCCTCTGATCGGTTTCCATTCAGGTGCTGAGGGAGAGATCGATGAGCGAGGGAGATTTCGTTCGCCTCACCCGGCAAGGTTCGCTCGCCGAGATCGTGCTGTCGAACCCTGAGCGGCGCAATGTCGTCAACTTGGCTTTCGCCCGGCAGCTTCGCGCCTGCGCCTCGTCCTGCGCATCCGACCCGGCAATCCGCGCAGTCCTCATGCGCGCTGAAGGCGCTTCCTTCTGCGTTGGCGGCGACCTTGCGGAGTTTCATGCGCTCGGGCCCGCCCGGCAAGACTATCTCTCGGAGATCGCTACCGAGTTTCACGCGGCGCAGGCGCTTTTGATGACGATGCGTCCGCCCTTAGTCGTGGCGGTGCAAGGCTCTGCCGCGGGAGCAGGCCTTGGCCTAGCACTCGTCGGCGACATCGTCCTCGCAGCGGAATCCGCAAGCTTCACCGTCGCCTATACGGCGGTTGGCCTCTCCGCTGACGGTGGATCAACCTACCTGTTGCCACGCCTGGTCGGGCTACGGCGGGCGCAGGAGCTGATGCTCACCAATCGGAGGCTCACGAGCGCTGAAGCGTTGGACTGGGGGCTTATCACCGCCTTGGCGCCCGACGATCAGCTGAGACCCGAAGCCGAGCAGATGGTTTTGCGACTGTCAGCCGGACCTGCGGCGGCGCAGGCTTCGATCAAGGCGCTGCTGGCCGAAACGCACCAGCATAGCTTCTTCGAGCAAACAGACCTCGAAACGCGAGAGGTCGTGCGGAACGCGGGGCGAGCAGATGCGGCCGAAGGGATTTCGGCCTTCGTAGGGAAGCGACAGCCCCGGTTTCGCGGGGACTGATCTATCCGCGCGGTCTGCGATCCGCTCACCGGGCCCACGAAACCCCATTGCGACTCTACTTAGAGCGCTCTAAGTAATGAGAGGGAGGTGGTGAGATGGATGCGTTGCCAAGCGCATTGCGCAGGCTTGCCGCTTGCCGCGGCCTTCCAGTCGGGCGAGCCGCGCCGGCCTCTCGCACGTTCGAGACCAGCGATGGTGTGAGGCTCCACTTCCTTGACTGGGCCGGCGAAGGGGAAACGCTCGTGCTCCTGCACGGAGGGCTGCTGTCGGCCCACACGTTTGACCTCTTCTGCTTGGCCATTGGCGCTGCGCATAGGTGCCTTGCGGTGGACCTTAGGGGCCATGGCCAGAGTGGCTGGGCTGAGGATTACAGCGTTCCCCGCATGGCCGCCGACGTCGCAGAGCTAGTTGAGGCTCTGCGCCTTCGCGATCTCCACCTGCTTGGAATGTCGCTTGGCGGCTGCGTCGCCGGCCATGCGGCGAAACTCATAGTCGATCGGTTGGGAAGCCTCACGTTCGTGGATGTCGGACCCGATGTGAACTTTGGATCCACCGCACGGATGCGAAGCTTTCTCGAGAGCGTGCGGCCAGCACCCACCATTCAGGCGGTGGTGGAAGAGGCATTGATCGTCAGCCCAGGGTCCGACCCGGATCTCGTGACATACCGCTACAGTCATCTGCTCCGTCGGACGCCTGAAGGCTATTTCTGGAAAGCCGATCGCCGGCGGCCGACGGACTTCCCCCACATCCTAGCCAAGCTTGCTGAGCTTCAAGACCTGGCCAAGGACGTGAGGTGTCCGACGCTGGTCGTCCAAGGCGGCCGCAGTCGGGTCCTAACTGAGCCCGCAGCCAAACAGTTCGCAGCTACTTTTCCGAACGGTGCGCACCGGCTGATCCCAGCTGCCGGCCACAACGTCCAGGAGGACGCCCCCGCCGAGTTGGCCCTCCTGACGCTTGAGCTCATGCAGACCACCCTCAGCAGGCGCACCAGCGCCGCCGAAGTTCCCGAGCGCCCCTGATCCGGAGATGTTCATGAGCCTCATCCCACAGTTCGTCGCCCAAAGGGCAGCCTTCGAGGAAGCTTATCAGACCGGTCAATGGCACTTGCTCTCAGGCTTCTTCGCTGACGACCTCGTCTACGAGGTGCTGAACATGCCCTTCCACTGCCGCTTGGAGGGAAGAGCCGCGGTGATCTCCGGTCTTCAGCGCTCGGTGGAGCGCTTTGATCAGCTGTGCCGACGCACCGTCGGCATCGGAGCCGTCATCCGTGAGGAAGGCGCAAATGTCCTGGTCAACAGCGGCATCCGGTTCGAGCGGGACGATGCGCCTCCGATCGAGGTGAGGCTGTGGGAGATCGCCACGTACCACGAAGGGAAGATTAGGCGGCTGATGGACATCTATGACGCGCCCGACCACGACCGGTTTGCCGAGTGGATGGCGGAGTGGGGCGAGGGGCTCGACCCAAGCTACGCTTGATCGAGCCTGCTCCCGCCGTCTGCGAAGCGGGCGGCAAGCCACTGAAGCAGATCAACATCTGCTTCTGCGTCGAGCCCAACACTCCGCATCAGCGCGTCCTTCATGAAAGCGGTGGTGAAAGCCACCGCCATCATGACAGCGACCATTCGGGCGGCGTCTGCTCGGGTCTGGCTGCGATCGGAGACGTTCGGGCTGACCTGGGAACAGTGAAGTTGATCCACGAGCCCGCCCAACATGCCTTCTCCTTCAGGCTTCCAACCTGACAGGGTGAGCCATGCAAGGAGCCTTGCGGTTTCGCCCGAACGGAAAAGTTCCGCCAGCTTCGTTGCGACGGCAGCCGGGACTTGCCCTCCTTGCTCGGATTGCGGAGCGGTCGCCGCCAGTTCGTCCAGAAACCTGCGGCCTGAACGGCGCAGCAGCGCCTCCAGAAGGCGTTCGCGACTCGCGAAGTGGTAGTGGATGGCGGCGTCCGTGAGGCCAAGATCCTGGGCGATCCGCTGAACCTTCACACCCGAAAGACCCTCGAGGACAAGGCGCTGCTCAGCAGCCTGCAGGATCTCCTCTCTTGCAACCTCTGCGCTTCGACGGACCCGCTTGCGCGCCGCTTTGTTCATAACCACCTCGGACAACGCTTCGGCCTCTCGACTGCGGCGGGCCGCGCGGCGGTCGCGATCGCACATCCCAACTTGAGAGGACGCGGAAGGCGACCTGCCATTATCCGTCTTTTGTAGCGGCGCTTGTCGCGGGCGGCCAACGCAACACGACCAGAGCGACAATGACGGCGAGCGCGCCGCCGAGAAGAAAGGCTGGCGAATAGTCGCCCGCGAAATCACGGATCAGGCCCGCCCCGGCCGCCGCCGCTGCGGCTCCCGCCTGATGACCTGTGAAGATCCATCCATACACGATCGGGGCTTCGCCTTCCCCGAAGTAAGCATTCGTCAGCTTCAGGGTGGGGGGCACTGTGGCGATCCAGTCCAGGCCGAAGAAGATGGCGAACACCAGAAGGCTTGCTGCGTCGAGGCTGAGGAACGGTAAGGCCAGCAGGGAGAGGCCGCGTAAGCCGTAGTAGGTAAAGAGCAGCTTGCGAGGATCGTAACGATCGCTCAGCCAGCCGGAGCCGGTCGCTCCGATCAGATCGAACACGCCCATCAGGGAGAGCAGGGCGGCTGCGTAGACGGGGGCGATGCCGCGGTCGCCGCAGAATGCAATCAGATGGGTGCCAACTAGGCCGTTGGTCGTAAGGCCACAAACGAAGAAAGCTGAGAACAGCAGCCAGAACGCGGGTACTCGGCTCGCACGAAACAGGACCTGAAAGGCGAGGCTTGCGCCTCGATGCGGGGGATGGGCTGGCGCGAGCCCCTTCGACTCCTCCCCTAATCGTGCCAGGCCGACATCCTCGGGCCGTTCGCGCATGAACAGCCACACGATGGGGATCAGCGCCGCCATGGTAAGGGCCACCACCCACACGACGGGCTGCCAGGCTCCGGACTGTGCAAGGCGGGCCATGGCGGGAAGAAAAACTAAGGATCCTGTAGCGGTGCTGGCGGTGAGAACACCCATCATCAGCCCCTGGCGTTTGGCGAACCAGCGGTTGACCACCGCAGCGGCAAGCACTCCGGCGACAGCCCCGCTTCCAATTCCAGAGACCACACCCCAGGTGAGGAAGTACTGCCAGGGCGAACTCATGAAGAGGCTTGCAAAGGTCGCAGCTGCCATGAGCGAAAGGCCCGCGAGCAAGACGCGCCGAATGCCGTAAGCCTGCATCAGACCAGCCGCGAACGGACCGACGAGGCCATTCATGAGGATGCCAAGGCCTGCCCCGGCCGACACCGTTCCCCTGTCCCACCCGAAGGAAAGCTGGAGGGGGATGATCAGGACGCCAGGCGCCGAGCGCAGGGCTGCGGCGGCGAGCAGCGCCAGAAACGCGGTCGCCGCGACCACATACGCATAGTGCACGGGAAGCCAAGTTCTTTGCGGACCTATCGGCATCGGCTTGCGCACCAGACTGCGCCGAGTTCAGTAGGCCCGGCCATCTTTGTGAAAGAAGCGCCAGCCGGACGGTTCGCGCTGGGCCGCCAGGTCGTCACGGGGGTATTCGACGGCATCGCCGGGGCGGCGATCGCCGACCTCGAGGTAGGCGGCCGGGCGTGCAGATCGGTTGACAATTTGGTGGGCCGTCCCACCAGCGCGAAAGGCCGCGCACATCCCGGGATAAAGGGTCTCTTCTCCCACGTCGGTGACCAGGACCACCTCACCTTCAAGGACGAAGACGAACTCGTCTTGAACCGAATGCCGGTGAAAGAGAGCAGACACGGCCCCAGGCGCAAGCTCGGTCAGATTGACGCCAAAGCCGGTTAGACCGTGCGGGTCTCCGAGGGGGCGCTTGGTGCGCCCCTGCATCTGCTCGGCGAAAACCGCAGGATAGTTGGAGCTGCGATCTCGCGTGGCGGATTGTGCCGCCTCAAAGCTGAGGCGGCGTCCGATTTGCGAGCCCGTCGGCTTGTCTTCCGGGTTCATGCGTCATCCTCAGGTGAAGCCAAGGGTGTCCAGGTTCGAGGGCGTCCGTTGCGCCGCTTCGGGTTGCTAGCCCCCACAGCGCCGTGAGGCGCGCAGCGGAGGGACTTCAAGGTCACTGCCTCAAGAGCTCAGTGATGGACGTCTTGGCCCTGGTTCGGGCGTCGACCTGTTTCGCGATCACGGCGCAGTAAGTTGCGGGCAACGAAGGATCGACCGCGTTGGGACGCGTGCCTGGAAGCACCACCGAAAAAGGCGGGACTTCGCCGGTCCAACTGCCGCCCGTGCGCCGGTCGACGATTGGCGTGCTCGCTGTGATGAAGACACCCATGGCCAGGACGCTCCCCCGTCGGACGATCACGCCCTCTGCGACTTCCGACCGAGCTCCGATGAAGCAATCGTCTTCGATGACGGTCGGCCGGGCTTGGAGCGGCTCCAAGACCCCACCGATCCCAGCTCCCGCCGAAATGTGGCAGTTTCGGCCAATCTGAGCGCATGATCCGATGCTCGCCCAGGTATCGACCATTGTTCCCCCACCGACATAGGCGCCGAGATTGACGAACGACGGCATCAGGATGACGCCAGGAGCGATGTAGGCGCCCCGCCGAACCAGGCTGCCCACCGCCGCGCGAAACCCCGCCCGGCGGAAGTCCTCGGCGCCCCAGCCCCTGAATTTCTGCGGGAACTTGTCCCAAGCAGGACCTGGCTCCTGAAGTTGCTCTTCCTCGGTGCGAAACGCCAGGAGCACCGCGGCCTTCACCCATTCATTGACCTGCCACGCTCCGCTCTTGGTGGGCTCCGCCACCCTCAGTTGGCCCGCATCGAGGCCGGAGAGCACATCACCGACGGCCTCAGCCAACTCGCATGAGACCGGCGCGCTCCAGACGTCCGGTTCGGCGATGGCGCGCTCAATGACGGTCTTCAGGTCTTGGGCCGCGAGGTTCATTCGACACGCTCAAGCTCGGCGCCGGCCTTAACCGAGCAGCCGCTCTTTAAAGAAGGCCAGGATTTCATCGCGGGCTGCGAGTGTAGGCTGTCCGGCCTCGTCGATGAGATGCACCGTCACCACGCTATGAGGCGTGGTGACGAACTGCTCAAAGAAGGGCGGCTTCGGACCTGGGTTCGCCGCGGCGTCGGGGAGCACGCGAGGCACGAAGCGGTCGCCTAGAGCTTTCTCATAGGCCGCAAACCGTTCAGCCCGGCAGAAGGAATCGCCCTCGAAGCGATAGGCGAGCACCGTCAGCTCTTCCCTCTTGAGGCGCTCGGCCACTGCCTCGAGCTCTTCGGGAGAAATCTCAAGCCCGCCTGGGTCATCCAAAGGAAGGGAGGGTTGGGACACCACTGGCGCGAGCATGGACGGCTCCAGCATCATGGTCAGAGCAAAATTGCCCGTGAAGCACATGCCGATCGCGCCTACCCCTGGACCGCCGCACTCTTCATGGGCGAGCCTCGCCAATGCACGCAGCCACTTGGTGACTGGGCTTGAGCCGCCCGCGCCGAACGCACGGAATTCCGCGCTTACACAGGCGTGGCGAAAGACCCCGGCGGCTTCCTCGGCGCTTGGAACAGCGCCATCTCGCCCAAAGAGCGAGGGCATGTAGACGGTGAAGCCAGCGTCGCGGACCCAGCGAGCGAACCTGGCGACATGAGGGCTAATCCCCGGCATCTCGGTCATGACGATCACGCCAGGGCCGTCGCCCGTCACATGCACCTTCTTTGCGACGTCGAGCAGCGTGATCTCTCGCGCGGCGAAGTCCGACAGGGAATCCGCCTCCAGCAGGCTTTCGGCCATACAGAACCTCCAACACTTGCGGAGAAACTGCGCCTGAGCGATGCTGGCGAACAGATGTCAAAAACGACTATGATCGAGGTGATTTCGCCATGACTGTCGTGGAGGTCCTGGTGCTGCGGGGCGCTTCGCCTTCAAGCGTCGCCATCACGGTCGAGCTCCTGCAGACCGCCAACCAGATCCGCATCGCGTCAGGCCGCCTGCCGCCGTTCAGCGTGCGGCTCACCGGGTCAGGAGCAAAGGCGGCGCAGAGCTATTTCGGCGTTGGGGCCGCGGCGTCTGTTGAGAAGGCGGACGTGCTCGTCGTCCCCGGCCTGGCCTTGACCAACGAGGAGGCGGTCATAGAGGGGCTCAGCCGGAAGGATGCAGTAGCCGCGAGGCGCCGCTTGATGGAGGCCTTCACCCAAGGCGCCGAGATCGCCAGTTCGTGCTCGGCGGTCTTCCTTGTCGCCGCAGCGGGCGTGCTGGACGGGCGGCGCGCCACGACGTCCTGGTGGCTGTCGCCTCTTTTTCGAAGGCTGTATCCGGCGGTGAGCTTGGATACGGACGCCATGGTGGTCACCGACGGGCGCGTCACGACAGCAGGCGCTGCAATGGCGCAGATGGATTTGATGCTCTCGGTTATCGCTCGCCACAGCGATGTCTCACTCGCCGAGCGTTGCGCCCGCTATATGCTGCTTGAAGAGCGAAAGTCGCAGGCGAGGTACATGGCGATCGGTTTCCTCAGCGGCGCCGACGAGCAGATTTCTCGGGCGGAGCGATGGGCGCGCAAGCGTCTTGAAGAGAATTTCCCGATCGGCGCCCTAGCAGAGGCCGCAGGTTTGACCGCCCGGACCTTTGCCCGGCGGCTTGAACGCACTACCGGGCTGTCGCCGGTCCGATTCCTGCAGCGCTTGCGCGTTGAGCGAGCCGTGGAGCTCTTGGAGACCACACGTCTGCCCTTCGATGAGATTGCCCGCCGGGTTGGCTATGCCGAGCCCTCGACGCTGCGGCGACTGCTCCGGCGTGAAGGGGGTTTGGGCGCTCGCGAGATCCGAAGCCTGGTCTGACTCTCCGCGGCCCCCGCCCAGGTCCCGCTGGGAGCTAATTTGACGGAGGCGTTCGCGCAAGACGCAGCGCCATGGCGCGAAGTGTCTCGTGAAGGTCCTCCAGCTCGGGGTGGTGCGGCTTACCCGGCGCCATCAGCAGCGTTGACCCGTCGATCATCACACTGATCGCCGCGGCTCGGCTAAGCGCCTCGCGCTCGCTGAGCGCGGGATTGAGGCCCCGCATCGCGAGGCCCAAGAAACCTCGGTAACGCGTCATGAATAGATCCAAGGTCTTGGCGGCGTCAGGGTCATAGGCTGCGAACGCCCAAAACTGGACCGTGAAGCTTGCCGTCGGCTCTGAGCGAATGTCGTCGAGCAGCCAGTCCAAAACGCCGAGGAAGAGGCGCTCTGGCGCATCGGGCAGGGTGCGGATCCGCTCGCTCAGGTGAAAGCCATACCAGTCCAGTCGGTGTTCGATCACCGCGTGCAGGAGATCTGCCCGAGTGGGGAAGTGGTGCTGCAGCGAAGCGAGGGTCAGTCCCACCTGCTCCGCGGCACGCCGCATGGAAAACGCTTCGAATCCGCCCTTGCGAAGGAGATCCGCCCCAGCTTCCAGGATTTCGGCGGCGCGGGGCGAAGGGATCGGCCGCCGCGCGTGAAATTCAGCAAGATAATCGAGCAACGCCTCTCGCGTGACAGGTTGCTCTGAGACTGCCCCTAAATGCATGAGATACCTTGATAAGTGGCGTGCAGTGCGCGTGCCAGCGAACTCTCTCCGTCGTTCTAGCGCAGGAGAGAGCTTGACTCACCTGTCAACTGACCGGTAACCACCTGTCACCTGACAGGGGGGGCGGCTTTGACCAGGAGAACCACGGTGTCGCGGAGAAGCCTCGCGCTTGGCGCGGTCACAGCCGTAGCGGCTGCGGCGAGCCAAGCGGGAGCGCAGCCCAGGTTGAATGGACCCTGGGATGTTCTCGTCATCGGAGCGGGGTTTGCCGGTTTGGTCGCCGCCCGTGAGGCGTCGCGTCTGGGATGTTCGGTGCTGGTGCTTGAAGCCCGGGATCGCCTCGGAGGCCGTGCGTGGTCCGAGCGCCGCCATGGGCATGTGCTGGAGCTCGGAGGCACCTGGGTGCACTGGAGCCAGCCTTTTGTCTGGACAGAGCTTGAGCGGTACGGCCTTGCTCTTGAGGAGACGCCATCGGCGGTTCCAGAGGAGGTGATCGTCGCGCGCGGTGGACGCCCAGAGCGCCTGAGCGTCCGTGAAGCGGGCGCGGCGCTCTCACAGGCGCTCGCACTCGCGCTCTCCGAGGCTGAGCGCGTGTTTCCCCGGCCTTTCGACCCCGGATTTGCAGCCTCCGAAGTCATGGGCAGGGCCAAGATGTCGCTGGCGGAACGCTTGGCCCAGCTCAATCTGCAGCCGCTACAGGCGGAGTTGCTGAGCGCTTTCTTCGCCACGCTGGGCCACTGCCACCTCGACGACCTCGCGTATGTCGAGGCTTTGCGGGGATGGGCGCTGGCGGGGCGGGATTATGAGCGGTTCAGCGACGCCCTGGCCAGGTACCGGCTTCGCGACGGGACGGGCGCTCTAATTGAGGCGATCCGTGGCGACGCCGATGCGCAAATCAGGCTCTCCTCGCCCGTCGTCAGCGTCGAGCAATCGGCCGATCATGTCCGATTGCAGATAGAAGGGGGGAAGAGCGTACTGGGGCGATCCGTGGTCGTGTCAGCGCCCTTGAACGTCCTTACGGGCATTGACTTCTCTCCACCCTTGAACGCGGCGAAGACGCAGCATGCCCTTGAGGGTCACGCCGGCCGCGGCGTGAAGGGCTATGCAGCAATCCGCCAGAATGTCGGCGTCTTCCAAGGATTCGCGGCAGACCCAGCCCCCATCACCAATGTGATGACGGATGCCTCGGGCCCGCAAGGGTCCCGACTGATCTTCTTCGGGCCAGATCCGTCCCGCTTAAACGCCGGCGATGCCCGCGCCGTCGAGGCGGCGCTAAGGGCCTTTATCCCAGACGCAGAGGTCACCGAGGTCATCTCCCACGACTGGGTGGGAGACCCTTATGCGAAGGGCACGTGGTGCCACTTCAGGCCGGGCCAGACGGCCTACTTTCCTGCCAGCCGAGACCAGGAAGGGCGCGTGTTCTTCGCGAGCGCCGACACGGCCGATGGCTGGCGGGGGTTCATCGATGGAGCGATCGAGCGGGGCCTAAAGGTGGGCCGCGAAGCGGCGCAGTTCACGCCCGGCCTCCGCCGCTGAACGCCGGCTTAAGACAGACAACCAAGGAGGGGATGATGAGCAAGTTGGGTCTCATCGCAGGGGTGGCGTATTCTAGTTTTCTGGCCTCGGCGGGTGTGTCCGCTGCCCAGCCCGCCGACACGCTCGTCGTCGAGGAAGTGGTGGTCACCGCACAGAAGCGGTCCGAACGCTTGCAGGACGTGCCCGTTTCGGTGACGGCGCTCAGCGGAGAAGCCTTGGCTGCTCAGCGCGTGACCCAGATCGATGATCTGGTGAACCGCGTGCCCAATCTCCAGCTCAGCGCCACCTCGGGCGCGAACACGCCGATCTTCGCCCTGCGCGGCGTGTCGATGTCCGACTACAGCCTCAACCAGGCCAGTCCCGTCGCGACCTATTTTGACGAGGTGTACAAAGGGAACTTCGCCCTGTTGGGGGTGGCGATGTTCGACCTTGAGCGCGTCGAGGTCCTGCGGGGTCCCCAGGGCACGCTCTATGGCAAGAACACGACCGGCGGCGCGGTGAACCTGATCAGCCGCACACCGACGTTCAATCAAGCGGCTGACCTTGAGGTCGGATACGGTGCCTACGAGCGATTTGACCTTAGCGGCGCCGTCAACCTCCCTCTCTCAGACCAAGTCGCCGCAAGAGTCGCGTTCACGCGCTCCACGGCCGAGGGGTGGTACCGAAATCGCTATCGAAGCCTGCCAGACGCCAGCGGCATCGATGAGTTCGGAGTCCGGGCGAGCCTTCTATTTGCGCCCAGCGAGGCCGCCCGCTTCGTCGTGCGCGCCTCGACGTCCCTGCAGCGTCCGATCCAGGACGGCATCTATGCTGAGCCTGGCCCGCTCGGAATTGGGGCGGGCGTCTATCAGCTGTTCGGGGAGCCTGGTTATTTCCGGCGCGATCTGGAGGCTCGGGAGATCGAGTCAAACTTCGTAGCTCGACGGCGAGCGCAAACCTACGCTTTTGCCTTGACCTCTGAGTTGCAGCTCTCCGACACCCTCGCTCTGACGGCGGTCAGCTCCTACGACCGAGGCAGTATCTCCATCCCAGAGGATACCGATGGCAGCCCGCTCTCCACACTAGAGCTGCCGTCAGGGGGGAAGGCCACGCAATTTGCCCAGGACTTGCGGGTTTCCGGCGGCGACGGCGCATTCCGCTACCTGCTCGGCGCCTACGCCCATGTGGAAGAAGTGTTCAATCGAAACGAGTTGGGGATCTTCAAGGACCTTGACGTCGACCAGGACGGGCGCGTCACGGCCGCGGACTGCGCGGTGGGCTTCCCATTGGCCTGCCGCGTGCGCAACCGCTTCGACCAGGAGAAACGCAGCTTCGCCGTCTATAGCGACATGAGGTTCGAGCTTACGCCTAGGGTGACCATTAGGGGAGGGCTCCGGTACACTCAGGACCGGGGAGAACTGCGTGGTCTCAGGTCGGAGCTTCGTGGGGTGGACGACGGCCTCGTCGGGGTGCTGATCGATGCGCCGGACGGCCGTGGCTATCGATCGCGGAACCTGTCCGGCAAGGCCGGCGTGGATCTCAAAACGCCCAACGGTGACCTCCTTTACCTCAGCTACAACCGCGGTTACCGCGGCAGCGCTTTCAACGCTCAGGCGCTTTTCGACATCTCTGAGCTCAATGTCGCGAAGCCTGAACTCATCGATGCATTCGAAGCCGGAGCCAAGACCCAGCTTCTAAGCCGCCGCGTCACGCTCAATGGCGCAGCTTTCTACTATCGCTACCGAGATCAGCAGTTTCTGGACATTGACCCAGCCAACTCAACCCAGCGGCTGGTGAACCTTGAACGCTCGCGCATCTACGGCGCTGAGCTTGAGCTTTCGGCGGTGGTGACGGACGCGCTGAGGCTTAGCGCGGGCCTGGGTCTGCTGAACTCCCGCATTGAACGTGGGTCGCTGCGGGGTGTGAGTTTGAAAGGGAAGGTGCTTCCCAATGCGCCTGCTGTGACGGCGAACGCAGAGGCCACATACATCGCCATCGATGACGACCGGGGGCGGCTCACGGGCAGCGTCCATTTGAGTTACGCATCAAGCCAGTTCTTCGAGGTGTTTAACGTGCCGCGACTAGAGCAGGACGGCTATGCCCTGATTGATGCTCGACTTTCCTACGAGCTCCCCGGCGAGCGCTGGGCGGCGTCGATCTGGGGAAAGAACCTCACCGACGAAACCTACTTCACCTCGCGTATCGATCTTCGCGACACCTGGGGCTTTGACTACAACCACCTCGGCGCGCCGCGCACGTTTGGCGTCACCCTGGCCGTCCGCAGCCGCTGAACGCCGGGGCCCCGGGAGCAGGAAGACAAAGCGCGACCGAACTTTGTCGATTGTCGACCTCTCCTCTCACCTGTTCCGCAAGGACGATGAACCAGCTTCGCGAGGAGGCGCTGGATGCGTCAATGGACCATAGATGCCTTCGCCATGCGTCCGTTCGAAGGGAACTCAGCCTGCGTGGTTGAGCCCCTGGACGCCTGGCCGAGCGCAGATTGGATGCAGGCCCTGGCGCGTGAGAACAACGCTGGAGCCACGGCCTTCCTCATGCAGGGCGAGGCTTCGCATCGCTTCGCGCTTCGCTGGTTCACCCCGGCGGTCGAAGTGCCGCTGTGCGGACATGCAACGCTTGCCGCCGCACACGCGCTGTTTGCGCACGCGCGCCTGGACGCGGCCGACCTGGAGTTTCAGACCGCCTCAGGTCTGCTGAAGGTCCGCCGCGACGGCGGCGGCTATGCGATGGCTTTCCCCTCGCAGCCTTCGAGGTCGATCCCCGCGCCGCAGGGACTGGGGGAGGCGCTTGGCGTGGAACCTCAAGAGGTTTGGGCTGGCGCCTATCTTGTGGCGCTCCTGGGCTCGGCCGGCGAGGTCAGGGCGGTTGAGCCCAAACTCGACCAGTTGCGCACGATTTCCCTGGAGTTGGGCGGCCAGGGAAACGTCGGCATCGCGGCGGTCGCGCCGCCCACTGCAGACTTCGACGTCATCGACCGCTTCTTTGCGCCTGGCTACGGGATCCCAGAGGATGCGGCCACGGGGTCCTTCCACTGCATCCTCACGCCGATCTTTGCGCGGAAGCTCGGAAGACAACGCTTGCGCTTCCACCAAGCCTCGCCAGGCCGAGGGGCGCACCTCGAGGGGCGACTCATCGACGGCGGGGTGATGATCTCCGGCTGCGCGTGCACGATCCTCGAAAGCGTACTCCAAACCCATCCCTGAAGACGGAAATCACACTGACATGCTCCCCCTGATGCTGAGAGACGAGATCCCGGACCTGAAGCCGTGGGGCGGCCCAGAGAAGCTGGGCGGCGAAACCCTTGAGGGGGACGTCCAGATCTTCGGAAAGACGATCTTCGGGGAGGGAAGGGGCCAATTGTCCGGCGGTTGGTTTTCCGCTTCCCGGGGGCGCTATCGCCTTATCTACCCCTTCCACGAGCACGGCACCCTGGCGGAGGGCGAGCTTGTACTCACCAACGAGAAGACCGGCGAGACGGTCGCTTACCGACCCGGGGACAGTTGGCTGATAGAGAAGGGTGAGCAGATCGTCTGGGACGTGAAGTCCGAACGTGCGGTCAAGCACTACCTTGTGAGCTTTCAGGAGCTATGAAATGGGGTCAGACGCAGGTGCGGCTCGGGTCCGTGTTCGAGAGGCGGGTGCCAGCGACCTCCCGGGCGTTTTGGCGATCTACAACCAGGCGATCCTTGAGACGACCGCAGTCTGGAGCAACGCGCCAGTCGACCTCAACAACCGGCGTGAATGGCTGAAAGACCGGCAGGTGAGGGGATTCCCCGTCTTGGTCGCCGAGGCTGATGGCGCGGTTTGCGGCTTCGCTAGTTTCGGAGAATTCCGAGCGTGGCCGGGTTACGTCCACACGGTGGAGCATTCGGTCTATGTGGCCCAGGACTGGCGCCGGCATGGCGTTGGCCGTGCCTTGCTCGAAGAGCTGATCGAGGCCGCCAAGACCCTGCAGAAGCACGTGCTGATCGCCGGCATTGAGGCGGAGAATTCGGCTTCACTCAAACTGCATGCCGCCTTGGGCTTCGAGCACGCTGGCCGGCTTCATCAGGTGGGGGCCAAGTTTGGGCGGTGGCTGGATCTCGTCTTCATGGAGCTGAGGCTCGACAGCCGCCCGGCTCCCGCCTGACGGTGGTGGTGAGCACCGGCGAGCTGCCCCGACTTGCGACGAGAGGGCCTCCGTTCCCCACCCAAACATCGAGAGTGTTAGATGAACATCGTCGACGTATGGGCCCAGATCCCCACAGTCCGATTCGCACAAGTTCGCTGGCTTGAAACGCTCCGGCGTTGGACCGGGGATCTGGAGGAGCGTCTCCTCGGAGGCGTCGACCTCACCCTGGAGGCGATGAACGAGGCGGGGGTCTCGATTGCACTGCTCTCGGGCTGGCACGGTCCCCAGGGCGACCTCATCTCCAACGCCGAAGTCGCAAATGCGATTGACCAGGCGCCAACGCGCTTTCGAGGTCTCGCCACGGTCGACCTGTTCGATCCCATGGGTGCGGTCCGCACGATCCGAGAACTCGCATCCGATCCCCGCTTTGTTGGCGTGCGCGTCGTTCCGTGGTTATGGGACTTGCCGCCCAACGATCGCCGATACTATCCCGTCTATGTCGCCTGCATCGAGGCTGGCCTGCCATTCTGCACCCAGATCGGCCACACGGGTCCGCTCTGTCGATCTGAGCCAGGACGACCAATTCCATACTTGGACGACGTGCTGCTCGACTTCCCCGAGCTGACTGTCGTGGGGGGACACGTGGGATACCCCTGGATCGACGAGGTCCTTTCCTTGGCCCGTAAGTATCCAAACTTTTATGTCGACACGTCGGCCTACGCCGTCTCTCGGCTCCCTGCGGCGCTTCTCGAATTCATGCGGGGGCAAGGTCGGACGCGCGTTCTGTTCGGTACCAACTGGCCGATGTTGTCTCCCTCTCGTTGTCTTGATGGCTTTGCCGGCCTCGGCCTCGATGTGGAGGCGGCCGACTTGTTCCTCAACCAAAATGCTCGGCGAGTTTTCAAACTCTCGGTGTAAGCGAAGCTGCCTCTGCAAAACTTGGCGGTAAGCTTTGCACCGCCACACCCATTGTCGACGCGAGCAGGAAGACTCTCATGCAACGAACTGCGCGGTGCCAGTGTGGTAAGGCCTCTTTAACTGTCGCTGGCGAGCCTTCCATGATCACTGCATGCAACTGCACATGGTGTCAGCGACGGTCGGGGAGTGTTTTTTCAGTGGCTTCCAGATGGCTGCTCGAACAGGTGGTCTCACGGGAGGGAGAGCTCTCGACCTTTCGACGGCTTGGGACCTCTGGCGGCCAAGTTTCGGTGAGCTTCTGTCCCACGTGCGCATCCACCGTAATGACCGAGCTAGAGGCGCTACCTGATGTTATCGGGATACCTGTCGGGGCCTTCGCCGATCCGGTGTTTCCCGCGCCTCAGGTCGCCGTTTGGTGCTCTGAAAAGGCGCAATGGGTAGAATTCCCCCGAGAAACTTTGCTGCTGTCTGACCAGTCGCACCCCTTTCATCGCAGCAGGTATTCCCCTGATGCCCAGAAGCCGCCCTGTTAGTCGGCCACTGCCGACCTGACGAGGGCCTCTGGGCCTTGATGAAGGTGTTCGTCCTCTCCGTCAGCCAATCGAAGGCCTCGTCGCGGGCGCGCCGGGGGCGGCGGCAGGGTTAGCGCGCGATGGATAAGCGCGATGAGGGGCGTGATCGACACGCCACGCATCTCAAGGGCTCAGCGGCTGAGTCCGCTCGTGCTCCTAGCGCGCCAGGTGAAGTGCCCCGGGAGGCTCCATGTTGGTACTGCTGTTGGTGCGGGGAGAGAGCGATGAAGCTAACGTGCGACTTTCGTTCAGAGAAACCCTGAAGCTTCGAGTCCTGCCGGGCCCACCAGCGAAGTATTGATTCGACAGTAATCCAGTCATAATTTGAATATATCGACTTTGACAGCGTTGCATTACGAATCGAAGTGGAAGTCAGGGAGATGATTTCTAATTAAAAGATTTGGTCTATGCGATCAGATTGGAATGCAAGTGTGCACCTGCCCTACCGTGAGCGGGGCCGAAACAATCGAAACACTCCCCAATAATTCCGCGGCGCTTCCGATACGCCAACGGCTCATTCGCTTCCTGAACGGACCCAATCAGGAGCAAAGCGATGATCCTCAAGTTTCTCACCAACGGCGCAGACAACGTGAACGGCACGCTGTTCGGCGACGAGATCCACGGCCTCAACGGCAACGACTTCATCAACGGCAAGGCCGGCGACGACCTCATCTTCGGCGATGCGGGCGCCGACGTGCTCTATGGCGAAGATGGCGCCGATTCCCTGCACGGCGGCACCGGCGACGATGTGCTGAACGGCGGCTTTGGCGCCGACCTCCTGGTCGGCGGGCCGGGCGACGACCGCTACTACGTCATCGACCAGGACGTGGTGGACACTCGCCTCTCGCTCGACGCCAACATCGTCTGGAACCCGCTGGCCGCATGGACGCAGACCAAGAACGTCTACGGCTCCCGCGACAAGGTTGTGGAGAAGCCGGGCGAGGGGAACGACACCATCTACACCACGCTGAAGGGCGCGGCCCTGCCGGCCAATGTGGAGAACCTGATCGCCTACGGCGTGCAGAACGACTGGCTCGTCTATTCCGGTAACGAGCTGGACAACCGGATCGTCACCAGCAATGGCGTCGACTTCCTCTACGGCTATGACGGCAACGACACGCTGGACGGCGGCGCCAACGCCGACTTCATGGTCGGCGGCCGGGGCAACGACACTTACATGGTCGACAACGTCGGCGACCAGGCCATCGAGAACCCAGGGGAGGGGATCGATACGGTGCTGGCCTCCATCAGCAGCTACACCCTGGCCGCCAATGTCGAGAACCTGAAGTTCACCGGGACCGGCGGCTTCACGGGCACGGGGAACGACCTGGCCAACCACATCAGCGGGGGCGCCGGCGCCGACGTGCTGTCCGGCGGCGGCGGGGCCGACACCATCCTGGGCTATGAGGGGAATGACGTGATCGAGGGCGGCGACGGCGCCGACATCCTCTTCGGCCACGGCGGGGCCGACCTGATCAAGGGCGGAAACGGCGACGACCAGGCCCTCGGCGGGGCCGGCAACGACAAGCTTCTCGGCGAGGCGGGCGACGATTCGCTCTCGGGCGACGGCGGCTCCGACCAGCTGGAAGGGGGGGCCGGGAACGATCTGCTGAACGGCGGGGAGGGCGCGGACGTGCTGATCGGCGGCCAAGGCGCCGACGTGCTGACCGGCGGGGCCGGGGCCGACGTCTTCGTCTTCACCGCGCTCTCCGACAGCCCGGTGAAGGGCGCGGACCTCATCACGGATTTCCAGGTGCGGATGGACAAGATCGACGTCTCGCGGATCGATGCGAACACCCTACGCGCCGGCGACGACGCCTTCGAGTTCATCGGCCGCTCGGTCTTCACCAAGGCCGGTCAGATTCGCGTATTCCAGGACGAGTACGGCACGCACATCCAGGGCGAGGTGAACGGCGACGGCGTGGCCGACTTCCAGATCGACCTGATGGGTCAGGTTCCCCTGACCTCGCTCGACTTCATCCTCTAACGCCGAAGCGGCCGGGCGCTTCGACTCCCGGCCGCCGCCAACCTGGGCCATACAAGGACCAAACGCCAGGATGAAGGAGCGCGCCGGTGACGCGGGCGGATCGGGATTCTCTTCACGCCGACCTCGCCGCCGCGGGGGCTGAAAACGTACTGGCGGCGATGATCGCTTCCTCGCTCGACGGGGTGGTGGTCATCGACGCCGCCGGGCGCGTGCTTGAATTCAATCCCGCAGCCGAGGAGACCTTCGGCTATGGGCGCGCCGAGGCGCTCGGCCGCCCGATCGGCGAACTGATCGTGCCGCCGGACCTGCGCGGGGCCCACACCCAGGGCCTCGCCGCCTATCTTGAAGGCCGCGCGCCGCGGGTCATCGGCCGCCGGGTGGAGGTGCGCGCCATGCGCCGCGGAGGCGAGGAATTCCCCGCCGAGCTCACCATCAACGAGGTGAGCGCCAGCGGCCGGCGGCTGTTCACCGCCTATATCCGGGATCTGAGCGCGGCGAAGGCCGCCGAGGCCGCGCGGCGGCGCACCGAGGGCCTCCTGGCCTCGCTGCTCGACCATGCCCCGGCGCCCATCTACCTGAAGGACCTGGAGGGCCGCTACGCCCTGGCCAATCCCGCCACCGGCCGTCTGCTGGGCGTGGAGGCGGCCGAGATCGTCGGCAAGCGCCCGGACGACTTCTTCACCCGAACGCTGCTCGATCCGGTGGACGCGGCCGACGCCGAGATGCTGCGAACCGGCGAGCCCGTGGTCATCGAGCAGACCATGCATGTGCCGGGCGGCCCCGCCCAGGTGCTGATGGTCCGCTTTCCCGTACGCGGGGTCGAGGGGCAGATCACCCACATCGGCGGCTATCTCGTCGACATCACCTCACTGAAGCATGCCGAGGCGGAGCTGACCCGTTCGCGTGAGGCCCTGCACCAGAGCGAGAAGCTCAACGCCCTGGGCAGTCTGCTGGCCGGCGTCAGCCACGAACTCAACAATCCGCTTTCCGTGGTGGTGGGGCAGAGCCTGATGCTGGAGGAGGCGGTCACCGATCCCCAGAGCGCCGAGCGCGCAGCGATGATCCGCCGAGCAGCGGAACGCTGCTCCCGCATTGTCCAGACCTTCCTCGCGATGGCGCGCCAGAAGCCGCCGGCGCGGACGGCGCTCGACCTGAACCAGACGGTCTCGATGGCGCTGGAGCTCGCTGAATATGGCCTTCGGACCGGCGATGTCGAGGTGCGGAGGGACTTGGCTGCGGGTCTGCCGCCAGCCGACGCCGATCCCGATCAGATCTCCCAGGTGGTGATCAACCTCGTGCTCAACGCCCAGCAAGCCTTGCAGGCCAGCGAGGGGGCGCGAGTCCTGACCGTCCGCACACGCCACGACCCTGGAGCCGCGGCCGTGGTGGTCGAGGTGTCCGACAACGGACCGGGGGTGGCGCCCGAGATCCGCTCCAGGATCTTCGAACCGTTCTATACGACCAAGCCTCAGGGGCAGGGGACGGGGGTGGGGCTCTCCTTCAGCCTCGGAGTTGTGGAGGCCCATGGGGGTCGGCTGGAGCTGGTGACCGGGGAAGGACGCGGCGCGACGTTCCGCCTGACTCTCCCGGCCGCGCAGGCGCGCGAAACCGCACCGGAGGCCTCGCAACCTGAAGGCCGTCCCGCCCGCCGCGCAACCGCCCTGATCGTCGACGACGAGCCGGACATCGCCCGCACCCTGCAGCAGATCCTCGCCGCCGACGGCTGGGAGGCGGAGGTGGCCGGCAGCGCCCGCGCCGCCATGGCCTGCCTGCAGGCGCAGAGGTTCGATCTCGTGCTCTCGGACCTGCGCATGGCCGACGGCGACGGGCCGGCGCTCTATGCGTGGCTCGAAACACACCGGCCGGAGCTGTGCGACCGCCTGGCCTTCGTCACCGGGGATACGCTCGGCGCAGCGGCGGGCCGCTTCCTGGCGCGCACCGGCCGCCCGGTGCTGGAAAAGCCGTTCACGCCCGATCGGGTGCGAGGCCTTGCCCGATCGCTTCATCAATCCGCAGGGCAGGGGGAAACGAAGTGACCGAAAAGCCGCTGATCCTGGTGGTGGACGACGAAGCCGATGTCCGCGCCACCCTGGCCGACTACCTCAAGGGGGCGGGACTCGAAGTCCGCGCCGCCTGCGACGCCGCCGAGGCGCGCGCCCAGCTGGAGCTCCGCACCCCCGACCTGGTGCTGCTGGACCTCAACATGCCAGGCGAAGGCGGCATCAGCCTGGCGCGCCATATCCGCGAGCGGTTCGGGATCGGCGTAATCATGGTCACGGCCGCCGGGTCGACGGTCGACAGGGTGGTCGGCCTGGAGGTGGGCGCCGACGACTATGTGGCCAAGCCGTTCGACCTGCGCGAACTCCTGGCCCGCGTGCGCGCGGTGCTGCGCCGGGCGCCCAAGACCCTGTCCGCGCCAGGCGGCGCCGCGCCCGTCACGCCCGGGACGCCGCCGGTGCGGATCGGCCGCTGTTGGCTCGATCTCGACGGGCGGCGCCTTCTGGGCGACGACGGCGCCGATGTGCCGATCACCGCCATGGAGTTCGACCTGCTGCAGGCCTTCGCCACCCGGCCCAATCGGGTGCTCAGCCGCGACCAGTTGCTGGATCTGGCGCACAATCGGGAATTCGAGCCCTTCGATCGCTCGATCGACATCCGGGTCGCGCGGCTGCGCAAGAAGGTCGAGGCCGATCCGGCCAAGCCTCAGGCGCTCAAGACCATCCGCGGGGCCGGCTACATGTTCGTGCCGGCCCGGCATGGTTGATCAAGCCGGCGCCGGATCGTAGGCGGCGGCGACCATGGTCTTGGCCAGGGCGCCGTAGGCGCAGGTCCAGGCTTCTCTCAGCGCTGGCGTGAAGGCCTCGCCGAGACCCGCTGCAAGCGTGGCGATCAGCGCCTGGCCCACCAGGTCGTAGTGCCGCGGCTCCACCCCGTAGGCGACGTGCCGCTGGGCGAGCGTCGTAAGCTCCGGCGCCAGAGCCTCCAGCCGGTCAAGGCCGCCGACCACCAGCGCGAGCGCGGCCATCAGCTTCTTCCCTTGAGCCGCGAGGTCGGAGCCGAAGAGGGTGCGAAGGCCCGGCTCGCGCGCGAACAGCTCGTCATAGAAGGCGGCGGCCACGGCCTCCCTTTGGGCTGCGAGGGGCGCGAAGCTCTGGCGGACGAGGGCGATCTGGTCGGGGGTCATGGTCGGTCTCCTGTCAGGCGGCGAGCCGTCGCCGCGCCGGAGGAACCTAGCCGCCGAGCTTTTCCGCCCTGCGCCGTCGGCGGGGCGGTCGGGTTTCAGTTGTCTCTGCGTTTCCGTCGGGTCGAAACGATCGAAACATCCGCGGCGCTGGCCGCCGTGCGGCTGAAAACTTCAACTTGTCTCTGCTGGCGCCTTCCCATGCTCAGGAGACAAGCCGTGTTCGTCAGAAGCTCTCGCTGCGTTTCGTTCGCCGCCGCCTGCATCGCCGTCCTTTCCATGCCCGCCCATTCCAGCGCCGCCGGCGCGGGCCTGCAGCCCGGAGCCTGGCTGATCGAAAGCCGGGTTCGGGAACTGGATGCGCCGGGCGTGCCGGCCCTGTTGGCCAAGACGCTCGCCCGCCCAACGACCGTGCGCCACTGCCTGACGGCCGAAGAGGCCGCGCAAGGGCCCGAACGGCTGCTTTCCGCCGGCCGCAGCGGCTGCCGCTATACCAAGTTGCATCTCCAGGACGGGAAGCTCGATGCGAGCTTCCAGTGCCCTGGCGACACCCACGCGGAGATGACCGGGGTCTATACACAGACCAGCTTTCGAGCCCTGAACCGCTTACGGACTGGAGCTTCAGTCGCCGTGGTCGCCGAGGTGACCGCTCGCCGCCACGGCGACTGCGGCTGACGCGCCCCGCCTATGGTAGAGCCGCATTTCCCGCAGGAGCATGACGTGAACGAACGACGCCTCATTTCATCCGGATCCTCCTTCGAGGCCGAGATCGGTTATTCCCGCGCGGTGGTGGAGGGGGACTGGGTGTTCGTCTCCGGCACCACCGGCTTCGACTACAAGACCATGACCATCGCCCCCGACATCGTCGCCCAGACCGAACAGTGCATGGCCAATATCGCCGAGGCGCTGGCGGCGGCGGGCAGCGGCTTCTCCGATGTCGTGCGGGTGCGATACGTGGTGATCGATGCGGCGGAGTTCCCCGCCTGCTGGCCGACGCTGCGACGCCATCTGGGTGAGGTGCGGCCCGCCTCGATGATGATTGAGGCCGGGCTCATGGATCCGCGCATGCGGATCGAGATCGAGGTGACGGCCCGCAAGCGCTCGGCCTGAAACATCCGAAACCTTCGGGGGGCGCGGCGGCGTCGGCGGGCAACGGCGGGGTGCGATCAGGGCTCAAATCCATGAGCCCTGGAGCCGCAAGATGTTCATCGCCCCTGAAAGCCGTTCCCTTCTGCCGGAGTCCGCCGAGCGCCTGGCCGCCGGCGCCCGCGCCCTGCAGCGGATCGATCGGTTCTTCGAAACCCTTCCTGACCGGCCCACCGGCCCGCAGCTCTCCCGCGACGAGATCCAGGCCCGGCTAGGGGCCTTCGACTTCGCCGAACCCCTGCCGCTGTCGAGCGCGATCGACGCCGCCGCCGACCTGCTGGAAGCCGGCGGGCTGCACTGTGGCCATCCCCGTTATCTTGGCCTCTTCAATCCGACGCCGGCCTATGCGGGCGTGGTCGCCGATCTCCTGACCGCCGCCTACAACCCCAACCTCGCCTGCTGGACCCACGCGCCGGCGGCGGTGGAGATCGAGGCGCACGCGATCGCCACGGTCGCCGGCCTCGTCGGCTATCGCTCCGAGGAGCGGGCCGGCCATTTCACCACCGGCGGCGCCGAGGCCAACGCCACCGCGCTCTATTGCGCGCTGACCCGAGCCTGTCCCGCCTATGCCGAGGTCGGCGTCGGCGCCTTCGAGGGTACGCCGGTCTTCTACGCCTCGGCCGATAGCCACCTGGCTTGGCTGAAGATCGCCCACCAGGCGGGGGTCGGTCGCAACGCCCTGCGCCTGGTTCCCACTGACGGCGCCGGCCGTCTTGACCCGGAGGCCCTGGCGCGGATGGTCCAGGAGGATCGCGCCGCCGGCCGCCGTCCGGTCATGGCGGCGGCCACCGCGGGCGCCACCGGCTCGGGCGTGATCGACCCGTTGCCGGAGATCGCGGCCCTGGCCCGCGTTGAAGGCCTCTACTTCCATGTCGACGCGGCCTGGGGCGGGGCCGCGCTCTTCAGCCGGTCCCTCCGCGCCTGCCTGGCCGGAATCGAGCAGGCCGACAGCGTCACCCTCGACGCCCACAAATGGCTGGCGGTCCCGATGGGAGCGGGCATGTTCCTGGCCCGCGACCGGAGCCTGCTGGCCCGCACCTTCGCCGTCTCCACCAGCTACATGCCGCCCGGCGCCACGGAGCTCGACGGCTACACCCATTCGATCCAGTGGTCGCGCCGATTCATCGGGCTGAAGCTGTTCCTCGCGCTCGCCCAGCTAGGGCTCGGCGGTTATGAGGCCATGGTCGACCGCCAGGCTAAGCTTGGACGCCTGCTGCGCGGGCGGCTGACCGCCTCAGGCTGGGCCTGCGTGAACGAGACCCCGCTGCCCGTGGTCTGTTTCGAGAAGCCCGGGCTCGACCTCGCCCGGCTCGCCGCCGAAGTCGTGGCGGGCGACTCCGCCTGGATATCCACCACCGCCTTCGAAGGCCGGACCGTCCTGCGCGCCTGCGTCAGCGGCTTCAGGACGGGAAAGGCCGACATCGCCGCGGTCTGCGATCTGATCGAGGCCTCCGCCGCCCGCCAGGCTACCGGAAACGATTGAAACCTTTCCGGCCGCGGCAGACCGCCGGAGCGATACGCGTGGCCGCCATACCAGACCTCGCCGCCACTGAAGGCGGTCCCAACCCAGAAGGCATAAACCCATGAGCACCCTTTCCATCCTCGCCGCCCTGGCCGCCGCCACGGCGGCGTCCGCGCCCTGCGCTGAAGTCCACTCCGTTCCCTGCCGCGGTCCCCATTCGCCGCCGCCCTTCGAGACCGTGGATGCCGTCATGCACAACACCGGTGTGGGCCTGAACGGCGTCATCCGCACCGGATGGGACAATGGCCCCGCCGCGACGGGTCTGATCACGGACCTGTGGGCCGCTGGCCGGTGCGATACGCCCGTGGGGGCCAACGGCGTCATCCGCACCGGATGGGACAACGGCGTCGAGCGCGTCGGCCTCGTGCTGTCCGTCCAGCCGCTCGAAGCCATCGAGCGATAACGCCCCTGCGCCGCGGTCCGGCAGGGCCGCGGCGTCTCTACCAATGGAGCTTCCCATGCGCATGCTTCTTGCCCTGATCGCTGCGACAGCGATCCCCCTGGCCGACGCCCGGGCCGAGAGCGGCCCGGGAATCACGGTGGTTGGAACCCAATTCCTGGTCGCACAACCGGACGGGTCGCAACTGTCCTCGCCCGAACTCGCCGGCCGCATACTCGACATCGAAGGCCCGGACGGCGCGGCGGTGAAGGTGCGGATTGATTCCGTCACGCCCGCCGCAGAGCGGCCCAGCGTGCTGCTGCACGCCTTCAGCGTCCTCGACGAAGCTTCCGGCCGCTGGCGGCCCGCCTGCATCCCCGACGCGAAGGGCCGCCGCGCCGGCTTCCCCGTCGCCGGCGCCTGGGACGCGCGGGATCGTTACGTGAAGGATTCCGCCCGCTGGTTCCTGACCTGCACCTCCGGATCCCAGGGCAAATGCGTGCTCTGGGGATATGATCCGTGGTCCCGTGGCCCCAACGGCGAGGACCTGGCGCCCCACTACCAGGCCTGCCAGTTCATGGCCCGGGCTGACTACGACAGCGGCGGAACGGCCTTTACCCGCGACGGCACGGTTATCTACATGACCGACGCGGCTGGGGTGAACCCCAGGTTCGAGACGGGCGACGGGCTCGATTTCGAGGCGGGCTGGGGCCCGGACGGGGCGGTCTGCATCGCCCGGTTTCGGTGGCCCGACCTGCTCACCCAGGACGCGGTGCTTGCGTTGAGCGGACGGATCACCGGCCCATGCGAGGAGCATTCGGCCAGCGCGCGAGGCGGCCTCATTTTCAGCTATCTCAGACGCGTCGCGCCTTGAGCGAGACTCGCGCTGGTACGGATGTTGGCGCACAGGCCTCCGCGCCCTGCTCACCCCCTGAAGAGCTTCGAGGAACCTGGCGAATTTCGAGTCCTGCCCCGCCCACCAGCGAAGGGTTTCGCCGGTCGCGGCGTGACAGGGGAATCTGGCTCATCAGGCGCGGGCTGAGCTTTCACGGCGTCGCGCCCGGTAGGGCGTAGGCCACGCCGGCGCCCGGGCCGAGCGGCAGGTCAAGGGCGCTCCAGCCCAGGACGAGCAGCACGCCGGCGGTCAGGAAGGCGATGGAGTAGGGCAGCATGGTCGCCATGAGTGAGCCGACGCCGAACCCCTTTTCGTATCGCTGGGCGAAGGCCAGGACGAGCGGGAAATAGACCATCAGCGGCGTGATGATGTTGGTGGCCGAATCCCCGACGCGATAGGCCGCCGTGCTCATTTCCGGGCTGACGCCCAGGAGCATCAGCATGGGCACCAGGATCGGCGCCAGCGCCGCCCACTTGGCGGAGGCCGAGCCGATCAGCAGATTGATGAACGCCGCCAGTACGACCATGGAAGCCAGCAGCAGCGGCGTCGGCAGTCCGGAGGCGCGAAGGCCCTCGGCGCCGTTGATGGCGATAATGGCCCCCAGGTTCGACCAGTTGAACATGGCCACGAAATGGGCGGCCACGAAGGCGAGCACGATGTAGGGGCCCATCTCGGCCATGGAGTCGCCGGTGAGCTTCACCACCTCCTTGGAGCTCTTCACCGTTCCGGCGGCCACGCCGTAGGCGACGCCGGTGGCGAGGAACAGCAGGAAGAAGCCGGCCACCAGCGACTGATAGAAGGGCGTCAGGCGTTCGGGACCGGGCGCCTCGGCATTGTAGAGCGGCGCGCCGGGGGGCGCAGTGAGCAGGATCCACAGCCCGACCACCGCCAGCGCGGCCAGGCCGGCGGCGAACAGGCCGCGGCGCTCGGCGCGCGCCGCCTCTTCGGTCGGGCTCTCCTCGGCGACTGCGTGAGCGCCGCCCCAGGCGCCGAGGCGGGGCTCCACGATCCTGTCGGTCACGAACCAGCCGATGGGGGTGAAGAGCACGGCCATGGCGGCGATGAACCACCAGTTGCCGGCGATGTTGGCCGTCCAGTCGGCCTGCAGCAGGCGGGCGGCGGGCTCGGTGATGCCGAGCAGCAGGGCGTCGAGATGGCCCGGGAAGAGATTGGCGGAGAAGCCGCCGGAGACGCCGGCGAAGGCCGCGGCGATCCCCGCCACCGGATGGCGCCCTGCGGCCAGATAGGCGGCGCCGGCCAGGGGCACCAGCACCACATAGGCCGCGTCGGCCGCGTGGTTTGCGACGATGGCGACAAACACGACGATCGGCGTCAGCAGGCCCTTGGGCGCGCGGGAGACCCCCGCCCGCATGGCGGCCGAGAAGAGCCCCGTGCGCTCGGCCACGCCGGCCCCCAGCATCACCACCAGGACGTAGCCCAGGGGCGCGAAACCGGTGAGGGTGCGCGGCATGTCGACGAAGAGCCGGCGCAGGTTCTCCGCGGAGAACAGGCTGATGGCCGCCAGGGTCTCGCCGGAGACGGGATTGACGGCCGAGACGCCCAGCGCCGCGGTCGCCGCGCTGGCGACGAACAGGGCGGCGATCATCCAGACGAAGATGACGATGGGATCGGGAAGCCGGTTTCCGACGCGTTCGATCGTGTTGAGGAATCCGATTCCGGTCGCCATCTGCGCGCGCACTCCTGCAGGTCCGGCGACATTCATGCGGCCTGGAGCTTGGATCGCAAGCAGTTTAGCGACGAGCGGTCAGCCCGCGCGGTGGAGCAGGCGGCTGACCGCTTCCGTGCGGTTGCGGGCGCCGGCCGCGTTCAGGATCGCCTGGACGTGCAGCTTGACGGTGGCCACGGAGATGCCGAGCAGCTTGGCGATCTCCTTGTTGGTGCGGCCCAGCCGCATGTGGCCGAGCACTTCGCGCTGGCGGGCCGACAGGCTCTCCGGAATCACCTCGCTCTCCGGCGCGGCTTCGATGATTTCCTCGAAGCAGGGGAAGTACTCGCCGCCGGCCAGGACCAGCCGGATGATGGCCGCCATCAGGGGCGGCTCCGCGCTCTTGGGAAGGACCCCGTGAAAACCCGCGCCATGAGCCATCCGCGCAAGCGTCAGGTCCCGCTGCGGCACGACCAGCAGGCGCCGCTTTCCCAGCTTCGCCGCGGCGGCGAGCTGACGGTCGCGGTGAGGGCCGGGCGGCGGCAGGTCGTAGACCAGCAGGTCGGCGACCGCGTCGGCTGGGTCTTCGATGTCCGGCGACAACAGGATCTCGGCCGAGAGTTCCGAGCGCGCCAGCGCCGCCAGGGCGTCGCGACAGAGCGGGTGATGACTGATGATCCGGATGCGCATTCGAATGGGGCGGACCTCGCCGGCCGAAAATTTGTACAAAGTAAATCCCTTTTGCCAGTAGGGGCATTCCGCGCCGCCGTCACCTGGCCGACCGGCTAGCCATACGACCGCGCCTCCGGGCGAAACCAGCGGCTGGCGCCCGGAAGAGGCGAAATCGGCATGCCTTGCGTCGATTTGGCCATCGGTATGATTCAAGCGGCGCGGAATCCTCCGGAAGCTCTTGGTTCGTTCGATGCGATTCGAGGGGCGGCGATGGGAGCAGGTTCACGATCGGCCGAGGGTTCGATCCAGCTTTCGTCCGACGTGCTGGATCCGTCGGCGAGCGATTTCCTGCGGCGCGCCTTCTCCCTGATGGTGCTGGACTTCGACGAGGCGCTGACTTTGGTGTCCGGCGCCTGCGTGACGCGCGAGGGGGACGGGCTGGACCTTCCGTACCGGCAGGGCTCGCACCTGGAGGCGTTGCTGGGGCCGGCCGACCGGGCGCAGGTGCGGCCGCTGGTGGAGGCGGCCTTGGCCGGGCGGCCCGGGATGACGAAAATCCAGGCTGGGATCCATTCGGGCGCGCGCGTGCTGCGGCTTTCCACCCTGCCCCGAATGGTCGGCCAGCGGCAGCAGGGCCTGGTGCTGACGGTGCAGGACGTCACCACCCGCCAGAGCGGGCTGACGCTGTTGAAGTCGCTCGGCGACCGCCTGCACGCCATTCTGACCCACGCTGCCGACGCCATCGTGGTGATCGACGTGGACGGCATGATCGAGGGCGCCAACCCGGCGGCCGAGGCCCTGACCGGTTGGCGGGAGGGAGAGCTGATCGGCCGGCCGATCACGCTGCTGATGGACGAGCCCTATCGCAGCGTTCACCAGGGGCAGATCGAGCGGTATCTCGAACACGGGACGAGCGGGATCCTGAACGTCGGCCCGCGGCCGCTGCCCTTGCGCCATCGCGACGGGCGCATCGTGCCTATCGAACTTTCCGTCGGCGAAGCCGTGGTGGCGGGCGAAAAGAAGTTCATCGGCGTATGCCGCGACATCACGGCGCGGCTGGAGAAGGACGAGGCCCTGCGGACGGCCAACGCCGAACTGCGCCGCAAGCTCGCCGAGCTGGAGACCCTGAGCGCCGGGCTGGAGGCTCAGCGGTGCGCCCTGCAGGAACTGGCTCGGGAGACGGAACTGGCGCGGGAGCAGGCCGAGAGCGCCAGCCAGGCCAAGTCGCGCTTCGTCGCCACCATGAGCCACGAGCTGCGGACGCCGCTGAACGGCGTCCTGGCCGTCGCCGACGCCCTGGCGCGACGCGAGCTCGCCGAGCCGGACCGCGAGCTGGTGGAGATCATCCGCACGTCGGGCCGCGGCCTGCTGTCGATCCTGAACGAAGTGCTCGACCTGGCCAAGGTGGAGGCCGGCGCCCTGCTTCTCGACCCGCGGCCCTTTTCCCCCAAGGCGGCGGTGGCGGCCGTGGCCGAGGTCTGGCGCTTCGCCGCCGAGGCCAAGGGGCTGGAGTTGAGGGTGGAGCTGAAGTCCTTGCCCGCCTTGGTGAACGGCGACGGGGATCGGCTGCGGCAGGTGCTGTCGAACCTGGTCAACAACGCCATCAAGTTCACCGAGACGGGTCGGGTGACCCTGCGCGCGCGGCGCGTGGGGCGCGGCCCGAAGCTGCGGTTCGAGGTGGCCGACAGCGGACCGGGGATTGATCCTACTCAGCGCGAACGGCTGTTCGACCCCTTCGTCCAGGCCGACGCCGGCACGACCCGGCGCTACGGGGGCACGGGGCTGGGCCTGGCGATCTGCCGTCGGATCGTCGGCCTCATGGGCGGCCGCATCTGGGTGGAGGACGGCGCCGGGGGCGGGGCCGTCATCGCCTTCGAGGCGCCGTTTGTCGCGGTCCAGGCGGCCGAGCCGTCGCCGGTCGCCGGCGAGGCTCCGCCCGCTCACCCGACGGGCGACCCGATGATCCTGGTGGCCGAGGACCACCCCTTGAACCGGCTCGTGGCCTCCCTGGTGCTGCAGGAGGCAGGCCTGCGGTTCGAGCTGGTCGAGGACGGGGAGGCGGCCGTGGCGGCGGTCCGCTCCGGCCGTTTCGACCTCGTGCTGATGGACGTGCACATGCCCAGGCTCGACGGGCTGGAGGCGACCCGCGCCATCCGTCGGCTGCCCGGGCGCGCCGGTCGGCTGCCCATCATCGCGGTCACCGCCAATGCTTCGCCCGAAGAGGCCCAGGCCTGCCGGGAGGCCGGGATGGACGATGTGGTGTCGAAGCCGATCAGCGCCGAAGCCCTGCTGCGCTGCATCGCCGAGCATTCCGAACCGCTGCGCCTGAGCGCCTGAGCCGGTCTAGCGAACTGCGGTCGCTTGTCGCAGGCGGGGCGCGGCGAGCAAGGCCAGACCCCCGAGCAGGAAGGCCACGGTCGCCGGGCACCAAGCGCAATGCGGTTCGAGCGCGCTGCCGCAAATCACGCCCAGGCGCTGAATCTCGCGCATGTGAAGCCAAGCCATCTCGGCCGAGATCGCCGCCGCGACCAGCATGGCCATGGCGGCCGCGAACCTCAGGTCCGAACCCCGGACGCGGGAAATGCGCATGAGAAACCTCCGTTGCGCAGAGGCTCGCTGCTGCGCCGCAGCATCGCCTTGATCGAAATCAAGGTCCCGATTTCCTCGGAGGTGTGTGTGGGAAGCCGGGCATCGCAGAGCGACTCGGGGACCATGACACTGCCAACCGTAAAACGGGACGACGCGCCGCCGGACGCGATCCTCCTCTACGCATTCACCGGCGTTCTGACCTTCGGCGCCTTGCTGGCGACCGCATTCTCGGACGACCGGCTGTTCCGGTTCCACGGCTGGATCTTCCTGGCCGCCGGCCTTTTGGCCATGGGCGCCATGACGGTCGCCATATCCTCGGGCCGGATGCGCTCGCCCCAGACGCAGTACGCCGACGGCGTGGTGCGGGCGGGCGTGATCGCCACCATGTTCTGGGCCGTCGTCGGCCTGCTGGTGGGGGTGGTGATCGCCGCCCAGCTCTCCTGGCCTAACCTGCTCTATTTCCCCGAGCACGGCTGGCTGAACTTCGGCCGACTGCGGCCCCTGCACACCTCGGGCGTGATCTTCGCCTTCGGGGGCAATGCGCTGATCGCCACCTCCTTCTACGTGGTGCAGCGCACCTGCCGGGCGCGCCTGGCGGGCGGAGCGTGGCCCTGGTTCGTCTTCTGGGGCTATCAGCTGTTCATCGTTCTGGCGGCGACCGGCTATCTGGCCGGCATCACCCAGTCGCGGGAGTACGCCGAGCCCGAATGGTACGTCGACCTGTGGCTGACGGTCGTCTGGGTGGCCTACCTGCTGGTGTTCCTGGGCACGATCTGGAAGCGCAAGGAACCGCACATCTACGTGGCCAACTGGTTCTACCTAGCCTTCATCGTCACCATCGCCCTGCTGCACGTGGTCAACAACCTGGCCATGCCGGTGGGCGGCCTGCACCACCGCAGCTACTCGCTGTTCGCCGGCGTCCAGGACGCCCTGACCCAATGGTGGTACGGCCACAACGCGGTCGGCTTCTTCCTGACCGCCGGCTTCCTGGCGATGATGTACTACTTCGTGCCCAAGCGCGCGGAGCGGCCGGTCTATTCCTACCGTCTGTCCATCGTCCACTTCTGGGCGCTGATCTTCATCTACATCTGGGCCGGTCCGCACCACCTGCACTACACCGCGCTGCCGCAGTGGGCGCAGACGCTGGGCATGACCTTCTCGATCATGCTGTGGATGCCGTCCTGGGGCGGCATGATCAACGGCCTGATGACCCTGTCGGGCGCCTGGGACAAGCTGCGCACCGACCCGGTGATCCGGATGATGGTGGTCTCCATCGCCTTCTACGGCATGTCGACCTTCGAAGGCCCGCTGATGTCGATCCGGGCGGTGAACGCCCTGTCGCACTACACCGACTGGACCATCGGCCACGTGCACTCCGGCGCCCTGGGCTGGGTCGGCTTCATCTCCTTCGGGGCCGTCTACTGCCTGGTCCCGTGGCTGTGGAAGAAGGAGGGCCTCTACTCCAACCGCCTGGTGGAGTGGCACTTCTGGATCGCGACCACCGGCCTGCTCCTCTACATCTGCGCGATGTGGGTGTCGGGCATCATGGAAGGCCTGATGTGGCGCGAGTACACGCCCGAAGGCTTCCTCGCCAACAGCTTCGTCGAGACCGTCGCGGCCAAGCACATCGAGAACGTCATCCGCACCATCGGGGGGCTCATGTACCTCTCCGGCGCGGTGATCATGTCCTACAACCTGTGGCGTACGATCCGCATGCCCAGCTCTGCGACCCAGAGCCAGGCGGCCGGTCCCGCCCCCGCGCTTATCGCGGCCGAGTAGGGATCGCACCCCATGTGGAAACATCACAAGAAGCTCGAGAAGAACTCGCTGCTGCTGGTCATCGGCATACTGGTCGTCGTCTCGATCGGCGGCCTGGTCGAGATCGCGCCGCTCTTCTACCTCGAGAGCACGATCGAGAAGGTGAAGGGGGTGCGCCCCTACACCCCGCTCGAGCTGGCCGGCCGCGACGTCTACATCCGTGAGGGCTGCTACACCTGCCACTCGCAGATGGTCCGCCCGCTGCGGGACGAGGTGGAGCGCTACGGTCACTACAGCCTGGCGGCCGAGAGCATGTACGACCACCCCTTCCAATGGGGCTCCAAGCGCACGGGGCCGGATCTGGCGCGGGTCGGCGGCAAGTACTCCGACGGCTGGCACCGGGACCACATGATCGACCCCCGGTCGGTGGTGCCGGAATCGGTGATGCCGCCCTACGCCTTCCTGGCCGACAAGGACCTCGACGCCCGGGACATCAAGGCCAAGCTGGTCGCCCAGACCAAGGTCGGCGTGCCCTACACCCAGGAGATGATCGACAGCGCCGCGCAGGACCTGGCCACCCAGGCCGATCCCTTCGCGCCGGCCAGCGCCTTCAAGGCCCGGTACGGCGACAAGGCGGCCCAGCGCGACTTCGACGGCGATCCCACGCGGCTCACCGAGATGGACGCCCTCATCGCCTATCTCCAGATGCTCGGCACGCTGGTCGATTTCAGCACCTACAAGGCCTCGGCGCCGGAGAACATTCGATGAGCGCGCTCACCTACGAGACGGTCGCCCGCATCGCGCAACAGGGCGGCACCATCTACTTCGTCCTGATCTTCCTGGCCGGCGTGGCCTACGCCCTCTGGCCGAAGAACGGCGAAGCCTTCAAGCGCATGGCCCATCTGCCCCTAGAGGACCGCGAGGGCGACAATGTCTGAACGTGAAGTCGACGAAGTCTCGGGCGTCGAGACCACCGGGCACGAGTGGGACGGCATCCGAGAGCTGGACAATCCCCTGCCGCGCTGGTGGCTGTGGGTGTTCTGGGCCTCGGTGGCGGCTTCGGTCGTCTACTGGGTGCTGATGCCGGCCTGGCCGGGGATCAGCTCCTACACGCCCGGCCTGCGCGGGCATTCCGACCGGGTGCAGGTGGCGCAGGAGCTGGAGAAGCTGACGGCCCTGCGTGGGGCCCAGGGCGCGCGCCTGACCCAGGCCAGCCTCGAGCAGATCGAAACCGACCCGGATCTCCAGGCCTACGCCCTGCAGGTCGGCCAGTCGGTGTTCGGCGACAACTGCGCCACCTGCCACGGCACGGGCGGCGCGGGCGCCAAGGGTTATCCCAACCTCCGCGACGACGTGTGGCTGTGGGGCGGGAGCCTGGACGACATCCACCGCACCATCCAGGTGGGCGTGCGCTCGGAGCACCAGGAGGCGCGCTTCTCGCAGATGCCGGCCTTCGGGCGCGACGGCATGCTGCCGGCGGCCCAGGTCGACGACCTGACCGAGTATGTGATGGCGCTTTCGGGGCGCAGCGCCGACAAGGCCGCCGTCTCCCGCGCGGCGACGCTCTACCAGGAGCAATGCTCCGCCTGCCACGGCGTCGACGGCAAGGGCGACGTCAAGCAGGGCGCGCCCGACCTGACCGACAGGGAATGGCTCTACGGCTCGGCCAGGGAGGATATCCATGCTCAGATCTGGAACGGCCGCGGCGGCGTCATGCCGGCGTGGGAGACCCGGTTCAGCCCCGAGACCGTCAAGGCGCTGGCCGTCTACATCCACGCCAACGCGGCGGGACGGTAGGGGCGCGTCATGACCGTTGTGATCGACCGGACCCAAAGCGCACCCGTCGCCTCACGCGCGGCGGGTCCGGTCTCGGCCGCCGCCCGGGTTCGCCGCAAGGGGGACCCGGGAGGCGGTTTGTACAAGCCGCGCGAACCGATCTATCCAAAGCTGGTCCACGGGCGCTGGCGCAACATCAAGTGGGCGCTGCTGATCCTGACGCTCACCATCTACTATGTGACGCCTTGGATCCGCTGGGAGCGCCCCGGCGCCCTGCCGGACCAGGCGGTGCTGGTCGATTTCGACGGCGGCCGGTTCTACTTCTTCTGGATCCAGCTCTGGCCCCAGGAGGTCTATTTCATCACCGGCCTGCTGGTGCTGGCCGCGCTCGCGCTGTTCCTGACGACGGCGCTGTTCGGGCGGCTGTGGTGCGGCTACGCCTGCCCGCAGACGGTCTGGACCGATCTCTACATCTATGTAGAGCGGCTGTTCGAAGGCGACCGCAACGCCCGCATGCGCCTCGACGCTGCGCCGATGTCGTTCAACAAGGCCTGGCGCAAGGGCGGAAAGCACGCCGTCTGGCTAGGCGTCGCGTTCGGCACCGGCGGGGCCTGGATCTTCTATTTCCATGACGCGCCGACCCTGATCCGCACCTTCTGGCTGGGACAGGCGCCGATGACCGCCTACGTCTCCTGCGCGGTTCTGACCTTCACCACCTATGTGCTAGCCGGAACCATGCGCGAGCAGGTCTGCACCTACATGTGCCCCTGGCCGCGCATCCAGGGCGCGATGCTGGACAAGCATTCGCTGCAGGTGACCTACCGCCTGGACCGCGGCGAGCCGCGCGGACCGCACAAGAAGGGCGCCACCTGGGAAGGTCGCGGCGACTGCATCGACTGCAACGCCTGCGTGGTGGCCTGTCCCATGGGCATCGACATTCGCGACGGGGCGCAGCTGGAATGCATCAACTGCGGCCTGTGCATCGACGCCTGTGACGAGATCATGCTCAAGGTCGGTCGGCCCAAGGGGCTGATCGCCTACGACACGGATTCCGCCGTCGCCGACCGGGCCTGCGGGCGCAAGCCCGCCTATCCGCTGATCAGGTCCCGGACCGTGTTCTACGCCGCAGCCCTGACGGTGGTGGCGGCGGTGATGCTCTACGGCTTCACCCAGCGCAAACCCATGGATCTGCACGTCCTGCGCGACCGCAATCCGACCTTCGTGCGCCTGCACGATGGCGCGGTGCGCAACGGCTACACCCTGAAGATCGCCAATCGCACCTTCGAGGATCTCGACTACGCCGTCAGCTTCGAAGGTCCTGCGAAGGCCATCGTCAAGACGCCGGGCGTTCCCGAAACAGAGGGGCCGCTCAGCATCGAGGTTCCGGCCAATACGGTGCGCGCCGTGCGCGTGCTGGTCACGGTCGAGCCCGAGGCGCTGACGGCGCCCAACCTGCCCGCCGCCTTCGTGGTCCGCGCTGGAGACGCCCAAGCCAAGGTCGGCACCACCTTCCTGTCCGGAGCTGCGAACGCCCCATGACGACGCACGCCGAAAAACCGCCCTTCCGCATCACCGGCTGGCATGTGCTGGTCGCCATGGTGGCCTTCTTCGGCGTGGTCATCGCCGTCGACGGCGCCTTCCTCGTCGTGGCCTATCGCACCCATCCGGGCCAAGTGTCGGTCACGCCCTATGAGGACGGCCTGGCTTATAACCGCACCCTGGCCCAGCGGGAGGCCCAGGCGGCGCTCGGCTGGCGCGCGGCCGCCGCCGCGGACGGCGGGGCGGTGACGGTCGAGGTCCTCGACCGCGACGGCCGGCCGGTGACTGGGCTGAAGATCACGGGGACCCTGCAGCGCCCGGCGACCGAAGCCGGCGCCCAGGGACTCGCCTTCACCGAGGCGGCGCCTGGCCGCTACGCCGCGCCCGTCGCCGACGCCGCCGGCGTCTGGGACCTGGCCTTCAAGGCGACGGGCGGCGGGGCGCAAGCCTTCGAAGGGGAGCGCCGCCTGACATGGCCGTGACCTACGACATCGCCGGACGGCAGGACTTCTCCGCCTTCCTGCGGCCGGCAGCCGACGGGCGCGAGAGCCTGGAGCTGCTGGTCAAGGGCGCGCGCTGCGCCGGCTGCCTCTCCAAGATCGAGCGCGAAGTGGGCGCGCTGCCCGGCGTGGGCGGCGCCCGGCTGAACCTGACCACCGGCAAGCTCACCGTCACCTTCGAGGCCGGCGGGAGCGACCCGGCGCGGGTGATCGAAGCTCTGGAGAGCCTCGGCTACCCCGCCAGCCTGTTCGATCCCGCCCAGGCGGCGGCGGCTTATGACCGGGAAGGGCGGCGGCTGTCCCTGGCGCTCGGCGTCGCGGCCTTCGGGGCCGGCAACGCCATGATGTTCTCGGTGCCGCTCTGGGCCGGGATCTTCGGCCAGGAGCTGGGGCCGGCCACCCGCGGCCTGATGCACTGGATGAGCGCCGCCGTGGGCGCTCCCTGCGCCATCTATGCGGGCCTGCCGTTCTTCGAATCCGCCTGGCGCTCGCTGAAGGCGGGCCGGGCCAATATGGACGTGCCGATCTCCATCGGGGTGATCCTGACCCTCGCCATCAGTTTCGTCGAAGCGGTGCTGGGCGGGCGCGACACCTATTTCGACGCCGCCGTCGCGCTGCTCTTCCTGCTGCTGATCGGCCGGTGGCTCGACCACCGCCTGCGCGCCAGCGCGCGCAGCGCCGCAGCCGACCTGCTGGCCATCCAGGCGCCGGGCGCCGTGGTTCTCGACCCGGGAGGGCGCGAACGGCGCGTGCCGCTGGGCGACGTCGCGGTCGGCGACATGCTGCTGGTGCGGCCGGGCGAGCGCATCCCCGTCGACGCGACCGTGGAGATCGGCAGTTCCGAACTCGACAACGCCCTGCTCACCGGCGAGACGCGGCCTGTGGCCATCGCGGCTGGCGACGCCTGCCGGGCCGGGGCTTTGAACCTGTCCGGAACCCTGCGCCTGCGCGCCTCGGCGCGGTCGGAAGACTCCGCCGTCGCCCAGATCGCCCGGCTGGTCGAGGCCGGCGCCCAGTCGAAATCGCTCTATGTCCGCCTGGCCGACAAGGCTGCGGCCATCTATGTGCCGACGATCCATACGGCCGCCGCGCTGACCTTCGCCGGCGGCTGGGCGCTGGGGCTGGGCCCGCGCGAGGCGCTGCTGCGGGCCGTGGCCCTGCTGATCATCACCTGCCCATGCGCGTTAGGCCTGGCGGTGCCGGCGGTGCAGATCACCGCCTCGGCGCGCCTGTTCCGCAAGGGGGTGCTGGTGAAGTCCGGCGCGGCCCTGGAGCGCCTGGCCGAGGTCGACCACGTGGTGTTCGACAAGACCGGGGTGCTGACGGAGGGGCGGCCGCAGCCGATCGACCCGCCGCCGGCCGCCGTGGCGCTCGCGGCCCCGCTGGCGCGCGCCTCGGCCCACCCGCTGGCCCGCGCCCTGGCCGAAGCGGCCGGCGCCGGCCCCATCGCCGTGGATGTCCAGGAGACGCCGGGGCAGGGGGTTGAGGGCGTCATCGACGGTCGTCGCGCCCGCCTGGGCCGCGCCGGCTTCGTCGGCGTGAAGGGCGCGCCCGCCAGCGAGACCGAGCTGTGGTTCGGGTTCGAGGGCGACACCAAGATCCGCTTCGCCTTCCAGGACCGCCTGCGCGCCGATGCGGCCGAGACCATCGCCGCCCTGCGCAAGCGCGGGGTTGGCGTGGAGATCCTCTCGGGCGACATCCCCGCCGCCGTGGCCGCCGCGGCGAGCGCCGCCGGCGTGGAAACCTGGCGCGGCGGGCTCGATCCGGCCGGAAAGGTCGAGGCGGTGAAGGCGCTTGCGGCGCAAGGCCGCAAGGTGCTGATGGTGGGGGACGGCCTGAACGACGCCGCGGCCCTCGCCGGGGCGCATGCGGCCATGGCCCCCGGCACGGCGCTGGACGCGAGCCAGAACGCCGCAGACCTGGTCTTTTCCGGTGAGCGGCTCGCCGCGGTGGTCGAGGCCATGGACATCGCCAAGGTCTCGCGGCGCCGGGCGCTGGAGAACTTCGGCTTCGCGGCCTTCTACAACGCCGCGGCGATCCCGGCGGCGGTGCTGGGCTTCGTGAACCCGTTCGTGGCGGCCATCGCCATGTCGGGATCCTCGCTCGTCGTCACGTTAAACGCCCTGCGGATGGGCGGGAAAGGCGGTCGCCCATGGGTATCGTGATGTTCCTGGGGCCGTTTTCGGTGTTGCTCGGCCTGACCGGCCTGGCGGCCTTCTGGTGGACGCTCAAGGCCGGACAGTACGAGGATCCGATGGGCGACGCCTCGCGCATTCTGGCCGACGTGCCCGATCGGCCCGACGTGGACGAGTGATCGCGCGCGGTTGACCGATGTCAGGGGCGGGGGCGGCCCGTTCCGGCATGGAGTTCCGGCAGAAATGTCGGAGCCGCCCGTGACCCTCGCCGAACGCCTGGAGCCTCAAGTCCTCTCCACCGAGGCCCTGATCGCCAAGTACGACGGCCGCGCGCCGCGCTACACCAGCTATCCCACCGCAGTGCAGTTCACGCCGCAGGTGGGGCCGGACGTCTATCGCCAGTGGCTGGCCGCTCTCCCGTCCGACGATCCGGTCTCGCTCTATGTACACGTGCCGTTCTGCGCACGGCTCTGCTGGTACTGCGGCTGCAACACCCGCGCGGTCCAGCGGCACGGCCCGGTCGCCGACTATGTGAAGCACCTGCTGGAAGAGCTCTCCCTGCTTGGCGCCGCCTTGCCGGGCCGGCTGCCGTCCAGCGCCCTGCATTTCGGGGGCGGCACGCCGAACATGCTCACGCCGGAGGAGCTGGACCTTCTGTTCGGCGCGCTCGCCGAGGTGTTCCCGCCGATCGCCGGGTTCGAAGTCGCCGCCGAGCTCGATCCGGCCCCGCTGACGCGAGACTGGGTGCAGGCGGCCGCCCGCCATGGCCTGACGCGCGCCAGCCTGGGCGTGCAGAACCTCTCGCCGCGGGTGCAGGAGGCGGTGAACCGCAAGGAGAGCTTCGAGGATGTGGCCCGCTGTGTCGGCTGGCTGCGCGAGGCCGGCGTGGGTTCGGTCAATCTCGACCTGATGTACGGCCTGCCGCACCAGACCACGGCCAACACCCTGGACACAGTCGACCAGATCCTGCGGCTGAAGCCGGAACGCATCGCGCTGTTCGGCTACGCCCATGTGCCGTGGATGAAGGCCCACCAGCAGCTGATCCACGAAGGCGCCCTGCCGGGGGCGGCCGAGCGGCTGGAGCAGAGCGAAGCCGCCGCCGAACGGCTGGCTGCGGAAGGCTATGTGCGGATCGGCCTCGATCACTTCGCCCTGCCGGAGGACGAGCTGGCGCGCGCCTTGGCCGAGGGGCGGCTGCGGCGCAATTTCCAGGGCTACACCACCGACGGCGCGCGCACCCTGCTGGGGCTCGGCGCCTCGGCCATCGGCAGCCTGCCGCAGGGCTTCGTGCAGAATGCGGCCCAGGAGCTGGCCTGGCGCGCAGCCATCGCGAAGGGGGAGCTGCCCCTGGCGCGCGGCGTGGCCCTGACGGACCAGGATCGGTTCCGCGGCGAGATCATCGAGCGGCTGATGTGCGACCTCGCGGTGGACCTCGAGGAGGTGTGCGGACGCCACGGCCGAGCGGTCGGCGACCTTGCGGCCGAGATCGAGCGCCTTTCGGATTTCGCCGCCGACGGCCTGCTCCTGATCGAAGGGGGGCGCCTGCAGGCGACCGAGACCGGGCGGCTGGTGATCCGCTCGATCTGCGCGGCCTTCGACACCTATTTCGCCGCGGCCGAGGGCCGGCATTCCAAGGCCCTCTAGCCATGCCCAAGAACATCCTGATCCTGAACGGCCATCCGGACCCCGCGCCCGAGCGCCTCTGCGCCGGCCTGGCGGTCGCCTACGCCCATGCGGCGAGCCTCGCCGGGCACAGGGTTCGCCGCATCGATGTGGGCGCGCTGGACTTCCCGCTGATCCGCAGCCAGGGCGATTTCGTGGAGGGCGAGCCGCCGGCGGCGATCCGCGACGCCCAGGAGGCCGTGCGCTGGGCCGATCACGTGGCGATCTTCTATCCGCTCTGGCAGGGCGGCCCGCCGGCCGTGCTGAAGGGCTTCATCGAGCAGGTCATGCGCTATGGCGTCGCCCTGAGCCCGCCGGGCGAGCCGGTGAAGGGGCTGCTGGCCGGGCGTTCGGCGCACCTCTTCGTGACCATGGGCATGCCGGCCTTCGCCTTCCGGCTGGTGTTCGGCTCGCATGGCGTGAAGTGCCTGACCAAAGGCGTGTTCTGGATTTCCGGCTTCCGCCCGGTGCGCGACACGGTGTTCGGCAATGTGGAGGGCGTCAGCCCCGCCAAGCGGCGCGGGTGGCTGGACCTCGTCGCTCGACTGGGCGCCGCGGCCGCTTAGTTTTCGGCCAGAAGCTCGCGGATCGAGCCCAGCAGGGCGTCTCCGAGCAGGGGTTTCTCCACCAGCCGGGCGCCGGTGGTCTCGCGCACGGCGTCGCGCAGGGTGAGCGGCGGATTGCTGGTGATGATCAGGGCGGGCGTGTCGTCGCCACGCTGGCGCAGCTGGTGCAGGGTCTCCAGACCCGTCGCGCCGGGCAGGTTGTAGTCGAGGATGACGCAGGACGGTCCCGGGTGCGCCGGACGCAGCAGGAAGGCTTCGCCGCTCTCGCAGGTCTCCACCTCGAACCCTTCGACCTCCAGGTTGAATTTCAGCGCCGTGCGCAGGGCGGCGTCGTCGTCCACCAGGATGACGGTCGGCTTGCGTGAAACGGGCGCGTGCATGGCGGGTACGAGGGCTCCTAGGCTCAAACCCTAGGATCTTCGCCAGAGGTGCGCTTTGACCGAGCGCAAAAACCGTGCCGCATCCTGAGCTTGCGGAAACCGCAAGCCGCACCGGCCGTTCATCGCTCATGACCGAAGGTTTCCAGATCCGCGAGCATATGGAGGTCGTCGGCTCCGACGGAGGCCATGTGGGCCGCGTCGACCACGTGCTGGGCGAGGAGATCGAGCTGGCCAAGCTCGATCTCGCCGCTGGCCTTCGCCACCACCTGATCCCCTTGAGCTGGGTGGACCACGTGGAGGAGGACAAGGTGTTCCTGAACCTCACCAAGGACGCCGCGCGGGCGGCGTGGAAGGTGAAGGCCTAGAATCCCCCTTTCCCGCACGGCGGAAGAGGGAAAGAGACGTTGGCTATTTCACCGCCGCGCAGAAGCGCTGGATGCGGGTGCAGGCGTCTTCCAGCACCGCGTTGGAGGTGGCGTAGCTGATGCGGAAGAAGGGCGAGAGGCCGAAGGCCGCGCCGAACACCACCGACACGCCTTCCTGCTCCAGCAGCTCCACGGCGAAGTCCTGGTCGCTCTCGATGACCTTGCCCGAGGGGCTGGTCTTGCCGATCAACTTCTCCACCGACGGATAGACGTAGAACGCGCCTTCCGGCGTCGGGCAACGAACGCCGTTGGCCTGGTTGAGCATGGAGACGACCAAGTCGCGCCGCTCTTCGAACAGCTTGGCGTTCGGCTTGATGAAATCTTGCGGTCCGTTCAGCGCTTCCACCGCCGCCCACTGCGAGATCGACGAGGGGTTGGACGTGGTCTGGCTCATCACCTTGGCCATGGCCTTGATCAGCGGCTCGGGCCCGCCGGCGTAACCGATGCGCCAGCCGGTCATGGCGTAGGCCTTGGACACGCCGTTCATGGTGAGCGTCCGCTCGTAGAGCGCCGGCTCCACCTGGGCGATCGTGAAGAACTCGAAATCGCCGAACACCAGGTGCTCGTACATGTCGTCCGTCAGGATCCAGACGTGCGGATGGCGCAGCAGGACGTCGGCGATCGCCCGCAGTTCGGCCTTGGTGTAGGCAGCGCCCGACGGGTTGGAGGGCGAGTTCAGGAACAGCCAGCGCGTCTTGGGCGTGATCGCCGCCTCGAGGTCCGCCGGCTGCAGCTTGAAGCCGGTGTCGGCGCTGGTGGCCACCGCCTTGGGCGTCCCGCCGGCCAGCAGCACGATGTCCCAGTAGCTGACCCAGTAGGGCGTGGGCACGATCACCTCGTCGCCCGGATTCAGGGTGGCGAGCATGGCGTTCCAGATCACCGGCTTGCCGCCCGGCGAGACGTTGATCTGGCTGGTCTTGTAGGTGAGCCCGTTCTCGCGCTGGAATTTGCCGACGATGGCCTCCTTCAGCTCCGGGATGCCGTCGACATTGGTGTACTTGGTCTTGCCGTCGCGGATCGCCTTGATCGCGGCTTCCTTGATGTTCTCCGGAGTGTCGAAGTCGGGCTCGCCCGCCGCCAGGGAAATGACGTCCCGGCCCTGCGCCTTCAGTTCGCGCGCTTTCGCGTCCGCCGCCAGGGTGGCGGAGGGCTTCACGCGGGCGAGCGCGGCGGATTCGAGCGACATGGCGGAGTCATCTCCCAGGGCGGAATGAAAGGAACGGCGCGGGTTTAGCCGAAGGTGCGGCGAAGGCAAGCGCGCAAAGGCCTCGGAACGCCGAAAGCGTCTTGGCCGTTGGACCCGGGACGAATTGGGGAGACTGGCCGATGAGGATCTTGGCGCCGATTGCAGCCGCCGTGCTGTTGACCGCCTGTGGAGATCGGGCCGCCCAGCCCGAACAGCCCGCGCCGCCCACCGGCCGGGTCGGCGAGGCGGAGGGGCCGGCGCCGAGCGCGCCGGCGCAGATCGACTCCAGCGCAACGGTGGCCGTGCCCGAGCAGATGCTGGGCCGTTGGGCGCCCAGCGCCGACCTGTGCGAAGGCGGCCCTTACGTGTTCGAAACCCAGAGCCTGTCGGCGCCCGGCGGCGTGCTCTGCCGGTTCGACCGGGTGACCGCCCAGGGGGCGGGGATCGACATCCTGGCCCGCTGCGCCGAGGAGCGGCCCGATCAGACCTCCTTGATCCGGCTGTCGCTGCCGGACGCGCGCACCATGAGCGTCGCCGGCGGCCCTTGGGGCGAGGCCGTGACCCTGATGCGCTGCGAAGGCTAGGCGGATGTTCGATCATGTCGGCTTCATCGTCAGCGACGTGGCTGCGGCCCGGCGGCTGTACGAGGCCGCGCTCGCGCCCCTGGGCCTGAAAGTCATCGAGGATCAGGACGACGCCTTCATCCTCGCCGGCGCCGAGAACCCGATCCCTTTCGTGTATGTTGGCGGAGGTCGGCCGACCTATTGGCGGGAAGGCGCGCGCGCCGGCGCCAGCCCTGCCCATTTCGCCTTCTCGGCGCCGGACAGGGCCGCGGTCGACGCCTTTCACGCCGCGGGTCTGGCGGCGGGCGGCCGGGACAACGGCGCTCCAGGCCCGCGGGGGGGCGGCTATTACGCCGCCTTCCTGCTCGACGGCGACGACAACAACCTGGAGGCCGGCGTTCGTGAAGCCTGAGACCTTCGCCACACTTTCGCTTGCGCTCGCCTTGGCCGCCTGTGGCGGGGAGGTGGAGGCGCCTCCGCCGCCGCCCGCGGCCCTGGAAACCGCTGCGCCGGCCGCCGAAGCCCCCCGCGCCACCTATGTCGGCCGATGGGCGGCCACGCCGGAGCTGTGCGACGACGGAGCCTGGGTGTTCGAGGAGACGGCGCTGAACACCGCCGGCGAGACGAGCTGCCGGTTCGAAGCCGCCACCTCCACGCCCACCGGCTATCTGATCGCCGCGCTCTGCACCGCGGAAGGGCCCGAACGCAGCCACGAGATCGTCCTGACCCTGACCGACCCGGCGCCGCCTCAGGCTATGACCGCGTCTGGCGGGCCTTGGAGCGGGGCGGTGACGCTGCGGCGCTGCGACGGCTGAACCCCGCCCGGCTTGACCCGCGCGGGCGAACAGGCGACGGAGCGGCATGGGCCGCATCCTGCGTTTCCTGACCGAGATGGACGCCAAGGCGTGGCGCGCCCTGGCGGTCTCCTTCGTGCTGTTCGGCGGGGTCGGGGTGGTCTTCCTGTTCGGCGCCCACGTGCTGGGCTTCGATGGGGAGGGGACGGTGGAACGGTGGCTGGGCCTGGCCGCCGATGGACCGTGGGCGCTGCCGGCGGCCGTGGCGGCCTTCGCGCTCCTGGCCTTCCTGGGCGTGCCGCAGTTCGTGCTGATCGCCGCCGCGGTGGTGGCTTTCGGCGCCTGGACGGGGTTCGCCTATAGCTGGATCGGCACCATGGTCTCGGCCATGGTAGGCTTCTACTTCGGCCGCGTGGCCGGCGCGCGCGCGCTGAAGTCCCTGTCGGGCGAGAGCGTGCGCAGCTTCATGGACCTGGTGGGCCGCAACGGCTTCCTCGCCAGCCTGATCGTGCGGCTGGTGCCCTCGGCGCCCTTCATCGTCGTCAACATGGCGGCCGGCGTGACGCCGATGCGCGCCGTGCATTTCGTGGCCGGCACGGGCCTCGGCATCATCCCGAAGATCGCGCTCACCGCCTTCGCCGGCAATTCCATCGTCAAGGCCATGCGCGGCGAGGGCGGGGGGCATGTGGCCTGGCTGCTGGGCGTGGTCGCGCTGTGGATCGTCGTCGGCTGGTACGCGCGCAAGTGGTTGAAGGCGCGCGAAGCCGCCGCCGCAGGTGAAAAGTAGCAGAATGCCGGTGTGGGAATTTTATTGCGCCGACGAGGTTTTCGCGCCCGCGGCGCGCAAGACTCTTGCGGCGAACTGCGGGTTTAGGTAGAGGAAGCGCCATGCGTATCGCCCGCGCCAACCTGCTTCTTCTTGACCTGGGGCTTAGCCGCCCCTGGGCGACCTTTTAGGCTGCGCGAGCTTCGCGGCCGGGCGTCCAGGGGATTTTCGACCCGCCGCCCGACCTGACAGACGACCCGCGAAGAGAGCTCGCATCCCATGACCCAAGTATCCCAGGACACCGCCGCCGAGGCGCGCGAACGCGTCATCGTCTTCGACACCACCATGCGCGACGGCGAGCAGTCGCCCGGCGCCTCCATGTCGCTGGAAGAGAAGCTGGAGCTCGCCAAGATTCTGGAGGAGATGCGGGTCGACGTGATCGAGGCCGGCTTCCCCATCGCCTCCAACGGCGACTTCGAGGCGGTTCGCGCGATTTCCGAGATCGTCACCGAGAGCACCGTCTGCGGACTGGCCCGCGCCGGCATGGTGGACATCGAGCGCTGCGCCGAGGCGATCCGCCCCGCCAAGCGCGGTCGTATCCACACCTTCCTGTCCACCAGCCCCTCGCACCGCGACCACATCCTGAAGGCCAGCCAGGACGACATCCTGGAGATGATCACCAAGTCGGTGAGCTACGCCCGCAATCTGTGCGAGGACGTGGAATGGTCGGCCCAGGACGCCACCCGTACCGAGCAGGACTTCCTGCGCCGCTGCGTCGAGGCGGCGATCAAGGCCGGCGCTCGAACGATCAACATCCCCGATACGGTGGGCTACACCTATCCCAGCGAATACGCCGACATCTTCCGCGACCTGATCGCGAACGTGCCGGGCGCGGACACGGTGATCTTCTCCACCCACTGCCACAACGACCTGGGCCTGGCGGTCGCCAACAGCCTGGCCGGGGTGCAGGGCGGGGCGCGGCAGGTCGAGGTGGCGGTCAACGGCATCGGCGAGCGCGCCGGCAACGCCGCGCTGGAAGAGATCGTCATGGCGCTGAAGGTGCGCGGCGACCGGCTGCCCTACTATACGGGGATCGAGACCCAGCACATCACCCGGGCCAGCCGCTACGTCTCGGCCATCACCGGCTTTCCGGTGCAGTTCAACAAGGCCATCGTCGGCAAGAACGCCTTCGCCCACGAGAGCGGCATCCACCAGGATGGGATGCTGAAGGACCGCGGCACCTACGAGATCATGACGCCCGAGGCGGTGGGGCAGGGTTCCTCCAACCTGGTGATGGGCAAGCACTCCGGCCGCCACGCCTTCCGCGAGAAGCTGAAGGCTCTGGGCTACGAGCTGGGCCAGAACGCCCTGAACGACGCCTTCCAGCGGTTCAAGGACCTGGCCGACAAGAAGAAGCACGTCTTCGACGACGACCTGATCGCCCTGGTCGACGACGCTCTGGCGTCAGGCGCCGACCGCATCCAGGTGAAGAGCCTGCGTGTCGTCGCCGGCACCGAAGGCCCGCAGCAGGCCGAGCTGACCGTCGCCGTCGACGGCGAGGAGCGCTCGGCCTCGGCCACCGGCGACGGTCCGGTGGATGCGGTGTTCAACGCCATCCACGAAGCGGTGCCGCACACGGCGATCCTGCGCCTGTTCCAGGTGCATGCGGTCACCGAGGGCACCGACGCCCAGGCCCAGGTCTCGGTGCGCCTGGAGGAAGACGGCCGGATCGCGACCGGCCAGGCGGCGGACACCGACACGCTCACCGCCTCGGCCAAGGCCTATGTGAACGCCCTGAACAACCTCTTCGCCCGCAAGGAGAAGAGCGCGCCCGACGCTCGCGTCGCCAGCGGGTTCTGAACCGCCGCATGTCATCCCGGCTTCCGCGCAGCGGAAGACCGGGACCCATGAACACGAATGACTGGAGGCTCGCGCCTGCGCGTGGGTCCCGGCTCGGCCTGCGCGGCTTCGCCGCTCCGTCGGCCGGCATGACGGATTTTGCGGAATGCTCTGGATCTTCCTGACGGCGGCCGCCGCGCCGCTGCAGGTCGCGCGCAACGCCCTGCAGCGCGGCCTGGTGGGCGACGCCGGCCCCTGGGGCGCGACGCTGGTCCGCTTCCTGTTCGGCCTGCCGTTCGCCGTCGCCATCTTCGTGGTCGTGGCCGCCCTCACGCCGGGCGCACAGCCGCAGTTCGCCGGCCGGTTCTGGCTGGCCGTCTGCGTCGGCGCCTTCGGCCAGGTGGTGCAGACGGCGCTCCTGCTCCTGGCCATGCGGCGCTCCGGCTTCGCCGTGGCGACCTTCATGCAGCAGAGCAATCTGCCGCTTGCAGGTCTGATCGGCCTCTGGGCGTTCGGCGACGCCCTCAGCCCCGGCGGCTGGATCGGGCTGGCGGTGACCACCGCCGGTCTCGCCGTGCTCTCCTGGCCCGCCCAGGCGATGGGCAAGGGTGCGCTGGCCGGTTCGGTGCTGGGGATCGCCTCGGGCGCGGCCATGGCGGTGGTGCTGAACGCCTATCGCCAGGCGGGGCTAACGCTGGAGCCGGCCCATCCGATCTACGCCGCCGCGGCCTCGGTCTGCATCGCCCAGGCCCTACAGTCGGCCGGCCTGATCGCGATCCTCGCCGCGACCCGCCCGGCGGCGCTTCGCGCGGTGGCCGCAGCCTGGCGCGAGTCCCTCGGGGCGGGCTTTTGCGGCGCGGCCGCCTCGGCCTGCTGGTTCAGCGCGCTTGCGCTGGCCCCCGCCGGGCAGGTGCGCGCGGTGGGCGTGGTGGAGCTGCCTGTAGCCGCTGCGGCCGGGCGGCGGCTGTTCGGCGAGCGGCTAACCCTGCGCCAGGCGGTCGGCGGCCTCGCCACCGCCCTAGGGGTGGTGATGACGGCCTTGGGCTGAGTATCTTTGCGGCCTGGAACCTGCCGGAGCCTCGCCATGATCGACCGCCGCACCCTTGTCGCCGCCGGGCTCGCCGCCATTCCGGGCGCGGCCTGCGCGCAAGGCGCCGCCCGCTGGGAGCCGCGGGCGGACATTCCCTGGCCCGTTCAGGAGGTCTACGGGACCGAATGGAACGGCCGGGCGGTGATCGCCGGGGGCATGGCGCCGAGGGCCGGCGGGCTGGGCGGCGGCATCAACCCGCAGGACCGGACGGGCCTTTACGACCCCGCGGCCGACGCCTGGACGGAGGGGCCGAGGCTGCCGTTCCCACGCCACCACCCGGTGCTGGCGACGGCGGCGGGCCGGCCCTACGCTTTCGGCGGCTTCCAGGTGACGGACGCCGGCGGCTGGGTGGCGATCAAGGACGCCCTGGTGCTGGACGGCGACGCCTGGCGCGCGGTCGCGCCGATGCCGGCCTTCCAGTGCGAAACCGTCGCCTTCGCCATCGGCGACCGTATCCACCTCGTCAGCGGCCGCGCGCCGAGGGGCGAGGCGAACCGCAACTGGCAGGATCAGGGAGACATCGCTCTCCACCAGGTCTACGACGCCCAGGCCGACGTCTGGTCGACGGCAAGGCCCAGCCCGCTCGCCCGCAACAGCGCCACGGGGGCGGTGATCGACGGCAAGCTCTATCTGGCGGGCGGCCGCCGGGTCGGGGAGGGCAACTCCGGCCAGCTCGACCGCTACGATCCCGCGACGGATCGCTGGGAGACCCTCGCGCCCATGCCGGTCGGGGCCGGCGGTCTGGCCGGGGCGGCGGCGGGCGGGCGGTTCTATGTGTTCGGCGGCGAGACCTCCAACAGCGTCATTCCGCACTGCTGGTCCTACGATCCCGCACGCGACGCCTGGCGCGAGGAGCTGGCCATGCGCACGCCGCGGCACGGCCTGGCGGGGGTCGCCATCGGCGACCGGATCTACGCCATCGGCGGGGGCGTGCGCGCCTCGGGCGGGCAGGTGAGCGCAGTGGTCGAGGCGCTGGTTCCGGCCTGACGCCTCAGCGCCGGCGCCGCCTGGAGCGCGATGCGGTCAGGCGGAATCTTCTGACCGTTGAATCGTGCTCCAAATTCAAGACCTTGAGCGCGTTCTGATCGCAAAACCGGGGTCCACTTTTGCGGAACGCGCTCTAGCGAGGGCGAAGGGCGCGAGCGCCGCAGCCACGCCCACGACATTGGCCGCCATGTCCTTCCACTCGAAATTGCCGGCGACCAGGCGGAAGACCTGGGCCGTTTCGAAGCCGACGCCGGCCAAGAGGTAGGCGCCGCCGATCAGCCAGGGATTCACCCGCGGCAGGGAGGCCAGGCTGAGCAGGGTCAGCAGATAGCCGTACATAACATGCTCGACCACGTCGGGCGGCGGGACGGAGCGGTTCACGTCATGCTGCGGATCGAGCGCGCCCGAGGCGCAGACGACGAGGACGACGAGCAGGGCCAGGCGCGCGGCCCAGATCAGCGCGGTTTGCATTGGGGTTTGGTAGGCGATCGCGTCAGCGAGGGAAATCCGCCTGCTGCTCGGAGAAGAATTCGTCGGGGCCTTCCACCTCGATCAACCTGCCCTTTCGGATCTCCAGGAATCGGTTCGCCGCCGTGCGGGTGAAGTATCGGTCGTGGGAGACGAAGATGCAGGCGACGTCCGCCGTCTCGAGCTGGGCCTCGAGGTCCTCCTGGCCTTCGATGTCCAGGTGGTTGGTGGGCTCGTCCAGCAGGTAGAGGTTCGGCCGGGCCAGTTTCATGCGCAGGAAGACGAGGCGCGCACGCTCACCATGGGAGAGGTCGCCGATCGGCCCCTTGATCCGCACGTAGGGAAAGCCCGCCTTGGCGAGCAGGGCGTTGGCGTCCCGTGTGGTGGCGCCTTCCGCGGCGGCCACATAATCGATCAGGCTCGCCTTCAGCGGCAGGTCGGCCATGCGCTGATCGAAATAGGCGAGCCGGGCTTGGGGGTTGAACCGGATGGGCGCCTGGCCGTCATAGTGCTCCTGGTCCGGATCCCAGGCTCGCGCCAGGGCCGACAGCAGCATGGACTTGCCGGCGCCGTTCGCGCCCAGGACGGCGATCCGGTCGCCGGCGGAGACAGCCAGGCGATCGATGGCGAACAGCGGTCGTCCGTCCGGGGCGGCCACGCGGTAGTCGCGGATCCGCAGCACGGCCTTGGCCTCGATCTCGCCTTCGTGCAGCTCCAGCCGGCGTTCGCGCGCCTTGTAGGCCTCGCTGCGGTCGGCCTCGATCCGCTCGATGCGTTTCTCCGTCGCCTTGGCGCGCTTGTGGAACTTGTCGTTCTTGACGCCCCAGACGCGATAGCGGGCGGCCACCTTCTGCAGGCGCTCGATCTCCTTGGCCTCCAGGCGGGCGCGCACCGCCTCGGCGGCGTCGCGCTGCAGCAGGGCCTCGCGGGCCTCAACGAAGGGGGCCTTGAAGGCGTGCGCGCCGTCGCTGCGCAGGAAGATGGTCCGGGTCGTGGTCCGCTGCAGGAATTCCCGGTCGTGGCTGACGATCAGCATCGGCAGGCGTGCGCTCTCGGTCAGCCAGGTCTCCAGCAGCGCGATATTGCCCAGGTCGAGGTGGTTGGTGGGCTCGTCCAGGATCAGCAGGTCGGGCTCGGCCAGGCGGATCTGGGCGGCGATCAGCATCAGCCGCCGCCATCCGCCGCTCAAGGCGCCGAAGGCGCGCTGGGCGGCCTCGTAGGGGACGCCCGTCTCGTCGAGCAGGACGTCGACTTTCCAATCTTCCGAACCGTCCTGCGAGGGGAGTGCGCGTTCCAGCACATCGCGGATCGGGAGCCCGTCGAGTTCGGCCGGCGCCTCCTGCGGCACATAGCCCACCTTCAGCCCGCGCGAGCGGACCACCTGGCCTCCGTTCAGCTCCAGCTCGCCCGTCAGGCACTTGAGGAGGGTGGACTTTCCGGCCCCGTTTTCGCCCACCAGAGCGGTGCGGGCGTCGTCCAGCTGGAAGGAGACGCCTTCGAAGATGCGGGTTACGCCGTGGAAGAAGCTGGCGTTTTCCACGCCGAGCACGGCTTGGCGAAGCGACATGGAAAGGTCTCGGAGGCGACGGGCCTGGGTGGCCACTGTATGGCGTCGGCTTCAGCGCGGCTGTAGCAGCCGGGCGACACCGGGCCGGGAGAACCCTGTGCGGCCGGAAATCACACGCCTGTCATTTGGCCTTGAAATCGGCCAAGGGTCAGGGCACTCAGAGCCCAGTCTCCAAGCGGGTTGGGGAGCGGCGAGGCGCATGGCCACGGGGCGGCGCGCAGGCGTCCTTCAATCTCCGCGATCGACCTTCCGCCCCCATACCCCCGTCAGGGCCCTGCATGATCTCTTCCCTCTTCGGCGCCATCTCCAACGATATCGCCATCGACCTCGGCACCGCCAACACCCTCATCTACATGAAGGGCAAGGGGATCGTGCTGAACGAGCCCTCGGTCGTCGCTCTGCGCAATGTGGGCGGGCGCAAGGTCGTCCACGCCGTCGGCATCGAGGCCAAGCAGATGCTGGGCCGCACGCCCGGCCACATGGAAGCCATCCGCCCCATGCGCGACGGGGTCATCGCCGACTTCGAAGTCGCCGAGGAGATGATCAAGTACTTCATCCGCAAGGTTCACAACCGCAAGGGCTTCGTGAACCCCAAGGTCATCGTGTGCGTGCCGTCGGGCGCCACCGCGGTGGAACGCCGCGCCATCAACGATTCCTGCCTGAACGCCGGCGGCCGTCGCGTCGGCCTGATCGACGAGCCCATGGCTGCCGCCATAGGGGCTGGCCTGCCGATCCACGAGCCCACCGGCTCCATGGTGGTGGACATCGGCGGCGGCACCACCGAGGTCGCCGTGCTCTCGCTGTCGGGCATCGTCTATTCCCGCTCGGTCCGCGTCGGCGGCGACAAGATGGACGAGGCGATCATCAGCTATATGCGCCGCAACCATAACCTCCTGATCGGTGAGACCACCGCGGAGCGCATCAAGAAGGAGATCGGCACCGCCCGGGCGCCGGCCGACGGCGAGGGCCTCTCCATCGAGGTCAAGGGCCGCGACCTGATGCAGGGCGTGCCGCGCGAGGTGCGGATCAGCGAGAAGCAGGCCTCCGACGCCCTTTCCGAGCCCGTGGGCCAGATCGTCGACGCCGTGAAGATGGCGCTGGAGGCCACCCCGCCGGAACTGGCCAGCGACATCGCCGACAAGGGCATCATGCTGACCGGCGGCGGCGCCCTGCTGCGCGGCCTGGACGCCGAGATCCGCGACCACACCGGCCTGCCGGTGACGGTGGCCGACGATCCGCTGTCCTGCGTGGCGCTGGGGTGCGGCAAGGTGCTCGAACATCCGAAGTGGATGAAGGGCGTGCTCGAATCCACCTTGGCCTAAGCTAAGGTTCGAGTCGGGGCGGGGGCGGTATCCTGCGCCCTGACGTGCGGCGAGCGGGGTTGCAGTGCCCTTACGCGAAAGCCCGTTGGGTGAATTGAAGGTCCCGCTGGCCTGGACGGCGGCGGTCGCGCTGGCTGTCGCCTTGCTGGCGGCGGTGATCCTGCTTCTCTCCGATCGGCGCGAGACCTTCCAGGAAGAGGCTTACGGCGTCAGCCGCCAGGTGGGCGACGCCGTGGTGGCGCCGGTGGGCGAGGTGCTGTCGACGCCGCTCGGCTGGATCCGCGGCGGCGTGGATCATGTGCGGGGCTATTTCTTCGCGGTTTCCGAGAACCGGCGGCTGAAGGCGGAACTCGCCGAGGCGCGGCGCTGGCGCGACGTGGCGCTCGCCCAGGCCGACGTCAACGAACGCTACAAGGCGCTGCTGGGCCTGAAGACCGATCCGCCGGTGCCGATGGTGGCGGCGCGGACCATCACCGACGCGCGCGGCCCCTTCGCCAACAGCCGCCTGGCCAACGCCGGCAAGGAGCGGGGCGTGCGGATCGGCAACCCGGTGATGAGCGAGACCGGCCTTGTCGGGCGGGTGGTGGGGGTGACCAACGGCGCCAGCCGCGTTCTCCTGCTCACCGACATCGCGGCCCGCACGCCGGTGATGATCGACCGCACCAACGCCCGCGCCATCCTGACCGGCGACGGCGGCCCCAACCCGAAGCTCGAGTATCTGCGCGGGCGCGATCCGGTGCGGGAAGGCGACCGGGTGGTGACCTCCGGCGACGGCGGCATCTTCCCTCGCGGCCTGCCGGTGGGCGTGGCGGTCAAGGGGTTGGACGGGCGCTGGCGGGTGGCGCTGGCCTCCGACCGCGCGCCCATCGACTACGTGCAGATCCTGCTGTTCCAGGATTTCTCCCAGCTCGTCGATCGAGAGGAGTTGAACCGCACCCAGCCTCCGTCGATGGCCGGCTATTCGCCGCCGGTCGGCATCGCGCCGACGCCGCAGGCGCCCTCTGCGGCGCCGCGGCCGCAAACGCCTTCGCCGGCGCCCGCCACGCCGGCCCCTGCGCCCCAGGCGCAGGAGGCGCAGCCTCAGCCGGCGGAGCCGAATCCGTGAGCATCGCCGCGCGCCCCCTGAACCCCCTGCGCTGGATCGGCCTGCCGCTCGTGCAGGCGATGGCCGCGACCGTGCTTTTCGCCGCGCCCATCAAGCTGTGGGGCCTGCAGCCACCGGAGCCGGTCTTCGCCCTGGTCCCGACCTTCGCCTGGCCCGTGATCCGCCCCTCCATCGCCGCCCCCTTCGCGGTGCTCCTCATGGGGCTGCTCCTGGACATCTTCTGGGGCGGGCCGCTCGGCCTCTGGGCGCTGTCGCTGCTCATCGCCTATGGGGTGGCTCTGGCCGGCCGGAACATGATGGCCGGGCAGAGCACGCCTGTGATGTGGGCCTGGTATGTGGCGATCTGCGCCATCGCCTTCGCCGCCGCCTATCTGTTCTCAATGCTGGACTCGGGCGGGCAGGCCAGCTTCGTGGCGGTGGGGTGGCAATTCCTCGCCACAATCGTCCTTTACCCGTTCGCGCATTGGCTGATCGAACGGTTCGAGGACGCCGACGTTCGGTTCCGCTAGGATCTCGGGGGCATGAGCGAGCCGTCAATCTTCTTCTCGGAAGTGAACGAACGGCAGGGGGTCTTCCATCGCCGGACGTTCCTGCTGGGTGCGTTCGCGGGGCTGGGCCTGACGGCGCTGGGCGGGCGTTTGGCGCATCTGCAACTGGTCGAGACGCAGCGCTACGAGAAGCTTTCGGCCTCCAACCAGTTCAACTTCCGCCTCGTGCCCCCGCCGCGGGGGCTGATCCTCGACCGCAACGGCGCGATTCTCGCTTCCAATCGGCCCAACTTCCGGCTGCTGGTGTCGCGCGACACCGGCATGGACCCCAAGGCGACGCTGAAGACGCTGGCCAATTTCGTGCCGCTGGACGACCGCCGTCAGGAGCGCCTGGCCCAGGAGATCGCCCGCGCGCCCCGCCGCTCGCCTGTCTCCGTAATGGAAGACATGAGCTGGGAGGAGTTCTCGGCCATCAACGTCCGCATGCCCGAACTCGACGGGGTGAGCGCGGACATGGGCGAAGTTCGGGTCTATCCGCACGGCGGGGCCTTCGCCCACGTGATCGGTTACGTCGCCAAGGTGAACAAGGAAGACGTCGCGACTACGGGTCCGAACTCCCACCCCATCATGATGCATCCGGGCTTCCGGATCGGCCGCCAGGGCGTGGAGAAGGCCTTCGACCTGGAACTGCGCGGCAAGCCCGGCGCGCGCAAGGTCGAGGTCGACGCGAACGGACGTGAAGTGCGTCAGCACGAGCAAGGCGACATCCCCGCCATTCCCGGCAAGGAGATCCAGCTCACCCTCGACGTCGACGTTCAGAACCGTGCGCTCGAGGTGTTCGGCGACGAGAGCGGCGGCGCGGTGATGGTGGACTGTCGAACCGGCGACCTGCTCTGCCTGGCCTCCGCGCCCAGCTTTGACGCCAACCGTTTCGTGCGCGGCATGACGGGGGCGGAGTATCGAGCCCTGGCCAACTACGAACGGCGGCCTCTGCTGGACAAGGCCCTGACCGGCCTCTACCCGCCGGGTTCGACCTTCAAGTGCATGACCGCCCTGGCGGCCCTCGACGCAGGGGTCGATCCCGAGGTGCGGATCAGCTGTGGCGGCGGGTGGCAATTCGGCGGGCGATACTTCCGGTGCCACAAGCGCGGCGGCCACGGCCCGCAGAACATGCGCGACGCGCTGAAGAACTCCTGCGACGTCTATTTCTACCAGGTGGCGCTGCGCATCGGCCCCGACCAGATCGCCAAGACCGCCAAGGCGTTCGGCTTCGGCCAGACCTTCGACATCGGCATTTCCGGCCAGAAGGCCGGCACCGTGCCGTCCACCGAGTGGAAACGGGCCTACTTCAAGTCCAATCCCGCGAACCAGAAGTGGTTTCCGGGCGAGTCCCTGAGCTACGGCATCGGCCAGGGCGCCCTGCAGGCCAACGCCCTGCAGCTGGCGGTGATGACCGCGCGGCTGGCCAACGGCCAGAAGGCGCTCAACCCGCGCCTGATCCGCTCCATCGGCGGGGTGGAGCTGCCCTCCGGCGCGGACGTTCCGGACCTTCCTTTCCGGGCCGACCATCTGAAGTACGTGTTCGACGGCATGGCCGCGGTGACGGAGGCGGGCGGGACCGGCTTCCGCGCCAGCCAGCTCGGCCTGGGCGACATACTGATGGCCGGCAAGACCGGCACCGCCCAGGTGCGCGGCTACGACAACGCCGGCGGCCATCGGGGCAAGGGCGGGCCCTGGCGATATCGCGACCACGGGCTGTTCGTCTGCTTCGCGCCGATCGACAGCCCGCGCTATGCGCTCTCGGTCATCGTCCAGCACGGCATGGGCGGCTCCACGGCGGCGGCGCCCCGCGCCCGCGAGATCATGCGCGTGGCCTTGCTTAAGGATCCGGAACTCAGGGCGCGGATCGAGAAACCCCTGCCGATGCCGGATATGGGGCCGGAACTGGACAGCCCCGACTTGCCCGATCCGCCCATCGTGGCCGAGGCGCCTTCCGGCGGCGGGGAAACCACATGACCGTTTCGGCCCTGACCCGCCCGGGCGAGCGCGATCGCCCGATCGTCAAGCTCGGCGAGATCGACTGGGTTTTCGGCGTGTTCCTGTGCCTGATCGCGGGCGCCGGGGCTCTGATGATGTTCTCCATCGCCGGCTCGTCTTGGGAGCCGTGGGCCTGGAACCACCTGTCGCGCTTTGGTCTGTGCTTCCTGCTGATGATCGTGCTGGCCATGGTCGACCTGCGTGTCTGGTCGATGATGGCCTATCCGATCTACGGCTTCGGCATGCTGCTGCTGGTGGCGGTGGAGGTGGCCGGCGACACCCGCATGGGCGCTCAGCGCTGGCTGGAGATCGGGCCCTTCAGCTTCCAGCCCTCGGAGATCATGAAGATCGGGATCGTCCTGGCCCTGGCGCGGTTCTATCACGGCATCTCGGCCGACAATGCGCGGCTGAGTTGGTGGCTTCTGGTCCCGGCGGCCATGATCGGGGCGCCGGTGCTGCTGGTGGCCCACCAGCCGGACCTCGGCACCGCCATGCTGATCGCGCTTACCGGCGGGGCCATCATGGTGCTGGCCGGCCTTTCCTGGAAGGTCATCGGCGTGCTCGTCGGCGGCGCGGCCGCAGCCATCCCGCCCTTCGTGCTGTTCGTGATGCACGAGTACCAGCGCAAACGGGTGCTGACCTTCCTGGATCCGGAAAGCGACCCCTCGGGCTCCGGCTACCATATCATGCAGTCCAAGATCGCCCTGGGTTCGGGCGGCTTCTTCGGCAAGGGCTACGGCCTGGGCTCGCAGAGCCAGCTGAACTTCCTGCCCGAGAAGCAGACCGACTTCATCTTCGCGACCCTGGCCGAGGAGTTCGGCTTCCTGGGCTGCATCTCGGTGCTGGCGCTCTATGCGGCGGTGATCTTCATGGCCCTGCGCATCGCCTCGATCTCGCATTCCCATTTCGGGCGGCTGGCTGCGGCCGGCGTCACGGCGACCTTCGCCCTCTATGTGCTGATCAACGGGGCGATGGTGATGGGGCTGGCGCCCGTGGTGGGCGTGCCCATGCCGCTGCTCTCCTATGGCGGCACGGTGATGCTGACGGTGATGATCGGCTTCGGCCTGGTCCAGTCGGTGCGCGTGCACCGTTACACCGAGGTCACCGGCGGCAAGGGCGCGCTGATCTAAGGCCTCAGAGCCTCAAGGCTTCGTCCGTGGCCCGAACGAGGGCGTCGACGATGCCGGGTTCGGTGGAGGCGTGACCGGCGTCCCAGACGATGTCGAACTGGGCTTCGGGCCAGGCGCTCTTCAGCGCCCAGGCGCTGGCCAAGGGGGTGACCACGTCGAAGCGGCCCTGGACGATCCAGCCGGGAATGCGCCGGATCGCCTCGATGTTGTTCAGGATCCAGTTCTCTTCCGGGAAGAAGCCGCCGTTCATGAAGAAGTGGCATTCGATCCGCGCGAAGGCGACGGCGAAGTCGATCTCGTTGAACTTGGCGGGCCTTGCCTCCGGACCGCGGATGGAAATGGTGTCGCCTTCCCACTGGCTCCAGGCGGCTGCGGCCTCGGCCTGGACCTTGCGGTCGGCGCCCGTCAGGCGGCGGTGATAGGCGCCCATCATGTCGCCGCGCTCTTCCGGGGGGATCGGGGCGCAGAACCGCTCCCAGGCGTCGGGGAACAGCATGGCCGCCCCGCCCTGGTAGAACCACTTCAGCTCCGGCTCGGTCAGCAGGAAGACGCCGCGCAGGACCAGTGCCTCGACCCGATCCGGATGCTTGATGGCGTAGGCGAGCGCCAGGGTGGAGCCCCAGGAGCCGCCGAACACGGTCCATTTCTCCACGCCCAGGTGGACGCGCAGGCGTTCGATGTCCTCGATCAGGGTCCAGGTGGTGTTGTCTTCCAGGCTGGCGTTGGGCCGCGAGCGCCCGCAGCCGCGCTGGTCGAACAGCGCCATGCGCCACTTCGCCGGATCGAAGAACCGCCGCATGGTCGGGTTGATGGCGCCGCCGGGGCCGCCGTGCAGGATCACGCAGGGCTTGCCCGAAGGCGCGCCGCACTCCTCGTAATAGATTTCGTGAGGTCCCTCGGTGGACAGCCAGCCGTGGGCGAACGGCTCGTTCTCCGGGAACAGGCCGCGGCGGGCGGAGTAGGACGAAACGGGCGAGGGCGGGGCGGAGCGGTCCATCCCCCGCACTCTACTTCGGGAAGCGGCGGTCCATCCAGTCGAGGATGATGCGGTTCACCTCTTCGGGCTTCTCCTGCTGAGTCCAGTGGCCGCTTTCGGCGACCAGCGCCTTTTCGAGATCGGAGATCACCTCCTCCATGCCGTCGGCCATGGCAGGCGACAGCACCACGTCGCGCTCGGCCATGATCATGAGGCAGGGCAAGCCGTCGATCCGGGTCGGCAGGTTCGCCGACCGCTCCCAGTTGCGGCTGAAGTTCCGGTACCAGTTGATCCCGCCGGTGAAGCCCGTCTCCTCGAAGGTCTCCACGAAGGCGGCCAGCTCGTCGGGCGAAAGAAGCTGGTGGGAGGTGTCGGACTTGTCCCAGGCGGCCAGGGCCTCGCCGAAGGCGAAGGTGGAGCCGGTGGAGCTGGTCGGCGGCGCGGCCTCGGCGATCGCCGCGGGCTTGCGCATGAAGAAGCGCATGGTCTTGTCGACGTCGGCCGCCAGCGCCGAGTCGGCCTCGCCGGGCTTCTGGAACCAGACGATGTACATGTCCTCGCCGAACACCTTGCGCATGCCCTCGATGGGATCGAGCGGCGCGCGACGCATGAACGGCGTGTTGAGGCCGATGATCCCGGCGCAGCGGTCGGGGTGCATCAGCGGCATCTGCCAGACGACGATGCCGCCCCAGTCGTGGCCGCAGAACACCGCCTTCTCCACGCCGAGGTGGTCGAGCAAGCCCACGAGGTCGCCGGTCAGGTGCTCCATGTCGTAGTCCGTCACCGCCGCCGGGCGCGAGGTGAGGCCATAGCCCCGCTGGTCCGGCGCGATGGCCCAGCGACCCGCCGCCTCGCAGGCCGCAAGCTGGTGACGCCAGGAAAAGGCCAGTTCCGGAAAGCCGTGACAGAAGACGATGGGCGCGCCTTCGCCGCGCGGTCCGACCTCGTAATAGGCCATGTCGATCCCGTTCACGGCGGCGCGTTTGACAGGCGGCATCTGGCGGGCGAGAGCGGACATGGCGGCGGTCTCCTTCGAAGCTTCGGCGTGAAGATGGCGCCTTTCCTTTGGCGGAAGGCAAGCGGCCCCGGCGTTCGTGGAGTTGAAAGTCATGGCCCAGCCGCAGACCGCGCCGGAGCGCACCCCCTGGGGGCTGGTGATCCTGCTGGGCGCGCTGACCGCCTTCGCGCCCATGTCGATCGACATGTACCTGCCAAGCCTGCCGGCGATCGGCGTCGACCTTGCGGCGACCGGCGGCCAGACCCAGGCGACGGTGGCGGCGTTTCTGGCCGGGATGGCGGTGGGCCAGTTCCTTTACGGGCCGGCTTCGGACCGGTTCGGCCGGCGGCCGCCGATCCTGGTGGGGATCGCGATCTATGTGGCGGCGTCCGTCGCCTGCGCGCTGGCGACGTCGCCGGAAGGCCTGATCGGCGCTCGGTTCGTCCAGGCGCTCGGCGGCTGTGCGGGCGGGGTGGTGGCGCGCGCGGCGGTCCGGGACCGCTTCGACCATGTGGAAACCGCCCGGATGCTGTCGCTGCTGACCCTGATCATGGGCCTGGCGCCGATCCTGGCGCCGCTGCTGGGCGGGCTGCTGCTGGAGATCGGCGGCTGGCGGCTGAACTTCTGGGTGCTGGCCGCCTTCGGCCTCGCTTGCGGCGCGGCGACCTTCTTCCGGCTGCAGGAGTCACGCTCGGCCGAGACGGCGGCGCAGGCGGCGGCGGAGAATCCTCTGCAGGCCTATCGCGCGCTTCTGAGCCAGCCGCGCCTGGTCGGCTACGCCCTGGCCGGCGCGCTGAACGGGGCGACGCTCTTCACCTATATCTCGGCCTCGCCGGAGCTGCTGATCGGGACCTACGGCATTGCGCCGACCGCCTTCGGCTGGGTCTTCGGCCTCAATGCGGCGGGCGTGATCGGGGCGAGCCAGGTGAACCGCTGGCTGCTGCGTCGGCGGACGCCCGACGAGGTGCTGGGGCGGGCGAGCCTCGTGGCGGTGGCCGCGGCGATCGCACTGGCGGCCGCGGCGGTCACCGGGTGGGGCGAGCGCTGGACCGTCCTGCCGCTGCTGTTCGTGCTGCTGGCCAGCTACGGCTTCATGCAGGGCAACACCATGGCCGGCGCGCTCAGCGTCGATCCGAGACGGGCGGGCTCCACCTCGGCCCTGATGGGCGGGGCGTCGTTCGCGGTAGGCGCTCTGGCCTCGAGCCTCGCCGGCCTATTCCACGACGGCACGCCGCGACCGATGGCGCTGGTCATGCTGCTGGCGATCGCCGGCTCGGCGGTCGCCCTGCGGACGCTGGCGCTTCCGCGTTCCTAGGCTGTGCGATCCACGTCCTGCGCCGCCCAGGCCAGGACCGCCCAGCCGATCAGGAAGAGCGTGCCGCCGACAGGGGTGATGGCGCCCAACCAGCGGGGGGCGCCCAGGGCCATGGCGTAGAGGCTGCCGGAGAACACCGCAGTCCCCGAAAGGAAGAAGGCCGGGGCGAACCGGGCGCGGCGGGCGCCGATGTTCATGAAGGTGGCGCAGGCGAAGGTCGCCATGGTGTGCATGAAGCCGTAGGTGGCGCCGGTGCGCAGCCACTCCTTGGCCTTGGGATCTGCGATCCCATGAGCGGCGAAGGCGCCCACGGCGACGGCCAAGAAGCCCAGCGCCGCGGCCAAGGTCATCCAGGTGCGGCGGTTCCAGGCCATGTCAGCCCCATAGCGGGGGCCGGCGATCCTTCCAAGGCGCTTCCTTCTCAAGCTGGGCCGCAAGACGGAAAAGCGTCGCTTCGTCCGCAAAACGGGCGGTGAACATCATGCCGATGGGCAGGCCGTTCGACGACATGGCCAGGGGCAGGGACATGGATGGCTGGCCGGAGAAGTTGAACGGCGGCGTGTAGGGGAAGGCCTCGCCCTGGCGGCGGTTCACCTCGCGCGGCTCCAGCCGGACCGGGTCGATGTGGCCGACTTCCGGCACGGGGGTTCCCAGCACCGGGCAGAGATAGACGTCCCAGTCCTCGAAGAAGGCCAGGGTCTTCCGGTTTAGGATGCGCAGGTCCTGCCAACCGCGGAAGGCCTGTTCGCCGGTCACCTTGCGGCCGCCCTTCAGCGACGCCCAGGTCAAGGGCTCCAGCTCGTGCTCCTCCGGTTCGCGGCCGATCTGTTCGATCAGGCGGGCCATGTCGGCGGCGAAATTGGCCCCCGAGACCGGGGCGCGGGCGGCGTAGAGCGCGCGGTAGTCGATGCCGAGGCCCTTCTCGACCACCTCGTGGCCGAGGCGTTTCAGGAGATCGGCCGTCGCCTCGAGCGCAGCTTGGACCTCCGGGTGGATCGGCCGCCCGGACGGTGTTTCGGACGACCAGGCGATCCGCAGGCGGCCCGGGCTTTTCTCGATCTCCTCCAGATAGGGCCGCTCCTTGGGCGGGGCGGCGAAAGGCGCGTCGGCCCGCGGCGTTCCGGTGGCGTCGAGCATGGCCGCGGAGTCCCGGACCGTGCGGGTCACCACATGGTCGACGGTGAAGCCCATGGCGTAGGCCGTGTCGTCGGCCCCGTTCGGGTTTCGGTCGCGGGTGACCTTCAGGCCGACCAGCCCGCAGCAGGCGGCTGGAATACGGATCGAGCCCAGGCCGTCGCTGGCGTGGGCGAGGGGCACGATCCCAGCCGCCACGGCCGAGGCCGCGCCACCGGAGGAGCCGCCGGAGATGTGGTTCGGGTTCCAGGGATTGCGGCAGGGGCCGAGATAGGCGCTCTCCGTCGTGCCGGTGATGCCGTATTCGGGCGTGTTGGTCTTGCCGAGCGGAATGACGCCGGCCTCTCGATAGCGGCGGGTGAGGTCGCCGTCCTGCGCATCCACGACCGAAGCGGCGAAGCGGCTGCCGAAGCTGCGCGGCCAGCCCGCCACCGGCATGCCGAGGTCCTTGATCAGGAAGGGCACGCCCTTGAACGGCCCCTCGTGCAGCGCCCCCTTGGCGCGCTCGCGGGCCTCCTCGAAGGCGGAATAGACGACGGCGTTGAGGGTGGGATTGTGTCGCTCGATCCGGTCGATGGCGGCGTCCACCAGCTCCAGAGGCCTCACCTCGCCCTTGCGGACCAGTTCGGCCAGGCCCAGGCCGTCATGTTCGGAATAGTCGTCCATCCTCGTCCCCATGGTCGGCAGGTCGGGAAGACCTTAACCTGCGGCCGCAAAGGGGCAACCGCGGAGGCAGGCATGAGAGCGGCGATCTTGGCCTGGATCTTGGCGACGGCCGCGGGCGCGGCTCAGGCGGCCGATGCGGGGTTCAAGGATTGGTGGGTCGCCTGCGACAACGTCCGGGACTGCGCCGCCTTCGGCTTCCCCGGCAATTACGAAGAGCAGGGATTCCTGAAGCTCGCCCGCGGCGGGACGCCCGACGCGCCGGTCGTCGTGGAAATCGCCGCCGACGCCGAAGGGGAAGCCTTGCGCGTCGAGGTGGACGGCCGGGCGGTGGCGGGGCTCGGAGCCCTGAGGCCGGAGGGGGAAGGCGCCTATCGCCGCGTGCGCCTGACGCCGGCGCAGAGCGCGGGCCTCGCGGCCGCCATCGCCAACGGGTCGCGGCTGGACATCCTGTCCGGCGGGCGGCGCGTGGGGGGAGTCTCGCTCTCCGGCAGCTCGGCCGCGCTGAGATGGATGGACGATCAGCAGAAGCGGGCCGGCACGTCGACCGCCCTGGTCGCCAAGGGGCCGCGCGGACCCGAAACCGTGGCGCGCCTGCCGGCCCTGCCTGTCGTGGCCGCCGCGCCGGCGGCCTCGCAGACGGGGCTTCCCAGGGCCGTGCCGCGGGCGGTGAAGGCCCTGGCCGCCGACTGCGACGAGGACATCGACAAGCTCGAGGTCGACCCGATCATCGCGCGTCTCTCGCCCGGCGTGGTGCTCTATGGGCCGCTCTGCAGCCGCGGGGCCTATAACATCATCTACAGCCTGTTCCTCGCCGACGAGCGGGGGCGGGGCGTGCGGCCGCTCAACCTGCGCTACGGCTCGGGCGAAGAGGCCGGGTCGGCCCTGATGAACGTGGAATTCGACCCGGCGACCCAGATGCTCTCCAACTTCGACAAGGCCCGCGGCGTCGGCGACTGCGGCGCCCTGAGCAGCTGGATCTGGACCGGTCACGCCTTCGAGCCGGTGGAGCAATATCTGATGGGTGAGTGCAGGGGCGTGCCGATGGAGGACTGGCCGGCGGTCTATCGCACCCGGCGCTAGAGCACGATGCGGTCAGATCGTTGTCTGACCGTTGAATCGTGCTCCGGATTCAGAAAATCTTGGGCGCGTTCTGATCGCAAAAAGCCGGGCTCCACTTTTGCGGAACGCGCTCTAGCTCAGCATCCCCGCCAGGGTGGAGAAGAAAGCCACCACCGCCGCCCAGATCGCGCGGGAGAAGAACCACAGCACGGCGATGGAGAGGATGGCTGCAATCCATCCGAAGATCGCCGCCAGCCCATCGCGCTCGGCGCCCCCGATGGCGAAGGCGGCGATGGCCAGCGAGGGCAGCATGTTGCCGAACGGGATCGGCAGGAAGACGATCAGCGCCAGGACGAAGCACAGCAGACCCGTCAGCCGGTCGCCCACCGGATTGTACATGAAGGTCAGCTGCGGTTTCAGCCGCCGCTCCAGCTTGCCGAGATAGGGCTTCAGCTTCTCCGTCAGCGACCGGAAGTCGGACTTGCTCATGGTCCGTTCGAGCAGGGCCTTGGGCAGCCACAGCGTCCGCCGCCCCAGCATCCACTGCCCGGTGATGAAGATCAGCGGCGCCCCGAGCAGGGCCGAGACTCCGGGCGGCATGGGCAGGACCAACGGGGCCGCGAAGACGAACATCAAGGCCCCGAAGGCGCGGTCGCCGAAGGTCTCCAGCAGGTCGGCCACCGAGACCTTGCGGCCGGGGCGCGCGGCGATCTGGTCGAGAAGCTCGGAGACCTTCGGGGCTGCGTGATGCTCGGTCATCTCGACCCAGGCGCTACCATGCGTCGCCCCTGGAGCGGAAGGGAAAGCGGCTTTCGAGCCGCCGACTCGCGATAGACGTCGCCCAAATGTCCCAGCCCGCCCGCCTCGGCCTCTTCTATGCGGCCCTCTTCATCGGCACGGGCGCAAGCTCGCCCTACATGCCGGTGTGGTTCGAGGGGCGGGGGCTGAACGGGGCGCAGATCGGCCTGATCCTGTCGGCGCCCATGCTGGCCCGCGCGGTGACGGCGCCGGCGATCGCCGTCTGGGCCGACAGCTTCCGGCTGCGGCGGACGCCGCTGATCCTGATGTGCCTGGCCTCGGCGGCGGCCTACGGCCTCATGGCCGCGCCGTTCGGGTTCGCCTGGTGGTTCGCGGTCTGGTTCGTCGCCTCGACGATCTTCTCCACCTGCGCGCCCCTGACCGACGTGATCGTCTTCAATCGCTCGCGGACGGACGGCTTCAACTACGGCTGGCCGCGGGGCATCGGCTCGGTCGGGTTCATCGTGGCGAACGTGGCGGTGGGGGCGCTTCTCGTCCGCCACTCGCCCGAGCTGGTGATCGTCTGGATCGTCGCCTGCGCGCTCCTGGCGGCCTGGGCGGCGCGCGCCCTTCTTCCGCCCGATCCGGTGCTGGAAGGCGGGTCGGCCAGCCGGCTTTCGGAGCGGCTGGCCGGCGTCTCCGAACTCCTCAAGGACAAGGACTTCCTGCTGGCGGTGGGATCGGTGGGGCTGATCCAGTCCGCCCACGCCTTCTACTATTCGTTCTCGACCCTCTCCTGGAAGGCGCAGGGGATTCCGGAAAGCCTGACCGGCGTGCTGTGGGGCGTGGCCGTCGCCGTGGAGGTGGCGTTCATGTGGTTCATGGAGCCATGGCGACGAGCGCTCGGGCCGCGCAATCTGCTGATGCTGGGCGGAGCTGCGGCTTTGGTGCGCTGGGGCGTGCTCGCCTTCTCGCCGCCGCTCTGGATGGTCTTTCCCCTCCAGGCCCTGCACACCTTCACCTATGCGGCCACCTTCCTGGCCTCGCTCCAGATCGTCGAACGCCTCTCGAAGCCCGCCAACGCCTCGGCGGCCCAGACGATCAATTCGGCCCTGTCGGGCGGGCTCCTCATGGGGGCGGCGACCATAGGATCCGGATGGCTGTTCGACGCCTTCGGGGCCCAGGGCTATCTGGCCATGGCGGCCATGTCGGCGGTGGGTCTGGCCGGGGCGCTCCGGCTCTACGGCGTGCGCCGGCTCGATCCCTGACCCTTACGCCACGACAGTCTTGCAGCGCCTGCGGAAGGCGCGACTATGGCGTCAAGGAAGACGAGGGAGGACGAGGCATGCGCGCGCTGCAGGCTGCTGCGCCGTGGGGCTTGGACGCCCTGCAGGTGATCGAGGCCCCAGACCCGACCCCCGGGCGGGGCGAGGTGCTGGTGCGGATGCGGGCGGTGTCGCTGAACTACCGGGACCTGTTGATGGTCGGCGGCGTCTATGGGCGCGGATCGGGGACCGCCGACAAGATCACGCCCTTCTCCGACGGCTGCGGCGTCGTGGAGGCGGTGGGGCCGGGGGTCACGCGCGTGGCGCCGGGCGACCGGGTCTCCACGCTGTTCTTCCAGAACTGGATCTCGGGGCCGCCGACGCTCGAGAAGCTGAGCTCGGCGCTGGGCTTCCCCATTCCCGGCGCGGGGCGCGAGCTGGCGGTCTTCCGCGAGGATGGGGTCTCGAAGGTCCCCGAGTTCCTTACCGACCAGCAGGTGGCGACCTTGCCCTGCGCGGCGCTGACCGCCTGGCGCGCGCTGTTCGAGGACGCCCGCCTGCAGCCCGGCGACACCGTGGTGCTGCAGGGAACCGGCGGTGTGTCGATCTTCGGCCTGCAGTTCGCCCACGCGGCGGGCTACCGCACCATCATCACCTCCTCGTCCGACGCCAAGCTGGAGCGGGCCAAGGCGCTGGGCGCCGATCATCTGGTCAACTATCGCCAGACGCCGGAGTGGGGGCGGGCGGTGCGCGAGCTGACCGGCGGCGTCGGCGCGGACTTCATCATGGAGGTGGGCGGCGCGGGCACGATGCAGCAGAGCCTGCGCGCCGTGCGCATCGGCGGCCATATCGCCATCATCGGCGTGGTGTCCGGCGGCGGCGAGGGAATCCAGCCGGCGGTGCTGATCGGCAATTCCGCCCGCATGCAGGGCGTTTCCGTCGGTTCGCGCGACATGTTCGAGGCCATGTGCCGGGCCATCGCCCTGCACGACATCCGACCGGTGGTGGACAGGACCTATCCCTGGACCGAGGCCAAGGCCGCCTTGGAGGCCATGCGCGGCGGCGAGCATTTCGGGAAGATCGTGCTGGAGTTCTGACGCAACAGCCCAAAGGAGGCGGCGATGCGGACCACGGGCATCAACCATCTGGCGCTGGTTTGCCGCGACATGGAGGAGACCGTCCGGTTCTATACCGAGGTCCTGGGCATGCCGCTCTTCAAGACGGTCGCTTTGCCCGACGGCGGGCAGCACTTCTTCTTCGACTGCGGCGGCGGGGACGCGGTGGCCTTCTTCTGGTGGCCCGACGCCCCTGCGGCGGCGCCAGGGATCGCATCGGTTCGCGACTTTCCGCGCGACGCCAAGACCGCGGTCGGCTCGATGAACCACGTGGCCTTCAACGTGCCCGAGGACAAGCTGGACGAATACCGCCGGCGGCTGGTGGAAGCCGGGGTGAAGGTTTCGCCCGACATGGTGGTCAATCACGACGACAGCCCCATGGGGGTGAGCGCCGAGAAGCACGAGGGCGTCTTCGTCCGTTCGGTCTATTTCACCGATCCGAACGGCATCATGCTGGAGCTGGCCGCGACGACCCGCGCCTTCGGGCCTGAGGACGTGCGGCACGCGCCGGCCCGGGCCGTGCGGGCGGAGGCCTAAGATGGCGCCCCGGCTGCGCCAGGTGCCGCGGGCGGAGGCGGACTCCAAGGTCGTGGCGCGGACCTACGACCTGCTGTTCGGCGCGCGCGATCCGGTCGCCGAGCCAGGCACCAGTACTGGCACGCCCGGAAACTGGTGGACGGTGTTCGCCAATTCCCCCGACATCCTGGAGCACTGCAACCGCGGCTTCGCCCTCTATCGCAGTCCCCACCGCAAGCTCGACCCCGTGCTGCGCGAACTGGCCCAGACCCGCGCCGGCTGGGCGCGCGGCAGCCAGTTCGTCTTCTCCCAGCACTGCAAGTCCCTGCGCGGCCTCGGCGTGGCGGAGGCGAAGATCGCCGCGGTGCCGCACTGGCCGGTGGCCGAGGTGTTCGACGCGAAGGAGCGGGCCGTGCTGGCCTACGCCGACTGCCTGGTTCTGGACGGCGGCCGGACGCCCGAGGCCATTTTCCAGGCGCTGCGAGGCTTCCTCTCCGACGAGGAGATCCTGGAGCTGACCTACATCACCTGTCTCTACGAGATGCACGCCGTGATGAGCCGCGCCCTGCGCACCGAATGGGACGACCGCGACGATCCGGTGACGGAGGTCGCCGCGCCGGAGGGCTTCAGCGGGCGCGATTTTCTCGACATCGGTCGCCGGGACGGCTGAGAACCGGCGGCGAACGTCGGGTACCTGCTTGACGGGCAGGCTGGACCGTGAAGGTCTGGAGCCTTGCCTTCCCCGGAGGATAAGTGGACGCGCGTTCTGCCAGCTCGCCCGGAACGACGCGTCGCGCCCCGACGGTCCGCCGAAGGCTGCTCTATATGGCGCTCAGCCTGATCGCACCTGCCTTGGTGCTGATGGTTTTCCTGACTCAACTGCAGTACGACGAAGGTCGGCGTCGGTACGAAGCCCAGCTTCTCGTGACCACCCGCGCCCTGGCCCTGGCCGCGGACGGCCAGATCGATCAGGCGCGCTCGATCGTGGAGGCGCTGGCGGTCTCGCGGTCCCTGCAGACGGGCCGCTTCGCCGAGTTCGAAATCCAGGCGCGGCAAGTCGCCGAGGACCGCTCGGGCTGGATCGTGCTGATGGACGAGCGCCAGCGGCAGATCCTCAACACGCGCGCCCAACCTGGGGCGGCGCTGCCCCAAGGCGGCTTCCCGGAGGAGGCGTGGCGGGCGATGCGGGCGGGCCGGACAGTGGTCTCGAACCTCACCACCGGTACGCTGACGGGCCAGCCGATCATCGCGGTCGACACGCCGGTGGTGATCGACGGCCGGATGCACGTGCTGAGCTACATCCAGGAGCCCAGCGCCTTCCAGTCGATTTTCGAGGCGCAAGATCTGCCCGACGCCTGGACCGGCAGCATCGTCGATCGCGAGGGGCGGCTCGTCGCCCGCAGCCGGGATGCGGCCCGCCTGGTCGGCCGGACCGCCACGGCCGACATGCGCGAAGCGATGGCCAGGAGCACCGAGGGCGTGATCGCGACCCATACGTTGGATGGGACGCCCACCTTCTCGGCCTTCAGCCGCTCGCCGATCTATGGTTGGGCCTTCATCGTCGGCGTGCCTCGCGAGGAGGTCCAGGCTGCGGCCGTGCAGGGCGCGGGCGCCATACTGGCCATCATGATCGTGCTCATCACGCTGGGCGCGGCGACGGCGGTCTATTTCTCACAGCGGATATCACAGGATATTCGCAGCCTCAGCGACGACGCGGCGGCTCTGGCGCGCGGCGAGGCCTCCGTTCGCGCGCGTCCGGGACTGGCGGAGACGCGGGAAGTCCGCCGGGCGCTGCAGATGGCGGCCGAAGCCCTCCGGGAGCGCGAGGTCGAGCGGATTCGCGCCAGCGAGCGTCAGCAACTCATGATCCACGAGCTGAACCACCGGGTGAAGAACACGCTCGCCACCGTGCAGTCCCTGGCCTGGCAGACGCTCGGGCGCGGGGCGCAGGATTCCCGTGTGGAGCGCTTCACCGAGCGCCTGCTGGCGCTTTCCCAGGCCCACGATCTGCTGACCCGCCGGGTGTGGGAGAACGCGGATCTACGCGAGGTCGTGGCGCAGACCCTTCAGCCTTACGGTGCGAGGGCCATTGTGGCTGGCGACGAGTTGCTGCTGTCGCCGACCGCAGCCGTGAGTCTGAGCATGGTGTTCCACGAACTGGCCACCAACGCCGCGAAATACGGGGCGCTTTCGCTGGACAGCGGACGGATTTCGGTTGCCTGGGAGGTCGCCGAAGGCGAGCTGCAGCTGCAATGGCGCGAGAGCGGCGGCCCGCCGGTCCGCACCCCCGCCAGGGCCGGTTTCGGCAGCCGTCTGATCCGCTCGAGCATCGGGCAGGAACTGGGCGGCTCGGCGGACGTGCGCTATGCGCCCGGCGGCCTGGAGGTGGATATCTGCGTGCCGATCTCGGCGCGGGTGACGCCCATCGCAGAGGCGGCGGTCTGAAGCCGACGGGCAGCAGCCGCGTTGCTGCGTCATGCGATCCGCCGCCAGCGTCCTGCTTGTTCCGTTCATCGCGCTCCTGGTGAGCGCCTGCGCCCGGGGGCCGTCGGAAGCCCAGCTGCGTCCGCCGGACGAGTGGCGCGGGGTCCTCAGCGACACAGCGCGAGCCTGGGGCGACCGCGCCGCGGCGGCTTCCCGCGGCCTCGCAGAGCGGCGTGCGCCGGAAGCCGCGTGGCCGGCGCTGGCCCAAGCGATCCGCTTCTCGCGCAGCCAGGCCTTGGCCTCGGATCCCCAGCCGATCCCGGACGAGATCCAGCGCACGCTGGCGCCCTATTTCGACGCGGCGGTGCTGAGCCGGACGCGCTGGACCCTCGCTGACCGCCGTCTGGGTTTGGGCTCGCTCCTGGCTGGCTGGTACTACGAAGAAGGCGCGGTCACCCTGGACGATGTCGTGGTCTTCTCCGACCACGCCATGGTGGTGAACGTCTGGCTCTGGGCGCACGAGCTGGCGCATGTGGAGCAGTATCGCCGGCGGGGGATCGATCGGTTCGCGTTCGACTACATCACCGACTGGCGCGCCCTCGAAGCCGAGGCGAACGCCCGCGCCTTCGCCGTCACCGCCGACATCCGCGCCCGGCGTTCGGCGGCGCAGCCGTCGCTTCCCGCCATAGGCGGAGATGAGGCGGAGGCCGCGCCTTAGATCTCGTAGTCGAGCACGCCTTCCAGCCAGGCGACGATCCGCTCGGCGGCCTCGGCGGGAGAAAAGGCGGTGGTGTCGACCACGATCTCGGCGTTTTCCGGGGGCTCGTAAGGGCTGTCGATGCCGGTGAAGTTCTTCAGCTCGCCGGCGCGCGCCTTCTTGTAGAGGCCCTTGACGTCGCGCTGCTCGGCCACGGCCAGCGGCGTGTCGACGAACACCTCGACGAATTCGCCTTCGCCCATCAGTTCGCGGGCCATGCGCCGCTCGGCCCGGAACGGCGAGATGAAGGAGACCAGCACGATCAGGCCGGCGTCGACCATCAGCTTGGCGACCTCGGCGACGCGGCGGATGTTCTCCACCCGATCCTCGTCGGTGAAGCCGAGGTCCTTGTTCAGGCCGTGGCGGACATTGTCGCCGTCCAGCAGATAGGTGTGGCGGCCGTTGGCGTGCAGCCGCTTTTCCACCAGGTTGGCGATGGTCGACTTGCCGGCGCCCGAAAGGCCGGTCAGCCAGACCACGCGCCCACGCTGGCCCTTCTGGGCGGCCCGGGCGGCCTTGTTCACGTCGAGCGCCTGCCAGTGGATGTTCTGGCTGCGGCGCAGGGCGAAGTGCAGCATGCCGGCGCCGACCGTTCGGTTCGAGAGCCGGTCGATCAGGATGAAGCCGCCCAGGTCGTGGTTCTCGGCGTAGGGGTCGAAGGCGATCGGCGCGTCGAGCGACAGGTTGCAGACGCCGATCTCGTTGAGCTCCAGCCGCTTGGCGGCCAAGTGCTCCAGCGTGTTCACATTGACCTTGTACTTGGGCTCCGTGACCTGGGCCGACACCGTGCGGGCGCCGAGTTTCAGGAGATAGGGCCGGCCCGGCAGCATGGGCTCGTCGTCCATCCAGACCAGCGTGGCCTCGAACTGGTCGGCGACGGCCGGGGGGGCCTTGACGGTGGCGATGACGTCGCCGCGGGAGATGTCGATCTCGTCGGTCAGCGTCAGGGTGACCGACTGGCCGGCGACGGCTTCGTCGAGGTCGCCGCGGAAGGTGACGATGCGCTCGACCGTGCTCTCCCGGCCCGAGGGCAGGGCCTTGATCCGGTCGCCCGGCCGCACGGTCCCTGAAGCGATCAGCCCAGAGAAGCCGCGGAAGTCGAGATTGGGCCGGTTCACCCACTGGACGGGCATGCGGAGGGGCTTTGCCTGCAGGTCGTCTTCGACCGGCAGGGCCTCCAGGTGCGGCATCAGGGCCGGGCCGTCGTACCAGGGGGCGGCGGGGCTGCGCTCGGTGATGTTGTCGCCCCTGAGCGCCGACATCGGGATGGCGGTGAAGGCCTTGATCCCGATGCGGGCGGCGAAGTCGTGGAACTCCTCCAGGATGGCGTCGAACACCTCCTGCGACCAGCCGACCAAGTCCATCTTGTTCACCGCCAGGATGACGTGGCGGATGCCCAGCAGGCTGACGAGATAGGCATGGCGCCGCGTCTGGGTCAGCACGCCCTTGCGCGCGTCGATCAGGATGACGGCGGCGTCGGCTGTGGAGGCGCCGGTGACCATGTTGCGGGTGTACTGCTCGTGGCCGGGCGTGTCGGCGACGATGAACTTGCGCTTGTCGGTGGAGAAGAAGCGGTAGGCGACGTCGATGGTGATGCCCTGCTCGCGCTCGGCGGCTAGGCCGTCGACCAGGAGGGCGAAGTCGATCTCGCCGCCCTGGGTCCCCACCTTCTTGGAGTCGGCTTCGAGGGCCGCCAACTGGTCCTCGAAGATCATCTTGGAGTCGTAGAGCAGCCGGCCGATCAAGGTCGACTTGCCGTCGTCCACCGAACCGCAGGTCAGGAACCGCAGCAGGCTCTTGTGCTCGTGCTGGTGCAGGTAGGCTTCGATGTCCTCGGCGATGAGGGCGGACTGGTGGGCCATCAGAAGTAGCCCTCCTGCTTCTTCCTCTCCATGGAGGCGGCCTGGTCGTGGTCGATCACGCGACCCTGGCGCTCGGAGGTGGTGGTGAGCAGCATCTCCTGGATGATCTGCGGCAGGGTGGCGGCCGTGCTCTCGACCGCGCCGGTCAGGGGATAGCAGCCGAGGGTGCGGAAGCGGACCGAGCGCATCTGCGGCGTCTCGCCCGGCTTCAGGGGCATCCGGTCGTCGTCGACCATGATCAGCGCCCCGTCGCGCTCCACCACGGGGCGCTCGGCGGCGAAATAGAGGGGCACGATCGGGATCTGCTCCAGGTGGATGTACTGCCAGATGTCCAGCTCGGTCCAGTTGGAGATCGGAAAGACGCGGATGCTCTCGCCGGGGTTCTTGCGGGCGTTGTAGAGCCGCCAGAGTTCGGGGCGCTGGTTCTTGGGGTCCCAGCGGTGCTGGGCGGTGCGGAAGGAGAAGATGCGCTCCTTGGCGCGGCTTTTCTCCTCGTCGCGCCGGGCTCCGCCGAAGGCGGCGTCGAAGCCGTACTTGTCGAGCGCCTGCTTGAGGCCCTCGGTCTTCCAGATGTCGGTGTGGACGGCCGAGCCGTGGTCGAAGGGATTGATCCCACGCGCCAGCGCCTCTGGGTTCCGGTGCACGAGGAGGTCGAAGCCGAGCTCGGCGGCCATCCGCTCGCGCATTTCGTACATCGCCCGGAACTTCCAGGTGGTGTCCACGTGCAGCAGGGGAAAGGGCGGCTTGGAGGGATGGAAGGCCTTGGCCGCCAAGTGCAGCATGACGGCCGAGTCCTTGCCGATGGAATAGAGCATCACCGGACGCTCGGCCTCGGCCACCACCTCGCGCATGATGTGGATGCTCTCGGCCTCGAGCCGCTGAAGGTGGGTGAGCGTCTGGGGGGTGAGCGCGGGCGCCTCTAGCGGCATCAGGGCTGAACCTTGCACATGAACCTCGGAAGCTGATCCTCGACCGCCGACTGCAAACGACCGCCCGCTGCGACGCCGGCGGACGGATTGGCCCTTGGCGAGGGGCTTAGGGGACCCGACCGCCGCTGACGATAGAGATTTCCTGACAGGCCGACGAGGAAATTGAGACCGAGGGCCGTGTCCGAAAACCGCCAGCGGCGGCTCGACAATGTCCGAAAACCGCGAGACAGGAATGTGGCGCGAAAGGACGATGGCGGCATGGATCTGGACGACGACGCCTGTTACCGCGCCTTTGCAACCCGCGACGCCCGCTTCGACGGGCGGATCTTCAGCGGCGTCAGGACGACGGGAATCTACTGCCGCCCGGTGTGCCCGGCGCGGCTGCCGAAGCGGGAAAACATGAGGTTTTTCCGTTCCGCGGCGGCGGCGCAAGCCGCGGGGTTCCGGCCCTGCCTGCGCTGCCGGCCGGAGACCTCGCCCGATCTCGGCTCCTGGCGCGGGACCTCCAACACAGTTTCCCGGGCGCTCGCCCTGATCGAGACCGGCGCGCTCGACGCCGGCGACGTGGAGGCCCTGGCCGACCGGCTGGGTGTGGGCGAGCGGCAATTGCGGCGCCTGTTCCGGCAGCACCTGGGCGCCTCGCCCATAGCCGTGGCCCAGACCCGGCGCGTCCTGCTGGCCAAGCAACTGCTGCACGAGACGCGCCTGCCGATGGCCGAGGTGGCGCTGGCCGCCGGCTTCGGCAGCGTCCGGCGCTTCAACGAGACCTTCCAGCAGCTGTTCGGTCGACCGCCGAGCACGCTCCGCCGCCTGGGCGGGGCGGAGATCGCCGCGGGCGAGGGCGGGGCGGTGACGATCCGGTTGCCCTACCGTCCGCCCTATGATTGGGAGGCGATGCTGGCCTTCCTGGCCGCTCGCGCCATTCCGGGCGTGGAGACGGTGGTCAGCGGACGCTACAGCCGCACCCTCGCCATCGGAGAGGACCGCGGGGTGGTGAGCGTTGAGCCGGGCGACGGCGACCACCTGCGCGTCACCTTGAGGTTCCGGAAGGTGCAGGCCTGGCCGGCCGTGCTGACGCGGGTGCGCCGCGTGTTCGACCTGGCGGCGGACCCGGAAGCCATCACGGCGCATCTGGCGGAGGATCCGTTCCTGGCGCCCCTGGTGGCGGCGCGGCCGGGGCTGCGGGCGCCCGGGGCCTGGGACGGCTTCGAGCTGGCGGTGCGGGCCGTTCTCGGGCAGCAGATCACCGTCGGCGCGGCCCGCGCCCTAGCCGGCAAGCTCGCCGAGGCTCATGGCGAGCCGCTGGAGGACGAGGCCGCCAACCGGCTGGGCCTGACGCGCTTCTTTCCACGGCCCGAGCGCCTGGCCCAGGTGGACGTCGAAAGCCTGCCCATGCCGCGGGCGCGGGGGCGGGCCTTGGCCAACCTGGCCGCCGCGGCGGCGGTCGATCCCGACCTCTTCGGCGCTCGGCGCAGCCTGGACGAGGCGGTCGCCGCCCTGCGCGCCCTGCCGGGGATCGGGGAGTGGACAGCCCAATACATCGCCATGCGCGCCCTGCGCGAGCCGGACGCCTTTCCCCACGCCGACCTTGGCCTGCTGCGCGCGCTGGAGGGGCCGGACGGCGTGCGCCCGACGCCGGCCGAGCTGCTGGCGCGGGCTGAGGCGTGGCGGCCCTGGCGCGCCTATGCGGCGTCCCACCTCTGGGCCGCCGATCCGAAGGCCCCGACGGAGAAGACCCCCAAGGAGAAGGCCCATGTCCCCCAAGCCGCCTGAAATCCTGATCCTGGATCGGATCGAGACCCCCGTGGGCGAGGGGTTGGTGGTCGTGGACCAGGGCGGCGCCCTGCGCGCCTTCGACTGGACGAGCCACGAGGCGCGGATGCGGCTGTTGCTGCGCCGCCAGAACCCGCCGACGGAGCTGCGGGAGGGGACCGCGCCCCGGCGCGTGGCCGAGGCCTTCGGCGCCTATTTCGGCGGAGACCTGCGGGCGCTCGATCCGTTGGAATGCCGCACCGGCGGCACCGGCTTCCAGCGCCGGGTGTGGGCGGCGTTGCGGAGCATCCCGGCCGGCGAGACCTTGAGCTACCGCGGGTTGGCCGAAAAGATCGAGGCGCCGGCGGCGGTGAGGGCGGTGGGGCTGGCCAACGGGGCCAATCCCCTGGGGATCGTCGTGCCCTGTCACCGCGTGATCGGCGCCGACGGCCGGCTGACCGGCTATGGGGGCGGGCTGGAGCGCAAGCGCTGGCTGCTGGAGCACGAGGGCGCCGCCTTCCGCGCGGCTTGACCGTTCAGCGCGCGTTCAGCACGGTCGCGCTTGAACGAGGCTGCAGAGCTTCAGGAGAGCCGTCCGTGAAAAAGACCGCGACCATCGCCATCCTCGCCGCCGCCGTCGCGGCGGGCGCCGTCCAGGCCCAGACCTACCGTCCGGGGCGCGAGCCCTCGGTCACGCTCTATGAGCGGCCGAACTTCCAGGGGCGGCAGACCACCATCTTCGGATCGGAAGAGAATCTGTCGCGGCGGGGCTTCAACGACCTGGCCCAGAGCGCCCGGTTCCAGGGCCGCTGGCGGGTGTGCGAGCACGCCGGTTTCGGCGGCCGCTGCGAGGACGTCAGCGGCGACATCGCCGACCTCAACCAGATCGCCATGAGCCAGCGGATCTCGTCGGTCGAGCCCTATGGCTACGGCGGGGGCGGACCGGGCTGGGGCGGGGGCGGGCCCGGCTGGGGCGGCGGCCCTGTCCGACCTGGCGGCCGCGGCGTCGAAGGCGCGACCGGCGTCTTCTTCCCGCACCCGACGCTGGACGGCATGGACATCGCCGCCGGCGGCATGTCGGCCAACGCCTTCTGCCGCGCCCAGGGCCTCGGCTCGGCGGCCTATTACGACTCCAGCCAGCGCGCCCCGCGGGCCATCGACGGCGAGGGGCGCCCGGTCAGCAACACCACCATCCTGCGCGACATCTTCTGCCGTCGCCGGTGACGGCGGGCCGGGCGGCGTTACGGTTCATGACCGAAATTTCATGTTCTGCGACGTCGCCCGACGGCTCTGCTTGACCTATAAGGATGCGACGGAATCGCAATCGGACCAGCTGGGGAGCGCTCCGATGCAGACCTTGACCGATCTTGTCGCCGCAGTGGTGGTCCATTCCTCGGCCGCCGCCTATGCGCATTTCGGCCTTCCCATGGAAGCCCAGCAGGTCAAGGAGCCGGTTCCCGCGGAGCGGACCGTCGCCCGTAGCGCCCCCGCCGCCAAGGCTTCCGAGGTCCGGCCGGACGCCCGCGCCCTGAAGGCGAGCAAGACCCCGATCGCCCTGCGCCCGGGCGAATGCCCCGATGCCAAGGTTCGCCCCGTCAAGGCCTGAGACGAAGCGTCTCGGCGGCTTTCCGAGATTCCGCGGCTTGATGCTTTGCCTCGCCGGCGTTCGCCGGTAATCCTTACGCCTGAGGCGCGAAATCGGGGGACGCGTGTTGGGCGCGCCGCCTCGCTCGCAGGGTGGAAGGCCGCTTAAGACAGGCCATGAAGATTCGGAAGCGGCATCAGCCCCTCGATCTGGAATCCCTGGGCTACGACGATCAGGAGCCGGCGCGCGCGCCGGCGGCGGAACCCGAGCGCCCTTCCGAACCGATGCTGGAGCCGGCGGCCGACGCGCCGCTCGCCCGTGAGCCGGGCGAGGCGCGGGTGACGGCGGCCGCCCCGCGCGTGCCTGCGCCTCGGCCGGCCCTGGAGGCGCCGACGGCCGATCCGCTGCCGCCGGCCTGGCCGGTCTATCTGGCGGCGCTTGTCGTTTCCGTGCTCTGGGCCTTGGCGCCGATCGCCTTTGCTTGGGGATACCGGCGGTCGATCGCGCCCTTCGATTTCGATCCGTTCGCGATCACGGTCTTCGCGATGCTGGCCCTGGGGCCGGCCCTGCTGGTCTGGCTGGGCGCCTACATGATCCGCCAGGGACAGAAGCTGGGCGCCGAGGCGCAACGCGCCAAGCGGATGGCCGACGACTTGGCCGCGCCCGCCCTGGCCGCCGGCCTTCAGACCGTCGACGTGGCGCACGGCGTGCGTGAGGAGATCGGCTTGGCCGCCGCCGCCGCCCAGGAGGCGCGGGAGACGCTGCTGGCCCTGCGCCAGGCGCTGGCGGTGGAGACCGAGCAGCTGGTCGAGGCGGCCTCGAGCTCGGCGCGCACCGCCAAGGGCCTGGCCGAGACGCTGGGGCGCGAACGATCGGAGATGGCCGGGCTCTCGGGCGTCCTTGACGGCCAGGCGACGGCCGTGGCCGATGCGATCACCCGGCAGGCGCGAATGGTGGCCGAGGCTTCGGACCTGGCCCAGACCCAGCTTCGGGAAGCCGAGGCGGCCCTGGCCGCGCGGGCGGCCGACCTGGCCGCCGCCGCAGGCGAGACCACCGATGCGGCGCGCACCGCCGCCGACGACCTGACCCGCCACATCGCCCGCCTGGAAACCGCAGGCCTGGGGGTGCGCGAGCAGATCTCGGCCGTGGAGAAGGACCTGACCGAGCAGCGGGCGGGGCTGGTGACCGTCTCCCACGCCTTGCGGGCCGACCAGGAGGCTTTCGCGGCCCAGGCGGAGAGCCATGCGGCGAAGCTGGCCGAGTTCATCGCCCAAGCCAGGCTCTCGGCCGCGGAAATGGGCGACCGGGCGGTGAAGGGCGGCGAGGCCCTGCGCCAGCTGATCGCCCAGGCGGCCGAGCAGTTCCGGGAGCTGGCGGATTCCGCCCGGGCCGAGCGCGACGAATTCGGCCAGTCGACGCTACATGCCCTGGAGGCCGTCTCCGACGCCGCCGGCCAGGAACGCGCGCGGCTGGAGGAGCAGACCCGCGCGGCGATCACCGCCCTGGCGAGCGCCGCGGAGGAGACCCGCGCGGCGGCGGCCAAGCACGCCGAGGCCGCGCGCGACCAGGTGGACCAGCTCTCGGAAGCCGCCTTCACCGCCGGCCAGCACGCCAACAAGGTGTTCGAGGCGCGGCTGGCCGAGGCCCGGGCCCTGATCGAGCAGTCCGCCCATATGGTGGAGGAAGCCGGCGCGGCCACGGCGCGGAAGCTGGAGGAGGGCGCCCGGTCGGCCCGCACCACTCTGGACGAGCTGAACCGCATCCTGGCCGATGTGGACGCCCGCGCCGCCCAGCTGCCGCAGCGGGCTCGCGGCGAGGCCGAACAGGTGCGGCGGGCGGTGACCGAGAGCCTGGAAGACCTGATGGAGCAGGCTCGCCGCACGGCCGAAGAGACCCAGGCCATCGACGAGGCCTTCCAGGAGCGGGTGCGGCGCAACTACGAAGTCCTGAGCGACGCCGTGCGGCTGATGGGTTCTGTGGCGACGCTTGCGCCGCCGCCCGCCCCGCGGGAGCGACCCGCTCGGGTTGCGGCGCCCGAGCCGGAGCGACGGCCCCTCCGCCGCGCCGAAGCCCCCGCGCCCGCGCCCGAGCCGATGGAGGAAGCCGAACTCGAACTCGAACTCGGGCTGGACCAGGCCGTTTCTCCGCCGACCGATGAAGAGCGCAGCTCACGTCCCCGATTGCGCCTGACGCCCACGGCGACGGACGAGGAGTTCTCCCAGGTCTTCGAACAGGCGAGCGGCCGCCCGCCGGCGGAGGCCGCCGAGCCCACCGAGGCCGCAGAGGGCTGGAGCTGGAAGGATCTGCTGTCCTCCCTCGACGAGGTGGACGAGGACGATGCGGAGGCGGAACTCGCCGACCTCCTGACCCACGAGATCACCGCAATGGGGATCGATCCGCTGGCGCTTCTGCCCAAGAGCCGGGTGGAGGAACTGGCGGCGACGGTCCAGACCGGCGATCTGGGAGGTGCGCGGGAAGTGGTTCGACGGCTGGCGCCCGCGGCGACCCGGCGGCTGACGCGCAGGATCATGAGCGACAAGGCGCTGGAGCGTCAGGTGGTGAAATACCTGATCCAGTACGGCGAACTGCTGGAGGACGCCGTCGAGCGCGATCCCGCCGGGTTTACCGTCGGGAGCCTGCTCGGCTCCGACGCCGGGCGGACCTATCTGCTGCTCAACGCCGCGGCCGGCGACCGGATTTGACCCGACGGCTGGCGGTCCGCGAGGAGAGCTGGCCGCTGGCGGCGGTGTTTGCGATTTCGCGCGGGGCCAAGACGGCCGCGCAGGTGATCGTGGCGGAGATTTCGGACGGGCGGGCGACCGGGCGCGGGGAGGCCGTTCCCTATGCCCGCTACGGCCAGACGCCGGCCGGCGAGATCGCCGCGATCGAGGCGCTGAGGCCGGACCTTGAGGCGGGGCTGGATCGGCGCGGGCTCCAGAACCGCCTGCCGGCTGGCGCGGCCCGGAACGCCCTGGATTGCGCGCTCTGGGACCTGGAGGCGAAGGTGGCCGGGGTTCCGGCCTGGGCCTTGGCCGGTCGGCGGCGGCTCGATCCGGTGAAGACCTGTCTCACGCTCAGCCTGGATACGCCGGAGAAGATGGCCGAGGCCGCCCGGGCTGCGGCGCGCCGGCCGATGCTGAAGCTGAAGATCGGCGGGGCCGACGACCTGGACCGGGTGATCGCCGTGCGCGAGGCCGCCCCGCGGACGCGCCTGATCGTCGACGCCAACGAGGCGCTGGATTTCGAGGCCCTGAGGCGGCTGGCGCCGGAGCTGGCCCGCCTGGAGGTCAAGATGATCGAGCAGCCCCTGCCGGCGCAGGCCGATGAGGCTCTGGAAGGCTATGAGAGCCCCGTCCTGCTCTGCGCCGACGAGAGCCTGCACACTCGCGCCGACCTGTCCCGCTGCGTGCGGCGCTATGGTGCGGTCAACATCAAGCTCGACAAGACCGGGGGCCTGACCGAGGCCCTGGCCCTGGCCGCTGAGGCGCGCGCCGTGGGCCTGCAGATCATGGCGGGCTGCATGGTGGCCACTTCGCTGGCCATGGCCCCGACCATGATCCTGGCGCAGGGCGCCGAGGTGGTGGATCTGGACGGTCCCCTGCTGCTGGCCCGGGATCGCGAGCCCGGCCTGACCTACCAGGGCTCCTTGATCCTGCCGCCGCCGCCGGAGCTGTGGGGCTGAAGGAGCCGCAGCCGGAGGCCGCGCGTTTCGTTGTCATGTCCGAGGCGAAGGACAAGGCCCATCGGGCGTGGCGCGTGGCCGAGCGCGTCAAGCGGCTGTCGGACCGGATGGTGACGGTCGGGCCGTTCGGGGTCGGGCTGGACGGGGTCCTGGCCTGGCTGCCCGGCGTCGGCACCGCCTACGGCCTTGGGGCGGGCGGCCTCCTGATCGCGCACGGCGTCGCGGCCGGCGCCTCGCCGTTCACCCTGCTGCGGATGACGGCCTATATCGGCCTGGACACGGCCGCCTCCGTGCCGCCGGTGATCGGCTGGGCCATCGACACCCTGTTCCCCGGCCATCTGATGGCGGCCAGGGCCCTGCAGAAGGACATCGAGCGCCGGCACGGCCCGTCCGAGTTGCCGGCCGGCTGGAGGCCCGGACAGGCGCGCCGCGGCATGCGCAATGTCACGCCGCGGGCCTAGCCTGCGCTCCGCGCCGGAGGCCTTCGTCAGGCCTGGCGGGCCACCAGGTCGGCATAGCGTTGCAGGTACAGCGGCCAGCCGCCGTCTCCGGCGACGCCGTCGCGTTCGCTTTCCCAGCCTTCGCCGTGGCGCTCCAGGTTCCGATGCTCGAGTTCGACCCGGGTCCGCTCGGCGGTTTCCGCGATGAAGCGGACCTCCCATTCGCTGAGCCTGGCGGGGTCGGTCTCGATCTGCCATCGCGGGCTGATGTTCCAGCTCAGGAGCACGCGGTGCGGCGGTTCGTAGGCCAGAACGCTCGCCCACCGGCATTCGCTGCCGTCGACGCCACGGTCATAGACGTGGCCGCCGACCCGAGGCTCGAACACCGTCTCGGCGATCGGCACGCCGAGCAGATTGTGTTCGGGCGGCTTGAAGCGGCCGAAGTCTTCCGTGAAGACCTTGAACGCCCGCGCGATCGGCGCGTCGACGACGATGGACTTCTTCACGGACGCGGGTGTCACGACAGTGCTCATGGGGTTTCCTTCGAGGCTTGTTCGACGGCCAGCTTGTAGGCGGCGAGAGTCTTGTCCCAGAACCGGTCGAGCCAGGCGCGCATGGCGCCCAGGCCCGCTGGGTCGATCTGGTAGACGCGGCGCGTCCCTTCAGCCCGGTCGGTCACGAGACCGGCTTCCTTCAACACCTTCAGGTGCTGCGAGACCGCCGGCCGGCTGACGGGCAGGCGCCGCGCGATCTCGCCGACCGCGGCCGGGCCGGACGCCAGGCGCTCGAACACTTGGCGCCGCGTGGGATCGGCGAGGGCGGCGAAGGCGCGTGATTGGTTAGTCATGACTTACGGTAAGCAGGTGCTTACATATGAGTCAAGCTCTTGGTGCGTGCGAACCGTTTGCGGCGCACACCCGGCCAACGAGAAGTCAGGGACTGGCGGCCGTGATCCCGCCGGCGGGCCAGCTGCGTCTAGGCGGTTTCCAGCTGGGCGTAGCCCATCTGCTCGTTCAGCCGCTCCATGACCTCGATGGCCGCATCCGGAACCGAGGTGCCGGGGGTGAAGATCGCGGCGACGCCCATGTCCTTGAGCGCCTGGAAGTCTTCCGGCGGGATGACGCCCCCGACCACCACGAGGATGTCGGGCCGGCCGAGCTTGGCGAGCTCTTCCTTCAGCTCCGGGACCAAGGTCAGGTGGCCGGCGGCGAGCGAGCTAGCGCCGACCGCATGGACGCCTTCGGCTACCGCCTGGGCGGCGGCCTCGGCGGGCGTCTGGAAGAGGTCGCCGATATCGACCTCGAAGCCCAGATCGACGAAGCCGGAGGCGATCACCTTCTGGCCGCGGTCGTGGCCGTCCTGGCCCATCTTGGCGACCAGGATGCGCGGCTTGCGGCCGTCGGCCTGCTTGAAGGCTTCGGTCATGGCGCGGGCGCGGTCGGCTTGGGGGGTCTTGCCGGATTCCCGCAGATAGACGCCCGAGACGGCCGAGGCATGGGCCTTATGCCGGTCGAACACCTTCTCCAGCGCGTCGCTGATCTCGCCCACCGTGGCCTTGGCCCGGGCGGCGGCGACGGAGAGCTCCAGCAGATTGCCGTTTCCGGCCGCGCCGTTGGTCAGGGCGGTCAGGGCCTGCTCGACGGCGACCGGGTCGCGCTCGGCCCGCAGGCGCTTGAGCTTTTCAAGCTGGCGCTCGCGCACGGCGGTGTTGTCCACCTTGAGCACCGGGATCTCGTCGGCGCCTTCGGGGCGGTAGCGGTTGACCCCCACCACGCTCTGGCGGCCGGAATCGATCGCGGCCTGGGTGCGGGCCGACGCTTCCTCGATGCGGCGCTTGGGCAGGCCGTCCTCGATGGCGCGGGCCATGCCGCCCAGGGCCTCGACCTCGGCGATGTGCTCGAGCGCGCGGGCGGCAAGGTCGGCGGTGAGGCGCTCCACATAGTAGGAGCCGCCCCAGGGGTCGATCACCCGGGTCTGGCCGCTTTCCAGCTGCAGGAAGAGCTGGGTGTTGCGGGCGATGCGGGCCGAGAAGTCGGTGGGCAGGGCCAGGGCCTCGTCCAGCGAGTTGGTGTGCAGGCTCTGGGTCTGGCCGCCGACGGCGGCCATGGCCTCGACGCAGGTGCGGGCGACGTTGTTGAAGACGTCGTGGGCCGCCAGGCTCCAGCCGCTGGTCTGGGTGTGGGCGCGGAGCGAAAGGGAGCGGCTGTCCTTCGGGTCGAAGTTTTCCTTCATCAGCTTGGCCCAGAGCAGGCGGCCCGCCCGCTGCTTGGCTATCTCCATGAAGGCGTTCATGCCCGCGTTCCAGAAGAACGAAAGGCGGGGCGCGAACTGGTCGACGCTCATGCCGGCGGCGATGCCGGCGCGCACGTATTCGATCCCGTCGGCCAGGGTGTAGGCCAGTTCCAGGTCCAGCGTCGCGCCGGCCTCCTGGATGTGATAGCCGCTGATCGAGATCGAGTTGAACTTCGGCATTTCGCGCGAAGTGTATGAAAAGATGTCGGAAATGATCCGCATCGAGGGTCCGGGCGGATAGATGTATGTGTTCCGGACCAGGAACTCCTTGAGGATGTCGTTCTGGATCGTGCCCGACAGCTTGTCGTGGCCGACGCCCTGTTCCTCGGCGGCGACGATGTAGAGCGCCATGACCGGCAGGACCGCGCCGTTCATGGTCATGGAGACGCTCATCCGGTCGAGCGGGATGCCGTCGAACAGGGTGCGCATGTCGAGGATGGAGTCGATGGCGACCCCCGCCATGCCGACGTCGCCCTTCACCCGCGGGTGGTCGGAATCGTAGCCGCGGTGGGTGGCGAGGTCGAAGGCCACGGACAGGCCCATCTGACCGGCGGCGAGGTTGCGCCGGTAGAAGGCGTTGGAATCCTCCGCGGTGGAGAAGCCGGCGTACTGGCGGATGGTCCAGGGGTTGGTGGTGTAGACGGTGGGATAGGGGCCGCGCAGGAAGGGCGCGATCCCGGGATAGCCGCCGCCGAGGCCAGCCGCGTCGGCGGGGCCGTAGGCGGGTTGGACGGCGACGCCCTCGGGCGTCATCCACGGCTCGCCGGTCACGGGGGGGCGCGGCGCGGCGGGGCTGTCGAAAGCCAGGGCGGCGAAGTCGGGGAACCGGGTCATTGGGCGGCCTCGTGGGGCTGGGCGAGGCGGATGGGCGTGAGCGGCGGACAGGCGCTGTCGGGGCCCGGCAAGCGCGGGGAAGGGGCTTCCACGGCGCGGGGCGACGGGCGCTCCACCTCCACCGGCGCGTCCTGGGCGGGCGGGAAGGCCGTCACGCCGACGATCTTCGGGGGCTCGGCCTCCCGGGCGGTGCGGGCCTTGGCCACGGCTTCGACGACGAGGCCGGCGGAGAGCGCGGCGGCGAGGCCGCCGGCCGCCTCGATCGCCTGGAACTGCGCCCAGGCGGCGCGGGCGATCTGATCGGTCAGCGCCTCCACATAGCCGGAGCCGGCGGCGGGGTCGGCTACGCGGCCGATGTGCGCCTCCTCCATCAGGACCAGCTGCGTGTTGCGGCTCTGGCGTCGGCCGAAGGCGGTGGGCAGGCCAAGGGCGTCGGTGAAGGCGCCCAGGACCACCGCGTCCGCCCCGCCGACGGCCGCGCCGAAGCCGGCGGCGGTGAGCCGCAGCATGTTGGTCCAGGGATCCTTGGCCGTCAGCATGCGTCGGGAGGAACAGGCCTCGATCATGGCCGGCATGGGCGCGCCGCAGGCCTCGGCGATGCGCTCCCAGAGGAGGCGGGCGGCGCGCAGCTTGGCGATCACCAGGAAGTAGTCGGCGTCGGCCGCAAGGCCGATCACGACGCCCCTCAGCGCCTGCTCCATGGAAAGGCCCGCGCGCACCACGGCCTTGGCGTAGGCGACCGCCGCGGCCATGGCGAAGGCGAGCTCGGCCGCTTCGCCCCCGCCGGCCTCGTGCACGACCCGGCCGGAAGCCAGGAAGAGCCGGGCCTCCGGATAGGTGTCGGCCAGGCGCGCGGCGACGGTGGCGGCGGAGACCAGGTGGCTTTCGATCGGCCCGGGGCTGGCGCCGCTCTCGGCGAAGGCGCTCAAGGGGTCGAGGTGGAACAGGAGCTTGGCGCGGGGCGAGGCCTTGGCGAGGCTTGCCAGCCAATCGGCCGCCTTTGGCCCGAGGAAGCCGGCGTCGAGCCCGACGGGGGCCAGCTCGAGGAGAACGCCCTCCAGGCTCCGGGCCAGGTCTCCGGCGGAGCCGACCGCCACGCCGGTTGCGCCGGTGGGATCGATGCGGACGAGCGCCGAGGCCGCGCCCCCCTCGAGATCCGCCAAGATCTCGCGGTTGGCCCGCGCGGGATCGGGATGAGCCGTAACGATGCGCAGGTCCCAGGCGCGCTCCACGTCGTGCGGACGGGGCGTGAAGGCGGCCGGGGCCTGGGCCATCGGATAGAGCGGTTCGATCGGCAGGCCCTCTGCGGTGGCGCGGCGCAGGCTGTCGAGCGGGGCTCCTTTAAGGGTCTTTTCCACGAGGGCGCGCCAGTCGGAGTCCTGGGCGGGCGGGAAGGCGGCGGTCAGCGAGGCGAAGTCGGCCATGGGCCGCATTGGGCCTTCCGAAAGGGGCGCGTCAAGGCGCCGCCGGGTCAGCCTCGACACGGGCTTGCGCGTGAAGCTAACATATGTATACGCTGTAAAAATAAAGCTGCCGCCATTCGAGAAAAGGACGCATTTCCATGGCCCTGCCTCCCGTGCTCGCCGAACGCCTGCGCATTCCAGTGATCGGTTCGCCGCTGTTCATCATCTCCGGACCGGAGCTGGTGATCGCCCAGTGCAAGGCCGGGGTGGTGGGCTCGTTCCCGGCGCTCAACGCGCGGCCGGCGAGCCAGCTTGACGAGTGGCTGGCCCAGATCACCGAGGAGCTGGCCGACTGGGACCGCAAGAATCCGGACCGGCCCTCCGCACCCTTCGCCATGAACCAGATCGTGCACAAGACCAACGACCGGCTCGAGCACGATGTCGAGATGGCGGTGAAGTACAAGGTGCCGATCACCATCACCTCGCTGGGCGCGCGCGAGGACGTGAACCAGGCGATCCACTCCTATGGCGGGGTGGTGCTGCACGACGTCATCAACGACCGGTTCGCCCGAAAGGCCGTGGAGAAGGGCGCCGACGGCCTGATCCCGGTGGCGGCGGGGGCCGGCGGTCACGCGGGCGGCCTGTCGCCCTTCGCCCTGATCCAGGAGATCCGCGAATGGTTCGATGGACCGGTGGCGCTGTCGGGCGCCATCGCCAACGGCGCCGCGGTCCTGGCGGCCCAGGCCATGGGCGCGGACCTGGCCTATATCGGCTCGGCCTTCATCGCCACGAAGGAGGCCAATGCCGTCCAGGGTTACAAGGACATGATCGTCGCCAGCCGCGGCGATGATATCGTCTATTCCAACCTGTTCACCGGCGTGCACGGCAACTATCTGCGCCCGTCCATCGAGGCCGCGGGGCTCGACCCCGACAACCTGCCCGAAGCCGATCCCTCGAAGATGAACTTCGGATCGGGCGGCAACACCAAGGCCAAGGCTTGGAAGGACATCTGGGGCTGCGGCCAGGGCATCGGGGCGGTGAAGAACATTCCCTCCGCCGGCGAGATGGTCGACCGGCTGGCGGCCGAGTACGAGGCGGCCAAGGCGGCCCTGGCGGCCAAGACGGCGCTGACGCGCGGCCAGGCGCTCGCCTGGGCGGCGGAGTAGTCAGCTGCCGGTCGAGGTGTATTTCGACACCCCGACGCGCCAGGCGGCGAAGGACATCGCCAGGAAGAGGAATCCTGCCGTTGGGGTCAGCGGTAGGATCCAGTCCGGCGCGCCCAGGGGGTCGGGCTTGTCCAGGATCGCCAGCACCGGGAAGTAGGCGACGCAGCCCAGGGGCACGACGAAGATCAGGAAGTCGCGGAACCAGCCAGCATAGATGCTGAGCGGGAACTGGGCGGCCTGGACGCCGCCATAGGTGAGCACGTTGGCCACCTCCAGGCTCTCCACCGTCCAGAAGGCGAGGGTGGCCTGCAGCACCAGGAGGCCGGCAAAGAGGGCGACGCCGCCGGCCACGGCGAAGAGCGCGACGGCGAGATCGCTAGCGTCCCATCGGTGGCCGGCGAGCCAGGTCCCGGCGACGAGCACCGCCAGGCCCTGGAGGATCCGCCCGAAGCGGCTGAGCCGGAATTCGTGGCCGAGTAGCTGCAGCGTGGCGGAGCGGGGCCGGAGCAGGATGCGGTCGAAGGCGCCCGTCTTGACGAACTCCGCGCCGAAGACGTCGAAGCCGCGGGTGACGAGGTCGGCCAGGGCGAAGGTGATGTTGATGAGGCCGTAGAAGAAGGCGACCTCGCCGAAGGTCCAGCCCTGGACCTGGCCGAAGCGGTCGAACAGCGCCCAGACGGCGACGATCTCGATGGCGGTGGTGGCGAGGTGAGAGGCCCCGAGCATCAGGGTGGAGGCCGGATACTGCGCCTGGGCCCGCAGGGATGCGGCGATGTAGCGGCCATAGAGGGAAAGGGCGTTCACGAGTTCAGCCTCCCTGCACCTGGAGGCGGTCCATGACCTTTTCCATCGCAAGGCGGCCGAGGAGGACGAAGGCGAGTGTCCAGAAGGCCTGCAAGGCGATCCCCGTCCAGGCGGCGCTTCCGGCCAGGTTGCCGGAGTAGATGCGGAAGGGGATGTCCACCAGGCCGGCGAAGGGCTGCGCCAGCAGGAACGTGTGCATCCAGTCCGGATAGAGGGCGAGCGGCAGGAGGCTGCCGGAGAAGACGGTGACCACCGGCATCATCACAGCATTGGCGCCGCGCGCATCCAGGCTGGCGGCCGCGGTCAGGTTGATGAGCATGATGAGGGCCGAAGACAGAAGGACCACCAGCACCATCGATAGGGTGAAGAGGGCCGCAGCTTCGAGGCTCGGGGGCGGGAGCCAGGCCCAGTCCGCCAGGCCGAGAAGGGGGAGGGCGATCCCGGCGGCTGCGAACATCAAGGCCGCGCGAGGCGCGGCGCGGGCGGTCATCCAACCGGCGGAGCGGGCGTACCAGTAGGCGTAGGTGTCGACGGGGCGCAGGCGGTCATAGGCGACCGCCCCGGTGCGGACCGACTGGCCGATTTCCGGATCGACGAACCAGGGCAGGAGGGCGAGGAAGGCCTGGGAGAGCCAGGTGTAGGTGATCGCCTGGGACAGGGTGATCGGGGCCTGAGCCGCGGCGGCCGGAGCCGCGGCGTAGAAGGCGGCATAGACCATCACCTTGATGGCGCCCCACCAGCATTGCGTGGCGAAGCCGGCCAGGGCCGCGGCGCGGTACTGCAGCATCAGCAGGAAGCGCGCGGTGAAGGCCGCGAGATACGGGCGCAGGGCGTGGGTGGTGACTCCGGACGCCGCCATCCTCACGCCTCCGCTGCGCCATGCAGGTCATAGAAGCGGGCGATAACCTCCTCGATGGCGGGCTGCTCGACGTGGACGTCCTCCACGGGATGGGCGGCGGCGATGGCGGCGATCAGGGCGGGGGCGGGGATGGCTGCAGGATCGAAGGCGAGCTCCAGGGCGCGATCCTTCCGGGCGCGGACCTCTACGCCGGGCATGGCGATCTCCGGCGCGTCGCCGGCGAAGTCCACGAACAGGCGCCGCTCGCGCAGGACGTCGCGGCGCAGAGTCTCGATGGGGCTGTCGGCGAGCACCCGGCCGTGGCCGATGACGATCACGCGCTCGGCCAGGGCTTCGATGTCATGCATGTCGTGGGTGGTGAGCAGGACGGTGACGCCGCGCTCGCGGTTGAGCCGCTTGACGAAGTCGCGCACCGCCAACTTGGACGGAGCGTCGAGGCCGATGGTCGGTTCATCCAGGAAGAGGATGCGCGGTTCGTGCAGCAGGGCCGCGCAGATTTCGGCGCGCATCCTCTGACCCAGGGAGAGCTGACGCACCGGCTGGTCGAGCAGGCGTTCCAGGCGGAGCAGGCTCACCAGCTCGTCGCGTGTACGGGCGTAGCGGGCGGGGTCGACGCGGTAGATGTCGCGCAGCAGGTCGAAGCCTTCGATCACCGGGAGGTCCCACCAGAGCTGGGTGCGCTGGCCGAACACCACGCCGATCCGAGCGACATGACGGATGCGGTCCTGCCAGGGGACGAACCCGTCCACCTCCACATGGCCGGATGAGGGGCGCAGGATGCCGGACAGGATTTTGATGGTGGTGGACTTTCCCGCCCCGTTGGGGCCGACGAAGCCGAGCAGTTCGCCGGGCTCGAGGGCGAAGGAAACGCCCTGGAGCGCTTCGACCGCGCGCCATCGGCGGCGCAGCAGGCCGCGCGCGGCGCCCAGCAGGCCGGGGTCGCGTTCGGCCACGCGATAGGTCTTGGCCAGGTCCCGAACCAGGATCTGGGGCATGGGGAACCGCCGCGATGTCAAAGAGGAAGCGGCACGCTAGGCGGGCGCCGTGGCGCCGTCAATCGCAGCGCCTGCCGAAAGGCGCAGCTATCAGCTTTTCTCACGACGCCCGGAATTCTCCGTAATGGCGTTGGAGGCCTTGACCGAGCATTGTCCAGCTCTCGAGTTCGGAGTGCGACATGGCCGAGGCGACCAGGCGGCGAAATCCCTTCACTTCGTTCGGCTTCCAGGTCCTGGCGGCCATGGTGATCGGCCTGGGGCTGGGGCTGTTGGCGCGGTCGATGGGTCCGGCCGAAGGCGAGGCGGGCTATCGCCTGGCTGAAACCCTGCGCCTGGTTGGGACGATCTTCATCCAACTCCTGCGCGTCCTGGTGCCGCCGCTGGTGTTCACCGCCATCGTGGCCTCCATCGCCAACCTGCGCGAGCTGCAGAACGCGGCCCAACTGGTCTGGCGCACCCTCGTGTGGTTCGCGGTCACCGCCCTGATCGCCGTCAGCATCGGCATCGCGCTGGGCCTGACGCTGCAGCCGGGGCTGAACACGACGGTGGAGGCGGCCGCGGCCGCCGCGCCGGCCAAGCCGGGCTCGTGGCTCGACTTCCTGACCGGGCTCGTGCCGGCGAACATGCTGGGGCTCTCGGCGGCGACGACCCTGGGCGAGGCCGGCGCGTCCACCGCCTTGAACTTCAACGTTCTGCAGATCGTGGTGGTGGCTTTGGTGACGGGAATCGCCGCAGTGCGGACCGGCGCGGCGGCCGAGCCGTTCCTGGCGTTCAACGCCTCGGCCCTGGCCATCGTGCGCAAGGTGCTGTGGTGGGTGATCCGGCTGACGCCGATCGGCACCATCGGCCTGTTCGGCAATGCGGTGGCCCGCTACGGCTGGGACGCCCTGGCCCAGCTGGGGGCGTTCGCATTCGCGGTCTATATCGGCCTGGGGCTGGTGCTGCTGGTGGTCTATCCGGCCCTGCTGGCGGCGCATGGGCTGAACCCGCTGAAGTTCTTCGCCGGCGCATGGCCTGCGATCCAGCTGGGCTTCGTTTCGCGATCCTCCATCGGGACGTTGCCCGTCACCGAGACGGTGACGGAGACTCGGCTGGGCGTGCCGCGGGCCTACGCCGCCTTCGCCGTGCCTTTGGGGGCCACGACGAAGATGGACGGCTGCGCGGCGATCTATCCGGCCATCGCGGCGATCTTCGTGGCGCAGTTCTATGGGATTTCGCTGGCCCTCAGCGACTACCTGCTGATCGTCTTCGTCTCGGTCATCGGCTCGGCGGCGACGGCCGGGCTGACCGGCGCGGTGGTGATGCTGACCCTGACGCTCTCGACGCTCGGTCTGCCGCTGGAGGGCGTCGGCCTGCTGCTGGCCATCGACCCGATCCTGGACATGGGGCGGACGGGCGTGAACGTCGCAGGCCAGGCGTTGATCCCGACCCTGGTCGCCAAGCGGCAGGGCATCCTCGACGAGAGCGTCTACAACGCCGGCGCGACGGCTGGGGATTTCGCCGGCGAGACCCCGCCGGGCTGATCGGCCGCAACTGCGGCGATTGTCGCGGGCCCCGAACCGCGCCACCATCGCCCGCCGCAGACGCGAGGGAGAGCGCATGGCCAGGGATGAGGGCGCGCAGAGGCGAGCCCTGCCGCGTCCGCAAGGCGAGGCCCTGCTGAAGGCCATGTTCGACGCCGCCGACGTGATCGCCGGCGTCTTCGAACTACTTGAGGACGACTATCGCTATGTGACCGCCAACCGGAATGCGGCGGCCTTCTACGGCAAACCGCCGGGCGGGCTGGACGGGCTGTGCGGGCGGGATCTCGGCCTCACGCCCGAGCAGATCCAGGTACGGATGGCGACCCTGCGCCACTGCTGGGCCAGCGGAGAGACGCAGACCCAGGAGTATCCGTTTCGCCTCCCGAACGGACGGTCGGGCTGGTTCCTGGGGACCTTCTCGCCGATCCGCGGGGAACGGCCCTGGGTCTCCTTCGTGGTGCTGGACATCACAGAGCGGCGGCTGGCGCAGATGGAGGCTCAGCGCCAGGGAGACCGGCTGGCGCTGGCGCTGGAGGCGGCGGACCTCGGGCTCTGGGAGTACGACCTGGCCGCCGATGTGGTGGACTGGGACGGGCGGATGCGGACGCTCTTCGGCGTGCCGGCCGACAAGCCCATCGACTTCGCGACCTATGCGGCGGCGGTTCATCCGGAGGATTTTCCCGCCGTCGAAGCCGCGTTCCGGCGGGCGGTCGCCGGCGAAAACGACGGCGGCTATGTGGTGGAGCATCGGATAGCGCCGGGCGAGGTCGGCGGCGTCCGCTGGATTCGCGGGGCCGCGCGGGTGGTGTTCGGCAAGGACGGCAAGCCGCGGCGGGTGATCGGCACCGCCCAGGACGTCACCGGGGAGGTCGAGGCGCGCGAGCGGCAGGACCTGCTGCTGGCGGAGCTGAACCACCGGGTGAAGAACAACCTGGCCGCGGTCCAGGCGATCGCCCAGCAGACCTTGAGGGCGACAGGGCGCGATCCCGAGGCGTTCCGCAAGGGATTCGAAGAGCGGCTGATGTCCCTGGCCCTGGGCCACGACCTGCTCACCCGCAACGCCTGGAGCATGGCGCCCTTGGAGGAGGTGCTGGAGGCGGCGCTGACCCCCTTCGCGGGCCAGGCGATCCGGGTCAGCGGCGGACCGGCCGGCGTTCGGGTGAAGCCGGAACTGGCGGTGAACCTGGTGATGATCCTGAACGAACTGGCGACCAATGCGGCCAAGTATGGGGCGCTGTCGGTCCCTGCCGGCGCCGTGAGCCTCGAATGGACGGCGAGCGCCGAGGGCCTGAGCGCCATCTGGCGGGAGCAGGGCGGGCCGCCGGTGGCGCCGCCCGCGCGGGAAGGCTTCGGCATGCGCATGAAGCGGCGCGCCCTGACGCCGTTTGGCGGCAAGGTCGAGGTCGCCTTCGAGCCGACCGGCCTGGTTTGCCGGTTGAGCGTCCCGCTGACGGCCGAGCCTTAGGCCTCCAGGGTCGCCTCAAGGGTGATCTCGGCTTTGAGCACCTTGGAGACGGGACAGTTGAGCTCGGCGTTGCGGGCGAGTTCGTCGAACTTCGCCTGGTCGATGCCCGGCACGCGGGCGCGCAAGGTGAGGGCCGAACGGGAGATCCTGAACCCGCCGCCTTCGGATTCCAGCGAGACGACGGCCTCCGTGGCGAGCTCCTCGGGCGTAAACCCGGCCGTCTGGAGTTGGAAGGCGAGCGCCATGGTGAAGCAGCCAGCGTGGGCGGCGGCGATCAGCTCCTCGGGATTGGTCCCCGGCTCGGTCTCGAAACGGGTCTTGTAGGAATAGGGCGTGGCCGAAAGCACGCCGGAATCGGTGGAAAGGTCGCCGGTTCCGTCCCGGCCGGTTCCGCGCCAGATCGCGCGCGCCTTGCGGTTCATGATCGCACTCCTGCTGGCCCCGACGGGATCAGGAAGGCGCAAGGCGCGCGGCGCGTCAAACGGCTTTGGCGCGCCCGTTCATCTCGTCGCCCGCGTCGCGCGGCAGGGGCAGGAAGAAGGCCAGCGAAATCAGGCTGACCAAGCCGATCACCGCGAAGGCGGGGGAGATGGCGGCGGTGGTGAGCTCGTGGTCGCCGCGCATCACCATGAAGGCGTGCATCAGGGTGGCGGCGAGGCCGACGCCGATCGACTGGACGAGCTGCTGCATCATGGAGGCGGTGGTGGTGGCGCGGCTCATCTGCGGCTGATCGATGTCGGCATAGGCCATGCCGTTGAGGCTGGTGAACTGCAGCGAGCGGAAGAAGCCGGAAACGCCGAGCACCAGCATGATCAGCCACTGGGGCGTGGTCGGCTGGAAGAAGGCGTAGGCGATGAAGGAGACCGCGACGATCACGGCGTTGATGCTGAGCACGGTGCGGAAGCCGAACCGCCGCAGGATCGGCGGGGCGGCGGTCTTCATGAGGAGGGCGCCGGCGGCCGCCACGAAGGTCAAGAGGCCGGCCTGAAAGGCCGACATGCCAAACCCGATCTGCAGCAGCATGGCCAGCATGAAGGGGGTCGCGCCCATGGCCACGCGCATGAAGGCGCCGCCGACCACCGAGGCGGTGAAGGTCTGGATGCGGAAGACCGAGAGATCGATGATCGCGTGGGGATTCCCGCGGGCGTGGCGCCAGTAGAGCGTGAGCGCCGCCAGCCCGCCGAGGAACAAGCCGGCCACGAGGGCGTCGGGCAGGAGGCCGCGGCCCAGGTTCTCGAATCCGAAGATCAGGCCGGCGAGGCCGAAGCCGGTGAGCAGGATGCCGATCCAGTCGATGGGGGAGACGTCCTGGGTCTTCACGTCGGGCACGTGGCGCAGGACGAGGGCGACGCCGACCACGGCGACCGGCAGGTTCATGAAGAATATCCAGCGCCAATCGGCGAAGGTGACGAGGGCGCCGCCGACCACCGGGCCGATCACCGGGCCGAGCAGGGCTGGCATGGTCATGATCGACATGGCGCCGACGAGCTCGGTCTTGGGCGTGGTGCGCAAGAGGACGAGGCGGCCGACCGGCAGCATCATGGCGCCGGCCATGCCCTGGAAAACCCGGGCGATGACGAGCTGGGTCAGGTCCTGCGCAAAGCCGCAGGCCGCCGAGGCGAGGGCGAAGAGCACGATGGCGACCAGGAAGACCTTCTTGGCCCCGAACTTGTCGGCCACCCAGCCGCTGACCGGCAGGAACACGGCCGAGGCGAGCAGGAACATGGTGATGGCCAGGTTCAGGCGGAGGGGCGGCTCGCCCATCGCTACGGCCATGGTCGGCAGGGCGTTGGAGAGCACCGTGGCGTTCATGGTCTGCATCAGCAGGGCCGAGCCGATGATGGCAGGCACGAGCCAGCCGCGGGGGGCAGAGGCTTCCTTCAGAGGAGCGTCGTCGAGCGGGCTCAAGGTTCGACCGCCAGCAGCTCGAGCAAGGGGCCCGTAGCCGCCTGCAGCTTTGCGCGCGCGTCGGGATCGAGCCCAGCGAGACGGCTGGCGAGCCAGTCGTTGCGCGAGCGCCGGACGGCCTCGAGCTGGGCGAGGCCGGCGGGCGTGATCTCCAGGCCGGACCGGCGTCCGTCCTCCGCATCGGCGGCGCGGGCAATCCAGCCGGCCGCTTCCAGGCGCTTCACGTGGGCCGACATGGTGGGGCGCGTGATCTGCTCGGCGTCGGCCAGATCGCAGACCCCGACGCCGGGACGGCGCCAGATCTGGCCGAGCAGGAGGGCGTCGAGCGGCGATGCGCCAGCGCGCTGGGCTTCCTGGCGCAGCCGGCGGGAGACACGCAGCAGGGCCGGCCGCAGGGCCTCGGCGAGAAGGTGGGGGTCTTGGGAAATCGTCATAGTTAGGTTGTCGAACTATCTACACACGCATCGCATCGATATCAAGGAGAAGAAATGCTCGTCATGCGGGAACATGCCGGACGGGCGCTAGTTAAGAGCGTAGGTCCAGCAGTCATCAGGCAGGTTTGCCATGCGTCTGAGCGATCATCCTGAACCGGAACTTCCCGAAACGGACCTTGCCGCCCTGGCGGCGGAGCTGCGGGCGGCGAGCCGCAGGCTCTCCCGGCGCCAGATCCTGGACTTGGCGGACCTGCTGCACGAGGTCATTCGCGAGCGGCAGGCGGAGGAGCGGTCGTGGCGGCGCCTGCAGTCGCGCTACGAGCAGGCCGAGGCGCATTGAGCGCGCCGCGAGCGGCGAGGGCGCAGGTCGCAAGCTGGCGGGCCAGGTTTTCCAGGTCTGCGGCGGCTTCCACGCAGGTCTGAAACTCCGCGGCGAAGTCGCGGGCGGCGGCGGCGCGTCCCCGATCACAGGCGGCCAGCGCCTGCTCGAGGGCTGTCTCGCAATCCGTCAGGGCTTTCGAGAACAGACCTCTTGGGGATGCCGCCCAGGCCCGGCGGAATTCCAGGGCGTCGGCGGCGCGGGCGCGGATGGCGGCTTCGGAGGGCGCGCGCATCGGCCCAGGTGAACAGGCCGCCCAGGCGACGCCGCGATGGCGGGCGGCCTCTTGGGCATGGAGTTCGACGCGGACGGCTTCGCGGCGCCGTTCGGCGGCGACCAGGGTCTCGAGCTGCATGTCCGGGTCGGCCATATGCAAATTGTATATTTAATACAAAACCTGGGCAACCGATAGATTGTAGATTTTATCCCCCGCGGGCGATGATCCTCCGCGCCTGGAAGGGCGGCACGATGGCGGTGATGTGGGCGGCCCAGCGGATCCGGGCGTCGCGCCGGGTGGGGCCGGCGACGCTTTCCAGGTCGTAAAGTCCCGCCGAGGAGCCCCGCAAGAGCCGCTTGACCAGCACCTCCTCGGTGTCGGTCTCGACCACCACGACGTGGCCCAGCATGTCCGGACTGGGCGGCGTCCGCTGGTCCTCGAAATAGATCAGGGCGCCGTCATCGGCCACGCCGCGCATGGAATGGCCGGCGACATGGAGGGCCACGGCGCGATCGGTCCCTCCCGGCGGGATTGGGGCCAGGTCTCCCGCGTCCTGGCCTGTGGCGTAGAGCACCACGCCCTCCGGATCGGCTCCGACCTTGCCGATCACCGGGACCATCCCCTGGGCGGCCTGGGGGCGCATGGCGCCCGAGGCGTCGTAGAGCCACTCCGGCCGGACCCCGAAGGCTGCGGCGTAGTCCTTGGCGCGGCGATAGGAGAAGGGGGCGTTGCCGTTCTCGTTGGAGGCGTAGGTGTTGCGGTTCCAGCCGAAGGCCTCTGCCGCGGCGGCGGCCGTTTCGTAGCCCGCCTCCAGGCGGGCGTGGCGCAGGCGTTCGGATCGTTGCTCCATCTCGATGGAGAGCTATAGGCGGTCTCTTGTGGAAAATCTACAGTTTCGGCTTGCCTGTTCACTGTATGTTCCATACACTTTCCGCCATGACCCAGTCCCAACCTTATGTGCGGCCGGTATGCGGCCAGGATTACGCGGCCCTACGACAAAGCGGGACGCCGGCCTCGCGCGCGCGAGTCGAGCTCGGCCTGGCGCCGGCGCGGTCGCTGCGGATGGAGCGGGCCTTCCGGGCTAAGGCCGGTCGTGGCGAGGGCGATCCGCAGCAGCCGAAGTTCGCGCGACACGAGGCCCATGTGGCCGCCGTGATGGCCCAGGGCGGCTTCTGCGCGCTTTCCGAACGCCGGGTGGGGCGCTCGGGCGTGTGCGTGGCGCTGCCGCTGATCTGGCCGAAGGGGGCTAAGCGTGGGTGAGGCGTCCGATGCGGTGGCGGAGTACGTGGCCGAGGCCCTGCGGCGCCGAAAGCCGGAACAGCGGCCGCTCTTCCTGCGCCAGCTGATCGCCTATGCGGCCGCGGGCCTGAGCCTGACCGAGGGCGAGGCGGCGGCGAGCGAGACGCTCTATCGCGCGGCCGACGCCGTGGTCGAACGCGGCCGGCCCTGAGACCACCTCCCATATTTCGTAGGAGTCGATCATGAGCCATGCGGCCCATCTGGCGCGGCTGGAACGCGCGCGCCTTCTGAAGATCGAGCGCCAAGCCAAGTCTCGCCAGGAGGCGCGCGAGGTCGCCGAGGGCGTGGCCGAGACGGTGGTCCTGTCGCGCGCCCGGGGCGCGGCCATCGACGATCCGCCCGCCGCGGCCGGGGGGCGGCGAGGCGCCTATCGCCGGGCGCCGGGGCTGGACTGGCTGGCGCGGCGCGGGCGGCTGACCCAGGCGCAGAAGGCGGCGGGCGAGCGTTACGGCGCCTGTTATCGCCGGGCGCTGGGGCCGCCGAGCCTAGGCTCCACCCTGGACGTCAAGCCCGGGCTGGGCGGCGGCGGGCCGCCGCTGACCGCGGTGGTCGCCCAGGCCGAGGCCAATCTTCGCGCGGCCGAGGCCCTGGCCCGCCTGCGCCGCCAGCTGCAGGGCCAGGCCGACCTGATCGCCGCCTGCGACACCGTCTGCGGCCAGGAACTGACCCCGCGCGAGGCGGCGGCCAGCGATCGCGAGGCCTATGTGCTGGAAGGCGTGCTGCGGGTCGCCCTGGATCTCCTGAGCGCGGAGGCGGCGCCGGCGAGCCTCCGATCAGGGGGATGAAGCCGGCGCGAACGGCCGAAGGTCCTCGGCGAGGCCGCCTTTGGCGTAGATGTCGTGAAGCTTCGGGTCGAGGCTGAGGGCGCGGGCGATGTCCGCCTGGCCTTCCGCCGACCGGCCGAGCCTGAGACGGGCGACGCCGCGCAGGAGGAGGGAGTCGAGGTGGTCGGGGGCGAGGGCGAGGGCCCGCTCCGCATCGGCCAAGGCCTCCTCGGACGCCGCAAGCCGCAGGAGGAGATGGGCGCGGCTGGAGAGGATGTCCGGCGAGTCCGCCTGCAGGGCCAGGGCGCGATCGCAGGCCGGGCGAGCCAGCTCCAACCCTTCCCCGGCCAGGGTTCTCGACCAGCAGAGACCGTTGAGCAGCTCCGCATTCTCCTCCCCAAGATCGACCGCTTTCTGATAGTCGCCGACGGCGCGGGAGAAGTCGTGCAAGTCGAGATGGGCGTCGCCCCGCGTCGCATAGGCCTTGCCGTAGCTTCTCAGCATGCCGATGGCGCGGGTCAGCGGCTCCAGGGCCGCCTGGGGTTCGCCCTTCTCGATCAGGACGTGGCCGCGCCGATGCAGGATGGCGGGGTCCTTCTTCAGCCGAAAGGCGTGGTCGAGATGGGCGAGCGCCTCGTCGTGGCGACCGAGCTTGCTCTCGGCGACGGCGAGATTGACCAGGGTCCAGACGTGGCGGGGATTGAGGGCGAGCGCCTGGCGGTAGTCGGCGACGGCTCTTTCCGGATCGCCGGCGTTCAGGAAGATGTTGCCGCGGTTCATGTGAGCCGAGGCGAGCTTGGGATCGAGGCGGATCGCCTCGTCCAGATCGCTCATCGCCGCCTGCGGACGCCCCTGCTTTTCGTGAATTGCGGCGCGGTTGTTGTACGCAACCGCCAGCGAGGGCGCGAAGCGAATGGCTTCGTCCAGATCGGCGCGGGCCGCGTCCAGTTCGCCCCTTTGGACCAGCAGGGCGGCGCGGTTCACGAGATAGTCGGGATTCGGCGCGGCCGCGGCGTTCGACGCCAGCATCAGGGCGAGAATGGCGATGGATGCGGCGCGCATGGCGACTCCCCGAAAGCTCTGCCGGAGCGAGCTTAGGCGGAGCCGGGAACGAGGCCAACCAGTGTAAGGGGTCGAGTAGTTGTTCTTGTTTTGTTCTTGACATGCTCGCCGGATTTCGGTAGGCTTTTCGTATTGTCGAGAGGTGCGGCCAGGGCTCTTGACGCCGAAGCGCGGGGCCGGCGGAGCACCGCCGGACGCGGCGGATCGCCTCCTTCGCCTGACGGAGTTCCAACATGATCAAGCTTGTGCCGACGCCGCCCGTGCGGCGGCGGGCGCCGGCGCGTTTCGGCGCGGCCCTGGCGGAGGCCATTTGCGAGCGGATCGCCGCTGGAGAGTCCTGGAGCCGCATCTGCGAGACGCCGGGCATGCCGGGCTATACGACCCTCTACGCCTGGCGGCGGCGCCATCCCGAGTTCGCCGCCCAGTTGGCCCAGGCGCAGGAGGCCGCGGCCGATCGGCTGATGGCGCGCGCCGTAGAGATCGCCGAGGAGGCGACCAAGGAGACCCTGAGCGAGGCGAAGCTGAAGATCGAGGCGCTGCGGGCCATGGTCCAGCGGCTGGACCGGGCGGCGGGCGAGGCGCCGGCCGGCGAAGCCCCGGCGCGCCCGGTGTTCAATGTGAAGCTTCTGAAGCTGGGCGAGGTGGACGATGCCGAAGCCGGTTAAGCCGGTGGAGGTGACCCTGCCCGAGGCCTGGCGGCCCAGGCCGTATCAGGTAGCGCTGTGGGACCACATGATGGGCGGCGGCAAACGGGCGGACGTGGCCGCGCACCGGCGCTGGGGCAAGGACGAGGTGGCCTTGCAGCTGGCCATGCGGAAGATGAGCTGGCGGCCGGGCGTCTATTGGCACCTGCTGCCGGAGGTGGGCCAGGGGCGGCGGGCGATCTGGGAGGCGGTGAACCCGCACACCGGGCGCAGGCGGATCGACGAGGCCTTTCCGCCGAAGCTGCGCCGCCGGACGCTGGACGGCGAGATGATGATCGAGCTGGAGAACGGCGCGGTCTGGCGCGTGCTCGGCTCGGACAATTACGACGCGCTGGTGGGCGCCCCGCCGCTGGGCGTGGTGTTTTCGGAATGGGCGCTCTCCAAGCCGGAGGCCTGGGCCTATCTGAGGCCGATCCTGGCGGAGAACGGCGGCTGGGCGGTGTTCCTGTGGACACCGAGGGGGCGCAACCACGCGGTCAAGGCCTTCGAGGCCCGCGCCCGCTCGCCCGGCTGGTTCACCCTGAGGGCGCCGGCCACCGAGACCGATGTCTTCACGCCCGAGCAGCTGGCCCGGGAGCGGGCGGAACTGATCGCCGAAACCGGCTCGACGGAGGAAGGGGAGGCGCGGTTCGCCAGCGAGTACCTCGTGGATTTCGAGGCCGCTGCGCCGGGCGCCTATTACGCCAGCCTCCTGAAGGCGGCGCAGGCGGCGGGGCGGATCGGCCGCGTCCCTTACGATCCGTCGCTGCCGGTGGATACGGCCTGGGACCTGGGCATCGACGACTATACGGCGGTCTGGTTCTTCCAGCGGGCGGGCCGGGAGATCCGCGCCATCGACTACTTCGAGACCGGCGGGGAGGGGCTGCAGGCCATCGTGCGCGAGGCCATCGCCGCCAAGCCCTATGTGTATGGGACCCACCACCTGCCGCACGACGTGATGGTGCGCGAGCTGGGGGCCGGCGGGCGCAGCCGGTACGAGACCCTGGAGGGCCTGGGCCTGCGGCCGATCCAGGTGGGCGCGGCCGCAGACCCGGAGGACCGGGTGAACGCCGCGCGGCTGATGATCCCGCTCACCTGGTTCGACGCCGAGGGCTGCGCGCGGGGATTGGAGCGCCTGCGCGCCTATCGCAAGCGCTGGAACCGGGCGACGGCCAGCTATGCCGGCCCGCTGCACGACGCCGCCAGCCACGGCGCCGACGCCTTCGGGGAGTACGCGCTGAACCGGCGGGGGGCGGCGACGGGTGCGGCTGCGCCGCGGCGGGCGGCGGGGGAGCCGTTGGGGTGGATGGGGTGAGGTGCTGTGCTCCGACCCCGAGTTTCACGTCGAGCTTTTTCAAACGACCGACCGCCGGCCCTGGAGGCTCGCGCGGCAGGAGATCCCATGTCCGAAGAGATCTTGAAGGACGCCCGCGCGGCGTTCGAGCTGGCGCGCGCATGCGAGGCGGAGAACCGGCGCGAGGCGCTGGACGACCTGCGTTTCGCGCGGCTGGGCGAGCAGTGGCCGGAGAAGGTGCGGCGCGAGCGCGAGTTGGACGGGCGGCCGTGTCTGACCATCAACCGCCTGCCGGCCTTCATCCGCCAGGTCGTCAACGACGCGCGGCAGAACAAGCCGGCCATCGTCTGCCATCCGGTGGACGATGGGGCGGACCCCGAAACGGCCGAGATCCTGAACGGCCTGATCCGCGCCATCGAGCAGGGCTCAGACGCGGAGGTGGCCTACGACACCGCGCTCGACTTCGCGGTGACCTGCGGCTTCGGCTATTTCCGCATCAACACCCGCTACGCCCGCGACGACGCCTTCGAGCAGGACCTGGCGATCGAGCGGGTGGCCAACCCCTTCTCCATCTATGGCGACCCGGAATCGACGGCGGCCGACAGCAGCGACTGGAACACCGCCTTCGTGGTCGACAGCCTGCCGCGCGAAGCCTTCCTGGCCCGCTGGAAGGGCGCGGAACCTGCCGACTGGGGCGGGGCGGAGCCGGTGAGGGGCTTGAGCGCCGGGGAAGGTGAGCGGGTGACCATCGCCGAATACTGGCGGCGGGAGCCGGTGGTGCGCACGATCCTGGCGCTTTCCGACGGCCAGGTGATCGAGCAGGGGCTGTACGAAACCCAGAAGGCGCTGTTCGACGCGCTCGGCGTGAGCGTGATCGGCCAGCCGCGCCAGATCCTGGGCCACAAGGTGGTGCAGCGGCTGGCGAGCGGCGCCGAGGTGCTGGAGACCGTCGATTGGGCGGGTCGCTACATCCCCATCGTGCCGGTCTATGGCGAGGAGCTGCACGTGGACGGCCGGCGGGTGCTGCGCTCGCTGGTGCGGGACGCCAAGGACCCGCAGCGGATGTTCAACTATTGGCGGACCACCACCACCGAACTGGTGGCGCTGGCGCCCAAGGCGCCGTTCATCGGCCGGCGCGGCGCCTTCGAGACCGATGCGGCCAAGTGGGCGACGGCGAACGTCCAGAGCCACGCCTTCATCGAATATGACGGGCCGGAGCCGCCGATCCGCCAGCCCTTCGCCGGCGTGCCGGCAGGCGCGCTGCAGGAGGCCCTGAACGCCAGCGACGACATGAAGGCGATCATGGGCCTGCACGATGCGAGCCTGGGGGCGCGGTCGAACGAAACCTCCGGCCGCGCGATCATGGCCAGGCAGCGGGAGGGGGACACCTCCACCTTCCACTATATCGACAACCTCTCGCGCGCGATCCGGCACGCGGGCCGGATCCTGATCGACCTGATCCCCAAGGTCTATTCGACACCGCGGGTGATCCGGGTGCTGGGGGCGGACGGAAAACCGGGCCTGGCGGCCGTCAACCAAGGCCAGAGCGGGCGAGGGGAGGCCGCGGCCGAACAGGCGCGCAAGGTCGGCCGCATCTATGAGCTGGGGGTCGGCAAGTACGACGTGACGGTGCGGTCCGGCCCCAGTTTCACCTCCCGGCGGGAGGAGGCGGCGACCCAGATGATCGAGCTGATCCGCGCCTATCCGGCGGCCGCCCCGCTGATCGGCGACCTGCTGGCGCGCAATCTGGACTGGCCGGGCGCCGACGAGATCGCCGAGCGGCTGGCCGCCCAGCTGCCGCCTGCGATCAAGGGCGCCGCGCCGGAGATGGAACAGGCCAAGGCCCAGATGGCCAAGCTCGCCCAGGCCCTGCAGGCCGCGGGCGCCAAGATCGCCGACCTGCAGCAGGACCGCGCCCACGAGGCCCGCAAGCTGGAGATCGCCGCCTTCGAGGCGGAGACCGAGCGGATGCGGGTGATGGGGCGCGGCGCGGAGGCGCGGTGAAGAACCTGAAATTGGAGATTGTGCGATGCAGAAGCCTGGCGCTTCCCCCCGTATTCCGACCGTTCGGGACGTTCTATTGGCCCCGGTGGATCTCGGCATGGTCCTGAAATGGCAGCGACCGCAGCCGGCGCCCTACACACCTCCGCCGGGCGGCGGCGCCCGGGTTCAAGTGCGTTCATACGACGTCGTGGAGAACAACCTGGGGGTCCGGCTGCCTCCGGCGCTGGAAAGGCTGCTCCCCGACCACGCCTATGTCGAATACGACGACGGACGCGAACGGTTCATTGCCCGCGGCGGCCCCTCCGCTCAAGGCAAGGCGTTCGTTGATAACGCGCGGAACGGAACCTTGAGGGTCCAGGGCGGGGTCGAACCCGCTGCGCAGAGCGTCGATAACAACAAGGGGACCAAGGTCCTCGACACGACGTTCCTCCCGGGAAGGACGGCGAACGAGGCCGCCCAGCCGGCGCGAGACTATACCCGTAGAGTCAACCAAGGGCAGAACCTCTACGGCGCGACGACGAATTCGAACAGCTTCGCCTTCGGCGCAGCCGAGAGCTCTACGGGGCGTCGAAGCCGTCATCCGGAGGCGTGGGGTCACGATACGCGTCTGGGCGACGGACGCTTGGCGCCGGACATTCAGCGATCTCGGGAGATCCTCGGGCCGGGGCTCGGTTCGACGAAGCTCGGCAGAGTGCTGAGCAAGATGGCGGAAGACGTCGACGGGCGGTTGCCGATCTTCCTCAACATGAGGGGCTATTGAGGCGGCGAGGACCGAGAGGCCGACATGGCGCCCAGCACCGCAATAACAAGCATCGCAACCCCGCCAAGTCCGACCCAGGCCAGGAGAAACAGCATCCACATCGCCCAAATGAGGACGGCGACATCGAGGTCGACGTCCCAAGTCAGGATGAGTGTGAGAAGCCCCAGGATCGCCGGCAGCACCGAAAACCAAGTCACGATACGCAAGGCGAGACGTTTGCGCGGTTGATCGTCGAGATGGCCTCGGACGGCCCAGGAGAGCGCGAGAACTTCTGGGAGGAAGAGCCCGACGATGCCGGACATCAAAACAGCCGTGCTCATTTCGCCAAATGGATCTGTGATCCTGGGAGCGAGGGCCAAGGTTGCGTGGAGGACGATCAAGGCCAGGGGCAACCAGTAGCGATTCAACAGGCATCTCCTACGGGTTAGGAAGTTCTATATTTGTTCCCGACTTGCGCCTCGGTCAAGATTGTTCCGCTGCTGATGCTCCGCCCCTGGCGAGTGCGCCGATGCGGAGTGCTGGCCGCCCCTGGGCTGCCGCGACGTTTCAGGAGAACACCATGACAATGAAGGAAAGCCGGCCCCGGAATTCTCGGGGCGGCGTGCACGGCCTGTTGGCGACGCCGCTCGAAATGGCGATGGTCGACCGGTGGCAAAAGAGCGATGGACCACAGGTTGAGCGCGACCGGCCTGGCCGCTGGGACATCGCCGATAAGATCGCCCGCGGTCGCCAGATCGCCGACGACGAGTTGAAACGCCACGCCGGACATCACAACAATCTCGGAGACGCCCGCCGTCACGCCGAATGGTCCAGGCGAATGACGACGGAGATCGGGCCGGTCTTCTCGGCCGCCGCCGGTCTGCAGCATGAGCTGCAGGGCTTGTGGGAGGGGCAGCCCCTCGGTGAAGCCGCGATGGACATGCGCAACAATATCGAAGGCATTCGCGCCGGCTTGGCCGGGCGCGCCGTGGATGAGGAGCGTCTGGTCGATCAACCCGGTTTCCGAAGAGCATACGGCCGACCCGGGCATAGAAGCTCCCGCTAGCTTTGCTCTATTGATGTTCTCCTATTGTTCCTTATAGTGCAGGTTGCATTCGAGGAGAGAACGTGTGGCGACGAGCGGGCCTAGAATTTGGAGAGGTTGGGTCTGGCTGAGGCGGGGCGCTCTCCTCCTGGCCGGCATCATCATCGGCGGGTTCCTTGCGCAGTCCAGCCGCTGGGAGGCGCCGCAACTGATCGCCGCCGTGGATGGCCAGGCGGTCTCCCGGCACGGGGGAAGCCGGATCGTTCTCTCCCACCGTAAGGGGGAGTGGGTCCAGACCTGCAACCAGGCCTGCGACGACATCGCCCTGCGCGCCTGGCCGGGAGAGGATCTGGTCAAGATCGGCGTGATCGACGCGCAGGGCCGGTCGCTCCTGGAGGAGAAGCGATACGTGACCTCCGGCCTGACGACGGAGGTCGCGCTTGGCGGCGAAGAGAAACTCACCCTCAAGGCCAGGCGCTAAGCCCGGCGCGCGAGCCAAAATGTTCGCACTTTGTTCTTGACGTTTCGTCCGGATTTTGAGAGAATTTCACTATTGAGCGGAGGTGCGCCCGGGCGTGCTTCCGCCAGGGCCGGATCGCCGGCGCGACCTTTTCAGAGCTGACCTGGAGCACGATGTGGTCAGATGGAGCCATCTGACCGTTGAATCGTGCTCCAGATTCAAAAGTTTAAGCGCGTTCTCATCGCAAAACCGGGAACCACTTTTGCGGAACGCGCTCCAATCTGCGGTCTCGGCGCTGCGGCGTCGGGGCGCGCTTGGCCCTTCGAGCGGCCGCAATCCGAGGAAGACATGCAAACCCAAGACGCGACCGAACTGGCCGCGCGCGAGATGCTGCGCGCCGATCCCGAACTGGCCGAGGCCGAAGCCGCCGTCGAGGCGGCCGAGCCGGCCGAGAGCGAGGAAGACGCCGTCGAGATCGAGCACGACGGGCGCTTCTATCGCATCCCGGCGGCCCTGAAGGGGGCGTTCCTGATGAACGCCGACTACACCCGCAAGACCCAGGACCTGGCCGAGCACCGGCGGACCCTGGAGGCCCAGCGGCGCAATTTCGAGCGCAACGCCGAGCTGGTCCACGCCACCGCCGCCGATCGGGCGCGGCTGGCCCTGCTGGACGAGCAGCTGGCGGACTTCGAAGGCATGGACTGGGAGGCTTTCGCCGACCAGGACCCGCGCAGCGCCGAGGCGCTGTGGGCGCGGTATCGGCAACTGGCCGAGGGCCGGGAACGCTATGCCTGGAGTCTGGCGCGGCTGGAAGACGAAAGCCGCCTCGCCGCCGAGCGGGACCTGGCCGAGCAGATGGCCGAGACCGGCCGGGTGCTGGCCCGCGAGATCGACGGCTGGTCCCCGGAGGTCGCCGCCAAGCTGGTGGAATACGCCGCCGCCTTCGGCGTGACGCTGGAGGAACTGCGCCAGGTGGCCGACCCCCGCCTGTGGAAGATCCTGCACAAGGCTCATCTGGGCGAGCAGATCGCCAAGGAGCGCGAGGCCGCCAAGCAGGCCGCCCAGGTGCAGGCCGTACGTCCCGCGGCCCAGGTCGGCGGCGGCCAGGGCGGCGGCGCGGCCGTTCGCGACGAGCTGGGCACCAAGGAATGGATGCGCCGGCGCAACGAGCAGGCCACGCGGGGGCGCTGAAGATAGGCCAGGGACTGGACGAGGTGGTCGTCTCCAGGCCTCATTCAAACTTGGCGGTCCGCCGTGTCGCCGCCGTCAATCCGGAGTTCTAACGCGGTCAAGGTGCGGCCCTGGTCGGAGGAAAACCGCTACAGGTCGCAGAGCGAAGGCCGGGTCGAGGGGCGGACCGCCCACGGCAAGATCCTGGTCACGCTGGAAGATCCGTTCCCCGCCTATGCCTATAGGGAGCCTGGCGGTTGATCGACGTGCTCGAGATGATCGTGCTCGAACCCTGAACCAGCCCCTTCGTCCGCCGAGCCGAGGCGGCGTGCACGCCCCCAGAGAGGACGGTTCTGCTGAGGTCGCTCCACCCCTGCAAAGGCGAGGCCCCCCTTTACTTTACGCGCCCCGACCAACCGCCGACGGCGTCGGGCCGCGCTTTCCTTGCGCCTATTCGATCTGGCCACCCGCCAGGACATCGAGCTTGCGCGCGCTCCCATCCATCCGGCTGCGGGCCGCGCCGATGCGCGCCCGCGCCTCATCCGAAAGGATATCGATGTCCAATACGCTTCTTTCCCCCACGGCGGTGACCCGCGAGGCGCTGCGCGTGCTGCATCAGAAACTGAACTTCGTCGGCTCCATCAGCCGCGAATACGACGAGAGCTTCGCTCGCCAGGGCGCCAAGGTGGGCGACACCCTGAAGGTGCGGCTGCCGAACCAGTACACGGTGCGCACGGGCGCGCCGCTGGCCGCCCAGGACACCACGGAAACCAGCGTGGAGCTGAAGGTCCAGACCCAGAAGGGCGTGGATCTGAACTTCACCTCGGTGGACCTGACGCTCTCGCTGGACGACTTCTCCGAGCGGATCCTGGAACCGGCCATGAGCGTGCTGGCGGCCCACATCGAGGCCGACGCCATGAACATGTACAAGGACGTCTACAACCAGGTGAACAACCACGGGCAGCCGGCGACCTTCAAGAAGATCCTGGATGGCCGGAAGGTGCTGGTGGACAATCTGGCGCCGCTGGCCGGGCGGACCTGCAACCTGAACACCACCGACAATGTCGACCTGGTGGACGCGCTGAAGGGCCTGTTCAACGACCGAGCCAACATCTCGCGGCAGTATCGCGAGGGCTTCATGGGCCGCACCGCCGGATTCGACTTCATGGAGAACACCCTGTGGCCGGCGCACCTGCGCGGGGCGGCGAACGGCGCCTATACGACCAGCACCCAGGTCGGCGCTCTGCCGGTGACCGCCAATCCAGTCAGCGCGATCACCGTGGCGGCCGGCGCCGGCGGCGTGGCCGCGGGCGAGGTGTTCACCATCGCCGGCGTGTTCCGGGTGCATCCGGAGACCAAGCAGTCCACCGGCGTGCTGCAGCAGTTCGTCTGCCCCGGCGGCTATGCCGGCGGCGCGGGCTCGATGACCATCTCGCCGGCCATCGTGCTGGCGGGGCCCGCCCAGAACGTGGTCATCCCTGCGCCGAGCAGCGCGGCGGCGATCACCTTCGCCGGGACCGCCTCGACGCCGCACGGGATTTCGCTCGGCTATCACAAGAGCGCCTTCGCCTTCGCCACGGCCGATATGGTGATGCCGCGCGGCGTCGACTTCGCGGCCCGCGAGGTGTTCGACGGGATCTCGATGCGGATCGTGCGTCAGTACGACATCAACAACGACAAGTTCCCGTGCCGGCTGGACGTGCTCTACGGCTACAAGACGCTGCGGCCCCAGCTGGCCGTGCGCTACGCCAACAACTGACGGCGGGGCCGCTCTTCGGGGCGGCCCTTTTTCTTTCCGACAATCGACGGCGGCGCAGATGGCTCTTTCCAACTACGCCCAGCTGCAGGCGGCCGTGGCCGACTGGCTGGAGCGCGCGGACCTTGCGGTCCGCATCCCCGACTTCATTCGCCTGGCCGAAGCCCAGATGAACCGGTCGCTGCGGCTGAACCGGATGATCCGCCGGGCCGAGGCGGAGATCGACGCGGCCCGTTTCGGTCTGCCGGCGGATTTCCTGGAGGCGATCACGCTGAAGCTCTCCGATGGAGAGGCGAGCTGGACGCTCCAGCCCGCGCCGCCGGAGGTGGTCGAGCGGCGGTCGGCGCAGAACGCGCGCGGGCGGCCCCGATACTGGAGCCTGGCCGGGAACGAAATTCGATGCGAACCCGCGCCGGAGCGGCCATTCGCGGCCGAGCTGACCTACTATGCGCGGATTCCAAGCCTTTCCGACGCAGGCCCCTCCAACTGGATTCTGGCGGAGCATCCCGACGCCTATCTGTTCGGCGCGCTGAAGGAAGCTGCGCCGTTCCTGCGCGACGCCGAGGCGACCGCGGCCTTCGAGGCCAAGCACCAGGCGGCTCTGGCCGCTTTGCGGGCGGCCGAGCGAACGGCCGCCGGCCCGCTGCGGACGGAGGATGGCCTCCGATCCATTTCCGCCCTCTGAGCCATCAACGGAGACCCCATGGCGGCCTTCAATAAATTCAACGCTTTCGTCGAGCATCTTGCCGAGAAGGTTCACAATCTCCAGGGCGACAGCCTCAAGATCCTGCTGACCAACCTGGCGCCTCAAGCGAGCCAAGCGACCCGCAGCCAATTGACCGAAGTCGCACCGGGCGCGGGCTACGCCGCCGGTGGCCAGGCCGCGGTCGTCCTCGGTTCCGGAGAGAGCGCGGGGATCTACAAGCTGACCCTGGCCGACGTCGTGTTCACCGCTGCGGGCGGCTCGATCGGCCCTTTCCGCTACGCCGTGCTCTACAACGATACGCCCACCTCGCCCGCCGACCCGCTGATCGGCTGGTACGACTATGGCTCATCCATAACCCTCGCCGATGGCGAGACCTTCACGGTGGACTTCGACGCCGTGAACGGCGCCCTGACCCTGGCCTGACGCGGACCAGACCGTCATGAGCCGGCGCGAGCATTATGCGGCGGCGACGCCGGGAGAAACCACGACCACCTCCACCGCCTGGAGCGAGGCGGCGCGGCTGACCTTCACGCCGGGCGTGGGAAAGACATATGTCGTCTTCTGGTCCGTCGAGGCGGCCAACAAGGGAAACACGACGACCGACGTGCGCCTGCGGGTGGCGGTGGACGGCGCGAGTGCGGTCGAGGCCAACATCGAGAGCCGCTCGACGCTGGAATACCCGTCCTATGCCGGGTTCTTCCCGATAGCGGGCGACGGAGCGGCCAAGGCCGTGACGATCGAGGTGGCCGCCGAGGCGGCGGGCGTGAACGTCGCCGCCCGCAACGGGAATCTCGTGGCGCTGGCCCTGACCGGGCAGGACGTCTACGCGGAGAGCCTGGGCCGGACGGCCGTGACCAGCAACGCCTTCACCACCGTGGTGAGCGCGACCTGGAATCCGCCCGCGGGGGACTGTCTGATCCTCGCCTCGTGCCTGACCGACAATTTCGCCACGACGGCGCCCGTCTACGGTCGTCTGGAGTTCGACGGTGCGGCGACACCCGACACGGGTGCGGGGCATGCGGAGGTCGCCGCCGGGCAGGCGAGCGTGGTTCCGCTGGGGATGATCTGGCGGCGCACCGTAACGGCGGAAGGCGCGAAGACCGCCGCCTGGCGGGTGCGCGCCCATACCAGCAACAACGAGATCGGCTCGACCGACAACCGGCTGCTGATCCTGGACCTCTCCGGTTTCGACCAAGCCTTCTATGGCGAAATCGCCGACGCCCATCATGCGGGAACCGAGGCGAGCTTCACGCCGGCCCTGACCGTCTCCGGATCTGCGAGCGGCAATCCGCATCTGGTGCTGGCGGCCTGGAGCATCGCGGCGCTCAACAACAGCCTGATGATGGAGACGCGGCTGGTCGAGGACGAGACGCCGATCGGCCTGAGCCCGAAGCGCACCTTTTCCGCCCTGTTCGAGCGCGGCGCCTTCCAGGGCGTCGTGGCGTTGCGGACTGGGATCGGGCCAGGCGTCAGGACCTGGTCCGTCGAGCGGCGGTCCGACGGGACCAACACCGCCGCGGTGCGGATGGGTTCGGCGCTGGCGGCGTTGGACCTGGGGGCGGACGCGGAAGCCTACGCCTTGGCTGCCGAGAGCGCGGATCTGGCCCTCGGCGGCGGGACGGCGCATCTGAGCCGAGGTTATTCGGGGCCGGCCTCCACAAGCGCGTGGAGCCTCACGGCGGCGCCGGCGAAGCTGGAGGCGCGGCGCGTTCTGCGAACCTCCGCCGCCGCGCTGGCTCTGACCCCCTGGCCGGCCGGCCTCGCGGCTCGAGGGGACTCAGCCTGGACCCCGCCGCCGTCTCCCGATGCGACCGCCTGGCTTCCGGTCGGCGGCCCGCTCACGGCCTGGACGCCAGCCCCCGCCGCAGCCGCCGCAAACTGGAGCTGACCCATGCTCGTCGCCGGATCCGACCTGCCGCCGGAAATGCGGCCGTTCGCGCTCGCGCTCGTCGAGGCCATCAAGGCCCTGCAGACGCCGCAGGCCCCGACCCCGCTCTACGCCTGCGCGACAGCCGATCTGCCGCCGCCCGGCCGCTGGCCGCGGCATGCGGTGTTCGACACGACCCTGAAGGTCCTCGTCGTCTCGGACGGCGGGGCCTGGATCCGCCAAGACACCGGAGAACCTGTCTGATGCCCTCCTCCTACACGCCGCGCCTGCGCCTGGAACAGCAGGCCGCCGGCGAGAACCTGAACACCTGGGGCGCGCCCAAGCTGAACAACGTGATCGGCCGGATCGACTTCGCCGTCGCCGGCTGGACCGTGAAGACGCTGACCGGCGATGTGACCCTGACCAGCTCCAACACCGGCGACGACGAGGCCCGTGCGGCCGTGCTGAAGTTCACCGGGGCAGGGACCTTCACCGTGACCGTGCCCAGCGTGGAGAAGGTCTACAAGGTCTGGAACGGCTGCACCGGCGACCTGACCGTGACGACGGGGGCCGGCGCAAGCGCGACCCTGGGGCCGGGCGAGATCGCCACGGTCCTGTGCGACGGGGTGAACGTGGCGCCGGAGGGCGCCGGCGGCGTGTCGATCCGCGCCTATGCCGAAGGGCTGGCCTTCGCCCAGGTCGACCTGCCCGCCCAGGCCGGCAATGCGGGCAAGTTCATCCACACCGACGGATCGGCGGCGTCCTGGAAACAGGTCGTCACCGGCGACATCGGCGACTACGCCGCCGACCAGGCCGCCCGAGCCGAGGCGCAATCCGAAACCCTCAAAGCCTTCGCCATCGCCGCGGCGGTGGCGCTCTAGGAGCCAGACATGCCCGTGACCCCGAACTCGATCATCACCCCGCAGACCCCGCGCACCGGCACGGCGGTCCTGACGACGGCGTCCACCGACATCGATGATGCGCCCAGCGCGTCGGTTCTCCTGACGATGGCGGGCGAGAACGGCGCGCGCGTGACGCGGATCCGCGCCGCGCCGCGCGCGACGGTGACCGCTACCAACCTCCTGCTCTACCTTTCGAAGGACGGCGGAGAGACCCAGCGGCTGGTCGATTCCCGCCTCATGGCCGCCCACACGGTCTCCAACACCACCGAAATCCCGAGGACCGACTTCGGATACTCGGACGGCAACCCCCTGATCTTGGAGGCGGGTGATCGCCTCTATGCGGCGGCGACGGTGGCGTCGGCGGCGGGGATCGTGGTTGCAGCTGAGTGGGCGGATTACTGATGGTGAAAAAGGGTCTTGCTGGATTCAAAGGTCAAGGAATGCTCGTCGGGCGGACGAGTTTCCCAAAACTTATAGCGACAGTAATCCAGGATCGTTCGCACGAATACACCACTCCGCTCTCCGGATCATACAATGCAAGTGAAGATCTTGTGGCAGACGTGTTTGCATACGGCGGCGGTGCGGCTGGTTCTGCTGAAAGTGCATTGTCATTTGGGGGTGGCGGCGGCGCAGCGGGACACAGTCGCCTCCTACTAGCAAGGGGGCAAACGATTTCTTGGACCGTAGGTGTAGGGGGAAGAACCGTAGGACCGGTAAGCGGAAGTGGATGGGACGGGGGAGACACTATCGTCCGCATTGATGGAGTCGTGCACGGAATAGCCCAGGGTGGTCGTCGTCCAAATGGTGCTCCGGCGCCACGCAGCTCGGCTTCCGGATTTCAGGTCAATCGATACGGGGGCGGAAGCGGTGAACGAGGTGAGCAAGGTATTATCGGTCCATTCGGAAATAATGTGATTTTCGGAGGAAGTGCGGGAGGGTTTGGGGATTTATTTGGAATAAATAGTAGTAGTGTTGGAAATCAGTTTAATAACAGCCCTCCGAATGTAGCTCCCTATGGTTCTGGCGGGCGTTGTGGTTCAGATACTGGGTATTCGGCATATGGAGGGAGCGGGTTATTAGTTTGTTTTATGTATAGATTTGGATAGATCTATATTGTGTAGCCATACCTAGAAAGGTATGGAAAATCGGCTATTGTTCGTGGCCTGCGCTCTCCTGGGATTGCTGCATTCATCTCCCAATCTGGCTGCCGCTTTTCCGATGGCGCGGCAAAAATACTAATATCCCCCCTGAGCTTCTCGGGTTGCGACCCTCGAAGAGGTGTTGGGGTAACGAAAGGCGTGTAAAACCAATATGTTGAATACCCTAATGAATTCATAGTTGCTAACACGCTCGCGTTATTTGGCGTATCTGTAGAGCTTTCTATTATCCAATATGGTCTCAATTTCCTGAGGATCTCCCTTGATCCTTTAATGACATTTAACTCATAACCCTCTACGTCTACCTTAATGACGGAAGTTCTCGGGGGGGTGATGCGGTCTAGTGTTAGCATCATTACCGGTTCTCTAGCGTAGGCCTCCGGGAGGCCAAATCCAGAGGTCCCCAGATTTCCGCTCTCAAATAACGGCATTACCGGAAATCTGGAAATGCATTCCTTATCCCCTATGGCGGCGTGTAGAACGGATACATTGTACATTCTGTTATTTAGGGCGTTTGCCGCAAGAAGATTTGCAAATCCTCTATTTGCTTCTATGGCAAGAACCATGCTTGCCCTTCGGGAAACCGGTAGAGCAATCGCTCCAATATTTGCCCCAACGTCTACAAATATTCCATTTCCAACTATGTCTAATATGAAATCTGTCTCTACCTTAGCGAACTCGCCGTAATCTAGAATTGAGGCTCCTACCCCGCTATCTCCCGGTGGGACGAGAAATTGAATTCCATATGCCTCGGCTGTCTTTAGCATACTATTTTTTACTTATTGTCCAAACAATGAGGAAGTAGAATGCGTATATCTTTGGATCTTCCTCCGGGACTTCGCGGCGATGACACCGCATACACGGCGGCCGGCGAGTGGGGCGATGCATCGAACATTCGCTTCTGGTTGGGAAGGCCTCAAGTCATTGGTGGTTGGGAGAGCATGTCCGACACCCCTCTCCCCGGCGTCTGCCGCACCGTGTTCCAATGGACGGACAAGGCCGCCGCGCTGACGGCGGCGTTCGGGACGCATTCGGCGCTGATGGTCTGGCGCTCCGGTGAGCTGGCCGACGTCACGCCCGTAGGCTTGGCCGAAGGGCCGGTGGACGGCGCCGGGGGCGCTGGGTTCGGGACGGGGGCTTATTCCACCGGAGGTTATTCGCAGCCCTCGACCGCCGATTACTTCCCGCGGACCTGGGCCCTGGCGGCCTGGGGGGAGAACCTGTTGGCTTCGCCGCGGGGCGGCCGGCTCTATCGCTGGATGAACGACACCGCGGTCGCTGCGGTCGAAGTGGACGGCGCGCCGCAGCAGATCTCGCACATGCTCGTGGCGCCGACCGACCAGGTGTTCGCCCTGGGCTGCAACGAGGAAGCCTCCGGCGTCTACAATCCGCTGTGCATCCGCCATTCTGGCGTACGCGACCTGGAGAGCTGGACGACCAGCCCCTCGACCACGGCGCGAGAATACATCCTGCCGGGCGGCGGTCGGATCGTGGCCGGGCGCGTCATCGGTCCGCATCTTTTGATCTGGACGACCCATGCCCTCTTCCTAGGCCAGTTCGTCGGTTCCGTCAGCCAGCCGTGGAAGTTCGAACGCGTGGCCGCCAATTGCGGCCTGATCGGGCCGAACGCCGCCGTGGTGGCGGGGCAGGCGGCCTTCTGGCTCGGCCCGGACCTACAGTTCCGCCGCTATGGTCTGGGCGGCGGGGTCGAAATCCTGCCGTGCCCGATCCAGGACGATATGGCGGACAATATCGCGGCCAGCCAGGGCGATAAGGTGACGGCCTCGACGATCAGCGCCTTCAACGAGGTGCGGTTCGACTATCCCGACGCCCGGGAGGGTACGGAGAACTCGCGCTACCTCGCCGTTTCGCTGCAGGACGGCGCGTGGTCACGGGGGCGTATGGATCGAACGGCGTTCGTGGACGCCGGGCCCTCGCAGCATCCGATCGGCGTCGACGCGGGCGGCCGCGTCTATTGGCACGAGCGCGGCAAGTCGGCGGACGGCGCAGCCTTCAGCTGGTTCATCGAGACCGCCGACCAGTATCTGGACGAGAACGCAAACCTGATGACGCTGGGCGTCTGGCCCGACATCGCCGACCAGGAAGGCGGGGTTTCGCTGACAATCACGAGCCGCCAGACGCCACAGGGTGAGGCGCGGACCTTCGGGCCCTATCCGATGGCGCCGGGGCAGTCGAAGGTGGATTTCCGCGCCTCCGGTCGACTGTTCCGCCTTCGGTTCTCCGGGCGGACCGCGCCGACCGCCGCGCGCATCGGCAAGCCGGTGTTCAAGGTGGTGTTCGCCGGCGAGCGGTGATGTCCGTAGCCGAAGGGCGCGGCACGCAACTCCAGATCGCGGCGGCTCCCACCGTCCTGACGCGGTGAAGTCGATCGGCGAGCGCCGGGAGGCGCAGCTTTGGCGGAGCGGCGAGCCGCTCCGGTCATGCAGATCGAACGTATCCGCAGGCGCGACTGCCGCTGTTGCGGCTCGCCGACGGAGACGAACATGAACTGAGACGGCGGCGGAAGCCAAAGGGCGGCCTTGGCTTCCACCGCGCCGTCGCCGTCGGCCGTCCGGGGTGGCCGTCCAACATCACAAACGATCGCGCGGGTGATCGAGAAGGAGCTTTGACATGAGTTTCAACTTCGGCGGAAACCGTGAAAAGACCACGAGCAGCAGTACGGAGAAATCCTGGCGTACGACGACGCCGGTGCTGCCGGACTGGATTGCGAACGCCACTCAGGACTATGCGGGACGGATCGGCAATCTCGGGCAGATCGATCCGAACCGCCTGGTTTCGCCGACCAGCGCGCTCGAGAACCGGGCGGCGGCCATGGCGGGCGGCCTGACTGGCCTGCCCTGGAATTTCGATCGCGCCGCCGACGTGTTCCGGGCCGGCACGGGGGCGCCGGCGCATCAGGGGGAAGCCCAGAGCCTGCTGACGGGCCTGGAGAAATACTACAATCCCTTCCACCAGCAGGTGACTGACGCCGCGACGGCCGATTTCGACGCCGCGGCGGGGGCGACGCGGGCGGCCCAGGACTTGGCTCTGGCGCGGGAAGGGGCCTTCGGCGGCTCGGGCGCGGCGATCACCAAGGCTTTGACCGAGGGCGAGCTGTCGCGGGCGCGCAACACCCAGATCTCGAATCTCCTGTCGCAGATGTTCACCACCAGCGCCGGGCTGTCTGCCGACGACGCCAATCGGCGGCAGAGCGCCAGCTTCGAGAACGCCCGCCTGCGGTCTGAGCAAGAGGATCGGAAGCTGCGTGCGGCCCAGGGGCTCGTGGACCTGTCGACGGCGATGGACGCCAACACCCGGGCCAATGTGGCGGCCCAGGCGGAGATGGGCGGAACCCTGCGCGGCGTCGACGATGCGCGGGCCAGGGCGCCGATCGACCTGCTCACCGCGCAGCTGGGGCTGTTCGGGAATCTGCCGCTGGAATTGTTCCGGGGCGAAACGACGAACAGCGAGACGAACTCGACGGGATCTCAGACCCGGCGGGGGACGAACTGGGGCCTCAGCGTGGATCTCGAGAAATTGCTAGCCTGAGGGAAGGCGAAATGATTACGCGAGCTTCAGATCCGTATCCTGAAACCGTCGCCGAACGAAACGCCCTGCACGAGGCGCAGGTGCTGACCCTGCGCCAGATCGGCGACAATCTGGCAGCCCAGACGAAGCGGCTGGAGAGCCTGACCGCGAAGCTCGACGACGTGCGCGAGCGCCTTGTGCGGTTGGAGGCCCAGGAGGCGGGCAAGCTGGTGGACGCCCTCCGGGGCGAGCTGAAGGGCGCGCTGGCGCGGATCGACGCACTCGAGGCCGAGCGGGATCGGGTGGCCGGCGTCGCCGCGCTCGGAAGCTGGATCTCGCGCTATGCGCCCTGGCTGGTCGCGGGCGCGGCGGCGTTCCTGGCAGGTCTCGGCCTGCGGATGCCAGACGCGCGCTGAGCTCTGCTCCCGAACACGAGAAGCAAAGGAGGCGGCCATGGCGACGTGGTTATCGCCGCACTTCACCCTGGAAGAGCTGACGGCGACCCAGCAGCGCGGCCTGGACAACACGCCCTCGGCGCAAGTGACGGCGAACCTGCGGGCCACGGCGGAGCGGATGGAGGCGGTGCGCGAACTATTGGGCGGGCATCCGATCCTTGTGTCCAGCGGCTATCGCTCTCCAGCGGTGAACCGGGCGGTGGGCGGGGCTGTGCGGAGCGCGCATTTGACCGGACAGGCCGTCGACTTCGTGTGTCACCGGTTTGGAACGCCCAAGGCGATCTGCCGCAAACTTGCGGACTCCCCTCTCGCCTTCGACCAGCTCATCGAGGAAGGGACCTGGGTGCACGTGTCGTTCGATCCCCGCCTGCGCCGCCAGGTCCTGACCAAGGCGCGGGGCGGAGGCTATCACACGGGCCTTCGCTGACGGGTCTCCGCCGCCGTTCACGGGCCGGAACTTGGGCGTGCGAAGGAGGAGAAGAGTGGTGCCGCCGGGCAGGATTGAACTGCCGACCTCAGCCTTACCAAGGATGCGCTCTACCACTGAGCTACGGCGGCGAAAAGGCGAGGCGGGGGCTATAGCCAAAGCCGGAGCCCGCGTGAAGCCCCAAATATGCGTAAAGCGCGCTTGATGGCGGAGGCGCCTCGCCGCACTCTGATTCTCATGAGCGATAAGACCAAGTCCGCACCGTCGGATCGCGAAGCGCGCCTGGCGGAGGCTCTGCGCGCCAACCTCCGTCGTCGCAAGGAGCTGAGCGCTCCGCCGCCGGAACCGCGCAAGGGCAGGGACCAGGCTTCCTGAGGCGCCGCGGCTTTGCGACGGCGCGCCCCCGCGCTAGATAGCCCGAAAGGGCCGCATCGCGGAGATCGCCGCGCAGAGCGCCTGTTCCGAGGAATCTCATTTGGATCGCATCGCCATTTCAGGCGGCGCGCAGCTTGAGGGTGTGATCCCGATCAGCGGCGCCAAGAATTCGGCCATCAAGCTTATGGCCGCCAGCCTGCTGACCGACGAACCCCTGCGGCTGACGAACATGCCGCGCCTGGCCGACACCCGCTTTCTCGCCCGGTTGCTGGAGCGGCTGGGGGTGGAAGTGGTCGAGCAGGATGGGCCGGAGGGCCCGGAAACCGTGCTCCATGCGCCAGAGATCGTCAGCGCCATCGCGCCGTACGATCTGGTCCGGCAGATGCGCGCCTCGTTCAACGTGCTGGGGCCGCTGGTGGCGCGGACCGGGCAGGCGAAGGTCTCGCTTCCCGGCGGCTGCACCATTGGGGCGCGGCCGGTGGATCTGCATCTCGAGGCGTTGCGCGCCCTGGGTGCGACGATCGACCTGCACGAAGGCTATGTCTATGCGCAGGCTCCGCGGGGCCTGACCGGCGCGGAGATCGCCTTTCCATTCGTCTCGGTCGGGGCGACCGAGCACGCCATGCTGGCCGCCGTGTTGGCGAAGGGCGAGACGGTGCTGTCCAACGCCGCCTGTGAGCCGGAGCTGGCCGACCTGGCCGACTGCCTCAATGCGATGGGTGCGAAGGTTTCGGGGGCGGGGACGCCCATCGTACGCATCCAGGGCGTAGACAGGCTGCACGGAACGGATCACGCCGTGATGCCCGACCGAATAGAGACCGGCACCTTCGCCCTGGCGGCTGCAATGACCGGCGGCGAGGTTCGCCTGACTGGGACTCGCAGCGAACTGATCGACACCCTGCTCGACAAGATGATCGAGGCGGGCGTGGAGGTGCGGCGACACGAGGATGGATTGACCGTCAAACGGAACGGATCGCGCCTGAGAGCCGTAGAGGTGACCACCGATCCCTATCCCGGCTTCGCCACCGACTTGCAGGCGCAGTTCATGGCGTTGATGACTCTCGCGGAGGGAGAAAGCGTGATCCGCGAAACCATTTTCGAGAACCGCTTCATGCATGCGCCGGAATTGATGCGCCTGGGCGCCGACATCTCGGTTTCCGGCGGCGAGGCCCGGGTGCGGGGCGTGCCCGCCCTGGACGGGGCGCCGGTGATGGCGACGGACCTGCGGGCCTCCGTGAGCCTGGTGATCGCAGGCCTAGCCGCGCGGGGCGAGACTCTGGTGAGCCGGGTCTATCACCTGGACCGTGGGTTTGAACGCCTGGAGGAGAAGCTGGGCGGTTGCGGTGCGAAGGTCCGCCGCATCCCTGGAAACGGCGAAGTGGAGGCGTGATGGTGGCTGATACTCCTTCGCAACGCCTACGCCTGCTGGCCGAAGACGCCGACGACCTGGCGGTGATCTCGGCGGCGCTGCAGGATGCCGTCGGCAAGGTCGGGGACATCGCCTTCGAACCTGGGGCGCGGCGGCTGACGCTGGCGCTGAACCGCTATCGGTGGGAAGGCCGGGGCGGCGAACGGGTGCGTTGCGCCCTGCAGATCGGTTCGGTGCTGAAAGTGCAGACGCGGCGAATCCGGCGCGGCGCCAAGGAGGCGGTGGTCGAACTGCTGGCGCTGACCTTCGAGCCGGACGAATCGCCCGGCGGGGTCGTTGTCATGCAGTTCGCCGGCGGCGGCGACCTGCGGGCGGAGGTGGAGTGCGTCGACGCTGTGCTGGCCGACATCTCCGATCCCTGGCCGACGCCGCGGGTTCCCAAGCACCAAGCCTGACGGGCCATAGCCAGGGCGGCGGGCGGCCGCTACATAGCGCCCATGCGCCGGTTCACCTTCTCCGATCCCGATTTCGAGGCCGTATTTGGGGCCTTCGCCGACGAGAGGCGCGATACGCCGGAAGACGTGGACGCGATCGTGCGCGAGGTGCTGACGGCGGTCCGGGCCGAGGGGCTGCCGGCGGTGTTGCGGTTCGCGCGGGAGTTCGACCGCGCCGAGCTGGACGAGGCCACGATTCGCGTCTCCGAGGATGAGATCGAGGAGGGCGCGGCGCGCTGCCCGCAGGATGTCAAAGACGCCATCGCATTCGCCGCTCGGCGGATCCGCGCCTATCACGAGCGCCAGCGTCCCGCCGACGCCCGATTCATCGACGAGGCCGGGGTCGAGCTGGGCTGGCGATGGACGCCGCTGGAAGCCGTCGGGATCTACGTGCCGGGGGGGCGGGCGGCCTATCCCTCGACCGTTCTGATGAACGCGGTGCCGGCGGCGGCTGCAGGCGTGGAGCGCATCGCCATGGTGACGCCGCCCGGGCGGTTGCAGCCGGCGGTGCTGGCGGCGGCGAAGGCGGCGGGTGTGAGCGAAATCTGGCGGGTCGGCGGCGCCCAGGCCGTGGCGGCGTTGGCCTACGGCGCCGGACCGATCCGGCCGGTGGACAAGATCGTGGGGCCGGGCAACGCCTTCGTCACGGCCGCAAAGCGCCGGGTCTATGGAACCGTGGGCATCGACGCCCTGGCCGGGCCTTCGGAAATCGTGGTGGTGGCGGACGCGGCCAACGATCCAGCCTGGATCGCGGCGGACCTGCTCTCCCAGGCCGAGCATGATCCGGCGGCCCAGGCCATCCTGATCACTGACAGCTCCGACTTCGCCGCCGCGGTCGAAGCCGAGGTGGCGGCCCAGTTGGAGACGCTGGCGACCGGCGAGGCTGCGGCGGCTTCCTGGCGGGACCATGGCGCGATGATCGTCGCGCCTCTGGTAGAGGCGCCGCGGCTGGTGGATCGCCTGGCGCCGGAACATGTGGAGTTCGCCGTCGAGGCGCCGAGCGTGCTGGCGGACCAAGTCCGGCACGCCGGCGCGATCTTCCTGGGACGGCACGCGCCGGAAGCGATCGGCGACTATGTGGCGGGGTCGAACCACGTCCTGCCGACCAGCCGGGCGGCGCGGTTCTCCTCCGGCCTTTCTCTCTACGACTTCATCAAGCGGACCTCGATCATCAACTGCGACGAGGCCGCGTTCCGCACGCTGGGACCTCCGACCGTGGCGCTGGCCGAGGCCGAGGGATTGCCGGCCCACGCTCGATCGGCGGCGATCCGGCTGGGGCGGAACTAGGCGGCGGACGCGGCGATGGTGGCGAGGCAAGGGCCGGCCGCACCGACAGACCCGCCGGCCGGGGCCACGGCTGCTGAACAGATCCTGGAAGGCGTGCGCCAGTCGTGGCGAGCCGTTTCCGGCCTCGATCCGCGCGACCTCCTGTTCAACCTCGTGCTTTCGGGCGTCTGCCTGGCAGCCGCATACGGCCTGATCTGGACCTTACGCCGGCTGTCCGATGCCTGGCTCCGGCGGCTGGACGCCGAGGCCAGTTCGGAGACAAAGAAGCGGGATACGCCTCAGGTCGCCGGGCTGACCTGGCTCTTGTTGCGCCTGTCGATCATCGTCGGCGCCCTGGTCCTGGTCGCCCGCATCTGGGGCGTGGACCTGTTCGCCCGGCTCGCCGGCGGAGCCGGGGCGGGCCTGCTACGCGCCGTCCTCGTGACGATCCTGGCCGTCGGCGTCGTCGAGATCGCCGGCTTCCTCATCGACCGCCTGATGGGCGGGCTGGCGCGGCGGAGCCGCAGCGCGCGCCGGGCGGCTCAGATCCGGACCCTGGGACCGTTGATCCGCGGCAGCGTGCAGGCCGTGCTGGCCGTCGTGGCGGCCCTGACCTTCCTCTCCGAGATCGGGGTGTCGGTGGGGCCTCTGCTGGCCAGCGCCGGCGTGGTGGGGGTTGCGGTCGGCTTCGGCTCCCAGACTCTGGTGAAGGACTTCCTCACCGGGCTTTTCCTGGTCGCCGAGGATGTCGTGTCGGTTGGCGACAATGTCCGCATCGGGTCGGTCGGCGGTACCGTGGAAGCCATGACCTTGCGGACCATCCGCCTTCGAGACCTCGACGGCACGCTGCATATCTTCCCCTATTCCGAAGCCCAGGTGATCCATAACCGGACGGCTTCCTACTCGTCCTATGTCGCCGACGTGATGGTGACCTATGGGACGGACGTGGATCGGGCGCTCGCAGTCATGGGCGAGGTCGGCGAGGCGTTGCGGAGGAGCCCCGAATTCTCACGCCGGATCACCCAGCCGATCGAGGTCATGGGGGTGGAGCGGCTGGACCCTCAGGGCGTTCTGCTGCGCGCGCGCGCCACCACTCGGCCAAGGGACCAGTGGGTCGTCGGCCGGGAATACAACCGCCGGCTCAAGCTGGCGTTCGAGGCTGAGGGCATCGGCCTAGCCTATCGTCCGATCGGGCCGCCGGCGCCCTCGGCGCCCAGCCGCTCGTCGGCGGGCCCGAAGGCGGCGCCTCGCCCCGCCGAAGACGACGCGGAAAGCTGAACAATTCCTGTCAAACCAGGCCCAGAGGGCGTTCAGGATCGGGTCGCTAGGGTGGTCGTCATCGGGGCTGCGAGGCCTCGGGACGAAACCTAGACGGAGACCATGCCATGCGCACCTTCAACACTTCCAAGCTGCTGCGCGGCGCGGCCGTGGCGACGCTGACCGGCGCGCTCGCGGCGGGCGCCGTCTCGACCGCCAACGCCCAGGCCTATCGTACGCCCACAGGCGGCGGCCTCGGCTCCATCGTCAGCTGCGACGCCCCTGGCGGAAAGCAGGCGGGCGGCGCGATCATCGGCGCCCTGGTGGGCGCTGCGGCGGGCTCCAACCTCGCCAAGAACGACCGCGGAACGGGCACCGCCATCGGCGCCGCGGTGGGCGCGGCCACCGGCTCCTATGTGGGCTGCAAGATGCAGCGCGACCAGCAGGCGCAAGGCGCCTATTACGGCGGCGCGCCCGCCTACGCCCAGCCGGCGACATATGCTCACGGCGGCTATCGGCTGAGCGGTCATTTGGCGCCGGCGAGGTTCGTCCGCGACGGCGGGACCTTCGTGGCGACCACGAACCTCAACCTTCGGGCCGCTCCGACCACGAACGCCGCGCGGGTCGGTACGCTGCGGCCGGGCGAAGCCTTCCAGGCCCTGGCGCGTGTCAGCGGCACCGAGTGGATCCTGGTTGGACGTGACGGCGTCGGCGTCGGCTATGTCCACGGCGCCTACGTGACCCCCGCAGGCTACCGCTACGCCAGCTATGGCTACTAAGGCGGGACCTTTTTCCGTTGCGGCCCCCGGCGCTCCGGCGCCGGGGGCTTTTTCGTTCGACGGCTTCCTGTGCGGGGCAGGATGACGTTAGGGGGTGGTTTGCAATAAACCTCGCCGCAGTCCGCTCCAGATCACGCCCAGATGGCCGAACCCGACCGCAAGACCCAGCGCCTCCAGTCCGTGGAGATCGACGAGGAATCGCTCGCCGCGGTCTCGCGCGACCAGGAACAGGAGCGGCAGATCGCCATCTACGATCTTCTGGAGGAGAATTATTTCGCGCCCGAAGGCGGCGACGGCGGGCCCTACGACCTTCGGATGGGCCTTCTGGAGAACCGGCTGGTGCTTGACGTGCGCGGCCCGAGCTACGAGCGCCGGCACATCCTCTCGCTCTCGCCGTTTCGCATGCTGATCAAGGACTACTTCCTGATCTGCGAGAGCTACTACCAAGCCATCCGCAACTCGACGCCCCAGCAGATCGAGGCCTTGGACATGGGGCGGCGCGGGCTCCACAACGAAGCTTCGCAACTGCTTCAGCAGCGCCTGGCTGGAAAGATCGAAACCGATCTCGACACCGCCCGGCGCCTTTTCACCCTGATCTGCGCCTTGCACTGGCGAGGGTAGGATGGGGGAGTCCGGCAAGCCGCCCCTGCCCGGGGCGGTGCTGTTCGCCTGCAATTACAATCTCGTCCGGTCTCCCATGGCCGAGGCGCTGCTGCGGCGCGCGTGGGGCGATCGCATCTTCGTTGACAGCTGCGGCCTCAAACCGGCGCCGGAGGGCCTGGACGACGGCGCCGATCCCTTCGTCCAGGCTGTCATGGCGGAAATCTCCTGCGACCTCTCCGACCATCGGCCTAAGACTTTCGAGGAGCTGGAGGACGAGTCCTTCGACCTGATCATCTCCTTGACGCCGGAGGCGCAGCACCGCGCCGTCGAACTGACGCGGGGCCGGGCCGCCGAGATCGAATACTGGCCGATCCTCGATCCGACCCTCACGGAGGGAGCGCGGGAGGTTCGGCTCGCCGCCTATCGCGAGGTGCGCGACACCCTGGCGTCGCGAATCGCCGAACGGTTTGCTTGAGAGCCGTGGGCGGAGGATCGCCAAAGCCTTATCGACCATGCTAGGGGCGCTGCGCTATACTTGCGCGTCTTTCGACGGCTCGCGCCTGACCGGGATCGCGGGCCGTTCGCGTATCGAACGCTATCTGGGAGCCTGCATGGCTAAGGAAGAGCCTTTGGAGTTTCCGGGCACGGTCAGTGAAGTCCTGCCCAATGCGACTTTCCGCGTGAAGCTCGAGAACGACCACGAAATCATCGCTCACACCGCCGGCAAGATGCGGAAGAACCGAATCCGCGTCTCGGCGGGCGACAAGGTGCTGGTCGAGATGACGCCCTACGACCTGACCAAGGGCCGCATCACCTTCCGCGTCCGATAGAGGGCGCTTGCCTCGAATGGAATCGCAGCGCCTGGTGTTGGCTTCTGCAAGCCCCAGGCGGCTGGACCTCTTGCGTCAGATCGGGCTGGAGCCCGACGGCGTCGTCCCCGCGGAGGTCGACGAAAGCCCCCTGAAGTCCGAACTGCCCCGCCACACCGCCCTGCGGCTGGCGACCGAAAAGGCTGCCGCCGTCGCCGCTGTTCAGCCCGACGCCTATGTCCTGGCGGCCGACACCGTCGTCGCCGTCGGGCGTCGGGCCTTGCCGAAGGCGGTATCCTCCCAGGACGTCCGCGATTGCCTGCGCCTGCTGTCGGGGCGGGCCCATCGGGTGTTCACGGGGCTCTCCGTGGCGGCGCCGAGCGGCCGGGCCGCCGCACGGCTGATCGAGACCCGCGTCCGCTTCAAGCGCCTGACCGAGCGCGAGATCGAAGCCTATCTGGCGAGCGGCGAAGGGGAGGGGAAGGCCGGCGGCTACGCCATCCAGGGACGGGCGGCGGCGTTCATCCCTTCGCTTCAGGGATCCTACCCCGCGGTCGTGGGCCTGCCGGTCTACGAGACCGTCAGCCTTCTGAAAGGGCTGGGGTTCCGGTTCCCATGAGCCGGCGTGCGCTCTTTCTGGACCGTGCGCCGGGCGAGAGCCGGGGCGTCGTGACCCTGGACGGCCGGCCGGAGCGGTTGCTGATCCTGCGGGAGGGCGAATCGCCGCTCACCCGCGCCGGCGCCCGCCTCGCCGCGCGGGTGCGGAAGGTGGAGCCGGCTTTCGTCTCCGCCTTCGTCGACCTCGGCGGGGTGGAGGCCTTCCTGCCGTACAGGCCCGAGGAGCGGCCGGTGCAGGGGCAACTCCTCGAGGTCGAGATCCGAATCGAGCCGCGGGCGGAAAAGCTGGCGACGGTGAGGGCGATCGGCCCCGCCCATGGCGAGCCGGGCCTGATCGCGCCTGCGCCGGATCTTGCCGAACAGCTGGCCGGGTTCTCCCGCGGGGCTGAGATCCTCGAGGGCCCCGAGGCCCGGCGCGTGGCGGATCAGGCCGAGGCCGAGGCCCTGGAGACCGTCCATCCGCTGCCGGGCGGCGGCAGTCTCGCGATCGAGCCGACGCGCGCCCTGGTGGCCGTGGATGTGGATCTGGGCGCCCGGACCGGCCAGGACGCCAAGCGCATCACCCGTCAGACAAACCTCGCAGCCCTGGGCGAGGCGGCGCGCCTCTTGCGGCTGAAGGGGCTGGGCGGGCTTGTCGTGGTGGATCTCGCCGGCCGCGGGCATGACGGAAACGCCCTGCTGACGGCGGCGCGCGCCGCGTTTGCGCCGGACAATCCGGGCGTCGCCATCGGGCCGGTCAGCCGTTTCGGTACGATGGAGCTCACGGTGCCCCGCCGCGTCCGCTCGGTGCGGGAAATTCTCGACGGCCCCGACGGCGCGCCTTCCGACCGCACGCTCGCCTTGCGGCTGGTCAGGGCCATGGAGACCGAAGCCCTGGCGCAGGGCGGAGCGCAGGTGGAGGGACGGTGCGCCCCGTCCGTAGCCGACGCCGCCGGACCTCTCGTGGAACGCCTCGTGGCCCGCTTCGGCGCGCGCTTCGCTCTTCATCCGGAGCCGAGGCCGAGAGAAAGCCTGGAGGCCGTCGCCCGATGAGTGGAGCTCCATGCCCGATCTGCGGCAAACCTTCCAACCCGACCTACCGCCCCTTCTGCTCCCGCCGTTGCGCCGACGTCGACCTGCAGCGATGGCTCTCCGGCGGCTACGCCATTCCGGCGGTGGAGGGCGAGGGCGGGCCGGACGACAACGACGCCCAGGACGACGCCTGAGGCCGCTGGACAGCGGCGAACGGCTCTTCTATAGACGCGGCTCCCGCGACGCGGGGCCTGCGCCTGGGTAGCTCAGTTGGTAGAGCAGCGGATTGAAAATCCGCGTGTCGCTGGTTCGATTCCGGCCCCAGGCACCATTTCCCCTGCATATTTTCTTCCTGATCCCCGGGCCGTTCGGCTTGCCTCGGCGGGGCGCCTGCGCCACATGCCGGTCCAAGTCAGGGGCCAGCGCCGATGTCCGCTAGGATCGATCCGTTTCACGCCATCGCCATCAGCGGGCTTGCGCACCGCCTGAAGACCGAGGGCCGGTCGGTGATCCACATGGAGTTCGGCCAGCCCTCAACGGGCGCGCCGGCTGCGGCGCTGGCGGCGGCGCGGCGGGTGCTCGACTCCGACCCCATGGGCTATTGGGAAAGCCCGACCCTGAAGGCTCGAATCGCTCGTCACTATGAAGACGCTTACGGCGTCGGGATCGCGCCAGGGCGGATCGTGCTCACCTGCGGGGCGTCTCCCGCCCTGGTCCTGGCCCTGTCGCTGGCCTTCAAGCCGGGGGACCGCGTGGCCTTGGCGCGGCCTGGATATGTCGCCTATCGCAACACCTTGAAGGCGCTGCACATGACGCCGGTGGAACTGCCTTGCGGCCCGGCCGAGGGGTTCCAGCTCGACGCCGCGCGCCTCGCTGCGCTCGACCCCGCGCCGGCCGGCGTGATCCTCGCCAGTCCCGCCAATCCCACCGGTTCGGTGATTCCGGCCGGGGAGCTGCAAGCTATCGCGCAGGTCTGCCGCGAGCGGGGAATCCGGATCATCTCCGACGAGATCTATCACGGCCTCACCTATGGGGAGCGGGCCCGCTCGCTGCTTGAATTCGAGCCGACGGCCCTGATCGTGAACAGCTTCTCCAAATATTACAGCATGGCCGGCTGGCGGCTGGGGTGGCTGGTGGCGGCGCCCGACGACGTCGAGGCGGCGCGGGCCTTGATGGGCGCACTCTTTTTGACGCCGCCTTCTCTCGCCCAGCATGCGGCGCTCGCCGCCATGGACTGCCGTGCGGAGCTGGACGGCCATCTGGAGGTCTATCGGCGAAATCGCGGCCTTCTGCTGGAGGCCATGCCGAGGTTCGGCCTGAGTGCGATCGCGCCGCCCGACGGCGCCTTCTACATTTATGCGGACGTGGGACATCTCACCGACGACAGCCTCGCCTTCTGCGAGGCGTTGCTGCGCGACACCGGCGTGGCGACGGCCCCCGGTGTCGATTTCGATCCTGTGGAAGGCCGGCGTTTCGTCCGCTTCAGCTTCGCCGTCTCCACCCGAGAGGTCGAGGAGGCGATCAGGCGCCTCGAACCCTGGTTCGCCGACCGGTCGGCGAAGAGGCTGTCGTAGAGCACGACGCCGTCGGACGGATCGTCTGACCGTTGAATCCTGCGGAACACTCGAGGGGCGCCATGGCGCCTGCGACACATTCGCCCGCAACCTGCGCCGGTCGAACGCCGTTTGGATTGACTCGCAAGGGGCGGGAGCCCATCTCACGCCGCATGCGCGGCTTCTGACCGAAAATCGCACATGGCGCGCTCGTCGGGCCGCCGACTCGATCGTCCTTTTTCGACCGACGTTCGATCAGTCATGCTGCAATGCAGCATATTTTTTCTTCGAAAAGTCGGTTTTCTTCCAAGAATACTTGGGTTGAGCGTTGTGCGGCGCAACAACGGTGCCAACTTGCCGGGAAGAAGCGGCGCAAAGGGGCAAGTATGCCCTCTTGACGCTTGGGGTAGGGGTTGCCAAAGGACCGATGCCGCACGTCTAACATGGCGGCAAGGCTTCGAGTTCCCCCCCAGGGAGGGCGAGGCCGCTCCCGCCTTCGAAACGCCGCTCCTTCATAATCTTGTCGGAGCCAAGCGTTACGGGTCGGGCGCAGCGAAAGCGGCTTCGGCGTCGTGGCGGGTTCCCGGCATGGCGGCGGGCTTGTTTCAACAAGGGTGGAGACGCTCTCGCGCGACGACCCTCGGTCCAAACGTGCTAGACCAATCAGGAACTGGCGACAGATGCTCGACAAAAAGAAGACCCCTTTCCTCGCTCTCCTCGGCGCCGTCGCGCTGATGACGAGCGCGCCGGCGTTCGCGCAGGAAGCCGCGGCTCCGGCCGCACCTGCCGCCGAAGCCGCCGCCCCGGCCGCTCCTGCGGCCGACGCCGCCCCCCCGGCGGCCGATGAAGCGCCCCCGCAAATGGAAGGCGCCGGCCGTCTGACGGTCATGGAGATGTTCCTCGAGGCCGACCCGGTCGTTAAGGTCGTGATGATCGGCCTGGTGATCGGCTCGATCTTCTCCTGGACCCTGCTGGCCACCAAGATCATCGAGTTCGGCTCGCTGAACCGCACCTCGGACCGCTTCACCGAAGCCTTCCGCGGCGCCAAGTCGATCAACGACGTCGGCCGTATCGCCATGTCGGAAGAGTTCGAGGGCAATCCGCTGGCCGACATGGCCGCCGCGGCCGCCCAGGAAGTCGAACTGTCCCGCCAGGCCGGGCTCGCCGTCACCGGCGAACATCGCGAAACCACCCTGCACCGGGCGGAAGCTGCGGTCGGCGCGGTTCAGGCCAACCTGGCCAAGCGCCTGTCCAACGGCATGCAGTTCCTGGCCTCCCTGGGTTCCGGCGGTCCGTTCATCGGCCTGTTCGGCACCGTCTACGGGATCATGAACTCGTTCATCGGCATCGCGAACACCAACACGACCAACCTGGCCGTCGTCGCCCCCGGCATCGCCGAGGCGCTGCTCGCCACCGGCCTTGGCCTGTTCGCCGCTATCCCGGCGGTTATCTTCTACAACTACTTCCAAACCCGTATCGCCGCCTACGGCGCGCGGACGGAAGGCTTTATCGCTGAGTTGATGAACACCATCTCCCGGCAGCTCGACAAAGGGGCCTAAGCCACATGGGCGCCAAACTCTCAGGTTCTGGGGGTGGCAAGTACGGGGTTGAGCAGAACAGCGAGATCAATGTGACGCCCTTCGTGGACGTCATGCTGGTCCTCCTGATCATCTTCATGGTGGCGGCGCCGCTCGCCACTGTGTCGGTCCAGGTCGCTCTGCCTCCCGCGGTCGCTCCGCCGTCCCCGAACCCGCCGAAACCGGTCTACATTTCGCTTCAGCGGGGTGGTAGCATCTACATCGGCGACGCGGCCACCGATCTGGCTTCCCTGGGCGATGATCTCAACAGCGCTCTCGGCGGCCGGCGGAACCCCACCCGGGAACGGATCTTCATCCGCGCCGACCAAGATGTCCTCTACGGGGACTTCATGGGCGTGATGAACATGCTCCAGGACCACGGGTTCTACAGCGTGGCCCTCGTCGGCGAAGACAAGCAGTAGGGAGGCGAGGATGGCTGAAACCGACCAAATCGCCCACCGCAGCGTCTTCGACGAGCCGGTCAAGAAGCGGAACAAGGGCGTCACCGCCGCTATCGTGGTGTCGGTCGTCGTCCACGCCGCGCTGGGGGTCTACCTCTGGAAGGCGAAGTTCGAGCCGAAGTACCGCGAGTACTCGGACGAGGTGACGGACGTGGCGCTCATCAAGCCCGCGCCGCCGCCGCCGCCTCCGCCGCCCCCTCCGCCGCCGCCGCCGAACACGCCGCCGCCGCCGCCGCCGAAGCTGCAACCGCGGCCTCCGGTGAACGTGCCGGCGAACATTCCGACGATCCCGCCCCTGCCGGTCCCGCCGGTGGAGAAGAGGATCGAGGATCCGCGGCCGCCGGCTCCGCCGCCGCCCGCGCCGCCCCGGCCGTCGGTGATCACCAATCCGGACTGGGCGCGCCGCCCGTCCGCGGAAGACATGGCCCGCTACTATCCGGACCGTGCCCAGCGGATGAGCGTCGAAGGCCGTGCGGTCCTGAGTTGCCAGGTCACCTCCAAAGGCACGCTGGAAAGCTGCAGCGTGACCGAGGAGGATCCGGGCGACATGGGCTTCGGCGACGCCGCGATGCGGATGACCCGGCTCTTCCGGATGCGGCCCAAGACCCTCGACGGCGCGCCCGTCGAAGGCGGCAGCGTGCGGATCCCGATCCGCTTCAACCTGCCGAAGTAAGGTTGCCGCAGAAGACGAACCTAAGCCCCGGCGGCGACAGCCTCCGGGGCTTTTTCGTCGCCGCATGAGCGCTTGATCGCGCCGCCCCGTCCGACTAGAAGGACGCCTCGCGATGCGCCGCCTTAGCTCAGTTGGTTAGAGCGCTAGATTGTGGCTCTAGAGGTCCCCCGTTCGAACCGGGGAGGCGGTACCATCGCAAATCCATTCGCCATCGGCTCTTGCTCGCCGCGGCGTAAACTCGTGGAGCATCCTGGCGAAGGAGCCGCTCCATGCCCGATTTCCGCACCCTAGACGCCGGCGAGGTCCGCCTGCGCGCCGCTGTGGCCGGCGAGGGGCCGCTGGTGATCCTGGTGCACGGCTTTCCGGAATCCTGGCGTTCCTGGCGCCATCAGATCGGCCCCGTCGCGGGGGCGGGCTTCACGGCCTGCGCCATCGACGTTCGCGGCTATGGCGGCTCTGACAAGCCGCATCCGGTCGAAGCCTACGCCATGGAGCGCATGATCGCCGACCTTGTCGGCGTCGCCGACGCCTTGCAGCCGCAGGCCCCTGCAATCCTGGTCGGGCACGACTGGGGCGCGCCGATCGTCTGGAACTCCGCCCTGGTCCGCCCGGACCGCTTCCGTGCGGTGGCGGCGCTCTCCGTGCCGTTCATGGGCGTGCCGAAGCAACCCTTCACCGAGGTGTTCGACGCGGTCTTCACGCGGAAGAACCGCTTCTTCTACCAGGCCTATTTTCAGAAGGAGGGGGTGGCGGAAGCCGAGCTGGAGGCCGATCCCCGCGGCTTCCTGCGCCGCTTCTACTACGCGATCTCCGGCGATGCGCCGGACGGCAGCTGGCCGAAGAAGGCGGCCGACGCCACGCTGCTGGAAGGCCTCATAGATCCCGATCCCTTCCCCGCATGGCTGCCGCCTGAGGAACTCGACTACTACGTCGCCGAGTTCGAACGCTCCGGCTTCCGCGGGCCGCTGAACCGCTACCGCAATCACGAGCGGGATTTCGAGTTCCTGCAGGCCTTCAAGCATCGCCATATCGAGCAGCCGGCGCTGTTCGTCTCCGGAACCCGCGACATGGCCTTCAATATGGCTGGGGCCGCCGATCCGATCGCGACCATGCGGCGCCACGTCCCGAACCTTGGAAACGCAGTGCTCCTGGAGGGTTGCGGGCATTGGACGCAGCAGGAGCGACCCGAGGAGGTCAACGCCTTGCTCATCCCATGGTTGGAGTCGCTGGTGTGACCGGCCGAAAGTCAAAAAGAAACAAGGGAGGAAATCGATGACCCTAGCCGATGCTCCGGTCGCGCCAACCGCGCCGCCGCCCTTCAAGCCCCTGCCTATGAAGCAGCCGGACGTTTCGGTGGAGCGCCGGCCTGACGGGTCGGTGGTCATCCGCTCGAACCATCCGCCAGGAGACGGGCCGCGCTCCATTCCCCACCTCCTGGGGGACCGGGCGGCCGAGCATCCGGACCGGCCCTACATTCTCCAGCGGGAACCGAACCACGGCCCCTGGCGCGGCGTCACCTATGGCGAGGCCAAGCGGGCGGCCGACGGGATCGCCCAGTGGCTGCTCGACCGCGGCCTCGGTCCTCAGGATAGCGTCATGGTTCTCTCGGCCAATTCGGTGGAGCACGCCCTGATGATGCTGGGCGCCTATACCGCCGGCGTCCCCATCGCCCCGATCAGCCCCGCCTACAGCCTGATCTCCAGCGACCACGCGAAGCTGAAGCACTGCTTCGCCACCGTTCGGCCCAAGGTGGTGTTCGCCCAGAGCGGGGCGATGTTCGAGCGCGCCTTCCAGACCCTGCGCGAAGTCGATCCGGATCTGGTCTTCGTGACGGTTGACGGCGCCGGCGGCGCGCCCTTCGCGGAACTCGCCGCGACGGAGCCGACGGCGGCGGTCGAGGCGGCGCGCGAACGGCTGCACCATGGCGTGGTCGCCAAGTATCTCTTCACCTCCGGCTCCACCGGCATGCCCAAGGGCGTACCGCAGACGCACGGGATGTTCGCCGGCGTCATCGCCGGCCAGGACGGCTTGCGCGACGAGGAGCCCGCCCCGGACGCCGAGCCGCCCTGCAGCCTGGAATGGATGCCCTGGAGCCACATCTCGGCGGGCAATATCGGCTTCAACGGCGTGCTGTGGGCGGGCGGGACCCTGCATCTCGACGAGGGCAAGCCTCTGCCCGGCATGTTCGAAACCACGATCAAGAACCTCTACGAGGTCTCGCCCATCGTCTTCGGCTCGGCGCCCATCGCCTTCGGCATGCTGGCCGAGGCCATGGAGCGTGATCCCGTCCTGCGCCGCTCTTTCTTCAAGAATCTCCGCTATATGGGCTATGGCGGCGCGACGCTGTCGAACGATGTCTATGAACGCATGCAGGCGCTGGCCATCGCCGAGACCGGCCATCGCATCCCGCTGACCACCATGTACGGCGCCACCGAAACCCAGGGGATCACAGTGGTTCACTGGGTGACGGAGCGCGTGGGCCTCGTCGGCCTGCCGTTGCCGGGAATCGAGCTGAAGCTGGTCCCCAACGGCTCCAAGATGGAGGTCAGGGTCAAGGGGCCGACCGTTACTTCGGGCTATCACAACGACCCCGAAAAGACCGCGGCGGCCTTCGACGAGGAGGGATTCTACAAGCTCGGCGACGCCGCCCGGTTCGTCGATCCCGAAGACCCCGCCAAGGGCCTGGTCTTCGACGGGCGGGTGACCGAAGACTTCAAGCTCGATTCCGGAACCTGGGTCTCGGTCGGCACCCTGCGGCCGGACATCGTCGCGGCCTGCACGCCGCATGTGCTGGACGTGGTGATCGCCGGACAGGACAAGCCGTTCATCGGTGCGCTGATCTGGCCCTCGCCCGCCGAGTTCCAGGCCCTGGCGGCCGAAGGAGCGCCCGCCCTGGCCCGGCTCGCCGAGACGCTGAAGGATCGGATCGGCGCCTTCAACGCCGCGGCCGGCGGTTCCTCCCGCCGGGTCGGGCGGTTCCTGATCATGACCGAGCCGCCGTCGATCGACGCCGGCGAGATCACCGACAAGGGCTATGTGAACCAGCGCGCCACCCTGGAGCGCCGCCACGCCCTTGTGGAGGCGCTCTACGCCGATCCGCCAGGCCCTGGCGTCGTGACGCTCTGAGCCTACAGGCCGAGGTTCAGAAGCGCGGGATCGCCGCCCTGGGCTGCGATGTTCACGCTCACCGCCCGCTCCACGCAGTAGCGCGAGAGGGCGTTCGGACCGCCGGCCTTCGGGCCGGTGCCCGACAGCCCCTCGCCGCCGAAGGGCTGCACGCCCACCACCGCGCCGATGATCGAGCGGTTGACATAGACATTGCCCGCCGGGATCAGCCGCCGGACCTCGGCGGCGAAGGCGTCTATGCGCGAGTGTACCCCCAGCGTGAGCCCGTATCCCGTGGCTGCGAGCTCGCCGGCCACGCGGGCGAGATCTTTCGGGTCGTAGCGCACCACGTGCAGGATCGGGCCGAACACCTCCCGCTCCAGAAACTTCGCCGAGGGGATCTCGGCCAGCACGGGGCCGAAGAAGGTTCCGCCGCCGGGGGCCTCCAGGCGGTGCAGCACCTTGGCCTCGCGCTCCAGCCGCGCCAGGTGGGCGGCGAGACCCGCGCGCGCCTCCTCGTCGATGACAGGGCCCACATCCGTGGCGGGCTGGGCCGGATCTCCGAGCGTCAGGGCGTCCATGGCCCCCTTGATCCCCTCGATCAGCAGGTCGGCCGTATCCTTCGGCAGGAACAGGATGCGCAGGGCCGAGCAGCGCTGGCCGGCCGAGCCGAAGGCTGAAAGCACCACGTCGTCCACCACCTGCTCCTTCAGGGCCGTGGTGTCGACGAACATGCCGTTGAGCCCCCCGGTCTCGGCCACGAACGGGACGATGGGGCCTTCACGCGCCGCGAGCGTTTGGTTGATCCGCCGGGCCGTGTCCGTGCCGCCGGTGAAGGCCACGCCGTCGCAGTGCGGATGGCTCACCAGCTGGGCGCCGACCGTCTCCCCCCGTCCCGGCAGCAGCGCCAGCAGGGCAGGGGGCAGGCCCGCGCCGTGGAAAAGGCGCACCGCCTCGGCGGCGATCAGCGGCGTCTGTTCGGCCGGCTTGGCGACCACCGCATTGCCGGCGGCCAGGGCGGCGGCGATCTGGCCGGTGAAGATCGCCAGCGGGAAGTTCCAGGGGCTGATGCAGACGAACACGCCGCGGCCGCGCAGCTCCAGGCTGTTGGCTTCGCCCACCGGCCCCTTCAACGTCTCGGCGGCGGCGAACTTGGTCTCGGCGAGATGGGCGTAATAGCGGAGGAAGTCGACCGCCTCGCGCACCTCGGCCACCCCGTCGGCCAGGGTCTTGCCGGCCTCGCGCGCACAGAGCCCGATCAGGTGTTCAGCGCGGGCTTCAAGCGCCTCCGCCATCGCGCGCAGCACCTCCGCGCGCGCCCGCCCGCCTCGGGCGTCCCAGGCGGGCTGGGCAGCCCGCGCCGCGGCGAAGGCGGCGTCGATTTCGACCTCCGTCGCCTCGGCGACGTAGCCGACGACCAGGGCGTGATCGGCGGGGCTGCGCAGGGCCTCGCGCTCGCCTTTCGGTTTCTTCAGCCCGGCTAAGATGGGGCCGGCCTCCACCAGCGGCAGGGCGCGAGCGGCCGCGGTCAGACGGGCCGCTTCCACCGGGGCCGAGAGGTCGACGCCCAGGGAGTTCTTCCGTTCGACGCCATAGATGTCGGCGGGGCGCGGAATCTTCGGATGCGGCCCGGCGCCTGCGGCCTCCACCTGGGAGATCGGATCGCGCACCACGTCCTCCGGCGGCACCCGCTCGTCCAGCAGGGCGTGAACGAAGGAGGTGTTGGCCCCGTTCTCCAGCAGCCGGCGCACCAGATAGGGCAACAGGTCCTCGTGCCCGCCCACGGGGGCGTAGGTGCGCACCATCGGCTTTCCATAGGCCTCGCCGGCGGCGGCGTAGAGCGCTTCGCCCATGCCGTGCAGGCGCTGGAACTCGATCTTCACCCGGGCCTCGGCGGCGAGGGCGCGCACGGCGGCCAGCGTATGGGCGTTGTGGGTGGCGAACTGCGGATAGAGATGCGGCGCGGCCTCGATCAGGGCCTTGGCGCAGACGAGGTAGGAGAGGTCGGTGGCCGCCTTGGTCGTATAGACCGGATAGTCGGGCCGTCCGTTCACCTGGGCGCGCTTGATCTCGGTGTCCCAATAGGCGCCCTTCACCAGCCGCACCATCAGCCGGCGGCCGCTCTCGCGGGCGATCTCCGCGACCTTGGCGATCGCGAGCGGTCCCCGCTTCTGATAGGCCTGTACGGCGAGGCCAAGGCCGGTCCAGCCGCCGAGGTCGTTCTCCCGCACCAGCCGGTCCAGCAGCTTCAGCGACAAGGTCAGGCGGTCGGCTTCCTCCGCGTCGATGGTGAAGTTCAGGTCGTGACGGGCGGCGATCAGGGCCAGGCGCTTGAGTCGGGGATAGAGCTCGTCCCACACGCGGGCTTCCTGCGTCGCCTCGTAGCGGGGGGATAGGGCGGAGAGCTTCACCGAAACCCCGTGGCCCGCTTCGGGGCCGGCGCCCTTGGTTGCGCGCCCGACAGCTTCCAGCGCCTCTGCATAGGCGGCTTCGTAGCGCGCGGCGTCGGCCGCCGTGCGGGCGCCTTCGCCCAGCATGTCGAACGAACAGGTCTGGTCCTCCTTGGCCGCCCGCTTCAGCGCCGCCTCGATGGTGCGGCCCAGGACGAACTGCTCGCCCATGATGCCGATGGCCTGGGCGACGGCGGCGCGGACCACCGGCTCGCCGATCCGTTCGGCAAGGCGCTTCAGGAAGCCCGGCAGGTCGCGGCGCGCCTCGTCGTCCACCTCCACCAGCTTGCCGGTCAGCATCAGGCCCCAGGTCGAGGCGTTGACGAACAGGCTGTCCGATTGGCCCAGGTGGCTCGCCCAGTCGGCCCCGCCGATCTTTTCCGCGATCAGGCGGTCCCGGGTCTCGGCGTCCGGCGTCCGCAGCAGCGCCTCGGCCAGGCACATCAGGGCCAGGCCCTCGCGGGTGCCCAGGCTGAACTCCTGCAGGAAGCTCTCCACCACGCCCTGGCGGCGCGCCGAGCGCCGGGCGGCGCGCACCAGATCCTCGGCCTCCCGCTGCACGGCTTCCCGCTGATGCGCCGTAAGGGGACGGGCGGCCAGAAGCGCCGTCACCGCCTCGGTCTCGTCGCGGAACTTGGCGGAGGGATCGTCCAGGGCGGTCCAGGTGGTCATGGCTGTTTCCGATTAGAATGCGTCCGGCGTATCTCCGATCCGGCCGAATGTGCTACGCAAGTTCAGGCGCTTCGCCGCACGAATGGTCGCACCATGCCTGATCCAGCGAACGAAACCCAGATCGACGATGTCGACCGCCGGCTCCTGCGTGTACTGCAGCGCGACGGCCGGATCAGCAATCTCGATCTGGCTCAGAGATGCAATCTCTCACCCTCGGCCTGCTCCGAGCGGGTCCGGCGCCTGCGCGAGCGCGGGGTGATCCAGGGCTACGCCGCCCAGCTCGACCCGCGCGCGGTGGGCCGCGCCCTGCTGATCTTCGTGGAGGTTCAGCTCGATCGCACCACTGGCGACACCTTCGCGGAATTCGCCGCCGCCGCCCGGCGCACGCCCGAGATCCTGGAGTGCCACATGGTGGCCGGCGGCTTCGACTACCTCATCAAGGCGCGCCTGCCCGACATGGCCGCCTATCGCAGTTTCCTGGGCGACGTGCTGGTGGCCATGCCTGGCGTGAGGGAGACGCGCACCTACGCCGTCCTGGAGGAGGTGAAGTCGGTCACCGAACTTCCGCTCTAAGGCTTGCGCCGATCCGGCGTTCGGGGCGAGGCTCGCGCGCATGAGGCTCGATCCGCAAGACTCCGCCGTCCTCGACCGTCTGGACGCCGAGGGCGACCATCTCCTCCGGCGCGCGATCGCCTGGTGCGCCATCGGCTCCGGCAGCCGCAACCTGGAGGGCCTGGAACACCAGCGCGCCGCCCTGGAACCCGTCATGGCCGAACTGCCGGGGCGAGTGGAGAGCATCCCCCTGGCTGACTCGTTGGAGGTGGGTCCGGATGGCGAGACGAAGGCCCAAGCCCACACGCCCGCCCTACGCCTGACCGTGCGCCCCGAGGCGCCGGTGCAGGTTGTCCTGACCGGCCATTACGACACCGTCTATCCGGCTGGCAGCAGCTTCACCCGCGTGGTCCCCCGCGCCGACGGCGCCCTGAACGGACCAGGCCTGGCCGACATGAAGGGCGGGATCAGCGTGATGCTGGGCGCGCTGGCGGCGTTCGAACATCATCCGGCCGCCCGCAACCTCGGCTACCGCGTGCTGCTCTCGCCCGATGAGGAAATCGGCTCCCTGGCCTCGGCTCCGCTGCTGGCCGAGCTGGGGCGCCTCGGGCATGTCGGCATGACCTACGAGCCGGCCATGGCGGAGGGCAAGCTGGCGGCCGAACGCAAGGGATCGGGCAATTTCCACGTGGTCGTTCGCGGGCGGGCCGCCCATGCGGGCCGCGACTTCGCCTCCGGGCGCAACGCGGTGGCCGCCGCGGCCGACCTCGCCGTGCGCCTGGCCTCCGCGAACGGCCGCCGGGAGGGACTGACCCTGAACATCGTCCGGATCGACGGCGGTGGGCCGCTGAACGTGGTGCCGGACCTCGCGGTGGTCCGCTTCAACATCCGCCTGCCGGACGCCGAAGCCGGAGCGTGGGCGCTCGACTTCGTACAGGCCGCCGTGGCCGCTACGGCGGCGGACGGCGTCTCCGCGGAGCTGCACGGCGGCTTCACCCGGCCAGCCAAGCCCTTCAACGCCGCCCAGCAGGCGCTCTTCGGCGCAGTTCGCGACGCCGGCGCCCTGATCGGCCAGGAGATCGCCTGGGCGTCCTCCGGCGGGGTGTGCGAAGGCAACAACCTGTTCGCTGCGGGCCTTCCGAACATCGACACCCTGGGGGTCCGCGGCGGCGACATCCACTCGGAAGCCGAATACGCTTGGCCCGACAGCTTCGTGGAGCGTGCTCAGCTCTCGGCGCTGGTGCTGGCCAAATTCGCCACCGGTGAGATCCCGGCGGCCGAGATCAGGTCGATGATGGGGTGACCGGCGTCCCCCGATAGGGCTTGGCCTCCTTCATGAGGATGTGCGAGGCGATCTTGTCGACGCCCAGCCCTTCCTGGAGCAGCCGGTCGGCCAGCTCCCCCCAGGCGCGGATGTCGGGCGTCACCGCCTTGATGAGGTAGTCGAAGGGGCCGCTGACCTGGGCGGCCTCGACGACCTCCGGGATCTCCGCCAAGGCCGCCTCGAAGACCAGCAGGTCCGCGGGGCGATGGCTCTTCAGGGTCACCTCGCCATAGACCGTCACGGTCGGCCGGATCCGCTCCACATCGAGCCGGGCGTGGTAGCCGAGGATCAGGCCCTCGGCCTCGAGCCGCCGGACGCGGGCGAGGCAAGCGCTTGGCGAAAGCGCCACCCGGTCGGCGAGCGCCTGGTTGGTGATCCGCCCCTCGGCCTGCAGGATGGATAGGATCTTCAGGTCCTGACGATCCAGCGCAGGTCGTGCGCCCATGCTCCAGCTCCTCCGCATATCCTGCGGCGCGCCCCTCGAGGTTCCGCCGCCACTTCGGCGCAATCCCTAACACAATAAGCCTCTTCCCATCGACGATTCTGCGGAGGTATCGATGACGGTCGGCGCGACCTTCGTTCGCCCCGCACGGCGAACGGACTTGGACGGGCTCCTGGCGCTCGCCCGCCAGGCCGGGCTCGGCATGACCAATCTGCCGCCTTGCGGCGACAAGCTTTCGCGCCTGCTCGCGGCCAGCGAGGCGCTGCTCGAAAGGCCCGCGCGCACCGGCGCCCAGCTCGTGCTTGTCCTGGAACATGAGGGACGAGTGGTCGGCACGGGCTGCGTCTTCCCGGCGATCGGCGTCGATTTTCCCTTCTACAGCTATCGGATCAGCCGCCTGCGGCAGACCTCCCAGGCGCTGGGGAAATCGATGGAGAACGTCCTGCTGACGCCGGTGAACGAGTATGACGGCTGCGCCGAGGTGGGCGGCCTGTTCCTCAGCCCGGATCATCGCCATGCCGGCGCCGGTCGGCTGATGGCCCGCAGCCGCTATCTCTTCATCGCCGAGCATCGGGACTGGTTCGCCGACCGTGTGATCTCCGAACTGCGCGGCTATCAGGACGAAGAGGGCCGTTTCCCCTTCTGGGAGGGCGTCGCCAAGCCGTTCTACGACATGGAATTCGCCGAGGCCGACCGGCTCAGCGTCGGACCGGGCAAGCAGGTGATCGCTGATCTCGGACCGAAATACCCGATCTATCTCAACCTCCTGCCGCCGGAAGCCGCGAAGGCGGTCGGGGCGTGTCATCCCGACGGCCGCCGCGCGAAGGCCCTGCTCGAGGAGGAGGGCTTCCGCTTCGAGGGCTGCATCGACATCTTCGACGGCGGCCCGACCCTGGCGGCCGACATCGACCAGCTGAAGGCGGTGCGCGAGCGGCGGACTTCGCGCGTCGCCGGTGTGGAGAGCTACGAGGAGGGACACGACCTCCTGGTCTCCAAGGGCTCGGGCGAAGCCTTCCGCGCGGCTCGGGGACGTTGCGCGCCCAGCAGCGAGGGCCTGGTCGTCAGCCCGGAACTTGCCGAGGCGCTGCAGATTTCGAAGGGAGACGAGGTGCGCCATGTCGCTTTCTGACGTCGCTTCCACCGACCCCTGCACCGGCGAGGTCGTCTGGCGCGGCCCGGCGACGGCGCCCGAGGCGCTGGACGAGGTCCTGCGCCGGGCGCGGGCCGGTTTCCGCGACTGGGCCCACCGCCCGCTCGAAGCGCGGATCGAGGTCGCCCGCGCCTTCGCCGCCCTGGTCAAGGCCAGGCGGGAGGAGGTGGCGCGGCTGATCTCCCGCGAGACCGGCAAGCCCTTCTGGGAGACCCTGACGGAAGCCGACAGCGTCGCCGCCAAGATCGAGGTCTCAATCACCGCCCAGGCCGAGCGCGCCGGGGAGCGGGAAGGGCAGGCGGCCGGCGCCCGCGCCCGGCTGGCGCACCGCCCCCACGGCGTGCTGGCGGTGATCGGCCCCTTCAACTTCCCCATGCACCTGCCCAACGGGCACATCGCGCCCGCCCTGCTGGCCGGCAACGCGGTGATCTTCAAGCCCAGCGACAAGACGCCCGGCAGCGGCGCTCTGCTGGCCGAGCTGTGGCGCGAGGCGGGCGTCCCGGACGCGGTGCTGCAAACCGTCACCGGCGGGGCCGAGATCGCCCGCGCGCTGGTGGGGCATCCGCAGACCGACGGCGTGCTGTTCACCGGCGGCGTGGCGGCCGGCCGGGCGATCCACAGGGCCCTGGCCGACCAGCCCCAGAAGATCCTGGCGCTCGAGCTGGGCGGCAACAATCCGCTGGTCGTGTGGGACGCCGCGGACGCCGAGTCGGCCGCCCATCTGATCGTCCAGTCGGCCTATGTCTCCTCCGGCCAGCGCTGCTCCTGCGCCCGGCGGCTGGTCGTCCCGAAAGGTCCGGAGGGCGAACGGATCGTCGAGGCCCTGACTTCGGTGATCGACCGCCTGCGCGTGGGTGCGCCTTTCGAAGAGCCCCAGCCGTTCATGGGTCCGGTCGTTGACCGGGCGAGCGCCGAGGCGCTGTTGGCCGCCCAGTCGCGTCTGGGCGGCGCCCCGATCCGCGAACTTCGCCCGCTGCACGCTCAGGCGCCCCTGCTGTCGCCAGGCCTCATCGACGTCACCGGCCTGAAGATCGAGGACGAGGAGCATTTCGGGCCGCTTCTGAAGCTCTACCGCGCCCGCGACTGGGACGAGGCGGTCGCCATCGCCAACGACACCCGCTTCGGCCTGGCCGCCGGCCTCATCAGCGATGATCCGGAGCTCTACGATCGGTTCTGGGCCGAGGTCCGGGCCGGCATCGTCAACTGGAACCGCCCCACCACCGGCGCGGCCTCCACGGCCCCGTTCGGCGGGCCGGGCCTGTCGGGCAACCACCGCCCCAGCGCCTACTACGCCGCCGACTACTGCGCCTATCCGGTGGCGAGCCTGGAGGCCGACCGGCCTGAGTTCCGCATCTCCACGGGGCTCCTGGGGTGAGCTTCGTCGAGGTCAATTTCGACGGCCTTGTGGGGCCGACCCACAACTATGCGGGTCTATCGCCCGGCAATGTGGCCTCCCAGACCAACTATGGCGAGGTCGCCTATCCCCGCGCGGCGGCCCTCCAGGGCCTGGAGAAGATGCGGGTGCTGATGGAGTTGGGCGTTCCGCAGGGCTTCCTGCCGCCGCCGCGCCGGCCGGCGGCCGACGCGCTAAGGGCCTATGGCTTCAGAGGCTCCGAGGCCGAGGTGCTGGGCGCTGCGGCCGCCGAGGATCTTGCCCTCTTCCGCGCCGCCTGCTCGGCTTCCAGCATGTGGCGCGCCAACGCGGCCACCGTGCTGGCCGCGCCGGACACGGCGGACGGCCGCACGCACCTGGTCGTCGCCAATCTCGCCAGCATGCTCCACCGCAGCCTGGAGGCCCAGGAGACCTACGCCCTGCTGTCACGGATCTTCCGCGATCCTGAGCATTTTGCGGTCCACGCCCCCTTGCCGGCGGGCCGCCACTTCTCCGACGAGGGGGCGGCCAACCACATGCGCCTGGCGACCGACCACGGGGCGAGGGGCGTGAACGTCTTCGTCCACGGCGAACCGCGCGGCGGCGCCTTTCCCGAACGCCAGAGCCGCCGGGCGAGCGAGGCCGCAGCCCGGCTGGGCGGGGTGCAGGATCCGGTCTTCGCCCTGCAGGGCATGGCGGCTGTGCAGTCCGGCGCCTTCCACAACGACGTCGTCGCCGTGGCCAACGAAACCGTGCTGCTGGCCCATCCCGAGGCGTTCGAAGACCGCGAGGGTCTGTTCGACGAACTCGCCCGCCGGCTCCCGGGCCTGCACGTCGTGGAGACCGAGGGTGTCAGCCTCGCCGAGGCCGTCTCCTCCTACCTCTTTAACTCCCAGCTTGTGAGCTTGCCCGAAGGCGGCATGGCGCTGATCCTGCCGGCCGAGAGCTGCGAGACGCCCTCGGTCTGGCGGGCGGTGGAGACGATCCTTGCGGCGAACAACCCCATCAACCGAGCGGTGGTGGTGGACGTTCGCGAAAGCATGCGCAATGGCGGCGGTCCGGCGTGTCTGCGCCTGCGCGTGCCCGTCTCGGCCGCGGCGCTGCAGGGGATGGACCGGCGCTACCTGCTGAACGCCGCGCGCTGGGAGGCGCTGATGCGGCTGGTGGAGGCCCGCTGGCCGGAGGCGATTGCGCCCGACGATCTCGCCGATCCGGCGCTGTGGTCCGAGGCCTTGGCCGCTCACGCGTCGCTGGAGAAACTGATCGAAGGCTTTGCGGACGCGCCGCGGCTCTGAACCCTCGATATCCGGCGGCGTCGGCGATACACCGGCGCCATGTCCGAGAACCTCTACGACATCCTCGCCGCCCGCTTCCCTGCCGACCGCGCCCAGCCCTGCTTCATTCGGCTCGGCGAGGCGGCGATCTCCTATGGCGACTTGGAGGTGGCCGTCGCGCAGACCGCCGGCCATCTGGTCCGCAAAGGCGTCGGCGCCGGTGACCGCGTGGCGCTGCAGGCGCCCAAGACCTGGCAGGCGGTGGCGGTCTATCTCGCGACCTTGAAGGCCGGTGCGGTCTTCCTGCCGCTGAACACCGCCTACACGCCGTCGGAGGTGGAATACTTCCTGGCCGACGCCGAGCCGGCGCTCTTCCTGACCGACGCCGAGGCTTTCGTCGCCGAGGCCGCCGACGCACCGCCCCTGGAGACCGCCGTGGCGTGCAGCGCATCCGATCTGGCGGCGATCATCTACACCAGCGGCACGACCGGACGGTCCAAGGGGGCCATGCTGACCCACGGCGCGTTGACCGCCAACGCCCTGGCCCTTCACGAGGCCTGGGGCTTCTCGCCGGACGACGTGCTGCTGCACGCCCTGCCGATCTTCCATGTGCACGGCCTCTTCGTCGCCCTGCACTGCGCCTTCCTGTCCGGCTGCCCGATGGTCTGGCTGGCCCGGTTCGAAGACGACGCCGTGCTGGAGGGGCTGGCGAAATCCACCGTCATGATGGGCGTGCCGACCTTCTACACCCGGCTCCTGGCCAATCCGGGTTTCACGCGCGAGCGGGCCAGCCACATGCGGCTCTTCGTCTCCGGCTCCGCCCCCCTGCTGGAGTCGACCTTCCTCGAGTTCGAAGAGCGTACCGGCCAGCCCATCCTCGAGCGCTACGGCATGAGCGAGGCGGTGATCATCACCACCAACCCGCTGCGGGGCGAGCGCATCGCCGGCAGCGTCGGCTATCCCTTGCCGGGCGTGGAACTGCGGATCGGCGGCGGGGCCGAGACCGGCGTCATCGAGATCCGCGGGCCCAGCGTCTTCTCCGGCTACTGGCGCATGCCCGAAAAGACCGCCGAGGAGTTCACCGCGGACGGTTTCTTCGTCACGGGCGACGTCGGCCGCAAGGACCCTGACGGGCGGGTGTGGATCTCGGGCCGCGCCAAGGACCTGATCATCTCGGGCGGCTACAACGTCTATCCGAAGGAAGTGGAGCTGGTGCTGGACGAACTGCCCGGCGTGGTGGAGAGCGCGGTGATCGGCGCGCCGCATCCGGACTTCGGCGAGGGCGTGGTGGCGGTGGTGATCGGCGAAGGGCGCGAGGCCGACCTGATCGCCCAGGCGCGCGAACGGCTTGCCGCCTACAAGTCGCCCAAGCGGGTGTTCTTCGTCGACGAACTGCCCCGCAACGCCATGGGCAAGGTGCAGAAGAACCTGTTGCGTGACCGCTTTGCTGACGCCTTCGCCTAGAGCATTTTCCGCCGAAGTGGACGCCGGTTCGGCGAAGAAAATGCTCTAAATTCAAAGTGTCTTGAGCGAAATCCGAACTAAGTGAATCAGATTTCGCTCTAAGGCTGCGCGGGCAGGGCGGCGATGTAGGCCCGCACGAGATCCAGCCCCTCTTCGTGCACCAGCGAACGGCCGAGCTCCGGCATCATCACGCCAGGTTCGGACGAGGCCATCCGGTAGTGCAGGATCGAGGCTTCGGGCCGGCCCGGCGCGATGGAGACCTCCAGCCCACCCGAACCCCGTCCGGCCGCCACCGGGCGCTTACCGATCCCCAGGGCGGCGGGGCCCGTTTCCTCCAGCTCCAGAAACAGGCCCGAATTGCTCGCCATGCCGGCTGGGCTGTGACAGTGGGCGCAATTTGCGTCGAGATAGGCCCGGGCCCGCGCCGCCACGGGCTCGGCCGGATCGTCCCACACAGCCGTCCGCGGGGCCGCATCCGGCCCCGGAGCGCCTTCCAGAAGGCCCAGCCGCGTCCAGTGGGCGAGCTGGTTCTCCCGCCCGGCCGGATAGTCGAAGGCGCCGTTCAGGTTCCGCGCCTTCGGCCCGATGGGCGTCAGCACGCCGGAGCTGGAGTGACATTCCTTGCACTGGTTGACGTTCGGCACGGCGTAGTCGACCTCGCGCCGCCGGCCCTTGTCGTCCACGAAGGCGATGTCGAGGCGCGCGCCTGCACGCTTGAGCACCGCCTCTGTCTGATCCTCGTTCCAGACATAGGCCGTGGCCGCCCAGCCGCTGGCCTTGCGGATCAGCAGGCGGGTCTCGACGTACCGAACCTTCTCCTGCGGCCGCCGGAAATCCGCCGGATAGGCGAAGGTCTTGACCAGGGTCGTCCCCACCGGAAAGTCCAGCACGCCGGTTTCGGCATAGGCGGCGTGGGTTCCCGCCGGCAGATAGGCGAAGCGGTGCTTCTCGGCGTAGTCGCTGAAGAGCGGCGTGTTGATCGTATAGGGCGTGACGCCGGCGTTCGGCCGCCGCCCGCCCGCATCCACGAACAGGCGGTAGTCCGACAGCTTCTGCGCCGGCGCCGGGGCCAGCAGCAGATCGAGGGCCACCGGCTCGGGCGGCGCCGCGCCGGTCAGCGAGAAGGCCGCGACCCCCGCCGCCAGCCAGGCGAGAATCCGCCTCAAGATGCGCCAGACGCCAGCTGGTCGGCCGGCAGCACCACGGCCGCAGGTTCCGGCAGGGGCTCGCCCATACCTTGCGCGACCGAGGGATTGGCCTGATCGGTCGCGCCCGGCTTGGGCAGGTTCAGGTTCACGACGCCGGCGTCCTTGACGTGGATGCGCACCGGATCGGAGCGGCCCTCATAGCGGGTCACCCCGTCCCACAGCACCGGCGGCAGGCCGCCGCCGAGCGCCTGGGCCAGCATCTCGCCGCCCGGGAAGGCCGGCTTCCAGCCGTTGCGCCCCAGCCGGTTGTCGCGGATCGTCACGTCGCGGGGCAGGGGGTTGTAGGTCGCATCGTCGAAATCCTGGCTGTAGGCCACCAGCATCACCGCGGCGGTCTGGTTGCCGTCGATCTCGTTGTCGAACACGTGCACGTCGCGATTGGCCAGGATCATCACACCGGCGCCCACCGGCACATTGCCGACGATGTTGCCCGGCGGGGCGAAATTCGGCGTGTCGTTGTCGACCACCTTGTTGCGGAAGATCCGGGTGGAGTGGCCGCCCATCTGCGGCAGGTTGGGCAGGTCGAACACCAGAATCCCGCCGGTGTTGCGCGTGGCGACGTTGTCGAACACGTCGGCGCTCATCGAGTTCTCGATCTCGATGCCGGCGACGTTGAACTCCGCGCGGCTGTTCTTGACGACGATGTTCTTGGACTGACCCACATAGATGCCGGCGTCGGACGCGCCGCGCACCACCGCCCCGTCGATCAGGACGTTTGTCGAAGAGACTGGATAGACGCCATAGGCCCCGTTGGTCGGCTTCGGACCGCCGGTCCATTCCACCCGCACGTTGACGAAGCTGATCCGGTCCACGCCCTTGGACTTCAGCCCGTCGCCCTTGGTGTCCTCCACCGCCAGATCGCGGACCGTGACGCGGTTGGAGGTGATCAGCAGGCCTTCGCCCGAGCCCTTCTGTCCGGCGAAGGACAGCACGGTCTTGTCGGGCCCCGCGCCCTTCACCGTGACGTTCTCCACGTCCAGCGACAGGCCGTCGGTGAACTCGTAGCGGCCGGCCTCCAGCATCACCACGTCGCCGGGCTGGGCGTCGAGCAGCGCGGTCTGCACCCGCTCCTGGGCGTCTGGCCCGGGGCCTACGGCGATGGTCTTGGCCTGCGCCGTCGCGGCGGCGGCAAGCGCCGCAAGGCTCAAGGCGAGCAATCTCATGACATCCTCCCGCGGGCGTCTGACTCGCGCCCATGTTCTAGCGGGAGGTTGCCGCCGTTCCCTTGCGGAAATCAACGGAACGGCGGCGATAGCCTCAGGCGTTGACGAGGGTCATGCCGCGTTCGTCGTAGCGCGTGCCCTTCACCTTGTCGGCGAGGCCGTCGAGCCGGGCCATCTCCTCGGAGGTGAGCGTGACGTCGGCGGCCTTCAGATTGGCTTCCAGGTTGGCGAGCTTGGTGGTGCCCGGAATGGTCACCACATTGGGTTTGGAGGCCAGCACCCAGGCCAGAGCCACCTGGCTCGGGGTCGCGCCCCGGGCCTCGGCCACCCGGCCCAGCTCCTCCACCAGCTGAAGGTTGGCCTCATAGGCCTCGCCCTGGAAGCGGGGCGAGACCACTGCGCGATAGTCCTGGCCTTCCGGGCGCCGGTCTCGGGTGAAGGCGCCGGTCAGCATGCCGCGTCCCAGCGGGGAGTAGGCCACCAGCGTGACGCCCGTGTCCCAGCACAGCGGCAGCACCTCGGCCTCCACGTCGCGTGTGAAGATCGAGTACTCCCACTGCACGGCGGCGATGGGATGAACCGCCTGCGCCCGGCGGAGGGTCTCGGCGTTCACCTCCGAAAGGCCGATCGCCCTGACCCTGCCTTCCTGGACGAGCTTGGCCATCGCCTCGACCGTCTCCTCGATGGGCCGCGAGGGGTCCTTGCGGTGCAGGTAGTAGAGGTCGACGTAGTCCGTGCGCAGCAGCCGCAGCGACTGCTCGATGGCTCGGCGCATATTGGCTTCCGAGCCGTCCACGCCGCGGACGGTGCGTTCGGCCAGGTTGCCGATCGGGCCGAACTTGGTGGCGATGAAGGCCTTTTCCCGGCGGTCGTGGAAGGCCTCGCCCAGCAGGGTTTCGTTGGCGCCGAAGCCGTAGAGTTCCGCTGTGTCGAAGTGGTCGACGCCGCGATCCAGGGCCGCGTGCAGCAGTTTCACCGCCTCATTGGTCTCCATGGGCTCGCCATAGGCGGCGGACATGCCCATGCAGCCCAGGCCGATGGCGTTCACTTCGGGGCCTCCACGGCCCATTTGACGACGGATCATGGGGAGATCTCCGCAGGCGCGATTTGTGGGGGATGTGAGCACTCACTCACAATCTCTTCATAGAACCCGCCCCGGCTGGCGTCAAGCCGGACGAACGCCGTTCAGCGCCAGGCGAGGCCGGCCTTGAGGATGGAAGGCTTGCGCAGGAGGCGGCCGAGGGGGCGGTTGCGTAGAGTGCAGGCCGCCATGGGACCGTCCGGGCCTATCGCTGTGATGCGGCAGTCCACGTCCTGGGCGAAGGCCGCCGCCATCAGCGTCCCTCGGGCGGAATCGGCCGGCGTGTCCTCCAGCCGAAGTTCGATCCATTGGGTCTGATCGAAACCCCGGGCGACGCACAGCCGCTCGCCGTCCTCGACATGCAGAACCGGTCCGCGAAGGCTGGCGCCCACCTCCGGCGCCTCGCCGCGGCAGGGGCTGGCCTGGGCGGCGGAGGCGGCGAACGCCAGGCCTGCGGCCGCTGCAAGAGCTGTCCATAGCCGGATCATGCTCCAGGCATAGGCTTGGGCGCGCGCCCTCGACAGCCCGGTCGTTTCCCTAAGTAGCGCTACTTAGGGGCGGGGCCGTAAGGGAACGCCCCGAATGGCGCAGTCTCCGCCGGCGCCCGATGGTCGCCGCCATCGCATCAGGAGGCCCACATGCCCGCTGCTCACGCCGCCCTCGTCACCCGCACCCAGTCGGTCGCCGATCCGCGCGACAGCTATCTGCTGCTCACCCCGCTCGGCCAAGCCATGTGGGTGGACGACCCCGGTGCGGCGACGACCTTCGACTCCATGCGGGAAGCCACTCGTGCGGCCATGCGCCTGCCGGCCAATCTGCGCGCCTACAGTCTGCCCCGCGAGCCTGAGCTGGCGTTGGCCAAGCTCCACTGACCCCGTTCAGCGGCGCCAGGCGTCGAGCACCGCCTCGGCGGCCTGGTCGAGCTCGGCGTCGGTCCAGCGCCGGCCGTTGAGCTCGCTCTTGAGCATGTAGCCCACCGGCGCGAAGAACAGGTTGGCCATCAGGTCGCCCGGCAGGTCCTTGAAAACGCCCTTGGAGACGCCGGCCTGGCGCAGCCGCCCCACGGCGCCGGCGATGGCCTCGTGGGCCGCGCCGCCCTCGCGCTTCGAAAGCGCCGACTCCGCGAACCTCTGGCCGAACATGAAGGCGTCCTGATCCCCGCGATAGGTCTCGTAGAGCGTGCGCCAGACGCGCTTCAGCCGCGCCTCCGGCGCTTCATCGCCGTCCTCGCCGGCGCTGATCGCCTCGAACACCTTGCCCTTCAGCCGTCGATAGGCCTCGATGAAGAGGTCGTCCTTCGACGGGAAGTGGCGGTAGAGCGTGCCCTCGGCCACCCCGGCCTCTGCGGCGATGGCCGCTGTGGTGGCCGCGCCGAACCCGTCGCGGGCGACCAGGGTCAGGGCCGCGCGCAGCAGCTTGTCCTTGGTGCTGTGCGTCTCGGTGAGCATCGGCTCACACAAGGCCGCAGGTGCGATCTGTCAAGCCCTCAGGGGCGTGTGACGTCGTCCACGGCCTCGATCCAGTGACGCACAGGCGCCGGCGAACCGTCCGCCAGATGCATCCAGCAGCCGATGTTCGCCGTGTAGATCGCCGCCGGAGAGGCGGCGTTCAGGGCTTGCAGCTTCGCCCGCTTCAGCTCGCCGGCCATCTCTGGGTGCAGCAGGGAATAGGCGCCGGCCGAACCGCAGCAGAGATGGTTGTCCGCCACCGGCTGGGGATCGTAGCCGAGGCCGCGCAGAAGCTCGGCGATCCTGCCGGTCAGGCGCAGGCCGTGCTGCAGGGTGCAGGGCTCGTGCACCGCGATCCTCGGCTCCGCCGGGGCGCGGCGGATGGGCAGGGCGGCGGCCGAGATCGCCTCCACCGGATCCCGCACCAGTGCGGCCGCCGCGCGGGCGAGTTCCAGATAGTCGGGATCGTCGCGGAGCACGTCGGGATAGTCGCGCACGAAAGTCGCGCAGCCGCTGGAGGTGATCACGATCTCCTGGGCGCCGCTTTCCAGATGCGGGCGCCAGGCGTCCAGGTTACGCCGGGCCGCGGCGCGGGCGGCCTCGGGCGCGTCCAGGTGAAAGTGGACCGCACCGCAGCAGCCCGCGATCTCCAGGCTCTCCACGCCGCCACGGTCCAGCACCCGCGCCGCGGCGGCGTTGAAGTGCGGTGCGGCGCTCGCCTGCACGCAGCCGCCCAGCATCAGTACGCGGCGCGCGTGCCGCGCCTTCGGCCATGGCCCAGGCTCGATCCTGGGCGTCACCTTGGCCCTCAGGGCCTGCGGCAGCAGCGGCCGGAGCCATCGACCGACCCTCAGGGCCAGGCCGAACAGGGCGCTGGTGGTCGCCCTGCGGATCGCCCATCGCAACAGCCGCCCGCCCCAGCCGCGTGGCGCGGCCTCGGCGACCAGCTGGTGTCCTACGTCGTAGAGACGATGGTACTGCACGCCCGAGGGGCAGGTGGTCTCACAGGAGCGGCAGGAGAGGCAGCGGTCCAGGTGGTTGAGGCTGATCTCCGAGACCGGCTCCCCCTCCAGGGCCTGCTTCATCAGGTAGATCCGCCCGCGGGGTCCGTCGAGCTCGTCGCCGGTGAGCTGGTAGGTGGGGCAGGTGGCGTTGCAGAAGCCGCAATGGACGCACGCGCGCAAAGCCTCCTCGGCCACGCGGGCGGCCTCGGTTCCGGCGATGGGGCCCCGGATCGTCGTCTGCATCCGTTTCAGAGCCCCTCGTACATGCGGCCGGGATTGAGCACGCCGGCCGGGTCGAGCCCCGCCTTTATCCGCCGGTGCAGGGCGAACAGGGCCTCCGGCAGGGGTTGGAAGATCCGATCCGATCCGCCCCGCACCAGCGCGGCGTGACCGCCCACGGCCTGGGCGGCGCCCCAGACGGCTGGATCGACCTCTTGGGCTGGCAGCCAATGCTGGGCGCCGCCCCAGTCCCAGAGGGTGGGGAAGGGCAGGCGCGCCGTCGGCGGCGTGGAGATCCGCCACAGGACCGGCGCTCGCAGGCGCGGATGGGCGAGGTCGCGGACGGCGGTCCAGAGCGAAAGGTCTTCCGCCTCCCCGCCCAGTTCGGCTTGCGCCGCCCTGACCGCCGCCTCGCCCCCGGAGAGCCGCAGGTGCAGCCGCTCGCCGTCGTGGAAGGCGCCTGACAGCGGCAGGGGCCGGCGCATCAGCTCCACGGTCCGGAGGCGCGCGCTTTCGCCTGGAAGTTCGAACGCCAGGGCCGCCTCGGCCCGCGGCCTCGGGAAGACCCGCAGCGAGACCTCCAGGATCACGCCCAGGCATCCCAACGATCCCGCCATCAGCCGGAAGGCGTCGAAGCCCGCGACGTTCTTGAACACCGTGCCGCCGAAGCTGAGCGTCCGGCCGCGGCCGTCCAGGATCTTCGCCCCCAGCACATGGTCCCGCAGCGCGCCGGAGAACGGCCGCCGCGGGCCGGAAAGCCCGGTCGCCACCATGCCGCCGACGGTTCCGCCCTGCCCGAACGCCGGCGGTTCGAAGGCCAGCATCTGACCCTGGGCGGCCAGCGCCCTCTCGATCTCGGCCACAGGCGTGCCGGCCCGGGCGGTGATCACCAGTTCGCTGGGATCGTAGGCGACGACCCCCCGGTGCCCGGCGACCTCCAGCGGCTCGCCCGCAACGGGGCGGCCATAGGCGGCGCGCGTGCCGCCGCCGACGATACGCAATGGCCGCGCGGCGGCCGCGGCTTGCGCGATCCTGTCCGCGAGCTCGCCCGCCTGGTCGGCGTCAGTGAGGTCAGAAGCGGGGGAGGTGGGCAAACGGAAGCTCCCCCCGGTGGACATGCATGCGCCCGAACTCGGCGCAGCGGTTGAGAGTCGGGATCGCCTTGCCGGGGTTCAGCAGGCCGCCGGGATCGAAGGCGCGCTTGAGGGCGAAGAAGGTCTCGATCTCGGCCGCGCCGAACTGCACGCACATCTGGTCGATCTTCTCGCGGCCGACCCCATGCTCGCCGGTGATCGTCCCGCCCACCGCGACGCAGAGCTCCAGGATCTCGCCGCCCAGCGCCTCGGCCTTGGCGATGTCGCCCTCCCGGTTGGCGTCGTAGAGGATCAGCGGGTGCAGGTTGCCGTCGCCGGCATGGAAGACGTTGGCCACGGCCAGGCCGTGCTTTTCCGCCAGCCGCCCGATCTCGGTCAGCACCTGGGGCAGCGCCCGCCGCGGAATGGTGCCGTCCATGCAGTAATAGTCCGGCGCGATGCGGCCGACGGCGGGGAAAGCATTCTTCCGTCCAGCCCAGAACCGGGCGCGCTCGGCCTCGTCGGCGGCCAGGCGAACCTCCACCGCGCCGGCGGTGTGGAGGATCTGCGAGATGCGCCCGGCCTCTTCGGCCACGTCGGCGGCCGCCCCGTCCAGTTCGCACAGCAGGATCGCTGCGGCGTTGCGCGGATAGCCGGCGCGCACGAAATCCTCGGCCGCCCGGAGCGCCGGGCCGTCCATCATCTCCAGCCCCGCCGGGATGCAGCCGGCGGCGATGATGTCGGCCACGGCGGCCGCGGCGCGTTCCACGGAGTCGAAGGCCGCCAGCATGACGCTGGTCGTTTCCGGCAGCGGGGTCAGCTTCACCATCACCTCGGTCACCACGCCCAGCAGGCCCTCCGACCCGGTCATCAGGGCGAGGAGGTCGAAGCCAGGCGCGTCCAGCGCCTCCGATCCGATCGTCAGCCGCTCGCCCTCGATGGTGACGACTTCCAGCTTCAGGATGTTGTGCAGCGTCAGGCCGTACTTGAGGCAATGCACGCCGCCGGCGTTCTCCGCCACGTTGCCCCCGATCGAGCAGGCGATCTGCGACGACGGGTCGGGCGCATAGAAGAACCCCAGCGGCCCCACGGCCTGGGAGATGGCGAGGTTGCGCACCCCCGGCTGCACGCGAGCGGTGCGGGCGTCCGCGTCGATCTCCAGGATCTTGTCGAAGCGCGCGAGGCTCAGGAGCACGCAGCCGGGAAAGGGCAGGGCGCCGCCGGAGAGCCCTGTGCCTGCGCCGCGCGCCACCACCGGCACGCCCAGTTCGCAGCAGGTCCGAAGGATCGCCTGCACCTGCTCCACCGTATGCGGCAGCGCGACGACCCCGGGCAGGGAGCGGTAGGCGGCCAGGCCGTCGGTCTCGTAGGGCCGTAGAGCTTCGGTCTCGGTGAGCAAGGCGCCCTTCGGCAGAACCTGGCGAAGCGCGCCGATCAGGCGCTGGCGGTCGACCGGCGGGAAGTCCGCGTCCAGACGGGGATCGAAGCGGTCGAGCATGCGGCGCGACCTTGGTCCGCCGCCGCCGGTGGCGTCAACCGGACAAGGCGCTACAACAGGCCGCGCAAACGAACGGGAGGACGGAATGGACCTGCAACTGAAGGGCAAGAAGGCGGTGGTCACGGGCGCCACGCGCGGCATCGGTCGGGCCATCGCCGACCTGCTGGCCGAGGAAGGCTGCGACGTCGCCATTTGCGCCCGCAACGCCGATCAGGTCGAGGCGGCCGTGGCCGACCTGAAAGCCAAGGGTGTGAACGCCTGGGGCAGGGCGGTCGACATCGCCGACGGGCCCGCCCTTAAGGCCTTCGTGAAGGAAGCGGGCGAGACCCTGGGCGGGATCGACATTCTGGTCTCCAACGCCTCGGCCCTCGTACAAGGAAGCGCCGAGGCCGACTGGCAGGCGATGTTCGAGATCGACATGCTGGGCGCGGTGCGCACCTTCGAAGCGGCCAGGCCATTCCTGGAATCCGCCGCCGCCGAACGCGGCGACGCGGCCTTCCTGATCACCTCCTCGGTTTCGGCCGCGGAGGCCACCGGCGCCTCGGCCTATGGGGCGATGAAGGCGGCCCTCATCCACTACGCCAAGGGCGTCGCGCGAGAAAACGCCGCCAAGCATCTGCGCTGCAACGTGATTTCGCCCGGAACGGTGCTGTTCGACGGCGGGGTGTGGGGCAATGTGCGCGACCACATGCCCGACTTCTTCGCCCAGATGATCAAGCGCAATCCCACCGGCCGGATGGCGACGCCGGAGGAGATCGCTGCGGCGACCGTCTTTCTCGCCAGCCCCCGGTCGGCCTTCACCACCGGCGTCAATCTGCTGGTGGACGGGGCGATCTCCAGCCGCGTCAACTTCTGACCGCCCAAGCGTGGCCTTAGGATTGCAGCCGGCCGCCTCCAGGCACCTCGTTGTGCAGCTTGGGGGCGGTCATGGGCCGAACGGCGTTTCTCATCCTGGCGCATCATCGGCCGGAGCAGTTGGCGCGGCTGGTCGACCGGCTGCGGTCGCCGATGTCCGACATCTTCATCCATGTGGATCGCAAGGCGGCCGCGCCGCCGTTCCACGCCGTGGTGGACGGCGCGCGGTTCTTGCCCGACGCCCGTCGCGTGGCCGTCCACTGGGGCGGGTTCAGCATGGTGCGGGCGACATTCGAACTCATCCGCTTCGCCCTGGCGGAGGCGCCTGAGGCCGAGCGGTTCGTTCTCCTGTCCGGCGCTCACTACCCCACACGTCCGGTTCGCGAGATCCTTGCGGCCTTAGCGGGCGACGCCGAGCACATTCGCATCGATCGCGTCCTGGATCCGGAGGGCGAGGGATGGTTCGATCGCTGCGCCAATCGCCTCTATCTTGGCGACAACGCTCTGCTAAATCCCAGGACAGGGCGCTATCGCCCCTCGCAGCTCGCACGCCGGCTCGAAGCCCTGGCGCCGCGCCGCCGCCACGGCCTGGCGGTCCATTATGGCCCGCAATGGTGGGCGCTGACCCGGCCGACCCTGGAGGAAGCGCTTGCGGCCGTCGAGGCGCAGCCCCGTCGCCTGGCGTCGTTCCGCTTCGCGCGCACCCCCGATGAGATGGTCTTCCAGACGCTCCTTAAGGCCTCTTCGCACGCCGAACGGATCGTGCAGGACGCGACCACCGGCCCGGAGGCTTGGCATCCTGCCTTGGCCGGGGTCACCTATGTCGCCTTCGACGCCCTGGACGCCGACGAACCGCGCATACTGACATTGGCCGATCTCCCCGACATCCGCGCCAGCGGCGCGCTCTTCGCCCGCAAGATGGACCCGGACGTCTCCGCGCCGCTGATGGACGCGCTGGACGCCGGCTCGGAGGCGGCCAGGGCCGCCTAATCCGCGCCGAACGCCGACCGAAGCGCCTCAAGGTCGGCGGCGAACCTGACCTCCCGGCCGCGGTTCGCCTCGCGGACGAAGTCGCGTAAGGGCGCGCTGCCGGCGAGTTCCTCGCCGAGGTCGCCTATGATCGCCACGCCGATGCGGTAGTTCACGAAGGCCTGCAGCACCTCCCCCGCCAGGCCCGAAGCCAGGCGGAAGAACTCTGCGGGCAGGCGTGTTTTCGGAACGACCACCAGCGAGGCGCCGGCGCCCAGCGCCTCGCCGATCAGATCGCCCGCCTCGCGCCGGGTGGCGATGACCGGGGCTTCCGGGTGGCAGAGGAGGGCTCGCTGGCCGCCCAACTCGGCGAGGGTCCAGGTCATGTCGTCGCGCCCTCGATGAGGAACGCGGCGATCCGCTCGGCCTGGCCGGTGACGACATGCCCGGCCTCCGGAAGCTCGACGATCTCGGCCTGCGGGACGGCGCGGGACAGCCGTCGCCGGCTGTCGGCGGAATCGATGGCTTCGTCCCTGGCGCCCACGATAAGCAGGATCGGCATGGCAAGCTGGCGCAGCGCGGCGTCGGGAAACGGCCGGAACCCGCCCGCGCGGGGCCGGAAATGGGTGAAGATCAGGCGCAGATAGTCGACCACCTGAGCCGGCATGCCGGTGCGCCCGATGGCGGCGAGCAGCCGCTCGCGCCCCCACGAGCCCCCGATCCTCAGCACCAGCCCCCGCAGCCGGAAGCCCAGCCTTGTGCGCCCCAGGCCGCCGGGCGCGATCAAGACCAGCTTCTCCACCCTCCGCGGCCGGCGAATAGCGTAGTCCAGCGCGATCCAGCCGCCCATCGACATGCCGCCGAAGGCGGCGCGCCCGACGCCGAGGCCGTCCTGCACCTCGTCCAGCCACTCGGCATAGGCCGGGCCGGTCGTATCCGGACGCGAGGCGGCGCTGAATCCCGGCTCGCCCACGATGTCGACGGCGAAGACCCGATGAGTCGCCGCCCATACGGCCACGTCGCCCAACCAGGCGGCGGCGTTGGAAGCCGCGCCATGCAGGAGGATGAGAGCGGGCCTCCCGGCCTCGCCGCAGGCGACGACGAAGGTCTCCCCCTGCCGGGTCGGGACGCGCAGAGTCTCGTGGGGGACCGGCCAGAGGCTCAGCATCCGGCCATAGGCGTCCTTCAGCAGGCGTTCGCCTTCCGGCGAGCGATAGATCGATGTCACGGCCGCCCCGCCAGCCAGGCCTCGGTCATGCGCAGCATGGCGGCCACGTCGCCGGGCGCTCCGACCATCACCACCTTGGCGGCGCGCCGGGCAGGATCGTGAGCGATGTCGACGCTCATGGGTTCGGGGTGCGCTTCGGCGCCCATCCGCGCGCCGCCCAAGAGCGCGGCCAGGCGACCTGCTGCCTCAGCGTCCACCTCGGGCACGTCCACGATGGCCGTGACGCGCGCGGCGGGAGCCGCAGGCCGCGGCGGAACGCCGGCGAAGCCGTCGAGGTCGGAGCGCAGGATGCGATAGGATTTCCCGACCTTCGTCGCCCGCAACCGGCTTTCGCGGATCAGCCGCAGCACCGTCTTGGGATGCAGTTTCAGGCGCTCCGCGGCATGTTCGACCGTGTAGAATTCTTCGGACATAGCAGAGATTCCCAATTGATCCGTAAAATTCCATTTCACGGCGAAAATTGGGAGTCAATGGGAATCTTGAGGACCTGTAGATGATCGAGCGCACCGTGGAAATCCCCACCCGCGACGGAACCACCACCACCTTCGTCGTGCACCCGGAGCGGGGCGGGCCGCATCCGGTGGTCCTGTTCTTCATGGACGCGCCGGCGATCCGCGAGGAGCTGCGCGACATGGCGCGCCGTCTGGCGACCTGCGGCTACTATGTGATGCTGCCGAACCTCTACTACCGCTCCGGCGTACTGGAGCTTGGGGCCGAAGACCTCGCCGATCCCGAGCGCAAGCGGATGTTCGCCCTGATGAATTCCATCGACATCCCCAAGGTGATGTCCGACGCCGACGCCCTGTTCGACTACGCCGACGCCGATCCGGCGGCCTCGGACGGCCAGGCCGGCTGCCTCGGCTACTGCATGAGCGGCCAGTACGCGATCAACGCCGCGGCCCGCTATCCGGCGCGGATCGGCGCGGCCGCTTCGATCTACGGAACCCAGCTCGTCACCGACAAGGCCGACAGCCCGCACATCGTGGCCTCCAAGGCGAGCGCAGAGCTCTATTTCGCCTGCGCCGAGACCGATCGGTGGGCGCCGCCGGAGACGGTGGAGGCCCTGGACGCCGCCCTGAAGACGGGCGAGGTGAACGCCGAGGTGGAGCTCTATCCCGGCACGCAACACGGCTTCGCCTTCCCGCAGCGGGCGGTCTACGACAAGGCGGCCGCCGAACGGCATTGGGAACGCCTGATCGCGCTCTATCGGCGGAACCTGGGTTAGCTCGGAGGCCAGGCCGCCCATTCTTTCCTCTCCCGCTTGGCGGGAGAGGATGCCCGAAGGGCAGGTGAGGGCGAGGCGCAGCCGAGGCCGCCGTAAGGCGGGCGTCGCGAAGCGGCGCCAAATTACCGCGTCTGAAGATTGGCGCCTGTCGGCGCCAGCGGCTCCGCCGCCCTCGCAGGCTTCGCCCGCTCGCCCTCACCTGGCCTGGCGGCCTGTCCTCTCCCGCAAGCGGGAGAGGAGAATTGAGGCGGTGGATCTAGGAGCTTCCAGCCTGCCGCGTCACGGGCGTGGTCCAGCCGTCCTCCAGGCTCTTCAGCGGGTGGGAGCCGGTTACCTGGCCCATGAAGGGCGGCCAGATGTTGTAGCCGAGGAGGTCCTGCAAGCGCGGGCTCATCGCCTTCACCTGTTCGCGCGGGACGCCGAGATAGAAGTTCTCCTGGGTGCGCGCCCAGGGCTCGCAATACTGGTTGGTGAAGGCCAGGCGCGGCGCATCGCTGCGGTTGGCCCCGCCGCGGTGGACCAGCGTCCCGGCGAACACTACGGCCGCGCCGGCCGGCATGACCATCGGCCGCGCGAGCTTCAAGGCCTCCGCCGGGTCGAGGGCTGCGATCTCCGCATCGCTCCAGGCATGGCTGCCTGGTATGATGTCTGTGGCCCCGTTGGTCTCGGTGAATTCGTCGACCGCCACGATCACCGAATAGCTGATGGCCGGCCTCGGCCGCGGCTGGCGATAGAAGCCGTCGTCGGTATGCAGGGCCTGGGCGGCCTCGCCCGGATGGATGCAGATCGCCTGGCTGGCGGTCAGCAGGAAGCCCGGCTGGAGGAAACGTTCGAGCAGGGCCATCAGCCGCGGCTCGGCGGTCAGGCGTTCGAAAACCGCCCCGCGGGCGACCAGCGTATAGACCCGTTCGGTGGTGAAGCCCTCGAAGGCGTTGCGCCCGCGATGCGAGCCGAGGTGAGGGCGCAGGGCCTCGCGCGCCTCGGCCAGGTCTTCCGGCGTGGCGAAGTCCTCGATGACCGTGAAGCCCTCGACGCGCAGCCGCTCGGCATGCGCATCGAGGTCGAAGCCGCCGGAAAGCCTGTCCATGCGGTCCTCCCTTGCCTTTGGGAGGACCTTAGCAGGCCGACCTTGCGGAAAGTCCAGGGCGTCAGGCCCGCTTCGGGATCACCACCTTCATGGACTCATAGCCCTTCACGAAGGTGGAGTAGACGCGCTTGGGCTCCTCGATCAGGACGATCTCGGGGAAGCGCTTCATGATCTCTTCCCAGACGATCTTGAGCTGCAGCTCGGCCAGGCGGTTGCCCACGCAGCGGTGGATGCCGAAGCCGAACGACAGGTGGTTCCGCGGCCGCTCGCGGTCGATGATGTAGTCGTTCGGCCGCTCAATGACCTCGTCGTCGCGATTGCCGGAGACGTACCACATGACGACCTTGTCGTTCTTGCGGATCAGCTTGCCCCCAAACTCGATGTCCTGGGTGGCGCGCCGGCGCATGTGGGCGAGCGGGGTCTGCCAGCGGATCGTCTCGGAGACCATGGACGGGATCAGGCCCGGGTTCTCGCGCAGCTTCTTGTACTGGTCGGGGTTCTTGTTCAGCGCATAGACCGAACCGGAGATAGTGTTGCGGGTGGTGTCGTTGCCGCCGACGGTGAGGAGCACGACGTTCCCGAAATACTCGCGCGGCTCCATGTTCCGGGTGGCCTCGCCATGGGCCAGCATGGAGATCAGGTCGTCCTTCGGTTCGGCGTTGACCCGCTGGTTCCAGATGTTCGTGAAGTAGGCGTGGTACTCGACGAAGATCTGCATCTTCTGTTCGAGGGTGTCGATCAGGCCCTGGCCGGGAACCGCGGTCACCACGTCGGACCAGTAGGTCAGCCGACGGCGGTCCTCCTGCGGGATGTCGAACAGGGTGGCGAGGGTCATCGCCGTCAGCTCCATCGACACCTTGTCGACCCAGTCGAACTCCTCGCCGATCGGCAGCTCGTCGAGGATCCTGGCGGCCCGTTCGCGGATCAGCGGCTCGAGCTTGGCGAGGTTCACCGGCGAGACGGCGGGGCTGACCGTCTTGCGCTGCACGTCGTGCTTGGGCGGGTCCATGGCGATGAACATGGGCAGGGGCCCCTGGTCGCCCTGCTGTTCGGCGATGGTGATGCCGGGCTCGGACGAGAACACCTGGTGGTTCGTATCCACCGCCATGATGTCGTTGTACTTGGTGATCGACCAATAGGGCCCGTACTCGCTCTCGGCGGTGAAGTGGACCGGGTCCTCCTTGCGCAGCCGCTCGAAGTTCCACCACATCTGGTCGGCCTGGAAGAGCGCGGGCTGGGCCGGGTTGAGCTGGTCCAGCGGAGTGGCGTAGGCCCGGGCCCGGGCGTCCTTGGCGAGATCGATATTGCCGTCGCTCATGTCCCGGTCCTCCCGATGGTTCTGCGGCTTGGTACGTTTCCACCCGAAAATGACGCGGGCGTCAAGTTTATCAAGGTCACGACTGCGCGAAATCAAGGCTCAGGGGAGCGTTCGATCAACTGCGCGTGGAGGCTGCAAGGACCGCTAGCCAGTTCCGCAAGCCGCGTTATGTTGAATGGAACCTTAAGGTGGGGAATCGAGTGTCGAACGGCGTTGCGACCAAACCGGCCGACGGCGCGCAAGGGGCTGCGCCCGGGCAGCCGACCATCAGCGACATCGCCTGGCTTGCCGGCGTTCCGCGCAAGACCATCTCCCGGGCCATCGACGGGACGCCGCTGGCGCGCGCCGAGGCCCGGCGCGCCATCCTGGCCTTCCTGAAGCAGGGCGCGGCCGCACCCCGGCGGTTCTCGCGCCCATCGCGGGCCGAGGGCCTGGTCGGCCTGATCTACGACGCCCACAACGCCGAACGCATCGTCGGCTGGCAGGACGGCCTGATGGAGGCCCTGGCCGCCTCCGGCCAGTCCGTGGTCATCCGTCGGGTCGACGCCGAGAGCCCCTGGCTGCTGGAAGAGGTGCGCGGCTTCGTGGAAGGCCAGCATCTGGCTGGCGTCGCGCTGGCCTCGCCGCTGTCCCGCGACGAGCGGCTTGTCGCCCTGATCGAGGGGTTGGGCGTGGCCTGCGCCGGCATCGAGGCCTCGCCGGCCCGGGCGGCGCGCAAGGCCGGTCGCGAAGCCGGCGAGCGGCTTGCGGGGCCGCGGAACGGCTGAGCCCCTGCGCCGTTCCCCTCGGCGCAGCAGTCACGGAGCCGCCGATGAAATCCTTCGTTCCCGCCCTCGGCGTTGCGGCGCTTGCGCTTGCCGCCATCGCCTGCAGTCCGCGCGACACCACGGCGCCGGAGCCCCAGGGCGAAAGCGTCGGCGCGGCCATGCCCGACACCAGCCAGCCCACCGCGACGCCGAACGCCCCGGGCGGCGTCGCCGCGCCCGACGCCGGCGCCACAGGCGTGGTCCCGGCCGACGGCTCGCCGCCGCCGGTGCAGTCGGAGCCTGCGCCGCCGCGCTAGCATTGTCCGGTGAGCATCTTCCCTTAGCCGCTCGCCCCGGCGAAGGCCGGGCCAGTTCGCGGAGCATCGAAGTGGGCTGGAGAGGCTCGCCGGCCGTCGAACCCGCTTCTGAGCTTTTCCATCTGGACCCCGACTTTCGTCGGGGTGAGCGGGGGACAGGTTCAAACCGGCCGCACCCTGTTCTAGGGGTGGCGCATGGCCGCCCCGATCCGCATCGACGATCCCGAAGACCCGCGCCTAGCGCCCTATCGCGACGTGCGCGAGCGCGACCTGGTGGGCCGGCTGGGCGGTTTCATCGCCGAGGGCGAGGTGGTGGTGCGCGCCCTGGCCCGGTCGCGCCTGCACCGGCCGGATTCGCTGCTCCTAGCGGAAAAGCGTGTGGACGCCCTCGCCGACGTGATCGAGCGCCTGCCGACGGAAACGCCGGTCTACGCCGCATCCCAGGCGGTGATGGACGCCGTGGTCGGGTTTCCGATCCACCGCGGGATCCTGGCGGCGGGGCGTCGCGGCGCGCCGGTGGACCCGGGGGGCTTGTTGGCCGGCCTGCCGTCCCGGGCGCTGGTCCTGGTCCTGTGCGGCATTTCAAACCACGACAATGTGGGCGGCCTGTTTCGCAACGCCGCGGCCTTCGGCGCCGATGCGGTGCTGCTCGACGCCCGATGTTCCGACCCGCTCTATCGCAAGGCAATCCGGGTTTCAGTGGGCGCGGCGCTCAACGTGCCCTTCGCCCGACTGGCTGACGGGGCCGATCCTTTAGGCCTGCTCGCCGCGCACGGTTTCGAGGCGCTTGCGCTCAGCCCCCGCGGCGAGATGCGGCTGGCCGAACTCTCGCCCGCGCCGCGCACCGCCGTCCTAGTCGGGGCGGAAGGACCGGGCCTTTCGGACGAGTTTCTGGCGCGCGCCCGAACGGTGCGCATCCCCATGGCGAAAGGGTTCGATTCGCTGAACGTCTCGGTCAGCGCCGGGATCGTCCTGCACCACCTGCGGCCCGACGATCCCCAGGGGGAGAGGGGTTAGCGGGCCCGCTTTGCCGCCGGCGCGACGTCCGACTCCTCGATGAGCGAGCGCGTCAGGTTCAGGATCGCGGTCCGGAGCGAGGGCTGCTGCACGCTCGCGAACGCGTCGAGCAGCTGTACGGCGCCAGGAACGGCCAGCTTCTCGAACAGGCTCTCGTCCCCTTCGGGGCCGGCGGTCTCGCCCACCAGTTCTGCGACCGTGGTGTCCAGCTTCTGGGCGATCTTCACCAGCATTGAGGCGGACACGCGGTTGGCGCCGCGCTCGTATTTCTGAACCTGCTGGAAGCTGACGCCCAGGTGATCGGCCAGCGCCGACTGGGAGATGCCCAGCCACTTGCGCCGAACGCGAATGCGATGACCCACCGCGATGTCGATGGGGTCGGGGCCTTGGTCTTCCGGTCTCTCGGTCACCTGATACAGATCCTCAACACGCGGCAGATCCGCGATATCGAGTTGTCGCATATGCTCAAGCTCGCCCGCCACAGCTTTGTCGCAGGCGGGACAACCGGTCGCAGCAGAGGGTTGATTTTTCGCTTTCACGGTGTGCCCAGGCGCGGCGGTTCGCCTCAAGCGCGAACTTGACCAGGTCTGCCTGCGGCTAAGAGCCGCTTAACCTTGATGGCGGAGGCTCATCTTCCTGAAAGACTGCGGTTTTCATGGGGGAGGGCCGTATGGACCACGCACCGGGCCGGTCGTGGCCGGACGCGCGCCGGCTTGGGCTGGATCTTTCCCGCGACGTCTGCGACCGGACCACGCGTCTGGCGCGCAGTATGTTCGACGCCGTGGATTCCCAGATCGTCCTGATGGGCGGCGGGGCGGTCTGGCGCAGCCGCGACCCGGCCGATCACTTCGGCCCGCGGGAAGATCCGGCCGCCCGAATGGTGATGGAGAGCGGCGAGCCCCTCTGGGTGGAGGACGCCTCGGCCGATCCGCGCTTCTGCGATCTGCGATCGGTCGCCGGCCCGCCGCATATCCGCTTCTACGCCGCCGCGCCGGTGCGGCTGAGCGACGGGTCGGTGCCCGGCGTCCTGGCGGTGGGCGGCCCGGCTCCGCGCCCCCGGGACGAGCGCATGGTGCGGCGCCTGCAGGACCTGGCCGACTTCGTCGCCGACGAGTGGGAGCGGGCTCAGGCCCGGAAGGCCCGCGAGGAAAGCCGGCGCGAGCGGGACGCCATGCGCGACACGCTCGGCGCCATCGTCGGCGCCTTGCCCGTCGCCCTGGTCCTGACGGATCGGGAGCTGCGGGTGATCGCCTGCAGCGCCCGCTGGTTGGAGATGGTCGAAGCCGGCGGCGAGGCGGTAATCGGCAAGACCCTCGATGAATTGGCCCCGCATCTCTACAGCCGATGGAGCGCCACCTACGCCCGCTGCCTGGCCGGTGAGACCGTGCGGGCGGACCGGGTTCCAGCCGAAGGCGCGGACGGCCGCCTGCGTTGGTTCAAGGCCGAAGTCGCCCCCTGGCGCGGCGTGGACGGCGAGGTGGCCGGCCTGATCATCGGCAGCCATGAGATCACCGACATGGTCGAGGCCCTGGAGGCGGCCACCCGTTCGGAGGAGCGGCTGACCATGGCCATGGAGGCGGCTGACCTCCACGTCTACGAGATCGACTATGTGCGGCACGAGCTCATCAAAGCGGGCGCGGAGGATACGTTCTTCAGCGAGCCCAAGACCTATGAGGAGTTGTTCCGCGACATCTGGGCCACGATAGACCCCCGCGATCTCCCTGAGGTGCAGGCGGCGTGGGAACGTCATCTGAAGGAGGGAGCGCCCTATCGCCCCGAATACCGCGTCGTGCGGCGGGACGGTCGGGAGGTGTGGGCGGCGGGGTCCTGCCGACTGGTCGAGGACGCGGAGGGGCGCCCGCTCCGCCTGATCGGCGCCTTGCAGAACGTCACCGCGCGCAAGGCGACCGAGCGGGCCCTACTGCAGGCCAAGGAGGACGCCGAGGCGGCCAACCGCGCCAAGTCCACCTTCCTGGCGACCATGAGCCACGAGATCCGCACCCCCCTGAACGGCGTGCTCGGCATGGCTCAGGCCATGGCCGCCGACAACGACCTGACCCAGGTGCAGCACGACCGCCTGGAGGTGATCCGCCAGTCGGGCGAGACCCTGCTCGCCATCCTCAACGACGTGCTCGACCTCTCCAAGATCGAGGCCGGCAAGCTGGAGCTGGAGGAGCGGCCCTTCGACGTCGTCGATCTGGCTCGCGGCGCGCACGCGGCCTTCACCGCGATCGCCAACAAGAAGGGACTGTCCTTCGATCTCTCGGTCGAACCGCTGGCGCAGGGCGTCTATCTGGGGGATTCCACACGGGTGCGGCAGATCCTCTACAACCTGGTCTCCAACGCCCTGAAGTTCACCGAGTTGGGCGAAGTCCGGGTGGTGGTCGGCCGCGCCGGCGAGGCCCTGCGGCTGACCGTGTCGGACACCGGCATCGGCATTCCGCCCGATCGCCTGGCCGGCCTCTTCCAGAAGTTCGAACAGGCCGACGCCTCCACCACCCGCCGGTACGGCGGCACGGGCCTGGGCCTGGCCATCTGCCGGGAACTGGCGGGCCTGATGGGCGGCGCCATCGAGGCGCAGAGCTCGGTTGGGCGGGGAACCACCTTCGTCGTCACCTTGCCGCTGAGGCGGCTGGGCGCCAGTGCGCCGCTGCCGGCGCCTCCGCCTTCGCCGGCGGAGGATTCGGAAGCGGTGCAGCGGCTGGGCCTGCGCGTCCTCGCCGTCGAGGACAACACGGTGAACCAGCTGGTCCTCAAGACCCTGCTCACCCAGATCGGCATCGATCCCGTCATTGTCGGCAATGGCGCTGCCGCCGTGGAGGCCTGGTCGCGCGAGCCGTGGGACGTGGTCCTCATGGACGTGCAGATGCCCGAGATGGACGGCCCCGCCGCCACGGCGGCGATCCGCGCCCGCGAAGCCGCCGAGGGCCGCCCCCGCACGCCGATCATCGCGCTCACCGCCAACGCCATGTCGCACCAGGTGGCCGAATACATGGCCGCAGGTATGGACGGCTTCGTCGCCAAGCCGATCGAGGTGGGGCGGCTCTACGAAGCCCTGATGCAGGCCATCGACGGCGCCGGGCTGGACACCGCCGCCGATGTGCGGATCAATGAACGCTGATCAGCTTGGCCAGAACCGGGACGATAGCCGAATGCCCTGGGCGGATGCGGACCCGACGCGGCGGCGCAGCTACCACGTAGGCAACCTGCGCGCCCTGCTTCTCGCCGAGGCCCGCGCCATACTCGCCGACGGCGGGCCGGCGAGCCTGAACCTGCGCAATCTCGCCGCGCGGGCCGGCATCGCGGCCGGTTCGGTCTATCACCACTACGCCAGCAAGAACGCGCTTCTGGCCGGGCTCGCCGCCGAGGGTTTTCGCGAGCTGGAGGAGGCCCTGCGCCTGGCCGCCGGCTCGGAGACCCCGATCCGGGACTCCGCCCTGGCCTATTTCGCCTTCGCTCATCGGCAGCCCGGCATCTACGCCCTGATGTTCGACCCGCCGATCCTGCGCGCGCCGGAGGTGACCGCCGCCCGCGACAGCGCCTTCTCCGTGCTGGAGCAGGTCATCGGCGCCTCGGCCAGCCAGCAGGACCGCACCCCCGACCAGATCCACCAGGTGGCGCTGGCCGTCTGGGCGTGTGGACACGGGGCGGCGTCCATGACGCTGGCGGCTGGCGGGGAGGGGGAGCAGCCTCTCATGGAGGACGTGATCCAGGGGCTGGAGGTCCTGTTCCGCCGCCGGTGACGGCGAAGGGCGATTGTCCCTCGGCTAACCCTATCCTTTAGCGAGCCGGTAGCCACGGGGCGCCTAGGGTCGCGCCCCGTGAGCCCGCGCGCCCAGGCCATCCTCGCCCGCCTGTTCTGCCTGGCCGCCTTCGCCGGCGGCCTCGGCCTGACGGCATGGCGGCTGGTCGTCGGGGTGGCGGCGGGCACAATGCCGGGGCTGGCGCTTCACGACTACGACCTGGAGGACGATCCCCTCGGCTTTGCGCTCGCGGCGGGGGCCTGGACGGCGGCGGCGCTGTTCTGCTTCGTCGCCAGCGCCGCCTTCCTCTCCTCGCTGCTGGCGCGGCCCCGGGCCGAACGGCGACCGGAACGCAAGCCCTCGCCCTGAGCTCAGGCCGCCGTGGCCGGGCGGTGGATCAGGCGCTCGCGGATCATGCCGAGCGCGACGCGCAGGCAGGCCAGCCGCACCTCGGCGCGCCCGATCTCGCCGAACCGCCGGACCTGATGGAGCGTCGGCTCCCCCTGCCGGGCGCTGGCGAAGTGGACCAGGCCGGCCGGGCCGCCGTCGGGGCTCGCTTCCGCATAGCCTGTGATCGAAAGCGCCACGTCGCCCTCGGAACGCGCCAGCGCCCCTGCCGCCATGGCGCGCGCGCAGCGTTCGGAGACCGCCCCGTCGCGTTCCAGGATCTCCCGATCGACTCCCAGAAGTTCGTGCTTGGCCGCGTCGGTATAGGTGACGAAGCCCCGCTCGAAGGCGTGGGAACAGCCGGGGATGTCGGTCAGCAGGGAGGCCAACAGCCCGCCGGTGCAGCTCTCCGCCGTCACCAGCTTCAGCCCGCGATCACAGGCCTCCTGCAGCACCTTCAGCGCCAGGTCGTCGATATCGTCGGGCAAGGCGCCGTCGAGGGCTTCGGCCATCGGGGATCGCCTAGTGCTTCGCTTCGCCGCCGAGCTGGGCCATCAGCTCCTTCTTGCGCTCGGCCATCCGCGTGCCGATCGCCTCGAGGTCCATGTCGGACTTCTGCACCTGCGGGAAGTACTCCTTCTCTTCCTCCTCCACGTGGTGCTCGATCATTTCGCACAGCACCGTAACCTTGGCGTCGTAGAGTTCATCGCCGACCTCGCCGGCCTCCAGTTGGGCGATCAGTTCCTTGGCCGAGGCGTGTTCGACGATCGCCTCGTCGACGATGTCCTCGCTCTTCACGAACTCCCGCGAGGCCGGATAGAAATATTCCTCCTCGATCTGGGTGTGGACCTTCAGAGCCAGGCAGATCTTCCGCACCAGCTCCGTCTTTCGCGCGTCGCTGCGGGCCTTCTGGTACTGCGAGAACAGGTCTTCCACCTCGCGGTGGTCGTCCTTCAGGAGCTTGATCGCCGAAGGGGTCTTTGCGCTCGACTTCGAGGCGGCGGTCTTGGTCGAGGTCTTCTTCGAGCTCGATTTCTTGGTCGTCGGATGCGTGGCCGTGGCCATGGCGAACTCCTGGATGCGGTGAGGTCCCCACCCGTCTTCCAGCAGAACACGCCGCCGGCTGCGCGGTTCCTCGCTTGATTTTCGCCGCGAAGCCCGTTGCTTAGGGCCATGGCCAAGCCCCTCACCATTACGGTCGCCGGCGCAGGCGCGCTGGGCCTCGCCACCGCCCTGGCCCTGGCCGATACGGGTGCGCGGGTGACGGTCTTCGATCCGGCCGGCGAGGCGCAGAACGCCTCCGGCGTCGCCGCCGGCATGCTGGCGCCGGCCTTCGAGGCGGCGCTCGACCCTGCCGCCGCGCCCCATTTCGACCTGCTGCTCGCCGCGAGGGACCTCTGGCCGGCCCTGGAGGCGCAGCTTGGGATCGTGCTGGACCGGTCCGGGGCCGTGGCGGTCGGTGAGACCGCCTTCCTGGCCCGCGCCCACGCGGGCCTGCGCAAGGCGGGACTGCACCCGGCCGAACTTTCCCGCGGCACCCTGGAAAGCCTCGCGCCTGGCCTCGACACATCATGGGCCGCGGGCCTGCTGACGCGGGAAGACTGGCGGCTGGAGGCGGCCGAGGCCCTTGCGGCCCTGCGCCGTGCGGCCTCGGCGGCGGGGGTGGAGTTCCGAGACGTCCCCGCAGCCGGCTTCGAAGGCGCCGACCGCCTGGTGATCGCCACCGGAGCCGCGCACGGCCTGGCGGTAGTGGCGCCGGAACTGGCCCACCTGGCGCCCATCAAGGGCCACATCCTGCGCATCGAGAGCCAGGCGCCCTACGAAGGCGTCGTGGTGCGCGGCGAGGGCGCCTATGTCACGCCTTCGACGGGCGGCTTCACGGTCGGCGCGACCATGCAGCCGGGCGTCGCCGATCCGCAGGTGGTGGAGGCCGAGGCGGCGCCCCTCAAAGCCGCCGGCGCCAAGCTCTTTCCAGCCTTGGCGAAGGCGCCGCACCAAGCCTTCGCAGGCGTGCGGGCGGCCACGCCCGACGGCCTGCCGATGGTCGGGCGCGGTCGCCATCCCGGCGTGCTGCTGGCGGTGGGCGCGCGGCGCAACGGCTGGCTGCTGGCGCCCCTCGTCGCGCGGGTGATCGCCGCTTGCGTGACGGAGGGGGAAGCTGGTCCTTTCGCCCAAAGGCTGGATCCGGCGCGGTTCGGCTGACCATCGAGGGAGGGCGGCTTGATCCCGTTCGGGTTCACCGAGGACCAGCAGGAGATCTTCGACGGCGTCAGCCGGCTCTGCGCCCGGTTCGACGCCGATTACTGGCGCCGCACCGACGAGACGGGCGAATTCCCGGAAGCCTTCGTCGCGGCCATGGCCGAGGGCGGCTGGCTGGGCACCGCCATGCCGGTCGAACTCGGCGGGGCGGGCCTCGGCCTCACCGAGGCGGCGCTGATGATGCAGGCGGTGGCCCAGTCCGGCGCAGGCTTCTCGGGCGGCAGCGCGATCCACCTGAACATCTTCGGGCCCATGCCCATCGCGAAGTTCGGCTCGGAGGAGCAGCGGCGGCGGCACATCCCCCGCATCATCTCCGGCCAGGACAAGATGTGCATCGGCATCACCGAGCCGGACGCCGGCCTCGACACCACCAGCCTGACCACGCGCGCCACCCGGACCAACGACGGCTATGTGCTGAACGGCCGCAAGACGTGGACGACCTCGGCCCAGCGCGCCAACAAGATGCTGATCATCGCCCGCACCACCCCGCGGGAAGAGGTCCAGAAGTCCACCCAAGGGCTGTCGCTGTTCTACATCGACTTCGACCGCACGAAGATCGAGGCCAAGCCGATCCCGAAGATGGGCCGCAAGGCGGTGGAGTCGAACCAGGTGTTCATCGACAACCTGGAGATCCCGGCCGACGCCCTGATCGGCGAGGAAGGGCGGGGCTTCTACTATCTGCTGGAGGGCCTGAACCCTGAGCGGGTGCTGTTCGCCGCCGAGGCCGTCGGCCTGGGGCGGGCGGCCCTGGCGCGGGCCAGCGCCTACGCCAGGGAGCGGGTGGTCTTCGGCCGTCCCATCGGCCAGAACCAGGGGGTGGCCCATCCCCTCGCCAAGGCCTGGGTGGAGCTGGAAGCGGCCAACCTGATGGCCTTCAAGGCCGCGGCCCTGTTCGACGCCGGCCGGGAATGCGGCGCGGAGGCCAACGCCGCCAAGTATCTTGGGGGCGAGGCCGGGTTTCACGCCTGCGAGGCGGCGGTCCTCGCCCACGGGGGCATGGGCTACGCCAAGGAATACGACGTGGAGCGCTACTTCCGCGAGGCGATGATCGCGCGTATCGCCCCGATCAGCCGCGAGATGGTCCTGAACTACATCGCCGAACGGGTGCTGGGCCTGCCGAAGTCATATTGACGCATTTGAGGGCGTTAGCCGGAATGCAACCCTGCCCGGGCCATGCTCCACCTTCGAACGGAGGGGGGAGGCGCCATGTCGGGGCCGGGAAAGAGGCCGCCTGCGACGCCGCCGGCCGAGGTGGCGGCGGTCTATACGCCGCTGGCGCGCGCTTATCTGGCGATCGTCGGCACCTACTACGCCATCGTCGCCGTCCTGCACCCGGCCTATCGCACGGGCCCGGAAATCTGGAGCCTGACAGCGACCGCGGGCATCGCCGCCGTCGTCTGCCTGGGGCTCGCCTGGCGCCTGCGACGGCCGGCGAATCTCGGCCTCCTGGAACTGGCGATCCTGACCGGGAACCTGTTCATCCTCTCCAATGTGCTGCTCGACCAGGCCTTGAGCTTCGAGGAGCACCAACTCCTCTACCAACTGCTGATGGCGCTCTGCTTCGCCACGGGCGGGCCGACGCGGCGCGTAGCCTATCCCAGCGTGGCCGTCGCCCTGGGCGCCTTCCTGGCCCTGGCGCCCGCCGCCTCGCCGATGCTGCGCGACAACGCCGGGTTCCTGGCGCTGGCGACGGGCTTCGTCGCCTTGGGGATATCCTATTTGATGCGCGGCGCGCTGCTGAGGGAGCTTCGCGCCCGGCTGGCCGCCGAAGCCTTGAACGACCAGCTCAAGGCCGAGCTCGACCGCAACGAGACGCTCCGCCGGACCGCCGACGAACTGGCGTTGCGGGAGCGGGCGGCCAACCGCACCAAGACCGAGTTCCTGGCCACCATCACCCATGAGCTGCGCACGCCGCTCAACGGCGTGCTGGGCATGGCCCAGGTGATGGCGCTGGACGATCTTCCCGACCATCAGCGCGAGCGCCTGGACGTGATCCGTGCGTCGGGCTCGGCCCTCCTGGCGACCATCAACGACGTGCTCGACATCGCCAATATCGAGACCGGGCGGCTGGCCCTGGCGCCGGCGGACTTCGACCTCGGCCGCCTGGTCGACGACCTGGGCTCGCTCTATGCAGCCCTCGCCGCCGAGAAGGACCTCGATTTCCGCATCTTCGTCGATCCCGCCGCCCGGGACTGGCGTAGCGGGGACGAGGTGCGGCTCCGCCAGGTGCTGTCCAACCTCCTGTCCAACGCGCTCAAGTTCACCGAGGAAGGCGCTGTTTCGGTCTATGTCCGTTGCGAGGGCGAGCGCGTGCGCTTCAGCGTGGCCGACACCGGCGTTGGCGTCCGGGCGGATCAGGCCGCCACCCTCTTCGAGGCCTTCGTCCAGGCCGACGGCGGCGCCACGCGGCGGTTCGGCGGCGTCGGGCTCGGCCTTTCGATCAGCCGCGAGCTGGTCGCCCTGATGGGCGGCGACATCGACTTCACCAGCGCCGCGGGTGAAGGCTCCTGCTTCACGTTCCAGGTCCCGCTGCCGCGGGCTCGGGGCGACCGGTCCGGTGAGCTCGGCGGGGCGATGGAGGACCTCTCACGGCTGCGGGTGCTGGCGGCCGACGACAACGAAACCAACCGGATCGTCGTCCGGACCTTGTTGGAAGGCGTAGGGGTTTCGGTGGACTGCGCGGTGGATGGCGACGCGGCGATAGCCGCCTGGGAGGTTGCGCCCTACGACCTGATCCTGATGGACATCCACATGCCGGGCCGCGACGGCGTGGCCGCCGCCGCCGAGATCCGCGCCCGCGAGCGCGCCGCCGGCCGGGCGCGCACCCCAATCATCGCCCTGACCGCCAGCGTGCTGCCGGGCGAGCAGGGGCGCTACGCCGCCGCGGGCATGGACGGCTGCATCCCCAAGCCCGTGGAGCTCGCCCGCCTCATCGAGGCGCTGCGGTCGCTTTCGGAAGCGCAACCGCAGGCGATCGCTCGGGCGGTCTGATCCTGCGGCGCCGCGCCGCGCCGGCTTATGGTTAGCGCGCCGTTAACCATGCGCGCCGGACTCTGGCGCCATGACCGTCAATGGAATCAGGGGAGTCGTCGAGGCCGCGATCCAGCGCGCTTCAAACGCCACGGGCGTCGACTTCGGTTTCCTGATGAAGACGGCGCACCGGGAGAGCGGCTACAATCCCAAGGCCAAGGCGCAGACCTCCTCGGCGGCCGGCCTCTTCCAGTTCGTGGAGCAGACCTGGCTCTCGACCCTCAAGCAGCACGGGGCCAAGTACGGCTATGCGCGCTATGCCGACCTGATCGCCAAGGGCGCGGACGGCCGCTACTACGTGCGCGGCGACGAGGCGCGCCAGACGGTGATGAACCTGCGCTTCGATCCCCACGCCGCCTCGCTGATGGCCGGCGAACTGACCGCGGGGCATGCGGCCTACCTGCAGGGTCGGGTCGGGCGTCCGCCGACGGCCGGCGAGCTCTACGCCGCCCATTTCCTCGGGCCGCAGGGCTCGGCCAAGCTGATTGAGGCCATGCAGACGCGGCCGGCCGCCAGCGCCGCCTCGCTGTTCCCGGACGCGGCCCGGGCCAATCGTTCGATCTTCTATCGCGAGGGCCGCCCGGCGACGGTGGCGGAGGTCTATGCGAACCTCACCCGCACCGGCGGCGCCTCGCGGCCTGTCGCGCCGTCGCCGGCCCAAACCCCTGCGCTCGAGGGCGGCTTCGTGCAGTACGCTTCGGCCCGCCAGCAGTCGCTCCAGCGCGATCAAGCCGCCCTGGTGGAGCTCATCCTCCGCGGCAGCCAGGCGACCGACGACGCCGGCGCCGGTCGCGCGACCGGCTCCATCTTCAGCAGCGAAATGCTGCGCGTTCTGGCCGAGGCGCGCGACAAGGCCGGTTAGGCGGCCGCGACCCCGCAGATCGCCTCGATCTCCTCGCGGGAATAGCCCAGCTCCGCCAGCACCTCTTCCGTGTGCTGCCCGAGCCCTGGGAAGGGCGGCCTCGAACTGCTGAGCGCGCCGGGGAACAGGGCGGGCGCGGCGGGCGAGCGATAGGCCCCACCTTGGCCGTCCTCCACCTCGACCCAGGCCCCGGCGGCGGCGGCCTGCGGGTCGGCGGCGACTTCGGCCGGGGTCTGCACCGGCGCCCAGACGAGATCGGCCTCGTCCAGCCGGCGGGCGATCTCTTCGAAGTCCATCTCGGCGAAGGCCGCGTCCAGTTCGGCCACCAGGGCCTTGTTGTTGTCCTTGCGCGCGCGACCGGTGGCGAACCGCTCGTCCTGGGGCAGGTCGGGCCGGCCGCAGGCGGCCGCCAGAGTCGGCCAGTCGCTGGCCCCGCCGCGGGGGTTGAGCACGAACCAGCGCTCGTCGCGGCTCTTGTAGAAATTGGCCAGCGGGTCGAACGGATCGCTGCGCGGCCGGTTGGAAACGAGCCGGCCGTAAGCCAGCTGCACGGCCAGGTCCGAGCCCACCACATAGGTCCCGGTCGCCAGCAGCGAGGTCTGAACGAAACGGCCCTGGCCGGTCCGTTCCCGCTCGTAGAGGGCCGCGAGGGTCGCCGAGACGGTGGCCAGCGAAGTCACGTGGTCGCCGACGCCGGTGCGCAGGATGAATGGGTCCTGGCCCTTGGGGGCGTGCATCCGCGCCACTCCCGCCCGCGACCAGAAGGCGGTGACGTCGAAGCCGGGCTTGTGGGCTTCCGGTCCGTCCAACCCGTAGCCGGTGATCAGGGTGTAGACGAGCCGTGGATTGGCGGCCCGCAGGGTTTCGTGGTCCAGGCCCGCGCGCTTCAGGGCCGCCGGCCGCACATTGGTGAGGAAGACGTCCGCATCCGCCGCCAGCCGCGCCAGCGCCTCGCGCCCCTCGGGCCGGGAGATGTCGAGCACCACGCTGCGCTTGCCGCGGTTGTCGAGGGCGAAGGTGGGGTTGCCGGTCAGCGCGCTCTTGGCGTCGCCGAAGACGTTGCGCATCGGATCGCCCTCGGGGCGCTCCACCTTGACGACCTCGGCGCCCCAGTCGGCGAGGATTCCGGCCGCGCCCGGCCCGGCGATATAGGTGGCGAACTCGACGACCTTCAGGCCCTTCAGCAGCACGGCGTCCTCCCAGACATCTGCCGGGCCATACTGGCGGGCCGCTCGGCCGGCCTCAAGGACGAACGGGCGTTTAAGCCACCCGGGCCGTGGTCTGCAGACGCTCGATCGCCACCGCGTCGGCCACGGCGCGGGCCACGGCGGCCACGCTGACCGGCTTGCGCAGCACCGCGTCGGCGCCGGCGTCCAGGCATTCGCCGGCTTCCTCGGCGTCGCCGCCGATCACCGCCACGATGGGCGTGCGGCCGGCGCGGCCCTCCAGGGCGCGCACGGCGGCGATGGCGGCCGGGCCGTCCAGGTTGGGCATGCGGCCGTCGATCATCAGGAGGTCGAATTCGCAAACCTTGGCCAGGTCCACCGCACGGCGCCCGTCGATGGCGTGGACCACCAGGTGCCCCAGCTGCTCGACCACGGCGCGCAACATGGCGGCGTTCAGGGTGTCGTCCTCGGCGATCAGCACCCGCAGGCCCTTGCGACCGGCGAGGGCCGGGGCGGCCTCGGGCGTGTCGGCTTCCTCGTCGCGCTCGGGCGACAGGGTCTCGTCATAGGGCAGTTCGAGGCGGAAGCAGGAGCCGACGCCGACGGCGCTGTGGGCGGCGAGCTCTCCGCCCATCAGCCGCGCCAGCCGCCGGGAGAGCGACAGGCCGAGGCCCGCGCCCGAGGTTCCGGCGCTGGTCCGCTCGATGCGGGCGAAGGGCTCGAAGGCGCGCGCCAGCTCCTCGGCCCCCAGGCCGGGTCCGGTGTCGGCGATCTCGATCGCCAGGGCGCCGGCGGGCGTGCGCTCGATCCGCACCTCGATCCGCCCGCGCACGGTGAACTTCAGGGCGTTGCCGAGCAGGTTGGCCAGGATCTGACGGGCTCGGTGTGCGTCGGCGATCGCCGCGCCGGCGGCTCGGCCGACCAGGTCGGCGTCGACGTGCAACGTGAGCTCCAGTCCCTTTGCCGCCGCGTTTGGCCGGTGCAGCAGCACAAGGTCGCGGGCCAGCGCCACGGCGTCGAAGGGGCGGGTCTCCACATCCAGGCGGCCGGCCTCGGCGGTCTCGGAATCGAGGGTGGTGTTCAGCACCGAAATCAGGTCGTTGGCGGCGTCGAGCGCGGCCGAGAGCTGTTCCCGCGAGGGGGCCGAGCGCCCGTTGCGTCCGGCCGCGGCGGCCAGCACGTGAGCGACGCCCGTCAGGCCGTTGCGGATCTCATGGCTCAGGGTGGCGACAAGGTCGGACTTCGACTGGGCGAGGCGGCGGGCCTCCTCCACCTTGCCGGCCCGCTCGGCGATGAGCTGCTCCCGCTCGGCGGCCAGGGCGAACTGGCGGCGCAGCACGCGGTTGAGGATCAGCGACAGCGCCATGGCCAGGGCCACCGCCCCCCAGGCCGGGTCGAACAGGTTGCGGCTCTCTGGATCGACGAAGAGCAGGAACAGCGGCCCGGCCGCGGCCGCGGAACCGACGATCAGCAGGCTCGGCAGCCAGGGCGAGGCGAAGAAGATGATCACGACCGCGGCGGCGACCGCCGTCAGCATCAGGGCCTCGCGCGCCGGCCCGGCGCCGTCGGCGAAGGCGGCGATCTGCGCGACCGCCCCGGACCACAAGAGGCCCGCGAAGATGTGGACCTTGCCACGCAGGGCGACGTTGGCGCGCGCCTCCGGCCGCTTCAGCCAGTTGACGACAGCATAGAACACCCCCCAGGCGCCGGCGAAGATGGCGAAGGAGGCGGTCATCCAGACCGCGTTGGGCGCGAAGGATCCGGCCCAGACATAGGCCGGCAGGCTGATCACGAAGACTGCGATGGCGTAGGGCAGGAGGGCTGTCTGGGCCTCCAGCGCCTGCTGGGCGGTCGACATCCCGCCGCGCGGCGCCTCGCCGGCGCGATACTCCGTCTCAACCCGCATGAAAGGCCCTTCAACTGACAGTCGCGAGAGTAGGGCCGTCAGGGTTGGCGAGGGGTTACGAGGCAGCGTTAATCCACAGGCGCATCGGCAACCGGTCATTAAGCCTAACCGTGCATGTTCACCTTGAGGGCCTGCCGGCCCGAATCCGGGGGTGTGAAGGCGCAAGATGGCGACGACGCGGGCGGCGCTCACCGAATACGATATCCGCACGCTGCTGAAGGGCGCGACCCCGGACGAGCGGGCCGCCGCCGCGCGCAAGGTCTGCCAGCGCATCGACCGCTCGAAGCTCTCGGACGAGGATCGCGAAAAGGCCCACGAAATCCTGCGCGTCATGGCCGAGGATGCGGTCGAGCTGGTGCGCAAGGCGCTGGCGGTCACCCTGAAGCACTCCACAGTGGTTCCGCGCGACGTGGCCCTTCGCCTGGCCCGCGACGTGGAGAGCGTCGCCCTGCCGTTCCTGGGCGCTTCCCCGGTCTTCACCGACGAGGACCTCTGCGAGATCGTCCGCCTGGGCGGGCCGGTGCGCCAGGTGGTGATCGCCAAGCGCCCCCGGGTCTCGCAGACCGTGACCCGCGCCATCGTCGAGCATGGCGTGGAGCGCGCGGTCGAGGCCGTCTGCGCCAACGACAACGCCGACTTCGCCGAACAGACCCTGCACAAGGTGGTCCAGCGTTTCGAGGCCTCGGAGCGGGTGCTGGCGGCGGTGGCCTATCGCAACGCCCTGCCGGTCTCGGTGACGGAGAAGCTGATCGGCCTGGTGGCCGACAGCGTGCGCGACCACCTGCTGAACACCCAGGCCGTCTCCCCCGAACTGGCCCTGGAGATCGCGCTCGGGGCGCGGGAGCGGGCGACCGTCGACCTGGTCGACCAGGCGGGGCTCGCCCAGGACATGAAGGCCTTCGTCGCCCATCTGGCCAAGCACGAGCGGCTGACAGCGTCCCTCCTGCTGCGCGGCCTGGCGCATGGCCACATCAGCTTCTTCGAATGGGGCCTGGCTGAGCTCGCCCAGGTGCCGCACCATCGCACCTGGCTGATGATCCATGACGCCGGCCCCCTCGGGCTGAAGGCGGTCTACGATCGGGCTGGCCTGCCGGCGCGGCTCTATCCGGCGTTCCGCGCCGGGGTGGACACCTATCACTCCATGGAGTTCGATGGCGGCGCGCGCGATCGGGAACGCTTCCAGGAACGGATGCTGCAGCGGTTCCTGACCCAGCCGAGCCCCGCCTCCCGGGACGACGTGGACTACCTGCTGGACAAGGTCGACCGCGTCTCGGCCACGATCCGCCGTTCGGCGCGGGTGGCGCAGGGCGCCTAGACCCGCAGGCGCCGTGGGGGAAGGCTTGCTTCGGCCCCGGCCGGCTCGCAAGCTGACGCCATGACCGACGAGATCAAGCCCGCCGCGACCATCCTGCTGCTGCGCGATGCGCCGCAGTTCGAAGTGCTGATGGTCAAGCGCCACCACCAGATCGACTTCGCCTCGGGCGCCCTGGTCTTTCCCGGCGGCAAGAGCCATGCGCGCGACCACGACCCGGCCTGGGCCGAGCACGCTCTGGGCTGGGCCGATTTTGATGTCGAGCAGCGCGCCTTGCGCATCGCCGCGATCCGAGAGGTTTTCGAGGAGGCCGGCATCCTGCTGGCCCGCCACCCGGGCGGCGCGATGTTCTCGGGCGGGGCCTGCAGCCTCGAGCTTCGCCAGTCGGTGGATGTGGGCGAGACGCCTTTCCTCGACGTGGTGCGGGATCTGGGCGTGCGCCTGGACCTGACCGCCCTCACGGTCTTCGCCCGCTGGATCACCCCGCCCCTGACGCCCAAGCGGTTCGACACCTGGTTCTACGCGGTCGAGGCGCCGGAGGATCAGCTGGCCGCCTGCGATGGGCGCGAGACCGTGGATGCGGAATGGATCCCGCCGGCGGAGGCCTTGCGGCTGGCGGAGGCGGGCGAGCGCAAGGTGATCTTCCCCACCCGCATGAACCTGCAGCTCCTGGCCGAAGCCGACAGCGCCGACGACTGCGTGGCGCGCGCGCGGGCGCGGACGCTGGTCACCGTACAGCCGCAGATTCAGGACAGGGCGGGCGGCAAGGTGCTGGTGCTGCCGCCGGACGCCGGCTACGGCGAGGTCGCCGAGCCTCTGGAACGGGTGATGTAGGGGGGATTCAGGCGGCCGCTTCGGCGACCCGACGCTCCAGTTCCTCGACCAGCACGCGGCCGACGGGATGGTCGTCGGTCTTGATCTCGTCGCGCACGGCGGCCTTGATCGCGTCGATATGGGCGTCGACCAGGGCGATCGAGACCGAAAGCCGCTTTTCCTTGTCGTCGATCAGCTTGCAGAGCGAGGCGCCGATGCGGGTGATGATCGGGAACTCGTAGGTGGTTCCCAGCCCCTTCAGGTCGTGGGCGCGCAGATAGAGGAACTCCATCGTCTCGGCGCTGACGCCCTCGTCGCGCACCCGCTGGCGCGCGCCTTCGAGCTTGGCGACTTCATCGCGGAGCCATTGCGAGAAGTTGCCCGAGAGGCTCTTCAGGGCCGCCTCGGCCTTGGCGATGGCCGCCGGGTCTATGGCCCCGAAACGCCCGCCGACCTTCAGGCGAAGGCTGTTCTGAGGCGGAATGACCTGACCGGAATTCTGGGTCACGACGGGACCTCCTGATGCGTCAGCAGAAAGGCTAGTCTTCATCCGTTAACAACGGATGGACCCTGCAAGTCACGGTTTTCAAACCGAAAACTGTTCCGCTAGCACGCGCTCTTCGAGGCTCCGCCCTGCGTCGAACAGCATGTAGAGCGAGATGTCGCGGCTTTCCGAGATGTGGACCTCGAGCACGTCGCGGACCTCGAAATTGTCCGCCACGGCGCTGACCGGCCGCTTGTCGGCCTCCAGCACTTCGATGGTCACCCGGGCGGTGTGGGGCAGGAGCGCCCCGCGCCAGCGGCGGGGCCGGAAGGCGCTGATCGGGGTCAGGGCCAGGACCTTGGCGTCCAGCGGAATGATCGGCCCGTGAGCGGAGAGGTTGTAGGCCGTCGAGCCGGCCGGGGTGGCTACCAGCGCGCCGTCGCAGGAGAGCTCGCCCAGCCGGACCTTGCCGTCGATGGAGATGCGCAGTTTCGCCGTCTGCCGCGTCTGGCGCAGCATCGAGACCTCGTTGATGGCGAGCGCCCGGTGCTGGCCGCGGCGGATGTCGATCGCCACCATCGACAGGGGATGGATGACGGCGCGTTCGGCGGCGTTGATCCGCTCCAGCAGCGCCTCCTCGCTGTACTCGTTCATCAGGAAGCCGACCGAGCCGCGATTCATGCCGTAGATCGGCTTGCCGCCCTGAAGGTTGGCGTGCAGCGTCTCGAGCATGAAGCCGTCCCCGCCCAGGGCGACGATCACCTGGGCCTCCTCCGGGGAGACCTCGCCATAGCGGGCGGCCAGCGCCGCCTTGGCCTCCTGGGCCTCCGGCCGCTCGCTGGCCGTGAAGGCGAGTCGCGTCACGAAGGGCTCGGGCTTGAACATCGCCGGCCACAAGCCAGCGAAACCGGGGCTGCGTCAACCAGCCTTGATCGCGTACCGGAAGGCGTTGGCCGCGTCTTCCGGCGCAAACCGGCCAAAGGCGTTCAGGGCCTGGCGGGCGCCGTCCGCCCCGCCGGCGGGGCGGCCGGCGTTCAGCTCGCGCACCAGTTCCAGGATGGTCGGAAAGACGCTGCGGTCGAGGCCCACCGCCGCGCAGGCGAGCGCCAGGACCTCCGGCTGGTCGGCGTCGACCGCCTGGCGGACCTGGCTCGCCTCCAGCCGCCCGAGCGTCGCCAGCCCGATCACGAACAGGGAGAGCTTCTGTTCGCGCAACGCCCGCAGCAGATAGCCCGGCCGGAGCTGACCTGCGGCGTTCAGCTTGGCGATCAGCAGGCGGTCCATGCCCTCGCGGTCGGCGGGCTTGGGGCGGACGGACCCGGGATCGGGCCGGTGGCCGGCATGAGCCTCCTTCACCGACTCGGCCAGCGCCGCGCCCAGCGCCTCCGGATCGAGCCGGAAGCGCTCGACGAGCTCCCCCCGCAGGGAGCGGCCGACCCAGACATAGAGCAGCTTGGCCAGATCGTCGGTGAGGGCGGGGTGGACCGCCAGGGGCGAGCGCAGCGTCTCGACATGCTCCGAGGCCCGCACCAGCGCATCCATCGCCGCCTCGTCGACCGCCGCGGAATGGTTGCCGGCCAGGGCGGTCATCACCGCCGGATCCTTCTGCTTCAGGATCTGCGCCACCACCGGCGCGCCGATGTTCGGCCGGCGCGCGACCTCGATCTGGTGTTCGATGGTCGCCTCGATCAGCAGCCGGACGAGGTCTTGGTCTTGCAGCGCCGGGCTGGCGGCGATCACCGGCCGGGCGATCTCGATGTCGTCCAGGGCCAGCACGTTGATCAGGGCCACCGAAGCCCAGGGCGCGCCGGCCAGCTTCTCGGCCAGCCGCCGCCGGATGTCGCGCTCGGCCTCTACGACCAGATTCATGAGGATGGAGTTCAGCAGCCCGCGCACGGCGGCCGCATTGGGGGCGTCCTCGTCGCCCATGCCGGCCCCGCAGAGATCGACCACCGCCATCAGCAGGCGTTCGCGGTCGGCCGGCGACCGGCTCTTGGCCAGGCCGAGGATCTGTTCGGTCTTCGCGACCACGCTCACGGCCCGGATTCTCCGCCCGCCTGAATAGCCCGGATCGAATCTCGCCGCAGCAGATGAAAACATGGTTACAAGGCGCTCGGCGCCCGCGAGCGCCCGAAGCGGACGAGGGGAGACGATGGCCGAACCGCTGATCCTGGCCCTGGACCAGGGAACCACCTCCACGCGCGCAATCCTGTTCGATGCGGCGGGGCGCGCTGTTTCCGAAGCCGCCCGGCCGCTCACCCAGCACTATCCGGAAGACGGCTGGGTAGAGCACGACGCCGAGGAAATCTTCGAGGCGTCCGTCGCCGTGATGCGCGAGGCCCTGGAGCGCGCGGGGCGGACGGCCGGCGAGGTGGCGGCGATCGGCATCACCAACCAGCGCGAGACGGTGGTGGTCTGGGACCGGGCCAGCGGCAAGCCGATCCATCGCGCCATCGTCTGGCAGGACCGGCGCACGGCCGCCACCTGCGAGCGGCTGCGGGCGGCCGGATCGGAGCCGCGGGTGACGGAGATCACCGGCCTGCTGCTCGATCCTTACTTCTCAGGGACCAAGATCGCCTGGCTGCTGGGGGAGGTGGAGGGCGCCCGCGCCGCAGCCCAAGCTGGCGAGCTCATGGTCGGGACCATCGACGCTTGGCTTATCTGGAAGCTCTCCGGCGGCGCGCGGCACGTAACCGACGCCACCAACGCCTCTCGCACCCTGCTGTTCGACATCAAGACCGGCGCCTGGTCGCCGGAGATGCTGGACCTCTTCGACATCCCCGCCGGCGTCCTACCGACGGTCTGCGACTGCGCGCACGATTTCGGCGAAACCCTGCCGGAACTGCTGGGGGCGCCGGTTCCGATCCGCGGCGTGGCCGGCGACCAGCAGGCGGCGCTGATGGGACAGGGCTGCGTCCGGGCGGGCGAGATGAAGGCCACCTACGGCACCGGCTGCTTCATGCTGGTCAATACCGGCGAACACCTGGCGCCGTCGCGCTCGCGGCTGCTCACCACCGTCGCCGCCCGGCTCGGCGGGCGCACCACCTATGCGCTGGAAGGCTCGATCTTCATCGCCGGTGCGGCCCTGCAGTGGGTGAACGAGGGCTTCGGCGTCGAAGGCGGCGGCGCGGGCGCGGAGCGCCTGGCCCAGACCGCGCGACCCGATCACGGGGTGGTGCTGGTGCCGGCCTTCACCGGCCTCGGCGCGCCGTGGTGGGACGCCGGCGCCCGGGGCGCCGTCTTCGGCCTGACGCGGGACTCAGGGCTGGCGGAGATCGCGCGGGCGGCCTTCGACTCCTGTGCGCTGCAGACCCGGGACCTGATCGAGGCGATGCGCGCGGACGCGCCGGGCGCCTTCGGCAAGGCCACGGAGCTTCGGATCGACGGCGGCATGAGCCGCTCGGCCTGGTTCGCCCAGCGGCTCGCGGACCTGACCGGCGTGGCTGTCGGGAGGGCGAGCTATCAGGAGACCACGGCGCTGGGCGCGGCGCTGTTCGCCGGGCTCGGGGCCGGCGTCTATCCCGACGTCGAGGCGGCCGTGGCGGCGCGACCCTCGACCGAGCGACTGGAGCCGCAGCTCGACGGCCATGGGCGCGAAGCGGCCTACGCCCGCTGGCTGGACGCCGTCGCCCGGGTCCGCACGCGGATGTGATCGGAAGGGCGTAGGCGAATTTCCCGGCATTGCGGATTAGGCGCGGCGCCAGCCGTGTCTGCCCACCGATGCCCAACGACGACCGCTTCGATCCGCTCGCCCACCTACCGGTGCTTCGCCGATACGCTCGCGCGCTGACGCGCGACGCGGCTGCGGCCGACGACCTCGTCCAGGACGCCCTGGTGCGCGCCTACGACAAGCGCCACACCTTCCGGGGCGGCCGGCTGGGCGGCTGGCTGCTTTCCATCGTCTATTCGACCTTCCTGAACAACCGCCGCAGCCGGCTGGCCGAACAGGCGCGGGCTGAGCGCCTGGCGGAGGTTTCGCCGCAGTCGGCGGAGCCGGCCCAGGAGCACGCGGTGCGGCTGGCCCAGATCCAGACGGCTTTTCTCGAACTGCCCGAGGACCAGCGTGCGGCCCTGCACCTCGTGGCGGTCGAAGGGCTCGCCTACGCAGACGCCGCGGCGGTGATGAACGTACCCCTTGGGACCCTCATGTCGCGGCTGGCGCGGGCGCGCGCGACCCTTCGCCGGGTCGAGGCGGTGCGCGGGGAGGCTGCATCCGGAACGCGCCTGCGGGTGGTGGGAGGAAACGATGACTGACGCCGACGCCGTGACCGCCTTCGACCTGGAAGCCTTCGTGGACGGGCAGCTGGACGCCCAGCGCCGGTTCGAGGTCGAGGATTACCTGGCGCGCAATCCCGACGCCGCCGCACGGGTGATGGCCGACCTGCGCTCGCGCGAGGCGGTGCGGCTGCTGGCTGCGGCGCCCGCCGGCCCCCCGCCGTCCGTCCAGCTCGAGGCCGTCGGGCGGCTGGAACGCGGGCTTCGGCGTGCAGACCGGGCGCGCAAGGCCGGGCGCATCGCGGCCCTGGCTGCGCTGGTGGTGCTGGGCGGGGCCGTCGGCCGACTGGCCGCGCCGGGGCCGCTGAAGCCCGACGTCGCCTCGGAGTTCGTGGCCGAGGCCGTGGCCGCCCATCGCACGGCCCGGATCCGGGCGGCCATGGGGTCGCAGCCGGAGGCCGTCTACTACAATCCGGCCGAAATCCGCTCGGCCACCCGCATCGACCTGCCGCGCCTGCCGGACGCCTGGCAGGTCACCGACGTGCAGGTCTTCCCCTCCGACGACGGGCCGACAGTGGTGATCGCCCTGGCCGCCCAGGAACTCGGGGCCATCAGCCTTTTCGCCGCTCCGGCGCCCGAGTTCGCCGAAACTCATCCCCGCACCGTCGAGGCGGAGGGGCGCGCCGTCTCGTACTGGCAGGTGGGGCGCCAGGCCTACGCCCTGACCGGGCGCAGCGATCCTTCGGCGCTCGAGGCCGCCGCCGCGCGGCTGTCACGCGCCATGCGCGAGCGCCCCGCCGAGGACCGGATCATCGCGATCCGGGTGCAGGAGACCGCCCACCCATGAGTCACCCACCGGCGGAGCCGGCGGCTATCGACGAGCCTCGTCGGCCGGCTTCGCCGCCGCGCCTCCGCCGTCCGCATCCGGCGGAGGCGCGGGTCTTTTCCAGTCTTCGCATTCCCTAGGAGTCTTCGATGCCGTTGCCTGCAGGGGCGCCCGCGCCCTGGTTCAAGGCGCCCACGCACAGCCGTCCGGATTACGCCTTCTCCAGCCTCGGCGGCCGCTATGTGCTCCTGGCCTTTCTGCCGGCCGACGGCGCCGAGGCCGATCGGGCGGTCGCCTGCCTGGAAGCGCACAAGGACCTTTTCGACGATCTGCGCCGGGTGGCGTTCGGCGTGGTGCGCGACCCGGAGCGCTTCGCCAGGCTTCGCGAACAGGCGCCTGGCCGGCGCTGGTTCTTCGATCCGGACGGCGAGATCTCGCGGATGTTCGAGCTTCTGGACGAGGCCGGCGCCACGGTCGCCCAATGGGTCCTGATCGATCCGATGCTGCGCATCCTCTATTCGGCGTCCTTCGCCGACACCGACCGGGTGTTCCAGGACCTGGCGGCGCGCGGCGATCCCGAGGCGCACGCCGGCGCGCCGCTGCACGCCCCAGTGCTGATCGTGCCCAGGATATTCGAACCGGCGATCTGCCAGCGCCTGATCGACCATTACGAGGCCGACGGCGGGCGAGTCTCCGGCGTGATGCGCGAAGTCGACGGCAGGACCGTGCCTGTCGTGGACGACTTCAAGAAGCGCCGCGACGCCGACATCCTCGACGAGGCGTTCCGCAACGAGCTGCGGACCCGCATCCGCGTGCGCCTGCTGCCCCAGATCGAGAGGGCCTTCCAGTTCAAGGTCACCCGGATGGAGCGCTACATCGTGGCCCGCTACGCCGCGGAGGAGGGCGGCTACTTCCGCGCCCACCGCGACAACACCACCAAGGGCACGGCCCACCGCAAGTTCGCCTGTTCGATCAATCTCAACGCCGAGGCGTTCGAAGGCGGCGACCTGCGGTTCCCGGAGTTCGGCTCGCGCACCTACCGGCCGCCGACCGGGGGGCGGTGATCTTCTCCTGCTCGCTCCTGCACGAGGCCACGCCGGTGACGCGCGGCGTGCGCTACGCCTTCCTGCCGTTCTTCTACGACGACGAAGGCGCGAAGGTGCGTGAAACCAACGCCCAGTTCCTGACGCCCGCCCCGGAGGCGCAGAAAACGCCCGAGCCGGTCGTCGAAGCCGAGTGAGGGTCAGGCCGGGACCGGCCGCGGGCGCCCGCGGAGGGCAAGGCCCGCCAGGCCGAAGCCGGCGATCATCAGCATCCAGGCCTGGGGTTCGGGCACGGCGGTGAAGAATCCGCGGATCTCCCCGGCCGGGAACTGCTGGGTGTGGATGTTCAGATAGGCCTGCCCGCCATTGAGGGCGGCCACAAGCGCGTCGCGCGCGCCGGCGGCCGTTCCGCCGTTGGCGGTCACGAAGGCCGGGTTGTAGCTTCCCGTCGACAGGAGATCGAAGGTGTTGGAATAGCCGCCTGCCGTGACCCCGGCGGGAAAGCCGACGAAGGTCGGGAGCTGGGTCATGACGCCGGCCGTTCCGGTGTGGGGCGCCGCGGTAGGCCCGTGGATGTGGGCGATCGTGGTGTCGGAGAGAAGCCCGGAGAAGCTGACCTCCAGGAACAGCGTATCGGGATCGACCAGGGTGACCTTCGCCCAGCCCGTCCCGGGGCTGGCGTTGGGCGGGTCTTCGGCCGAGCCGGACAGGCTGGCGACGAACACGGTGGCGGCCTGCGCCGCGCCGGCAAGGGAAAGCGTCGCGGCGGCGATTGCGGCCGCAAGCAAGGACCTGAGCATTCCGACCTCCATCTATTCGGTTGTACGCAGACGAAAGAAGTAATCCCGGTCGATGCCCCCTTGGTCGGCCGAAACAGAAGAACAAGCTCTGCTTTACTGGGGGAATTTACCATTCGTGACCTTGCGCCGCCCCCCGGCGAAGTCAAGCGCGCGATCTCGCGCCCAGCGCCGCTTGACGCGGTCCCCTCCCGGCGCGACGTTGATGAACAACGATCAGGCAATGTCCGTCAGCAGGGAGGCCGCCGATGGCCGATGGTTCGCTCGCGAACGTGGGTTCGCTCAAGGGCAAGGTTAGCGCGCAGGAGTGGCAGGCGCGGGTCGACCTGGCGGCCCTCTATCGCCTGGTGGCCCTGCACGGCTGGGACGACGCCGTCTACACGCACATTTCCGCCCGCATCCCTGGGCCGGAGCACCATTTCCTGATCAATCCCTACGGGCTCTATTTCGGCGAGATCACCGCCTCGTCCCTGGTGAAGATCGACCTGGACGGCGCCATCCTTCAGGAGACGCCCTACTTCATCAATCCGGCGGGCTTCACCATCCACTCGGCGGTGCATGCGGCGCGCGAGGACGCGATGTACGTCATGCACCTGCACACCGACCAGGGCGTGGCCGTCTCGGCCCAGAAGGAAGGGCTCCTGCCGCTCACCCAGCACGCCCTGATCGTGCGGCCGATGCTGGCCTATCACGACTATGAGGGCATCGCGCTCAATCTGGACGAACGCGAGCGGCTGGTGGCCGACCTCGGCGACAAGCACGTCATGCTGCTGCGCAACCACGGCACCCTTTCGGTCGGCGAGACGGCGGGCGACTGCTGGAACCGCATGTTCTTCCTGGAGCGCGCCTGCAAGCAGCAGATCATGGCCCTGTCGGCGGGGCGCGAGAACGTGCTGATCGCGCCGGAGGCGGCCCAGGCCGAGGTGAAGAGCCAGACCAGCCGCGGCATCGGCGGCGGCCTCGCCTGGCCCGGCGCCCTGCGCAAGCTCGACCGGGAACTCCCCGGCTACGACGCGTGACGCGCTTACCGATTCGAAGTCATTTCCCTCTACAGGCGCCTGCGGGCGCCTGTTTCGTATGCGTTCCGGGTTCGCCGGGCGCGTTTGCGCAGGCGTCCGGCCCATAGGCTGCGCGCCGCCGGCTCTGTTTCAAGGCGGACACGCGCAGCCATCGTTCTGTTACTGGACGGCGCCTAGTAGCACGCATAAGACGCCGCGCGTTTGAATCCCCCTGTTTTCCGCCTCCCACATCGAGGCGCTGGAGCATCCAGAGCTTTGTTGAGACGTCATTTCTTCCTGGCCGGTGCGATCGTCGCCCTCATCCTGATGGTGCTCGTGGGCGGCTGGAAGCTGACGCTCGGCAAGAAGGAAGGCCCAGGCGCCGGCGGCGGCCCCGCCATGGCCCAGGGCGGACCGCCCGGCGGCGGAGGCGGGCGCGGCGGGCCAGGCGGCCCCGGCGGCGGCATGCCCGTCTCGGTCACCGCGGTCGAAGCTCGGACCTTCATCGATTCCATCGACGTGATCGGCGTGGCCAAGGGCCGGCAGTCGGTCACCCTGACGGCCGCCGCCACCCAGCTGGTCGAGCGGGTGCGGTTCTCGGACGGCCAGCAGGTGGCCCGGGGCGCAGTGCTGGTCGAGCTCAAGGGCACCGAGCAGAACGCAGCCCTCGCTCAGGCCCAGGCGCGCCTCGTCCAGGCCGAGCGGGAGTTCCAGCGCTGGCGCACCCTCGCCGACCAGGGCTTCGCCTCCAAGGCCGCGCTGGACGAGCGCGAAGCGGCCTACCTCTCCGCCCGGGCCGACGTCGACGCGGCCCGCGCCCGGCAGGCCGACCGGGTGATCCGCGCGCCGTTCGCGGGCGTGGTGGGCCTGACCGATATCGCGCCGGGAGCCCTGATCAACCCCGGCGCGCCGATCGTCACCCTCGACGACATCAGCACCGTGCGCGTCGACTTCGAGGTGCCCGACCGCTACCTCGCCGCCCTGCGCGAGGGGCAGCCGATCTACGCCCGCGCCGACGCCTATCCGGGCGAAACCATCCAGGGCCGCATCGCCAAGCTGGACACGCGGATCGACGAGCGTACCCGCTCCATCACCGCCCGGGCGGAATTCCCGAACCCCGGCGGGCGCCTGAAGCCGGGCATGATGCTGCGGGTCTCGATCGCCCAGGGCCAGCGGCAGAACCTGGCGATTCCCGAAGCCGCCCTCTCGGTCCAGGGCGACTCCGCCTTCGTCTACGTGCTGAACGCCCAAGGCGAGCGCACCGTCGCCGAGCAGCGGCCGGTGCGGACCGGCGCCCGCCAGGAGGGCTTCGTCGAGGTGCTCGACGGCCTGCGCGTCGGCGAACGCCTGGTCGCCGACGGCCTCAACAAGATCCAGCCCGGCCAGCCCGTGCAGCCCCTCGGCGCGCGGCAGGCCAATGGCGCGCCGGGAGCGGGGACCCAGGGCCCCCGGCCGCCGGCATGATGCTCTCCGACCTCTCGGTCCGCAGGCCGGTCTTCGCCGCGGTCGCGGCGATCATCCTCTGCGTGATCGGCCTGGCCTCCTTCGCAGCGCTGACCGTGCGCGAGCTTCCCAGCGTCGACCCGCCGGTGGTCTCGATCTCCACCACCTATCGCGGGGCCTCGGCCGAGGTGGTGGAGGAGCGCATCACCGAAGTGATCGAGCGCCAGGTGTCCGGCATCCAAGGCATCGACCGGGTCAACTCGTCCTCGCGCGACGGCCAGTCGCGGATCAACATCTCCTTCACCCTCGACCGCGACCTGGACGCGGCCGCCAACGACGTGCGCGACGCCGTCAGCCGGGTGGCCAGCAACCTGCCGCTGCAGGCCGACCCGCCGCAGATCGCTAAGGCCAACGCCGACGCCCAGCCGATCATCTTCCTGTCGTTCAACTCGACGACCCTGAACCGGCTGCAGCTTTCCGACTACGCCAACCGCTATCTCGTGGAGCGCTTCTCCACAGTGCCGGGCGTGGCCAATGTGGGCGTGGGCGGCAGCCAGCTCTATTCCATGCGCATCTGGCTCGATCCCGACGCCATGGCCGCACGCGGGATCACGGTCGACGATGTCGAGACCGCGCTCAACCAGCAGAACCTGGAACTGCCCGCCGGCGCGCTGGAAGCGCCCGCCAAGGACTTCACCATCCGCGTGGCGCGCGGCTACTCGACCCCGGAAGAGTTCGCCGACCTGCCGATCATCGCGGCGGCCAGCCGGTCGACGGCCGCCGCCTCGACCGCCGCTGCGGGCGCCCAGGTGACCCCGGCCCCCACCGGCGGCTACGTCACCCGCCTAGGCGACATCGCGCGGGTGGAGGAGGGGCCGGACGAGCGGCGACGGATCTTCCGCTCCAACGGCCGCGAGCAGGTCGGCATCGCCATCACCCGCCAGTCCCAGGCCAACGACCTGGAAATCTCCGACGGCGTGCGGGCGGTGCTGCCGGAGATCAACAGGTCGCTGCCGCCGGGCACCAAGCTGGAGGTGGCGGTCGACTTCACCATCTTCACCCGGCACGCCATCGAGGAGGTCTGGGCCACCATGGGCATCTGCCTGGCCCTGGTGGCGCTGGTGAACTACCTGTTCCTCGGCACCTGGCGCGCGGCGCTGATCCCCTCGATCGTGGCGCCGATCTGCATCCTTTCGACCTTCATCGTCCTGGCGCCGCTGGGCTTCTCGCTGAACCTGCTCACCCTGCTGGCCCTGGTGCTGGCCATCGGGCTGGTGGTCGACGACGCCATCGTCGTGGTTGAGAACATCCAGCGGCGGATCGACGAGGGCGAACCGCCCGTGGTGGGCGCCCAGCGCGGGGCGCGCCAGGTGTTCTTCGCCGTGGTGGCCACCACCATCGTGCTGATCTCGGTCTTCGCGCCGCTGATGTTCCTGCCGGGCTATATCGGCAAGCTGTTCGTGGAGCTGGCCGTCGCCATCGCCGCGGCCATCGCCTTCTCCTCGCTGCTGGCGCTCAGCCTCTCGCCGATGCTGGCCTCCAAGCTGCTGCGCCCCTCTCGGGGCGGCGGCTTCATGGCCCGGCTGGTGGACAATGCGATGAGCCGGCTGAAGGCGTCCTACCACGCCACCCTGGAGGCGATGCTGGGGCGGAAGGAAGCCTCGATCGCCGCCGCCGTGCTGGTCGTCGTGCTGGCCGCCGCCGCCGGCGGCCTCTTCGCCGCCCTGCCGCGCGAGCTGGTGCCCGACGAGGATCGCGGCCGGGTCGACATCTTCATCAACGGCCCCGAGGGCGCCGGCTACGACTATACCCAGGTCGCCACCCGCCAGGTGGAGACGCGCCTGCAGGAGCTGCTCGAGGAAGGGGTGATCCAGCGCTACATCCTGTCGGCGCCCCGCTTCGGCAACAATCAGTTCAATACGGCGGGCGGCAACGCGACCTTGGCCGAGGACGCCAAGATCACCTCCAACGAGCTTGCCGCGCAGTTGAATCGCGAGCTCTCGTCCATCACCTCGGTCCGCGCCATCGCCTCGGTGCGTGGCGGGTTGCAGCGTGGCGGCGGCGGGGGCGGAGGCGGCGTCGAGCTGATCGTCGCCGGCACCGAATATTCCGAGATCGAGCGCTGGCTGCAGCCGATCTACACCGCCGCCCAGAACAATCCCGGCCTGGCGCGGGCGCGGATCGACTATGAACCCACCAGCCCGCGCGTGCTGGTCGACATCGATCGTGAAAAGGCCGCTGCTCTGGGCGTCTCGGCCCAGGCCGTCGGCCGGGCGCTGGAGACCATGTTCGGCTCGCGCCGGGTGACCACCTACATCCGCAACGGCCAGGAATACGACGTCATCCTGCAGACCGACCGCGAGCGGCGCCAGACCGAGAACGACCTGGAAAGCCTCTATGTGCGCACCAGCTCCGGCGGCCAGGTGCCGCTGTCGGCGGTGGTCACCACCCAGGTGCGCGGCGACACGCCCGATCGTTCGCGCGTCGACCGCCTGCGCTCCATCAGCCTGCAGGCGCAGCTCAATCCCGGCTACACGGTCGGCGAGGCGGTGCAGTTCTTCGAGCAGGAGATCGCCAAGCAGCCGCCCGGCTTCCAGATCAAATGGGGCGGAGCGGCGCGGGACTATCTGGAGGCAGGCGGCGCCGTGGGCATAGCCTTCGCCCTGGCGCTGATCCTGGTCTTCCTCGTGCTGGCCGCCCAGTTCGAGAGCTGGATCCACCCGGCGGTGATCATGCTCACTGTGCCGGTGGCGGCGCTCGGCGGGCTGTTCGGCCTGCTGATCGCCGACTCCACCATCAACACCTACAGCCAGATCGGGCTGATCATCCTGATCGGCATCGCGGCCAAGAACGGCATCCTGATCGTGGAGTTCGCCAACCAGCTGCGCGACGAGGGGTTGTCGGTCCGCGAGGCGGTGATCGAAAGCGCCTCCCTGCGCCTGCGCCCGATCATCATGACCTCCATCGCCTCGGCGGCCGGCGCCATCCCGCTGATCGTCTGGGGTGGGGCGGGCGGCGAGGCGCGGCGCACCATCGGGGTGGTGATCTTCTCGGGCGCGATCTTCGCCACCCTCGTCACCCTGTTCATCGTGCCGGTGTTCTACAACCTGCTGGCGCGGTTCACGAAGTCGCCGCAGTCGACCGCCCGGCGGATCGAGGCTTTCGAGGAGGCCGAGCAGGCCCGCGCCGCCAACGCCGCGGAATGAAAAAAGACGCCTCCCGCGGGGGGAGGCGTCAGGATCTTTAGCGACAGATCGGCGCCGAATAGGGGGCATAAGGCGCCGACGATCCCGACGCCGGGGGAATGGCGACGGGATCAGAGGGGCGCAGCTGGGCGCCCGCCTCAGAGATGGTGCGCCCCGACGCTCCCGTCAAGATTGTAACGAGATTGTCAGCGCCTCAAAGGTTGTCTCGCTCTAGAGACTGTTAGGGCCGGTAGCCGGTCTCGACCTTCAGATAGGCGATCAGGTCGATCCGGTCCTTCTCGTTCTTCAGGCCGGCGAAGGACATCTTGGTGCCCGGCAGGAAGGTCCGCGGCTCGGCCAGCCATTTGTCGAGATGCTCGGCGTCCCAGACGAAGCCGGCGTTCTTCACCACCTCCGAATAGTTGTAGCCCTCCAGCGCCCCGGCCTTGCGCCCGAACACGCCGTGCAGGTTCGGCCCCGTCAGGTTTGCGCCGCCTTCCACGATGGTGTGGCAGGACCGGCACATGCCGAACTTGCGCCGCCCGTTCTCCAGGTCGGCGGTGTTGTAGGGCGCCGGCAGGCTGGCCAACAGCGCCTGGACCTCTTCGGGAGAGGCTTGCGGCGCGGGGGCCGCGGCCGCCGGCGTGGCGGCCGGCTCAGCGCCCGGCTCCGCACTCGTGGGCGCGCTGCCCCCGCCCTGGCCGCAGGCCGCCAGCAGGGCGCAGGCCCCGGCCACCGCCGTCACCGACACGATACGCATGGATTATCCCCTCAAGCTAAGCTCGCCGGAAGCTAGTGCCGATACGGCCCGATGCAAGGGCGGTTTTGGCGCGGAGCTTGTGAGGGAAAGGCGCGAACCTGATCAGAACGCCCAGCGCGCCAGGGCGATGATCCCCCACCACATCAGCGCGCTCGCCACGATGACGAACCACGCAGCCCAGTTCGGCCGCCAGACGGGCCGCCGCCGCCGCGCCGGGCGGGCCGCCACGCTGTCGGTCGGGGATGCATAGGCCATCGGGAATGCTCTCCACACGGGCGGGTTCGTTGGAACTTGAGTGCAATCCCTGGGCGCGTCACCTGCGACCCACCCGCGCAGGGGGAGCGGCGGTGCGGGTGCGGCGGGGGCGGAGGGCGTGGAATCCCCAAACTCGTTGGAGGTGCTGGCGATCTCCACCGACCCGTCCCGGCGAATTTGTCGCACGCCGAGAGGACCTGGTGCCGGCTGCAGGGCTCGAACCCGCGACCTTCGGTTTACAAAACCGCTGCTCTACCAACTGAGCTAAGCCGGCGCTCCAGGCGGCGGAGCGATGCCACGGCGGGCGGAGGCTGCCAAGCCCTTCGTTCCGCGCCATCAGCCCCAGGCCTGCAGCAGCCTCTGGCACCCGAAGCCGACGCCGATCCAGAAAGCCAGGCAGAACAGGATCACGGCCACCCGAATCCAGCGGATGCGACGCACCCAGAGCGGCAGTCGCAGCCTCCCGCGGCGCCCCGGCTTTCCGTCTTCCTTGCTCCCTCTGAAGGGGATCAACCGATTCACAGACACGCCCTCGTCCGATAGGCTTCGACGGCTCCGCGGGAGCGGGCGGCCGGAACGCGGGCATGATGCGGCCGGGGCAAGCGTCTGGGCAAAGGCGCCGCTGCTCAGGATGGGCTGGTTAACCGGCCTTAGGGGCGATACGCCCTGAGCGCGTGAGATCTATCGCGCAACTTTAACGCGCGGTTCACTTCGGGTGCGGCATAAGGGCTTATGGCTCAGGTTGTCCGCTTCCTCACGACGCTTCGAACCTCGCCGCGCCGGGCGATCCTGCTCGAACTGGCGTTCATCGCGACGGGCGCAGCCCTGCTGGGTCTCGGCTTCCTGGCGCTCGGCTGACGATCACTGCTGCTGCTGTTGCTGCTGGTCGTAGGCGAGGCCGCCGGCTCCGGCGCGGCGACGGCCCCCGCGAGCGAAGGCGGGCTGGGCCACGCGGATGAACTCCGGCTCGGTCAGGGCCGCCCGGGCGCGCCGCACCGACACCCCCACCGCAAGCTGACTCTCCGCATCGCCCTTGTAGACGCCGCGCGAGGGCGGCACGTCGTCGTAGTCGCGGCCGACGGCGGCGGCGATGTGACGCTCGCAGGCCTCGACGTTGTTGGTGGGGTCGAGGCCGATCCAGCGCACCGAGGGCAGGAACACCTCCACCCAGGCGTGGGTGGCGTCGGGATCGGACCGGTCGCCCGCCTCGCGGTCGGTGAACAGGTAGCCGGAGACATAGCGCGCCGGCACGCCCCAGCTGCGGCAGATCGCGATCATGATATGGGCGAAGTCCTGGCAAACCCCGCTGCGGGCCTCCAGGGCCAGGTCGATCGGGCTGTCGGCGTGGGTGACGCCGGTCTCGTAGCTGAAGGATTCGTAGATGGTGCGCGAAAGCGCCCGCACGGCCGTCAACGGGTCGCGCGCCTTGAGTTCGTCGAGGCGACGCTCGGCTGCGAAGGCGCGCAGGGCCTCGGTCTCCACGGCGAAGCCGTGGTGATGCAGGAAGTCGAAATGCTCCCCGCGGACGAAGTCGCTCCGCAGCCGATCCCATTCCCCCATGTCCAGCGCGTCGGGCAGGGGCGGCGAGGCCTGGGTCTCCACGGCCGAGCGGGCGACGATGTTCAGCCGGTCGTGCGGCTGGGGCACGTCGAAGTGATAGACGGCGTTGCCGAAGGCGTCGGCGTAGGAGAACAGCTGGGCCGGCGGATCGAGCTCCAGGTCGAAGGAGACCAGGCGTTGGCGCGCGCCCTTCTGGGGCTGCATCCACACCTCCATGACGCTTTCGCGCACCGGCTCGGCGTAGTGGTACTGGGTGACGTGGCGGATCTCGAGCAGCATCAGGCGGGCAGCCGAAGTTCTAGGGGATAGGCGACGAAGGTCTCATGGACCGCGCCGTGGATGGCGGCGCACTCGTCGAGCAGGGTGGCGAGGAAGCCGGCCGCGCCGGCCGCCGCCAGCTCCTCCATGTCGGCATATTGCAGCCGCGCGCGCAGCCGCCCGGCCAGGCGCTCGGGCCCGGCGTGGCCGGCGGCCTCCACATAGCGGCTCAGGGCCGAGACATGCTCCTCGATGCGCGCGGTGCAGAAGCGCAAAGAGCGGGGGAAATCGTCGTCCAGCAACAGGAACTCCAGGATCCGCTGCGGCCGGATGTCGGCCGTGTAGCGCCGCAGATAGGGCTCCAGCGCGCAGCTCATCCGCAGCACGCTGACCAGGGCCAGATGGTCGTCCAGCGGGCGGCGGCGGTCGCCGAAACAGACCTCCAGCAGCCGCCCGATCAGCTGGGCCCGCTCCAGATAGATTCCGGCCACCAGGAACCGCCAGCCGTCGCCGTGGCTCATGGTGGCGTCGGCCGCGCCCTTGAAGAGGTGCAACTCGGCGATCGTCTCGTGCAGGAAGGCCGAGGAGCCCTCCGCGAACTGCTTGGCGGCGTCCGGCCCGCTCATGCGCAGGTGGATGAGGTTCAGCCGCTCCCAGGTTTCCGTGGTGATCTGGTCGCGTACCTGGCGAGCGTTCTCCCGGGCGCGGGCGAGCGAACTTGTGACCGAGCCCAGGTCCTCTCGGTCGAGCGTCAAGGTCCTGGCCGCCTCGTAGGGGGAGAGCGCCCTGACCGGGTCGGGATCGCCCACGGCGGTCAGCGCGATCCGCGCCACCTGCGCCGCGCCGTCCGACTGGTCGAGGGTGGCGTTCAGCATCACGTCCGACAGGCGGCACAGGTGCTCGGCGCGCTCCACATATCGGCCGATCCAGTAGAGGCTGTCGGCGACCCTGGCGAGCATCATGCGAGCGATCTCCGGAAAGACTCCACGAGCATCATGGCTGCACCTCCTGCGGCCGGTCGGCCAGCACCCAGGTGTCCTTCGATCCGCCGCCCTGGCTGGAATTGACCACCAGCGAGCCCTTGCGCAGCGCCACGCGGGTAAGCGCGCCGGGCGTCACCACGATCTTCTCGCCCGACAGGATGAAGGGGCGCAGGTCCACGTGCCGCGGCTCGATCTTGCCGTCCACCAGGCAGGGGGCGGTGGAGAGCTGGATGGTCGGCTGGGCGATGTAGTTGTCGGGATTGGCCTTGATGACCTGGGCGAAGGTGTCGCGCTCCACCTGGCTGGCGTGGGGCCCGATCAGCATGCCGTAGCCGCCGGACGCCCCCACCGCCTTGACCACCAGCTTGTCCAGATTGGCCAGCACGTGGTTGAGCTGCGAGGGTTCCCGGCAGAGGAAGGTCTCGATATTGGGCAGGATCGGATCCTCACCCAGATAGTAGGTGATGATGTCCGGGACGTAGGCGTAGAGCGCCTTGTCGTCGGCCACGCCCGTGCCGGGCGCATTGCAGATCACCACGTTGCCGGCCCGATAGGCGTTGAAGAGACCCGCCGCGCCCAGGCCGGAATCCCGCCGGAAGGTGAGGGGGTCGATGAAGTCGTCGTCCACCCGGCGGTAGATCACGTCGATCCGGCGAAGGCCGGTGGTGGTGCGCATGTAGACCATGTTGTCGTGCACCACGAGGTCGCGCCCCTCGACCAGCGGGCAGCCCATCAGCCGGGCCAGGTAGGCGTGCTCGTAATAGGCGGAATTGTAGACGCCGGGCGTCAGGACCGCGACCTGCGGGTTCGGGCGCCAGTCGGCCGCCATGCTCTTCAGCGTCGCCAGCAGCATGTCCGGATAGCGGTCGATGGGGCGCACATTGGCCGCCCGGAAGGTGCCGGGGAAGGTTCGCTTGGCCGCCTCGCGGTTGGCCAACATGTAGGAGACGCCGGAGGGGACGCGCAGATTGTCCTCCAGCACCGCGAACGAGCCGTCGGTCTGGCGGATCAGGTCCGAGCCGCAGACATTGGCGTAGGCCTGATGCGGCACGAAGAGGTTCTGCATCTCCCGCCGGTAGGAGGGCGCACGCAGCACCAGCTCGCGCGGGACGACGCCGTCCATCAGGATCCGCTGGTCGCCGTAGATATCGGCCAGGAACATGTTCAGCGCCCGCAGGCGCTGGGTCAGGCCCGTCTCGATCTTCTCCCACTCCGCCGCCGGTATGATGCGGGGCAGGAGGTCGGTGGGGATGATCCGCTCCGTGGAGCTCTCGCCGCCGTAGACGGTGAAGGTGATGCCCTGCAGCAGGAAATAGCGTTCCAGCGTCCGCTGCCGCTCGGCCATCTCCGCGGAGGCGAGCGTGGTCATCCGGTTGTGCAGGGCGGCGTAGTGCGGCCGGACCCGCCCGTCCGGAGCCAGCATCTCGTCATAGGGCCGGTCGGCCGACGGCGCATCCGGCCCCGAATCCGCAGTCACGTCCGACCTTTGCGCATCCGCCACGCCGTACTCCACCTGAGCTCCCCTCGACCTGAGACTGCCCCGACCTTAGGAAGCCTGGCCTGCGAGCAAGCGGCTTTGTCGGAATCGATGAAGGCTCAGGCGAGAACTGCCCAGCATTTGGGCAAGTTTCTGCGCATCGCGAAAGCACCTTGAGCGTTCGAAGGGTGACATCCCGGCGCGAGGCGGGCTACACGCCGATTTCGGGGGCTCTGTAAGGAAGACTGGCTTGGGACGAGCGGTCCTCGTGTTCGCCGCCGCAGCGGCGCTCTGCGCCTCCGAAGCTCGGGCCCAGGCGCCGCGCGCGACGGTCGAGGGCGAGCTGGACGCCGACCTGCGCGAAGCCGTCGTCCAGGCGATCGGGGAAACCGACCGCCCGATCGCCAATCGCTTCGAGGCACGCCGCCGGGCGCGCGAGGCGGGCGAGGACGCCATCGCCGTGCTTCGCTCCGAAGGCTATTACGCCCACGAAGTGGAGCCGGACGTCTCGGAGGGCGAACCGCCGAGGCCCATCGTCCGCATCGCCCCGGGCGAACGCTTCACCATCGCCGATCCGAAGATCGACTGGATCGCGCCGGAGCCGGAGCCGCAGGTGCGCCGGGCCGGCGAGGCGGTGATGGGCCTGGCCGAGGGGCAGCCGGGCCGGGCCGCCGACGTGATCGGCGCCGAAGGGCGGATCGTGGCCGCCGTCCAGAAGCGCGGCTACGCCGATGCGGCCTCGCGTCCGCGGCAGGTGATCGTCGACCATGCCGACCACACGATGCGGCCGACCTTCCGCATCGAGTCAGGGGCGCTCGTCCGGCTCGACGGGCTGTCGCTGGTGACCGAGGGGCGCACCAACCGGGCGTGGCTCGAGCGTCTCGCGCCCTGGACCTCCGGCGACCGGTACGACCCCGAAGACGTCGCCGAGCTGGAACGCCGCCTGCTGGACACCGGCGTCTACGACTCCGTCACCGTCGGCCTGGCGCCGCGGGAGGAGACGACGGAGGACGGGCTGCGGCCGGTGGTGGTCTCGCTTTCGGACCGCCGGCGCCGGACGCTGGAACTGGGCGCCAGCTACTCCACGACCGAGGGCCTGGGCGCGGACGCGCGCTGGACCCGCTACAACACGCTCGGCCGAGCGGACACCCTCTCGGTCTTCGCCCGCGCCTCCAATGTGGACAGCCGTTTGGGCTCGGAGCTGACCCTGCCGCACTGGCGGCGGCCCCAGCAGACCCTGAAGGCCCGCGCGGCGGCCTACCGCACCCGCACCGACGCCTATGACGAAACCGGCGTGGGGGTTAGCGCCGACGTGCAGCGGCGGTTCGGCAAGACCTCCTACCTCACCGTGGGCGCCTCGCTCGACTACAGCGAGACTGAGGAGGTGCAGGCGGCGCTCCTCACCCCTCTAGGCCGCGAACTCATCACCGTGGCGGGTTTCGCCGCCATGTCGCTCGACCGCTCGGACGATCCGCTCGACCCGCGGCGCGGGTGGCGCCTGGAGGCGCGGGGCGAGCCCACCTACATCGCCGGGGACGAAAGCCTCCCCTACCTGAAGGTCCAGAGCCAGGGCACGGCCTATCTGCCGCTCGATCCGCTGGCGCGGACGGTGGTCGCAGGCCGCGTGCGCGCCGGCGCCCTGGTGGGCGGGTCGGTTCCCGAGGTTCCAGCCTCCCGTCGCTTCTACGCCGGCGGCGGCGGCTCGGTGCGCGGCTACTCCTACCAGGCGATCGGCCCACGGCTCGCCGACAACACACCCATTGGCGGCGCATCCCTGTTCGAGGCCTCGCTGGAGCTGCGGCGCAAGGTCACCGACCGCTGGGGCGTGGTGGCCTTCGTCGACGCCGGCGCGGTGGGGACCGGCCAGATCCCTACCGGCGACGACCTCAGCGTCGGCGCAGGGCTGGGCGTGCGCTACGATCTCGGCTTCGGGCCGATCCGCGCCGACATCGCCATTCCGCTCGACCGGCGTTCCGGCGACCCGGCCTTCCACATCTATCTCAGCATCGGCCAGAGCTTTTGAGCGAGACGACGGACCATACCGAGGCTCCGGCCGAGGCGATCTCCAAGGCGGCGAAAAGCTCGCGCCTGCCCAAGGTGATCCTGATCGTCTGCGCGGTTCTGGGGCTGCTGCTGGGCGGCTTGCTGCTGACGGCGCGCTACGGCGTGGTCCTGCCGCAGGGGCGGCTGCTGCTCGAAGCGCAGCTGGAGGGACTGAAGATCGGGCGTTTCGGCCGCCTGAAGATCGAGGGGCTGGAGGGCGACGTCTGGCGCAACTTCACCGTCCGTCGGCTGACCGTGGCCGATGAGCAGGGGGTGTGGCTGGAGGCGAGAAACGTCGCCGTTTCATGGCGTTATCTAGAACTCCTGCGCCGCCGGATGCATGCCGATGAGATCTCGGCCGAGCAACTCACCCTCATCCGCCGGCCGACCCTGACACCCAAGACCGAATCCCGCGGCCTGCCGATCAGCTTCGTGCTCGACAAGGTGACCGCGCGGGTCGAGATGCTGCCGGAGTTCAGCTATCGCCGCGGGCTCTACGACCTTTCCATGAGCCTGGACGTCCAGCGGCGCAACCGCGGCCAGACGGGGGAGATCGCCGCCCGCAGCCTGCTGCACGAGGGCGACCGGCTGAACTTCGTCTTCGACATGGGCAAGACGCGGCCGCTGCTGCTCGAACTCGACGCGGTGGAGGCGCAGGGCGGCGCCCTGGCCGGCGCCTTGGGCTTCCCGGCCGACCAGCCCTTCGCCCTGCAGGTGCGCGCCCAGGGCCAGAACGGGCGCGGCGACTTCCGGGCGCTGGCGAGAACCGGAGAGACGACGCCCCTGGAGGCGCAGGGCGCATGGGCGCAGGCCGGAGGCGCAGCGCAAGGGCGGCTGCTGCTGACCGCCTCGCAACTCACCCGCGGCCTGGCCGAGCGGCTGGGGCCGGAGGTCAGCTTCAACGCCGTCGGGCGCGAGGCGGGCGGCGGACTCCATCAGATCGAGCTGGACGCCGCCTCGGCCAATCTCCGTCTCGTCGCCCGCGGGCGCGCCGATGTGGGCGCCCGGCGCACAGGCCCTGCGGGGCTGGCGGTGACGCTCTCCACCGCTGAACTGTCGCGCCTGACGGGCGGTCCGGAGATGGGCGCGACCCAACTCTCCGGAACGCTCCGCGGATCGCTGGAAGACCTGCGGTTCGAGGGGGCCGGCGAGGTCGCGCGCCTGCGCCTCGGCGGCTACGGCCTGGAGCGGGTCAGCGGTCCCGTCGAACTCACCCGCCGTCGCGGCGAACTCAGCCTCGCCGCCCGGCTGTCCGGAGCCGGCGGCCGCGGCGAAGGCTATCTGGCCGCCCTGCTGGGCGCGCGGCCGACGGCCACGGTGCAAGGGGCGCGGCTGGGCGACGGGCGGTTGATGCTGCGCGACATCCAGGTCACGGGGCCGGGCCTTCGCGTCCAGGCCAGCGGTGGGCGCAGCCTGCTGGGCGGCCTGAATTTCCGCGGGACCGCGGACGTCTCAAACCTCGCGGCCGCGCGTGCGGGGGCCTCCGGAACGCTCCGCGCAGAATGGAGCGCCGCCCAGGGCGGGGCGGGCAGGCCCTGGAACCTCTCGGTCGATGCACAGGGACGTCAGCTCGCCCTCGGGTTCTCCGAACTCGACCGGCTGCTGGGGGCCGCGCCTCGGCTCACCGCGCGCGGTGAGATCCAGGGCCGGCGCCTGGCGCTGTCCCAAGCGCGCCTCGACGGCGCGGAACTGAACGCGGCTGCGGCCGGGGTCTGGGACCGCGGCGAGGGCATGCGCTTCAAACTCGACTGGGACGCGAACGGCCCGTTCCGCGCCGGCCCGGTGGAGATCACCGGCCGCGCCAGCGGGTCCGGCGCGATCACCGGCGTGGCTGCGGCTCCGCGGCTGGACATGACCGCCGATCTGGAAGCCGTCGACGTGCCGCGCCTGCCGCTGCGCGACGGCCGGCTTACTTTAAGCTTCATGCGCCGCCAGGACGGTTCGGCCGGAGTGGCGGCTCTGGAGGCGCAGAGCGCCTATGGGCCGGCTCGCGCGCGTTCGGCCTTCCGGTTCCCGCGCGGCGGCGTCGACCTGACCGAGCTGTCGCTGGACGCGGGCGGCGTGACGGCGGAAGGCGCCCTGTCCCTGCGACGGGGAGCGCCGTCCGCCGCCGACCTGCGGGTGCGGGTGGCGCGCGGCGCCTTCCTGGAAGGCGGCGAGATCGCCGGGACCGCACGGATCGTCGACGCCGCCGGCGGTCCCACGGCCGACATCGACCTCGCCGCCCGCAACGCCGTGCTGCCCGGGGCGCGGCTCGCCATCCGCGACGGTCGCGTGAGCGCCGAGGGGCCGATGGCTCGATTGCCCTATACCGCAGCCCTGGCCGGCAACTCCGCCGAGGGGCGCTGGAGCCTCGCCGGCCGCGGCCTGCTCGCCGAGGAGGAGGGCGGCCGCCTCGTCACCTTCGACGGCTCCGGCCGGTTCGGGCGGCGGGAACTGCGTACGGTGGAGACCGCTCAGATCCGTTTCGGCGAGGCGGGGCGTAGCGCCCGGCTGAGGATGGCGGCCTCGGACGGCGGCCGGATCGAACTGGACGCGCGACTCGCCCGCAACGACGCCGACATTCGTGCGCGCCTCGACGGCCTGGGGCTTGGGCTTCTCAATGAGGATCTCAGCGGTTCGGCCGATGCGGTCCTGACCCTTACGGGCGAAGGCGGGCGCCTGCAGGGCGTGCTGGATGCGCAGCTCACCGACGCCCGCGGGCGCGGTTCGCCGGCGATCCAGGGCCTGGACGGCGTATTCCAGGCGCGTCTGGGCGGCGAACGGCTTCTCATTCAGGCGGCCCTGAGCAACGAACAAGGGCTCCGCGCCACCGCCGACGTGATCCTGCCGACGGAGACCTCGGTCGCACCGTTGCGCCTGGCCATCGTGCGCAACCGGCCCATCGACGGCCGCTTCTTCGCCGACGGCGACGTCCGCCCGCTCTGGGACCTGTTCGTTGGGGGCGAGCGGGAGCTGGCGGGCCGGGTGCGCCTGTCGGGGAACCTTGGCGGCACCCTTGCCGATCCGACCGCGACGGGCGAGGCCCAGGTCGACGGCGGCCGCTTCTCCGACGGCGCGACGGGGCTGGTTCTTCAGGACGTCACCTTGCGCGCCGCCTTCACCGACAACGTGGTGGACGTGACCCAGGCGCGCGGAACCGACGGCGCCGGCGGTTCGCTGTCCGGGGCGGGGCGGATCAGTCTTCTGCGCCAGGGCGCGAGCACCTTCCGCCTGGACTTGCGGAATTTCCGCCTCATCGACAACGACCTGGCGACGGCCTCGGCCTCGGGCCAGGCGACCTTGAACCGTAACGCCGAGGGGCGCGTGCGGCTTTCCGGCGACCTCACCATCGACCGCGCCGACGTGACCGCCCGGGTCACCGGAACCTCGGGCGTGGTGAATATGGACGTGATCGAGATCAACAAGCCGGTCGACGTCTCCGGCGCCCTGCAGCCGGTGCGGACCGGCGGCCCGGCCGTGGCTCTGGACGTGCGGCTGCGCGCGCCCCGCCGGATCTTCGTCCGCGGCCGGGGCCTGGACGTGGAGCTTTCCCTCGACGCCCAGGTCGGCGGTACGACGGCGCGCCCGGCCCTGAGCGGCACGGCCCGGGTGGTGCGGGGCGACTACGACTTCGCGGGCAAGCGGTTCGAGTTCGACGAGCGGGGCGTGGTCTATCTCGCCACTTCGCCCGAGGCGATCCGCCTCGACTTGACCGCCACCCGCGAAGATCCGGCGCTGACGGCGGTGGTGCGGGTGCGCGGCACGGCCGCGCGACCGGAGATCACCCTGACCTCGGAGCCGGTCCTGCCGAACGACGAGGTGCTCTCCCAGGTGCTGTTCGGCCGCTCGGCTTCGCAGCTCTCGGCCCTGGAGGCGGCCCAGCTCGCCTCGGCGCTCTCGGCGCTGGCGGGCGGCGGCGGCTTCGACGTGATCGGCAACCTGCGCAGCTTCGCCGGTCTCGACCGCCTCGCCCTGGCCGGCGGCGACGAGTCCGGCGTCACGGTGGCGGGCGGCAAGTACCTGACCGACGATGTCTATCTGGAGCTGATCGGCGGCGGCCGCGAGGGGCCGGTGGCCCAGGTGGAATGGCAGGTCCGGCGCAATCTCTCGATCATCTCGCGCATCGCCGGCCAGGGCGACGGGCGCTTGGCGGTGCGCTGGCGTCGGGACTATTGAGCCGCAGAGCGCGTTCCGCAAAAGTGGAACCCGGATTTGCGATCAGAACGCGCTCAACTTTTTGAATCTAGAGCACGATTCAACGGTCAGACGGTTCCGTCTGACCGCATCGTGCTCCCGCCAGCCGACCCCCAGCCGCGGCGTAGGCCTGGGTCCCGCGGGTGAAGATGCGGTCCTCCGGCACGATCTCGGCTATGGAAATGTCGGAGGCTTGGGCGAGTCTCGCATAGATCGGGCCGAAGTCCTGCAAGGTCGCGTCCAGCAGCGACTGCAGCGACGGGATCACGAAATAGACCTGCTGGAAATCGTCGATGCGGTAGGGGGTGCGCATCGTCCGCTCCAGGTCGAAACCCAGGCGGTTGGGCGAGGGATCGTCCAGGGCGAAGATCGATTCCGCATGGCTGGAGACGATGCCGGCGCCATAGATCCGCAGGCCTTGCGGCGTTTCGAGCAGGCCGAACTCCACCGTGTACCAGTACAGGCGCGCCAGGTTGTGTAGCCGCCCGAGGCCCAGCGCCCGGCGCCCGCCCTCGCCATAGGCCTGCATGTAGTCGGCGAAGACCGGGTCGGTCAGCATGGGCACGTGGCCGAACACGTCATGGAAGACGTCCGGCTCCTGCAGGTAGTCCAGTTCCTCCGGCTTGCGGATGAACTGCCCGGCCGGGAATCGGCGGTTGGCCAGGTGATCGAAGAACACGTCGTCGGGCACCAGGCCCGGAACGGCGACCACGCTCCAGCCGGTCAGCCGCGTCAGCTCTTCGTTGATGCGGGCGAAGTCCGGGATGCCGCCGCGATGCAGGTCGAGCGCGTCGAGGCCTTTGAGGAATGGATCGCAGGCGCGGTCGGGGAGCAGCTTCACCTGGCGCTCATAGAGCGTCGTCCACACCTCGTGCTCGGCCGGGGTGTAGGAGTCCCAGTCCTGATCGATCGTCCAGTCGGCCCGCGCGCCCGGCGGCGGGCCCCCGGTGAAACCATCGGCGCTCATGGGCTCAGAATGAGCCCGAATCCCTGAAAGTTCCGTTCGGATTAGGCCCGAAAACCGACCCGCGGCGGTGGAAATTTGCGCGTATGGCCGGCGCATTCGAACGCCTATGCGCGGTCAGCCGCGATACCAGCCGCCGACCACGCAAGCCACCTCTCCACCGGAAATCGTCACGGTCGCCGCATGACCGACGCCGGGCTTGAAGACCTTCGTGCCGCCAGCGGCGGATACGGCCACCACATCTGGCGCGGTGAACTGGCAGATGCGCCGAACTTGCTTGTTCCAAGGCGGGCCTTCCACCACGGGGATGCAGGCGACGTGGCCGAACCGGCGGGCGAAGGTCGCGCCGCCATAGTCGAACACCAGCGGATCGCGTGAGCCGTAGATCGCCGGCGTCGGCTTGGAAATTGCGGGGCAGGGCGGGCCGGAGATGGACCAAGCAGCGCGCATATCCTGCTCGCCCGACCAATGGAGGTAGCCGACCAGCGCCGGGACCGCCGCCACGAGCGCGAAGACGCCTGTTATGCCAAGGAGGTGGAAGGGAACGAGGGCGCCCGCGGTCTGCGTCAGTCCCCGATTGGCCATGGCGGCGCCCTCATCGCTTGCGCGGCAGCATGACTCTTCGACCTAAAGGCGTAAACCCGGCGCGGCTTAGTGGCTGACGCGCGGCTTCAGGGTGTAGTGGCCGTCGGAGAAGCTTTCGAAGATCAGCGAGGCCTGCGGGTGGCCGATGGGCTCGCCGCTCTCGTCGGGCAGCAGGTTCTGCTCGGACACGTAGGCGACATAGGCCGTCTCGTCGTTCTCGGCCAGCAGGTGATAGAACGGCTGGTCCTTGCGCGGGCGGATGTCCTCGGGGATCGACAGCCACCACTGCTCGGTGTTCGCAAAGGTGGGATCGACGTCGAAGATCACGCCCCGGAAGGGGAAGTGGCGGTGGCGGACGACCTGGCCGATCGCGTACTTGGCCACGCGCGGCTCGGCGAGAACCGCCGGGTGGCTGGTCAGATCGCGTCCAAATTTGACGGTGCGAGCTTCCATGATCCCGAATCTAGCCCGGCGCACATAACCGGGAGGTGAACGTAATGATCACGGGCCCGTGTGCAAGGCTGCGCCTTCCGGCGCGCGAACTGGCTTGCTACAGTCGCCTGTGAAACGAGGCGCTGTTGTCCGCGCCTGCGAAGGACGGGTGGCGGTCCATGTCTGAGGCGCCGAGGGCGCCCGGCGCCATGAGGAATGGCCTGGGAAGGTCGGGATCCGGGGATTCGCCGCTGTACGGCGCCCTTGATCTGGGCACCAACAATTGCCGGCTCTTGATCGCCACGCCCGCGGGCCGCAGCTTCCGCGTGGTGGAGGCCTATTCGCGCATCGTCCGCCTGGGCGAGGGCCTGACCCAGAGCGGGCGGCTCTCGGAAGCCGCCATGGAGCGGGCGCTCGCCGCCTTGAAGGTCAGCGCCGAGAAGGTCCGCCGACGGCGCGTGATCAAGCTCAAAGCCATAGCCACTCAGGCCTGCCGCATGGCGGAGAACGGCCAGGAGTTCATCGACCGGGTGGCGGAGGAGACGGGCCTGCGCCTGCAGATCATCTCGCCGCGCGAGGAGGCGCAACTCTCGGTCGCCGGCTGCCTGAACCTTCTCGACCGCGGCGCCGACGCCGCCCTGGTGGTCGATGTGGGCGGCGGCTCGACGGAGCTTTCCTGGGTCGACCTGAAGGCCGGCGGCCTGCCCCCCGACCTGACCCGTTTTGCGCCGGGTCGGTTGCCGATCCGCGCCTGGCTCTCGATCCCGATCGGCGTCGTCACTCTCGCGGAGCGTTTCCCGGAAGGGGAGGCGGCGACGGAGGGCTGGTTCCGCGCCATGGTCGAGACGGTGAAGGCCGAGCTTGCGGCGTTTCGCCGCGCCGATCCCCTGCGCGAGGTGTTCGACGCCGATCGGGCGCACCTGATCGGCACGTCCGGCGCCATCACCAGCCTGGCCGGCATGCACCTGGGCCTGCGCCGGTACGACCGCAGCCGCGTGGATGGGATCTGGATGACGCGGGAGGAATGCGACGCGGCCGCGGGCCTGCTGCTCAACCTTTCCCCGCGAGAGCGGGCCGACCAGCCTTGCATCGGCCCCGACCGCGCCGACCTCGTGCTCGCCGGCGCCGCCATACTGCAGGCTGTGCAGGAACTGTGGCCCTGCACGCGGGTGCGGGTCGCCGACCGTGGCTTGCGCGAGGGCATCCTGATGTCGCTGATGTCGCCCGACGGCGGTGCACGCCGCCGCCGCCGCCGCCGCAACCGCCGGGCCTCGCCGGCGCCTCAGGCCGAGGCTGCGGAATGAGCGAGCCGCCCCGCAAACGCATGGTCCGCCCCCCGACGGGCGGCACGGAGGAGGGCAGGGGCCGCCCCGCCCGCCTGAAGACCGCCAAGGAGCGCACCGCCTCGTCCCAGGCCTGGCTGGAGCGCCAGATCAACGACCCCTTCGCCGCCAAGGCGCGCGCCCACGGCTATCGCAGCCGCGCCGCCTACAAGCTGAGTGAGATCGACGACCGCCTCCGCCTGCTGAAGCCCGGCGTGCGGGTGGTGGACCTGGGCCTCGCCCCCGGCGGCTGGACGCAGGTGGCGCTGGAGCGCGGGGTGACGAACATCGCAGGCGTCGACCTGCTGCCCGTGGACCCGCTGCCGCCGGCCCAGATCCTGGAGATGGACTTCACCGATCCCGCCTGCGGGCCGAAGCTGATCGAGCTGCTGGGCGGGCCGCCGGACGTGGTGCTTTCCGACATGGCTCCCAATACGGTGGGGCACAGGGCCACCGACCACCTGCGGATCATCGGCCTGATTGAAGCGGCCGCGGATTTCGCCATCGGCGTGCTGAAACCCGGCGGCGCCTTCGTCGCAAAGGCCTTCCAGGGCGGCGAGACGGCCCAGATCATCGCCGAGCTGAAGCGCCACTTCCGCGAAGTTCGCAACATGAAGCCCAAGGCCAGCCGGGCGGATTCCTCGGAGGTCTATCTGGTGGCGACGGGGTTCAAGGGGCGGTAGGCGCCGGCGGCGTCTTCGCGCCTTCTTCCACCAGCCAGTCGGCGAACTGATCCACGGCCTTCGGCAAGGCGCCGGGGCTGCGCAGCAGGGCGAAGGCGCTTTCGGCCTTGCGGAACCCGAGCGGGGCGGCGAGGCGGCCCGCCAGCACGTCTTCGGCCACCAGCGGCCACGGCAGGATGGCCGCGCCCAGGCCCGCGAGCGCCGCGTCCATGGCGAAATGGAGGTGCGCGAAGGGCCTGACCGGCGCCGGGCCCAGCTCCACGCCCGCCAGGGCCGCCCAGATCGCCCAGCCCTGCGGATGGGTCTGGGCCGCCAGGCGCGTCGCGCGCAGGGGCTCGGCGGCCAGCGCCGGGACCATCACGGGCCCGATATGGTTGTCCATGAAGCGGGTCACGCCCGGTTCCGACAGGTGGCTGGAGCCCAGGATCCGCACCACCGCATGGGCGCCGCGGTGGGACGTGGCGTGGGACGGGAGCTCCGCCAGGTGCAGGCGCACGCGCGGTCGCGCCTCTCCGAAGGCGGCCAGGCGCGGGATCAGCCACTTCACCGAGACCGAGGCGTTGACCGCGACATGCAGGTCCTCGCCCTCGGCGCCCCGCACGCGCAGGGCCGCCGCGGCGATGGAATCGAAGGCCTCGGTGAGGGCGGGCAGCAGGTCGCGGCCGGCCTCGGTCAGCTCCAGCCTATGCTTGGGTCCGGTGAAGAGCCGCACGCCCAGGCTCTCCTCCAGGGCCTTCACCTGGCGGCTGACCGCGCTGTGGGTGACGGCGAGCTCCTCCGCCGCCAGGGTCGCACGCCCCGTCCGCGCCATGGCCTCGAAGGCGCGCAGGGCGTTCAGCGAGGGCAGGGCGCGCCTGGATGTGAGATTTTCGAACATCTCAGATCCTATAGATCGTTTTCTTTCCAGCGCGAAGGCGGGCATAGGCTCGCCATGTCGGCGGATCGCTTCTCCAAGGCGCGCATCGTCCTGGTCCTGGGTGTGGGCCAGATCTTCGCCTTCGGCTCGAGCTTCTACTTGCTGGGCGTGCTGGGCGATCCCATCGCCCGCGATCTTGGTCTGCCCCCAGCCTTCGTCTTCTCGCTGATGTCCGCGGCGCTGCTGATGTCGGGCCTGCTAGCCCGACGCGCCGGGCGCTGGATACAGACTTACGGCGGCAAGCCGGTGCTGCTGGCCTCCAACCTCGTGTTCGCAGGCGGCTTCGTGCTCATGGCCATCTCCCCGGGAGCGGTCGGACTCGTGGCCGGCATGCTGGTCGTCGGCGCCGCCATGGCGTTCGGCATGTACGAGACGCCCTTCGCCATCCTCGTGGGGCTGTACGGCGAGGGCGCAAGGCGCCCGATCACCGGCGTGGCCTTGCTGGGCGGGCTGGGCTCCACCATCGGTTGGCCGACGACGCTGGCCTTCGAACAGGCCTTCGGCTGGCGGGGAGCGTGCCTCGCCTGGGCCGCCGTCCACATCGGGCTTTGCCTGCCGATGGCCCTGGCCTTCGTCCCGCAGGCGCGCCCGGGCCGAACGGCGCGTTCGGCGGCCGTCGCCGTCGCCTGGGATCGGCCGATGGTGCAGCTCGCCGCGCTCTTCGCCGCCACCTGGTTCGTCTCCACCTGCATGAGCGCCCACCTGCCGCGGCTGCTTCAGGCCTTCGGGCTTGCGCCCGCTGCGGCGGTGGGCGCGGCTTCGCTCGTAGGCGTCGCGGCGGTCTCCATGCGGCTGGCGGAGTTCACGGTGTTCCGAAAGTTCGATCCGCTGCTGACGGCGCGGGCCGGGACCCTGATGCATCCGCTGGGCGCGGCGGCCCTGGCGGCGGGCGGCCCGACCGCCGGGGCGGCGCTGGCGCTCGGCCAAGGCGCCGGCAACGGCCTCCTGACCGTCGCCAAGGGCGTCCTGCCGCTCAGCCTCTATGGATCGGAGAACTACGCCCTTCGCTCGGCCATGCTCTCGGCGCCCGCACGATACCTGCAGGCGGCGGGTCCGGCTCTGTACGGGCTCGTCCTCGACCGCTCGGCCGGGGCGGCTCTGCTCGCCTCCTCGGCGCTTTGCCTCTTCATGTTCGCCATGACCTTTGGCCTGGCCCCCCGTTCCGCTCACATTCCGGAGACCGCCCGATGACGATCCAGACTCCGCTTGCCGCCTCCGGGTCGGCGCCGTTATACGCGGCCCGCAAAATGGAGAGTCTCATGGAGATTCGCGAAGGTCTCACCTTCGACGACGTTTTGCTCGAACCCGGGGCGTCCGAGGTGATGCCCACCCAGGTGGACACCTCCACCCAGTTCACACGCGAAATCCGTCTCAATATCCCGCTGGTGTCCTCGGCCATGGACACGGTCACCGAGAGCCGGCTGGCCATCGCCATGGCCCAGGCCGGCGGCATCGGCGTCCTGCACCGCAACCTCACCATCGAGGAGCAGGCCGACCAGGTCCGCGAGGTGAAGCGCTATGAAAGCGGCATGGTCATCAATCCGGTGACCATCCATCCGGACACCACCTTGCGCGAAGTGCGCGAAATCAAGGCCCGGCGCAGGATCTCGGGCTTCCCCGTGGTCGAGCCGGGCTCGGGCAAGCTGGTGGGCATCCTCACCAACCGCGACATGCGCTTCGAAGCGGCCGACGACGTGCCCGCCAAGGCGCTGATGACCCGCGAGAACCTGGTCACTGTGAGGGAAGGGGTCAGCCAGGCCGAGGCCCGCGATCTGCTGCGCCGGCACAAGATCGAGCGGCTGATCGTGGTCGACGACGACTACCGCGCCGTGGGCCTCGTGACCGTCAAGGACATGGAGAAGGCCCAGGCCTATCCGAACGCCGCGAAGGACGTGCAGGGGCGCCTGCTGGTCGGGGCGGCCTCGACCGTCGGCGACGCCGGTTTCGAACGCTCTATGGCTCTCGTCGAGGCAGGCGTGGACGTGGTGGTGATCGACACCGCCCACGGGCACAACGCCGACGTCTCCAAGGCGGTCGGCCGCCTGAAGCGCGAGACCAACCGCGTGCAGATCGTCGCCGGCAATGTCGCGACCTATGATGGCGCGCGCGCCTTGATCGACGCCGGCGCGGATGCGGTGAAGGTGGGGATCGGACCTGGCTCCATCTGCACCACCCGCATGGTCGCAGGCGTGGGTGTGCCCCAGCTCACCGCCATCGCCGATGCGGTGCGCGCGGCGCAGGGCACGGACGTCCCGGTGATCGCCGACGGCGGCATCAAGTATTCGGGCGACCTCGCCAAGGCGCTGGCCATGGGCGCCCAGGTGGCGATGATGGGCTCGGCCTTCGCCGGCACGGACGAGGCTCCGGGCGAGGTGTTCCTCTATCAGGGCCGCTCCTACAAGGCCTATCGCGGCATGGGATCCCTGGGCGCCATGGCCTCAGGTTCGGCCGACCGCTACTTCCAGAAGGAGGTCTCGGCCCTGAAGCTGGTGCCCGAAGGCATCGAGGGGCAGGTGGCCTACAAGGGGCCGATCGGCGCCATCCTTCACCAGATGGTCGGCGGCCTGCGCGCGGCCATGGGCTATACCGGCGCGGCCAATCTGGCGGAGTTCCGGCAGAAGGCGCGGTTCATCCGCATCACTGGGGCTGGCCTGCGCGAAAGCCACGTCCACGATGTGATGATGACCCGCGAGGCGCCGAACTATACGAGCCCGGTCTAGGCCATGACCCCGGCGATAGAGCTCTATCTCCTGGCGGTCGCCGTGGTCATCGGCCTGGTCCAGTTGGCCTGGGCCGCGGTCGCCGCGCGCCGCCAGCAGGACTTGAAGTGGGCGACGGGCCCGCGCGACGAGCCGATGCCGATCACCGGCGTCGCCGCCCGCCTAGACCGCTCGTTCCGCAACTTCATGGAGACCTTTCCGCTGCACGCGGCCGCCGTGATCGTCGCCTATCTGTCGGCCCGGCTGGGCGATCTGACGGTGATCGGTTCGGTGCTCTATGTGGCGGCGCGGGCTCTGCATCCGGTGCTCTACGCGCTCGGCGTTTCCTACCTCCGCACTCTGGCCTGGCTGGCCGGGTTCGTCGGCACCCTGCTGGTGCTGGCGGCCATCTTCCTGTGACGGCGGGGCGGGCCCTTGCGTGACGGCGGACGCCTTTCCGCAGCCATAGAGGTTCTGACCGAAGTCGAGGCGCGCCGCCGGCCCGTCCGGCTGGCGCTGAAGGCCTGGGGCGACGGCGCCCGCTACGCCGGGGCCAAGGACCGCGCCTGGGTTTCGGGCCTGGTGCTGGACGTCTTGCGCAAGCGGCGGTCGCTGGCCTGGCGCATGGGCGACGACGGCGTCCGCGCTGCGGCGCTCTGCGCCCTACGCGTCCTCTGGAACTGGCCGGTGGAGCGCGTGGCGGAGGCGGCGGCCGACGCGCCCCACGGGCCAGGGCCGCTGAGCGAGGCCGAACGCACCGCTCTGGTCCAGCCGCGGGATCTCGCCGACGCGCCGCCTCCAGTGCGGGGCGACTATCCGGACTGGCTGGAGCCTTCGCTCTCGCGTGCCTTCGGAGACGCCGCACCCCTGGAAGGCGCGGCGCTGGCCGAGCGGGCGCCCGTCGACCTGCGCATCAACACCCTGAAGACCGATCCGGAACACGCGCTCAAGGCCCTGGCGCCGCTGCACGCCGAGCCGACGGGCGTGCTGCCGACCGCGGTGCGGATCCCCGCGCCCGACCCGACCCAGAGGGGCGGGGCGGTGGAGACCATCCCCGCCTTCTCCAAGGGCTGGTTCGAGGTCCAGGACCTGGCCTCCCAGATCGCCGCCTCGGCCGCGGGCGAGATCGCCGGGCGCCAGGTGCTCGACCTCTGCGCCGGCGGCGGCGGCAAGACCCTGGCGCTGGCCGCCATGATGGGCGCCACCGGCCAGATCTACGCCTATGACAGCGACGCGCGGCGCCTGGCCGACACCGTCCGGCGGGCCGACCGGGCCGGAGTGCGCAACCTGCAGGTCCGCTCGCCCGTCTATCCCGACCCCCTGAAAGGGCTGGCCGGACGGATGGACGTGGTCTTCATCGACGCGCCCTGCACCGGAACCGGGTCCTGGCGGCGCCATCCGGACACCAAGTGGCGGCTGACCCCGGAAGCTCTCGCCCGGCGGATCGCCGATCAGGACGCTGTGCTCGACCAGGCGACGCAGTTCGTGAAGCCCGGCGGCCGCATGGTCTATGTCACCTGCTCGATCCTGCCGGAGGAGGATGAGGACCGCGTCGCGGCCCTCCTTCAGCGCCGGACCGATTTCAAAGTGCTTCCAGCCACGTCGAACGACAGGCTGCGCCGCCACCTGACCGCCGAAGGGTATCTGCGCCTTTCGCCCTACAGCTCCGCGACCGACGGCTTCTTCGTCGCCGTGCTGGAGCACACCTCATGATCCGCCGGATGACCCCATGACCGAACCCGCCCACGAACGCGTCCTGATCGTCGATTTCGGCAGCCAGGTGACCCAGCTCATCGCCCGCCGCCTGCGGGAGAGCGGCGTCTATTGCGAGATCCACCCCTACGACAAGGTCGAGGGCATGATCGACGCATTCGCCCCCAAGGCGGTGATCCTCTCCGGCGGTCCGGCCAGCGTGCACGAGGACGAGAGCCCCGCGGTGACCCACAAGGTCTTCGAGCTCGGCGTCCCGGTGCTGGGCATCTGCTACGGCGAACAGACCATGTGCGCCGAGTTGGGCGGGGTGGTGGAACCTGGCCAGACGCGCGAGTTCGGCCGCGCCGAGATCGAGATCGTCCGCGAAAGCCCGCTGCTGGCGGGCTTCGGCGACATCGGCGCCCGTGAGCCCGTCTGGATGAGCCACGGCGACAAGGTCACGGCCCTGCCGCTCGGCTTCGAGCCGGTGGCGGTGTCCGAAGGCTCGCCGTTCGCCGTGATCGCCGACGAGGGCCGCAGGCTCTACGGCATCCAGTTCCACCCCGAAGTGGCCCACACGCCGCGCGGCGCCCTGATGCTGCGCAACTTCACCCACAGGATCGCGGGCTTGAAGGGCGACTGGACCATGGCGGCCTTCCGCCAGGAGATGGTCCAGAAAATCCGCGACCAGGTCGGAAGCGAGCGGGTGATCTGCGGCCTCTCCGGCGGCGTCGATTCCTCGGTGGCCGCAGTGCTGATCCACGAAGCTATCGGCGACCAGCTGACCTGCGTCTTCGTCGACACGGGCCTGCTCCGTCTGAACGAGGCCGAGCAGGTCGTGACCATGTTCCGCGACCACTACAACATCCCGCTGATCCACGTGGATGCGCGCGAGGAGTTCCTGGGAGCCCTGGCCGGCGTCTCCGAGCCGGAGCAGAAGCGCAAGATCATCGGCGCCAAGTTCATCGACGTGTTCGACCGCGAGGCCGGCAAGATCGAGGGCGCGACCTTCCTGGCCCAGGGCACGCTCTATCCCGACGTGATCGAGAGCGTTTCGGCCCGCGGCGGCCCCTCGGCGGTGATCAAGAGCCACCATAACGTCGGCGGCCTGCCGGACTACATGAAGCTGAAGCTGGTGGAGCCCCTGCGCGAGCTCTTCAAGGACGAGGTGCGCGCGCTCGGCGTCGAGCTCGGCCTGCCCCCCGCCTTCGTCGGCCGCCACCCGTTCCCGGGGCCAGGCCTGGCCATCCGCATCCCCGGAGAGGTCACGCCCGAGAAGGTGGCGGTGCTGCAGAAGGCCGACGCCATCTATCTGGACGAGATCCGCAAGGCGGGCCTCTACGACTCCATCTGGCAGGCCTTCGCCGTGCTGCTGCCGGTGAAGACCGTCGGCGTCATGGGCGACGCCCGCACCTACGAGGACGTTCTGGCCCTGCGCGCCGTCACCTCCACCGACGGCATGACCGCCGACTTCTTCGAGTTCCCCTGGGAGGTCCTGGGCCGCTGCGCGACCCGGATTATCAACGAGGTCCGCGGCGTGAACCGCGTCGTCTACGACGTGACCTCGAAGCCGCCGGGCACCATCGAGTGGGAATGAGAGAGCGGCGCTGAGACGCGGCCGGCCGCAGCCGCCTAACCGGCGGACTTCTCGGAGGTATTGGTGAGGATGGAATTTACGCCGGTTCAGCGGCGGAAGGAATGGTGGATGCGACAGGGATTGAACCTGTGACCCCCTCGGTGTGAACGAGGTGCTCTCCCGCTGAGCTACGCATCCGCCGGAAGGGGTGCGCCTATAGCCCGCCCGCTTGCCCGGGGCAAGGGGGCAGAAGACGCAGGCAGGCCAGCGGGATCTCGGCGAAGCTGTCCACCAGCACGTCTGGGGCGAGGTCGGCTGCGGGGATCTCGGTGTAGCCGAAGCTGACCAGCACCAGCGGCGCGCCGGCCGCCCGGGCGGCGCCGGCGTCGGTGGCCGCGTCGCCGATCATCACCGCCCGGTCGATCCGACCGCCGGCGGCCTCAACCGCGGCGATCAGGTGGCGGGCGTCGGGCTTGGCGGCTGGCGCGGCGTCGGCGCCCACCACAGCGTCGAACAGATGGGCCATGTCGAGCGCGCGCAGCACGTTGTTGGAAAGCCCTGTGAGTTTGTTGGTGCAGACGCAGAGCCTGGCCCCGGCGGATTTCATCGCCTCCAGCGCCTCCAGCGCGCCGGGGAAGGGCCGAGTCTCGTCGGCGATGTGGGCGTTGTAATGGGCGATGAAGCGCTCGAAGAGGCCGGGCATGGCCTCCGGCGCCACGGCGAGCCCCTGGGCGGCGAAGCCCCGTTCGATCAGTCGCCGGGCGCCGTGGCCGATGAAGTCGCGGGCTTCGACCAGCGGCAGGGGCGCGATCCCTTCCTCGCGAAGGATCACGTTCAGCGTGCCCACCAGGTCGGGGGCCGAATCCACCAGGGTGCCGTCGAGGTCGAAGGCGAGGGTTGCGCCCCGCAGGGCCGAAAGATCGCTCAAGGCTTGAATGGCTCCGTCGAAACCGCTCGCCGTTTCGGCTAAAGGCCGCAAGATTGCAATCTCGCCGACTCGCGAAGGATCCTCCATGACGCCACGCGCCGCAGTGATCATGGCCGCCGGCCAGGGAACGCGCATGAAGTCGCCGATCCCCAAGGTGCTGCACAAGGTGGGCGGCCGGGCGATCCTGGACCGGGTGATCGACACCATCGAGGCCGTCGGCTGCGAGCGGATCGTGGTGGTTGTGGGAAACCACAGCCCCGGCGTGCGGGCCCTGGTGGAGAAACGGCTCGGTCCGGGCGCCGTCGCCGTGCAGGATCCGCCGCTCGGCACGGCGCATGCGGCCCTGGCCGCCCGCGAGGCCCTGGACGGCTTCCGCGGCGACGTTCTGGTGCTGAACGGCGATTGCCCGCTCCTGGAGCCCAAGGACCTGGAGCCGCTCTTCAAGCTGCGCGGCGAGGGGGTGGCGCTCGCCATGCTGGCCTTCGAACCGGCCGACCCGCTGCTCTACGGCCGGGTGATCCGCGGCGCCGACGGCCACGTAATCCGCATCGCAGAGGCCAAGGACGCCACGCCCGAGGAACTGGCCGTGCGCGTCTGCAACGCCGGCATGATGTGCGCCGACGCCCAGCGCCTGTTCGGCTGGCTCGCCAAGGTCGACAACCACAACGCCAAGGGCGAGTACTACCTGACCGACATCGTGAAGATCGCCGCGGCCGAGGAGGCGTTGGTGAAGGCCTCCATAGCGCCGGAGAGCGCGGTGATGGGCGCCGACACCCCGCTTCAGCTCTCCCAGGCCGAGGCCGTCTTCCAGCAGCGCCGCCGCGCCCACTTCCTGTCCGAGGGCGTGGCCATGCCGGCGCCCGACACCGTCCACTTCGCCTGGGACACCGAGGTCGCGGCGGGCGCGACGATCGAGCAGTTCGTGGTCTTCGCGCCGGGCGTGCGGGTGGAGACCGGGGCGGTCATCCGCGCCTTCAGCCACCTGGAAGGCGCGGTGGTGAAGGCCGGGGCGCTGGTGGGCCCCTATGCTCGCCTGCGCCCGGGCGCCGAGATCGGCGAGGAGGCGCACATCGGCAATTTCGTGGAGGTGAAGAAGGTCAAGGTGGGGCCGGGCGCCAAGGCCAACCACCTGGCCTATCTCGGCGACGGCACGGTGGGCGCCAAGGCCAACATCGGCGCCGGCACGATCTTCTGCAACTACGACGGCTTCGACAAGTTCGACACCCATGTGGGGGAGGGCGCCTTCATCGGCTCCAACAGCGCGCTGGTGGCGCCGGTGCGGATCGGGGCGGGCGCCTATACGGGCTCGGGCTCGGTCATCACCCGCGACCTTGCCGACGACGCGCTCGGCCTCGAACGCGGCCAGCAGGTGGAGAAGCCCGGCTGGGCGGCTCGCTTCCGCGCCGCCAAGCTCGCCAAGAAGGGAAAAGGTTAGGCTGGGGCGCCCGTTCGAACGCGTCTTCAACAGATGCGTTCGCCTTGCATCTCCACAACCTCGGACTAGCATCGCTCCGGTTGGGGGGAACACGCATGGGGCTGAATATCTGGGCTGGCCTGGCTGCGGCCCTGGTCATCTTCGGACCACAGGTTGCTGCAGCGGAGGCGGCTCCCGGACTTGCCGAAATCGAACGGCGCGGGGCAGCCCTTTACGCCTACGATCAGGCCGGCTGGGTGGTCTCCGACCTCGCCGTCGAGCAGCCGGAACACCTCAGACGCCAGTTTCGGGGGTGGGTGGTCGAACCCGACGGCGATCTGTTGAAGGTCACCTTCTATGGGGTGAAGGGCAGGAAGCCTCATGCCCTCTTCATCGGTCATGTGCGGGGCTCGGAGGTGCTTTCGAGCAGCGTGGTCGAAGAAAGCGGCGGCGGCGACGTGCTGTCGCCTCTTGCGTTGCGCCTTATCAGAGCGAGGGACGCGGCCGTGAGGCATGGCTTGAGCGGCTACTGTGCGCCCGCTCAGTTCAATCCGGTGATGCTCCCGCCGGAGTCCTCCGATGGAACGATCTTCGTCTATTTCCTGACGCCGCAAACAAAGCTCAATGTCTATCCGGCTGGGGGGCACTACAGGTACGACGTCAACGCCGCCGGGCGCGTGGTTTCGAGGCGAGCGTTCACGCGCAGCTGCATAGATCTGAGCGTCGACGGGCCGCCGCCACTACCCGATGGAAAGCCGGTCGCCGCTGCGGTGGCCCACTTGCTTGATCCGCATCCGACGGAGATCCACGTCTTCCTATCCTTGTGGATGAAGATGCCGGTGCTGGTCATAATTCCGGACAAGGGAGTCTGGCAGGTCGATGGCGCGCGAATCTCCCAGGAGCAGATCGCGCCTAGCCCGGAGGAAGCTTCGGCTCCGCTTCCGGCGGACCAAGCGCCCGACGAACACTGATCCTGCGGCTGCGGGCGACCTGCCCCAAAAACTAGGGTCGCCCCGCGCGGCGTCATCGCCTAAGGGTCGGCTATGAGCTCAGACGTCGAGGATCAGAAGCGGGTCGCGGGCGAGGCCGCGGCGGCCCTGGTGGAAAGCGGCATGACGGTCGGGCTCGGCACCGGCTCCACCGCCGCCTGGTTCGTCAAGGCGCTGGCCGCCCGGAAACTCGACATCCTGGGCGTGCCGACATCGCAGACGACGGCTGAGCTGGCCCAGAGCCTGGGTATTCGGCTCGGCGAACTCGGGCCGGTCAAGGATATCGACCTCACCATCGACGGCGCCGACGAGATCGGACCGGGTCTCTCGCTCATCAAGGGCGGCGGCGCGGCCCTGCTGCGGGAGAAGCTGGTCTGGGAGGCTTCCAAACGCTGCGTGGTCATCGCCGACGCCGCCAAGCGGGTGGCGGTGCTGGGCAAGTTCCCCCTGCCGATCGAGGTGGTGGCCTTCGGGCACGAAACCACGGCCCTGCGCCTCTGCGACGCGCTCGCCCTCTGCGACCTGGGCGTCGCGCCCCGGCTTCGCATGAGGGACGGGGCGCCGGTGAAAACCGACGGCGGCAACCTCATCTATGACGCAGCTTGCGGGCGGATCGAGGAGCCCGCGGCGCTCGCCGACGCGCTGAAGAGCGTCACCGGCGTGGTCGATCATGGCCTGTTCCTCGACCTGGCCGACCAGGCCCTGGTGGGCGCGCCGGAAGGCGTGATCGTGCTGGAACCCTAAGGAGTTTCGAGTGGCGAACTACGACTACGACCTCTTCGTCATCGGGGCCGGCTCGGGCGGCGTGCGGGCCGCGCGACTGGCCGCCCTTTCCGGCGCGCGGGTGGCGGTGGCCGAGGAGCACCGCGTCGGCGGAACCTGCGTCATCCGCGGCTGCGTGCCCAAGAAGTTCATGGTCTATGCCTCGGAGTTCGCCCATTCGGCCAAGGTGGCCGAGGGCTACGGCTGGTCGGAAAGCCAGGCGAGCTTCGACTGGAAGCGGTTCCTGGCCGCCAAGGACCGCGAGATCGCCCGGCTCTCGGGCATCTACGTCACCAACCTCAACAACGCCGGCGCCGAGGTGATCCACGGCCGCGCCAAGCTCGTGGACGCCCACACCGTCGAGGTGGAGGGCAAGGGCGTTTTCACCACTGAGAAGGTGCTGATCGCCACCGGCGGCCGGCCTTGGCTGCCTGAGACCCTGCCGGGAGTGGAGCACGCCATCACCTCCGAGGAGGCCTTCCACCTGCTGGAGCTGCCGAAGCGGATCATGATCGCCGGCGGCGGCTATATCGCCGTCGAGTTCGCCGGGATCTTCGCCGGGCTCGGCGTCGACACCACGCTCGTCTATCGCGGCGCCAATATCCTGCGCGGCTTCGACGACGACGTGCGCGCCCACGTCACCGACGAGATGAAGAAGCGCGGCGTGAAGATCGTGCTGGGCTGCCAGCACGAGCGGATCGAGAAGACCGAGGCCTGCATCGTCAACCACATGAACTCCGGCGCGGCCATCGAGACCGACCTCGTCATGTTCGCCACCGGCCGCGCGCCCTATACCGCGGGCCTTGGCCTCGAAGCCGCGGGCGTGAAGCTGGCCGAGAACGGCGCGGTGGCGGTGGACGCCTATTCGAAGACCAGTGTCGAAAACATCTGGGCGGTGGGCGACGTGACCGACCGAATCAATCTGACGCCGGTGGCGATCCGCGAAGGCGCGGCCTTCGCCCAGACCGAGTTCTACGGCAATCCCACCACCTTCGATCACGACATGGTCGCTTCCGCGGTCTTCTCGCAGCCGCCGGTGGGTTCGGTCGGGCTTTCGGAAGCTGACGCGCGGCACAAGCACGGCAAGATCGATATCTATCTCTCCCGCTTCCGGCCGATGAAGACCACCTTCTATGGCGGCGACGAGCGCTGCCTGATCAAGCTGGTGGTGGAGCAGGGGAGCGAACGCATCCTGGGCTGCCACGTGGTAGGCCCCGACGCGCCGGAGATCATCCAGATGGCCGCCGTCGCCCTGAAGATGGGCGTGACCAAGCCGCAGTGGGATTCCACCTGCGCGGTCCACCCGACGCTGGCCGAAGAGCTGGTCACCATGCGCGAGAAGCACGTCCCGCAGGGCCTCGGCGCGGCGGCATGACCACGGCTCCCTCCGGCGAGGAGACGCGCTGGGCGGCGTGGTGCGGCTGGGTCCTGGTGGGAGTCTCTGCGCTGTCGGTGCTGGCCGGCTATCTCGGGCCGCTGGCCTTCGCGCCCGTCGCTGCGCTCGGAGGGCTCCTGACCCTGCCGGCCCTGCGGGTCCCGTCGGCCCACCGCTGGACCGCGGCCGGCCTGCTGGCCGTGCTGATCTGGGCCGTCGGCTCCGTCGTCTGGAGCCCCTACCAGCCCAAGGACCTGGAAGGCGCCACGGCGGTCAAGCTGCTGGCGCAGACGCCGATCTACGCGGCCCTGGTCTGCGCCGCGGGCCTCGCCGCCGCCCGACCGCGGCAGGTCGCCCTGCGCATCCTGGCCTGGGGCGTGGCGGGGCTGGGCCTCGTCCTGACGCTCGAGGCCATGACCGGAGCGGCGGGCTACTACGCCCTGCGAGAGGCCATCGGCGACCCGACCCGGCCCGACCTCGCCGCCCGCAACGTCGCCCAGGGCGGCTTCGTCCTGGCGATCCTGGCGCCCGCGGCCACGCTCGCCGCCTGGCGGGTGGAGGCCAGGCCGTGGCTCGCCGTCCCGATGGTCACGGGCCTCGTCGGACTGGCGCTGGCCTTCGGCTACGACGCCCTGCTGATCGCGCTGCTGGCCGGCGTCCTCGCCGCCGCCGCCACAGTGCGGTGGCCCAAGGGCGCGCCCCGGCTGATGGGCGCGGGCGTTGCGCTCTACATCGCCGCCGCCCCGGCGATCGTCCATGCCGTGCGCGCCGGCGGCTGGTACGCGGCCCTGGAAAGCCAGGTCCCGCTTTCCTGGTCCATGCGCATGAGCTACTGGTGCCACGCCGTCGACTGGATCGGCGACCATCCCTTGCGCGGCTGGGGGCTGGACGCCAGCCGCATGTTCTCGCCCGGCATCGAACTGCACCCCCACAACGCCGCCCTGCAGATCTGGCTGGAGCTGGGCCTGGTCGGCGCCCTGGGGGCGGCGCTGTTCTGGGGGGCGCTGCTCGCCGGCTTCGCGCGGGAAAAGGCCGACGCTGGCACGGCCGCGGGCGCGGCGACGGCTTGCGTCTATCTCGTCTTCTCCGCCGTCTCCTTCGGCGTGTGGCAGGACTGGTGGTTGGCGCTCGGCGCCGTGGGGGCCGCCGTCTGCCTCGCCGTCCAGCGCCAGCCGGCGCTTGCGAGGCGCAAGGCCGCGGCGCGTCAGGCCTTGCGCCCATCGACGCCGGCGGTGTTCTCGGAGTAGAAGGCGCCTCGCCGCCTCGTGGGGCGGCGCGGAGTTGAGCCATGACCGAACACTGGACGCCTGCTTCTTGGCGCAAGAAGCCGGCCAAGCATCTGCCGACCGACTATCCCGATCCCGCCGCGGTTTCGCGGGTGGAGCAGACGCTGCGCGCCATGCCGCCGCTGGTGTTCGCCGGCGAAGCCCGCCAGCTGAAGGGCCTCCTGGGCGAGGTCGCCGCCGGCCGGGCCTTCCTGCTGCAGGGCGGCGACTGCGCCGAGAGCTTCAAGGAGTTCCACGCCGACAACATCCGCGACACCTTCCGCCTGATCCTGCAGATGGCGGTGGTGCTGACCTTCGCCGGCGGCAAACCGGTCGTGAAGGTTGGCCGCATGGCCGGCCAGTTCGCCAAGCCGCGTTCCGCGCCGGTGGAGACGATCGGCGGGGTGGAGCTGCCCTCCTATCGCGGCGACATCATCAACGGCATGGAGTTCGACGCCGAGACGCGCGCGCCGGATCCGGAGCGGATGCTGAAGGCCTACGGCCAGGCGGCCTCCACCCTCAACCTGCTGCGCGCCTTCGCCGGCGGGGGCTATGCCGACCTCTACAACATCCACCGCTGGACCCTCGGCTTCGTCGCCGACAGCCCCCAGGGCGCCAAGTACCGCGAACTGTCGGAGAAGATCAGCGAGGCGCTCACCTTCATGGCCGCCATCGGCGTCACGCCGGAAAGCCAGCCGCACCTCCACCGGGTGGACTTCTTCACCTCCCACGAGGCCCTGCTGCTGGGTTTCGAGGAGGCGCTGACCCGCATCGATTCCACTTCGGGCGAATGGTACGACACCTCCGCCCATCTGATCTGGATCGGCGAGCGCACCCGCGAGCTCGACGGCGCGCACGTGGAGTTCTGCCGCGGGGTGCGCAATCCCATCGGCGTGAAGGTCGGCCCCACCGTGGAGCCGGATGAACTGATCCGGCTGATCGACGTGCTCAATCCGAAAAACGAGGCCGGCCGCCTGACCCTCTACGGCCGCTTCGGGCACGACAAGATCGCCGAGCGCCTGCCGCGCCTGCTGCGCGCCACCAAGGAGGCCGGTCGCACGGTGGTCTGGGCCATCGACCCGATGCACGGCAACACGCTGACCGCCGCCAACGGCTACAAGACCCGGCCCTTCGACCGGATCCTGTCGGAGGTGAAGAGCTTCGTGGAGATCTGCAAGGCCGAGGGCGTCCACCCCGGCGGCGTGCATCTGGAGATGACCGGCCAGAACGTCACCGAATGCCTGGGCGGCGCGCGGGCCCTGACGGAAGGCGATCTCGCCGACCGCTACCACACCCACTGCGACCCGCGGCTGAACGGCGAACAGGCCCTCGAACTCGCCTTCCTGGTGGCCGAGAAGCTGAAGGAAGAGCGCGCCGACCAGGCCCTGCGCGCGGCGGTCTGACGGCTGTTGTGTTCTTGCGGTCACCCGGCGCCTGAATTTGCGGCGCCGGGCGGCCGGCCGCTTGCTCAGCCCTCGGCGAAGCCCCACCTTCGCCGCTTCTTTTGAAAACCGGTGTTCCCATGGCCGATACGGCCCAGGCGCCTCTTCCTGCGGAGGGGCGCGCAGACGTCGTCCGCAAGGAAACGGCCGAGCTCTTGAAGCTCTCCTGGCCTGTCGTCCTCGCGCGCCTGGGCATCATGGTCATGGGCCTGTCGGACGCCATCGTCGTCGGGCGCTATTCGGCGGTCGAGTTGGGCTACCACGCCCTGGGCTGGGCCCCCACCAGCGTCATCGTGACCATGGTCGTCGGCCTGCTGACCGGGGTGCAGGTGATGACCGCCCGCCGCATCGGCGAGGGGCGTCGCGACCTAGCCGGGGCGGTGCTGCGCCGGGGGCTCTCCTACGGCTTCTGGATCGGCCTCGTCTCGATGGCGGTGACGGTGGTCGCCGGACCGCCCTTCCTGCACGCCATCGGCCTGGAGAAGGATCTGGCGGACGGCGCCAGCCGGGTGATGATCATCTTCGCCTTCTCCCTGCCGGGCTACGCCTTCAGCGTGGCCGCCAGCTTCTGGCTCGAGGGCCTGGGCCGCCCCGGCCCTGCGGCGGTGATGATGTGGCTCGCCAATGCGGTGAACCTGGCGCTCCTGCTGCTGCTGGTCCCGGGAAACTTCGGCCTTCCGGCCCTGGGGGCGGTCGGCGGCGGCTGGGCCACGACCGGCGCGCGGACCTTCCTGGCGCTGGCGGTCATCGGCTACATCCTGGCCATGAAGGACGCACGCGCCCTGGGCGTCTTCGACAAGCCCGAGCGCGACCGCGCCGCCGAGCGCGAGCAGCGGCGGATCGGCTACGGCGCCGGCGCCTCCAACTTCTTCGAAGTGGCGGCCTTCGCCTCCATGAACATCTTCGCCGGCTGGATGGGCGGCCTGGCCGTCGCCGCCTGGGCCGTAGTGCTGAACGTAGCCGCCCTGGTCTTCATGGTGCCGCTGGGCCTGGCCACCGGCACGGCGGTGCTGGTCGGCCGCGCCTATGGCGCGCGCGACTCCGCCGGCGTGGTCCGCGGCGGCCTGATCGGCTTTGCGGTCACGGCGGCCTTCGGCCTGGTCATATCCCTGGCCATCTGGCCGGCGGCGGGCCTGATCACCAAGGCCTACACCTCCGATCCGGTGGTGATCGCGATGGCCACGACCGCCCTGGTGCTCTCGTGCCTGTTCTTCCTGGTCGACGCCCTGCAGGTGGTGATCGCCCAGGCGCTGCGCGCCCGCGGCGACGTCTGGCCGCCCACCTTCACCCACCTCGTCAGCTACGTGGTGGTGATGATGCCGCTCGCCTGGTGGCTTTCGATCCCGATGGGGCTCGGCCTCAACGGCATCGTCTGGGCTGTGATCGCCGCCAGCGTGATCTCCGCCGCCCTGCTGAGCGGCCGGTTCTGGATGCTCGCTCGCCGCGGAATCTGACGCCGGGTGAACGGTCGATTCACGGCGATGGGCGAGGGTGGGGCATGGTCCGATCGCCCGCCTTCGCCGCCCGCATCCTGCTCGCCGCCGGCTTCCTCGTCTGCGCCGTCGGGATGGTGGGGCCGTTCCAGGGCGTCGAAGAGGCCCTGATCCCCTGGGACAAGGCCGCCCACTTCGTGGCCTTCTATGTCCTGACCAGCCTGCTCTATGTGGCCTTTCCCCGTCGGCGCCGCGTGGACCTCACCTTGCTTGCGGTCTTCGTTGGCGCCGGGCTCGAGATCGCCCAGGGCCTCTCCGGCCGCGACATGGGCCTGGGCGACATGGCCGCCAATGCGCTGGGCGCCGGGGCGGTGCTGCTGCCCATGTACCTGCAGGACCTGCGCGCGCCGCGAAGGGTGGAGCGGCGGCGGTCGCGGACGGTCGAACGACCGACCGCCCAGCCCTCCGCCGAGAGGGCTTAATCCAGTGCGCATGGGTCCCGGTCTTGCTTCGCAAACCGGGACGACGTCGTAGCGCGCGGCTAGGCTTCCACGCCCAGGATCCAGCCTTCCTCCCGCTCGGCGTCGAGCAGCATGTCGGCCGCCGCCGTCTTGCCCGCCGCGAAAGCCGCGCCCAGCTTGCCGGCCTCGTCCAGGCGGGCGAAGTGCTCGGCGGTCACCCGCACCTGGGCCGCGTCCTTCACCTCGCCGGGCTGGGGCTGGGCCTTGTAGAGCGAGGGATAGACCTCGGCGATCACGACCTCCACCTCGGCCAGGTCGGCTTCGGCCAGAACCTTGAAGCCGGTCTCGAAGGGCCAGACCTTCAGCGCTTCGCCGCGGGCGAGCTTGAGGCGCCGCACCGCCGGGATGCCCAGGATCGCCTGCCCGCCGACCGAGCCGTTGTAATAGAGCTTCCAGATCGAGGCCGCGCCCTTGGCCGCCAGGTCCGCATGGCGGAATTCCGGCAGGTCCTCCGGGCCGTGCGCCCGCGTGCGCTTGGGCTGCAGGGTGGTCAGGGCGTCCTTCGGCGGGCAGCCCCAGAAGGGGAAGGGGCCGCCCGTCAGCCGGCGATTGATCTCCGATCCGACGCCGAAGCGGTTGTTGGTGTTGTCGGCCTTGTCCTTGACCATCCTGTCCAACTGGTCCCAGACCGCGCGCCAGGGCGGATCGCCCGCCAGGTTCAGGGCCGCGGCGAAGCCGCGCGGGAAGCCCAGCGGGAAATCGAAGCCCAGCAGCACCCGCTCGCCGCGCTTGCGGTGGTCGTCGAGGATGGCGGCGAGCTTCTTCTCGGCCTCGGCCCGGGTCGGCGGGTTATGGCTCTCATAGGTCAGCCGAAAGCGCACGTCGCGCTTGAGCACGCCGATCCACACGGAATCCGCCCCCGTCGACGGCTTGGCCGCCGCGCTCCAGTCGACGATCACATAGGCGCTGAACAGGCGGGACAAGGCGATGCTCCGAGGGGATTCCCCGGGGGTTCTAGCGGTTCGGCCCCGGCGGGCCAACGCGGGAAGCAGTCACAAACCGGGGATTGCGCTCCGACATGGCGTCCGGGCGCTTTCCTGTGTAAGGGGCGCCCAGAACTTCTGACGAGCGGTGAGTCCATGGCCGAAAGCCTGCGTGGCGGCGTGATCGGGGCCGGAGTGTTCGGCGGCCATCATGCGCGCAAATATGCCGGCGCGGCCGGGGCCGTACTTTCGGGTGTGTTCGACCCCCACCATCCGGACCGGGCGGCCGCGCTCGCCATGCCGCTCGGCGCGCGCGCCTTCGCCACGATGGACGAATTCCTCGAAGCCGTGGACGTGGTGACCGTCGCGTCCCCGGCCACCGCCCATGCGGAGGGCGCGATCGCCGCCCTGAAAGCCGGCAAGCCGGTCTATGTGGAGAAACCGCTGGCGATCTCGCTCTCCGACGCCGACGCCATCATGTCCGAAGCCGCCCGCCGCAAGCTCGTGGTCGCCTGCGGGCATCAGGAACGGGTGGTGTTCCAGGCCATGGGCCTGTTCGACATACCCGAGCAGCCGCTGCGGCTGGAGTCGGTGCGCCACGGCGCGCCCTCGCAGCGCAGCCTCGACGTCTCGGTGGTGCTCGACCTGATGATCCACGACCTGGACCTGGCCCTGGCTCTCTCGGCCGCCGCGCCGCTGGCGGTGGAGGCGGAGGGTGCGGTCGACTTCTCGGGCGGCTGGGACCGCGCCCGGGCGGAGGTGACGTTCGACGACGGCTTCACCGCCGTCTTCGACGCCTCCCGCATGGCCGAGGATCGCAGGCGCTCCATGCGGCTCGTCTATCCCTCCGGCGAGGTGGAGATCGATTTCGTCAGCCGCGCCTTCCGCAACACCACCGGCTATCCGCTCAACCCCGACTACGCCGACACTCCGGCGGTGCAGGACACGCTGGCCACCAGCGTCGAAGCCTTCCTCGCCGCCGTGCGGGGGCAGGCGCCGCGGCCGATCGTGACCGCCGAGGAGGCGGCCCGCGCCCTCGACCTGGCGCTCGCCGTCGAACGGGCTCTGGAGGCCGGCGCCTGACGGCGTTAGGCTTCGCCCCGACCCCCGGAGGAGCCGCCATGACCAAGTTCGCCTACGACTTCGAGTTCAAGTCCATCGACGGCGATCCGCTACCGCTGGAGACCTTCCGCGACAAGGTCCTGCTGGTGGTGAACACCGCCTCGAAGTGCGGGCTCACCCCGCAGTACACCGGACTGGAAAAGCTCTATTCGGAGTACAAGGACAAGGGCCTGGTGGTGCTGGGCGTGCCCTGCAACCAGTTCGCCGGCCAGGAGCCGGGCACCGAGGCCGAGATCAAGAGCTTCTGCGAGACCAACTTCGCCGTCGACTTCCCGCTCGCCCACAAGACCGACGTGAAGGGCGAGACGGCGCACCCCTTCTACAAGTGGGCCAAGGAGGTCCTGGGCGAACCGGCCGAGCCGGTGTGGAACTTCCACAAGATCCTCGTGGGCAAAGACGGCAAGCTCATCGGCGCCTTCGGCCCCCGGACCGAGCCGACCGATCCGGAGGTGACAGGGGCGATCGAACGGGCGCTCTAAAAGCCGCTCAGCTCGCGGCTCCGCACGTCTTCCACGCGAGCCGTCGCATGAAGCTCTCCCGAGCGGACCTTCGCTCGCCAGGGGCGCGCCAGGTTCAGTGAGACCTGGAGCGAGGGAGCCGCCTGGTCCAGGTCGGCGATCACGAGAGCAGGCGTGTGGCGGCTTGCGGGGCTTGGGCGATCCACCGGCCGTCGGGACCCGCTAGGCCGGATGACGCTGCGTCGCCGCACTGCGCCGGCACGGCGAAGCCGATCCAGTAGGCGTTGCAGGCGGCATGTCCCTGGACCTGAATGGCGAACATCGGATCGCGCGAGAACGACGACAGCAGCAGGCAATCGATGCCTAGCCGCGCGTACTCGACAAAGATCTCGGGGAACTGGATTTCGATACAAAGCGCACATCCGAAGCGGAAACCATCCACCTCGAACACCAGCGGCTCCGCGCCCGGCGCGTACCAGTCGGCGAGTTCGCTGAAGGAAAGCAGGCGCTTGTCGTAGCGAGCGACTAGGCGGCCCGTGTCGGAGATCACATAGAGGCTGTTGTGCGGGCGGTTTGGCGCAGTCAGGGCATGGCTAGAGCCGACCACCGTCCAGAGGCTGAGTTCGGCGGCGAGCGCGGCGATCTCCTCCAATTCCTCGCGCAGGGCGGCCCAATCCACAGCCCAGCCGGCGAGCATGGCCTTGGCCGCGCCGGACGGATAGCCGGAGGCTGCGCCCTCCGGGAACTGGATCAACCGCGCGCCCGCGCCGGCTGCGGCGCGCATCGCCGCCCGGATTTCGCGCCCGTTCGCCCGCGCATCGGTTGTTACCGGAATCTGAGCGACCGCGATGCGGAGACAATCTTCCACTTGAAGACTCAGAACTGCTGGGAGTTCTCGAAGTGTTCACGATCAAGGCGCGGAGCGTCAATCAGATTTCACCCCATCCCGACCGCCGCCATCTGGCGTCCGGCGCGCTATCGGCCTATTTGAAGCCCGGCCTCGCAAGGCCAGTTTCCAGGACGACCCATGCCTCCGTATCGCTCCCGCACCTCGACCCACGGCCGCAACATGGCTGGCGCGCGCGGCCTCTGGCGCGCCACCGGCATGAAGGACTCCGACTTCGGCAAGCCGATCGTCGCCGTGGTCAACTCCTTCACCCAGTTCGTGCCGGGCCACGTGCACCTGAAGGACCTCGGCCAGCTTGTGGCGCGGGAGATCGAGCGGGCCGGCGGGGTGGCCAAGGAGTTCAACACCATCGCCGTGGACGACGGCATCGCCATGGGCCACGACGGCATGCTCTACAGCCTGCCGTCGCGCGAGCTGATCGCCGACAGCGTGGAATACATGGTCAATGCGCACTGCGCCGACGCCATGGTCTGCATCTCCAACTGCGACAAGATCACCCCCGGCATGCTGATGGCGGCCATGCGGCTCAACATCCCGGCCGTGTTCGTCTCCGGCGGCCCGATGGAGGCCGGCAAGGTGGTGCTCCAGGGCAAGGAAGTGGCCCTCGACCTGATCGACGCCATGGTGGCGGCCGCCGATGACAAGGTGAGCGACGAGGAGGTGAAGGTCATCGAGCGTTCGGCCTGCCCGACCTGCGGCTCCTGCTCGGGCATGTTCACCGCCAATTCCATGAACTGCCTGACCGAGGCCCTGGGCCTGTCGCTGCCCGGCAACGGCTCGGTCCTGGCCACCCACGCCGACCGCGAGCGGCTGTTCCGCGAGGCCGGGCATCTGATCGTCGACCTGACGCGCCGCTATTACGAGCAGGACGACGGCAGCGTCCTGCCACGCGCCGTCGCCAGCTTCGAGGCGTTCGAGAACGCCATGAGCCTGGACATCGCCATGGGCGGCTCCACCAACACCGTCCTGCACCTGCTGGCCGCCGCCATCGAAGGGGAGGTGCCCTTCACCATGGCCGACATCGACCGGCTGTCGCGCAAGGTGCCCTGCCTCTGCAAGGTCGCGCCGGCCAAGAACGACGTGCACATGGAGGACGTCCACCGCGCCGGCGGCATCATGGCGATACTGGGCGAGCTGGACCGCGCCGGCCTGCTGCATACCCACACGCCCACCGTCCACGCCCCGACCCTGGGGGAGGCCATCGCCCGATGGGATATCCGCCAGACCAACAGCGAGGCGGTCTCCACCTTCTACCGCGCCGCGCCTGGCGGAGTGCCGACCCAGACCGCCTTCAGCCAGTCCCGGCGCTGGGACGAGCTCGACCTCGACCGCACGGACGGGGTGATCCGCGACGCCGAACACGCCTTCTCGAAGGATGGTGGTTTGGCTGTGCTGTTCGGCAACCTGGCCGAGGACGGCTGCATCGTGAAGACCGCCGGTGTCGACGACAGCATCCTGGTCTTCAGCGGCCCGGCCAAGGTCTATGAGAGCCAGGACGACGCGGTCTCGGCGATCCTCACGGGCAAGGTGGCCGAGGGCGACGTGGTGGTGATCCGCTACGAAGGCCCCCGCGGCGGGCCGGGCATGCAGGAGATGCTCTATCCGACCAGCTATCTGAAGTCGAAAGGCCTGGGCAAGGCCTGCGCCCTGATCACCGACGGGCGGTTCTCCGGCGGCACCTCCGGCCTCTCCATCGGCCACGTCTCGCCGGAGGCCGCCGAGGGCGGACTGATCGCGCTCGTTCAGGACGGCGATCTGGTCGAGATCGACATCCCCAGCCGCAAGATCGCCCTAGCCGTGCCGCAGGCCGAGCTGGATCGCCGCCGCACGGCGCTGGAAGCGGGCCACGGCTACCGCCCCGCCAAGCCGCGGAGCCGGAAGGTCTCTACGGCGCTCAAGGCCTATGCGGCGTTCGCCACCAGCGCCGCCAGGGGCGCGGTGCGGGACCTGTCGCGCCTCTAGCGGGAAGCGCCGTGCGCATCATAGGCCTGCTCGGCGGCATGAGCGCCGAAAGCACCACGCTCTACTACCAGGCCATGAACCGGCTGGTGCGCGAGCGGCTGGGCGGGCTGCATTCGGCCCAACTCCTGATGTGGTCGGTGGACTTCGCGCCGATTGCGGAGATGCAGGCGCAGGGCGCGTGGGAGGCCGCGGGCGAGGTCTTGGCCCAGGCGGCGGGCCGGCTGGAAGGCGCCGGGGCCGAGGCGATCCTGATCTGCGCCAACACCATGCACCTCGTCGCCGACCAGGTGCAGGCGGCGATCGGGGTTCCGCTGATCCACATCGCCGACGCCACGGCCGCGGCGGTGAAGGCGGCGGGCTGTTCGCGGCCGCTGCTGCTGGCCACGCGCTTCACCATGGAGAAGGCCTTCTACCGCGACCGGCTTCGGGCGCAGGGCGTCGAGGCGGCGGTTCCGGATGCGGCCGACCGCGACCGGCTGCACGCCATCATCTACGACGAGCTCTGCCAGGGGGTGGTGACGCAAGCCTCGAAAACCGACGTCTTGGCCATGATCGAGAAGGCGCAGGCCTGCGACAGCGTCATCTTCGGCTGCACGGAGGTGGGCCTGCTGCTCTCGCCGGAGGATCTCGCCCTGCCGGTGATCGACACGGCGCTGGTGCATGCGCAGGCGGCGGTGGATTTCGCGCTGAGCTAGGCCGGCAGGGCCGGAACCCCAAAAGCGTAAGGGTGCAGCCAGAGCAGGGCGGCGTAGATCACCAGCGCCAGCAGGATCCGCCACCAGCCGACCTCGCCCAGCTTTAAGGACTGGCGGCCGGCCAGGATGGCGGCGAAGGGCACGTTGGAGGTCTGGGCGGCAAAGGCGTCCCAGCTTGCGCCCAGGGCCCGCTTGCGCTTGGCGTCGATGCTGGCCGTGCCGAACAGGGCGAGCACGAGCAGCGAGCCGAAGAGGATCAGGCTCGCCCGGTCGCCATTGACCACCAGATGGCCCAGCGCCCAGATCGCCACGCCCCAGAGGAACGGATGGCGGGTGATGCGCAGCATGCCCTTGATCACGTCGGGGCGCTCCAGCGCCCCCTCCTGGCGCACGCTGGTGGGATTGGGCGTGGTCAGGCCCGGTACGATCAGCAGGATGGCGAAAAGCTGCAGGACGAGTTGGATGTTCCGTGTGGCGGGCCCCACCGTCCAATAGGCGGCGTTCTCCGGCGCGGCGCGGGCGGCGCCGAACGCATAGATCAGCCAGACGAGCCCTGCGATCGAAGCCAGCGAGAAGAGGCCCATATAAGGGCCTTGCCCGATCTTCCCGGTAATTGCATCGCGCAGGCGGGTGCCGGAGACGAGCAGGTGCAGCAGCACGAAGAAGGCGGCGGCGGCGATCAGATGGGTCATGCTGTCCTCCCCCAGATGCCGTGAGCCTGAACCCGCCGATTTACAACGTCAACGACCTGGCGCGTCTCCGTCGTTGTCGTCGTCCTCGTCCCACGGCGGCCCCTCATCCTCCTCAAAGGCGTCTTCGAAGTCGTCGCGCTGCGGCTCCGGCTCGGGCGGCGGGGCAGGGCGTGCGGCGACGGCCGGCGCGGCGCGCGGAACGCCGGGGCGGCGCAGGATCGCCTCGATCCGGGCGAGCCAGCGGTTGGCCTCCTGCAGGGCGGCCCGGGGCGATGCGCCGGCGCGCCGCGCTTCGTCGCCGGCGACCCAGAGGTCGAGGTCGAAGTCCGGGTGGGCAGGGTCGTCGAAGACAAGGCGCAGGGTCACCTGACCCGCCACTTCGGTCGCGCGGTCCAGCGCCCGGCGCGGCTCGTCGCGATAGGCGCGGGCTACCACCTCGCCGTCCAGCAGGATCTCGGCGCCGGCGATCTCGTCGAGCCTATAGACCAGGCACCAGCCTCCGGAGTCCCAGGCCACCGCCGCCCGGCCGCTCTGCAGGGCCAGGCCCGCGCCCCGCCCGCGGCCAAGCGCCAGGACCACCGCGTCGGGCTTGGCGCCCAGGACCTTGGCGAGCGCCCGGCGCAGCCGGCGCTCCTCGGCCATGAACCAGATGACGGCCGATCCGCCCAGCGTCACCACGACGCCGGCGAAGCCCAACAGCAGGAGCAGGCGGGCGAGCTCGTCCATGTCCGGACGCTAACGGTGTTCGCCCGCCTCCGAAAGCCAAGCCTAGAGGTCGAGCTCGATCACCAGCGGCACGTGGTCGGAGGGCTTGTCCCAGCCCCGGGCGTGGCGGTGGATCTCGCAGCCCCGCAGAAGATCGGCCGCCTGGGGCGAGAGCAGAGCGTGGTCGATGCGGATGCCGTTGTTCCGCTGCCAGGCGCCGGCCTGGTAGTCCCAGAAGGTGTAGGCGTCCGGCGCGCCGTCGGCGGCGAGATACGCCTCGGTCAGGCCGATCCATTTCAGCGTGCGGAACGCCTCGCGGCTTTCGGTCTGGAATAGAGCGTCGTCGGTCCAGTTTTCCGGATGGGCGGCGTCGCGCGGCTCCGGGATGACGTTGTAGTCGCCCATCAGCGCCAGCGGTTCCTCATAGGCCAGCAGCTCGCGGGCGTGGGCGGTCAGCCGCGCCATCCAGCGCAGCTTGTAGGCGAACTTGTCGGTCCCGATCGGATTGCCGTTGGGCAGGTAGATCGAGGCCACCCGCACCGGCCGGGGGCCGGAGACCACCGCCTCGATATAGCGCGCCTGCTCGTCGGTCTCCTCGCCGGGCAAGCCGCGGCGCACGTCCTCCAGCGGCGCCTTCGAGAGGATCGCAACCCCGTTATAGGTCTTCTGGCCGTGGACGGCGGCGTTGTAGCCCAGGCGCTCGAAGGCCTCGGCGGGGAACTTTTCGTCGACGCACTTCAGCTCCTGCAGGCAGGCGACGTCGGGCTTCGCCTCCTCGAACCAGCGCAGCACGGTCTCCAGCCGGGCGTTGACCGAATTGACGTTCCAGGTGGCGATCTTCATGCGCGGCTCCGTTGGCGGGGGGACGCTAGAGGCAGGCCGGCGGCGGCTCAAGCCTCCGGACGCGGTTGACGACGGGGCTGCGACCCGGAACCCTGGGCGCCGGATGGAGGGACGCATGGGCAGGACGATCCTCGGGCTGGGAGCTCTGGCCGCGGCGGCGCTGTGGGGCGCGAACGTGTCGGCGGCCGAGTGCGCGCCGCCGCAGATGGCCAAGGTGGTGTTCTCGAACGTCACGCCGGGGATCGATCCCGCATCGTTCGCAGCTAGGCCTAAGACCATGTACCGGCACACGGAACGCTACGGCCGGGTCGAGGAGGAGCCGAACCCCGCCACCGGCGCCCATCTGCTGGTGGTGGTCAACGAGCCCGACGTCTGGTTCGTCAACCTCGCCGACCGGACCGGCCGCCATGCGGTGGACCCGGGGCCGGAGTTCGAGTTCCGCGCCCCGATCTTCTCCGGCGCCGACCTGCCGGCGGTGCTGGGCAAGCTCGAGACCGGCTGCGAGCTGGATTTCGTGGCCCAATACGCCCCGCGGCCGGTGGAGCGGGTGACGCTCGACGGTCAGGCGCTGGACAAACACCAGGTGTCGGTCGGCATCGACCGGATCGAGGTGCTGGTGGCGCCGAACGCACGGCGCGTGGTGTCCGTGGGCCGCTACAGGAACGACCGTCCGGTGATGGTGCTGCGCTACTTGGATTACGCCGTGGACCTGCCGCCCGACCTCTCGCTGTTCGCCAAGCCGGAGGGGATCGCCTTCCGCTCCGCGGCGGAGGCGGGGCGACAACCCTAGGCCGGTTCGGACGCCTTCACGCCGGCTGCGCGCGCCGCCGCGCTCTCCTCCCACCAGTCGCCGAGCGCGTCGATCAGCGGCACGAGCCGCCGGCCGGTTTCGGTAAGGTCGTACTCGACCCGCAAGGGATAGCCGGGGAAGGCGGTGCGCTGAACGATCCCGGCCTCCTCAAGCTTGCGGAGCTCGAGGGTCAGGATCCGGTGCGAGACGGTCGGATTGTCCCGTCTCAGGTCGCTGAAGCGCTTGGTTCCGTCCTTCAGATAGTAGAGCAGCAGCGTCGGCCAGCGGCCGCTGAGCACGCGCATGGCCTCTTCGATGGGGCAGCGCGAAACGACGTCCTTCATGGAGCGGCGGCCTGGTTACATTTCTGTGCGTAATTCACATGGGCCGCGGGGTCCCTAAGTTCCAGTCTCGCTGCGCAGCGTGATCCCTCGAAATCACGGAACGAGATCATGGAACCTATTCTTGTCTACGGCTTCCCGGAGGGAAGCTCGATGGGGCTCGTCGCGGCTTTGGAATGGCTGGGGCGGCCCTACCGCCTGTGCCGCGTCGACATGCTGGGCGAGATGCGCGAGGCCGCCTATGCGCGGATCAACGCCCGCCACGAGACCCCTGCGCTGATCACCGATGAAGGGCGCGCGCTCACCGAGACCATGGCCATCGCCGCCTGGCTTGAAGCCCGAGACGCCGAGCGCAGGATCAGCTTCGATTCGCGCTCGCCGGAGGCTGACCGGATGCATCAGCTCATGGCCTTCGTGAACACCGGCTTCACCGGCGCCTTCGGGCCGCTCTGGGCGGCCCTGGAGATGGATCCGCCCGAGCCGGAGCGTCAGGCGCATCTGCGCGCCTTCGGCCGGGCGGCGGTGATCGAGCGGCACGACAAGCTGGAGGCGATGGTCGGGGAGGGCCCCTACCTGGTGGGCGACAGGCCGACCCTGGCCGACGCGATCCTGGTCGGCGTCGCCCGCTGGCTGGAGTTCCATGAGGTGGCGGAGGTGGCGCGCTGGCCGAGGCTCGCGGCGCTCCGCCAGCGCCTGGAGGCCGATCCGGCGGTGGTGTTCGCGCGCGCGGTCGAGGCTGGAGAGACGCCTCGGGGTTCCGGCGTCTGCCTGGGCCACGTGCCTCTGGCGGAGGTGATCGAACGCTTCGGCGGCTAGATCGAGAAGCTGACGCCGCAGCCGCAGCTGGACTTGGCGTTGGGGTTGCGCACGCGAAACTCCGCGCCGGCCAGTTCGTCGACGAAGTCGATCTCCGACCCCTTCAGGAAGGGGATCGACACCTCGTCCACCAGGGCCGCGGCGCCGTCGCGCTCCACCTTCAGGTCGTCGGGCTGGGCGGCCTCGACCAGGTCGAACTGGTACTGGAAGCCGGAACAGCCGCCGCCTTCCACCGCCACGCGCAGCATGACGGGGCGGCCCTCGGCCTCCGAGATCGAATGCAGGCGCCGCGCGGCGGCAGGAGAGAGCGTGATGTCGGACGTGGTCATGCTGCGGTAAACCTCACCCTGGACTATATGAGTTCTCCCCAGGCTTCCACCAAGAGGCCGTTCAAGCAGAGACGTCATGGCCCTTCCGCCGCGCGCGCCCTACGCCGAAGATCCCGCCCGTTCGCTGGGGCGCAAGGTCCAGGAGCCCGAGAGCCGCACCCGCACCCCGTTCGCCCGCGACCGCGACCGGATCATCCACTCCACCGCCTTCCGCCGCCTGAAGGAGAAGACCCAGGTCTTCGTGGCGCACGAGGGCGATCACTTCCGCACCCGACTGACCCATTCGCTGGAGGTGGCGCAGATCGCCCGCTCCCTGGCCGCCGCCATGGGGCTGGACGCCGACCTGGCCGAGACCATCGCGCTTGCCCACGACCTGGGGCACCCGCCCTTCGGCCACGCCGGGGAGGACGAGCTGCAGGTGCAGATGGAGCCGTATGGCGGCTTCGACCACAACGTCCAGACCTTCCGCGTGGTCACCAAGCTGGAGCGCCGCTATCCGCGCTTCGACGGGCTGAACCTGACCTGGGAGACCCTCGAGGGGGTGATCAAGCACAACGGTCCGGTGACCGAGAAGCTGGCCAAGCCCTCCTGGAGCGCCATCGCCGAGTTCGATGCGGAATACGATCTCGGCCTCTCGACCTGGGCTTCGGCCGAGGCCCAGGTGGCGGCGCTGGCCGACGACATCGCCTACAACAACCACGATGTGGACGACGGGGTGCAGGCCGGTCTCTTCGACCTGGACGAACTTCGCGACGTGCCCCTCATCGGCCCGATCGTCGTCCAGGTGCGGCGGGACTATCCCGACATCGAGCCGCGGATCGTGCGGCTGGAGGCCGTGCGGCGGATGATCGGCGCCATGGTCGACGACGTCCTGGCCGAGACCCATCGTCGCGCCACGGAGGCCAAGGTCGCTTCGGCCGAGGATGTGCGCAATCTCGACCACGCCCTGGTGGCCTTTTCCCGCGACATGCTCGAAGACCTCGGCCGCCTGCGCGAGTTCCTGATGAGCCGCATGTATCGGCACTGGAAGGTGAACCGCACCCGCAGCCAGGCTCGCCGCATTCTGGCCGAAATGTTCCAATTGTTCATGGCCGAACCCGACGTCCTGCCGACCGAGTGGTTCGCAAGGTCGCAGAACCGCGACGAGGCCGGCAGGGCCCGGGTGGTGTGCGACTACATCGCCGGCATGACCGACCGATTCGCCATCGAAGAGCACCGCAGGCTGTTCCACCTCGACGTCTGGAACTGAGCGCCGGGCGTCCTGGCGGCCGTTTTCCACAGGGGAATGGCCCAAGGTGACCGGAAGCCTGCGGGCTTCGTTAAACTGACCTGCGCCGCGCGCGATTCGCGCGGCGCCCGAGACCGTTCGGAGCCTTTCATGTCCGATCCCGATCGCGGCGCCTACACGCCCCCGACCGACGCGCCGCTCGCCTTCGACGCGCGCCAGCCCGTGCGTGGCTCGCGTCCGGCCCCCGTCATGCTGATCGTCAGCGCCATCGTGCTGCTGCTGCTGATCGTCGCGATCGTGATGTTCTACCGCTCGGGCGTGCGTGAGGCCGGCCAGCCGCCGCAGACGGTGGGCGCGCCGGTGGGCGACCTGAAGGCGCCGGCGCCCGCCGGGGCCCAGCCGGTCGACCCGGCCGCGGGTTTGCAGATCTATCAGTCGCGCGACGGCGAGGTTCCCCCCGCCGAGCCCACCTTCATCCCGCCGCCGGAACAGCCGCAGCCGCGTCCTGCGCCGGTGGAGGCTCCGCCGCTGCGGCCGACGCCCACGCCGCCGGTGACGGCCGCTCCGGCGCCGCCGGTGGTCGCCCAACCGGCTCCGCCGGCCCCGAAGACGGCCCCGGCGCCGACTCCGCAGGCCCAGCCCACCACGCCTGCGCCGCCGCCCGCCAAGGCGCCGGCGCCCGCCGCATCCGGAGTCGCCGCCGTCCAGATCGGCGCGGTGTCGTCTGAAGCCCTGGCCGACCGCGCCTGGAACGAAGCGATCCGCGCCGCCCCCACCCTGGGCGCCGGCAAGGGGAAGCGGGTTGAGCCGGTCGAGCGGGACGGGACCACGCTCTACCGCACCCTGGTCACCGGCTTTTCCAGCCGCGGCGACGCCCAGGCCTTCTGCGACCAGCTGAAGGCCGCCGGCAAGAGCTGCTTCGTCCGGTGACGCTCGCCGCTATCTTCGGCTGCAAAGGCTCGAGACTCGGCGCGGAGGAGGCCGCCTTCTTCCGCGACGTGCGGCCCTGGGGTTTCATCCTCTTCGCCCGCAATGTCGAGACGCCCGACCAGGTGCGCCGCCTGGTGGACGACCTGCGCGCCACGGTGGGCCGCGCCGACGCGCCGGTGCTGATCGACCAGGAGGGCGGGCGCGTGCAGCGGCTCGGGCCGCCGCACTGGCGGCGCTATCCGCCCGGGCGGGCCTATGGCGAGCTGCCGGCCAACGATCCGCTGCTGCGTCGGGAAATCACCCGGCTCGGCGCCCGGCTGCTGGCCCACGACCTGGCGGCGCTCGGGATCAATGTCGACTGCGTGCCGGTCCTGGACGTGCCGGTTCCCGGCGCCCATGACGTGATCGGGGACCGGGCCTATGGCGCGACGCCCGAGGCGGTGGCCGCGCTCGGCCGCGCCGCGTGCGAAGGCCTGATCGCCGGAGGGGTCCTGCCGGTGATCAAGCACATACCGGGGCACGGACGCGCCACGGCCGACAGCCACCTCGCCCTGCCGGTGGTCGACGCCGCCTATGAGGATCTCGACGCCTGGGACTTCGCGCCCTTCCGGGTGCTTTCGGACATGCCCATGGCGATGACGGCTCACGTCGTCTACACGGCCGTGGATCCCAAGCGCCCGGCGACGACATCGCGCAAGGCTATGCGTCAGGTGATCCGCGGCGCGCTCGGCTTCGATGGCCTCGTCATGAGCGACGATCTCTCCATGAAGGCCCTGGGGGGCTCGTTCGAAGAGCGCGCGCGCGCCTCGCTCGCCGCCGGCTGCGACGTGGTCCTGCACTGCAACGGCGACATGCACGAGATGATGGCGGTGGCCGCCGGGGCTAAGAGGCTGGCCGGCCAGGCCGCCCGGCGCGCTGCGGCGGCGCTCGGGCGCATCGCCCGTCAGCCGGAGCCGTTCGACGCCGAGGAAGGCTGGGCGCGTTTCGAGGCGGCCTTCGCCGGGAGGGCTGCGTGAGCACCTTCCAGCCCACCCTCGACTTCGAGGCCGTCCGCACGGCGGCGGAGGACGGCGAGGCGCTGGTGGTCGATGTCGACGGCTACGAAGGTCCGCTGCACGTGCTGCTGGCCCTGGCCCGCACGCAGAAGGTCGACCTCCTCAAGATCTCGATCCTGAAGCTCGCCGAACAGTATCTGACCTTTGTACACCAGGCTCGGCGCGTGCGGTTCTCGTTGGCCGCCGATTATCTCGTCATGGCGGCTTGGCTGGCCTATCTGAAGTCGCGCCTCTTGCTGCCCAAGCCGGAGCGGCCCAAGGCCGAAGAGCCGCCGGCCGAGGAGATGGCCGCCCAGCTCGCCTTCCGCCTGGCCAAGCTCGACGCCATGCGCAAGGCGATGGAGGCCCTGCGCGATCGACCGCAACTCGGGCAGGCGGTGTTCGGTCGGGGCGATCCACAAGCGATCAAGGTCATTCCCTCGACACGGATCGAGGGGGACCTCTATGGACTGATGACCGCCTATATCGAGCAACGGCGCAGGGAGCAGGCCCGGCACTACACGCCTCGGGTGCACGCCCAGCAGGCCTATCCGCTGGAAGACGCGCGCGAGCGCCTGCGCTCCATGCTGCCCGACCTGGAACGCTGGACCCCGCTCACCGGCGTTGCGCCCGTGCGGCCGCGCGGGGAGGGGCCGAGCCAGGCCTCCTATGTGGCCTCCACCCTCTCGGCCAGCCTGGAGCTGGTGAAGGAGGGCGCCATGGACATGCGCCAACTGGAAGCCTTCGCCGACGTCTATCTGCGCGCCAAGCGGCAGGTGCTGGTTTGACGCCCGTGTCGCGCCCCCTTTTCCTCCCCCGTAAACGGGAGAGGAAAAGCTGCCTCTGGACGAGCTAGCCCGCCATGAACGCCTCAGACACCGAACGCCAGGTCGAGGCCCTGCTGTTCGCGGCCGCAGGCCCTTTGAGCCTGGAGGACATCGCCGGGCGGTTACCGGCCAACGCCGATGCGGAAGCCGCGCTGGCGGCCCTGGCCCAGCGCTATGCCGGGCGGGGCGTGGAGCTCGCCTGCGTCGGCGGGCGCTGGCGGTTCCAGACCGCCGCCGACCTCGCCTTCCTTATGACCGAGGAGCGGGAGGAGCCGCGGCGGCTCTCGAAGGCGGCGCAGGAAACCCTGGCCATCATCGCCTACCACCAGCCGGTGACGCGGGCGGAGATCGAGGCCGTGCGCGGGGTGCAGGCCAGCAAGGGCACGCTGGACGTGCTGCTGGAGCTTGGTCTCGTGCGGATGCGGGGCCGCCGTCGCACGCCGGGCCGGCCGGTGACCTACGGCACCACCGACGCATTCCTGGAACACTATGGGCTGGCCAGCCTGGGCGATCTGCCCGGCATGGCGGAGATGAAGGCCGCGGGCCTGCTCAGCCTGGACCTGCCGCCCGACTTCGCCGTCCCCAATCCGGAGGGCGCCGCCCTCGACGAAGATCCGCTGGAAGGCGACGAGGCGCCCGAATTCCACACCGATTTCCTGGGATCTGCGGAGGAATGAGGCCCTGCCCATTTGACGCGTCGGCTCACGTTGGCGAGTCGCGGCCCAAACGATTATATGTGGCGCGAACAATGCGGAGCGCCGGCCTGGCTTTTCCGCTGAAGGAGTCGCTCACATGAGTCCTGGCCTGTGGCAGATAATCATCGTCGTCGTCCTGGCCGCCCTGCTGTTCGGCGGCCGCGGCAAGATCTCGTCCATCATGGGCGACACCGCGAAAGGCATTCGCGCCTTCCGTGACGGCCTGAAGGGCGAGCCCGAAACCGCCGAGAAGTCGAAGACCCTCCCGGGCGAACGCGAAAAAGACGAAGCGCGCGGCTGATCGCCCGCATCCCGCTTGACCTTCGCCCGCGCCGGTTCGCCGGCGCGGGCTCTCGCATCTAGGCTTTCCGAATGCTTCCGGACATCGGCGGTGTCGAACTTCTGCTGATCGCCGTGGTCGCCCTGATCGTGGTGGGACCCAAGGACCTGCCCGTCATGCTGCGCAAGCTGGGCCAGTTCATGGGCAAGCTGCGGGCCATGGCCGCCGAATTCCGCGCCAGCTTCGACGAGATGGCCCGCCAGTCGGAGCTCGACGAACTGCGCAAGGAGGTCGAAGCCCTGCGCCGGGGCCAGATCCCCGACCCCGAGGGCCAGTTCGACGCCTCCAAGGCCGAGGCCGAGCAGGTGATGCGTGAGATCGGCGACAGCCTGCAGGGCGGCGGCGTTCAGCTCCATCCGCCGATGAGCCATCAGTACGCCGCACCGGCGGCTGAGCCGGAGCCCGCGCCAGCGGTCGAGGCCAAACCCCGCGCCCGGCGCGCCAAGCCCAAGGCCGAAGGGGAGGCGGCGCCGAAGCCCCGCCGCAAGGCCGCGCCGAAAGCGGACGCCAAGGCATGAGCGAGCTTCCCGACGACGAAGCCGAGATCGAGTCCTCGCGCGCACCGCTGCTCGATCACCTGACCGAACTGCGCTCGCGGCTCATCGTCTGCGTGGCCGCCCTGACGGCCGGATTCGTCCTCTGCTTCGTCTTCGCCACCCAGATCTACAATTTCCTTCTGCACCCGTTCGAGGTGGCCGCCCACATGTTCGCCGCCCAGCAGAGCGGCGGCGAGAACGGGCCGTTCGACCTGCTGGCCGTGCTGGTGGGCCTGAAGGACGTCGCGCCGGAAGGCGGCGAGAACCTGCGCCTGGTCTTCACCGCGCCGCTGGAGTTCTTCTTCACCAAGATGAAGCTCGCGGCCTTCGGGGCGGTGGTCGTCACCTTCCCGGTGCTGGCCTGGCAGGTCTACGGCTTCGTGGCGCCGGGGCTCTACAAGCGCGAACGCCGCGCTTTCCTGCCGTTCCTGGTGGCCTCGCCCAGCCTGTTCCTGCTGGGCGCGGCCATGGTCTATTTCGTGATCCTGCCCTTCGTGCTGTGGTTCTCGCTGTCCCAGCAGATCGTGGGCTCCGGCTCCATCTCGGTGGAGCTCCTGCCGAAGGTCTCGGACTATCTGACCCTGGTCACCACCCTGCTGCTCGCCTTCGGGCTCTGCTTCCAGTTGCCGGTGGTGCTGACCCTGCTTGGCATGGCGGGAATCGTCTCCTCCGAGGCGCTGCGGACCGGACGGCGCTATGCTATCGTCGGCGTCTTCGTGGTGGCGGCGATCCTGACCCCGCCCGATCCGATCAGCCAGACCTTGCTCGCCCTGCCCATTCTTCTGCTCTACGAGGTCTCGATCTGGTGCGTGCGCCTGATCGAGCGCCGCCGTGCGCGGGAAGACGCCGCCCACGACATCGTGCCGGTCTGACCGGTTCCGCCGGGGCTTTCCCCCTCCGCCGACGCGCTCTAGAGAAGGCCGCCTAGCTCCACAGACGGCCAGCCATGCACGACATTCGAGCCATTCGCGAAACCCCCGAGCTCTACGAGAAGCATTGGGCGGCGAAGGGACGGTCCGGGGCGGCGGCCGAGGCCCTGGCGCTGGACGAGAAGCTGCGGGCCGCCCAGACCGCCCTGCAGGCGGCCCAAGCCGAGCGTAACGAGAGCTCCAAGCTGATCGGCCAGGCCAAGGCCCGCAAGGACGAGGCCGAGGCCGCCCGTCTGATCGCCCATGTGGAGGTCCTGAAGACCACCCTGGCCGAGCAGGGCGAAGCCGAACGCAGCCTCGGCGAGGCCCTGCGCGAGCTGCTGGCCGGACTGCCCAACCTGCCGGCGGCCGACGTGCCGGCCGGCGCCGACGAGAACGACAATGTCGAGGTTCGCCGCTGGGGCGAACCCTTCGCCATCGCCGCGCCGAAGGATCACGCCGACCTGGGCGAGGGCCTTGGTCTGATGGACTTCGAGGCGGCCGCCCGCATGAGCGGCTCGCGCTTCGTGGTGCTGAAGGGCGAGCTGGCGCGCCTGGAACGTGCGCTCGGCCAGTTCATGCTCGACCTGCAGACGCGCGAGCATGGCTATACGGAAGTCTCGCCGCCCATGCTGGTGCGCAGCGAGGCGATGTTCGGCACCGGCCAGCTGCCGAAGTTCTCCGACGATCAGTTCGTGGCGGTTCCGGGCCTTGAGAACACCCGCGCCTTGAAAGGCGCCGATCTCCCCGAGGCTCCGGAGATCCGCTGGCTCATCCCCACCGCCGAGGTCTCGCTGACCAACCTCGTGCGAGAGCAGATCGTGGCGGAGGAGGAATTGCCGCTGCGCCTGACCGCGCTCACCCACTGCTTCCGCGCCGAGGCCGGCGCCTCGGGCCGCGACACCCGCGGCATGATCCGCCAGCACCAGTTCCAGAAGGTCGAGCTCGTCTCCATCACCACGCCCGAGCAGTCGGAGGCGGAGCACGAGCGCATGGTCTCCTGCGCCGAAGCGGTGCTGAAGGCCCTGGAGTTGCCCTTCCGCACGGTGCTGCTGTGCTCTGGCGACATGGGCTTTTCGGCCCGCAAGACCTACGACTTGGAGGTCTGGCTGCCGTCCGAGGGGCGCTACCGCGAGATCAGTTCCTGCTCCAACTGCGGCGACTTCCAGGCCCGGCGCATGGACGCGCGCGCCAAGAAGGCCGGGGAGAAGGGAACCCGCTTCGTCCACACCCTGAACGGCTCGGGCCTGGCCGTCGGCCGCGCCCTCGTGGCGGTGATGGAGAACTACCAGGACGAGAACGGCCGCATCGCCATTCCCCAGGCCCTGCATCCCTATCTGCCGGGCATGACGCATATCGGGGGCGGGCGGTGAGGATCCTCCTCACCAACGACGACGGCATCCACGCCGAAGGCCTCGTGGCGCTGGAGAACATCGCCCGCGTGCTCTCCGACGACGTCTGGATCTGCGCCCCCGAGTACGAGCAGTCGGGCGCGTCGCGCGCCCTGACGCTGTCCGACCCGATTCGGGTCCGGCGGCTGGACGAGCGGCGGTTCTCGACCACCGGCACGCCCACCGACTGCGTCATGCTGGCGGTGCACGAACTTGTGACCGGGGCGCGGCCCGACCTCGTTCTCTCCGGAGTGAACCGCGGCGCCAATCTCGCCGAAGACGTCACCATGTCCGGCACGGTGGCCGGGGCCATCGAGGGCATGGCGCTCGGCATCCCCTCCATCGCGCTCTCCCAGACCGGCTGGCCCGAACTCGACCAGTCGATGTACGCGCCCGCCGAGCACTTCGCCCCGGGCATCATCCGCAAGCTGGTGGAGACCGGCTGGGCGAAGGACGTGGTGATGAACGTCAACTTCCCGGCCCGGCCGGTGGAGGAGATCCGCGAGGTCGAGGTCACGCGCCAGACCTTCCGCGACGTGCACGTGCGCCACGCCGAAAAGCGCGTCGACCTGCGGAACCGCGAATACTACTGGATGGGTTTTCGGCAGGAGCGGTCCATACCCGCCGACGGCACGGACCTGAAGGCCATCTACGAGGGCCGGATTTCGGTCACCCCCTTGCATATCGACCTGACTCACGCCGAAACCGTCTTCCGCCTGAAGGGCGTGCTGGGCGGCGCGCCGCCGAAGGCTTGAGGGGGGCGATGGCCGGGCAAGAGCACGAACGGGAAGAAGACTCCGCCGAAAAGCGCGCGCGCCTGATCCTGTCGCTGCGCTCGCAAGGGGTGACCGATCCGGCGGTGCTGGACGCCATCGAAAGCACGCCCCGCGACATTTTCACGCCGGACCTCTTCAAGGAACGCGCCTGGGAGGATTCGGCCCTGCCGATCGCCTGCGGCCAGACGATCAGCCAGCCCTTCATTGTCGGCCTGATGAGCCAGGCCCTGCAGGTCGAACCGCGCGCGCGGGTGCTCGAGATCGGCACGGGTTCCGGCTACCAGACCACCATCCTCTCCAAGCTGGCGCGGCTGGTCTATACGGTGGAGCGCTATCGCACCCTGCTGGCCGAGGCCGAGGCGCGGTTCCGGCGGCTGGAGCTCACCAACGTCATCACCCGGTTCGGCGATGGCGGCCTGGGCTGGCCAGAGCAGGCGCCTTTCGACCGCATTCTGGTCACAGCCGCGGCGCCGGAGGAGCCCAAGGCTCTGCTCGCCCAGTTGAAGCCGAAGGGGATCCTCGTCGCGCCGATCGGGAAGGGGCCGGTTCAGAGCCTTCGCCGCTATGTGGGCGACGGCCACGGCGGGTTCGCGGTCGAGACCCTGACCGACGTCCGCTTCGTTCCCCTGCTCGAAGGCGTCGCGAAAGAACCCTGAACGACGACGACTTTGGGTTGGCTTCGGCGTCGGCCGTAACCCATCATTAACCCTGACGCCTCGACTGATTCCGGCATCAAAACGGAGCGGCGATGACGCTTTCCATTTCGCGGACCATTCCCATTCTGGCGGCGGCGGGGCTGCTCGGCGCCTGCACCACCATGCCCGAGGGGCCGCGCCCGAACTTTCCGATCACGGCCCCGCCGCCGTCGGGCGGGCAGCCGCCGCCGCCTGCCGCCGCGCCGCCGGCGCCGACGCCGGGTCCCGACGCCCGCCCGACCGCGCCGGTGGGCAGCACCCAGCTTCCCGCCATCGGCGGCGCGACGACTGCTCCGCCGGCTCAGCGTACGCCCGCGCCGGCTGCGACCACGACCCGCGAAGTCACCACCCTCAGCGTCACGGGCCAGGTGGTGGACGCCTCGGGCCCGGCAGTCACCTATACCGTCAAGTCCGGCGACAACCTCGACGCCATCGCCCGGACGCTCGGCACGACGCGCAAGCAGCTGGCCGACGACAACGGGCTGGAAGCGCCTTATCGCCTGCGTCCCGGCCAGACGCTGAAAGGGCCGCAGTCGCGGGGCAAGGCCTATGTGGTGACGCCCGGCGACACCCTGTTCGCCATTTCGCGCCGCTTCGGCGTGACGCCGGCCTCCATCGCCGAGGCCAACAGCATGGACCTCAACGCGCCGATCCGGCCGGGCCAGCGCCTGCTGCTGCCGGCGGGCTTCGCCGACCGCGGGCCGGTGCGGACCACGACCACCCAGACCGTGCCCGCCGCTGCGCCGCCGCCTGCGACCAGCGTGCCGCCGCCGCCTCCGCCCCCGCCGCCCCGGCAGACTCAGCCGGAGCCGGCTCCGCAGCCGACCCCGCGGCCGCCGGCTCAGACGCCGCCGGCGCGGACGCCCCCCGCCACCACTCCGCCGCCGGCCACGACGCCGCCCGGCGTCGCGCCGATCATTCCCAGCGCCGGCCCGCTGCCCGACGCCCAGATCGCCGAGCTCGGCCGAGGGCGCTTCATCTGGCCCGTCCGCGGCGACGTGATCTCCGACTTCGGGCCCAAGGGCACCGGCCAGCGCAACGACGGCGTCAACATCCGCACGCCTGCCGGCACGACCGTTCGCGCCGCTGCGGCCGGCGACATCGTCTATGCCGGCGACCAGGTGCCGGGCTTCGGCAATCTGGTGCTGGTCAAGCACGCCGACGGCTGGGTGACCGCCTATGGCCACCTCTCCCGTGTCGACGTGAAGATGACCGACAAGGTTGTCCAGGGGCAGCAGATCGGCCAGGCCGGCTCCACGGGCGGGGTCTCCGAGCCTCAGCTGCACTTCGAGGTTCGCTATGCGCCGACACCGGCGGACCGGGCCCGTCCGATCGATCCGAAGCTGGTGCTGCCGCGGTAGCGCCCGCGCTTTCCTTCCCCTTCATGGGGAGAGTGATCGCAAGCGAAATCGTCCTCTCCCGCACGGCGGGAGAGGGGTGAGGAGAGGGAAGTTCCCCTACAGCGGCAGAGGCTTGCCCAGTTCTCCCGCCAGGTCGCGGATGAACTGCCAGGCCACGCGGCCGGAGCGGCCGCCGCGCAGCTGGGCCCATTGCAGGGCGCGGCGGTCCAGGTCCACGACCGCAAGGCCGTAGCGCTCGGCGTAGCCGGTCACGGCCGCCAGATAGGTCGGTTGGTCCATGGGCGGGAAGCCGACCCACAGGCCGAAGCGGTCGGAGACGCTGACCTCCTCCTCGGCGTCCTCGGCCGTGGCGATCAGGCCCCGGTCTTCCGTATGGCCGCGCGGCATCAGGTGGCGCCGGTTGGAGGTGGCGACGAAGAGGACATTGGCGGGCGGGCCGGAGACGCCCCCCTCCAGGGCCGACTTCAGCGCCTTGGCCGCCGCGGCGCCCTCCTCGAAGGAGAGGTCGTCGCACAGCACCACGAACCGTTCGGAGCGGGCGCGCAACTCGTCGAACAGGGCGGGCAGGGCGGTCACCTGGTCGCGGTCCACCTCCACCAGCTTCAGGTCGGGAGCCTCCTGCGCCGCCGCCATGAACGCCGCCTTGGCGAGCGAGCTCTTGCCGGTGCCGCGCACGCCCCACAGCAGGGCGTGGTTGCAGGGCAGGCCGCGGGCGAACCGCTGCAGGTTCTCCAGGAACCGCGCCTTCTGCCGGTCCACGCCCATCAGTGAATCCAGGGGGAGGGGATAGTCCGGCGCGGGGTGGAAGGCGCCGGTCGCCGGATCGTGACGGAAGAGCCGGGCGCCCTCGAAGGCCGGCGTCGCCCGCGGCGGCGGGGCCAGGCGCTCCAGGGCGGCGGCGATGCGTTCGAGGGCAGGCTTCAGCGTCTCGTCCATGGCCCGGTGCTTAGCCGCAGGGGCGTTCCATTGCAAAACCGGGACGCAGCGCATAGCTTCCGCCGACTTGAAAAAAGGGCGCGCCGTCCGCGCCCGACCACGCCTATCCGGAGAGGCCATGTTCGCCACCCCCGCATTCGCCCAGACCGCCGGCGCCGCCGGCGGCGGCCCTGGAGATATGCTGATCCAGTTCCTGCCGCTGATCGGCCTGATCGTGCTGTTCTACTTCCTGATGATCCGTCCGCAGCAGAAGCGGATGAAGCAGCACGCCCAGATGATCGGGAACCTGAAGCGCAACGACACGGTGGTGCTGAACTCCGGCATGATCGGCAAGGTCGTGCGCGTCGAGGACAAGGAGATCGGGCTGGAGATCGCCCAGGGCGTCACCGTGAAGGTGGTCAAGGGCATGATCGCCGAGGTCCGCACCCGCGGCGAACCCGCCGCCGCCAACGATTCCAAGGCCTAAGGCCCCACGCCCATGCTCGCCCTGTCGCGCTGGAAGGTCCTGGCGGTCGTCGCCTCGCTGATCTTCGGCGTTCTCTTCGCCCTTCCGACCTTCCTGCCGGCCAATGTGCGCGAGGCGCTTCCCGGCTTCATGCCGCGGCAGACCCTGAACCTCGGCCTCGATCTGCAGGGCGGCTCGCACCTCCTGCTCGAGGTCGACACCCAGGCCCTGCGCGCCGAACGTCTGACCAACGTCCTGGAGGACGTGCGCACCATCCTGCGCCAGGAGCAGATCGGCTTCAGCGAACTGCGCGTCACCGACGGCGCGATCACCGTCCAGATCACCGATCCGGCCCAGGTGAACACCGCCATCAACACCCTGCGCAATTCCGTGGGCGCGCCGCTGGCCGGGGTCGCCGGCGGGCGGGACATCACCGTCTCGGCGTCCGGCGGGCGCATCCGCCTGGCCTTCGTGCCCGAAGCCTTGAACGCCGAGGCGGCCAAGGCGGTGGACCAGTCCATCGAGATCATCCGCCGCCGGGTCGACGAGCTGGGCACGCGCGAACCGACCATCGTGCGCCAGGGCGTGAACCGCATCGTGGTCCAGGCGCCGGGCGAGAGCGATCCCGAACGGCTGAAGGACGTGATCGGCCAGACCGCCAAGCTGACCTTCCAGATGGTGGACGAGAGCGTCACCGCCGCCGAGGCCGCCGCCGGCCGCATTCCGCCGGGCTCGGAACTGCTGCCCAGCGAGGACCAGTACGCGCCGGCCTATGTGGTGCGCCGCCGGGCGCTGGTGACCGGCGAGATGCTGACCGACGCCCAGCAGGCCTTCGACCAGCAGACCGGCCAGCCGGAAGTCTCCTTCCGCTTCAACAGCCAGGGCGCGCGGCGCTTCGGCGACGCCACCACCCAGAACGTCGGCAAGCGTTTCGCCATCGTGCTGGACGGCAAGGTGATCTCGGCGCCGACCATCCAAGGCCCGATTGTCGGGGGCAACGGCCGGATCACCGGCAATTTCTCGGTCGAGAGCGCCAACAACCTGGCCATCCTGCTGCGGGCGGGCGCCCTGCCGGCGCCCCTGAACGTCGAGGAACAGCGCACCGTCGGGGCCGAACTCGGGGCCGACGCGGTGCGCGCCGGATCGGTCTCCATCGTCATCGGCTTCGTCTCGATCCTGGTGTTCATGGTGCTCGCCTACGGCCTGCTGTTCGGCGGCATCTCGGTGATCGCGCTGCTGTTCAACGGGGTGCTGATCCTGGGGATCATGTCGGCCTTCCAGGCGACGCTCACCTTGCCCGGCATCGCAGGCCTGATCCTGACGCTCGCCATGGCCGTCGACGCCAACGTGCTGATCTACGAGCGGATGCGCGACGAGATGCGCAGCGGGCGCAACGCGCTCTCGGCCATGGACGCCGGCTTCTCCCGGGCCATGAGCACCATCATCGACGCCAATGTCACCACCATCCTGGCGGCGCTGATCATGTTCCAGTTCGGCTCCGGCCCCGTCCGCGGCTTCGCCTGGACGCTCTCCATCGGCGTGGTGACTTCGGTCTTCACCGCCGTCCTGGTCACCCAAGTGCTTCTGGCCGTGTGGTTCCGCACCACACGCCCGAAGGCCCTGCCGATCGTTTAGGAGGCGTTCGACATGTGGCCCCTCATCCGCATCCTTCCGGTCAAGACGAACTTCCGGTTCGTCGCCTTCGCGCGGCTCGCCGCCATCATCTCCGCCCTGGCGGTGATCGGCTCGCTGGCCGCCACCCTGCTGCCTTTCCAGCCGCCCTGCGCCGGCCTGGCCTGCGGCATCGACTTCCGCGGGGGCACGCTGATCGAGCTCTCGACACCGGAGCCGGTGGATCTGGCCAAGGTGCGAAGGACGCTCGAGGCCCAGAACCTCGGCGACGTCCAGGTGCAGGCCTTCGGCGCCCCGACCTCGGCCATGGTCCGGTTCCAGAATCCGGAGAATGTCGCGCCCGCTCAGGCGGTCGACCAGGTGCAAGGCGCCTTGCGCCAGGCGCTTGGCGAGGTGTCGTTCGACAAGGTCGACGTGGTCGGGCCGAAGGTTTCGGGCGAGCTCTTCCGCAGCGGTCTGCTGGCGCTCGGTCTCGCGATCGGCCTCATGCTGCTCTACATCTGGTTTCGCTTCGAACTTCAGTTCGGCGTCGGCGCGGTCGTGGGCCTGTTCCACGACGTGATCCTGACCTTCGGCCTGATCGCGGTGTTCCAGCTGGAGTTCAGCCTGACCACCATCGCAGCCATCCTCACCATCATCGGCTATTCCATGAACGACACGGTGGTGGTGTTCGACCGGCTGCGGGAGAACCTGCGGAAGTACAAGCGGATGCCGCTGGGCGAGGTGATCGACCTTTCGATCAACGAGACCCTCTCGCGGACGATCATCACCGGCCTGACGACCGTGCTGGCGCTCACAGGCCTGGCCGTCTTCGGCGGTCCGACCCTGTTCGGCTTCTCGGTGATCATGATCTTCGGCATCGTGATCGGCACCTACTCCTCGATCTATGTGGCCGCGCCCGTGATCCTGCTCTGGGGGGTCAAGCGCGACGAGGAGGAGCCCCAGCCCATCAAGCCCATGGGCGCGACGCGCTGAGCCCATGGCCCGCGACGCGCCCCAGGTGGACGCCTATGGCGACGGCGGCTTCCGTCTGTCGGGCGCGCGCCACGAAGGTTCGGTGCTGATCCTGAACGACGAGGCGCGGGCCTGGTCCGTCGCCTCCATGGCCGAGCTGACGCCCGAGGCGTTCGACCCCGTGATCGCAGCCGGCCGCGAGGCGGTGGAATTCGTGCTGCTCGGCACGGGCGGGGCGAACGCCCTGCCGCCGCGGCCGGTGCGCGACGCCCTGCAACGCGCGGGCATCGGCCTGGAGTTCATGGACACCCCTTCGGCCGCGCGCCTCTACAACATTCTCACCGCCGAGGGCCGCCGCCTGGCCTGCGCCCTGATCGCGGTCTGAGCCGTCCAAAGCCCAACAGCCCCGCTGCGGCTTTCCGCCTCAGGCGAAAGGCCCTATACCGAAGCCACAGGGCAGGAATCGTGAGGGCTTCCGATGGCTGGACTTCTTTCCAATTTCCGAAACACGATGATCGTGAGCGTGATCCTCGCGATCGTGATCGTGGCGGGCTATTTCGCACACAACGGCGCGGCCGACGCCATCTTCTGGCAGGCGGTGTTCCGCTGGATGCACACCTTCTTCGGCATCCTCTGGATCGGACTGCTCTACTACTTCAACTTCGTCCAGATCCGGAAAATGCCGGACATCCCGGCCGAGCTGAAGCCGGCGGTCTCCAAGTACATCGCGCCCGAGGCGCTGTTCTGGTTCCGCTGGTCGGCGCTCGCCACCTGGGTGATGGGCGTGCTGCTGGCCTGGAACCGCGGCTTCCTCGTGGAGGGCTTCACCCTCGGCGCGCTGGAAGGCTTCTCGGTGCCGCAGCACACCTTCATCGGCCTGGGCATGTGGCTGGCGACGATCATGTTCATCAACGTCTGGGCCTTCATCTGGCCGAACCAGAAGATCGCGCTGGGCATCGTCGAGGCCGACGCCGACGCCAAGGCCAAGGCGGCGCGCACCGCCATGCTGTTCTCCCGGACGAACCTGCTGCTGTCGATCCCGATGCTGGTCACCATGACCATGAACCAGACCATCTTCGGCTGACCGCCGAAGCGGCCTAAGATCGGAAGGCCCGCCTCACCGGCGGGCCTTTTGCTTTGGCGGAACGCATGATGGCTCTGGAAGACGATCCTTCCGATCTCGACGCGCTGGTCCGGCGGGTCGATCCCGACCGCTGGCTCTCCAGCCGGTTCGTCGCCGATCCGGCCGCTCGCGCCGACCTGATCGCCATCTACGCCTACGACTACGAGCTCGCGCGCGCGCCGCGGACAGCGTCCAATCCCTTGCTGGGCGAGATCCGCCTCACCTGGTGGCGGGAGGTTCTGGACGAGATCTACGAGGACCGCCCCGTCCGCCGGCATCCGACCGCTGAGGCCCTGGCTGCGGCCGTGAGGCGCCGCGGCCTCGCACGGGCGCCGCTGGAAGCCATGATCGACGCCCGCTATCGCGAACTCGAGCCGGAGCCCATGAACCTGCCTGAAGCGCTCGCCTGGGCGGAAGGGACGGGCGGGGCGGCCGCGCAAGCCGCCGCCGAGGTGCTCGATCGGTCGGCGGACGCCGCGGCGGTCCGCTCCGCCGGCTCAGCCTGGGCGATCGGGCGGCTGATGGCCACCGCCGGCCTTTCCGGCGCCGACAGCCGGGCGGCGCTGGACGCGGCCCTGGCCGGCGCGCGAGGCGTGAGCGTGGCGGCCTTCCCGGCCGTGGCCCACGCAGCCCTCTCCCGGCCGCGATCGAAGGGGAAAAAGGTCACGGGCCTGACCGCCCGGATAAGGCTGCTGCTCGCCGTGCTGCGCGGGCGAGTCTGACGCGCCCTACCGCGCCGAGACCATCAGCTTCACGATCTCTTCGGTGACCTTCGGCTCCAGGCCCTCGGTGTGGCCCTTGTCGATGCGCACGAGGTCGGCGACCACGCGGCCGTCACGGCAGCCGGGATAGGCGTAGACCTCGGTCCGGCCCGGACCAGGCAGGCGACCCCAGGACTTGGTGGCCGGGTCTTGGCGACCGGAATCGTAGATATAGCCCGCCTTCGTATCGACGATGTCGGGACGTCGCTCGCGCGCGGCGCAGCCGTACTTCTCCGCCCAGTCGGAGGTCGCGGGCAGGGCGACGATCTCGTGTTCGCCGGTGGTGTAGATGTGCGAGAAGTCGCAGTTCAACGGCTGGGCCATGATCCGCGCCAACTGGGCTCTCATCTCGGGCGAGGGTCCACCCGCCCCGCCGCCGCGCGGGGCCGGCGGGCCGAAGTCGGGCGCACGCTCCGGCTGGCCCCCGACGCGCCCGCCCGAGAGACTGAGAAAGCCGGTCACCTTCGGCGCGAAATAGTCCGAACAGACGATCCGCCGCGAGGTCGCCCCGCCTTGGGAATGGCCCGCCAGCCAGAAGGCGCCGATGTTTTCGCGGCCGAAGCGCTCATAGACCTGTTCGACGATGTTCTGCAGGTGCGCATCGTCGCTGGGCTGCCAGACGCGCGGCGGCGCGTTGGGCGTGGCGACCACCAGGCGGTACTTGTCCACATAGTCGACGATGGGGAAGTAGTGCCGCTGCCAGTTCCCGAAGCTGCCGCCGCCGTGCAGGTTGAGCACGAAGGTCAGCGTCTCGCCGGGCTTCACGTCGCTGGGAAAGTCCAGGAAGTATTTCCGGCCGGTCTTCGGATCTTCGACCGTACCGGTGTGGATGACGAGGTCGACCGGACAGCCGGCTTCCGGACAGCGCAGCTCGCCGGCCGGCGCGCGGGCGGCTGCCCCTGTGGCGAACAGCATCGTTCCGGCCATGGCGGTTGCCGCGACGGCGGTCTTTGCATGCGACATCTTCGTTTCCCCAGCCCAGCGCCTTCCTTAAGGAGGGCGTCCCTATCGTTGCTAGGCGATCTCTATCAGTGCTAGGGAGCGAGTCAACCACCTGGGACGTCCATGAGCCTCGACCGCCGAACCATCGCCGCCGCCGCCCTCGATCTGCTGGACGAAGTGGGGCTGGAAGGCGTCACCACGCGCCGCCTGGCCGAGCGGCTGGGGGTGCGCGGGCCGTCGCTCTATTGGCACTTCAAGACCAAGGACCTGCTGTTCGACCACATGGCCGACGCCATGTTCGCAGACGCCATCGCTGTCGACGACGCCGTGCTCAAGACCCGGGCCTGGGACGAATGGCTGGCGGCGGGGGCGCGGGTGATCCGGCGTGCGGCCCTGTCTCGCCGGGACGGCGCGCGGCTGCTGGCCGGGCGGCGACCGGCCGAGAGCGTGGCGATCCTCGCCGTCCGGCCGATGGTCGAGCGGCTGGCGGCGGCGGGGTTTCCCGCGCCCGAAGCGCACTACGCCTTCCAGACCCTCTCCCGCTTCGCCATCGGCTGGGCTCTGAACGAGCAGGCGGCGCAGGCGAGGGGAGGCGAAGAGCCAGAGGCGGGCTTCGAATACGGGCTGGCGGTGATCCTGGAGGGGTTTCGCGGCCGGCTGGCGGCGGGCCTCAGTTCGCGCGGAAGCGCGCGGGCGTGACGCCGAAGGCGCGCTTGAAGGCGGCGATGAAGGCCGAGGGGCTCTGATAGCCCGCGTCGAGCGCCGTCTGGGTGACCGAGGCGCCGGCGCTCAGGGACACCACCGCCTGCTGCATCCGCGCCCGGGCGCGCCAGGCTTCCAGGCTGAGCCCCGTCTCGGCCTGGAAGAGCCGCTGCTGGGTGCGGAGGCTGGCGCCGGACGTCGCCGCCAGAACCTCCAGCGAAGCCGCTGCACCGGGATCGCCTAGGATCCGTTCGGCCAGGCCGCGAGCGCGGGCGTCGCCCGGCAGGGGCAACTGCAGCGGCGCCGTCTCGCCCGCCGCCAGCAGGTCGAGCAGCAGGGCTTCCAGTCGGTCGTGGTCGGCGCGGCCGGCCTCAAGCCTCTCAAGCCGCACGATGTGCAGGATGAGCTCGCGCAGCAGGGGCGCGACCTCAATGGCGCGGCAGGCCTGAAGCCTGGGATCCGGATCGGGGGGCGCCAGATAGAGGGTGCGCATGGCCACGCGCCCGCGCATCTCGATTTCGTGGGGCGTGCCGCCCGGCACCCAGATGGCGCGGGTCGGCGGCACCAGCCAGGCGGCCGCAGGCGTCGACACCCGCATCACCCCGCTGGCGGCGTAGACGAGCTGGGCCCAGGGGTGCGTGTGTCGCTCCAGCCGCTGCCGGTCGCCATAGGTGACGGCCAGCCCACGCACCGGAAAACCGTCGGGATCACGGGCGTTTTGGCGTGTCAGCGACATAACTCGTCAGTATAGCGCAAGCGCGACCATGAGCGAACGACCTAGCGTATGGGTCGAAGGAGCGCCGCATGCCCGCCACCCTGCGCCATTTCGCGATCAACGCCGACGACGTCCCCCGCGCCCGAGCCTTCTACGAGAAGGTGTTCGGCTGGACCTTCACGCCCTGGGGTCCGCCGGGATTCTACCAGGCCCAGGGCGCCGGCAAGGGCTATCGCGGCGCCTTGCAGGGGCGTCGCGAGATCGCCGGCCGGCCCATGCCCGGGATCGAAGTCACCTTCGGCGTCGACGACCTGGCGGCGACCATCGCCGCCATCGAGGCCCAGGGCGGCCGGGTGATCATGCCGCCGTTCCGCATCGAGGGCGTGGGCGAGCTGATCTTCTTCCAGGACACCGAAGGCAATATCGCCGGAGCCATGCAGTACGAGGCCCCCCAATGGGAATGACCGTCCTATCCGACCCGACCATGCAGGCGCGTATCGACGATCTCCACGCCCGCAGCGCGGCCCAGGACCCGGAACTCTTCGGCTATTTCGCCAAGCGGGCCGAGCAGGGCGATCTGGACTGGGACGGCCTGGACGACGACGCCAACCGCTTCATGGCCGACAAGATGGTGGCGCTGGAGCCCGCCAAGGCCGAGCTCTGCTACCTGCTCTGCCGAGCGCTGGGCGCGCGGCGGGTGGTGGAGGTGGGCACCTCGTTCGGCGTCTCCACCCACTATCTGGCCGCGGCCGTGCGCGACAACGGCGGCGGCGTGGTGATCGGGACGGAGTACGAGCCGGCCAAGGCCGCCCAGGCCCGCGCGAACTTCCAGGCCGCCGGGATCGCCGATCTGGTGGATCTGCGCGAAGGCGACCTGCGCGAGACCCTCAAGGTCATCGAGGGGCCGATCGACTTCGTACTGATGGACATCTGGACGGAGATGGCGCGGCCCGCCCTGGAGCTGGTTTCGCCCCATCTTCGACCCGGCGCCGTGGTCGTCGCCGACAACACGACCCAGTTCCGGCATGCCTACCGGCATTTCTTCGAGTTCGTCGCGGACCCGAAGAACCGCCTGCGCAGCCTGACCCTGCCCTACGACGGCGGGCTGGAGCTCTGCGTGCGCTGCTGACTATTCGGCCGCAAGCGCCGGCGCGCCGGCCAGCCAGGCGTCGAGGTCGGCCAGGGCGCGCTCGCCGACGGCGCGCTTCTTGTTGCGGCCGCGCTCTTTGGCGCCCAGCCGGCGGCCCTCGGCGTCGCGCTTGGCGACCTCCAGCGGCGGCAGCAGGCCGTAATTGATGTTCATCGGCTGGAACGACCCCGCGCCGGCGTCCAGGTGCCCGCCGGTGATGTGGCCGATCAGGGCGCCGTGGGCGGTGGTGGCGGGCGGCGCCTCCACGGGCCGGCCCAGGCGCTCGGCGGCGGCGAAGCGGCCGGCCATCAACCCCATGGCGGCGCTTTCCACATAGCCCTCCACGCCGGTGACCTGGCCGGCGAAGCGCAGGCGCGGCTGGGCCTTCAGGCGAAGCTGGCGGTCCAGGAGGCGCGGGCTGTTCAGGAAGGTGTTGCGGTGCAGGCCGCCCAGCCGCGCGAACACCGCCTTCTCCAGCCCAGGAATGGTGCGGAAGATCTCGGTCTGGGCGCCATGCTTAAGCTTGGTCTGGAAGCCGACCATGTTCCACAGGGTGCCCAGCGCATTGTCCTGGCGCAGCTGGACGACCGCGTGGGGCTTCTCGTCGGGCTTGTGGGCGTTGGTCAGGCCGACCGGCTTCATCGGACCGTGGCGCAGGGTCTCACGGCCGCGCTCGGCCATCACCTCGATCGGCAGGCAGCCGTCGAAATAGGGGACGTTCTCCCAGTCCTTGAATTCGGACTTCGGCCCGGCCAGCAGGGCGTCGATGAAGGCCTCGTACTGGGTCCTGTCCATCGGGCAGTTGATGTAGGCCGCCGCATCGCCGCCGGGGCCGGGCTTGTCGTAGCGCGACTGGCGCCAGCAGACGCCCATGTCGATGGAATCGAGATGCACGATCGGGGCGATGGCGTCGAAGAAGGAGAGCTGGCCCTCTCCGGTCAGGTCCAGGATAGCCTCGGTCAGGGCGGGGGAGGTGAGGGGGCCGGTGGCCACGATCACGCTGTCCCAGTCCGCCGGCGGCAGGCCCGCCACCTCCTCGCGGACGATGGTGACCAGGGGATGGGCCTCCAGCCGCTCGGTGACCGCCCTGGAAAAGCCGTCGCGATCGACGGCGAGGGCCCCCCCCGCCGGCACCTGATGGGCGTCGCCCGAAGCCATGATGATGGAGCCCAGGCGCCGCATCTCGGCGTGCAGCAGGCCGACCGCATTGCCGGCCCAGTCGTCGGCGCGGAAGGAGTTCGAACAGACCAGCTCGGCCAGGCCATCGGTCTGGTGGGCGTCGGTGCCGCGCACGGGGCGCATCTCGTGCAGCACCACAGGCACGCCGGCCTCCGCGATCTGCCAGGCGGCTTCCGATCCGGCGAGGCCGCCGCCGACAACGTGAACAGGGGGTATGGACATGCGTGACTAACTAGCAACGATCGCCGGACTTCGCGAGCCGGGCCTTGCGGGCGCGGGACGCTTGGCCAATCTTCGCAGCCGAAGCGCCGGCCGACTCGTTATCGACTGCGAGCGAGCTTTCCGGCCTTGGGGATTGAGATGACGGCCTTTTCGCCGACCGACGCCGCCTTCGAAGGATATCGCATCACCCGGGAGAAGCCCAAGGCGATCCTGGTCTGGGCCGGCATCTACCTCGCCATCAGCCTGATCATGCCGCTGCTGCTGGTGTCGGTGGGCGGCGAGAACCTGGCCGCCCTGGAGGAGATGGCCGAAACCCAGAGCCCCGATCCGGAGACGGCGCTCGCCAACCTGCGGGCGCTCGCGCCGGTCTATGCGATCATGATTCCGGTGGGGCTGCTGATCCAGGCGGCCTTGGCCGCCGCCGTCTATCGCATCGTGCTTCGTCCGTCCGACACGGGTTTTGCGTATCTGCGGCTGGGGCGCGACGAACTCCGCCTGGTGGCGCTCACCCTGATCTATGCGGTGCTGCTGGTCTTCGCCGTCGTCGCCCTGGTGATCGTGGGCGGTGTCGCCGCCGGCATCGTCAACGCGCCGCTCTTCGGGCTGGGGCTCGGGGTCTTCCTGATCGGGCTTCTGATCTATGCAGCGGTGCGGCTCAGCCTGGCGCCGGTGATCACCTTCGCCGAACAGCGGATCTCGGTCTTCGACTCCTGGTCCCTCACCAAGGGGCAGTTCTGGCGGCTGTTCGGCGCCTATGTCCTGGCCGTGGCCAGCGTGATCGTGGTGCTGTTGCTGGCCCTGGTGCTGTTCGTGGCCATCGCCGCGATCCTGTTGGGCGGGGACATCGAAGCGGTGGGACGGCTGTTCTCGCCCGACCTGCGCTCGATCCAGACCTATTTCTCGCCGGCCATGCTGGCCTATCTGGTCTTCGCGGCCCTCCTGAACGTCGTCTACTACGCCGTGCTGATCGCGCCGGCGGCGGTCGCCTATCGCGCGCTCGCCGACCGGCCGCCTGTTCCTGAAGCTTAAGCCGAGGCGCTGGGCCGCGCCGAGACCTGGGCGCGCCAGGCGGCCAGGTTCTCGTGCGCCGGATCGAGCGGCAGTCCGATCCACTCGGCGAAGTCCACCGTCGAAAGCAGGCAGATGTCGGCGACGGTGAAGCGATCGCCGGCGACGAACTCCCGGTCCGCCAGCTCGCGGTCCAGCCACTTCTGGGCGCCGGCATAGGTTTCGCGGTTGGACTCGCCGAATTCCTTGTGCTGGGTCAGCAGGGCCGCCGTGCGGGGATGGGCGTGGCGCCAGTAATTGCCCACCGGCATCATGACCACGAACTCGATGCGCCGCACCCACATGTCGACCAGCGCCTTCTCGACCGGGGTCGCGCCGAACAGCGGCGGCTCGGGCTGGGTTTCCTCGAAATAGCGGCAGATGGCGACGGTCTCCGAAATTGCCGTGCCGTCGTCGAGCTCCAGGGTCGGGATCTGGCCGAGCGAGTTCTTGGCGCGGTATTCCGGGCTCTTGTGTTCGCGCTTGAACAGGTTCACCGGAGTTTCGGGCAGGTCGATCCCCTTCTCGGCCAGGAACATGCGCACCCGGCGCGGGTTCGGCGCCGGCATCGGCGCGCCATAAAGGATCATGCTCGTCTCCATCCCTAAATCTATGAGGCGAAGCTAGGTTGAACGCTTGTTTGAATGCAAGGACTCTTGGAGTCCGAAAGCCGCGAGGCGCTTGGATTTGCGGGTGATAGGATCGGCGAGATGGAAAAGGGCCTGGTCCTCTTCGACACGACGCTAGGCGAATGCGGGCTCGTCTGGAGCGAACGCGGCCTGCTTGGCGTCGCCTTTCCGCCCCAGGCCGAGACACGCCTGAAGCGGCTGCATCCCGACGCACGGGCGGGCGAACCGTCGCTGGCGGTCGCCGCCGCCGTCGCGGGCATCCAGGCCCTGCTGGCCGGCGAGAAGCGGGACCTGGCGGAGATCGAGATCGACCTCTCCACCGTTCCGCCCTTCCAGGCCCGCGTCTATGAGATCGCCCGCGCCATCCCGCCGGGCCGCACGCGGACCTATGGCGAGATCGCCGCCGAGTTGGGCGATCTGGCCCTCTCGCGCGCGGTCGGCCAGGCGTTGGGCGCCAATCCCTGGCCCATCGTGGTGCCCTGCCACCGGGTGCTGGCCGCCGGCGGCGGCAAGGGTGGCTTCTCGGCCCCGGGCGGAACGGATACCAAGCTTCGCCTCCTGGAGATCGAAGGCGCGCTTGCGCCCGAGACCCTGCCGTTGTTCGGCGGGGGTTAGGCTGACGAAGGCCTAGGCCCGCTTCAGCGCCTTCCCCCGACGCGCCTCGTGACGCTTCAGAAGTTCGTCCAGATAGCGGCCGGTCCAGGATCGTGGATTGGCCGCCACCTGTTCGGGCGTGCCCTGGGCCACGATCTCGCCGCCGCCGTCGCCGCCCTCCGGGCCGAAGTCCACCAGCCAGTCGGCGGTCTTCACCACGTCGAGGTTGTGCTCGATGACCACCACCGTATTGCCCTGATCCACAAGCTCGTGAAGCACTTCCAGCAGCTTCTTCACGTCCTCGAAGTGCAGGCCGGTGGTGGGTTCGTCGAGGATGTAGAGCGTGCGCCCGGTCGCCCGGCGCGACAGTTCCTTGGACAGCTTCACCCGCTGGGCCTCGCCGCCCGAGAGCGTCGTCGCCTGCTGGCCGACCTTGACGTAGCTCAGGCCGACCCGCTTGAGCGTCTCCATCTTGTCGCGCACCGGCGGGACCGCCTTGAAGAACTCGGCGGCCTCCTCGACGGTCATGTCGAGCACGTCGGAGATCGACTTGCCCTTGAACAGGATCTCCAGGGTCTCGCGGTTGTAGCGCTTGCCGTGGCAGACGTCGCAGGTGACGTAGACGTCCGGCAGGAAGTGCATCTCGATCTTGATCAGGCCATCGCCCTGGCAGGCCTCGCACCGCCCGCCCTTGACGTTGAACGAGAAGCGCCCGGGGCCATAGCCGCGCGCCTTCGCCTCGGGCAGGCCGGCGAACCAGTCGCGGATCGGCTGGAATGCGCCCGTATAGGTCGCCGGGTTCGACCGCGGCGTGCGGCCGATGGGCGACTGGTCGATGTCGATGACCTTGTCGAAGTGCTCCAGCCCCTCGATCCGCTCGTGCGGGGCCGGGGCGTCGGAGGCGTTGTGCAGCCGCCTCGCGGCGGCCTTGTAGAGGGTCTCGATGGTGAAGGTGGACTTGCCGCCGCCGGACACGCCGGTGATGCAGGTGAAGGTGGCGGTGGGGATCTCCGCGGTCACGCCCTTCAGGTTGTTACCGCTCGCCCCGACGACCCGCAGCACCTTCTTCTTCGAGATCGGCCGGCGGTCGAGCGGGACCTCGATCTCGCGCACGCCGGAGAGATACTGGCCGGTGACGCTGTTCGGGTTGGCGGCCACGGCCTCCGGCGTGCCCTGGGCGACGATCTCGCCGCCGTGGAGGCCGGCGGCCGGCCCCATGTCGATCACATAGTCGGCGGTGAGGATCGCCTCCTCGTCGTGCTCGACCACCAGCACCGAATTGCCGAGATCGCGCAGGCCTTTCAGGCTTTCCAGCAGGCGGGTATTGTCGCGCTGGTGCAGACCGATGGAGGGCTCGTCCAGCACATAGAGCACGCCGGTCAGCCCCGAGCCGATCTGGCTGGCCAGGCGAATGCGCTGGCTCTCGCCGCCCGACAGGGTGCCGGAGGCGCGCGACAGGTTCAGATAGTCCAGGCCCACATTGACCAGGAACCGCAGGCGGTCGTTGATCTCCTTCAGGATCCGCCGGGCGATCTCCATCTGCTTGTCGGTGAGCTGGTCCTCCAGCCCTGAGAACCATTCGCCGGCGTGCTTGATGGACAGGCGGGAGACCTCGCCGATGTGCTTGCCCTGGATCTTCACAGCGAGGGATTCGGGCTTCAGGCGATAGCCTTCGCAGGCTTCGCAGGGCGTCTCCGACTGATAGCGGCCCAGCTCCTCGCGCACCCAGGACGAATCCGTCTCGCGCCAGCGGCGTTCCAGGTTGGGCAGCACGCCTTCGAAGGTCTTGTTGACCTCGTACTTCCGGGCGTTGTCGTCATAGACGAACTTGATCTTCTCGCCCTTGGAGCCGTGCAGCACGACCTGCCTGGCCTCGTCCGACAGCTTCCACCACGGCTCGTCCATGGAGAAGCCGTAGTGGCGCGCCAGCGCCTGAAGGGTCTGGGTGTAGAGCGGGGAAGGACCCTTGGCCCAGGGGGCGATGGCGCCCTTGTGCAGGCTCTTGTCCTTGTCCGGCACGACGAGGTCGGCGTCGAAGGCCAGCTTGGCCCCCAGGCCGTCACAGACCGGGCAGGCGCCATAGGGGTTGTTGAACGAGAACAGCCGCGGCTCGATCTCGCTGATGGTGAAGCCGGAGACCGGGCAGGCGAACTTCTCGGAGAAGATCAGCCGGCGGGGTTCGGTCTCGCCCTCTTTCATATCGGCCCATTCGGCCACGGCGATGCCGTCGGCCAGGCGCAGGGCGGTCTCGAGGCTGTCGGCGTAGCGGCTCTCAAGCCCGCCCTTGGTGACCAGCCGGTCCACCACCACGTCGATGTCGTGCTTGAACTTCTTGTCGAGCGCAGGCGCGTCCTCGATGGGATAGAACTCGCCGTCGATCTTCAGCCGCTGGAAGCCGGCCTTCTGCCATTCGGCGATCTCCTTGCGGTACTCGCCCTTGCGGCCGCGGACCACGGGCGCCAGCAGGTAGAGGCGCTCGCCGTCGGGCAGGGCGGTCAGCTTGTCGACCATCTGGCTGACGGTCTGGCTCTCGATGGGCAGGCCGGTCGCCGGCGAATAGGGCACGCCGACCCGCGCCCACAAGAGGCGCATATAGTCGTGGATCTCGGTGACCGTGCCGACGGTGGAGCGCGGGTTGCGGCTGGTGGTCTTCTGCTCGATCGAGATGGCTGGCGACAGCCCCTCGATCAGATCCACGTCCGGCTTGCTCATCAGCTCCAGGAACTGGCGCGCATAGGCCGACAGGCTCTCCACATAGCGGCGCTGGCCCTCGGCGTAGATGGTGTCGAAGGCGAGCGAGCTCTTGCCCGAGCCGGACAGGCCGGTCAGCACGACCAGCTCCCCGCGCGGGATGTCGACGTTGACGTCCTTCAGATTGTGCTCGCGCGCACCGCGCACGCGGATGGAGTTCAGCTGGTCGGCCATGTTGTTCCGGGAACGCAAATCTGCCGGAGAGGGATCTCGGCGGCGGCTCCTAATGTAGTTCGCAGACTCACGGATAACACAGGAACAATTGGCGAACAAACGCCGCCGCGCGCTTTCCCGTGCGAGCCGTTCGCCCACCTAGCCCAGCGACGCGTCAAAACATGTCAGCAGGTGCGGGGCAGGTCAGGTCGGCGCCGGTTCGAAGCCGTTGATGAGCTCGAGCGCCCGTTCCGCCGCATCGGCGAAGGGAGTGAGCACGAGGTCGGCGCCCGACTCGAGCACGAAGTCGCTCTCGGCTTCCTCGGTCGAGGCGACGGCGATCCTCCCTTCGTAGCCAAGTTCACGAAGCTGCTGGATAAGCACGATGCGGGCGTCTGCGTGGCCGACGCCGGTGTCTCGAAGCCGCATGGTCGCAATGACCCATCTGGCCTGGGCGAGCGGCAGGGTCGTAAGGAACTCTGGGTCGGAGAGGTCGCCATAGGCGCCCTCGTAGCCTTCGTCGCGCCAGCGACGGACCGCGTGGGGGCTGATGTCGATGCCGAAGACGCGGCGACCCGACGCCGCTAGGTGCCGCCCGAGCGCACCCCCATAGCGCCCGAGCCCGAACACCACCACCTCCGGTCCGCGGTCGGACTGGGCGCCGTGCCCCTCGGCGGCTCTCACCCGCTCGCCGATCTTCAGGCGCGCGAGCAGAGGCTCGCACAAGCGATAGAGCTGGTGCGAGTAAGTGATCATGTAGGTCGAAGCGGCGATGGTGATCAGACCGACCAGCGTCACGAGCCCCAGCGAGTCGCCCGAAACGTGGCCGAGACTGACGCCCATGGCCATGAAGATGAGGGAAAACTCACTGATCTGGGCCACCGTCAGACCGGCCAGGAATCCGGTGCGGCGGTGATAGCCCAGCCCAGCCATGATCAGGACCACGATCAAGGGATTGCCCACCAGCACGAACAGCGAGAGCACGACGGCCGCGAAACCGCTGTCTCCCAACCCACGCAAGTCCAGCTGCGCGCCAAGGGCGATGAAGAAGAAGAGCAGGAGGAAGTCGCGCAGCGGCGCCATTCGCGCCGCGATGGTGTCGCGAAAGGGTGTGGACGCCAGCGCCACGCCCGCAAGCAGGCCGCCGAGCTCCTTGCCGAACCCAAGGCCTTCGCCGACCGCGGCGAAGGCGGCGGCGAGCGCGATGGCGAAGCCGATCAGCAGCTCGGGAGTGCGCGCCAGGCGCTCGGTCAGGGGATTGGCGGCGAACTTCACGAACAGGATCACGACGCCCAGCATGGCGAACCCGGAGGCCATCACCCGCAGCACGTCGCCGGGGCCGGCGCCGCTGCGCGCGCCGACGCCGACGGCGGAGAGGGCGATCATCGCCAGCACCACGACGATGTCTTGGACGATGAGGAACCCGAGCGCGATCCGCCCGTGAAGCGTCTCGATCTCCCGCTTATCCGAGAGAAGCTTCACGATGATGATGGTGCTGGAGAAGGTCAGCGCCACTGAGATGTAGAGGCTGGTGATCGGATCCAGGCCCAAGGCGAGGCAGATCAGGAAACCGAAGACGGAGGTGAAGATCACCTGGCCGAGGCCGGTGGCCAGCGCCACCATTCCCAGAGTGCGGACCAGTTTTACGTCAAGCTTCACCCCGACCAGGAACAACAGGACGGCGATGCCGAGTTCGGCGAGCAAGTCGATCGGCTCGGCCGACCGGGCGATATTCAGCACCGAGGGGCCGGCCAGGATGCCGACGGCGATGAAGCTCACGATCAGCGGCTGGCGAAGGACGAGTCCCAAGAAACCCACGCCCGCCGCGAGCACCAGCAGCGCAGCGATCTCGTTAAACACCGAGGAGACGATCCACTCCGTCAGCATGGGGTGCGGCAGCTCGCGTGCAACCCCTGGCCGGCGTCAGAGACGGTGTGCTTGTCGCAGGTCATCGGAGCTTCTTAGGGTAAGGTTTCGTCACTGGGTATCCGAAACCCGGCGACCGCGGACGAAGCGTGCAGGACCTCCAATGAAGCGAATTCTGGCTGCGACCGACTTTTCGACTCGCTCTGATCGCGCTTTGCGCAGGGCCACTCTGCTGGCCCAGGCGGTTGGCGCAGAGCTGGTGCTGGCGCACGTCGTGGACAGCGACGGGTCTCCTGAGACCTTGGACGACCAACGGCGCGAGGCGGAGGTGATTTTGGAGGATCTGGCCGCGACCGTTCGCGAGACGGACCGGGTCTCCTGTCGCGCCATCGTACTTTCCGGGGAAGCGCCGGAGCAGATCGCCGCCCTGGCGGCCGAAACCGGCGCCGACGCCATCGTCGTGGGGCCGCCCCGGCGCAACGCCGTCCGAAACCTCTTGGTCGGAGCGACCGCCGCGCGTTCCGCCCGCGCCGGCGGGGCTCCCGTAATACTCGCCGCCGGCGTCCCGCGGGGCGGGTATCGGCAGATCCTCATCGCCACCGACCTCTCAGACGCTTCGGCCACTGCAGCCCGGGCGGCGCGGGACCTGGGCATGCTCAACGGTGTTCGGACAGCGGCGGTTCATGCCTATGAAGCGCCAGGCCAGGGCCTGCTCCTGCGGGCGAACCTGACCCAGGCGCAGTTCCGCGCCTATCTCCTGGAGGAAGGCGCCAAGGCCCGTGGGGAACTGGCCGAATTCCTGAATGCGGCGAACCTTTCTGCGAACGAGCAGATCGTTGAACTGATCGAATCCACTCCTGCCGCAGCGATCCGCTCGGTCGCCAGCCGAATCCGCGCCGATCTTCTCGTTGTCGGCGCGCGGGGTCGGAGCGCGGTGGAGTCGCTTCTGCTGGGAAGCGTTACGACGGAACTCGTCGCGGCCTCCGACATCGATCTCTTCATTGCGTCGGGCGGGTGAGGGGCGAAGGCGAGGCGCGACGCTTCCTCTAGGAGGCGCGGTTTCGAGTCTCACTCACGCCGTTCGTAGCGGGGCGGGCGCTTCTCCAGGAAGGCTTGGACGCCCTCGGCGAAGTCGCCATCCTGGCTGGCCAGGATCTGGTTGCGGTCCTCCATGGCGATCACCGCCTCCAGCCCTTGGGCGTCGAGGGCGTGGTTCAGGGCTTCCTTGGTGAGGCGCAGGCCGAGCGGCGTGGCCGCCAGCATGTCGTCCACATAGGCCTTGGCTTCGCGCTCGATCACCTCGGGCTCGACGATGCGGCTGACGAGGCCGAGGCCATAGGCGCGCTCGGCGTCGATGAAGCGCCCGGTCAGCATGTATTCGGCGGCCACCGAGGCCCCCACCATCCGCGGCAGGAAGTAGCTGACCCCGATGTCGCAGGCCGACAGCCCGATGCGGATGAAGGCGGCGTTCATCCGCGTGCGCGGCGTGGCCAGGCGGATGTCGGAAGCCAGCGCCAGGGCGAAGCCGCCGCCGCTGGCCGCGCCGTCCACGCAGGCGACGATCGGCTGCGGGCATCGGCGCATGGCGATGACGATCTCGCTGATCTGGCGCTGGGCGGTGAGGCCGGCGCCGACCGAGCGGGCGCCGTTCGCCTCGTTGGTCCGCTCCTTCAGGTCGAGGCCGGCGCAGAAGGCGCCGCCGGCGCCGTTCAGCACCACCACCCGCACGTCGCGGCGCCAGTAGAGCCCGACGAAGAAATCCCGCAGCTCCTCCACCAGCTTGCGGTTCAGCGCGTTCAGGCGCTCGGGCCGGTTCATGGTGGCCCAGATCACGTCGCCGTCGACGCGCAGCTCGAGGTGTTCGTACATGGCCAGGCCTCCCTTCGCCGCGGGAGGGCAGTTGAGCGCCCCGCCGCCGCGTCAGGCAAGCTGTGGCCGCTACGGAGCGTCCTTCAGCCGGTCGGCTTCCTTCAGCACCCGAAGCGCATTGCCGCCCCAGAACTTGACCAGGTCCTCTTCGCTGAAGCCCTCGGCGATCAGACGTTCGGTAAGCGCCGGGAAATCTGTGACGTCCTCGAACCCCGTCACGCCGCCGCCGCCGTCGAAGTCGCCGGAGATGCCGATGTGGTCCTTTCCGGCCACCTTGGCGGCATGGAGGATGTGCTTGACGAGATCGTCCATGTTGGCCCGCGGCAGCGGCCACTTGGCGTCGATCTCCCGCCGGGCGGCGCGATAGGCCTCGCGCCTTTCGACCGGAACCTGGCGCACGTCACCATAGGTGCGGGCGAGCTCGGCGAGGGCCGCTTGGCGCTCGGGGATGCGCGGTGTGTCGATCATGTAGCCGGAGAAGGCGTTGATCTGGATGACGCCGCCCTTGGCCGCCAGCGCCCGCAGCCGGTCATCGTCGATGTTGCGCGGATGGTCGTAGATCGCCTTCAGGCCGGTGTGGGAGAGGATGATCGGCGCCTTCGAGAGCGCGATCATCTGGTCGAGAGCGGCGTCGGAGGAATGGCTGGCGTCGATCGCCACGCCCAGACGATTGGCCTCGGCCACGAACTGCCGCCCGAGCGGCGAAAGCCCGCCCCACTCGGCGCCCTTGGGGTCGGTGGAAGAGTCGGCGAGGTCGTTGTTGAGGGTGTGGACCGGTCCCATCATCCGGACGCCGAGATCATAGAAGGTCTTCATCAGCGTCAGGTCGCCGGCCACGGGCGAGCTGTTCTCCAGGCTGATATAGACGAAGCGCTTGCCGGCCTTGGAGATCGCCTCGGCGTCCTCGGCCCGGGTCGCCAGGGCGAACAGGTCGTCGTGCTTGGCCAGCATCCGGTGGATCACCACCGCCCGCCGCAGGGCGTGGTCGCGCGCCTCCGCATTTCCGGCCGCGCCCCGCGCGCCCTGGGCCGTGAAGATCACGAACACCCCGCCGTCGACGCCGCCCTCCACCATGCGGGGATAGTCGACCTGGCTGCCGTCTTCCGGCGCATGGCGGGCGGTGATGTCGAAACCGTCCACGGCCAGGTTGGCCGGCGTGTCGAAGTGGGTGTCCAGCACGATCAGGTTCTCGTGCAGGATCCGGTGGGGCGGCTTGGCCGCGGCGGGCGGCGTGGCGGCGAAGGCGAGACTGGCGCTGGCCATGAGGACGGCCAGCGTGGACGCGAACTTGAACAAAACGACCCCTCCGGTGGACGAAAGCGGGGCGGACCGTGCGGCCAACACCCATCTTGCGCAAGCCTCAACAGCGGTCGATGCGGGCGGCGTAGCAGCCTCTGCCGGCGTTGTGGGCGTGGAGATAGGCCGTCCGCGGTTCGGCGAGCAGCCGCCGCACCAGCGGCTCGAGCTCGGGGCCGGGGGCGAGGGCCGCGTCCAGCATCATGCCCTGTTCGTCATAGGCCCGGAGAGCGATAGCCGGGCGCGCCGTTAGGCAGGGCGGGATCTCGTTGACGTAACGGGCGGTCTCCCGCGCGCTTTCGTTGACGAAGATGGCGTGGCGCGCGCGGTAGGGCGTTTGCGCCGGCTGGTGCTCGTAGTTCAGGAGAAGCAGGCTCTCGCCGGGCCTCGCGTCCTCCAGGGTGACCCGGCAGGGAAAGCCCAGGGGCGCGTCGGCGACGTATCTGAGGACGCCGCGGGCGGCCAGGTCGTCGTCCGGCAGGCCGAACAGGCGACGGAAAGTCTCGACCGGCAGGCCGGTTACGACGAACGACATCGGGAATTCTCCGGATTTCAGAGGGCGTCGTGGAAGATGACGCCGAGGGTGTGGCGGGCGCCGCTGCGGACTTCGCTCACGCCGTGCCGCATCACGACGCGATAGGGCCCGCGGGCGCCCTGGACCGGACGCTGGGCGACAGCGAAGACCAGGGCGTCGCCCTGGCGCAGGGGCGCCACCTCCGCACGGGACTGCATGCGCGGGCGCTGCTCGGTGAGGACGAACTCGCCGCCGGTGAAGTCGCGCCCCGGCTCCGACAGCAGGACGACGGCCTGCAGGGGAAAGACGTGCTCGCCATAGAGGTCCTGGTGCAGGCAATTGTAGTCGCCCGGCCCGTACTGCAGCAGCAGCGGCGTGGGACGGACCTGGCCCGCCGCGTGACAGCGGGCCAGGAACTCGGCGTGATCGGCCGGATAGCGGATCGCCATCCCCATCAGGGCGGTCCAGCGGTTGGCGAGCGGGACCAGCCGCGGATAGAGGCCGGCGCGCAGCGCGGCCACCGTGGCGGGCAGGGGATAGTCGAAATAGCGATACTCCCCGCGGCCGAACCCGTGCCGGGCCATCACCACCCGGCTGCGGAAACCGGTCTCGGCGGTGTAGAGGCCGGCGATGGCCTGACATTCGGCCGGCGTCAGCAGGCCGGGAAGCATGGCGCAACCGCGCGCGTCGAGTTCGGCCTCGAGCGCCCGCCAGTCGAAGGCGGCGAGCCGGCGCTCGAGACTGCGGAGGACGGGCGCGTTCATGCCGCGGCCTCGCGCGCCAGCAGGGCCGCCTTGCGCTCCACCCCCCAGCGGTAGCCGGAGAGCGCCCCGTCGGTGCGCACCACCCGGTGGCAGGGGATGGCGACCGCCAGCTCGTTGGCCGCGCAGGCGCCGGCGACTGCGCGCACGGCCTTGGGCGCGCCGATGGCCGCGGCGATCTCGGCATAGCTCGCCGTACGCCCCGCCGGGATCTCGCACAGGGCGCGCCAGACCCGCTGCTGGAAGGCCGTGCCGCGGATGTCGAGGGGCAGGTCCAGGCCCTGGCCAGGCGCCTCCACCAGGGCCGCGACGCGGGCGACCGTGGCCTCGAACGCTGGGTCGCCGCCGACCAGCTCGGCCTGGGCGAATCGGTCCTGCAGCTCGCGCACCAGAACCTCCGGATCCTCGCCCAGCTGGATCGCACAGACCCCCTTCTCGGTGGCCGCCACCAGCAGCGCGCCCAGCGAGCACTGGCCGACGGCGAAGCGGATCTTCGCCCGCGCCCCGCCGGCGCGGAAGCGGCTCGGCGTCATGCCCAGCACCTGGCCGCTCTGGGCGTAGAAGCGGCCGCTGGAGTTGAAGCCGGCCTCATAGAGCGCCTCGGTGACGCCCGCGCCCTCGGCCAAGGCGGCGCGCACCCGTTTCGCGCGGCAGGCGTCGGCATAGGCCTTGGGCGTCACCCCGGCCACGGACTTGAACACCCGGTGGAAGTGATGCGGGGAGAGCCCGGCCTCACGGGCGAGTTCGTCCAGGGTCGGCGGGGTTTCGGCGGCCTCCATCGTCCGGCAGGCTTGCGCCACGGCCGCACCGTAACGCTCGGCGAGCGAGGTTTCAGTGGGACGGCAGCGCTTGCAGGGACGGAAGCCGGCGGCCTCGGCCTGCGCCGGGGTTTCATGGAAGGCGACGTTTTCGCGCCGCGCCAGCCGGGCGGCGCAGGAGGGGCGGCAATAGACGCCGGTGGTGCGGACGGAATAGACGAACCGGCCGTCGGCGGCCCGATCGCGGGCGACGACGGCCGCCCAGCGGGCTTCCTCCTGGGGGGTCTGCGCAAGCATCTTCATGGCTCCTTCGGATGTCTTGCGGGCACGGTAGGGGCGGAGCCGGCGGCGCGAACTCCGTCCCTTGCGGTCAAATTCGAACGATGAGGGCCGATCGCAAGCGGGGCTGCGATGCTGCGTCCGAAAGCCGCCAGTTTGCGCCGGGCGTCGGGCGAGCCTATATGCACGGCCTTCGTCAGAAGGAGGCCCGAACCATGGAACGCGCAACGGACATCCGCCTCGTCCGCAATGCTTCGCAATCCATGGGTCCGCATGCCCGCCTTCCTGACGCTCGACGGCCTTTCGTACAAAACCCCTGACGGCCGCACCCTCTTCGACAACCTGACCCTGGCCTTCGGGCCTGAGCGCACCGGCCTCCTCGGGCGCAATGGCGTGGGCAAGACCACGCTGGTGCGGCTGATGCTGGGCGAGCTTGCGCCCAGCGCCGGCGCGGTGGCCGTGCGCGGCCGCATCGGCGTGCTGCGCCAGGCCTTGAGCCCGCCCCCGGGCGCCAGCATCGCCGATCTGGCGGGCCTTTCCAGCGAACTCGCGCGCCTGGCGCGGATCGAGGCCGGGGAAGGGACGGAGGAAGACTTCGCCGAAGCCGACTGGGCGGCGCCCGTCCGGCTGGAGGCCGCGCTCGCCGAGGTCGGCCTGGCGGGGCTCGATCCTGGCCGGCCCGCGGCCAGCCTGAGCGGCGGGGAGGCGACGCGCGTGGCGCTCGCCGGCCTGATCGCCGCCGAACCGGATCTGCTGCTGCTGGACGAGCCGACCAACAACCTCGACGCCGAGGCGAGGGGGCTGGTCGCCGACGTGCTGGCGCGCTGGCGCGGCGGGGCGGTGGTGGTGAGCCATGACCGCGAGTTGCTGCGGCGCATGGACCGGATCGTCGAGCTGACGAGCCTGGGCGCCGCAGTCTATGGCGGGAACTACGACCTCTATGCCGAACGCAAGGCGGCCGAGAGCGCTGCGGCGGAGGATGCTCTGGCCGAGGCGGAACGTGCGGCGGCTCGGGTGGCGCGCGAAACCCAGGTGGCCCGCGAGCGCAAGGCCCGGCGCGACGCCGCCGGTCGGCGCTTCGCCGCCAGGGGGAGCGAGCCGAAGATCCTGCTCGGCGCCCGCGCCGACCGCGCCGAGGATTCGGGCGGGCGAGAGAACCGGCTCGCCGAACGGCTCAGGGCCGAGGCCGATGCGGCGCTGGTCGACGCCCAGACGCGGGTCGAGCGGGTGCGCAAGCTCGCCTTCGACCTGCCGCCGAGCGGCTTGGCCGCCGGCAAGACGGTGCTGGCCTTCGAGGAGGTCGGCTACGCCCTCCCGGACGGGCGACAGCTCTTCTCCAACCTCTCGTTTCGCATGACCGGCCCCGAGCGGATGGCCGTCGTCGGCCCTAACGGAGCCGGCAAGACCAGCCTGATCCGGCTGGCGATAGGCGAAGCCGAGCCGAGCGCCGGGCGCGTCGTCCGCGGCGTCCGCGCAGCCTTTCTGGACCAGCAGACGGCCATGCTGTCGCCGGACGAAACGCTCGTGGAGGCCTTCCTGCGCCTGAATCCCGAGGCGACGCCCAACGCCGCCCGGGCGGCCTTGGCCAGGTTCCTGTTCCGGGCCGCGGCGGGCGACCGGCGGGTCGGCGACCTGAGCGGCGGCGAGCGCCTGCGCGCGGCGCTCGCCTGCACCCTGATGGGCGCTTGCCCGCCCCAGCTGCTCGTCCTCGACGAGCCGACCAACCACCTCGACCTCGACTCCATCGCCGCGGTCGAGGCGGCCTTGCGCGGCTATGACGGGGCGCTCCTGCTGGTCAGCCACGACCGGGACTTCCTGGAAGCCGTCGGCGTGGAACGCGAGGTCCGCCCGGGGCGCAGCGCCTAGTCGATCCCTTGCACGAGCAGGACCACGCCCTCCGTCGCAGCGATCCTGTCCTTCGAAATCTCCCGGTATTCGGGGGACTGCGCCCAGCGAAGCGCCGTCGCCCGGTCGGGAAAGGCCAGGAGAACCAGCTTGTCGCGCCCCCAATCGCCCTGCAGGACTTCGGCGGCTTCATCTGTCGCCAGCAGGCGGCCGCCGTACTTCTGCAGCACCGGCATGAAGGCCGACGCATAGCGCTCGTACCGCGGCCGGTCGTGGATCGAGATCTGGGCCAGGATATAGGCGCTCATGCCGCGGCCTCCCGCGCCACCGTACGGAACACCCCGTTGGCTCGCGCGCAGACCTCGCCGTCGGCGGTGACGAAGGCCTGGGCGAAGCAGAGCGTCCGCCCGGGCTTTACGAAGACCGTATCGAACTCCAGCCACTGGCCGGCGCGCGCCACGCCCAGATAGTCGAGGGCGAGGTTTACGGTCAGCAGGCTTGAGCCGTCGCCCAGGCGCCGCGCGCAGGACAGGCCCATGGCGTTGTCGGCAAGCGCGCCGATCAGGCCGCCATGGACGAAGCCGCGGCTGTTGGTGTGCGCCGCCTCCGCCACCAGGCCGAGAATCACGGCGCCCTCGGTCTTGCGGGCGTAGATCGGCTCCCAGGCCTCGGTGACCGGGCTCCTGCGGTCGTGCCGCGCAAAGCCGGGCGGGATTTCGAGGGTCTCGCGCATCATCCCGCGCCTCACGCCGCCGCCGCGAGTTTGGCGAGGCTTTCCAGCGTCTGGGCGCACGCCCGGGCCGCCTCCGCGCCCTTGGTCAGGAAGTGATCGAGGAAGAAGCCGTGATGGACCTCGTGCTCATGGAAGTGATGCGGCGTCAGCACGACGGAGAAGATCGGTGTCTCGGTGGCGAGCTGCACCTGCATGAGCCCCTGCACCACCGTGGAGGCCACGAAGTCGTGCCGATAGATGCCGCCGTTGACGACGAAGGCCGCCGCCACGATGGCGGCGTAGCGGCCCGAGCGGGCCAAGGTCTGGGCGTGCAGCGGGATCTCGAAGGCGCCCGGGGTGTGGAACCGGTCGATGGCGCTTTCCGAGAAGCCGAGGCCGGCGATCTCGCGGATGAAGCCCTGATAGGCGTTGTCGACGATGTCGGCGTGCCAGCCGGCCTGGATGAAGGCGATGCGTGCGACGCGGAAGGCGCCGTTGGCGGTGGGCAGTTCGTAGTGAGCTTGGGTCATGGTCTTTGTCCCTGAGTTGGGTTCGAACCACGACTCAGGGAGACGCCGTCGGACGTATTCCGTGCGCAGGCGCGCAACGGGAACGCCGCTGGCGGTTCTCATAACCGGACTCTAACCGTCGGCTCCGGGATCGCACCGGATCTGCTGTCCCTAGCGAGCCTTTCGGCTGGCCAGGCGCCCGCGGGCTCATGCGGCGCTCATCCTGGAGAGAAGCACGCCGCCATCACCGCCGGTGGGGACTTTCACCCCGCCCTGAGAACGCGGCCGCCGGAACGGCCCGACGGCAGGATCAGGCTAACGCCGTTCCGCAAGGTCAAACAAGTGTTTTAATCGGGATCGCGAACGTTGAGGCTGTCCAGGCGCTTCGCGCGCTCCATGAGCCTTCGGTCGAATGTGACGAAGGCTTCGCAATCGGCGGCCGCCGCCAAATGCAGAGCGTCGGCGAAATCGAGGCCCCGTTCGGCCCAGTCCATGGCCTGGGCCACGCGTTCCGGCTCCTGAAGCGAAAGGTTCCGCAGGCCGGAGAAGGTGCGCAGCGCGCGAAGGACCTCCTCTTTCGAGAAGCCGTATCCGCTGCGAAGCACCCATTCCGCCTCGAGCAGGACGGTCGAACTCGCCATTACCCGATGGTTTTCGATGAGAGCTTTCGCGCGCCGGGCCTGATCGGGATCGTCCGCTGTCAGGAATCGAACAACGACGTTCGTATCAATCGCGAGCACGCCGGGCGGCCTCGGCGGCGACCGCCGCGTCCATGTCTTCGATAGAAAGCGTCCGCTCGGCCTTCAGCATGCCGAACGCCTCATCCAGCTCTGCAGCAGGAAACAAGGGGACCCGCCGGAGCATGACGCCGTCGTCAGTGTTCTCCACGGTCAGCCGCGTCCCTGGCCGCCACTTGCGTTCGTCGCGTACGGCCTTGGGCAAGATCACCTGCCCCTTCGTGGAGAGTATAGTCGTCAGTTGGGTCATGACGTGCGCTCGCCTCGGTAAGACGATCGTAAGATAGTGCGTCTTGAGAGGTTATGCAAACGAGCTCACGCCCGTTTGTTCAGCGTCAGCGAGGTGGCCTTGGCGGGGGCCGCCGCGGCGCCGCCCTTGGCGTAGCCGACCCCGGTCACGCGAGCCGAGGCGGCTTCCTCGGCGATGGCCTTGACCAGGCCTTCGGTGATGGTCCGGGCGGCTTCCAGGGCGCGGCCCTGGCGGGCGAGCACGGCGTCGAACGCCTCGGTGGCGCGCATCAGCCGGGTGCGTTCGGCCAGCGGCGCGCCGGCCACGAGTTCCGGATTGGCGCGGACGCGGGCGGATTCATGCCGATAGATGTTGGCGAGCTGTGAGGTTTCCTCCAGGTGCGCCGCGGCGTCCTGGGGCCTCCGCTGTTCGAAGGCCTGCGCCTCCAGGGCGACGAGTTCGGTCAGCCGCTCGGTCAGCTCGATCAGTCGTTGGACGCGCTCGACCGCGTCGGCGGCATGGATCGCCATCGTCTTACTCCGCACTCAGGCCCTGAAGTTTCAGCATTTCGCGGGCGACCGTGTCGGCCAGCCCGACTCCCCCCGCCTGGGTCACCTGCTTGGCGACCGCCTCGGCGTAGAAGGACTTGAACATCTCTTCGCCCTGACCGCCGCCGAATGGGGCGGAGATCTCGGCCGTCTTGAACATCTGGCCGAACATGATCGCCAGGAACGAGGTCTCGAAGTCCTTGGCGGTCTTCTCGATCTCGCCGCGGCGGGCGAGGTCGGCCGTGCTCGTCTGCGGCGTCCGCGCCAGCAGGGAAGGGGAGGCGGCGAGGTCGGCCATCACATCACCTCGATGTCGGCCTGCAGGGCCCCGGCGGCCTTGATGGTCTGCAGGATCGAGATCATGTCGCGAGGGGTGACGCCCAGGGCGTTGAGGCCGGCCACCAGGCTCTGCAGCGAGGCGCCGTTGCGTACGGTCAGGAACTGCTTGCCCTTCTCCTCGTCGACCTGAACCTGGGTCTGGGGCACGACCACGGTGTCGCCGCGGCCGAAGGGGGCGGGCTGGCTGACCGCCGGGCTCTCGCTGACGGTGATGGTCAGATTGCCCTGGGCGATGGCGACGGTGGAGACCCGCACATGCTCGCCCATCACGATCACGCCGGCGACCTCGTCGATGACCACCTTCGCTGGGCCGTCGGGCTCGACGGTCAGGTTCTCCACCTGGGAGAGGAAGGCGACCATGTTCTGGCCGCCCGGCGGGCGCAGGGTGACGATCGTCGGGTTCTCGGCGAGGGCCGCGCCCGGGAACTTGGCGTTCACCGCCGCGGCGATCTTGTTGGCGGTGGAGAAGTCGGGATTGCGCAGGGTCATGCGCATTTCGCCCATGCTGGCCAGCTGGAAGCCGATCTCGCGCTCGACGATGGCGCCGGCGGCGATGCGGCCGGCGGTGGGCACGCCCTTGGAGATCGAGGAGCCGGAGGCTCCGCCCGCGGCGATCGAGCCGGTGGCGACCGTGCCTTGCGCCACCGCATAGGCCTGGCCGTCGGCGCCCAGCAGCGGCGTCACCAGCAGGGTGCCGCCCTGCAGGCTCTTGGCGTCGCCCATGGCCGAGACCGAGGCGTCGATCGGCGAGCCGGACGCGGCGAAGGCCGGAAGGCGGGCGGTGACCATCACCGCGGCGACGTTCTTGGTGTTGAGGTTGGCGTCGCGGGTGTTGACGCCCAGCCGCTCGAGCATCGCCTCCAGGCTCTGGCGGGTGAAGGGGGCGTTGCGCAGGGAATCGCCGGTGCCGTTCAGGCCGACCACCAGGCCGTAACCCACCAGCATGTTATCGCGAACGCCCTCGAACTCGACGATGTCCTTGATCCGCGAGGCTGCGAAGGCCGGGCTGGCCGCCATCAGGGCGGCGGCGAGGGCGGAGATCAGGCGGATCGAGCAGCGCATGGGACCCCGATGACAGGCGGCGAAATCTTCTCACCTGCGCCCATGCGACAGGCGTGCCAGCTCAAAATCGACGAAAAGTGCAACGAAATCAGGCGACGGGAATTCTGCGACTGCGGGTCGCGGCGCCCGGCGGCAGAAATTGCCCGGCATTAACCATACCCTAAGCCTGGCCCGCGAGAGTCGCGGTGTGAGATGAGCGGGAACGCGCCGGATGAAGGTCAACGGACCCAGCGGAATCGGATCGGCGGCCGGACCTGGCAAAGCCAAGCCCGCCAGCGGCGGCGGCTTTAGCCTGCCTTCGACCGCGACGAGTTCCGGCGCCGCCCAGACCGCGCCGGCCGCCGCGACGACGAGCGTGATGAGCGTCGACGCCATCCTCGCCCTTCAGGACGTGGGCGGCCCGCTGGAGCGCCGCCGCCGCGCCGTCGGCCGGGCGAGCCGAATCCTGGACATGCTCGAAGATGTGAAGGTCGGCCTCTTGTCGGGAGAGGTCGCCCCGGAGCATCTGGAAAAACTGCAGGCGGCGGTGCGCGACCAGCGCGACGCCACCGACGACGAAAAGCTGGAGGGCGTTCTCAATGAGATCGAGACGCGGGCCGCGGTCGAAATGGCTAAGCTTGAGCGGGCGAGGAGAACGACTTAAACGCGCCTCGGAAACGAGGTTCGTTGAAAGCGTGTTCGGTTCTGTTATAAGCGCCCCGCGTGTTGACGGGGCGGTTTCCCAGGGGGCGTGAGGCGTCAATGAGCACAGCCGTGTTGGCTGAAAAGCCCGAGTATCGTCCTTCCGAGGACGAGGAGTTCATGAACGAGCGTCAGCTCGAGTATTTCAAGCAGAAGCTGCTGAACTGGAAAGAGGACATCCTGCGGGAATCCCGCGAGACCCTCGCCCATCTGCAGAGCGAGACCGAGAACCATCCCGACCTCGCCGATCGTGCGACGTCGGAGACGGACCGGGCGCTGGAGCTTCGCACCCGCGACCGCCAGCGCAAGCTGATCTCCAAGATCGACGAGGCGCTGCGGCGGATCGAGGACGGCTCCTACGGCTTCTGCGAGGACACCGGCGAACCGATCGGCCTGGCGAGGCTGGAAGCCCGGCCCATCGCCACCCTGAGCCTGGAGGCCCAGGAACGGCACGAAAGGCGCGAGCGGGTCCACCGCGACGACTGAAGAACCTCCAGGCGGCTCCCGAAGCCGCCTTTTTTGTTGGCCCTTCCAACGCCTCGGAGAGTGGCGGCTGCCGCGTGGCCGGGCTACATGAACGGTCATGTCAGACCGTCTGGTGATCGCCGCCGTCCAGGCCAACCCGACCTTGGGCGCCATCGAGAAGAACGAGGCCTTGGCGCGGGAGCGCCTGGCCCAGGCCCGTGAGGCGGGCGCGGACATCGCGCTCTTCTCCGAACTGTTCCTGAACGGCTATCCGCCCGAGGATCTGGCGCTGAAGCCGGCCTTCTGGACCGCCGGCAAGGCTGCGGTCGAGCGGCTGGCCAAGGAGACCAAGGACGGTCCCGCGGCCCTGATCGGCGTCATCTGGCCCGCCGAGGCGCCGGGGCTGAAACCGCGCAACGCCCTGGCTTTCCTGGCGGATGGCGAGGTCAAGGGCGTGGCCTTCAAGGTCGATCTGCCCAATTACGGCGTCTTCGACGAGAAGCGGGTTTTCGCGCCCGGCCTCGGCCCTGAAGTGTTCGAATGGAAGGGCGTCAAGCTGGGCGTCCCGATCTGCGAGGACATCTGGTCGGGCGAGGTTTGCGCCGACCTGAAGGCGAAGGGGGCCGAGATCCTGCTGGTCCCCAACGGCTCGCCCTATCGCCGCACCGCCGACGACGAGCGCCTGGCGGTGGCGCGGGCTCGCGTGGCCGAGACGGGGCTGCCGCTGGTCTATGTGAACGAGGTGGGCGGCCAGGACGAGCTGGTCTTCGACGGCGGCTCCTTCGCGCTGTCCGCGCAGGGCGAGTTCTGCATGCGCTTGCCGATGTTTGAGGAAGCCTTTGCGCTTTCGGTCTGGGAGCGGCGCGAGGCCGGCTGGGCCTGTGCGAAAGCCCCGATGGCCGAGTGGCCGACGGGGCCGGAGGAGATCTACCGGGCCATGGTCATGGGCCTGAGAGATTATGTGAGGAAATCGGGTTTTCCCGGTGTATTGCTTGGGCTTTCCGGCGGGGTGGACTCGGCGATCAGCGCCGTGGTGGCGGCCGACGCCCTGGGACCGGAGAATGTCCGCTGCTTTATGCTGCCGTCGAAATACACCAGCCGCGAGAGCCTGGAGGACGCCGCCGACTGCGCCCGGCGGATCGGCTGCCGGCTCGACGAGATCTCCATCGCGCCTGCCGTCGAGGCCTTCACCCAGATGCTAGCGCCGCAGTTCGAAGGTCTCGCGCCCGACATCACCGAGGAAAACCTGCAGGCCCGCGCCCGCGGCGTGACCCTGATGGCGCTCTCCAACAAGTTCGGCCTGATGCTGATGACCACCGGCAACAAGAGCGAGATGGCGGTAGGCTACGCCACCCTCTACGGCGACATGAGCGGCGGCTACAACGTGCTGAAGGACGTTTACAAGACCGACGTCTATGCGCTCTGCGAATGGCGCAACGCCAACGATCCCTATGGCGTGGCGGCCGAGCCGATCCCGCGCCGGATCATCACCAAGGCCCCCTCGGCCGAGCTGCGACCCGACCAGAAGGACCAGGACAGCCTGCCCGAATATGCCGAGCTCGACGCCATCCTGCACGGGCTGGTGGAAGAGGAGGCGACTCTGGACGAGATCGTCGCCCGAGGTCACGCTGCCGAAACCGTGGAGCGCGTGCAGCGGCTGCTCTATTCCTCCGAATACAAGCGCCGCCAGGCGCCGCCGGGGGTGAAGATCGGGGCCCGCGCCTTCGGCCGAGACCGGCGCTATCCCATCGTCAACGGCTTCCGGGACCGCGTGACCGCCCGATGAGCGCCGCGCCCGTGATCGAGACCGCCCGCCTGGTGTTGCGTGGCCACCGGACGTGCGACCTGGAGGAGTGCGTCGCGCTTTGGGCCGATCCCGGCGTTACTCGCTTCATCGGTGGCAAGCCCTCCACGCGCGAGGAGACCTGGAGCCGCGTGCTTCGCTATGCCGGTCACTGGTCGCTGATGGGGTACGGTTATTGGGCGGCGCGGGAGAAGGGCACCGACCGCTTCGTGGGCGAGATCGGCTTCGCCGATTTCAAACGCGAGCTCGACCCGCCGTTCGGTGACACCCCGGAAATGGGTTGGGCGCTCTCGCCGGCCTTCCACGGCCAGGGCTATGCGACCGAGGCGGTTTCGGCGGCGCTGGCCTGGGCCGACGCACGGTTTCCGCGGGCGGTCTGCATGATCTCGCCGGAGAACGCGCCGTCCCTGCGGGTGGCGGCGAAGGTCGGGTTCGCCGAGTACGCCCGCACCACCTATCGCGATCCGGTGATCCTGTTCGAACGGTTCAGGCCAGCTTGACCACGGTCTCGTCCCGGTCGGGGCCGGGCCGCGGATAGCTGCGAAGGGTCGTCACGACCTCTTCGATTCGTTCGACCGTGCGCCAGCTCCCCATGAAGGCCGGCGGCGTCAGCTTGTGGTCGACCGTGTGCTGGAAGAGCGCGAACAGCGGGTCCCAGAACCCGCCGGGGCTGTGGAACACCACCGGCTTGCCGTGCAGGTCGAGCCGGCGCCAGGACAGGAGTTCGACGATTTCCTCCAGCGTGCCGACCCCGCCCGGCAGCACCACGAAGGCGTCGGACTGGTCGAACATGATCTGCTTGCGCTCGTGCATGGAGGAGACGGTGATCGTCTCCACCACGTCGAGGCGACGCTCGCGCTCCTTCAGGAAATCGGGAATCACGCCCAGCACCTTGCCGCCGGCCTCGTGCGCCGCGCGCGCGCAGGCGCCCATCAGACCAACGCCGCCGCCGCCATAGACGAGCCGCAGGTCCGCCTGGGCCAACGCCCGGCCCAGAACTGCGGCGTCGGCGAGGTAGCCGGGATCGGCGGCGTCGGACGATCCACAGAACACGCAGACCGAGTCGAGACGTTCGGGCGTGAGGCCCATGGGCGAGCGCACTCCTGACGGCGAAAGGGACCACGCTTGCAGTCGCGCGGGGAAAGCCCGATTAGCTAGGTCCTGGATCGAGGAGTTGCAAGCCGACCGTGCGCGCCGCCGCCCTGCCATTCGCAGTCGTCCTCGCCCTGCTCGCCGGCTGCGGAGAGGGCGGGACGCCCATCGTGCCCAAGGCGCCCCCCCCGTCCGCCGAAAGCGCCTATCTGGCCGCGCCGTCGGTGACCGCCGCCGAGCCGGGGCGGGAGGCCCTGATTCTGTCCGGGGCGGCCCCCGCCGGGGCGCGGGTGCGGCTGGCCACACCGGCGGGCGAAGCCCTGTTCGCCGAGGCCGACGACCAGGGGCGCTGGCGCCTGGCCCTGCCGGCGGGCGACGAGGCGAGGATCTTCGGCCTCTCGGCCTTCTCCGGCGGGCGCACCGCCCAGGCCGAGGGCTACCTGCTGGTCACCGGCGCGGGCGAGGCCGTCATGCTGCGGGCCGGCGCCGGCGCGGTCCGCATCGGCCGCGAAGGCCGCGCCCAGGTCGACGCCGTCGACTTCGACCGCGAGGGCGGAGCTGTGATCTCCGGCCGCGCCCCGGCCGGGGCGACGCTCAGCATCCATGTGGACGGCGACCAAGTGGTGGACGGCCGAGCCGACGCCGCCGGCCGCTACGCCATCCCCCTGCCGCAGCCGATCACCGGCGCCTCGCACCTGATCGATGTGTTCGGGGACGCGGCCGAGAACCCGGTGACCATCGACGCGCGGCCGGCGGCGCCTATATCCGATGGGCCCTTCCGCATCGCGCCCGTTTCGGGGGGCTTGCGCATCGACTGGCTGACCCCCGGGGGCGGGGTCCAGTCCACCCTGTTGCTGGAGTGACCTGAGGCCTTGGCATTCACCCACGCCCACGGGCGCCACGTCGCCGGGCCCGTCGCGCCGGCGCAGGCGAAATTCCATTTCTGGCGCTCGATGGCCGATCTCGGCCGCCTGGTGCTGAGATCCGGCGCGCCGGGCCTCTCCTGGCGGATCGCCGCGTCGCTGGCCCTGGTGTTCGTCGGCAAGCTGGCCGGGGTGGGCGCGCCCGTCGCGCTGGGCGAGGCGATCAACCGCCTGGCGCCCAAACTGGGGACGGATGCGGCCGCGCTCGGCGCCGATTTCCTGATGCTGGCTCTGGCCTTCGCGGGCCTGCGGCTGGTGGCGGCCTGCGCGCCCTATGCGCGGGATGCGATCTTCACCATCGTTTCCCAGGCAACCATGGCCAAGGCGGCGACGGAGACCTTCGGCCACGCGCTCAGCCTCTCGCTCGACTACCACCAGGGCAAGCAGACCGGGACCCTGTCGCGGATCATCGACCGCGGCGCGCGATCCACCGACTTCCTGATGCGCAGCGTGGTCTTCAACCTGGGGCCTACGGCGATCGAGCTCGTCCTGGCCATGATCGTGCTGACCGTGCGGCTGGACTGGCGGTTCGCGCTCGCCGCCTTCGTCACCGTCGTCTTCTACGCCGTCCTGACCTTCAAGATCACCGACTGGCGCCTGGCGCATCGGCGGCGGCTGAACGAGGCCGACAGCCGCACCGCCGGCCTCTCCGTCGACGCCCTGATCAACTACGAGACGGTCAAGACCTTCGGTTCGGAGGCGCGGACCGTCGAGGCCTATCGCGAGGCCATGGCCGACTATGTGCGCGCCGGCGTCACGGCCAACACCTCGCTGTCGCTGCTGAACGCCGTCCAGGCTGTGGTCCTGAACCTGGGCCTGGCCCTGCTCACCGTCATGGCCGGGTACGAGGTGATGCAGGGCCGGATGCAGATCGGCGACGTCACCATGGCCGTGCTGCTGCTGATCGGCATCTATCAGCCGCTGAACATGCTGGGCTTCAACTATCGGGAGATCCGGCAGGCCTTCATCGACATGGAGCAGATGACCCAGCTGACGGCCATCCGCCCCGACATCGTCGATGCGCCCGACGCGTGCGACCTGCCGCCGGCGACGGGGCAGGGGGCCGAACTCGCCTTCGAGGACGTGGATTTCCGGCACGACGCCAGGTCGGCGGGATTGCTGGGCGTCAGCTTCCGCGCCGCGCCGGGGGAAACCGTGGCCTTGGTGGGGCCTTCCGGCGCCGGCAAGACCACGGCGGTGCGCCTGGCCCTGCGGCTGATCGATCCCCAGGCCGGGCGCGTCTCCATCGACGGGGTCGACCTGCGCCAGGTGAAGCAGGCGGCGCTGCGCCGGGCGGTGGCGCTGGTGCCGCAGGACGTGGCGCTCTTCAACGACACGCTCTACGCCAATCTCGCCTTCGCGCGCCCCGAGGCGACGCCGGAGGCGGTGCGCGCGGCCGCCGAGGCGGCGGAACTGGGCGGCTTCATCGACAGCCTACCCCTGGGGATGGACACCCTGGTCGGCGAGCGTGGCCTGAAGCTTTCCGGCGGGGAGCGCCAGCGGGTGGGCATCGCCCGCGCCCTCCTGGCCGATCCGCGCCTGCTAATCCTGGACGAGGCGACGAGCGCGCTGGACGGTCCAACCGAAGAGGCCATCCAGGCGACCTTGCGAAAGGTCAGGACCGGGCGCACGACCTTGGTCATCGCCCATCGCCTCTCCACCATCGTCGACGCCGATCAGATCCTGGTGCTGCGGCGCGGCCGCGTGGTGGAGCGCGGCCGCCACGCCGAACTCCTGACCAGGGGCGGGGAGTACGCCGCGCTTTGGCGGCGCCAGACGCGCGAAGCCTGACTTACTCCGCCGCGCGCGGCACGTCGTCGTCGCCGAAGGTCACCGTGGCGGGCCGGCTGGGCTTGCGGCGGGCCAGAACCTTGCCCCCGGTGCGCGCCCAGACCCAGCCGAAGCGGCGGGCGAAGACCTTGGGCGCGGCCAGCAGCACCGGCGTCAGGATCAGGGTCAGCAGGGTGGCGAAGGAGAGCCCCCAGACCACCGCGCCCGAGAGCTGCACCCACCATTCCGAACCCGGCGCATGGAATTCGATGTGGCCGGAGCGGAAATTCGGGTGCACCTGGAACATCAGCGGCAAGAGCCCCACCACCGTCACGGTGGTGGTCAGCATCACCGGCCGGAACCGCTGGATGGCGGCGCGGACGGCGGCCTCATCGGCCGGGAAGCCGGCGCGCCGGAGCTGGTAGTAGGTGTCCACCAGCACGATGTTGTGGCCCACCACCACTCCGGCCAGGGCGACGATCCCTGTGCCCAGCATGATCACCGAGATGTAGTCGAAGGTGTGGGCGATGTTCACCACCACACCCAGCAGCACGCCCACCGTGGAGAGCGCCACCGCCGAGAGGGTGACCACCACGCCGTAGAACGAGTTGAACTGCCAGAGCAGGATGACGCCCATCAGGAACAGCGAGACGGCCATGGCGGTCATGAAGAAGGCCGCGGCCTTGGCGCCTTCCTCGTCGGCCCCGCGGAACTTCCAGCGCACCGAGGGATCGATGTCGGCCTTTTCCAGCCAGGGACGCAGTTCGGCGATCTTGTGGTTGGCCGCCACGCCGCCCACGGTGTTGGCCTGCACGATCACCACCCGCTGGCCGTCGCGGCGCTGGATGGTGGTCACCTGCTGGCCGGGCACGTGGTCGACGAAGTAGCTGGCCGGCACCGGGCCGAACTGGGTCGGGATCTTCAGGGTGTCGAAGGCCGCCAGGTTCCGATGCTCGGGCGTGAACCGCATTCGGATGTCGAGCTCGTCATCGGCGTCGTCGGGCCGGAATCGGCCCACCAGCACCCCGCCGGTGACGAACTGGATCGCCTGGCCGACGCTCAGCACGTCGGCGCCGTAGCGGCCGGCCGCCTCGCGGTCGACGGTCAGGTTCCATTCGATGCCCGGGGAGGTGCGATTATCCTCCAGCTCGTGCAGCTGCGGATCCTCGGCGAGCTTGGCCTTCACGAGGTCGGCCGCGGCGTTGAGCGCCGCCGGGTCGTTGGAGCGCATCTCGACCTGCACGTCCTTGCCAGTGGGCGGGCCGCCCTGGGGCAGGCGCACCTCCACCAGCACGCCGGGGATGTTGGCGACGCGCCGGCGCACCTCATCGGCGATGTCGCGCCCGCGCAGGCCCAGCTCCTGCCGCTCCTCGTACTCGGCGAAGTCCAGGTTGATGCGGCCGATGGTGTCGTTGGGCGGGCTGTTGGGGCCGCCGCCGGGGCTGCTGGTCCCGGTGCGGACATAGATCGAGCTGACGCCCTTGATCCCCTGCAGCCGTTGCTCGACCTGGCGTACGATCTGGTCCTGGCCGGCGGGCGAGAGGTTGCCGCGGGCCTTGACGTAGACGTTCACGAACTCCGGGTCCTGCCGCAGGAAGAACTCCGACGGCTTCTTGGCGGCGACGAAGGCGGCCACGACGGCGACGATGATCGCCAGGGTCGCAGCCAGCGTCCGGGTCGGGTGGCGGCCCAGCACGTCGAGCGTGCGGGCGTACCAGCCCATGAAGCCGCGCATCTCGCGCGGATCGCCGCGCTCGGACTTCTCGATCTCGGCCAGGTGCTCGGCGTCCACCGCGGCCTTGCGCCCGAAGATCGAGCCCAGGGCCGGCGTGAAGATCAGGGCGATGAAGATCGAGGCGCCCAGCACGTAGAACAGGGTCAGCGGCAGGAAGCTCATGAACTTCCCGGGGATCGAGTTCCAGAACATGAAGGGCACGAAGGCGCAGAGCGTCGTCAGCGTGCCGTTCATCACCGGCCAGAACATGCGCTTGCCGGCGGCGGCGAAGGCCTCCTCCTTCGGCATGCCCTCGGCCATCTTCCGGTCGGCGTATTCGACCACCACGATGCCGCCGTCGACCAGGATGCCCACCGCCAGCACCAGGCCGAACATGACCATCTGGTTCAGGGTCACGCCCATGGCGTTCAGCATCAGGAAGGCAAGCATGAAGCAGGCCGGGATCGCCGCGCCCACCATCAGGCCCTGGCGCACGCCCAGGCTCGCCACGATGATGAACATGACCAGGATGGTGGCGATGATCAGGCCGCTTTCCAGCACCACCAGGGTGCGGCCGATGAAGTCGCTTTCATCGTAGATGTAGCTGGCCTGCACGGTCTCGGGCCAGCGCGTCTGCTCCTCCTCCACGACCTTGCGGACCTCGGCGACGGTGTCGAGGATGTTGGCGCCCGAGCGCTTGGCGACGTCCACCGAGAAGGCCGGATGGCCGTTGAAGCGGGTGATGTAGGTGGGCTCCTTGAAGGTCCGCCGCACGTCGCCGATGTCGCCCACGGTGATCAGCCGGTCGCCGTTGCGCTTCACCGGCAGGGCCAGGATGTCCCTTGGCTCCTCCACCACGCCCGGCACCTTCACCGCGAACTTGCCTTCCCCGGAGATCAGGTTGCCGGCGGGCACCAGCTGGTTGTTGCGGGCGATCACCTGGGCGAGCTCGCCGGTGGTGACGTTGGCCGCTTCCATCCGCACCGGATCGATGGTGACTTCCAGCAGCTCCTCGCGGCCGCCGTTCAGATAGACCTCGAGAACCCCGGGCGCGGCCTCCAGCCGGTCCTGCAGGTTGCGCGAGATCTGGAACAGGGTGCGTTCGGGCGCGGCGCCCGACAGCACGATGCCGATGATCGGTTCGCCGGAGAAATTGGCCTCCTGGATGATCGGCTCTTCGGCGTCCGGCGGGAACTTGCCGCGCGCCAGGTCGACCTTGGCGCGCACTTCGGCCAGGGCCTTGTCCTTGTCGAAGTCGGCCTCGAACTCCAGGTTCACCGCCGCCATGCTCTGGCGGGCGACGGCGTTCATCTCCTTGATGCCCTCGATCGACTGCAGCTCCGTCTCCAGTGGACGCACCAGCAGGCGCTCGGCGTCCTCCGGGCTGACGCCCGGATAGGGGACGACCACCGAGATGAACGGGAAGTCGATGTTCGGCTGCGACTCGCGTGGCATGGACAGGTAGGCGCCCAGGCCGAAGAGGCCGGCGATCAGGGTGACCGCCAGGACCACCTTGCGCCGTTTGATGGCGCCGTCGATGAGGGGTCCGATCATGTCAGCCTCCTGGCGGACCGGCGCCTAGCGCGCGGCCGCCACCTTAACCTTTTGACCCTCGGCCACATAGGACTGGCCGACGATGATGACGCGGGCCTCGCCCCGGAGGCCGGAGATCCACAATCCCTCGGGGGTCTCCTCCAGCACCGTGACCGGCGTGAAGGCGACGACGTCCCCGGGCAGCACGTGGCGCACGCCCTGGCGGCCGTCGGCGTCCAGCACCAGGGCCGAGACCGGCACGCGGTGGGCCGGGCCGGTTCCGGCGCCGATGTGCAGCGCCGCCGAGAGGCCCGAACGGGCCTGACCCGGATTGCTGGCGGCCACTTCCACGCGATAGGTGCGGGTCTGGGCGTCGGCGTCGCGGGCGGCGTAGCGCACCCGGCCCGACAGGGTCTCGCCGGAGACGAGCCGGGCCGTGGCGGTCGCCCCGACCTTGACCTTGCCCGCGTCGCTTTCGGCCAGGTCGCCGACGATCAGCAGGGGATTGAGCTCGATCACCGTACCGCAGGCCTGGCCGGGCGACAGATAGGTCCCGATCTCGGCGTCGCGGCGGTCGAACACGCCGTCGAAGGGGGCGCGGATATTCATCTGCTCCAGCGCGATCTCGGCCTGGCGCACCGAGGCGGCGGCGGAGTCCAGGTTGGCCTGGTCCTGCAGCAGCTGGGTCTGAGAACGATAGCCCTTCTCGGCCAGGTCGGCGGAGGCCTTCTGCTGCAGTTCGCGCGAACGCAGATTGGCCCGGGCCTGGGCCAGCGTCGCCTCGCGGGCGTCGACGTTCAGGCGGCAGAGCACCGCGCCGCGACGGACATAGGAGCCTTCGGCCACCGGCGTGGCGGCCACCACCCCGGCGGTCTCCGACCGGACCACGACGGCGCGGGCGGCCTCGGTGCGGCCGCGCAGATTGACCGTGTACTCGCGCACGATCTCCGGAGCCGTCACGACCTGGACGGTGGGCGTGTCGCTGCGCTGGGCGGTGTTGGCCTTGGCCTGGCCGGCCTTCTCCCCGCCGCCGCCGAAAATCCCGGCGATCACGAAATAGAGCACCACCGCGCCCAGCAGGCCGGCGGCGAACAGATAAGACGACTTCAGGCGCATGAGGCCTTCCCCCGAACGCGCACCGCTGTACGCGGCGCGACCCTGCGCCGCCCGGCACCGCTCTGCGATAGTTGAACGGCGTTGATATGCCACCGTTTTGCGAGCGCAAATGAAATCGCGGACATGTGGGCCATTCGCCGCATATTGTGCCCCCGGCGCCGCAGGAACGGGGGCCATGCTCTTGCGCCTCCGGTTAATACCAGGCCAATTCGCGCACCGAAAAATGGGTAGGGAGCCGCCGTCGTGAGATATCTTCACACCATGGTCCGGGTGAAGGACCTGGACGCCTCGCTCGACTTCTATTGCAACAAGCTGGGCCTGAAGGAGGTCTCGCGCAGCGAGAACTCGGGCGGGCGGTTCACGCTGGTCTTCCTCTGCGCGCCCGGCGACGAGGAGATGGCCCGCCAGGCCAAGGCGCCGATGGTGGAGCTGACCTACAACTGGGATCCGGAGGACTATGGCGGCGGCCGCAACTTCGGGCATCTGGCCTACGCCGTGGACGATATCTACGAGACCTGCCGGCGGCTGCAGGACGGGGGCGTGACCATCAATCGCCCGCCGCGCGACGGGCGCATGGCCTTCGTCCGCTCGCCCGACGGGATTTCGGTCGAACTCCTGCAGGCGGGCCCAGCCCTGGCGCCGGCCGAGCCCTGGGCTTCCATGCCGAACGTGGGGTCGTGGTGAGCGGCCGCCTGGCCGGGCGGACGGCCCTGATCACCGGCGCGGCGGGCGGCATCGGCCTGGGCTGCGCCGAGGCCTTCGCGGCGGAAGGCTGCGACCTGGTGCTGCTGGACATCGACGGCGCGCGGCTGGGACTGGCGGCGGCCGATCTGGCGGACCGCACGGGCCGGCAGGTCTATTCGGTGGTCTGCGACCTTGCGGACGCCAAGGCCGCCCAGTCCGCGGTGATCAAGGCCGCAGCCCTGCTCGGACGCATCGAGATCCTGGTGAACAACGCCGGCGTGCTGGCGCCAGGCGATATCCTCGACGCCGAGCTGGAGGATTTCGATCGGGTGCTGGCGGTGAACCTGCGCGCGCCCTTCGTGGTCGGCCAGACCGTCGCCCGGCACATGGTCGACGCCAGGATCAAGGGGGCGATCATCAACATGTCCTCGATCAACGCCGTCCTCGCCATCCCCAACCAACTCGCCTACGTGACCTCCAAGGGCGGGATCGCCCAGATGACCAAGGCCATGGCCTTGGCCCTGGCGCCGCACGGGATCCGCGTGAACGCCATCGGGCCCGGCACCATCGTCACCGACATCCTGCAAGGCGTGATGGAGGACGAGGCCGCACGCCGCAGGGTCCTGCAGCGCACGCCGCTGAAGCGTTTCGGCGAGGCCATCGAGATCGGCCGGGTTGCGGTGTTCCTCGCCTCCGACGACGCCTCCTACATGACCGGCCAGACGGTCTATCCCGACGGCGGGCGGCTGGCGCTGAACTATACGGTGCCGGTCGACTAACGCCGGGCGAAGGCCAGCAGATCGGCGTTCAGTCGGTCGATGTGGGTGACGAAGAGCCCGTGCGGCGCGCCTTCGTAGACCATGAGCTTCGCGCCGGGGATCAGCTCTGCGGTGCGTTGGCCGGTCAGGGGCAGGGGGGCCGAGGCGTCCTTGTCCCCGTGGATGACCAGGGCGGGGACCCGAATACGGGCGAGCTCGGCCCTGAAATCGGCGGCGACCATGGCCTTGTTGCAGTCGACGACGGCTCTCATGGAACAGCTCAGCATCATGTCCTTCAGCCAGGCGACCATGGCCGACGAAGTGTCGGGCGTGACGAAGGGCGCCGCATTGGCGTCGATCCAGGCCGGGAAGTCGCGCATCCAGGCCTTCCGGGTCTGCTCGAAGAACTCGGCAGGCGCGCCCATCGGATTGTCGGCCGTGCGCGTCAGGAACGGGGTGGTGGGCGCCAGATAGACGATGTCGCGCACCCGCGCGCCGCCGTGGCGGCTCATGTAGCGGGTGATCTCGCCGCTGGCCATGGAGTGGGCGACCACGGTCACGTCCCGCAGGTCTCGCGCCTCAAGCACGGCGGCGAGGTCGTCGGCCAGGGTGTCGTAGTCGTAACCGCGGCCGGGATCGTCGGAGCGTCCGTGGCCGCGCCGGTCGTAGGCGACACAGCGGAATCCCTGGTCGGAGAGTTCGGCCGCCTGATAGGCCCAGGCTTCCGAGGTCAGGGTCCAGCCGGCGAGGAAGACGATCGGGCGGCCTTCGCCCCAGTCGCGGACGAAGAGCTCGGCGCCGTCGCGGCCGAACACCGGGCTGCGCGTGGAGCGGCGCGCCGCGGCGGCCGGGCGGGAGGAGAGGGCGGCGCCGGCTGCGGCGGCGAGGAAGAGTTGACGGCGTTGCATGGCGGACCTCCAGGGCGTCGATGGCCCGGTGATCGCCTGGTCGACGGCGCGAAGCGATTACGTTGGGGTAACGGTCGCCGTTCCATATCGACCCGTGCGGCGCCGGCGGTTAGGAACGGACAAGTCAGTAGTCTTCCGAAGGCCCCGTTTCATGAAGTCCGCGTTCCGGGCGCTGGCGCTCGCCGCCGTCCTCGCCCTCGCTGCGCCGCTGGCGCAAGCCGCCCCCGCCAGGGTCGCCCCGATCCTCACCACCCCCGAGGCCAAGGACGAGAAGACCTTCGCCCGGCCGCAGGTCGCCCGAGTGACCCATGTCGATCTCGATCTCGCCGCGGATTTCGAGGCCAAGAGCTTCTCGGGAACCGCCGCCCTCGACGTGCTGGCGGCCCCCGGCGCCGGCGAGATCATCCTCGATTCGCTCGGCCTGCAGGTCTCCCGGGTCACCGACGCGCGCGGGCGCGACCTGCCGTGGGCGATGGAGGCCAGGGTGAACGACGAGGTGGGCGCGCCGCTCACCGTGCAGCTGAAGGGCGCCCGACGGATCGTCGTCCACTATGTCTCCGCGCCCGGCGCGCGAGCCCTGCAGTGGTTGCCGCCGGAACTGACGGCCGGCAAGCAGAAGCCGCTGCTGTTCAGCCAGGGCCAGGCGATCCACAACCGCACCTGGATTCCCACCCAGGACAGCCCCGGAATCCGCCAGACCTGGTCGGCGCGGATCGTCGTGCCGGAGGGCCTCGTCGCGGTCATGAGCGGCGACAAGCTGACGCCGGAGGGCGAACCCGCCGGCCCCGGCAAGCGGGCCTTCCGCTTTCGGATGGACAACCCGGTTCCGCCCTATCTGATCGCCATCGGGATCGGCGACCTGGCGTTCCAGCCCCTGGGGCCGCGCACCGGCGTCTATACCGAGCCCTCCATGATCGCCGCCGCCGCCGCCGAGCTCGCCGACACCGAGAAGATGGTCGAGGCCGCCGAGGCGCTCTACGGCCCCTATCGCTGGGGCCGCTACGACGTCCTGGTCCTGCCGCCGGCCTTCCCGCTGGGCGGCATGGAGAACCCGACGCTGACCTTCCTGACCCCCACCTTCATCACCGGCGACAAGGCCAATGTCAGCCTGGTGGCGCATGAGCTGGCCCACTCCTGGTCCGGCAACCTGGTGACCAACGCCACCTGGCCCGACGGCTGGCTGAACGAGGGCTTCACCACCTATTTCGAGAACCGGATCATGGAGGCGCTCTACGGGGCCGAACGCGCGGCCATCGAGGCCGAGCTCGACTGGGACGGGCTGCAGGCCGACATTGCAGAGGCGGGCGGCCCGGACACTGAAGGGACCAAGCTCTATGGCCAGACCGCCGGCCAGATCGAGTACTTCAAGGGCGCCATCTTCCTGCGGACCCTCGAATCGATCGTCGGCCGCGAACGCTGGGACGCCTATCTGCGCGGCTATTTCGACCGCCACGCCTTCCAGCCCCAGACCACGGCGGGCTTCCTGCGCGACATCCGCGAGCACCTGGTGGCGGGCGATGCGGACCTGGAGGCGAAGCTCGATCTCGACGCCTGGGCCTACGCGCCCGGCGTGCCGGCCAATGCGCTGCATACCCGCTCCGAGGCGCTGGCCCGGGTCGACGCCCACGCGGCGGCCTTCCTCCGGGGCGGGGCGGCTTCGGCGATTCCCGCTGCGGCCTGGACCACTCAGGAGTGGCAGCGGTTCCTGAACAACCTGCCGCGCAAGCTGAGCCGCGAGCAGCTGGCCGAGCTGGACCGCGCCTTCGCGCTCTCCGATTCGCCCAACGGCTATATCCGCTCGGCTTGGCTGGAGCTTGCGATCGCCAACCGCTACGAGCCGGCCCTGCCGTCCCTGGAGACGTTCCTGATGAGCGTCGGGCGCGGCCTGTTCATCCGGCCGCTCTACGCCGGGCTGATGCGCGACGAGGAATGGGGGCGGCCCATCGCCCGCCGGATCTTCGCCCAGGCGCGGTCGAGCTATCACCCGACGGTGGCCTCAGGGATCGCCCGGCTGGTGGAGCCATAGGGCGCGACAAGCGGAGCCTGCGTCAGGCCGTCGCAACAAAGCTGTCATCCAAGCGTCGGGTCCCTGTCATACGCCGGGCCTAAAGACCGCGCCGGGCAGGGCGACGGTTCGGGTCGCGACGGGGCAGGGGTCTCGGTCGCGCATGTTCGCCTCGCCAAGGAAACAAGGCGGCGGAGAGCACGATGACCGGCTTCAAGACCCTCAGGGCGCTTCTGATCACTTCGATGAGCGCGTTTGCGCTCGCCGCCTGCGGCGGCGGGGCGGACAACGTGGCCTCGCCGGGCGAAGGCGCCTTCCCGCCGGGCACGGGCGGCGGCGGCGGTACGGGCGGCGGCGGCGGCGGCGGCGGCACCGCGGCGACCGACTGCCCGGCCGGCTTCGCCAATGTCGGCACCATCGCCAACGGCACCCTGCGCGCCTGCCAACTCCCGTCGAAGATCGTCGGCAACCTGGTGGTTCCGGCCCGCGCGGGCACGGCCTATTCGATCAGCGGCCGCGTCGACGTGGGCGACGATCGCGGCGCCGATCCGAACAGCCCGATCCCGGGCTCACAGCAAGGCATCCTGACCATCGAGCCTGGCGTGCGCCTCTATGGCTCGGGCGGCCTGGACTACATCAACGTCCAGCGCGGCAACCAGATCTTCGCCGAGGGCACGGCGTCCAATCCGATCATCTTCACCAGTCGCCAGAACCTCGAAGGCCAGACCGGCGAGGACAGCATCGGCCAGTGGGGCGGCATCGTGATTTCCGGGCGCGCGCCCATCGCCAGCTGCCCGGCCGGCACGACGCCTCCGAACATCAACTGCGTGGCCACCTTCGAGGGCGGCGTCGCCCTCTATGGCGGCAATAGCCCCACCGACAACTCCGGCCGCCTGCGTTATGTCCAGGTTCGCTTCCCCGGCTTCGAGGTGCAGCCGAACCGCGAGCTCAACGGCATCACCCTGAACGGCGTCGGCTCGGGCACTACCATCGAATACGTCCAGGTGCACAACAGCTCCGACGACGGCATCGAGTTCTTTGGCGGCACGGTCAACGCCCGCTACCTGGTCATGACCGGCATCGACGACGACAGCATCGACACCGACGAGGGCTGGCGCGGGGGCATCCAGTTCCTGATCGCCCGCCAGCGCGCCAACGGGGGCGACCGCGTGTTCGAGATGAGCTCGGCGGGCGTCCAGTCGGCGCTCAACTCGCGGCCGATGATCGCCAACTACACCGCCATCGGCTCGGGCCGCACCGGCGCCGGCGACGTGCAGATCCTCAACACTGGCACCGGCGGCCGGTTCATGAACGGGATCCACGTCTCCGCCAATCCGGCGACCGCTTGTCTGGACGTCGACACCGCCTCCACCGTGGCCGCCGCGCCCCGCTGGGACTCGGTGGTTCTCGCCTGCGCCACGGCCTTCCGCAACGACAGCGACGTGGACGGCGCGGCGGCTCAGACGCTGTTCAACGCCGGAACCAACAATGTCGCGAACCACACCTCGACGCTGAACGGCTTCGTCAACGGGGCCAACGAGGCGGCGCGGCCGGCCTTCAACGCCTCGACGGTCAGCTCGTTCTTCGTGAACACCAGCTACATCGGCGCGGTTCGCGATGCGAACGACACCTGGTGGCAGGGCTGGACCTGCGGCCTGGCCAGCGGAAGCAGCTGCTGATGCGGCGGCGGGGCCGGGAGGCCCCGCCATTCCCGCCCGGCGCTCGTGAATTCCCAGAGACGAAGATCCCCACATGAACAAGCTCTTCCGCCCGCTCTCGGGGCTGCTGCTTTGCACCACCGCGCTCTTCGCGCCCGCCCTGGCCTGCGCCCAGGAGGTCGAGGTCGAGGAGCTGCTGGTCCGCGGCCGGTTCATTCCGGACGTGATGCGCGAAACTTCCGAGGTGGTTTCGGTCGTCACCAGCGAAGACCTGGCGCGCCAGGGCGACGGCACCGCGGCCGAGGCCCTGACCCGCCTGGCGGGCCTGAGCCTCGTCAGCGGACGCTTCGTCTATGTGCGGGGGCTGGGCGAGCGCTATTCCTCGGCCCTGCTGAACGGTTCGCCCCTGCCGAGCCCGGAGCCCTTGCAGCGGGTGGTGCCGCTTGACCTCTTCCCGTCCAGCGTGCTCGCCGGCGTCAATGTCCAGAAGACTTTCTCGGCCAAGAACCCCGGCGAGTTCGGCGGCGGCCTGATCGACCTGCGCACCGTCGCGGTCCCTGACGAGCCCTTCTTCTCGATCAGCGCCAGCGTCGGGGCCAATGACGAGACCACGCTGAAGCGCGGCCTGACCCATTACGGCGGCGATTGGGACTTCACCGGCGTCGACGACGGCACGCGCGAAATGCCGCTACTGCTGCGCCAGGCGATCGCGACGGGCAAGCGCGTCGACTCCTCGAACTTCGACAGCGCCCAGCTGACAGCCATCGGCCGCAGCTTCCAGAACGCCAACATCAACCTGCTGCAGTCGACCAACGACGTGCCGTTCAACGGCGGGTTCAGCGTCTCGGGCGGGCGCTCCTTCGTATTCGACTGGGCGACGCTCGGCGCCGTGGCGGTGGTCGGCTACGACAACAGCTGGCACACGCGCCGCGCGGTCCAGCAGGAGGGCGTGGTCAGCCTCGACCGGTTGTCCGTCACGGAGGACATGTTCTCCGACTCCACCCAGAACGACGTCACGCTCAACGCGCTCACCAGCGTGGCGCTCGACCTGGACGGTCATACCTTCAAGTGGACGAACTTCTACGTCCGCAACGTCACCAAGGAGACGCGGTCGGTCGAGGGCGAGAGCAGCCGGGCCAGCAACTTCGTCCGCGACGACTACACCGCCTGGTACCAGCGTGAGCTGATCAACACCCAGCTGACTGGCGAGCACCGGTTCGGCGATCTGCAGATCGACTGGCGGGGATCCTATGCGCGCACCGAGCGCGACGCCCCCTACGAGCGCCAGGTCCGCTACCGCAAGGTGGGTGGTGTCTATTACCACAACCCCCAGTCGGACGCGAACTTCATCCGGTTCAGCGAGCTGGAGGACAAGGCTTCCGGCTTCGGGGTCGACCTGAACTACCGCCTGGCCAATCCGTGGATCGCCGACTTCACCGTCTCGGCCGGCTACGCCTGGCTGGACAACGAACGCTATTCCGACCAGCGCGTCTTCCGCTTCATTATGGACTTCACCCCGTCGCTGGCCTTCCAGACCCAGCGGGTGGACTTCCTCTATTCGGACTTCAACATCGGCCCGGACGGCCTGATCCTGCGGGAAGTCACCGGTTCGGAAGGCGCCGCCGCCTATGAAGCGAGCCTGACCACCCACGCCTTCTACCTCCAGGCCGAGGGCGAGATCTATCCGGCCGTACGGGCCACTCTCGGCGCCCGCTTCGAGAGCGGCGAGCAGTCGGTGCAGGCGATCGACCTGTTCTCGGCCAACCGGCTGGAAGGGCGCACCCTGAAGAACGACTACCTGTTGCCCGCCCTGACGGTGACCTGGAATTTCGCCGAGGATCAGCAGCTGCGTCTGGGCGTCTCCAAGACGATCGCCCGGCCCCAGTTCCGGGAACAGGCTCCGCAGCTCTATCTCGACCCGGAATCCGACCGCCTGTTCATCGGCAACCCCTACCTGCAGGATTCCGAGCTGCTGAACGTCGACCTGCGCTACGAGCGCTACTTCGACCGCGGTCAGTTCGTCACCCTCGGCGTGTTCTACAAGGACATCGACAAGCCCATCGAGTCGGTGGTGAACGAGTCCGGCTCGGGCTTGCAGCAGAGCTTCCTGAACGCGCCGCGGGCGGTGCTCTACGGGGCCGAGGCGGAGTTCAAGAAGTACTTCGAGCCGGAGTTCGGGATCGCGATCCTGGACGACAAGCGCTGGCTGCTGGGGGCCAACTACACCTACACCAAGGCCGAGGTGGTGGTGGAGGACGGCGACGTGGTCTTCCCGCGCACCGGCCTCGGCCAGCCGGCGCCGGCCCGCAACTTCGTGATCGACGGCAGCCGCCTGCAAGGCCAGTCGGAGCATCTGGCCAACCTGCAGTTCGGCTTCGAAACCCTGGACGGCGCCACCCAGGCGACCGTGCTGGTGAACTACGCCAGTGAGCGGACCACCGCCCGCGGCCAGGCCGGCGCGCCGGACTTCGTGCAGGATCCGGGGGTGCTGGTCGACCTCACCGTGCGGCGCAAGCTTGAGGTGTGGGGGATGGACTACACCCTGAGCTTCGAGGCGCGGAACCTGCTGGGCGAGGAATTCGACGAGTCGCAGAAGCGTAACGGCGACAAGATCCGGCTGAACAATTACGAGCTCGGCCGGTCCTTCTCGCTCGGCCTGAGCGCCCGATTCTGACGGATGCGGGCGGGCGCGTTCGAGGGGCCGGCGCGGCGTCACAATAGTGTCGCCCAAGCTACACGCCAGCGTCGCCCGCCCGTCATATAGCCCCACCCGACGCCGCATTCGGGGGCGTTTCGGGGACAGAACGCAGATGTTGCGCGCGCTTCAGGACCGGAGCTGGACCGCCTGGCGGCCGCCCCTCGGGGCGGTGGTCCGGTGGGCGGAGATCGGCCTCGTCCTGATCCTCGCCTGGCAGGCGGCGCGGCTGGTCTGGATCGTCCTCGCCCCCGCCGGGCCGCTGGGCGCGGCGACCGTGGCCGCCAAGCCTGCACCCCAACCAGATTATGCGGTCTTCGCCCGGTTCGACCCCTTCTTCCGCAACCTCGACGCCGGGGCTGCGCCGGCCGCCTCGGCGCCGGGCGGCCTCGCCCTCTACGGAGTGCGCGCCGACGGGCGCGGTGGCGGTTCGGCGATCATCGGCGCGGCCGACGGGAGCCAGGCGAGCTACGCCCTGGGCGAAGACCTCGGCGGCGGGCTGATGCTGACCGCGATCGCCGCCGACCATGTGATCCTGACCCGCGGCGGCGGCCGCACCCGGCTGGAGTTCGTCGCCGGCGAAGCGCCGCCGCCTCCGCCCCCGCCAACCTTCGGCGCCGTACTGCCGGCCGCCACGCCGGGCGCTTCCGCCGCCCCGGGGCTCGACCCTCGGCAGTTCCTCGCCGCCGCCGCCCTGACGCCGGAGAGCCGCGACGGCCGCGTCGTCGGCTATCGGGTGATGAGCCGCGCCCGCGGCGGCGGAGCCTTGCGCGAGGCCGGCCTCCAGGAGGGCGACCTCGTGCTCGCCATCGACGGCTCGCCGCTCAACCCCGAGCGGATGAGCGAGCTTCCCGACCTGCTGGCCGCCGCCCAAGGCGAGGTGGAGGTCCGCTTCGAGCGGAACGGCCAGCCCATGACCACCCGCCTGCGTACGGTGACCCGTTGAAACGCCTTCTCCCCCTTGTGCTGAGCGCGGCCCTGGCCCTCCACGCCCCGGCGGCCGCCCAGGAGCAGGTGCTGAACCTGCGCGACGCGGACATCCGCGCGTTCATCCAGGACGTGGCGCGCGCCACCGGCCAGACCTTCATCATCGATCCGCGCGTCCAGGGCCGTGTCACCGTGGCGAGCCAGGAGGCCCTGTCGCGCGCCGAGCTCTTCGAGGTGATGCTCTCGACCCTTCGGGCCAACGGCCTGGTGGCGATCCCCACCGGGACCGGCGGCTACCGCATCGCGCCGGAGGAGGGGGCGGCCCAGCAACCGGCCAGCGCCGGGACCTCCGGCGGCTACGGCTTCGCCACCCAGGTCTTCCGCCTGCGCACCCTGGAGGCCGAGGCCGCGGCCGAGACCCTGAAGCCCCTGGTCGGCCGCCAGGGCGTGGTGCTGCCCAGCCGCCGCGGCAATCTGCTGATCGTCGCCGACTACGCCGACAACCTACGCCGGATCGGCGCCCTGCTGGCCCAGGTCGATCAGGAGCGCGGGATCACCGAGACCGTCAGCCTCCGCGCCAGCTCCGCCCGCGAGATCGGCAAGGTGATCGACGATCTTCTGAAAGGCCCCGGCGCGCCGGCCGACGCCCGCAACGGCGTGGTCTCGGTGGTGGTGGTGGAAAGCAGCAACTCCCTGCTGATGCGGGGCGATGCGGCCGCCGTCCGTCCGCTGCTGGCCATGATCGAAGACCTCGACCGCCGGGCGGAGGAAAGCAGCGACATTCGCGTGGTGCACCTGCAGCACGCCAACGCCGACCAACTCCTGCCGGTGCTCCAGCAACTCGTCGGCCAGACGCCGGCGAGCGGGGAGGGCGCGCAGGCCCCGCCGGCGCCCGCGACCTCCGACAACGGCCGCCGGGCCAGCATCGCCCGCTTCGCCGGCGCCAACGCCATCGTCGTCTCCGCCGACCCGGACACCCAGCGGATGCTGGCCGAAGTGATCCGCCAGCTCGACGTCCGTCGCCGTCAGGTTCTGGTGGAGGCCATCGTGGTGGAGGTCTCCGACGACACCGCCAAGCGCCTGGGCGTCCAGTTCGCCCTGGCGGGGATCAACAATTCCAGCGTCCCGTTCGCGGCGACCAACTATTCCAACGCCGCGCCGAACCTGATGGCCCTGGCCGGCGCCGCGGCCGGGGAAAAGAACCTGCCGGCCGACTCCGCGGCCCTCGACTCCCTGCGCGACACCGCCATTCGGTCCCTGCTCGGCGCCAGCGGCGCTCTGATCGGCGGCGCCGGCCAGATCGGCGACGACGCCCTCTTCGCTTTCATCGTGAACGCGGTGAAGAGCGACACGGCCTCGAACCTGCTCTCCACCCCCTCGATCCTCACCCAGGACAACCAGCAGGCCACCATCCTGGTCGGTCAGGAGGTGCCGATCACCACCGGCGAGGTGCTGGGCGCCAACAATTCCAACCCCTTCCGGACCATCCAGCGCCAGAACGTCGGCGTGCAGCTTGAGGTGAAGCCGCAGATCAACGCCGACGGCGAGATCACCCTCTTCCTGCGCCAGGAAGTCTCCAGCGTGGCCGGGCCGGTCACCAGCAATTCCGCCGAGCTGGTCTTCAACAAGCGAGAGATCGAGACCACGGTCAGCGTTGACGACGGCGACATCGTGGTGCTGGGCGGGCTGCTCGACCAGAACGAACGGCTCTCGGTGGAGCGCACGCCCCTGCTGGGCGACGCCCCGGTGATCGGCAACCTCTTCAAGAGCACCTCGCGCCAGGGCGGCAAGACCAACCTCATGGTCTTCATCCGGCCGACCATCGTGCGCAGCGCCGCCGAGGCCCGCGCCATGACCGCACCGCGCTATGGCTACATGCGCGACCTGGAGCGCGCCGCCAGCCGCGACGGCATCAGCCAGCTCGACCGCCTGGTGCGGGAATACATGCAGGCCGCGCCGCCGGCGCCGCAGGCCGCGCCATGACCGCCGAGGAGCCCCTGCGCCTGGCCTACGCCTTCGCCAAGCACGAGGGCGTGCTGCTGCTGGACCTGGACGAAATCGCGCTGGTGGGTCTGCGCGAGGGCGCAGATCCGCTCGCCCTCACGGAGGTGCGCCGCGCCCTGCGCCGGCCCCTGAAGGTCCAGCCCCTGTCGCGGGCGGAGTTCGACCGACGCCTGTCGGAGGCCTACGCGGGCGAGGGGCTGACCAACGGCGCCGAGGACATCGACCTGCCCGGCGGTCTCGAGGGCCTGGCCGAGGAGATCCCCGCCGCCGCCGACCTCCTGGACACCGCCGACGACGCCCCGATCATCCGCCTGATCAACGGCCTGATCGCCGAAGCCGCCCGGCAAGGCGCCTCCGACATCCACATCGAGCCGTTCGAGACGGCGCTCACCGTCCGCCTCCGGATCGACGGGGTGATGGGCGAGGTGCTGTCGCTCTCGCCTCGCCTCGCCCCCCTGATCGTCAGCCGGGTGAAGGTGATGGCCCGGCTCGACATCGCCGAGAAGCGCGTGCCGCAGGACGGCCGCATCGCCCTGGCCCTGGGCGGCCGCTCGCTCGACGTGCGGGTTTCGACCCTGCCGTCCCGGGCGGGCGAGCGGGTGGTGATGCGGATCCTCGACCAGAGCCAGGCCGGGCTGGCGCTGGAGGAGCTGGGCATGACGCCGGCGGTGCTCTCGATGTTCCGCGCCGCCCTCCGCGAGCCGAACGGCATCGTGCTGGTCACCGGCCCCACGGGGTCCGGCAAGACCACCAGCCTCTATGCGGGCCTTTCCCTTCTGAACGACGCCTCGTGCAACATCCTGACGGTGGAGGACCCGGTCGAATACGCTGTCACCGGGATCGGCCAGACCCAGGTCAACCCCAAGGTCGGCATGACCTTCGCCGCGGGCTTGCGCGCCATCCTGCGCCAGGACCCCGACGTGGTGATGGTGGGCGAGATCCGCGACGTCGAGACCGCCCAGATCGCCGTGCAGGCGAGCCTCACCGGTCACCTCGTCCTTTCCACCGTGCACACCAACGACGCCGCCGGCGCGATCACCCGCCTGCGGGACATGGGGGTGGAGCCGTTCCTGCTGGCCTCGACCCTGCGGCTGATCATGGCCCAACGGCTGGTGCGGCGGCTATGCCCGCACTGCCGCCGCCAGGAGGCCGCCGACGCCGCCACGGCGCGGCTCGTCGGCCTGGAGCCCGGCGCGTCGGTCTTCCGCGCCGTCGGCTGCCCCGCCTGCAGCCATACCGGCTATGCCGGCCGCATCGGCGTCTATGAAGCGATCCGCATCGACGAGCGCATCCGCCGGCTGATCGGTGAGGAGGCCGACGAAGCGGCCATCGCCGAACTCGCCTTCGCCGATGCGCCCACCCTGGCCGAGCAGGCGCGCGCCTATGTCGCCCAGGGGCTCACCACCGTCGAGGAGGCGGTGCGGGTCACCCGCCAGGAGAGCGCCGAACATGTCGGCGTTTGAGTACCATGCGCTGGACGCCGCCGGCCGCGCCCGCCGGGGCGTGCTGACCGCGCCCACTTCCCAAGCCGCCCGCCAGGAGCTGGAGAGCCGCAGGCTCACGCCGCTCCGCCTGGAGCCGGCGAGGGAAGGCGCGCGCGCGCGCGGCCTGCTCGCCCCGCGGCTGAACCCCAAGGCCCTGACCCTCGTCACCCGCCAGCTCGCCACCCTGGTCGCGGTCTCGCCGCTGGAAGAGGCGCTGCGCACCATCGCCCTGCAGTCCGACCGCCCCGCGGCGCGCCAGGTGCTCGCCAACGTCCACGCCGCGGTGCTGGAAGGGCAGAGGCTGTCGTCGGCGATGGGGCGCGAACCGCGCTCCTTCCCGCCGCTCTATCGGGCGATGGTCGCCGCCGGCGAGAGTTCCGGCGCCTTGCCCGCCATCCTGGAGCGCCAGGCGGACCTTTTGGAGAAGCAGCAGCAGGCGCGGGGCAAGATCGTCACCGCGCTGGTCTATCCCGCCGCGCTCGCGACCGTCGCCGTGCTCGTGGTCATGGCTTTGATGGCCTTCGTCGTGCCCAAGGTGGTCGAGCAGTTCGATTCCATGGGCCAGACCCTGCCGCTGCTGACGCGGATCGTCATCGGCCTTTCCACCGCGATCCGCGACTTCGGCTGGCTCCTGGCGCTCGTCCTGATCGCCGGCGGCGCAGCCTTCGCCTTCGCCCTGCGGCGGCCGGCGTTCCGCTACCGGGTGGACGGCGCGATCCTGCGCCTGCCGATCGTCGGCAAGCTTGTGCGCGACCTGCACGCCGCGAGCCTCGCGCGCACGCTGGCCACCATGATCGCCGGGGGGCTGCCGGTCCTGGAGGGCCTGACCACCACGGCGCCCACCATCCACAACCGCGTGCTGCGCGCGGCGACGCAGGAGATGGCCGCCACCATCCGCGAGGGCGGCGCGCTGTCGACCGCCATGCGCCGGGCCGAGGTCTTCCCGCCGCTCCTCATCTACATGACCGCCGGCGGCGAGAGCAGCGGCCGGGTGGAGCTGATGCTGGAGCGCGCCGCCGACTATCTCGAACGCGAGTTCAACACCTTCACGGCCGTGGCGCTGAGCCTGCTGGAGCCGGCGATCATCGTCGTCATGGGCGCGATCGTCGCCCTGATCGTGCTCTCGATCCTGCTGCCGATCCTCCAGATCAACACCCTGGCCCTGCACTGATGGAGCTTCCCATGACCCCGCGCGCGCAAGGCCGCCGCCCCAAGGGCGAAGACGGTTTCACCCTGCTGGAGCTGATGGTGGTGATCGTCATCCTCGGCCTGCTGGCCACCGTGGTGATGATCAATGTCCTGCCGAGCCAGGACCGGGCCATGCGCGAGAAGGCCCGCGCCGACGTCGCGGTGCTGGAACAGGCCATCGAAGCCTATCGCCTGGACAACCTGGCCTTCCCGACCACCGAGCAGGGTCTGAAGGCGCTGGTCAGCCCGCCGACCGGCCTGGCGCGCGCCGACCGCTATCGTGAGGGCGGCTACATCCGGCGCCTTCCGCAGGATCCGTGGGGCAATCCCTACCAGTACGCCCTGCCGGGCGAGCACGGGCGGTTCGACGTCTATTCCTTCGGCGCCGACGGGGCCAAGGGCGGCGAGGGCGAGAATGCCGACATCGGCAACTGGAGCTAGGCCCCGCGCCGAACAGGGCTTCACCCTGGTGGAGCTGATGGTCTGCCTGGCCATCGTCGGCCTGTTGGCCGGCGCCGTGGTGCTGACCGTACCCGACCCCCGGCCGCGGCTGTCGGACGAGGCCGAGCGCCTGGCCGTGCGGCTGACGCGGGCGCGGGAGGAGGCGGTGCTGACCAACCGCGCCGTCGAGGCGGCGCTGGACGCCCGCGGCTACCGCTTCCGCAGCCAAACCCGCGGCGGCTGGGCCGACTTCGAGGAACCTCCCTTCGAGGCCCAGGCCTGGAGCGAGGGCGTGACGGCGGCCGTCGCAAGCGCCGACGGCTCGGCGACCGTGCGCTTCGACGCCACCGGCGGAGCGGGCCCGGTCCGCATCTTGCTCAGTCGCGAGGGCCGGGAGGCGGGGCTCTCCGTCGACGAGGCGGGCAATGTCCGGATCGACCATGCGCCCGGCCGCTGACCCGAACGGCTTCACCCTGCTGGAGCTGATGGTGGCCCTGGCGGTCTTCGGCCTGGCGGCCATGGCGCTCCTGAACCTCGCGGGCGAGAACACCCGCACAGCCGCTTCCGTCGAGACGCGGGCCTTCGCCGCCGTGGTGGCCGAGAACCGGGCGATCGAGGCCCTGACCGATCCGGCGCCGCCAGCAATCGGCACGATCGAGGGCGTGGAGCCGCTCGCCGGGCGCGATTGGCGTTGGACGCGGCAGGCGGCCCGCACCGACGATCCCGAGATCCTGCGCATCGAGGTGCGGGTGTTGGACGGCGCCCGCACGGCCGCCGAGCTGACCGTCTTCCGGGTGTCGCGATGAAGGGCTTCACCCTGGTCGAGATGCTGGTGGCCCTGTTCGTCTTCGCCCTGCTGGCGGCGGCGGGGGTGGCGATGATGGGGTTCGCCGCCGACAACCAGGCGGCCGTCCGCGGCCGTATGGATCGACTGGCGGATTTCCAGCGGGCGCGGGCCCTGCTGAAGGCCGATCTGGAGCAGGCCGCCGTTCGGCGCACGCGCGACCCGGCTGGTGCGGCGGCGCGGGACGCCTTCATGGGCGCCGATCCGAAATCCGGCGCGCTGCTGGCCTTCGTGCGCCGCGGTTGGGACAATCCCGACGCCGCGCCCCGGGCCTCGCTGCAATATGTCGAATACCGGGTCACCGAAGGCCGGTTGGAGCGCCGCGCCCGCCCGGCTCTGGACGGCGCGCCGCTCGGCGACGCGCAGGTGCTGGTCGACGGCGTCGAGACCGCCCAGGTCGAGTTCTATGCGCAGGGCGCCTGGCGGCCGACCTGGACCACCTCGGGCGAGGTGGCCCTGCCGCAGGTGGTTCGCCTGGACCTGACGCTGAGATCCATCGGCGAGGTGCGCCAGCTCTTCCTGCTGCCGGGAGGCGCCTCGTGAACCGGCCGGGGGAGGAGGGGATTGCGCTGCTGACCGTGCTGCTGCTGGTGGCGGTGCTGTCCACCCTGGCGGTGGGGATGCTGGACGACATCCGCTTCGGCCTGCGTCGCCAGTCCAACGCCGAGACCACCGCCCAGGCGCGCTGGTACGCCATTGGGGCCGAATCCCTGACGGCCGTCCAGCTCGCCAGGCTGACGGAAACCGACGCCCTGAAGCGCGCGGAGTGGAACGGCCGGGTCTTTCGATTCCCCATTGAGGGCGGGGCGATCCAGGCGCGCCTTCGCGACGGCACGACCTGCTTCAACCTGAACAGCGTGGTCGAGGGCGCGGGCGAGGTGCTGCGCCGGCGCGAGCGGGGCGCGGCCCAGTTGCAGGCGCTCCTGATCGCCCTCGACGTCGCGCCGCGCCAGGCCGAGATGCTGACGGCGGCCCTGATCGACTGGATCGACAGCGACCAGATGCGCGAGGCCGGCGGCGCCGAAGACGAAGCCTATGGTCGAGGCCCGCGGCCCTATCGCACGGGCGGGACCCTGCTGGCCGAGACGAGCGAGCTTCGCGCGATCCAGGGTTTCGACGCCCAGACCTATGCACGGCTCAGGCCCCATGTCTGCGCCCTTCCGAGCCCGGAGCTCTCCCCGATCAACATCAACGGCCTCGCCGAGGCCGATGCGCCGCTGATCGCCATGCTGACCGACGGCGCGGTTTCGCCCGCCGCCGCCCGCCAACTGATCGCCGAGCGCCCGCCCGCCGGCTGGAGCGCCGCCGGGTTCTGGGACGCGGTGAAGCGCAGAAGCGACCTGCCGCCGAGCGTCGACCCCGGCCAGATCGCCGTGACGCCGCGGTTCTTCGTGCTGGAGACCGAGGTCGCCTATCTCGACGCCGAGGTTTCGGCGAGCGCCTTGTTCGAAGACCGGGCCGGCCGCCTGCGGCTGGCCGCCCGTCGCTGGACCCCCGAAGAATGACCCGAACCCGCATCATATTCGCCCCACGCGCGCCGGCCGATCCGCCGACCTACTGGCTGCTCGGCCCCCTGGGGGAAGTGGCCGAGCGCGGCGAGCTGCCTGTGGGCGCCGCCGCGCCGCCGGACGTGCGCGACGTCCTGGTGGTCCCCGGCGAGGAGGTCGCCTCCCGCTGGCTGAAGCTGCCGGTCGGCCATCAGCGCCAGGCGCGCGCGGCCGCCGCCCTGATGCTGGCCGACCGACAGGCCCTGGCCGCCGAAGACCTGCATGTCGCTGTCGGCTCTGCGGAAGCCGATGGCCATCGCCTGGTGCTCGCCATATCGCGCGGGGCGCTGCAGGGGCGGCTGGCGGCCGCGGCGCTGCACGGCGTCCGGCCCGTCGCAGCCCTGCCGGACTATCTGCTGCTCGCAGAGCCCGAGGCGGAGGGAGCGGTCTCGACGGCCGCCTTCGGCCCGATCCTGGCCGCCCGCGGACGTCGTTTCGCCGCCGGCCTGGAACCTGAACTCGCCGAGGTGGTGCTGCACGGACGGGAGGTGCAACGGATCGAGGAGCGGGCGTTGGAAGCCATGGCGCGCCAGGCTTGCGCTGCGCCGCCCGTGGATCTGCTGCAGGGCGAGTTCGCGCCCGGCGGAAGGCTGGAGATCGCGCCGTCGCGCCGCCGCCGGCTCCTCGCACTGGCCGCGCTCGCGCTGCTCAGCCCCGTGATCCTGTTCGCCGCCCAGGCCCTGCGTCACGACCTGGCCGCCCGCCGGCTGGAAGCCGAGACCGCCGCCAAGGTCGCGGCCGTGCTGCCCAAAGGAACGTCCGTGCAGGACCCTCTCCGTCAGGCGGCCGAGCGCCTGGCCCGAGCGGAGCTGGCGACCGGGGGCGGGCCGGCCGGATTGGCGGCGCGTTTCTTTACGGCCCTCGAAGGCCTGGAGGGCGTGCAGCTCGAAAGCCTGATCCTGGACCCAGGCGGCGGGCTGCGGGCGCAGATCCTCTGCCTCAACGCCTCCGATCTCGAGCTGCTTCGGACGGCCCTGCGTCGGGACGGCGTGGCGCTGCGCGAGGCGGGGGTTCGCGAAGCCGGCGGCGGGGTGCTGGCCGACGTCATCGTGGGGACGCGCGGATGAGAGCTTGGTGGGACGAAAGATCGCCGCGCGAGCGGGTGCTGCTTGCGGTGATGGCCGGAGGGCTGCTGCTCTTCGCCCTGTGGTTCGCCGTGGCCGCGCCGCTGCTGGCGGCGGGCCGTGCGGCCGAGGCGCGCCATGCCCGCGCGGTCGAGACCCGGACCGGCGTCGACCGGGCGCTGGCCGAGCTCGCGCGCCTGAAGCCCCCGCCGGAGCCGGCCTCGGCCGGCCGGGCCCTCCAGGCGGTGGTGAGCGAGACTGCCGCCGCTGGCGGCGTGGAGATCGCTCGCATCGAGCCCGATCCGGCCGGCGGCCTGCGCGTCGCCGTAGCCTCGGCGGCGCCCGCGGCCCTGTTTCCCTGGCTGGCGCTGTTGCAGCGGGAACATGGGGTGGCGCTCGAACACCTCAGCGTGATGAAGAACGAGACCGGCGGCCTGGCCCTCGACGCCACCCTGAAGCGGGTCGGTTCGTGAGCCGCCGCGCCCTGATCGCACTCTTCGCCCTGGCCTTCCTCGTAGCGCTGGCGGCGACGGCGCCGCTCTCGGTCGCTCTGGCCGTAAGCGGAGCGCCGGCTCGCGGGCTGTCGGCGCAGACGGTCAGCGGCGGCGTCTGGCGCGGCGAACTTCGCGGAGCGGCTTTCGGAGGTCTGCCGTTGGGCGACCTGCGTGTCGGCCTTGATCCTTTGAGCCTTGTCGTCGGCCGCGCCAGCCTCTGGTTCGAAGGCGAGACCTCCGCCGCGCCGAAGGGGCGGCTGCAGGCGACGCGGTCGGGTCTGTCCCTTCACAAGCTGAACGGCGCGGTTCCGGTGGAGCGCGTGCTGACGGGTCTGCCCCTCGAAGGGCGTCTGGTCTTCCAGGACGCGCGGGTCGCCTTTTCCGGCGGCGCCTGTCGAGAGGCCGGGGGCCGCGTGGCGCTGAGGGGCGTCCCTGTCGGCGGGCTGGGCGTCGAACTGGAGGCCGACGGGCCCCTTGCCTGCGTAAATCAAGACCTGGTCGCCGCCCTGACGGGGCCGGTCGTTTCGGTGGAGGTGCGGATTGCCGGTGACGGCGGCTACCGGGCGCGGACGACTGTCCAGGCGGCCGATGCGGCGATCCGGGGTTTCGAACGGACCGCGACGGGACAGGTCCGCACCGACGAAGGCCGAATCGGCCGCTAGAACCGCCCCAGCGGGCCATAGAGCCAGGCGAGCCATGTCCCGATGGCGAGGAACACGCCGAAGGGCAGGCGTGCGTCCAGGGCCAGCCGGCGGCCGAAGAGGGCGCTCGCCGCCGCCAGGCTGAGGCCGGCCAGGCAGGCCCAGACGAGCACGGTCGGCAGGGCCGCCCAGCCGGTCCAGGCGCCGGCGCCGGCGAGGAACCAGGGATCGCCGCCGCCTAGTCCTTCGCGGCCGCGGATGCGGCGGTAGCCTTCGCCGATCAGGGCCAGGGCCGCAAAGCCCGCCGCCGCGCCGATCGCGCTGTCGCGGAGGGCTTCCAGGCCCTGCGGAAGGGCGGCGGCCAGCCCCGATCCGATCAGGCCGAGCGTGAGCGCCCGCGGAAGCCAGAAGTGCTCGGCGTCAAGGACCGCCAGCAGCAGGAGTTGCCAGCCGAGCAGGGCGCCGGCCAGGCCGAGCCATCCCGGCTGAGCCAGCCCCGCCCAGACCCCGATGGCGGCACAGCCGGCCTCCAGCGCCGGGTAGCGCCGGGGGATCTGTGCGCCGCAGGTGCGGCACCGGCCGCGGAGCAGGAGAAAGCTCGCCAGCGGAACGAGATCGGCCACGCCGAGCCGCCGCCCGCAGGCGGCGCAGGCCGAGCGCGAGGCCGCCACGGGCGCGCCTTGCGGCAGGCGCAGGGACATAAGCCCGAGGAAGCTCCCCACCGCCAGCCCCGCAAGGCCTTGATAGAGCGGCCAGACCAGGTCCGGCATCTAGCGGCCCACGATCTGCCAGACCTCGTCCGGCGTGGCTTGGAACAGGAGCCCGATGGCGCGGGGCGAGGCGCCCTCGGCATAGAGCTTGCGGGCGTAGTCCACCTGATAGTTGGTGAGCTCGAGCCGCCGGCCGGCCGCGCCCCGGCGGCGGCGGTACGCTTTCTCGCCCACCGGGCGTCGGGTCTCGTGCTCCGCCAGGAGCGAGACCAGCGCCACGACGGGATCTTCGGGGGCTAGCAGCGTCTCGTCGTCCTCGGCCGCCACGACCCGCACGCCGACACCGATCTGGAAGAGGTTGCGCAGCAGAACCGCCAGTTCGCCGGTGGTCTTGTCGAAGACGTCGAGGCTTTGGACCACGACCTCGTCGCCGCGCTTGAGGGTCAGCAGCAGGCGGTGGAGCCGCCGGCGGACATCCGGCGTCATCCGTTCTTCCTGGGCGATGACGCTGCAGGCCCGGGCCGCGAGAAGGGCCCGCTGGACGTCCGGCGGCGGCAGGTGCGGTCCCTCCAGGATGACGCCCAGACGCATCGCCTGCCCTTCGATTCGCTCGCGCCGCCGACAGTCCGGACGGCGCGTGCACCTATGTCGGGCTCACGTGACGGTTACATGAAGCTTTCGTGAGGAGTGGGCGACGCCCGCGAAGCCTTGTCGGCGACTTCGATCCCGCCTTGCGCGCAAAGCCATGTCGCGTCTTATGTTCCGTGCGCTGACGAGCCGCGGCGGGACAAGGTCGCCGCCGCGGAGCGCCGGCGCCGGCGGCGCGACAGTCATAAAACTGTGACGCCCCGTCTCTAGCAGTCGGCCCGAACGCGGCCGGAGCGGCCGCTCCGGGGTTCTAGAGAGACATCCATGATGCAGAAGCTTCTCCTGGCGGGCGTCGCTGTACTGGCCCTGACGGCCTGCGGGCAGGGCGGCGGGACGCAAAAGGCAGACGGCGGCGGCGCTGTCGTGCTGATCGACGGGTCCAGCACCGTCTATCCGATCTCCGAAGCCATCGGCGAAGAATTCCAGAAGACCTCCGGCACGCGAGTGACCATCGGCCTGTCGGGCACCGGCGGCGGCTTCAAGAAGTTCTGCCGCGGCGAGACCGACATCTCCGGCGCGTCGCGGCCGATCAAGGAAGAGGAGATCGCGCTCTGCCGCGAGAACGGCGTGGAGTTCATCGAGCTGCCGGTCGCCCTCGACGCCCTGGCGGTGATCGTCCACCCGGGGAACAGTTTCGTCGACTGCCTGTCGGTGGACGAGCTGAAGACCATCTGGCAGCCGAGCGCCCAGGGGAAGGTGACGAACTGGAATCAGGTGCGGCCGGGTTTCCCGAACCTGCCGATCAAGCTGTTCGGCGCCGGCACCGACTCCGGCACCTTCGACTACTTCACCAAAGCGGTGAGCGGGGAGGAGGGCGCCTCGCGCGGCGACTATACGGCGACGGAAGACGACAACGTCACGGTCACCGGCGTGGCCGGCGATCCGGGCGGCCTTGGCTATCTGGGCCTGGCCTATTTCACTGAGAACGCCGAGCGGGTGAAGGCTGTGCCGATCCGCCAGCCCAACGGCGCCTGCGTCGCCCCGTCGGTGGAGACCGCGCGCAACGCCGCCTACCAGCCTCTCTCGCGCCCGCTCTTCTATTACGTGAACAGCAAGCACGTGGACGAGCGGCCGCACCTGCGCGCCTTCATCGAGTTCGCCTTCGATGCGACGCACAGCGAACCGTTGGTCGCCGAGGTGGGCTACGTGCCGCTGCCGACCCAGGCCTACAGCCTCGCGGCTGCGAAGGTTCAGGCGCGCCGCACCGGCACCTTCTTCGAAGGCGGCTCCAAGATCGGCGTGACGGCGGAAGAGCTCCTGGCCGACGCGGGCGGGCAGCCGGCCGGCGCCCGCTGATCGAAGGCTAGCCCATTCTATGGCCGGGCCTTAGAAGGGCCCGGCCGCTCATTTGGACGAAGGGCGCTTCGCGTGTCGGCCTTGGGTCATGAACTGTCGGAATACGAACGGCTGAAGGGCAGCCCATTCCTGCGGCGCGGGCGCGTCCTGGCCGCCGTCATGCAGGTGGTGCTGTTCGTCTGCGCCGCGCTTTCGGTGCTCATCACCGCGGCCATCGTCTGGGTTCTCGTCTCCGAATCCCTGGTCTTCTTTCGGCAGGTTCCGCTCTTCACCTTCCTGACCGACACCGAGTGGACGCCGGTCTTCACCAACGCCCGCTACGGCATCCTGCCCCTGCTCAGCGCCACCTTCTGGGCGGCGGGAATCGCCATGCTGGTGGCCACGCCGCTCGGCCTGGTGCTCTCGATCTATCTCAGCGAGTTCGCTCGCCCGCAGGTGCGCGAGGCGCTCAAGCCGGTGCTGGAACTGCTGGCCGCCGTGCCGACGGTGGTGTTCGGCTATTTCGCCCTGCTGTTCCTGACGCCGCTCGCCCGGCAGTTCATTCCAGGGCTGTCCGGCTTCAACCTGCTGATCCCCGGCTTCGTCATGGGGATCATGATCCTGCCCTATATCGTCTCGATCAGCGAAGACGCCATGCGCGCGGTGCCCATGAGCCTGCGGGAAGGCGCCTTCGCGCTGGGCATGAGCCGCTGGCGGATGTCGTTCTCGGTGGTGATCCCGGCGGCCTTCTCGGGCGTAACGGCGGCCTATCTCCTGGGCTTCTCCCGCGCGGTGGGCGAGACCATGGTGGTGGCGATCGCCGCCGGCCAGAATCCCAACCTGACGCTCGACCCACGCGAGGGGGCGGCGACCATCACCGCCTATATCGTGCAGATGAGCCTGGGCGACCTGCCGCATGGCTCTCTGGCCTATGCGACGATCTTCGCCGCCGGCCTGGTGCTGTTCTTCATCACGCTCGCCTTCAACGTGCTCGGCTTCTTCCTGCGCAAGCGCTTCCGGGAGGCCTACTGATGACCGATCGGGCTCACGTGCTCGGGTCTTCCAAGGCCGCCGCCGGCCTGGTCTGGAAGATGAAGACCCAGGATCTCGTCTTCGGCGTGATCGGGATCGCCGTGCTGGTCTTCGTGATGGGCCTCCTCTTCACCCTGGTCATCGACCTGATGGGCGACGGCCTGGGCCGGATCGATGGGGCGTTCCTCACCGAGTTTCCCTCCCGCCGGCCCGCCTCGGCGGGGATCCTGTCGGCCTGGGTTGGCACCAGCCTGGTGATGTTCGTCACCGCAGTGCTGGCGATCCCGCTCGGGGTCGGGGCCGGGATCTATCTCGAGGAGTACGCGCCCAAGAACGTGCTGACGGACATCATCGACATCAATGTCAGCAATCTCGCCGGCGTGCCCTCGATCATCTACGGCCTGCTGGCGCTGGGCTTCTTCGTCTACTTCCTGGGCCTCGGCCAGACCGTGCTGGTCGGCGGCATGGTGCTGGCCCTCCTGATCCTGCCCATCGTGATCGTCGCCACGCGGGAGGCCATCCGCTCGGTGCCGGCGGGCCTGCGCGAGAGCGCCTACGGCGTCGGCTGCAACAAGTGGCAGGTGGTCTGGGGCTATGTGCTGCCCTCCGCCCGGCCCGGCATCATCACCGGCGCCATCGTCGGCCTGTCGCGGGCCATCGGCGAGACGGCGCCGATCATCACCATCGGGGCGCTCACCTTCATCGCCTTCCTGCCGCCCAGCCCCGTGCAGCCGGACTTCCCCTGGCTCAACTTCGACTGGCTGAACTCGCCGTTCACGGTGATGCCGATCCAGATGTTCAACTGGATCTCTCGGCCCCAGGCGGCCTTCCACGTCAACGCTGCGGCCACCGGCGTCCTGCTGCTGGCCATGACGCTGGCGATGAATGCTATCGCCATATTCATCCGCTACAGGCTGCGGCGGAACCTTCGGACCTGAGGATCTCGTCTTGAACGCCCAAGCTCCCACCCCCGCCCAGTTCGGCCAGGCCGCCGAGGCCGCCAACGTGCGGGCGCGCGTGAAGGACCTGAAGTTCTGGTACGGCAAGTTCCAGGCCCTGCACGACATCTCCATGGAGATCCGCAACCAGCGGGTCACCGCCATCATCGGCCCCTCGGGTTGCGGCAAGAGCACGCTGCTGCGCTGCTTCAACCGCATTCACGACCTCTATCCGGGGGTGCGTTACGAAGGCGCCATCGAGCTGGAGCCCGACAAGCTGAACCTGGTCAGCCGCTCGGTCGACCCGATCCTGGTGCGGCTGCTGGTGGGCATGGTGTTCCAGAAGCCCAACCCGTTCCCGAAGTCGATCTACGAGAACGTCGCCGCCGGCCTCTATGTGCGCGGCATCCGCAACAAGGGCGAGATCGACGGCCGCGTCGAGCACGCCCTGCAGCAGGCCGCCCTCTGGAACGAGGTGAAGGATCGGCTGAACAAGTCCGCCCTCGAGCTCTCCGGCGGCCAGCAGCAGCGCCTCTGCATCGCCCGCGCCCTGGCGCCGGAACCCAAGCTGCTGCTGCTGGACGAGCCGACCTCCGCCCTGGACCCCATCGCCACCGCCAAGATCGAGGAACTGATCGACGGGCTGGTGGAGGACGTCACCGTCCTCATCGTCACCCACAACATGGCTCAGGCCGCGCGGATTTCGCACCACACCGCCTTCATGCACCTGGGCAAGCTGATCGAGTTCGGCGAGACCCAGCAGGTCTTCACCAACCCGCGGGTGCCCCAGACCCAGGACTACATCACCGGCCGCTTCGGCTGACGGGACCCTCAAGTCCGCGCGCTTTCGCCGCGGGCTTTTTCGCGCCGCTTAGATCACGGGTTCGTGATCAGTGTGTCATGTAAACTTCAATTTCGTGACGACCGGCGTATCGTTCCCGAAAGGCCCCGCTCCAGGGGCCACATTCCAAGGGAGCGAAAGCCTTGCGTTACATCGTGCTGGGGGCGGCCCTCGCCACGCTTTCATTCGCCTCCGCCGGCGCGGAAGAGGCCAGGCCCGCCAAGGCGGCCCAGGCCGAGCCGGCGAAGAAGCTCTACATCTGCGACCAGGACGAGATGACCCGCCGCGCCTTCGTGCGCGAGTACGGCGCGATCGAGTTCGTGAAGGCCGAAGACGCCGCCCAGGCCGAAACCTGGGCGACGCCCAAGTGCATCACCGTGGTCGAGCACCAGCGCCTGAAGCGGATGGCGCTCGCCCAGGCCCGCTAGACGGTGCGCGACGGCCGCCTCAGTTGGCGGCGGCCGTCTGCTCGGCCCAGCTCTTCACCCCGCTCTCGCCGTTCAGGAACGGCAGGGCGGTGCGGACCAGTTCCGGGGCCATGAAGATCTCGTAGTGGGTCAGGTCCGGCAGGATCGCCAGCCGGTTTGGCGACATGTTCTCGCGCATCCAGCCGGCGTCGCGCTGGCCGCCGCCCAGCAGCTTGTAGAACTCGACCACGTGCTCGGGGCGGTACATGTCCGAATCGCCGAACACCAGCATGACCGGCATCTTCAGGCCCCTGGCGTCGTCGGCCCAATTGTAGGGCCGGCGCATCAGTTCGCCCATGGCGTCCAGCAGCCGCGGGAACTCCGAAACGTCCGGCGCCACGGCGGCGTAGGACTGGTACATGGGCGTGTCCTTCATCATCTCGGCCATCCCGGCCCCCACGCTGGCCTGCATGGGCAGCATCTCCGGATAGAAGCCATCCTGGGCGAACCCGCCCGAGACCAGGACGAGCCGGCGCACCTTGCCGGGATGCTGGGCCGCCAGGCGGAAGGCCGCTCCGGCGCCGAAGGAATAGCCCAGCGCGTCCACCTGCTCGTAGCCCAGGGCGTCGAGCACGACGGCCAGATCGTCGCCGATGTCGACGAGGTCGATCTTCCGGTTCCCCAGTTGGGTCCGGCCGTGGCCGTGCAGGTCCACGGCGATCACCTGCCGCCCGGCGGCGAGCTGGGGCAGGAGCGGGCCGAACATGTCGATGGAACCCAGGCCGCCATGCAGCAGCAGCAGCGGTTCGCCCTGGCCGTGGACCTCGTAATAGTAGTTCAGGCCGTTCGCCGGCACGTGGCCGCTGCGGGCAGGGAGGGGCTTGGCGGGGGCTTGCATCTCGGGCTTGGCTCCTTGGACCTGGGCGAACACGGGCGCCGACAGGCAGGCCGCGGCGGCGATCAGGGCGATCAGCGGGGTCTTCATCGACCGGTCTCCATCGTGGCGACCGAACCCCTCGGCGCCTTCCTGGCCCAAGGACGCGCAAGCTCGGCCGACGCCGACATCGGTTGACGAAAAAAGCGCAGCCGAAAGCCACGGATTTGATGGAGGAGGGGCGCCCTCGAGCGGAACGCAGAGCCAAGATGGCTCCCCGAGCAGGACTCGAACCTGCGACAAGCCGGTTAACAGCCGGCTGCTCTACCAACTGAGCTATCGGGGATCAGCTTGGAGCCGGGCGTATACGCCGCGTCGCGCGGCCGCGCAAGCATATCGGACGCGATGTCGCGCGTCGGCCTGTGAAAAAAAAGAGCCCGGCCGGAGCCGGGCTGTTCGAAGTGGGTGATGGTGGGGTGTCTTCGTGGAAGACCCCTGCAGGTTCCCGCCTTATGGTTAAGCGAAGGTTAAGGCTTTGGGCGGCAAGTCGGCGGAACGCTGCGACTTCGGGCGGGCTCGACGCGCCCTGCGCCGGAGGGTAGCAGCGCCGAGGCGGCGGATCCTGGGGAGGCCATGCGTATCCATTTCACCGGCGTGGCCGGGGCGGGCATGAGCGCCGTGGCCCTGATGATGCGCGATGCGGGCCACCAGGTCTCCGGGTCCGACGAGGACGTCTTTCCGCCGATGTCCACCTATGTGGAGGGCCTGGGCTTTCCCTTCCATCGCCGGTTCGATGCGGCGAATCTGCCTCAGGACCTCGATCTCCTGGTGCTCGGGACCAGCGCCAAGCTGGGCGCCGAGTCGAATCCGGAGGTCGCCGCCGCCCGGGCGCGCGGCGTGCGCGTCACCACCTTCGCCGAACTGCTGGGGGAGGCGACGCGGGATCGCGACGTCACGGTGGTGGCCGGCTCCTTCGGAAAGTCCACCTGCGCGGCCCTGATGGCCCACATCCTGGCGCAAGGCGGGCGCGATCCGGGCTGGATGGTGGGGGCGATCTCGCCGGCTCTCCCGCAGACCGGGCGCTGGGGCGCAGGCCCCGTGGTGCTGGAGGGCGACGAATATGTGGTGTCGGCGTCCGACCGGCGCTCCAAGTTCGACCTCTACCGGCCCGATCACCTGCTGCTGACCTCGCTGGTCCACGACCACGTCAACGTCTTCCCGACCTTCGCTGAATACGAAGCGCCGTTCCGGCGGCTGCTGCGGGCGGTCCCGGAGACCGGCGTGGCGGTGCTGCGCGACCATCCGGCGATCCGCGCCGTCGCAGGCGAGACCACCGCCCGCCTGGTCTGGTACGGGGCTTCGCCGTGCGAGGGCTGGTTCGCTCGCGACGTGGCCTTCGGCGAAACCACCCGCTTCGTACTGGCCGGCCCCGGCGGCCGCGAACTGCCCTTACGCACCGGACTGCTGGGCGCGCACAATGTGGAGAACATCGTCGGCGTGGCCGCCTTCCTGTTGGAGCGTGGCCTCGTGGAGCCCGACGTGCTCGCGCGGGCGGTTAAGAGCTTCTCCGGCATCCGGCGGCGGCTCGACCGGCTGACCGCCGCCTCTCGCGTGCCGGTGGTGGAAGGCTTCGGCTCGTCCTACACAAAGGCCCGCTCGGCCATCGAGGCCATGCGCCTGCACTTCCCGCAGCGCCCGCTGACCGTGGTCTTCGAGCCGCACGCCTTCTCCTGGCGCAGCCGCGACGCGCTCGCCTGGTACGACACGGTGTTCGAAGGCGTCGACCGGGTGCTGGTCATTCCGCCGCCGACTCACGGCGCGGGCGGGCACCACCAGTCCACCCATGCCGAGATCCTCGACCGCATCGCCGCGGCCGGCGTGGCGGTGGAGGGCGTCGTCACCGCCGACCAGGCGGTCGGTGCGCTGTCGCATCTCACGGGCTCCGAGGCGGTGCTGCTGCTCTCCTCCGGGCCGCTGCTGGGGCTGCCGGACAGCCTGCCGCCGGTGTTCGACCGACTCTACGGGCAGGTCGTTCCAGCCTGAGGCTCGATTCCGGGCTTCCCCTGAAGGCCGCGGGTCGCGACAATCCTCCCAAGGTTGAACGCCGAAGGGAGGCTGCGCCATGTGCGACGACGACATCCACCAGGGCCTGACTTACGATCCCACCGTCTCGCGCCGCGCCTTCGGCCTGATGGCGGTGGCGAGCGCCGGGATCGCCTCGGCCGCGCGTGCTGCGCAGAAGGTGGTCGAGCGCGACGTGGAGGTGAAGACGCCCGACGGCGTGGCCGACGCCGCGCTGTTCTATCCGGAAGGGCAGGGGACCGGGCCTGCCGTGCTGATCTGGCCGGACGTGGTCAGCCTGCGCCCCGTGTTCCGGGAAATGGGCCGTCGGCTCGCGGGCGAGGGCTATGTGGTGCTGGTCCCCAACCTCTATTACCGCGTCAAGCGCGCGCCGGTGGTGGAGAGCGGCTTCAATTTCGCGAACGCCGAGGACCGCGCGAAGCTCACCCCCATGCGGGCCAGCGTGACGCCGGAAGGCACCGATCGGGATTCGGTCGCATACCTCGCCTTCCTCGATGCGCAAGTCCAGACCGACAAGACCAGGAAGGCCGGCGTGCAGGGCTATTGCATGGGCGGTCCGCTCTCCGTCCGCACCGCCGCGGCGGTTCCGGACCGGATCGGGGCGGTGGCCAGCTTCCACGGCGGCGGCCTGCACACCGAGGCGCCGACCAGCCCCCACCTGCTGCTGCCCCGGACCAAGGCCGAGTACCTGATCCTGGTGGCCGACAACGACGACAAGCAGGATCCGCAGGCCAAGGAGAACTTCCGGGCGGCGCTGGCCGCCGCCGGCCGGCCGCACAAGGTCGAGGTCTATGAGGGCGCCAACCACGGCTGGACCGTCCGCGGCAGCCAGGTCTACGACGAGGCCGCCGCCGAACGCGCCTGGACCGAACTCCTGGCCCTCTACAAGCGGGCCCTGGTCTAAGTCACCCGCTGCCTCCTCTCCCGCCGTGCGGGAGAGGATGCCTGAAGGGCAGGTGAGGGCGAGGCGAAGCGGCGCAAGAACCTGCTGCATCTGAAGTTGGCGCCTCCGGCGCCAGCGGCTCCGCCGCCCTCGCAGGCTTCGTCCGCGAGCCCTCACCTGGCCTGACGGCCTGTCCTCTCCCGCAAGCGGGAGAGGAGGAGAGCTCACTATCATCCCCTCTCCCGCTTGCGGGAGAGGGTGCCCGGAGGGCAGGTGAGGGCGAGGCGCAGCCGAGGCCGCCGTCAGGCGGGCGGCGCAAAGCGGCGCAAGAATCGGCTGCGTTTGAAAGTGTTGGCGCCTCCGCCGCCCTCGCAGGCTTCGCCCGCGAGCCCTCACCGGCCCTTGCGGGCCACCTCTCCCAAAGGAAGAGGATGTCGGAGGACTCCGCCCTAACCGTCCGCCGCGGCGATCCGCGCCTCGACCATCGGCTCCAGCCAGGCGCCGCGCTCGATGATGTTCATGTGGGTGGTGTCCGGCAGGATGGCGAGCTTCGCGCCGGGGATCAGCCGGTACATGTCGGCGGCGTGCTCGATGCGGGTGAAATCGTTGTCGCCGATGGCGATCAGGACCGGGCTGCGGATCGCGCGGAGCTGCGCGTCGGTCCAGCCGGTCCATCCGCCCAGCATGGCGTTCAGCCGTTCCAGGACCGACTCGAAGCTGGCCGGGTCGGGATTGTGCCGGTCGAAGTTCGCCTTCCAGGCCGCGAAATCCTGCTCGGTGGGCAGCAGCGGGACGATCTCGGGCGAAGGCACATGGTTCGGATCGGTCTGCATCTTCACCAGTTCGGGCAGCATGCCGTCCAGGCGATAGAAGGCCGAGACGACGGCCGCGCTGGCGGTCAGGTCCGGATGGCGGATCGCCATGCCGGTGGCGATCATCCCGCCCAGGCTGTGGCCGAAGAGGTGCGCCCTCGGCACGCCCAGATGCTTCAGCACGCCCGCGGTGTCGTCCACCATCCGCTCGACCGCGAACGGCCCCGGCCGGTCGCCGGTGTGGCCGTGGCCCTGCTGCTCGATGGCGATCACCGGGCGCGTCTTGGAAAAGCGCGGGATCAGGTCACGGGTGAAGGCGGTGTCGATGGCCATCATGCCGCCGTGCAGCAGCACCAGGGGCGTCCGCCCGCCGGTGGGCGAGCCGCCATGGACCTCGTAATAGACCTTCAGACCGTCGACTGCGGCGTAGCCAGTGGCGTTGGGCTGCATGATGGTTCCTCAGCTTGGGTCCTTAGGACGCGCCAAGACGCGGGGATCCGACAATGTCGACCGATTATCAACCCGCGTGCAGGGCTCCGGCCTCGACCTTCGGCGCGCGCAGCAGGATCCAGGAGGCGCCGACGATCAGCGCGGCCGCGACAAGGATGGCCGGGCTCCACGCGTCGCCAAACAGGAGAACCGCGAGGAGGATGGCGTATATCGGCTCCATGGAAACCGCGGCCCCGCAGGCGGCTGCCGGCAGACGGGCCAAGGCGAAGAGGAAGAGCTGGTGGGTGAGGGCGGTTCCGATGATTCCCAGGGCGGCGATCGCGAGCCAGTCTGAGGCGGCTTGAAAGCCGGGAACGAAGGGCAGGGCGGGCGCCAGCAACAACGCCACGAAGATGCACTGCCAGAACGACAGAACGAGAGGCGCGAGTCGCCGCCCGAGATTTTGCGTCGTTAGCGAAAAGACCGCGAAGGAAACGGCCGACGCCAAGCCGATCAACGCTCCCGTCTGAGCATTCGGCGCAACCTTCACGCCAGGGCCGGCGATCAGGGCCACGGCGCCGACAATGGCTAGCCCGGCGATCAGCTCCCAGAGGCTCGGCCATTGGCGGCGCAGCCCCGCCTGCAGCAGGATCGTGAACAGCGGAAAGGTGGACACGGTCAGCGTGGCCACCGCCACGCCGGCCACCTGTACGGATCCGAAGAAGGTCGCCCAGTGAAAGGCGAGGAGGGCGGCGGCGCGCGCGACCCGGATCGCGTCACGTCGCTCCAGCCTCAGGGAAACCCGCCGGAGCGCCGCCACCAGGGCGAGGGCCGCGGCGGCGAACATCACCCGGCCGGCCACGATCCACAGCGGCGAGGCGGCGATCTTTCCGAAGAGCGCCGTGGCCCCGAAGATCAGCGCTGCGAGATTCACGGCGACAAGGGCGCGCCACCGCTCGGGCGTCGAGCCCGCAGGTCCCACGGTCATGCGCGCGCCCCCCCGAGGCCGCGCCTAACACGGCGCAGGCTGGCCGCCTACTCCGCCGCCGCCAGTTCCTTGAACGCCGCCCGCTTGGGCCCGAGGTAGCCGAACAGGAAAGCCGCGACCTTGCGCATCTGGATCTCCTCCGAGCCCTCGGTGATCCGGTAGCGGCGGTGGTGGCGGTAGATGTGCTCGAAGGGCTTGTGGCGGGAATAGCCGATGCCGCCGTGCACCTGCATGGCTCGGTCGGCCGCCTCGCAGACCAGGCGGTTCGCCCAGTAATTGCACATGGAGACCTTGTCGGAGATCTGCCGCTCGATCTCCTTGTGCTCCATCCGATCCATCTCCCAGGCGGTCTTGCGGATCAGGAGACGCAGCATCTCGGCCTGGGTCGCCAGCTCCACCAGCGGCCACTGGATGGCCTGGTTCTCGGCCAGGGCCTTGCCGAACGGCTTGCGCTGGCGGGCGTACTTGACGCTCTCCTCGATGCAGAAGACCGCCGCGCCCAGGGACGAGGCCGCCTGGCGGATGCGGTTCTGGTGCACGAAGCTCTGGCCGAGCCCCAGCCCGCGGTCGATCTGGCCCCAGTAGCTGTCCTCCGGCACCCAGACGTCGGTGAAGCTGACCCGCGGGTGGTCGGTCGGCATGTTGAAGGTCCAGAGCCACTCCTCGACTTTCACCCCCGGCGCGTCGGCGGGCACGATGAAGCAGGTGATGCCGTGGGCGTCGCCGTCCTCGCCGCTGGTGCGGGCGAAGACCATGCAGTGGGTGGCCACGTGCATGCCGGTCGACCACATCTTCTCGCCGTTGATCAGCCAGCCGGGCTGGCCGTCGCGGTCCTGCCGGACGGCCCGGGTCTCCATGTGGGTGGCGTCGGAGCCGTGGTTCGGCTCGGTCAGGCCGAAGATGGTCCGCATCTTGCCCGACAGCAGCTTCTCGGAGTCGCGCTCGTACTGGGCGTTGGTCGCGAACTCCTTGAACATCAGGATGAAGGGGTTGTTGCCGACGATGGAATGCTCGTTCTGCAGGTCGTTGTGCAGGCCCAGGCCCTTGGCGGCCAGGTGCTCGCGGATCACCGCCATGTCGAGGTTCGAGCCGCCCTTGCCGCCCATCTCCTTGGGCCAGGCATAGCGGAGGTGGCCGGCCGCGTCGGCCCGGCGGCGCGCCTCGGCCAGCAACTCCTCCCATTCCTTCTTGGGCAGGCCGCCGGCGTCCCAGTCGGTGCGGGCGTATTCGCGCCGGTGGTCGAAGAAGCGCATGTTGTCGTCGGCCTGTTCGAGCGGCTTGATCTCGGCCTCGATGAAGGCGTCGAGCTCGGCGAGATAGGCTTCCAGGTGCGCAGGCAGGCTGAAGTCCAAGGCTGTGTCCTCCCAAATCGGCCGTTCGATTGACGGTTTACAAGCCGGCCGGCGACGCGGCAGATCGTATTTTCCATAAGCATTTCAGGGTTCCGCGGCGTCATGGCAAACGAGATCGCAGAGGCGCTTTCGCGCCTCGCCCCCCGGCTGGGCGGGGCGGGCGCGCAGGTGGCCGACCTCCAGCGCCTGTCCGGCGGCGCCAGCGCCGAGACCTGGGCTTTCGCCCTCGAAGGCGGGGCCGGAGGACGGCGGGAAATGATCCTGCGCCGGCGTCCCAACGCTGCGGCCGCCGAGGACTCGCGGTCGGTCACCATCGCGACCGAAGCGGCCCTGATCCGCGCGGCGGCGGCGGCCGGCGCGCCCGTGCCGCCGGTGGTGCATCTCGCAGGGCCCGAAGACGGCCTGGGCGAAGCCCACATCACCGGCCGCATCGCCGGCGAGACCCTCGGCCGCAAGATCGTCGCCGATTCCAAGTTCGAGGCCGTGCGTCCCCGGCTCGCGCGCCAGTGCGGCGAGATCCTGGCCCGCATCCATGCGGCCAAGTGCGAGGCGCCCCTGAAGAGCGTCGATTTTCTGGAGGAGCTGGCGCGATACGAGGCGGTCTATCGCGCGTCGGGCGCCGAGCGGCCGATCCTGGAACTGGCCTTCCAGCACCTGAAGACCAAGGCGCCGGAGCCGATCGCCCCGGTGCTCCTGCACGGCGACTTCCGCAATGGGAACCTGATCGTCGATCCGGAGGCGGGCGTCGTCGCCGTGCTCGACTGGGAGCTCGCCCATCGCGGCGACCCGGCCGAGGATCTGTCGTGGATCTGCGTGAACTCCTGGCGCTTCGGGCGCAACGACCGTCCGGTGGGCGGGTTCGGCGGGTACGAAGACCTGCTGGAGGGCTACGCCGCCGCCGGGGGCGTGGAGATCCCCTTGCGCCGCCTGCGGACCTGGCAGGCGCTCGGCTCGCTGAAATGGGGCGTGATGTGCCTGATGATGTACACAAGCTATGCGTCCGGCGCCGAGACCTCCGTGGAGCGGCCGATGATCGGCCGGCGCGTTTCGGAAACCGAGATCGACCTGATCGCCCTGATGGAGGCTGGCCTGTGATCACCCATCCGCGCACCGAGGAACTGGCCGAGGCCGTCGCCGGCTGGATCGACAGCGTCCGGCCCTCGCTCGACCCCCGCAACGCTTTCCTGGCCCGCGTGGCGGTGAACGTGTTGGGCGTGGTCGGGCGTGAGCTGGTCCATGGGCCTGCCGCCGAGGCTGCGGCCCGCGCGCGCTTCGCCGAACTTCTGGGCCATGACGGCGGCTTCGAGGCCCTGAACGCCGAACTGTGCGAAGCCCTGCGCGACGGCCGCATGGACGCCGCGACGCCCGGCCTTCTGGCGGCCCTGAAGGCGACGGCGCTGGAGCGTATCGCCATAGACCAGCCCAACTACGCCTACGAAGGTCGCCGATGACCCTCAGCCGCGAGGCCTGCGAGGCGCTGGACCGCGCCGATCCCCTTGCGGACCGCCGCGCCCTGTTCGACCTCCCGGAAGGCGTGATCTATCTCGACGGCAATTCCCTGGGCGCCCTGCCGCGGGCGGTGAAGGCCAGGCTCGACGCCGCCGTGACCGTCGAATGGGGGCGCGACCTCATCAAGAGCTGGAACACCGCCGGCTGGATCGACCTGCCGGCCCGCGTGGGCGCGAAGATCGCCCCGCTGATCGGCGCCGGGGCCGACGAGGTGATCGCCGCCGACTCCACCTCGGTCAATCTCTTCAAGCTGGCGGCCGGCGCCCTGAAGCTGCGTCCCGGCCGCCGCGTCATCGTCACCGAGCCAGGCAACTTCCCCACCGACCTCTATATCCTCCAGGGCTTGCGCGACTTCCTGCCGGACGTGGAGCTGCGGGTGGTCGCGCCCGCCGACCTGCCCTCCGCCCTTGACGAGGACGTCGCTCTCCTGCTGCTCACCCACGTCCACTACAAGTCCGGCGCCGTCCACGACATGGCCGCCCTGACGGCGAAGGCCCACGCGGCCGGCGCCTTGACGCTCTGGGACCTCAGCCACTCGGCCGGGGCTTTGGAGGTGAATCTGGCGGGGTGCGGCGCCGATCTGGCGGTGGGGTGCGGGTACAAGTATCTGAACGGCGGGCCGGGCGCGCCAGCTTTTCTGTTTGTAAGCAGGCGCTTGCAAGCGGAATTTCAGACGCCGCTTTCGGGCTGGATGGGCCATGCCGCGCCCTTCGCCTTCTCCGACGACTACCGGCCGGCGCCGGGGGTCCTGCGCACGCTTTGCGGCACGCCGTCGGTGCTCGGCCTCACCGCCTTGGAGGCGGCGCTGGAGGCGTTTTCCGGAGTGGATCTCTGCGATCTTCGCGCCAAGTCCATGAAACTCGGAGATCTTTTCCTCGAGCTGATGGAGCGGCGGCGCCTGCCGTTCGGCCTGGCCTGTCCGCGGGCTTCGGCGCAGCGTGGGAGCCAGGTTTCGCTCACGCACCCAAATGGCTACGCCATCGTCCAGGCGCTGATTGCCCGCGGTGTCATCGGCGATTTCCGCGCTCCCGACGTGCTTAGATTCGGTTTCGCGCCGCTTTACGTGCGCTATGTGGACGTCTGGGACGCGGTCGAGCATCTGGCCGCGGTGATGGTTCGTGAGGAGTGGCGCGAACCGCGCTTCAACGAGGTGGCCGCCGTAACATGAGCGAGAAGCTGCATACGCCGCCGGACATGAGCTATGGCGACTATCTGGGCCTGGGCGTTCTGCTTTCCGCCCAGAAGCCGTTGTCGGGCGAGCATGACGAGCTCTTGTTCATCGTCATCCACCAGGCCTCCGAGCTGTGGCTGAAGCTGTCGCTGCACGAGCTGCGCGCCGCCCGCGCCTGGATCGCCGAAGATGATCTGGGACCGGCCTTCAAGGCCATTGCGAGGGTCAGCCGCATCCAGGGCCAGCTCATCCAGTCGTGGGACGTGCTGGGCACCATGACCCCTTCGGATTACCACGCCTTCCGGCCGCATCTGGGGCAGAGCTCGGGGTTCCAGTCGCATCAGTACCGGGCGTTGGAGTTCCTCCTCGGGGCCAAGGACGCGGCCATGCTGCGCGTGCATGAGGGGACGCCCTTTCACGCCGGCCTCGCCGAGGCCCTGGCCGAGCCCAGCCTCTACGACGAATGCGTCCGCCTGCTGGCTCGCCGCGGCTTCGCCCTGCCGGCAGATGCGGTCGAGCGCGACTGGCGCGTCAGGCGGGCCGAGCATCCGGCGGTGGAGGCCGCCTGGCTGGAGGTCTATCGCGACCCCGAACGCCACTGGGACCTCTACGAACTGGCCGAGAAGCTGGTGGATCTGGAGTTCCGGTTCCAGCAATGGCGCTTCGCCCATCTGAAGACCGTCGAGCGGATCATCGGCTTCAAGGCGGGCACCGGCGGCAGTTCGGGCGCGGCCTATCTGGCGCGGGCGCTGCAGGGCTCGTTCTTTCCAGAGCTCTACAAGGTGCGGACTGACCTATGAGCGAGCGCGACGAACTCGGCCGCCGGATCTGGGACATCAGCCAGCCCCTGCGGCCCGGCCTGCCGGTCTGGCCGGGGGACACCCCCTACGAGGAGGCGCGCACCTGGCATCTGGACGAGGCCTGCCCGGTCAATGTCAGCCGCATCGTGCTCTCCACCCACAGCGGGGCGCATGCCGACGCGCCGCTTCATTACGATCCGGCCGGCGAGCCGATCGGTTCGGCGCCGCTGTCGCCCTATCTCGGGCCGGCGCAGCTGATCGAGGTGCGGCCTGCGGCCGAGCGGATCGCCTGGGCCGAGATCGAAGGCCGCCTGGCCGACGGCGTGCGCCGCGTCCTCCTGCGCACCTATGAGCGCTTCCCCCACGAGGCCTGGCGATCGGATTTCGCCACACCCTCGCCGGAGCTGATCGACGAGCTGGGCGCGCGGGGCGTCGTGCTCATCGGCCTGGACTCGCCCTCGCTCGATCCTGAGACCGCCAAGGACCTGGTCAGCCACAAGGCCGTGCGCCGCCACCGCATGGCGATCCTGGAAGGGCTGGTTCTGGACGGGATACCGGAGGGCCTCTACGAGCTCATCGCCCCGCCGCTGAAGCTCGCCAACGCCGACGCCGCGCCGGTGCGGGCGCTGTTGCGCGAGCTTCACCCCTCGGCCGCAGCCAGCCTCTCGACCTCGGCGACATAGGCTTCAGCGTCGAAGCTCTTCAGGCTGTTGGCCCCCATCGACCGCACCGTGCCGAACACCGGCCGCGGCCCCCAGGGCCGGTCGTGCAGGCCGAAGATCCAGCCGACATTGGCGTAGGAATTCGGGTCGCGCCCGTCGAGGAAGTACCGGTTGTTGAGATGGAGGATCCGCCGCCAGGCCTCCTCCGGGCTCGGCGACCATTCCAGGATCTTCTTGCCCCAGTACATGCGCAGGCGGTTGTGCATATAGCCGGTGGCCCGCATCTCAAGCTGAGCGGCGTTCCAGTAGCGGTCGTGCGTGCGGCCCGCCTCCAGCGTCTCCAGGTCGTAGAGATGCGGCCGCGGCGCGTCGCCTTGAGCGGCCAGGGTCGCCCGCGCCCACTCGGGAAGGCAGTCGTAACGGTCGTACTGGGGTTCGTAGAGCGCGTGGTTCATGGCCAGTTCGCGCCTCACGATCAGCTCCTCCAGGTAGGCCGCCCTGTCGGCGCTTCCTGCGGCTGCCGCCGCCCTGACCCGCAGCGCGATGTCGACCGGCGAGATCTGGCCGAAGTGCAGGTAGGGACTCAGCTGCGACGCGGCGTGCGCCTCCGGCCGCCCTCGATCCTCGGCGTAGCGGGTCAGGCCATCGGCGAGGAAGGCGTCGAGACGCCGCTGAGCCTCGTCTTCTCCGCCCCGGAACCGGCGGACCGGGCGAACCGACCGGTCGACATCGAGCGCGGCGAGCGCGGCGTCCAGATCGTCCAGGTCCACGTCCCCGCGCGGGAGATCTTCGCCGGCGCGGCGTTCGGGCGCGATGGGCTCGAGCGGCTGGACATAGTCCTCCCACAGGCGATGCAGCTTGGGGCGCAAGGTGCGCGCGGCGTATTCGTGCTTGGGCGAAGCGGTCTCCACCGGGACCACCACGTCGCCCTCGACCTGCAGCAGGCGGCAGCCGATCGCCTGGGCGAGGGTTTTGCGCCAGGCGCGCTGGATCCGCAGATAGCCGCGGTCGCAGACCACCAGGGCCGCGTCCTGCGACAGCTCCAGCGCCACGGCTTCGGGAGAGCCCCGTCGGACGGCGAATCCCACGCCGCGTTGCGCAAGATTTCGCGCCGCCTGCACAAGGCCCTGGAGCATGAAATGGTAGTGGCGTGCGTTCGCCTCCGGAAAGCCGTCCGTCAGGCCGAAGGCCGCAAGCACCGGCAGGCCGAGCGCATTGGCCTCGGAGATCGCCAGCTCCAGGGACGGGTTGAACCGCGTCCTCTGCGACTGCTGCATCCAGTAAAGCACATAGCGGCCCCCTTTTCGGATCGGCTCGCGGCTTCGCAGGCGGATGCGCGTGGTCTGGATCATGGCGGCTCCTCCCGCGCGATCTATGCAGATCGCCGCGATTCGGAAGGGGTTGCGGCTCGACCGCCGCTGCGGTTGCTGGCAAACGAGGGCTAGCAGGCAGAGCCGAACGACCCGACGGAGACCGTGGTGGCCACGCGCAGAGCCCTGGCCTGGATGAGCATCGCCCAGGGCAGCTTCTTCGTTCTGCAGTTCGCCGGCTCGGTGATTCTGGCGCGCCTGCTCACGCCTTACGAAATGGGCGTCTACGCCATCGCCATGGCGGTGGTGGGCCTGTTGGGGATCGTCCAGGCCACCGGCTTGCGTTCCTTCGTGGTGCGGGAGCCGGACCTGTCCGAGGCGACCGCCGCGACGGTCTTCACCGTCAACGCCGGCGTGGCTGCGGCGCTGTCGGCGGCGATCCTCGGCCTGGCCGTGGCGGGCGCGGCTCTGCTGCGCGAGCCGGGCGTGCGCGACGTGCTGCTGATCCTCACCCTCCTGCCGCTGATCGGGGCGCTGGAGTTCCTGCCCGCGGCCCGGCTGGAGCGGGAAGGGCGGTTTCGCACCATCGCGGCCGTGGGCATGGTGCGGCACCTGACCTCCACCGTGCTGACCGTGGCGCTGGCCTTCGCGGGCTACAGCTATCTCAGCATGGCCTACGGCTCGCTTGCAGGCGCGATGGTCAGCCTGACGGCCATGAACCTCGTGGGCCGCCAGTTCGTCAGCTTCCGGCTGCGGCTGGCGGAGTGGCGACGGATCCTGCAGTTCGCGACCCACATGCTGGCCATCTCCGGCGTCAACGCCGCGGCGGGCCGGCTGACCGAACTGATCCTGGGCCAGACCCTCGGCCTGGCGGCGCTCGGGCTCTATGGGCGCGCCTCGACCCTGAACAACCTCCTGTGGGAAAACATCCACATGGTGATCGGCCGCGTCCTGCTGGTCGATTTTTCCCGGCGCAAGCAGGAGGGGCAGTCCCTGCGCGAGGCCTATATCCGCACCGTGGACCTGCTGACGGCGCTGCTTTGGCCGGCCTTCGCGGGGCTTGCGGTGCTGGCGGGGCCGCTGATCCAGATCGTCTATGGCGAGCGGTGGGTCGCCGCCGCCGCGCCGCTTTCGATGATGGCGCTCGCCGCCATCGTGCTGGTCTCCATCACCCAGACCTGGGAGATCTTCGTGGTCAGCCGCGAGACGGGCCGCCAGGCGCGGCTGGAGGTGGTGCGCACAGGATTCGGCCTCGTGCTCTTCACCCTCGGTTGCCTGGTGAACCTCACCGTCGCGGCGGCCAGCCGGATCGGCGAGGCGATCTTCTCGCTCATCCTCTATCGGCCGCACCTCAGCCGGATGACGGAGACCCGCACCGCCGACTTCCTGGCGATCTATCTGCGCAGCGGGCTGCTGACCCTGGCGGCCGTGGGACCGGCGCTTAGCCTGATGCTTGCCCACGGCTGGTCGCCGGCCGTCCCGCCGGCCCAGGTGGCGCTGGCGATTCTGGCCGGCGTCGCCGCCTGGACGGTGCTGGTCGAAGTCTTGCGCCATCCCTTGCGCGACGAAGCCAGGCGCCTGTTGCGCAGAGGCGCGGCGCCGGCCCCGGCCGCGCGCCTCGACTGACCCGCGGTCTGGGCGCCGCCGTCGGCGCATGGCAATCAGGCTTCGCCGCAGCCATTTCGCGGTCCGGTTCGAGATTTCGGAGTTCATGATGTTCGGCACCGCATTTGGGCGCCTGTCGCGCCTCCTCCTCGTCGGCGTCCTCGCCCTGGGGCTGCAGGCGCCGGCCCTGGCCCAGGCGCCGGGCGCCCGGCTGGGCGGCGGCGGGGACGTGGTCGGCTATGGTTCGATCCACCATCCGACCATCGGCCGCGGCGGCATGGTCACTGCGCAGAGCAAGCTCGCCGCGGAGATCGGCGCCCAGATCCTGCGCCAGGGCGGCAATGCGGTGGACGCAGCCGTGGCGGTCGGCTTCGCCGAGACCATGACCTTGCCGCGGGCCGGCAATATCGGCGGCGGCGGCTACATGCTGATCTACGACGCCAAGAGCCGGACCACGACCGCAATCGAATATTACGGCCAGGCGCCGCTCGCCACCACGCCCGACCTGCTGCCCCCCTCCGGCGGCGGTGGCCCGGACGCCAGCCTGTCGTTCAGAGGCGTGACGGTTCCCGGCACGGTGGCCGGCCTCTATGAGGCGCACCGGCGTTTCGGCAAGCTGCCTTGGGCCAAGCTCGTCCAGCCCACCATAGACCTGGCCGCCAAGGGCATGGTCATGACCGACGACGAGGCGCAGTCCCTGGCCGAGCGGCGGGAGGTCCTGAGCCGCGACGCGGAGGCGCGGCGGATCTATTTCAAGGCCGACGGCTCGCCCTACCGGCCCGGGGAGATCTTCAAGAACCCCGACCTGGTCTGGACGCTGAAGCACATCCAGCGGCGCGGGGCCGACGGCTTCTATCGCGGCCCGGTGGCCGAGCGCGTCGTCGCCGGCGTTCGGGCCGGCGGCGGGATCATGTCGCTGGAGGACCTGGCCGGATACCAGGCCAATGTGCTGGAGCCGATCTGGTCCACCTATCGCGGCTACAGCATCGCCTACATGCCGCCGACCTCGGCCGCCTCCAGCGTCGCCGAGGCGATGAACATCCTCGAGCACTTCCCCATGGCCGACTATCCCTGGGGCGGGGCGCAGAGCATGCACCTGATCGCCGAAGCCCTGAAGATCGCCAGCTTCGACCGGCGCTATTCCGGCGGCGGGCCGCAATGGCGCACGCCGGCCGCAGGCCTGGCGTCCAAAGCCTTCGCCGCCGAGCGCGCCAAGCTGATCTCCATGGACCGGACGCTGGACGCCGCCCTGCCGCCGCTCGACCCGCACGACTACGAAAGCCCCGACACCACCCACTATTCGGTGGCCGACAAGGACGGCAACGTCGTCTCCAACACCTATACGCTCAGCGCTTCGTTCGGCGCGCACGTGGTCGCGCCGGGAACGGGCTTCCTGCTCAACAATTCGATGGGGAATTTCGACTGGGGCGGGCGCGGCCAGAGCCTGGGCAACAAGCCCGAACCCGGCAAGCGGGCGCAGTCGACCATCTCGCCGGTGATCGTCTTCAAGGACGGCAAGCCCTGGCTGGTGACCGGCACGCCAGGCGGCGGGACGATCCTGTCGACCATGGTCCATGTGCTGGTGAACGTGATCGATTACGGCCTGAACGTCGCCGAGGCGGTGCAGCGGCCCAGGTTCTCGCAGTCGGGGCCCAACGCCCCCATGCAGATCGAGACCGCCGTCCCTCAGGACCTGGTCCCGGCCCTGGAGGCCAAGGGGCACCGGGTGGAGCGCTCGCAGATCATCGGCAGCACCCAGTCCATCGTGCTGGGCGAGGACGGGCTGTTCTACGGCGCGGCCGACACCCGGCGGCCGGGCGCCGCCGCCGTGGGCGTGACCATGTATTGATCCCGGCCGGCGGACGGGGCCAGGATCGAAGGCGACGTCCCCAGGAGCCGCCGCCATGTTCGCCATGGTGCTCGACGCGCCGGGCGCGCCCTTGCGCCCCGACCATCGCCCCGATCCGGAGCCCGGCCCGGGCGAGGTGCGGCTGAGGGTCTGCGCCTGCGGGGTCTGCCGCACCGATCTGCACGTGGTGGACGGCGACCTGCCCCAGCGGCGCGCACCTGTCGCGCCTGGCCATGAGGTGGTGGGCGTGGTCGATGCGGTCGGCCCCGGCGTCGAGGGGCTCTCGCCTGGCGACCGGCTAGGGGTCCCCTGGCTGGGCGAGACCTGCGGCCGTTGCCGCTATTGCCTGGAAGGCCAGGAGAACCTCTGCGACGCGCCGGGCTTCACCGGCTGGACGCGCGACGGCGGCTATGCCGACGTCATCCTGGCGCGCGCCGACTTCTGCTTCCCCATCCCCGAAGGGCTGTCGGATGTCGAGGCCGCGCCGCTGCTCTGCGCGGGCCTGATCGGCTATCGCTGCTGGCGTAAGGCGGAGGAGGGGCGGCCGGTCCGCAGGCTCGGCCTTTATGGTTTCGGCGCGGCCGCGCACCTGCTGGCCCAGCTCGCGGGCTGGGCGGGGCAGGAGGTCTACGCCTTCACCCGCAAGGACGACGAGCCCGCCCAGGCGCTGGCTCGCGAGCTCGGCTGCCGCTGGGCTGGCGGTTCGCACGAAGCGCCGCCCGAGCCGCTGGACGCCGCCATCATCTTCGCGCCGGTCGGCGATCTGGTCCCCGCCGCGCTGCGGGCGGTGCGCAAGGGCGGCGCGGTGGTCTGCGGCGGCATCCATATGAGCGACATCCCGGCCTTTCCCTATTCCATCCTGTGGGAGGAGCGGCGGCTGGTGTCGGTGGCCAACCTCACCCGCGACGACGCCCGCGCCTACCTGCCCCTGGCCGCGCGGGCCGGCGTGCGGCCGAGCGTCACGACCTATCGGCTGGAGGAGGCCAATCTGGCGTTGGACGATCTGCGCCGCGGCGCCTTCGCCGGCGCGGCGGTTCTGGTCCCGGGGGATTAAAGTCCCACGATGCGGTCAGGGTGGGAGAACACCTCGAAGCCGTCGTCGCGGGCCACGGCGACGAGCGTGACGCCCGCCGCCTCGGCGGTCCGCACGGCCAGGGAGGTGGGGGCCGAGATCGCCACCAGGATCGGGGCGCCCATGGCCGCAGCCTTCTGCACCATCTCCACCGAGACCCGGCTGGTGAGGACCAGCAGGCCCTCGGGCCGCGCAGCCTCGCGCCGCGCCAGCGCGCCGGCCAGCTTGTCCAGGGCGTTGTGGCGGCCCACGTCCTCCCGCAGGCAGACATAGCCCTCGCCCGGCGACCACCAGCCGGCCGCGTGGACGGCGCGGGTGACCGCGCCGAGCGCCTGGGCCGCCGTCAAGTCGCTCAAGGCCGCCTGGACGTCGGCGGCCGAGGCCTCGCCGCCGGGAGGCGCCGGCCGGGCCGCGCGGGCGGCTTCGGCCAGGCTTTCCACCCCGCAGAGCCCGCAGCCCGTCGGCCCGGCCAACCGCCGGCGTCGCGCCGTCAGGGCGGCCGAGCGCCGGGCGGCGAGCCAGATGCGCGCCTCCCAGCCGTCGGCGCGCTCGACCACATCGAGATCGAGGATGTCGTCCAGGCTCTCGATCACGCCTTCAGTCAGGCTGAAGCCTATGGCGAAATCCTCCAGGTCGGCGGGCGTGGCCATCATCACCGCCGTGGTCGAGGCGTCGTGGACCAGCGCCACTGCGGCCTCCTGCGGCACCGCCCGCCGGTCCAGGGCCGCGCGGCCCTTGCGCACCCGCAGGGCCGCCACGGCTGCGGCTCCGGCTCCGGTCGACTGCGGCTCGCGGCCGGCTTCGATCTGCATCATCTTCCGCTCACCCGAACCTTGCGGGCCGCCGCCCGTTAGACCCTCACGCTCAAGTTCTACGCGGAGGGGTCATGAGCCGTTCCAGGCCGCGCACCGTCGGCAGGGTGAAAATCGGACGCTACAAGGGCCCCGCCGGAGGCTGGGGTTCGCTCCAGGGCATGGCCAAGGTCATGCGGCGCTCAGGCGACGCGCCTCTCGACCAACTCGCCCGGCAGAACAAGCCGCGGGGTTTCATGTGCGTCAGCTGCGCCTGGGCCAAGCCCGCCGAGCCGCATCCGGCCGAGTTCTGTGAGAACGGCGCCAAGGCGACCATCTGGGACCTGACGCCCCGGCGGGCGACGCCGGACTTCTTCGCCAGGCACACGCTTTCGGAGCTTCTGGACTGGAGCGACTACGATCTGGAGCAGAGCGGCCGCCTGACCGACCCGATGCGCTACGATGCGGCCAGCGACCACTACGTTCCCTGCGACTGGGACGAGGCGTTCCGCGGGATCGCCGAGGCCTTGCGCGGGGTCGATCCGATGTCGGCGGTCTTCTACTGCTCGGGGCGGGCCTCGCTGGAGACCTCCTACATGTACGCCCTGCTGGCGCGCATGTACGGCAGCCAGAACCTGCCCGACAGCTCCAACATGTGCCATGAGTCGACCTCCGTGGGCCTGAAGCAGTCCATCGGGGCGCCGGTCGGCACGGTCACGCTGGAGGACTTCGAGAAGACCGACTGCATCCTGTTCTTCGGTCAGAACGTCGGCTCCAATAGCCCCAGGATGCTGCATCAGCTGCAGCAGGCGGCGCGGCGCAACGTGCCGATCATCGTCTTCAACCCCTTGCGCGAGCGGGGGCTGGAGAGCTTCGTCAATCCCCAGGCGCCGTTCCAGATGCTGAGCCAGCGGGAGACGCGGATCGCCACCCAGTACCACCAGGTCAAGGCCGGCGGGGACATCGCGGCGATCACCGGCCTCTGCAAATGGCTGATCGAGGCCGACGACAAGGCCAGGGCGTGCGGCGACCCGCCGGTGCTGGATATCGACTTCATCGCCGAGCACACCCGCGGCTTTCCGGAATTCGCCGCCTTCTGCCGTGGGACCTCGTGGTCGGAGATCGAGCGGGAGTCGGGCCTCACCCAGGCGCACCTGGCCATGGCGGCGGAGACCTATGCCGAAAGCAAGGCCGCCATCGGGATCTACGGCATGGGCCTGACCCAGCACCGGTTCGGGGTCTCCAACGTCAACATGGTCTGCAACCTGATGCTGCTGAAGGGCAATGTCGGGCGGCCTGGGGCGGGCCTTTGTCCGGTCCGAGGCCATTCCAACGTCCAGGGGCAGCGGACGGTGGGGATCACCGAGAAGCCGGAACTGGCGCCGCTCGATCGGCTGAAGGAGCTCTACGGATTCGAGCCGCCCCGCGAGGAGGGGATGAGCACGGTCGATGTCTGCGAAGGCGTGCTGAACGGCAAGGTGCGCGCCTTTATCGGGCTGGGCGGCAACTTCCTGCGCGCCGCGCCCGACGGGCCGCGGGTGGAGGCGGCCTGGCGCGGGCTGGAGCTGACGGTGCAGGTCGCCACCAAGCTCAACCGCAGCCACCTTGTGAAAGGCAAGCGCGCCTATCTGCTGCCGTGCCTCAGCCGGATCGAGCGCGACCTGCAGGCCTCAGGCCCCCAGACCGTCTCCATGGAGGATTCCACCAGCTGCATCCACGCCTCCGACGGCGAGCGGCCGCCGGCCAGCCCGAACCTGAAGTCCGAACCCGCCATCGTCGCCGGGATCGCCCAGGCCTTGCTGCCGCCTAATCCGCGGGTCGATTGGACCGGATGGGTGGCGGACTACAGCCGCGTCCGCGACGCCATCGAGGCGACCTATCCGCAGTGGTTCCGGAATTTCGAGGCCCGCTTCCGCAAGCCGGGCGGCTTTCACCGTGGGAACAAGGCGCGCGAGCGGGACTTCGGCGAAGCGCCGGGTGGCAAGGCGAACTTCCTGCTCCCGCCGGCCCTGTCGGCCACGGGGTTCGAGGACGGGGCCGAGGTGTTCCGGCTGATGACCCTAAGGTCGAACGACCAGTTCAACACCACGGTCTATGGCTACGACGACCGGTTCCGTGGCGTGCTCGGCACCCGCGACGTGGTGCTGATGAATCGGCGGGACATGGCCAGGCTCGGCCTGGCGGAAGGGGACGTGGTGGGCTTGAGCACCGTCAGCAACGACGGTCTCGCGCGCACCCAGCCGGGCCTGCGTGTCACCGCCTACGACATTCCCGAGGGCTGCCTCGGCGCCGACTATCCGGAGTGCAACGTCCTGGCGCCGATCTGGCACCACGCCCGCGAGAGCAAGACCCCGGCGGTCAAGAGCATCCCCGTGCGGATCGAGCGGGAGGCCGGGGCAGGGCAGGCTGGATAGGCCCGCCTGGTCGCGGACCAGCCTTGGCGAAGCCCCCTCTAGCCTCGCAGGATTTTCTCCATCGCCTTTCCCTCGGCGCCTCGGCAAAGAAGGTCACGAAGACCGACTCCTTCAAGCTGGGCGGCGAACGCCTCGTCGCTGAAGCCCGTGAGCCCGCGAACGATCTCGTCGACCTCGGCCTTGGTGCGCCCCTTCCGCTCGGCCTTGGCGACTAGTGCGGATAGACGCCGGCGAAGCTGGTCGCGTAGATTCTGTGTTTCGGCGCCAAGGGTCCGATCCGTCTTGGGGCCTGCCGATACGATGAGCACCTTCGATACGCCGGCGCCGCCCGCCACTCGAAAGACCTAGAATCCGGATGCCCCTCTCCGGGGAGCTGTCGGCAGGCCCGAGACCCCCGAGGTCTCCTACCGCCCGGCGCCGCCGAGATCGTCCGAGCACCCGGCCTTCAAACGAGGCCACTGAGCGGTAGGGCGTCCATCGGTGGTCATTCCTTCCGGAACCTGCGGCCATCCGGGCGGCGAGTCCTCCCAGTCCTGCTGGCGGCCGTAGAGGGTCAGGTCGAGAAGCCGGTAGTTGTTGTCCATGGCTTCGACGCCGCGGCGCGTCGTCCAATAGGTTTCGAAGACGTCCGATCCCCGTCGCAGATAGCAGATGAGGTACATCGTGCGCGCCGGCCGCCCCGCCAGGAGAGCCTCAAGGGAGGTGTCCGGGACGGCGTACCAGGGCAGCTCCCACCCCATGAAGTCGCGATACCGGGCGCTTTCCTCGTACGGGCCCTGGCAGAACGTCGCATAGGTGACGTCCTTGGCATGCAGAGTGGAAAGCTCGCGAACCTGCGCGGTGAAGAACGTGCATCCCTCGCATTGCTGCGCCGCCGGCCGGCCCTGGTACCACATGAAATAGTAGGCGATCAGCAGGCTGCGGCCCTCGAACGCGTCGAGCAGGGTGGCGGCGCCGCCAGACCCGATCAGGGGCGTGGAACCATCGACCTGGACCATCGGAAGGCGCCGGCGGGCGGCGGCGATCGCGTCGCCCTCCCTGGTGTGGGCCTTTTCGCGAAGGCGCAGGGCGTCGACTGCGCTCTGGAAGGCGGCTCGATCGACGATGTCGGGGATCGCGGAATTCTTGTCGCGCATCTTTTGGGCTCCATGGCCCCCGCAACGCAGTATCGGATCGTGCGGCGGCGGGGGCCATGTCAAAGACCCCCCGATTTCTGCCAGCCCCAAAAACAAAAGCGGCCCGGATCGCTCCGGGCCGCTTCGACATCCGGCGGGTGACCGCCGAGGTCCTTAGTACTTGAAGCGCAGGGTGGCGCCGAAGGTGCGCGGGGCGCCGAGGAAGGCGTTCACCTGGTTCGGCTGGAAGGTGCCGTCGAACGCGACCTGCAGGTAGGTCTCGTCGGTCAGGTTGTTGCCCCACAGCTCGAACATCCAGCGCTCGTCCGCGTCGCCGAGGCCGATCCGGGCGTTGAACAGGGTCAGGTCGCCCTGGCGCTTCTGCGGCGCGAGGTCCGAGCCGGTGTTATAGGCCGAGGTGTACTTGGCCCCGGCGTTAGCGCGGAACAGCATGTTCTCGCCGATGTCCCGCTCATAGGTGCCCGACAGCGAGGCCGACCACATGGGCGCGAAGCTCATGCGCGAACCCGGCAGGCGCCAGGAGCCGCCGCCGGCCGGCGTGCGGGCCGAGCCCGGCAGGTCGAAGGCCGGGAGGTCCGGACGATCCGAGCCGTACTCGGTGATGGCGTAGGTCACGCCGCCCTGCATCCGGAAGCCCTCGATGGGCGAGAACCAGATGAAGTCGGCGTCGACGCCGGTCGACTTCACTTCCGGCACCGACAGGACGACGAAGGCGACGCCCGTGAAGGTGTTGAGCTGGAAGTTCTCGTACTCCTGATGGAACGCGGTGGCGTTCAGGATCAGCGAGCGGTCGAACAGGCGGGACTTCACGCCCAGCTCGTAGCTGTTGACGAACTCGGCCGGGAAGCTGGTGTCGAGGTTCGGTTGGCCGAAGGTGATCCGGGACCGGTCGAGGTTGAAGCCGCCGGCCTTGTAGCCCCGCGCGTAGGAGGCGTAGGCCATGATCCCGTTGTCGAAGCGGTAGGAGATCTTGGCGGTGCCGCTGAACTCCTCCTCGCTGCGCGACTGGGTGTTGTAGAGGCTGTTGAACGCCCGGTCGCCGCCGGCCGCGCAGACATAGCCCGCATAGAGGCGGAAGGCGGTGGAGTTGGCGCCGCCGCCTGCGATCACCGCCGGATTGGCCAGCACCGCGCCCAGGGCCGCGGGCGAGCAGGGGTTGGGGCCGGCGCCGCCGATCCCGCCGGTCAGGTTCCGGTAGGCGGTGGCGAGGTCCTTCTCCTCGGAAGTGTAGCGCAGGCCGACGGTCAGCTCGAGCTTGTCGGTGATGCGCAGGCTGTTGTTGGTGAACAGCGCCCAGGTGTCCGAGGTCTGCTTGTGGAAGTCGCTCTGGCCGGGGCCAGGGACGTAGGCCGGGACCACGCCGTTGACGCCCAGCGCGCCGAACAGGGCGGTGAGGTACGGCTGCATCTGTGTGCCGATGTTCAGCGTGTCGCGGCTGCGCAGCAGCTCGCGGGCGTAGAAGGCGCCGACGAGCCACGACAGCCGCTCGGTCTCGCCGGCCAGGCGCAGTTCCTGGCTGAACTGCTCGAACTCGCGCATGAACGAGCCGTCGGCGTCGCGATAGAGGATGTCGGCGCTGGTGAAGTCGGAGTCCTGGCCGTTCACCGTGCGCCAGTTCCGCGCGGCGGTGACCGAGGTCAGGGTGGTGCCGCCGAGCCAGGGGGTGTCCCAGTTGGCTTCGACCGACAGGCCCTTGTCCTCGACATATTGTTCGGTGCCGCGGTTGGAGAAGGTGCGGCGGCTATCCGGATCGGGCGTGCCGATGACGCCGGCTCCCGGCGAGAGCGCGCGGACGATGCCCGAGAACGGGCCGTTCACCAGCTGCACCGCGGCGCAGCAGTACTCGTCGCGCTCGGTGTAGTCGCCGATCACCCGGACGTCGAAGCCGGCGGTCGGCGCCCACAGCAGCTGGCCGCGGATGGTGTAGTAGTCCTGGTTGTTGTCCTCACGTTCGCCGCGGGTGGCGGTGACGCCGCCGGTCTCCACGTCCTGGAAGCCGTCGCGCTTGCGCACCGCCGCGTAGATGCGGCCGGCGAGGTTGTCGGTGATCGGACCCGTCACCGACTGCGAGAACCCGACCGCGCCATAGTTGCCGACGGTGGCCTCCGAGGTCGCGCCGAAGGTCAGGCTGGGGGCCTGGGTGATGATGTTGATGACGCCGGCCGAGGTGTTCTTGCCGAACAGGGTGCCTTGCGGGCCCTTCAGCACTTCGATCCGCTCCATCTCGCCCAGGTCGCCGAAGCCGACGCCGTTGCGGGGGCGGTAGACGCCGTCGATCACCACGCCGACGGAGGATTCGAGGCCAGGGTTGTCGCCGACCGTGCCGACGCCGCGCACCCGCGCGGTCGTGACCGATTCGTTCGAGGTGGAGGTGACCAGCAGGCCGGGGGTCAGGACGGTGAGGTCCTTGATGTCCCGCACGCCGGTGTCCTGCAGCAGCTGGCCGCTGACGGCCGTCACCACGATCGGCACGTCCTGCAGGCTCTGCTCGCGCTTCTGGGCGGTGACGACGATCTCCTCGATGTAGCGGGACTCGTCCTGGGCGTGCGCGGCGCTCGCGCAGGCCATGGCCGTCAGCACGGCGAGCGACGCCGTGCTGCGAAGCAGGTGTTGGGTACGCATAGGAACTCCCTCTGGATTATCCCCGCCGCGCGAGATGGGGAGGCGCGGAGGCTTGATTAGCGCGCCGGTGGTACGCCCCGGGGGAGGGCGCATCAATGGTTGCGGGGAGGCGCGATCACGTCTGTAGATCGCCGTGTCGCCGGCGCCACAAAAGCTTAACAAGCGTGGGTTTGTGCGGGGGGCTCGTATCGGGAGTGTTTGGAGGCCTGGCCCGGAATCGAACCGGGGTGCACGGATTTGCAGTCCGCTGCGTAACCACTCCGCCACCAGGCCGCCGCCGGCGCGCCGCGCCAGGGAGGCGGATGGCTAACAGAACCGCCCGCCCGCGGCAATGTCTCTTAATGGCCTGGATTGCGTTGCCTGCGGCCGCGGACCTATAAGCGCCCCGCAGTCACGCCAACGCCTTCGCCCGAGGAATCATGGCCATCGATTTCGCCGCCGCCCGGCTCAACATGGTCGAGAGCCAGGTCCGCATCAACGACGTCACCGACGTGCGCCTGCACGACGTCATGCGCACCCTGCCGCGGGAAACGCTGGTCCCGGCCGACAAGGCTTATGCGGCCTATGCCGACGTGACGGTGGAATATGCGCCGGGCCGCTACATGCTGCGCCCGCGCGAAGTCTCCAAGCTGCTGCAGGCCCTGAAGGCCAAGACGGGCGAGCGGGCCCTGGCCATCGCCGCCCCCTATGCCGGCGCGGTGCTGGAGGCGCTGGGCCTGAAGGTGACCCGGGTGGACGGCGAGGACCTGACCGCCTTGCCGGGCGGGACCTTCGACATCGTCGTGGTGGAAGGCGCCGTGCCGCGCGCGCCCCAGGCCTGGATCGACGCCCTGGCCCCCGCTGGCCGCCTGGCCCTGGTCGAGCAGGAAGGCCCGGCTGGCCGTGCGGTGATGTACGTCCGCGCCGAGGACGGGGTCGGCCGCCGGGTGCTGTTCGACGCCACGTCGCCGATCCTTGCGGGCTTCGAGCCGCAGCCCGGATTCACATTCTAGGCGACCCTCGCGGCTCGCCTGTTTCCCGCTCACCCCGGCGAACGCCGGGGCCCAGATGGAAGGGCACAGAAGCGGATTCGACGGTCGCCGAGGGCCCCCAGCCATATTGTCCGTGCGGGATCTGGATCCCGGCCTTCCCCGGGGCGAGCGGAGTGGGGGCGACACCGACTCGCCTCCGCTGAGGGAGCGAAGAGGGGGCGACGCCTTGCCCCTTGCGGCATATGCTCAATCTTAAGGATTTGTTCGCCATAGCTCGGCTGCGCACGGCCGTGGTGAAACACGCTCGAAACCGGCGGGTGAAAAAAGCTTAAGGTGACGCCCCCTGGTCTCGATCCGTTTCGCCGGTCATATAGGGCGCGGTCGATTTATGTCGTGGCTTGGGGATAAGCATGTTCGATAGCCTTCGCGGAGGTCTGCTGGCCGGCGTTTGCAGCATCGGGATCGTTTGCAGCCTGGCCGCAGCGCCCGCCTCCGCCGAAACCCTGGCCGACGCCATCGCGCTCGCCTACGAAACCAACCCCACCCTGCAGGCCCAGCGCGCCACCCAGCGAGCGCTGGACGAGACCTGGGTGCAGGCGCGCACCGGCTACCGCCCGACGCTGAACGCCTCGGCGACGGCCCAGTGGCGCGAGACCCGGGTTCCCGGCGGCGTCCCTCAGGCCAACGGCACGACGCTCTACGGCCCGCAGGAAACCGACGCCGGCAGCGCGGGCTTGACCCTGACCCAGCCGCTCTACACCGGCGGGCGCGTCGCCGCGGCCCTGTCGGCGGCCGAGGCCGACATCCTGAACGGCCGCGAAAACCTGCGGCGCATCGAAACCCAGGTGCTGGCGCTGGTCATCACGGCCTATGTGGATGTGCGCCGCGACCAGGAGGCCCTGCGCATCCGCGAGGAGAATGTCCGGGTCCTGCAGCGCCAGCTCGAGGAATCCCAGGCCCGCTTCGACGTGGGCGAGATCACCCGCACCGACGTCGCCCAGTCCGAGGCGCGGCTCGCCGCCGCGCAGGCCCAGCTTTCCCAGGCCCAGGCGCAGCTAGCGATCAGCCGCGCCAACTACGCCCAGGTGGTGGGGCAGAACCCCGGCGACCTGGAGCCCGAGCCGTCGCTCGCCCCCCTGTTGCCGGCCGACGTGACCCAGGCCTTCGACGCCGCCGACACCGACAACCCGCAGATCCGCGCCGCGGAATACGCCCAGCAGGCCAGCCGCGCCCGGGTCGCCGGCGCCCGGGCCGAGCGGATGCCGCGCCTGGACCTGCGCGGGACGGTGGGCTTTTCCGGCGAGCTCGATCCGCTCGACACCGACCGCTATGCGCGCGAAGTCGTCGGCCAGGCGACGGTCAGCGTGCCGCTGTTCACCGGCGGCCTCACCAATTCGCGGGTCCGGCAGGCGATCGAGCGCAACAACGCCGACCGGATCAGCGTGGAGACGGCGCGCCGCTCGGTGCTGCAGGCCCTGACCCAGTCCTGGAACCAGCTCACCGCCGCCCGCGCCAACATCGTTTCCACCGAGACCCAGGTTCGCGCCGCCCGCATCGCCGCCGAAGGCACCCGTCAGGAGCAGCAGGTCGGCCTGCGCACCACGCTCGACGTGCTGAACGCCGAGCAGGAGCTGCGCGCCGCCGAGCTCTCCCAGATCACCGCCCGGCGCGACGAGTACGTCGCCGCGGCCTCGGTGCTCGCCAATATGGGCCGGCTGGAAGCGCCGTTCCTAGTTTCCAGCGTCGATCGCTACGATCCCAAGGCCAACGCCGACGGCCTGCGGATGACCTGGGGCTGGGTGCCCTGGGAGGAGCCGATCGCCATCGTCGACGGCGTCGCCACGCCCCGGACGAAGCAACTGCCGCTGGAAACCCCGCCGCCGGGCTCGAACTGAGCCGCAACCGAATCGCCGCCGAGCCCTTCGGCCTCGGAATCGCCTCGATTCGCGCCGCCGGTGCGCGCCAGCGGCGAGGGATTGCGAAGAGCTGCGCTATCTGTTTGCCGCTTCACGGGATTTTCCGGCTCCGAGGTGTGCGAGCTTCGCCTGTGAGGCGAATTCATCTCTTGCGAAGCTTGGTGGAAATTGCACCATCGGCCCGTCGCGCCTACCGTGGCGCGTAAGATTCTCTTAAGCCTCCAGCGACGGCCCCGCCCATGTCCGATCAGACCTCGCAAGAACCGACGATGGAGGAGATCCTGGCCTCCATCCGGCGCATCATCTCCGAGGATGAGCCCGGCGGGGAGGGCGCGCCTGCGGCCGAGGCCGAGGAGGAAGCGTCCGCCGAAGCCGCGGCGGATATCCCGATTCCCGAGCCCGAGCCGGAACCGGAGGATGACGGCGTTCTGGAACTGACCGAGCGCGTCGAGACGGTCGGAGACCTCGACGTCTATACGCCGGCGCCGGAACTCGAGCCGGAACCTGAACCGGCGGCCGCCTTTGAGGCGCCCGAGCCGCCGCCGGCGCCCGTCGGCGAGGGGCTGGTGGGCGATCCCGCCGCCGCCGCGGCCGCCGCCGCCTTCGGCAAGCTCTCCTCCAGCATCCTGATGCCGGCCGAGGGACGCACCCTGGAGGACGTGGTGCGCGAACTGCTCCGCCCGCTGCTCAAGCAGTGGCTGGACGACAACTTGCCGGCCATCGTCGAGACCGCGGTCCAGGCCGAGGTCGAGCGCATCGCCCGCAGCCGGGTACGCTGAGGGGGCGAAGCTCCCGCATCCTCCAGATCCTCCCCTTCGGGGGAGGTGGATCGGCGCGTCAGCGCCGAGACGGAGAGGGTTCAGCTGAGTCAAAGTCCCCCTCAGGCGCTTCGCGCCAGCTCCCCCAGAGGGGGAGCATCTTGGCTTGATCGCCCCCCAAACCCGGAAATTCCCGCTGCCCGCTTTCGCGAGAATGAGCAGGCATGTAATGACCGCCCACATCGCCATGCTTGAAAAGACCTTCGATCCCAAGACCGCCGAGCCGCGCCTCTACGCCCAGTGGGAGGCCGCCGGCGCGTTCGCCCCGACCGACGACCCGGCCGCCGAGCCGTTCTCCATCGTCATCCCGCCGCCGAACGTCACCGGCTCCCTGCACATCGGCCATGCGCTGAACAACACCCTGCAGGACGTGCTGACCCGCTTCGAGCGGATGCGAGGCAAGGCGGCGCTCTGGCTGCCGGGCACCGACCACGCCGGCATCGCCACCCAAATGGTGGTGGAGCGCCAGCTCGCCGCCGCCGGCAACCGCAGCCGCCGCGACATGGGCCGTGAGGAGTTCGTCGCCAAGGTCTGGGAGTGGAAGGCGCAGAGCGGCGGGACGATCATCAACCAGCTGCGGCGCCTGGGCGCCTCCTGCGACTGGAGCCGCGAGCGCTTCACCCTGGACGAGGGGCTGTCGGCCGCCGTCCGCAAGGTGTTCGTGGCCCTCCACAAGCAGGGGCTGATCTACCGCGACAAGCGGCTGGTGAATTGGGATCCCCATTTCCAGACGGCGATTTCCGACATCGAGGTCGAGCAGCGCGAGGTCGACGGCCACTACTGGCATTTCGCCTATCCGCTGGAGGACGGCTCGGGCGAGATCGTCGTGGCCACCACCCGCCCGGAGACCATGCTGGGCGATACGGCCGTGGCCGTGCATCCCGACGACGAGCGCTACAAGCATCTGATCGGCAAGGCCGTGCGCCTGCCGATCGTGAACCGGCCCGTGCCGATCATCGCCGACGACTACGCCGACCCGGAGAAGGGTTCCGGCGCGGTGAAGATCACCCCGGCCCACGACTTCAACGACCATCAGGTCGGCAAGCGCCACAACCTGCCGCTGATCAACATCTTCACCGAGGATGCGAAGATCAACGCCGCCGCCCCGCGCGAGTACCAGGGCCTGGACCGGTTCGCCGCGCGCAAGAAGGTGGTCGAAGCGTTCGAGGCGCTGGGCCTGCTGCGCGGGATCGAGAAGACCCGCCACATGGTCCCGCACGGCGACCGTTCCGGCGTGGTGGTCGAGCCCTATCTGACGGACCAGTGGTACGTGGACGCCAAGGTCCTGGCCCAGCCGGCCATCAAGGCCGTGGAGGAGGGGCGCACGGTCTTCGAACCCCGCCATTGGGAGAAGACCTATTTCGAGTGGATGCGGAACATCGAGCCCTGGTGCATCTCGCGCCAGCTCTGGTGGGGGCACCGCATCCCGGCCTGGTACGGCCCGGACGGCAAGATCTTCGTCGAGGAGACCGAGGAGAAGGCCAAGGCCGCCGCCCTGGAGCACTACGGCCACGAGGAGCCGCTGCGCCAGGACGACGACGTCCTCGACACCTGGTTCTCCTCGGGCCTCTGGCCCTTCTCCACCCTCGGCTGGCCGGAGAAGACGCAGGACCTGCAGCGCTTCTATCCCACCAACGTGCTGGTGACCGGCTTCGACATCATCTTCTTCTGGGTCGCCCGGATGATGATGCTGGGCCTGCATTTCATGGACGACGTTCCCTTCGAGCGGGTCTTCATCAACGCCCTGGTCCGCGACGCCGAGGGCAAGAAGATGTCGAAGTCCAAGGGGAACGTCATGGACCCCCTGGAGCTGGTGGACGACTACGGCGCCGACGCCCTGCGCTTCACCCTGACGGCGATGTCGGGGCAGGCGCGGGATATCAAGCTGTCGCGCCAGCGGATCGAGGGCTACCGCAACTTCGGCACCAAGCTGTGGAACGCCACCCGCTTCGCCCAGATGAACGGCTGCGCCCGGGCCGAGGGCTTCGACCCTGCGGCGGTCAAGGGCGTGCTGAACCGCTGGATCGTCGGCGAGACGGCGAAGACCGCTCGGGCGGTCACCGCCGCGCTGGAAGCCTGCGCCTTCGACGATGCGGCTAGCGGCCTCTATCGGTTCGTCTGGAACACCTTCTGCGACTGGTATGTGGAGCTCGCCAAGCCGATCCTGAACGGCGCGGATGCGGCCGCCAAGGTCGAGACCCAGGCCACCGCCGCCTGGGCGCTGGACGTGATCTTCAAGCTGCTGCACCCGGTCATGCCGTTCCTGACCGAGGAGCTGTGGGACAAGACCGCCGAGCTGGGCGCCGCGCGGGGCGAGGGGCTCCTGATCTCCGCCCGCTGGCCGGACCTGGCGGAGGGCCTGGTCGACCGCGCCGCCGAGGCCGAGATCGGACTGATCGTCGCCGCCGTCAGCGAGGGGCGCTCGGTGCGGGCGGAGCTGAACGTGCCGCCCTCGGCCAAGCCGGCCCTGCTGGTGATCGAGGCTTCGGACGCGCAGCAGCGGGTTCTGGAGACGAACGCGGCGGTCATCGCCCAGACCCTGCGGGTCTCGGAGGTCCGCTTCGAGGCCCAGGCGCCGGAGGGCGCGATCCCCTATGTGGTCGAAGGCGCGACGCTGGCCCTGCCGGTGGCGGAGTTCATCGACCTAGCCGCCGAGCGCGCGCGCCTGGCCAAGGAGATCGGTGCGCTGAGCTCCGACATCGACCGCACGGCCAAGAAGCTCGCCAACGCCGATTTCGTCGCGCGCGCGCCTGAAGAGGTGGTGGAGGAGAACCGCGAACGGCTGGCGGAAGCCGAGACGGCGAAGGCCAAGCTGGAGGGCGCGCTGGCGCGGCTGGAGGCGGTGGCCTGATATCCCGTTGAAATCGGCGTGTGGGCTCGAACAGCCGTTTGCGCCTGCCGCCAGGTTATGCTTGTTCACCTAGGACGACGCGGACGCCTGTAACGCCGCGCGAAGCTTAGGAGGAACGCCCATGACCGAGGCTGAGCTGCCGCCCGGTTGGCCCGCCATGACCATCCAGCAGGCCCACGCCCTGATGACCCAGCCGGGAACGCCGCTGGAGATCGAGGAAAAGGTCATCCGCGGCGTCAAGATGAAGGTCTGGAAGCACGCGCCGCCCTCCCTGCGCGCCGTCGTCGAGGCCGGCCGGGCCCACGGCGAGAAGATCTTCCTGGTCTATGAGGACGAGCGGGTCAGCTTCGAGGCCTTCTATCGCGCCGTCTCGACCTTCGCCCGGGAACTGCAGGCGCAAGGGGTGGGCAAGGGCGATCGCGTCGCCGTCATCATGCGCAACCTGCCCGAATGGGTGGCGACCTTCTATGCGGCCGCCAGCCTGGGCGCGATCGTGACGCCGCTGAACGCCTGGTGGACCGGGCCGGAGCTGGAATACGGCCTGACCGACTCCGGGACCAAGGTCGCGATCATGGACGCCGAGCGCTACCAGCGGCTCAGCGAGCACTTCGCCAACTGCCCGGACCTGGTGCGGGTCTATGTCAGCCGCGAGGTCGATGAGATCGCCCACCCGTGGGTGACCAAGCTGGAGGACGTGCTGGGCGGCGCCAACGACTGGGCCAAGCTGCCCGACCAGCCGCTGCCGGAGGTCGAGATCGACCCCGAGGACGACGCCACCATCTTCTACACCTCCGGCACCACGGGCAAGCCGAAGGGGGCGCTCGCCACCCAGCGGGCCGTGAACTGCAACATCCTGACGGCCGGCGCGGCCGGCGCCCGCAACTTCCTGCGCAAGGGCGAGATGCCGCCCGCGCCGGACCCCAACGCGCCCCAACGGTCGTCGCTGATCTCGGTGCCGTTCTTCCACGTCACCGGCTGCTTCGCGGTGCTGAACCCCAGCCTGTTCGGCGGCGCCAAGCTGGTGATGATGCACAAGTGGGACGTGATCCGCGCCTTCGAGCTGATCGAGCGCGAGAAGATCCAGTCGGCCGGCGGCGTGCCCACCATCGCCTGGCAGCTGATCGAGCATCCGCTGCGCAAGAACTACGACCTCTCCTCGCTGGAGAGCGTGGCCTATGGCGGCGCGCCTTCGGCGCCGGAGCTGGTGCGCCGCATCCGCGAGACCTTTCCGAAGTCGCAGCCCGGCCAGGGTTGGGGCATGACCGAGACCTGCGCCACGGTCACCTCGAACGGCGCGGAAGACTATATCAATCGCCCCGACAGCTGCGGTCCGGCCGCAGCCGTGGCTGAGATCCAGATCCGCGATGCGGCGGACGGCAGGACGGTCCTTCCCGCCGGCCAGGTGGGCGAGCTGTGGTCGTTCGGGCCGATGAACTGCAAGCTCTATTGGAACAAGCCCGAGGCCACCGCCCAGACCTTCGTCGACGGCTGGGTGCGGACTGGCGATCTCGCCCGCATGGACGAGGAAGGCTTCTGCTTCATTATCGACCGGGCCAAGGACATGCTGATCCGCGGCGGCGAGAACATCTACTGCGTCGAGGTCGAGAACGTTCTCTACGACCATCCGGCGGTGATGGACGCCGCCATCGTCGGCGTGCCGCACCGGACCCTGGGCGAGGAGCCGGCCGCCGTGGTGACGCTCAAGCCGGGCGCCGAGGCCACCGAGGACGAGCTGCGCGCCCATGTCGCCGAGCGCCTGGCGGCCTTCAAGGTGCCGGTGAAGGTGCGGTTCTGGAACGAGACCCTGCCGCGCAACCCCAACGGCAAGATCCTGAAGAACGAGCTGAAGAAGCTGTTCGAAGAGGAGGCGGCCTGACCCGCAAGCGCGCCGACGTCCTGCTGGTCGAGCGCGGCCTGTTCGAAAGCCGCGCCAAGGCCCGCGCGGCGATAGAGGCCGGCGGCGTCGCCGCAGACGGCCGGCCGCTCGCCAAGGCCTCGGAGCTGGTGGATGAGGGCGCGGCGATCTCGGCCGCGCCCGCCCATCCGTGGGTGGGCCGCGGCGCCCTGAAGCTTGTCGCGGCGCTGGATCTCTGGCCCGTGGCCGTCGAGGGGCGAGTCGTGCTGGACGTGGGCGCGTCCACCGGCGGCTTCACCGAGGTCTGCCTGGCCGACGGCGCGGAGTGGGTCTACGCCGTCGATGTTGGGCGCGGGCAACTACATCCGAAACTCGCCGGCGATCCGCGGGTGGTTTCTCTGGAAGGCGTCGACGCGCGCGATCTCTCGCCGGCGCTCGTACCCGAGCCGCCGGGCCTGATCGTGACCGACGTCAGCTTCATCGGCTTGGCCAAGGCCTTGCCTGCGGCCCTGGCGCTCGCCGCGCCCGGGGCGGACCTGATCGCGCTCGTCAAACCGCAGTTCGAGGTGGGGCCTGAGCGCGTGGGGAAGGGCGGGCTGGTGAAGGACGAGGCGGCCCGGCTCGAGGCGCTGGCCGGCGTTAGGGCTTTCTTGGAGGCTAGCGGCTGGCCTGTGCAGGCGACGGCGGAGAGCCCGATCGCCGGCGGCGACGGAAACCGCGAGTTCCTGCTTTGGGCGCGGAAGGCCTGATGAAAAGCCGCCGGAGCGGGTCCGGCGGCTTCATGGTGATGTCCGACTTCAGGCCTTAGTCGACGACCTGGAAGTTCCCGGCGGAGTCGCGGCAGACGCGGACGAAGCGCTTCTGGACCCGACCGTCGGGCAGGTAGATCGGGCTTTCGGCCAGGGTGCAGCTGTCGGCCGACGGGCGCTCGGCTACCGGATAGCGCGGGGCGCGGTGGTCGTAGGCGTATTCGTCGCGATAGCCGCCGGCGTAATAGCCGTTGTCGTAGGAGCCGCCGTAGTAGCGGTCGCCATAGTAGGAATTCTGCGTCCGGTGGCTCGGGGCGCAGGCCGCAGAGTTCTTGCCGACCGCAGCGCCGCCGAGAGCGCCCAGGGCGCCGCCGAGCAGGGCGCCTTCCGTCCGGGCGTTTCTCGCCGCGGCGTTGGAGCCGATCGCCGCCCCCAGCGCGCCGCCCACCAGGGCGCCGACCGTGCCGCGATTGGTCGAGTCGCGGCGGCAGGGATCGTAATAGGCGTCGCCGCCGTAATAGCCGGCCGACTGCGCGGCGGCGAAGCTCGGGATGCTGGCGGCTGCGGTCAGGGCCATCACGCCGGCGATCCCGGCCGCCGTGGTCTTGGCGAAGGTGGAGCGGAAGGTCATCGGTCTATCCCCTGGGGCTGATGATGCTTGGTTTATCGGCCGCCCTTAGGAGCGGCCGCTGGGCCGCCAGACCCCGTCGGGGCTGCGGCAGACTTCGAAACTGTGGGTGCGGCCGCCGTACTGATCCTGCACCCAGCGGCAGTTGGAGGGCTGGGCGTAGACGTTCCGCTGCTGGCTGCTGCGCTGAACGGCGGCGCCCTGCGTGGCGACGCGACGCGGGGGCGGCGGGGCGCACTTGGTGTTGTTCTTGGCGATCTGGTGGCCGGCGACCGCGCCGACGGCGCCGCCGAGCACCGCGCCCTCGGTCTTCACGCCCCGAGCGGCGACGCCCGAGCCCAGAAGCGCGCCGGCCACGCCGCCGACGATGGTGCCGGTGGTGGCCTGGCGGCGCTGCTGCTCGTGGCAGGAATCGGCATAGCGGGATTGGGCCGCGGCGTAGCTCGGGACGGCCAGCAGCGATCCGGCGACGGCGGCGGCTGCGGCGATGGTGAGAGCCTTTTGCATGGGGCCTTCTCCTTTCGTCTGCTAAGGCGCGCAGACGCCCGCCTTAGGATGCGACCTTGGCTGAACGAACCTGAACGAGGCTTGAGCGCTCCGTTCATCTTCGTTCATCTGCCAGGAACCCAAGGCTGGCTTCGGTTTGTGGCGGCAGAGCGGCGAGAACGGGCGAGGATTATGCGAGGTTCCAGACGGCCGCAGCGGGGTCGCCCGAGCGAGCGCCCGGCCGGTCCTGCGGTGGAGACGACCATCCATGCCATGGGCGGGGAGGGCGACGGCGTGGCGCCGGGCCCGCTCTATGCGCCCTTCACCCTGCCCGGCGAACGGGTGCGTCTGGCCCCCGGCGGCGACCGGCGCGAACTGGAGGCCGTGCTGGAGGCGAGCCCGGAGCGGGTGACGCCGCCCTGTCCGCACTTCTTCGCCTGCGGGGGGTGCGCCCTGCAGCACTGGGAGCACTCGGCCTATCTCGCCTGGAAGGTGGAGCGCCTGCGCGCGACGCTCGCCCGCGAGCGGATCGAGACCGAGTTCCTGCCCGCCTTCGCCGCCGCGCCGGAGACCCGGCGACGGGTGGCCCTGCACGCCCGGCAAGGCCGCAGGGACGTCGCACGCCTCGGCTTTAAGGAGCGCAAATCCTGGAACGTGGTGGAGATCGAGGTCTGTCCGATCTCCGATCCGCGGATCGTCGCGGCCCTGCCGGCCCTGCGCCGCCTGGCCGCGCCGCTGTTCGAGCATCCGAAGTCCGCGCCGACCCAGCACGTCACCGTCACCGACACCGGGCTGGACGTCGAGATCACCGGGGTGGAGCGCAAGAGCGGGGGGCTTTCGGGCGACGCCCGGATGCAGGTGGCGGAACGGGCGGCGGAGGCCGATCTCGCCCGTGTCACCCTCGATGGCGAGATGGCCTATCTGGCCCGTCAGCCTACGGTGCGCCTTGGCCCCGCCACCGTGGCCTTGCCGCCCGGCGCCTTTCTGCAGGCCACGCCCCAGGCTGAGCAGGCCCTGGCCGACTTCGCGGTGGACGCCGCGGCGGGGGCGAGCCGCATCGCCGACCTCTTCTGCGGCGTCGGCACCTTCACCTTCCGCCTGGCGCAGATTGCGCCGGTCCATGCGGCGGACGGCGCTGCGCCGGCGATCCGGGCGCTGACGGCGGCGCTGGCCGGCGCCCCGGGGCTGAAGGGCGTCGCCGCCGAAGCGCGCGACCTGGTCCGCCGCCCGGTGCTGGCCGAGGAGTTGAAGAAGATCGACGTGGCGGTGTTCGATCCGCCTCGGGCCGGAGCCGCCGAGCAGGCGGCGGAAATCGCCCGCTCGCAGGTGTCGCGGGCGATCGGCGTCTCCTGCAATCCGGCCACCTTCGTGCGCGACGCGCGGCTCCTGATCGACGCCGGATTCCGGCTGGAGCGCCTGCTGCCGGTGGACCAGTTCCTCTGGTCGCCGCACATCGAGCTGGCGGCGGTGTTCACGCGCTGAGCCCTCAGCCGACGAACAGATCCATCTGGTCGCCGGACTTGGGCGGGACGCGGAACTGGCTGAGGTCCATGTCGTCGAACCGGCGTTCCAGGCCGTAGCGCTTCTTGGCGGCCGCGAACCTACGGCTCATCAGCTCGGCTAGCGGGCCGTCGCCGCGCATCCGCTTGCCCCATTCGGTGTCGTAGTCCTTGCCGCCGCGCATCTGGCGCACCAGCGACATGACGCGTGCGGCCCGATCGGGATGATCGCTCGCCAGCCATTCCCGAAACAGGTCCTTGATCTCCAGCGGCAGGCGCAGGGCGACATAGCCCGCCCCCTGGGCCCCGGCCTGTGCGGCGCGCTCCAGCACCGCCTCCATCTCATGATCGTTCAGGCCGGGAACGACAGGAGCGAACATCACGATCACCGGCACGCCCGCCGCCGAGAGCGCCTCGATGGCGGCGATCCGGCGCTCAGGCGTGGCGGCGCGCGGCTCCATGCTTCGGGCGAGCCTGCGGTCCAGCGTGGTCACCGAGATCGCCACCCGGCAGAGGTTCGCCGCGCCCATCTCCGACAGGATGTCGAGATCCCGCAGGATCAGGGCTGACTTGGTGATGATCGAGAAGGGGTGCCGAAAACGCGCCAGCACCTCCAGCACCTGGCGCGTCAGGCGGGCGCTGCGTTCCTGGGGCTGGTAGGGGTCGGTGTTGCCGCCCACATGGATCATGGCCGGCCGGTAGCGGGGGGCCGAAAGCTCGCGTTCCAGCAGGCGCGCAGCTTCGGGCTTGAAGAAGATCTTGCTCTCGAAGTCGAGCCCCGGGGACAGGCCCATATAGGCGTGAGCGGGCCGGGCGTAGCAGTAGATGCAGCCGTGCTCGCAGCCGCGATAGGGGTTGATCGACTGGGAGAAGCCTATGTCGGGGCTGTCGTTCCGGGCGATGATGGTCTTGGCCCGCTCTGTCATGAGCTCGGTCTTCAGCTGGGCGGGCTCAGGGTCCTCGGCCGTCCAGCCGTCGTCGAAAGCCTCGCGCACTTGGGACTCGTAACGTCCGGTGGCGTTGGAGCGGGCCCCGCGGCCGCGGGCGCCGATCTGCTGGGTGAAGGTCGTCACGCCGCCATCCTAGCGTCGGTATAGAACAAAACAAGAACTGTCTTGACGCGGCGCGTCGGGAAGGGTGGGTGAGCCCATGGTCACGGTCATCGTGGAAACGGGAAAGAGTCGGGTGCTTCCGGCGCTGTTGGCGGGGCTTGTGCCGGCGGCCTTGGACGGGATCGTGCGGCAGGTGGTGGTGGTCGCGGCCGAGCCTTCACCCGCAACCCTCGAGATATGCGATGACGCCGGCGCAGACCTGGCGGAAAGCTATACGCAGGCGGTCGAGATGGCCCGAAGCGAGGTGCTGCTGGTGCTGGCCGAGGACATGCGTCTGCCGCCGGACTGGAGCGAGCGCCTTGCAGCCCACCTGAGCGGGGGCGGTCGGGCGGGGCGGCTCAAGGGCCCCCGCCAGGGCTGGTTGCGGCGTGGTCCGGATGGCGTGCTGGTGAAGCGGGATGCGGCCGGAGCCGGTCTTGCGCAACTGCGGCGTCGCGCCGGCCTGCCGCGGATCTAACCCGCCGGCGCGAAGTCCAGCCGGGCGTCGGCGGAGGCTGCGCCCAGGGCGAGCGCGTCGAGGGTCGGGGTCTCCTGGCCGAACATCTTCCGATAGGTCCAGTAGCCGGCCATCACCTTTTCCACATAGGCGCGGGTCTCGAGGCTTGGCAGGCTTTCGATGATCAGCAGGCTGTCGTCCTCGCCCACGCGCTCGGCGGTCTTCGCCAGGGTGGAGGGGCCGCCATTATAGGCCGCCACCGCCTTGAGAAGGTCGTAGCCGACGCCGCGCTCCATCAGCCAGGCGAAGTAGTCCTGACCGACCCGCAGGTTGAAGGCGGGGTCGAACAGCGGGGTCATGTCAGCCTTCAGCTTGTCGTCGCCGGCGGCGCGGGCCGCGGCCTCTGGCATCAGCTGCATCAGGCCGACCGCCCCTGCGGGGGACACGGCGAGCGGGTTGAAACGGCTTTCCTGCCGGACGATGGCGTAGACCAGGGCCTTGTCGACCGTGAAGCCCCACTTCGGTTCCAGGTCCGGAGTCGGGAAGTCGGCGAAGTTCGGGGTCAGGCGGGTCGCCGTGCGGACCAGCTCGGCGCCGGTGGTCAGCGGGCCGTTCAAGGTCGCCACCAGCTCCATCCAGCGGTCGCGTTCGACGGGCGTGCGGGCGAGCGTCAGGCCGGCCCGCAGTTCGAGGCCCGCCTCGGTGACGCGGCCGATCTGGGCGAGCGCCGCGGCGCGGTGAGCACGCGGTTCCTCGCGGACGAATCGGAGGAGGTCGGTCGACGGGATCGCGAAGGAAGCCGGGACGATATCGCCCGTCGGTGCGCCCTGGGCCGTGGCGCGGGCCTGCAGCTCCACCCGGCGGCCGGCGATCATGCCGTAGAAGGTGTCCGGGTGCCGGGCCGCCAGCACCAGGAAGTGCCGGCTGCGGGCCGGATCGCCGATCTGGTCGGCGGCGCGGGCGGCCCAGAAGGCGGCGCCGGCGCGCAGCCATGCGTCTTCGCCCTCGTCGCGGGCGACCTGATCGAAGAAGGCTTCGGCCAGGGCGTAGTTCTTCAGGCGGTAGGCGGCGAGGCCCGCGATCCAGCGCTCGCCGGAAGCCTGCGCCAAGGGCAGGGCGCGGGCGACGTCGCCCGAATAATAGGCCTCGCGGGCGGCGCGTCCCTTGTCGGCCGAGGCCTTGGGGACCACGCCCTTGGCGGCGTTCTCGACCTTCCGCCAGTCGAGGCCGGCGAGCAGCGGCGCGCGCGGGGCCGGGGCGCCCACGGGGCGGCGGCTCTCGGCCAGGGCGTGGACGCGGTCGGCGCCGGGCAGGTCGGCATAGCGGTCGAGCCAGCCGGCCAAGTCCTCGAAGGTGGCCTTGTAAGCCGCGTGCAGCAGCCGGCGCAGCGCCACGTGGCCGGCCAGGGCCTTGTCCTGGACCTCGGCGGCCTTCAGTTCGGCCTCGATGAAATCTCCACGCTCGGCGGCGTCGAAGGCGAGCGCATAGCGCTGGGCGTCCGTGGGGTTCAGCGGTTGCGGGGCGGCGGCCGCGGTCCCGGCGACGAGCGCGCAGAGGACGCCAAGAAGTGCGGTCCGCAGACTCGTTTTGCGCGGCATGCCATCTCCGCAGCGGCCGCCTCTTGCGGGCGATCTGGCCGCGGCCCTTGTCTCGACCGGGGGTAGTCTTAGGCGCCGCGTTCGGGGCGATCAAGCCGCTCCATCAGGGTCAGAAGGTCGCTCCAGGCTTTCTTCTTGGCGCCGGGCTGGCGGAGCAGGAAGGCCGGATGCAGGGTCGGCATGGCCGGCAGTTCGAGCCGCCCGTCGGACGAGCGCCATTCGAACCAGCGTCCGCGCAGGGAGAGAATGCCTTCCTCGCGCTTCAGCATCGACTTGGCGGCCGCCCCGCCGGCCAAGAGCAGCATCTTGGGCGCCACCAGCTCGATGGCCCGCTCGACGAAGGGGGCGCAGACCAGCTGTTCGCTCGGAGCCGGCGTGCGGTTTCCGGGCGGCCGCCAGAAGACGGTGTTGGTGATGAAGACCCGGTCGGTCAGGCCTGCGGCCGCCAACATCCGGTCCAGGAGCTGGCCCGCCCGGCCTACGAACGGTTCGCCGCGGGCGTCCTCCTCGCCGCCGGGGCCTTCGCCCACGATCATCAGGGGCGCGTCTGGGGCGCCTCGAGCGAACACCGCCTGGCGCGCCCCGGCGAATTTCAGCGGACAGCCGTCGAAGGCCGCGATGGCGGCCTTCAGGGCGTCGAGGTCCTGGGCCTGAGCGGCCAGCTCCCGCGCCTCGGCGACCGCCGCGGCGATGTCGGGCGAAGGCGCTGCGGCCCGCGCCGCCGCGGGATTCGTGGCGGCCTTCCGCTCCGGCGGCCGGGGGGCGACGAACTTGCCCGCCTCGATGCGGTCGACGGGCTCGTCCAGCAGCATGGCGTCGACCCCCGCCTCGGCCCAGAAGGCGAGCAGGCTCTCGGCGGCTCTGTCGGCGGCGGCTGGGCTCATCGAATCCCTGGAAATCCCGTCGTTTGCGGAGAACGCGCTTGACCGCGCTCGGGCAAGCTTCGGATAAGTCGCCCGTCGGATCAACGCCGCGCGACAATAAGGGGATAGGGGATGCCCCGCGCGTGTGCAGGGAAAAAAGGAGTGGGCCGATGACCGAAGCCATCGAACGGGATGCGATGGAGTACGACGTCGTCATCGTGGGGGCTGGCCCCTCCGGGCTTTCGGCGGCCATACGGCTGAAGCAGCTGGCGGCCGAGGCCGGGGCGGAAGTCTCGGTGGCGGTGCTTGAGAAGGGCTCGGAAGTCGGCGCCCACATCCTGTCGGGGGCGGTGATCGACCCGATCGGCATGAACGAGCTGTTCCCCAACTGGCAGGAGCTGGGCGCGCCGCTCGAGACCAAGGTCACGCGCGACAAGTTCGTGATGCTGGGGCCGCAGGGCGACCTGGACATCAGCTTCCTGCCGTTCCCGAAGTGGATGCTGAACCACGGCAACTACATCGCCTCGCTGGGCAATGTGTGCCGCTGGTTGGCCGAGCAGGCCGAGGGCCTGGGCGTCGAGATCTATCCCGGCATGGCGGCCTCGGAAGTCCTCTACAACGAGGACGGCTCGGTGAAGGGCGTGGTCGCCGGCGTGTTCGGGATCGGCAAGGACGGCCAGCCCGGCCCGGACTTCCAGCCCGGCGTCGAGCTGCACGCCAAGTACACCTTCATCGGCGAGGGCGTGCGCGGCTCGCTCGCCAAGCAGATCCAGGCCAAGTACGGCCTCTGCGCCGGCCGTGACCCCCAGAAGTTCGGCATCGGCATCAAGGAGCTGTGGCAGGTTCCCGACGAGGTGTTCGAGCCCGGCCTGACCCAGCACACCTTCGGCTGGCCGCTGGACAACGCCACCGGCGGCGGAAGCTTCATGTACCACTTCGGCGACAACTACGTGGCCATCGGCTTCGTGGTGCACCTGAACTACAAGAATCCTTGGATTTCGCCCTTCGACGAGTTCCAGCGCTTCAAGACCCATCCCTCGATCAGCTGCTATCTGGAGGGTGGCAAGCGCATCGCCTATGGCGCGCGGGGCATCACCGAGGGCGGGATCCAGTCGCTGCCCCAGCTCTATTTCCCTGGCGGCGTGCTGCTGGGGTGCTCGGCCGGGATGGTGAACGTGCCGCGCATCAAGGGCAGCCACAACGCCATCAAGTCCGGCATGCTGGCCGCCGAGGCGGCCTTTGCGGCGATCCAGTCCGGGCGGGCCGGCGACGAACTCACCGCCTATGAGGAGACGTTCCGCGCCTCGTGGGTGGCCAAGGAGCTCCGCACGGTGCGCAACTTCAAGCCGCTGTGGTCGAAGTTCGGCACCGTGCCCGGCCTGGTCCTGGGCGGCATCGACGCCACCATCGCCAACATGATGGGCGGCTGGTCGCCCTGGGGCACGCTGAAGCATGGCAAGAGCGATGCGGAGTCCACGGGCCTCGCCAAGGACTTCAAGCCCATCGTCTATCCCAAGCCCGACGGGGTCTACAGCTTCGATAAGCTGTCCTCGGTGTTCCTGTCGTCGACCAACCACGACGAGAACCAGCCGGCGCACCTGAAGCTGAAGGACGCCAGCATCCCGATCGAGGTGAACCTGCCCAGGTTCGGCGAGCCGGCGCGGCTCTATTGCCCGGCCGGGGTGTACGAGGTGCTCTACGACGAGCAGGGGCAGAACCCGAAGTTCCAGATCAACTTCCAGAACTGCGTCCACTGCAAGACCTGCGACATCAAGGACCCGTCGCAGAACATCAATTGGACGACGCCCCAGGGCGGCGACGGGCCGAACTACCCCAATATGTGACGCCTATGGCGAGGCGCTGCGGCCGATCGCCGTCGCGCCTTGCCCTTGGCCGCAAAAGCGGGGATTCTGCCGCCATGCGTTTCCTGTTCGCCGCGGTCGCCCCGCTCGCCCTTCTCGCCGCCTGCGCGACCACCGATGGGGGGAGCGCGTCCCGCGTCACGCTTCCGCCCGGCATGGGGGGCTCGGCCTATGGCGCCTTCCTGGCGGGCCAGGGAGCGCTGAACAACGGCCAGGGGGCCGAGGCCGCCGCCTACTTCCAGCGCGCCGAGGCGCAGGGCGGGGCCGAGGCGATGATCCAGGACCGGGCGTTCACCGCCGCGGTCCTGGCCGGCGACATCGCCAAGGCCGCTTCGCTCGCCCCCGAGTCGGAGGAGGCCTCCGAAGCCGCCAAGCGCCTGGGACGGCTGGTCAAGGCCGTGGAGATGATGGCCCAGGGCGACGGCAAGCGCGCCCACGCCATCCTCGCCGGCGACGGCATCGGCTTTCCCCATCGCAGCGCCGCGGCCCTGCTGGCCCCCTGGGCCGCGGCCATGGCGGGCGACGCGGAGGGCTCCATCGTGCGCCCGCTGGTGCGCGGCGACCGGGCCGTGGACTATTTCGGCCAGCTCGGGCAGGCGCAGCTCTTCGAGCGCGCTCGCCGCTACGACGAGGCGGAGACGAACTACAAGGGCCTCACGGCCGGAGACGTGTCACTCGACATGGTGACGCTGGCCTACGGCGCCTTCCTGGAACGCCGTGGGCGGCGGGCCGAGGCCGTCGAGCTTTATGACAAGGCGCTCGCGAACGCCCCAGGCTCCGGCTCGGTCCGGGCGGCGCGGGAGCGTGCGGCCGCCGGCAAGGCGCCGCCGCCCCTGCCGAGCCTGAAGGCCGGCGCCGCCCAGGCGATGGTCGCCCCGGCCGCAGGGCTGCTGGCGGCCAAGCAGGACCAGCTGGGCCTGGCCTATCTGCGGCTGGCCCTGCGGCTCGATCCCGGCCGCAACGACGCCTGGCTGATGGTGGGCGACCTGATGGAAGGCGCGGGCGATCTCGAGGCCGCGCGGCAGGCCTATTCCAAACCCAAGCCCGGGGCGCCGGAATACAACATGGCGCTGGCCAAGCTCGCCTGGAGCCACCAGAAGGCCGACCAGCCGGAGCTGGCGCTGAAGCTGGCGGCCGACGCCGCAGCAGCCGGCGACCTGGAGGCGCAGGTGACCTATGCCGACCTGCTGCGCGTCAACGAGCGCTACGCCGAATCGGCCGAGGTGCTTTCGGCGATCATCGCCCGGTCGGACCAGCCGGACTGGCGTCTGCTCTATGCGCGCGGCGTCGCCTACGAGCGTTCCGGCCGCTGGCCGGACGCCGAGCGTGACCTGACGGCGGCCCTGGAGCAGAAGCCCGATGACGCCGAACTGCTGAACTATCTGGGCTATTCCTGGATCGACCGCGGCGAGCGCCTGCAGGAGGCGCTGGAGATGGTCCAGAAGGCGGTGGCGGCCAATCCGCAGTCCGGGGCGATGATCGATTCTCTCGGCTGGGCGCACTACCGGCTGGGCGAGTACGAGAAGGCCGTGGAGCGGCTGGAGCAGGCCGTGGAGCTCGAGGCTGGTGATCCGGAGATCAACAGCCATCTGGGCGACGCCTATTGGAAGGTCGGCCGCCGCATCGAGGCCGAGTTCCAGTGGCGCCGGGTCCTGACCCTCGATCCGCCGGAGAAGATCCGCCAGGAGGTGGAGGCCCGGCTCGCCGGCGGGCTGGGCCCCGATGGCCCGGCCAAGGCGCCGCGCGTCGCCGAGCACTGAGGCGCGCCGTGGCCCTGGAGGCCTTCGCGCCGGCCAAGATCAACCTGTTCCTCCACGTCGGGCCGCCGGCGGAGGACGGCTATCACCCGCTGTGCAGCCTGATGGTCTTCGCCGACGCCGGCGACAGGGTGCGGCTGCAGGCGGCCGACGCACCGACCTTCCAGGTCCACGGGCCGTTCGCGCGCGAGCTGGCGGGGGAGGGTGACAACCTCGTCGTCCGCGCCGCCCGCGCCCTGTTCGCCCAGGTGAAGGGCCCGCAGCCGCCCCTGGCCCTGTCGCTGGAGAAGCTGCTGCCGGTGGCCGCGGGGCTGGGCGGCGGTTCGGCCGACGCCGGCGCGGCCCTGCGCCTGCTGCGTCAGGCCCTGGAGCTGCCGGTGAGCGACGCCGAGCTGGGGGCGATCGCGGGCGGGCTGGGCGCCGACGGCGCGGCCTGCCTATGGGGCGCGCCGGTGGTGGCGCAGGGGCGGGGGGAGAAGCTGTCGCCCGCGCCCGCCATGCCCCCGATGGATGCGGTGCTGGTCAATCCGCGGGTCGCTGTGTCGACGCCGGCCGTCTACCGCGCCTTCGACGCCGCAGGACGGTTCGGCGAGATTGAACCTCCGCCCCTGCCGGAGGCGTTCGAAAGCGTCGAGGAGGTCGCCGCCTGGGCCGGAACGATGCGCAACGACCTGGAGGCGCCGGCGATCGGCCTGGCTCCCGAGATCGGCGACGTGCTGGATCTGCTCGCCGGGGAACCCGAGGCGCTGCTGGCGCGGATGTCCGGCTCCGGCGCCACCTGCTTTGCGCTGTGCGCCGGCGACTTCGAGGCGGAAACGCTCGCCGAGCGGATCGAGGCGCTTCGCCCCGGCTGGTGGGTCCGGCGCTGCCGCCTGGGCGGTCCCTGGACCTGAAACGAAAACGGGGGCCCCGAAGGACCCCCGTTCCCAACCCCTGCGGTCACGCGCTCAAGGGTGCAGCGCCTCTCCATGGGTCGAGGTGTCGAGGCCTTCGACCTCGGCCTCGTCCGACACCCGCAGGCCGATGGTGAACTTCAGGACCATCAGGATCGCGAAGGTGGCGACCGCACACCAGACGATGGTGCCGATGATGCCGAAGAACTGGCTGCCGAGGCTGGCGCCTTCCGCCGCATCGCCCGCCACCGCAGCGTCGGCCAGGACGCCGGTGAGCAGGGCGCCGGCGATGCCCGCCAGGCCGTGCACGCCGAAGACGTCGAGGCTGTCGTCGTACTTCAGCAGCTTCTTCAGCCAGACCGCGCCGAAGTAGGCCACCGCGCCGCCCACCAGGCCGATGATCAGCGCGCCCTGCGGGGTGACGAAGCCAGCCGCCGGGGTGATGGCGACGAGGCCCGCCACCGCGCCCGAGGCCAGGCCCAGCATGCCAGGCTTCTTGCGTTCGACCCATTCGATGACCATCCAGGTGACGGCCGCGGCGGCCGTGGCGACCTGGGTGTTCAGCATGGCGACGGCGGCCAGGCCGTTGGCGGCCACGGCCGAGCCGGCGTTGAAGCCGAACCAGCCCACCCACAGCAGGCTGGCGCCGATCATGGTCAGCACCAGGTTATGCGGCGCCATGTTGTCGGAGCCGTAGCCCTTGCGCTTGCCGAGCACGATCGCGCAGACCAGGCCGGCGATGCCGGCGTTGATGTGAACCACGGTGCCGCCCGCGAAGTCGAGCACGCCCGCCTCCGAGAGGAAACCGCCGCCCCAGACCCAGTGGCAGACCGGCGCATAGACGATGAGCGACCAGGCGATCATGAAGAGCAGGATGGCCGAGAACTTCATGCGTTCCGCGAAGGCGCCGACGATCAGGGCCGGGGTGATGATGGCGAAGGTCATCTGGAAGATCACGAAGAGGTACTCGGGGATGGTCCCCGACAGCCCCTCCATCGAGATCCCGTTCAGCATGGCCGCGCCAAGCCCGCCGACATAAGGCTGCAGGCCGCCGCTGGGGTTCTCCGAAAAGGCCAGGGAGTAGCCCGCCACCATCCACACGATGGTCATGACCGCGGTGATGGCGAAGCACTGGGCGACCACCGAGATCACGTTCTTGCTGCGCACCATGCCGCCGTAGAACAGCGCCAGGCCCGGAATGGTCATCATCAGCACCAGCGCCGTGGAGGTGAGCATCCAGGCGGTGTCGCCGGTGTCGAGCGTCGCCTCCTCCTCCTCGGCGGCGGCTTCCGGAGCCGGCGCCTCGGGCGGGGCTTCGGCCGGGGCGGCCTCGGCGACGGGGGAGGCGGCCTCGGCGGGCGGCGCCTCCTGGGCGAGGGCGGGCGCGGCCAGCGGCGCGCCTGCGATGGCGGCGGCGAGCAGGAGGCCCGCCACACTGTTCAATCCGAAGAGCTTCATTTCGTTTGTCCCCTTGTCCCGATGAGTTCGGCCGCCCGTCACAGGGCCGCCGGGCCGGACTCGCCGGTCCGAATGCGCAGAGCTTCCTCGACATTGAGGACGAAGATCTTGCCGTCCCCGATCTTGCCGGTGGCGGCCGCGCCCTTGATGGCCTCGACGGCCTTGGCGGCCGCGGCGTCGTCGACGACGCATTCCAGCTTCACCTTGGGCACGAAGTTCACCTGGTACTCGGCGCCGCGGTAGATTTCCGTCTGGCCCTTCTGCCGGCCGTAGCCCTTGACTTCCGAGACCGTCAGCCCCTCGACGCCGGCGGCCACGAGCGCTTCGCGCACGTCGTCCAGCTTGAAGGGTTTGACGACCGCCATGATCAGTTTCATCCGCTCGCTCCCGCGCGGTCCCAAAGCCTGGCCGCGCCCCCAAAGAAGTTTTCCCGCAACCGGCGGCGACGCGGCTTTGCGCCCCCCTCCGACGGTCTGGCGACGCTAGCCATCGGGGCCCGGCGAGAGGGCGGCAGGTAACCTTCGATCAAGGAAAAGGCGCGCGGCGCCCAAAGCGTGAGCGTAAGGCGAGGCATCTGCCTGTAATTTGAGCGAAACCGGCGCCCAGGCGGCGGATCGGGGGCGGAATTCGGGCGGCCGCCGCGTCGAGGTCACGAAGCCGTGAGCGCACGAAACTGCGAGCTTCGCCACGCGTAGAAAGCGCAACCGCGACGGCCTGCGACCGGCGCGGAGACGGGACAGTCCGAAGAGGGCCTTATGAGACTCAAACTCCTGCTCGCCGCGACGGCCGCGACGGCGCTCACGGCCGGGGCCGCCGCTGCGCAAACGCCGCCGGCGTCGCCCGCGCCGGCCCAGGCGCCCGCCGTCCCGGCGCCCGCCGCCGAGGCCGCGTCGGCCGGCGACATCGTCGAGACCGCCAAGGCCTCGGGCCAGTTCGACACCTTCCTGAAGGCGGCGGAGGCGACCAATCTGACCGGTCTGCTCAAGACCCAGCCGAACATCACCGTGTTCGCCCCCACCGATGCGGCCTTCGCGGCCCTGCCGCCAGGCGAGCTGGACAAGCTGATGCTGCCGGAGAACCGCGCCGAGCTTCAGCGCCTTCTGGTCTACCACCTGGTCAACGCTCCGGTGCGCAGCACCGACTTCGAGGGCGTGAAGCGCTCGGCGGCCACAGTGGCCGGCCCGTCGGTGGAGCTGGAAGGCGGCGAGCCGCCCAAGGTCAACAATGCGACCATCGTCCAGGCTGATGTCGCCGCCTCCAACGGCGTCATCCACGTGATCGACAAGGTGCTGCGGCCGGAGGGGGCGGCCTCGGCGCCTGCCGCCGCGGCGACGGCCTCCGACACCCAGCCGGCGCGGGAGCCGCCGAACTGATTTCAGGCCCGGGCGGGGGCGACGGGCTTCATCCAGGAACGACCGGAAGACGACCAGGAGCGAAGACCATGAACCTCAAGATCCTTCTTTCCGCGACCGCCGCCGCAGCCTTGGCGGCCGGCGCGGCCCACGCCCAGCTCGGCACCGCTGCGCCCTTGCCGAGCGAGGACATGACCTCCAACCAGGCGAGCCCCGCCGACCCGAAGGAGGCCCAGACCGGCGTGCCCTCGGTCGACTCCACGCGGCCGACCGGCGCCGATGCGGGCCGCACGACCCTGCCCGACGGCCAGGTGAGCGGCGGCGCGGCGACCAGCGCGACCGCCACGGGCGCCGACGCGTCGGCCGACGCCCATGCGGGGCATATGGCTTCGCCGTCGGGGACCGAGGCCGATGCAAGCGCGCGGACCGGGACCGCCGGCGACACCGCCGCCACCTCGGGCGCCGCTACAGGCGCGGCCGCCGACACCTCGGCGACCCTGAGCACGAACGTGGTCGCCAACGAACCGGTGCCGGACACCGCCGAGAACCGGTCCAAGTACCGGCCGCTGTCGGCCGCCGGCCGGGCCACCGCCGCGCGCGGCAACTAGAAACCCCGAACGGCCCGCAGGGTGGGGGCGCCTGTGGGCGCAAGCACGACAGGAGCAAGCAACATGCGCATCCCCACCCTGATCGCCGCCTCCGCCGCCCTGGCGCTGGCGGCCGGCGCCGCCCATGCCGGCGAAGGCGCCAAGAAGCACAAGGACCAGACGGCTGCGACGCCGCCCGCGACGACGTCGTCGGCTCCCTCCACCGCCATGACCGACGACATGTCGCTGGACAACCGCGCCGCGGCGAGCCCGCCCTCGGTCTATGCCGGTGCGGCCGACGCGACGAGCGTCGGGGCCGACGCCTCGGCCGTGACGACCACCCGCCTGATCACCAACGGGCCGATTCCCGACACGGCGGAGAACCGCGCCCGCTATGGCCAGCCCATGTCTCGCGCCGGGCGGATGACAGAGCCTGCGGGCAACTGAACCAAGGCCTTGAGCCTTGAAGCGAAGGTCGGCGGGCCCTATGGTCCGCCGACTTTTTTTGCGCCTGCGAAACCGCCCCTTCATGTCCGCCGAAAAGCCGCTTTCGTTTCAGGGTCTTATCCTGAAGCTTCACGACTATTGGAGCCGCCAGGGCTGCGTGATTCTGCAGCCTCACGACGTCGAGGTGGGGGCCGGCACCCTGCACCCGGCCACCGTCCTGCGCGCGCTCGGCCCCAAGCCGTGGCGGGCGGCCTATGTGCAGCCCTCGCGGCGGCCCGCCGACGGGCGCTATGGCGAGAACCCCAACCGCCTGCAGCACTACTACCAGTACCAGGTGATCCTGAAGCCTAACCCCGAGAACCTGCAGGAGCTCTATCTGGGCAGCCTGGAAGCCATCGGGCTCGACACTCGCCTGCACGACATCCGCTTCGTCGAGGACGACTGGGAGAACCCCACCGTCGGCGCCTGGGGCCTGGGCTGGGAGGTCTGGTGCGACGGCATGGAGGTGACCCAGTACACCTACTTCCAGCAGGTGGGGGGGCTGGACGTCTGGCCGGTGGCCGGCGAATTGACCTACGGCCTGGAGCGCCTGGCCATGTACATCCAGGGCGTCGACCACTTCACCGAACTCGCCTTCAACGATCCGGACGGGCCGGAGCCGATGACCTATGGCGAGGTCTTCCTGGAGAACGAGCGCCAGCAGTCCGAAGCCAACTTCCACCTCTATGACGTGGACACCCTGAAGCGTCAGTTCGAGGACATGGAGCGGCAGGTGCCGCGCCTGCTGGAAGGCCGCGGGCCGCAGGGCCAGCGGACGGTGCTGCCGGCCTACGACCACGTGCTGAAGGCCAGCCACCTGTTCAACCTGATGGACGCCCGCGGCGCGATCGCCGTGGCCGAGCGCCAGAGCTATATCGGCCGGATCCGCGACCTGACCAAGATGTGCGCCGAGGCCTGGGTGGCGAACGAGGGCGGGAACGCCCCGGTGAAGGCCTAGTCCATGCCCCAGCTTCTCGTCGAACTGTTCTCCGAAGAGATCCCCGCGCGAATGCAGGCCCAGGCCGCGCGCGATTTCGAGCGCATGGCGCGCGAGCGCCTGGCGGCCCAGGGCCTGCTGCCCGAGGGTCTGACCACCTTCGCAGGCCCCCGCCGCCTGACCCTGGTTGCCGAGGGCCTGCCGGCGGCCCAGGGCGACCGCCACGAGGAGCGGAAGGGCCCCCGCGTCGGCGCGCCCGACGCGGCGGTCGAGGGCTTCCTGCGCTCCACCGGCCTGACGCGCGACCAGCTGGTGGAGAAGGACGGGGTCTATTTCGCCCACATCCACCGCGCCGGCCGGCCGACGGCGGAGATCGTCGCCGAGATGGTCCCGGACATCGTGAAGAGCTTCCCGTGGCCCAAGTCGATGACCTGGGGGCGGGGGACCCTGCGCTGGGTGCGGCCGCTGCGCCGGATCGTCTGCCTGTTCGACGGGGAGGTGGTCCCGTTCTTCGTCGACGAGACCGAGAGCGGCGACGTCACCGAAGGCCACCGGTTCATGGGCGACGCCCAGCCCTTCCGCGTGAAGGATTTCGACAGCTATCGGGACGGGCTCGCCAAGCACTTCGTGATCCTCGATGCGGAGGAGCGGAAGGCCAAGATCATGGATGCGGCGCGCACCCTGTGCTTCGCGCGCAATCTGGAGCTGGTGGAGGACGCGGGCCTCCTGGACGAGGTCGCGGGCCTGGCCGAGTGGCCCACCCCGATCCTTGGCGAGATGGACCCGGCGTTCCTGGACCTGCCGCCGGAGGTGATCCGCACCTCCATGCGCACTCACCAGAAGTATTTCGCCGTCCGCGACGCGGCCACGGGCAAGCTCGCCCCGCACTTCGTCACCGTCGCCAATATCGAAGCCGCGGACGGCGGCAGGGCCATCGCCGCCGGCAACGCCAGGGTGCTCTCGGCCCGCCTGAACGACGCCCGCTTCTTCTGGGACGAGGACCGCAAGGTCCAGCTCGAGGACCGGCTGGAAAAGCTGAAGGGCGTCACCTTCCACGCCAAGCTCGGCACGCTCCATGAGCGGGTCGAGCGGATCGAGGCGCTCGCCGCCGACCTGGCCCTAACGGTGGGGGCGGAGCCGGAAACCGCGGCCGAAGCCGCGCGGCTCGCCAAGGCCGATCTCGTCACCGGCATGGTGGGCGAGTTCCCCGAACTTCAGGGGCTGATGGGCGGCTACTATGCCCGCGAGCAGGGGTTGCCTGGCGAGGTGGCCGACGCCATCCGCGATCACTACAAGCCCCAGGGGCCGAGCGACGAGGTTCCGACCGCGCCCGCCTCGGCGGCCGTGGCTCTGGCCGAGAAGCTGGACACCCTGGTGGGCTTCTTCGCCATCGGCGAGAAGCCGACCGGCTCGCGCGACCCCTTCGCCCTGCGTCGTGCGGCGCTCGGGGTGATCCGGATCGTGCTGGAAGGTAAGCTGCGCCTGCCGCTGAGGTCGGTTTTCGCCGGCCACGGCCGCCGGATCGCCGCTAGCGGGTTGGAAGGCGCCGACCTCCTCGACTTCTTCGCCGACCGGCTGAAGGTGTCCTTGCGCGACCAAGGCAAGCGCCACGACCTCGTGGATGCGGTCTTCGCGCTCGGCGACGACGACCTGGTGCGGATCGTCGCGAGGGTCGAGGCGCTGGATTCCTTCCTCGCCACCGAAGACGGCAGGAACCTGCTGGCCGGCTACAAGCGGGCCGGCAACATCCTGAAGGCCGAAGAGAAGAAGGGGCCGCTGCCCGAAGGTCCGGCGACGGCCATGGCCGGCGCGCCGGCGGAGGAGGGGGCGCTGATCGCAGCCCTCGCCGCCGCCGCCCCGCAGGTCGAAAAGGCCTTGGCGGCCGAGGATTTCGCCGGCGCCATGCTGGCCCTGGCGGCCCTGCGCGCGCCGGTGGACGCCTTCTTCGAGGCGGTGTTGGTCAACTCTGAAAACGATGCGGAACGCGAGAACCGGCTGCGGCTTTTGGTGCAGGTTCGCGACCTGATGGCTCAGGTGGCGGATTTCTCGCAAGTGAACGGCTAAGGAGGCCCAAGAGGATGGCGACCGAAACGCTGAGCAAGACGCGGTGGGTCTATTCCTTCGGTGGCGGCGGCGCCGATGGCGACGCCTCCATGAAGAACCTCCTGGGCGGCAAGGGCGCCAACCTCGCCGAGATGTCGTCCCTGGGCCTGCCGGTCCCGCCCGGCTTCACCATCACCACCGAGGCCTGCACTCACTACTACGCCAACGACCGGAAGTACCCCGCCGACCTGCGCGAGCAGGTGGCTGCGGGCCTGGCGCGGGTGGAGGAGCTGACCGGCAAGCGGTTCGGCGACCCGGCCAATCCGCTGCTGGTCTCGGTGCGCTCGGGCGCGCGGGCCTCCATGCCGGGCATGATGGACACCGTCCTCAACCTCGGCCTCAACGACGAGACGGTCGCGGGGCTGGCCAAGCTGTCGGGCGACCGGCGCTTCGCTTTCGATTCCTATCGCCGCTTCATCCAGATGTATTCGAACGTGGTGCTCGACCTCGACCACCACATGTTCGAGGAGATCCTGGACGAGCATAAGGAGCGCCTGGACGTCACGGTCGACACCGCGCTCTCCGCCGACGACTGGGAGAAGGTGGTCGCCGATTACAAGGCCGCCGTGGAGCAGGAGCGGGGCGAGCCGTTCCCGCAGGATCCGCAGGACCAGCTCTGGGGCGCCGTCGGCGCCGTGTTCGCCAGCTGGATGAACGACCGGGCCAAGTTCTACCGCCGTATGCACGACATCCCCGAAAGCTGGGGCACGGCGGTGAACGTCCAGTCCATGGTGTTCGGCAACATGGGCGACTCCTCGGCCACGGGCGTCGCCTTCACCCGCAACCCCTCCACGGGCGAGGCGCGGCTCTATGGCGAGTTCCTGATCAACGCCCAGGGCGAGGACGTGGTCGCCGGTATCCGCACGCCCCAGGCCCTGACCAAGGCCGCTCGCGAGGAGATGGGCGAGAAGGCGCCTTCCATGGAGGAGGCGCTTCCGGAGGTCTTCGCCCAGTTCAAGGCGGTGGTCGAGAAGCTCGAGCGCCACTACCGGGACATGCAGGACATCGAGTTCACGGTCGAGCAGGGCCGGCTCTACATGCTGCAGACCCGCAACGGGAAGCGCACCGCCAAGGCCGCGCTCAAGATCGCGGTCGACCTTGCCAGCGAAGGCGTCATCGACGAGCGCGAGGCGGTGATGCGGGTGGAGCCCGCCAGCCTCGACCAGCTGCTGCACCCGACCATCGACCCGGCCAGCCCGCGCGACGTGATCACCACCGGGCTTCCCGCCTCGCCGGGGGCGGCGACCGGCAAGGTCGTCTTCGACGCCGACGAGGCCGAGCGCCTGGGCGCGGCCGGCGAGTCGGTGATCCTGGTGCGCGACGAGACCTCGCCGGAGGACATCCACGGCATGCATGCGGCCCGCGGCATCGTCACCGCCCGCGGCGGCATGACCAGCCACGCGGCCGTGGTCGCCCGCGGCATGGGCCGGCCTTGCGTCTCCGGCGCCGGCGAGCTGCAGATCGACATCAAGGCCGGCGAGTTCCGGGTGCGCTCGCGCACCTTCAAGGCCGGCGAGGTCATCACCGTCGACGGCTCCAAGGGCGAGATTCTGGCCGGCGCGGTGAAGATGATCGAGCCGGAGCTGACCGGCGACTTCGCCACCCTGATGGCCTGGGCCGACGCCACGCGGCGCCTGAAGGTCCGCGCCAACGCCGAGACCCCGCTCGACGCCCGCCAGGCCCGGCAGTTCGGCGCCGAAGGCATCGGCCTTTGCCGCACCGAGCACATGTTCTTCGACGAGGATCGAATCGCCGCCGTGCGCGAGATGATCCTGGCCGACGACGAGAAGGGCCGCCGCGCGGCGCTGGAGAAGATCCTGCCCATGCAGCGGGCCGACTTCGTCGAGCTCTTCACCATCATGGAAGGGCTGCCGGTCACCATCCGGCTGCTCGACCCGCCGCTGCACGAGTTCCTGCCCCACACCGAGGCGGACCTCGTGGCCGTGGCCGAGGCGACGGGGCTGGACCCCACCAAGCTGATGCGCCGCGCCAAGGAGCTGCACGAGACCAACCCCATGCTCGGCCATCGCGGCTGCCGCCTGGGGGTCTCCTATCCCGAGATCTACGAGATGCAGGTCCGCGCCATCTTCGAGGCCGCCTGCGAGATGGCGGAGAGCGGCAAGGCCGCGCCGATCCCGGAGATCATGCACCCGCTGGTGGCCAAGGGCGAGGAGATGCGGTTCCTGCGCCAGCTCACCGACAGGACCGCCCAGGCGGTGATGAAGGAGCGCGGCAAGACCATCGAATATCAGGTCGGCACCATGGTCGAGCTGCCGCGGGCGGCCTTGCGCGCCGGCGACCTGGCGGAGAACGCCGAGTTCTTCTCCTTCGGCACCAACGACCTGACCCAGACCACCTTCGGCATCAGCCGCGACGATAGCGGTCGGTTCCTGAACGCCTATATCGAGAAGGGGATTTTCGAGAAGGACCCCTTCGTGAGCCTGGACCAGGAAGGCGTCGGCGACCTGATCCGCATCGCCGCCGAGCGCGGCCGCGCGGCGCGGCCGAACGTGAAGCTCGGCATCTGCGGCGAGCACGGCGGCGATCCGGCCTCCATCGATTTCTGCGAACAGATCGGCCTCGACTACGTCAGCTGCTCGCCCTTCCGCGTGCCGATTGCTAGGCTGGCGGCGGCCCAGGCCGCCATCGGCGGCGCCGAGAAGGACAGATGACCCAACAGCTCCGCTTTCAGACCGCACTCGACGCCATCCGCCCCCGGGGCGCCCCCACCGCCGCGGCCGGCGCCGGCGGTCTCGGCATCGGCTTGATGGGAGCCTTTGCGCTGGGCGCGATCAGCATGGGCGCCTTCGCCGTGGGCGCCATGGCGATCGGCCGGCTGGCGGTCGGGCGCGCCACGGTGCGGAAGATGAAAATCCGCAAGCTGGAGATCGACGACCTCACGGTCCGGCGCTTGACCGTGCTCGACCAGGGCGAGCCGGAACGGGAAGCCAACGCCGCCAAGCCGCCGCCCTATTACGAATAGGCTGACCCCATGCCGGTCCTGGCGACCATCGGCTATGAGGACTCCACCCAGGACGCGGTGATCGGCCGGCTGAAGGCCGCCGGCGTGGAGACGGTTGTCGACGTGCGCGCCGTGGCCTCGTCGCGCAGGGCTGGGTTCTCCAAAAGCCTGCTGGCCGCCAGCCTCGCCGAGGCGGGCATCGGCTATGTGCATCTCCGCCAGCTCGGCACGCCCAAGCCCGGCCGCGAGGCCGCGCGCAAGGGCCGGATCGCCGAGATGCGCGAGATCTTCGAGGGCCACCTCGCCGAACCCGCCGCCCAACTGGAGCTGGCTCAGGCCACCGAGCTCGCCCGGGAAAAGCCGATCGCGTTGCTCTGCTACGAGGCCGACGCCTGCGGCTGTCACCGGCGCGTCCTGGCCGAACGCATATCGGGCGCCTTGGCCTGCGAGGTCGTCGATCTCTGAGGCGCCGGCCTTTCGGAGAATTCACCTGACAAGCTTCGGCGTCTCTGGCCACTCTGCGCGTCGGTAAGGGGAGGGGATATGGCCCAGGGGTTCGATCCGGCGGCGGCGACGGCCGCCTATCTGGCGCAACTGCCGCCCGAGGCGCACGCCAAGGCGCAGGCCTATACGCAAGGCGGGCACTGGCTGCTGTTGTGGGGCGCGCTGGCGGCGATTTTCGTCGCGTGGCTGGTGCTGAGATCCGGCGTTCTCGTCCAGCTGCGCGAACGGATCGAAGCGCGGAAGGCGAGGCCCTGGCTCGTCGCCTTCGCCGTCCTGGCCGTCGACGCGGTGATCGAGGCGGTCCTGAGCCTGCCCTGGACGGTCTATGCCGACTGGTGGCGCGAGCGGTCCTACGGCCTGACCAGCCAGTCGTTCGGCGGCTGGTTCGGGGAATGGGCGCTGCTCTCGGCGATCTCCATCCCGATCACCGTTCTCTTGGTGGCGCTGCTCTACGGGCTGATGCGGCGGGCGCCGCGGACCTGGTGGCTGTTCGGCGGCGGCGTGGTCTCGGCCTTCTTCGTCGTCGTCATGGTGCTGGGGCCGGTCTTCATCGAGCCGCTCTTCAACACCTATCGCGAGGCGCCGCCCGGACCGGTGCGCGACGCCGTGGTGGCGTTGGCGCAGGCCGAAGGCGTGCCCACCGGCAAGATCTACATCTATGACGGTTCGCGCCAGTCGAACCGTTACACCGCCAATGTGTCGGGCATGTTCGGATCGGCCCGCATCGCCATGAGCGACGTGATGTTCGCCAAGGGCGCGGATCTGGCCGAGGTCCGGGCGGTGGTGGCCCACGAGATGGGGCACTACAAGTTCATGCACCCGCTGCGCATGGCCGCCGCCTTCGGCCTGCTGGCCCTGGTCGCCTTCTTCCTGGTCGACCGGCTGTTTCCGCGGGTGCTGAGCTGGACCGGCGCCAAGGGCGTGAAGGGCCTGGCCGACCCGGCGGGCTTCCCGGTGATCGGCATCATCCTGGCGGTTCTGGGCCTCCTGGGCACGCCGCTGATCGTCTCGATCACCCGCATCGGCGAGATCGAAGCCGACCGCTATTCCCTCGAGGTCGCGCGCGAGCCGGACGGCCTCGCCCGAGCCCTGGTCAAGACCATCGAGTACCGCGCGGCCACGCCCTCGGCGCTGGAGGAGACGCTGTTCTACACCCACCCCTCGGTCGGAAACCGCATCCGGCGGGCCATGGAGTGGAAGGCGAAGCATGGGGCGGGCTCCGAACCGACGCCGTGAAACCGGCTCTTCCGGGACTTCCCAAGGGGCTCGTGTTTCTGGCTCCCGCGCATCCGGATTGGCCGGCGCTGTTCGACGCCGAGGCGACTCGCTTGCGTGCCGCGCTGGGCTCGCGCGTGATCGCGATCGAACACTATGGCAGCACCGCCGTGCCAGGTCTTGCCGCCAAGCCGGTGATCGATTTGCTCGCGGGGGTCCAAGATCTGGAGATCGCGGCGGCTTGTTCGCCCACCATGATCGCGCTCGGCTATGAGGATGCGGGGCCTGGGGTCGTGCCGGGCCATCACATCTTCGGGCTTGGCGAGGCGCGCACCCACATCTGCCATTTCGTTCGCCATGAAGGGCCGGAATGGCGGGCTTGCCTCGCCTTTCGGGACGCCCTGCGCGGCGACCCGGACCTCACGGCCGCCTACGCCGCCCTCAAGCAAGACCTCGCCGCGCGGCACCCGAACGACCGTGCAGCCTACACCGCGGCGAAGACCGATTTCGTCGCTAGAGCTCTCGGCGCGTCCTGACGGATGGGTTCAGGCCGTCTAAGAGGCCGGAGAGTTGGCTTCCTGGCGAGGACCTTCCTGACTCCCGCTCCTCTCGACGCAAGCCGGGATCCAAGCTGAAGCCGGCATGGTGCGAACGCCGCTTTGGCTCTGGCCTTCGCCGGGGTGAGCGGTTGGAGCCTCACCGCTTCCTGACGAACACCGTCCCGGCCGAGTAGCCCGCGCCGAAGGAGCAGATCAGGCCCGTATCGCCCGCGCCGAAACCGTCGTTGTGCTTGTGGAAGGCGATGATCGAGCCGGCCGACGAGGTGTTGGCGTACTCGTCGAGGATGATGACGTTCTCTTGCGGCGTGGGCTCGCGGCCCAGCACACGCCTTCCGATCAGCTCGTTCATATTGATGTTGGCCTGGTGCAGCCACAGGCGCTTCAAGGCCGTCGGGTCGAGGCCGAGGTCGCGGGCGTGCTCGACGATCATCTCCGAGACCATCGGCACCACCTCGCGAAAGACCTTGCGGCCCTCCTGGACGAAGAGCTTGTCGGGCTGGCCGATCCCTTCGGGCGCGGCGCGGTTCAGGAAGCCGAAATTGTTGCGGATGTTGTTGGAGAACACGGTCTTCAGCCGCGTCCCCAGGATGTCCCAGCCCCCCGTGGCGTCCTCGGCCCGCTCCACGATCACCGCCGTGGCCACGTCGCCGAAGATGAAGTGGCTGTCGCGGTCGCGGAAATTGAGGTGGCCGGAGGTGATCTCCGGATTGACCATCAGCACGGCCCGGGCCGAGCCGGTGGCGATGTAGTCGGCCGCGGTCTTGATGCCGAAGGTGGCCGAGGAGCAGGCCACGTTCATGTCGTAGCCGAAGCCGTCCATCCCCAGCGCCTGCTGGATCTCCACCGCCATGGCCGGATAGGCGCGCTGCATGTTGGAGGCCGCGCAAATCACCGCGTCGATCTGCGAGGCGGGCTTGCCCCAGCGGGCGATGGCCTGCTCGGCCGCCTTCACGCCGATCTCGGCGAGGATCGAGATCTCCTCGTTCGGCCGTTCCGGAATGATCGGCCGCATCACCTCCGGATCGACCAGGCCCGACTTGTCGACCACATAGCGCGACTTGATGCCCGAAGCCTTCTCGATGAACTCCACCGAGGAGGGGACCAGCGGCTGGACCTCGCCGGCCTCGATGGCCGCGGCGTTGGCGGCGTTGAAGCGCTCTACATAGGTGTTGAAGGTCTCGACCAGCTCGGCGTTCGAGAGGCTGTGCGGCGGGGTGTAAAGCCCCGTGGCCGCGATCACGGCGTGATGCAAATCCGGTCTCCGACGACTGCGCGCCCCTCTTCCGGCAGAGCCTTCGGGAGCTTCGACTCCACTGATAGCACGGGCGCTGGCGGCGTCATTCGTCGATGTGGCCGCAGGGCAACAGGAGAGGCCGGCCTCGGCATTGTCGGCGAACCGACCTTTTCCCGCCGCGTTTGGACGCGAACCAGGCAGGGCTGGGGAGCTGTACTGTAGTTGGAGTAACAAAATGAAAGCTCTCATCGCCACGGCGGCCACGGCCGCTCTCGCCGCCGCCTTCGCCCCCGTCGCCGCTTCCGCCCAGGAAGCCACCGGCGCCTACGGCTCGATCGGCTACAGCCACCACGACTTCGACGGCGCCAATGTCGGCGCGATCCAGGGCCGCCTCGGCTATCGCTTCACGCCCTATCTCGGCGTCGAGGGCGAACTCGGCGGCGGGGTGAAGGGCGACGACATCTCTGTCGGCGGCGTGCCGGTGGAGGTCGATCTGAACCACTCGGCCGCCATCTACGGCGTGGCCTTCCTGCCGGTGGCGCCAAACGCCGACCTCTACGCCCGCCTCGGCTACGGCACGAGCGAGGCCGACGCCAAGGGCCCGGGCGGCGTCTCCGCCCGCATCGACGGCGACAGCTGGAACTACGGCGTCGGCGGCCAATACTTCTTCGACGGCCTGAACGGCGTGCGCGCCGACTACACGCGCCACGACTTCAAGGACAGCGGCGAAGCCAACGTCTGGTCGATCGGCTACGTGCGGAAGTTCTAAGCCGCTCGAACGTCTGAGTCAGGAGCACGATTCCACGGCCGGAGGGTTCCCTCCGGCCGCATCGTGCTCCAGGAACGTTCCGAACGCGGACGACTTTACAGCCGGGGAGGGTGGGCCTAGCCCTTTGCGCCCGCCCTCTCCATCCGCAAATTGAGTCGATGTCCGCCAAGCCTCTGAGACTGACCGCCGAACCGGATCGGGAGCCGCGCGCCCAGTACGCGGCCCTGCCGTGGCGGCGCGGGGCGGACGGCGCGGTCGAGGTGCTGCTGATCACCTCGCGCGAGACGCGCCGGTGGGTCATCCCGAAGGGCTGGCCGATCAAGGGCATGAAGTCGCCGAAGTCCGCCGCGCGCGAAGCGCTCGAGGAAGCCGGCGTCGTCGGCGAGGTGGCCAAGAAGCCGCTGGGCGCCTTTCACTACGACAAGCGGCTCAGATCCGGCCGGCTGCAGCGCGTCGGTGTGGACGTCTTCGCCCTGAAGGTAGTCGAGGAGCGTCAGACCTGGCCGGAGATGAACGAGCGCGAGAAGCTCTGGACCACGCCGGACCAGGCCGCCGACCACGTGGACGAGCCGGAGCTGAAGGCGATCTTCCGTCGTTTCCGGGCCGAATAGGCGCTATTCCGCCGCTGGGGCGTGGGTCGCTGCGGGGATGTCGCCGGCGCCGCGTTCGGCTTCCCACTGCGCGCGCAGCATCTTCGAGGTCTCGCGCGAGCCGTCCGGGCTCCAGCCGGGTGGCCCGAAGACGTAGCCTGCGGCTTCGCGCAGCGATCGCGCGCCCGCCAGGTCCCGGAACATCGCGCCCCATTCGTGGAAAACGGCGCGCAGGATGTTGAAGTCGCCGAGGTTCTTCACGATGCCATAGCGGCACCTCTCCTCGTCCAGCTCCGGCTGGAAGGTGCCGAACAGCTTGTCCCAGACGATGAGGATGCCGGCGTAGTTGCGGTCGAGATATCGCGGATTGCGCGCATGGTGCACGCGGTGATGCGAGGGCGTGTTGAACACCGCCTCGAACCAGCGCGGCATCCGGCCGATGGCCTCGGTGTGGATCCAGAACTGGTAGACGAGGCTGATCCCCTTCTGGATCGCGATCATCGCCGGCGGGAAGCCCAGGAAGGCCAGCGGCAGCCACAGGGCCCAGGTCCCGACCCAGTTCCCCGTCCAGGTCTGCCGAAGCGCCGTGGAGAGGTTGTAGTGCTGGGAAGAATGGTGGTTCACGTGGCTGATCCACCAGAACCGCCGCTCGTGGCTCAGGCGGTGGAACCAGTAATAGGTCAGGTCTTCGGCCAGGAACACCAGGACCCAGGCCCACAGGGCCGTCACCGGAATGTCGAAGAGCCGGTGCTGATAGACCCAAAGCATGGCCACGGCCGGGGCGGCGCCGACCAGCAGTCCCGTCACCCGGCTACCCAACCCCATGCCCAGCGAGACCAGGGTGTCGCGGGTCTCGTAGTTCGCCTTGGCCTTCTTGAACCGTCCAAGCGCGATCTCCAGCACGATGGCCAGCACGAAGAACGGCGTGGCGAGCGTGACGGGATTGATGTCTTCCAGCCTCATGCGGCCATGTCTTGCGGCGGCCAGGCGGTGAGCGCCAGCCGGGCCTGGGGCGCGGCGATGTCCGAGAGGTCGAGCTTCAGCACCCCGTCGCGGAAGCTGGCGGAGACCGCCTGGGCCCAGGGAATGTGCCGCGCCACGTAATGGTCGCCGACCTCGCACAGCACCAGGGCCGAGGCGCCGGAACGGGCTAGCGCGCCGCGCCCGTCCACAGCCACCCAGATCCGGTCCAACCGCCGCCCGGGAAACTCCTCGGCGAACAGCTGCTCAGCCCGCTGGTCGGTGAGCGGCGACATCGGCTTTGCGATCTTCGCCCAGGCGGCCAGCGCCACCAGAACCATGACCGCGGCGGCCGACATGGCCATCTGCATCAGGAACGCTTGCGACACGCGATCTTCTCTCCCCCTGATGCAATGGTCCGCCCGGGCGGAGAAGAGGTCAAGTGCGACGGAGCGCGCCCTATTGCTCCCCTGCGCAGCGGGGGAGGAAGACGAGGTCGAGGCTTCCTGTTCCGCCCCCATGAACGCAGGTTGATCGCCTACGGAGTCCCCCTCTCCCGCACGGGGGGAGAGGGATGAAAGGTGAGGAAAGCGACGCCTAATCCCGCAGCAGCGGCAGGGAGAGCCCCGAAACCGGCCGGGCGCTGAGGAGTTCGCGGCGGAAGCGGTGAAGTTCGGCGGGGCGGCCGCCGGTGTCGGCGTCAAGGCGGCCGAGACCCTCCACCAGTTCGGCCCGTTCCAGGGCGCGGCGGAAGTTCTGCTTGTGCAGGGGCACGCCGGCGATGGCCTCGACGGCCCGCTGGAGGGCCGACAGGGTGAAGGCCTCGGGCATCAGCTCGAACACCACCGGACGGTACTTCAGCTTGCCGCGCAGGCGGGAGAGGGCGGTGGCCAGGATCCGCCGGTGGTCGGAGATCATGGGTTCGCCCAGCGCCGCCGCCAAGGCCTCGTGCTCGGCCGCTTCGCCGCGGTCGCGGGAGGCTTCCGGCGCAAGGCCGGCCTCGTAGAGCAGCTCATAGCGCTCCAGCACCCGCTCCTCGTTCCAGGGCGAACCGTCGAGCGCGAAAAGGAGGCGCGCCCGCGCCAGATGTTCCGGCGAGCTTCCGGCCCAGTCGCGCAAGGCGGGTTCGATGGCGGCGAGCGCCGCCGGGCGGCCCTCCCGCCAGTCCTCATAGGGGAAGAAGCGCGACCAGGCCGCCCAGGCGGTGTCGGGGGCGTCGGTGTCGACGGCCTGGGGCGTCAGGGCCAGATAGCCCACCGAGATCACCCGCTTGGCCCCGCCGTCGCCGTCGCCGAGGTCGGCGAGCGGCGCGTCCCGGCCCTTGTCGCCGAAGGTGTAGAGCTGTTCCACATAGCCGAGGTCGAAGCGCGTCTGGGCGGTCACGAAGGCGCGCAGGGCCAGTTCGAAGGTGCGGTGCCCGCCGGGGTCGAACGGACCGAAGGGCAGGCCGGCCAGCTGGCCTCTTGGTCGCACGGTCAGCACCACGGCGTCGCCGTCACGTATGGCCACCACGACGGCGGAGAGGCCGATGACGACGCCCGCGGCCGCCTCCATCAGAACCGCACCGCAAAGTCGAACGGGCGGGCGACCATGTGATCGTAGTCGCCCATGGCCTCAACGGCGTCGACCATGCGCCCCCCCCGGGCCAGCAGGTCGTCGGCCAGGGCGACGATGCGGCGGTTGGGGCTGGCGTGCGGCGCGGCCTGGCGCAGGGCCCGCGCGATGGCCGTTTCGTCCGCCTCGGGATTGCGCTCGCAGGCGAGCACGAAGGCGGACGCCGTCGACCGGCTGATGCCCGCCCAGCAGTGCACGATCATCGGCGCCGCCTCGTCCCAGGCGCGGCCAAAGGCCAGCAGGTCCGCCACCAGGGTCTCCGTCGGGAGGACCATGCCGTCCGTCGGCTCGGCGATGTCGTTGACCGGAAGCCGCAGGTGCCGATCGGCCGCAAGACCCGGCGGTGTCCCGATCATCGAGGCGGGATCGAGCAGGGTGACCATGTGGGAGGGCCTGCGGGCGGCGATCAGGCCGGCCACGTCCGCCAATCCGCACACGATCAGGGTCACGCCGCTACTCCGTATCGAAGGCCGCATCGACGGCGGAGAATCCGGCCGCTTCCGACAACACATGGTAACGCTGAACGTAACGCATTTGCGCCTGGGCCGGGGCGAGGGGTTCGATGTGCAGCTGGTAGCCGGCTGGCGGGGCGCCGAAGAAGTCCAGCGCCTCGGGATGGGCGAAGCCGGCCAGCTGGGTGGCTTCGAAGAAGGCGCAGGCGCGATCGGCCTGCTTGATCAGCTTCTTGATCTCCAGCGGCGTCTTGGCCGGAATGCCGAAACGGATGTGGATCGCCGTTTCCAGCCGCTCCTCGAAACGCTTGTAGTCCAGGCCGAGCGCGGCCTTGAACGGACTGATCATGTCGCCGATCACGTATTCGGAGGCGTCGTGCAGCAGGGCGGCCAGGCGCCAGCGGGGCTCCAGGTCCGGCTGGATATGGGCGCAGATCTCCTCCACGACGAGCGAGTGCTGGGCGACGGAGAAGGCGTGCTCGCCCACCGTCTGGCCGTTCCAGCGCGCCACCCGGGCCAGGCCGTGGGCGATGTCCTCGATCTCGATGTCCATGGGCGAGGGGTCGAGCAGGTCGAGCCGGCGGCCCGACAGCATCCGCTGCCAAGCCCGCGGCTCCTTCGCCGATCGACGCAGCCCTTTGCGCACCCGTGCGTTCCTTTCATAGTGAAGGTCGTGAACTGACCGACACCTTGGCAAAGATCAATGCATGTGCGGAAGTTCGCTTCCAGATGTTCACAACATGGAGGGGCGCGGCGTGAGTTGGGCGAGAATCATGGCGCCGCTTTCGGGCGGCGAGGGGGATGCGACGGCGCTGGCTGCGGCCGTGCGCCTTGCCGAGCCGTTCGGCGCCGAGGTGGCGGGCGTCTATACGCCGGCCGATGTGGCCGACGTCATGCCCTGGATGGGCGAGGGGTTTCTGGGCGGGGTGCAGACCACGGCGCTTGAATCCCTGAAGGAGGCCGCCGCCGCGGGCGAGGCCAAGGCGCGCGAGGCCATGTCGCACGTCACCTACGGCAAGAACGCCTTCGTCTCCCTGCAGACACCGGTCTGGTCCGGGCTTTCGGCCGAAAGCCGGCTGTCGGACGTGATCGTGTTCAACGGAGATTCCGCCCGCGGTCGGGGGCCGCTGGCCGAGGCGTTCCAGCAGATGGTGGCCGACGAGCAGCGCCCGGTGCTGGTGGCGCGCGGCGAATTCTCCGTCGGCGGCCCGATCGCCGTGGCCTGGGACGGCGGCAAGGAGGCCAGCCGTGCGGCGCGCCTGGCCCTGCCGCTCTTGGAAAAGGCTTCCCGCGTGGTCATCCTGGCCGCGCCCAAGGCCTCGTCGCGCACCTTCGACCCTACACGGCTGCAAGCCTATTACGCGGCGCGGGGCGTCACCGCCGAGATCGACATCCTGCCGGATTCCGGCGATGCGGCGCCGCTGCTGCTCTATGCGGCCGGCAAGGTCGGGGCGGAGATCCTTGTCGCGGGCGCCTTCGGCCATCCGCGGCTGCAGGAGTTCATCTTCGGGGGGACCACCCGGTCGCTGCTGGCGGCCGAGGCGCCGACCCTTTTCCTGTCACACTGAAGTCACGAGGTCATCGACATGGCTCTGTCGCGCATCGTCATGCGCCTGGCGCGCAACCCTGGCACCGAGTTCGCCGGCGGCGACGATCGCCGTGGCTACGCCCTGACCGCGCCCCTGACCTCGGACGGCCACCTGGACGAGGCGGCCTATTCCAAGGCCAAGGCCGAATGCATGGTCCGCCGCTTCGCCCCCGACGAGGACGCGGTCGACGGCCGGCTGGCGCGGCGCGGCCAGCGCTGGTTCTTCGACTATGACGACGAGGATTCGGCCGACGACGAGCCGGTGCACCGCCTGGGCGACCATCGCTTCGCCGTGGGCGAATACGTCACCGTCACCGACGAGGACGGACGGCCCCTGACCTACAAGGTGGTCGACGTCCAGCCGGTGCAGTAGCGGGTCCGGGGTCTGCCGAGTCAGAGTTCCCCTCCGGCGGCTTCGCCGACAGCTCCCCCAGGGGGCATCTGGGTCCCAGGTCCTCCCCCAGAGCGCAGCGCGTCCTGGGGGGTGGCTCGGCGCGTCAGCGCCGACACGGAGGGGGTTCGGCGGAGTCGGACGTCCCTCTCAGGCGCTCCGCACCAGCGCCCCAGCGGAGAGTGCGCGATCACACTCCCGCATTGCGCCGCACCAGCTTTTCGACGTCCTGGTTGATGTTGTCGCCGGACTCCGTGTCGAGCTTGCTGCGGACCACACCCACCACCAGGGGGCCGGTCTTGGGGCCGCCGGCCTGATAGCCGACATAGCGGTAGCCGGCGGGCAGCTCCTTGCCGGTGTAGATGAAGACGGCTCGCACGCCGCGCTTCTCACGCGAGAGCTGCTCGCCCTTCATGCGGACGTTTCGGAACATCCGCACGGTGGCCTTGTCGTCGCTTGCGTCCACATGCAGCGATCCGATGCGGATCTGGGCGTCGTCGTCCTTGGCGCTGATGTGGATGCCCGGCAGGTCCACTCGGGTGACTTCGCCTTCCGGTGTGTCGAGCGTGACCGTGCCGGTGGCCTTCAAGGCCCTGCGCCGCGAGCCTGTGTCGGCGCCCGAATCGGCCTCGGCTTCGGCGCGGGCCGCCGCCGCCGCGGCGGCGGTGTCGGAAGACGGGGCCTGGGCCGGCGCCGTTTCGGCCTCCGGCTCCATTGGAGCCGCCGGCTCGTTCGCAGCCGCCAGCAGGGAGGTCTCCAGGGCTTCCAGGGTCTCCTTCGCGTCGCCCTGCAGCGGCAGGATCTGGAGCTCGACCTCGGCGCCTTCGGCGGAGCGATAGGCGCAGCTGCGGCCGTCCTCGGCCACGGAAACGCGGGTCAAGTCACCCTCGCTCGAGGGGCAGTCCAGTTTCGCAATGGCCGTCGGTGGGCCGTTCCCGCAAGCCGCCAGGGCGAGCGCAGAAGCCGCGGCGATGATCTGCAATTTCATGAGGTTGCACTCCCATCCGTCGACTGCGAACCTGAGCCCGCGGCCGACGAAGGTCGAGTGAATTCGCCGTAAGCCCTAGAGCGCGTCCGCAAAAGTGGAGCCCGGTCTTGCGACAAGACCGCGCTCGAACTCTTGGATTTCGGAGCACGATTCAACGGCCAGACGAGTCCGTCTGACCGCGCGCCCTATTGGCCGGGGCGGGAGCCGGCGCCTTCGCGGCGGGCCAGGAAGGCCAGCCGTTCGAACAGGTGGACGTCCTGCTCGTTCTTCAGGAGCGCGCCGTGCAGGGGCGGGATCAGCTTGGTGGGATCCTTTTCCTTCAGCGCATCGCCGTCGATGTCCTCGACCATCAGCAGCTTCAGCCAGTCGAGCAGCTCGGAAGTGGACGGCTTCTTCTTCAGGCCCGGCACCTTGCGCATGTCGTAGAAGATGCGCAGCGCCTCGGCGACGAGCTTCTGCTTGATGCCCGGATAATGCACCTCGACGATCTCGTTCATCGTGTCGGCGTCGGGAAAACGGATGTAGTGGAAGAAGCAGCGGCGCAGGAAGGCGTCCGGCAGCTCCTTCTCGTTGTTCGAGGTGATGATCACCACCGGCCGCACCTTGGCCTTGATGGTCTCGTTGGTCTCGTAGACGTAGAACTCCATCCGATCGAGCTCCTGCAGGAGGTCGTTCGGGAACTCGATGTCGGCCTTGTCGATCTCGTCGATCAGCAGGACGGGGCGCTTGTCGGAGGTGAAAGCCTCCCAGAGCTTGCCCTTCTTGATGTAGTTGCGGACGTCCTTGACCCGCTCGTCGCCCAGCTGGCTGTCGCGCAGGCGGGTGACGGCGTCGTACTCGTAGAGACCCTGCTGGGCCTTGGTGGTCGACTTGATGTGCCAGGTGATGAGCTCGGCGTTCAGGGCCTTGGCCACCTCGTAGGCCAGCACGGTCTTGCCGGTGCCGGGCTCGCCCTTGATCAGCAGCGGGCGCTCCAGGGCGATGGCGGCGTTGACCGCGACCTTCAGGTCTTCCGTGGCGACGTAATCGTCGGTGCCTTCAAAACGCTGGCTCATGCAGGCTCCTTGAGGGGCGGGCTATGAATCGCGCCCACGTTCGAACAATTGTTTCAACCTGGAGCCAAACTAAAGCGCCGGCCGCGACATTCAAGCGGCTTGAACGTCGCGCGCCCCTCAAGCTGCGCTATTTCTCGCCGCGGCGTCAGTCTTCCCGGCGGGTGACCGACACCGGATCGGAGGCGGGGAAGGTGCCCTTCAGGCCTTCGTCGAGGGCGCGATCGGCCTCGTCGCGACGGCCATAGCCCAGGCGCTCGATGTCCTCGTCGCTCAGGCCCTTGGCCTGGAAGTTGGTGAAGTCGTCCTCGCCGCCCTCCACCAAGTCGGCGTCGGCCACCTCGTCCAGGCCCTCGATGGACTCGTCGCCCGCGTCGTCGTCGTCGAAGGCGTCGGCCTCGAAGGCCATCTCCTCCTCGTCGCCCTCGTCGCCTTCCGTCGCGCGATAGTCGAGTTCGTGGTCCTCTTCGAGGTCGTTGTCGTCGAAGGCGCCTTCGTCGAATTCGTCGGCGTCGAGCGCCAGGGCCTCGTCCTCGTCGCGGTCGCCGTCGGCGCGGGTGACGTCCAGAACGTCGGGGAGTTCCTCGAAGGTGCGCATCTCGTTGACTTCTTCCTTGTCGTCGAGAAGCGCCTCGTCGAAGGCTTCGGCCCCGTCCTGTTCGTCGTAGCCGTCGAAGTCCTGGTTCACGCCTGGCATGGGACCGCTCCTTTGTCCGAGGGGCCGTCTCGACGCCCTCCAGGCGATCAACCCGCGGCGCGAAGCAGTGTTCCGCCGTTCACGCGCTCGCTCAGGGCTTCGGTGATCCGGGCCATGGTCGGGCTCCAGTCGTTGTAGTCCTGGTTCTCGAACACCCGCACCTGGCTGTACCAGGGATAGTGATCGGTCCCCAGGCGGGTCCAGGAGCGCCGACCGGTGACCAGCCAGCAGGGCGTGCCGCAGGCGGCGGCGATGTTGAAGCTGGCGTTGGAGATGCCGATCACCAGGTCGAGCGCGCTGGCCAGGGCGGCGACCTCGTCCAGGTCGTTGCGCAGGTCGATCCCCGGCGGGTCGAAGATCTCCACCCCGAAACGCTCGCGCGCCAGGGCGAGGTCGGCCGAGCGGTCGCCGTACTGCAGGTTGACGAAGGTGACCCCGGGCGTGCGCAGCAGCGGCTCCCATTCCTCCATGGCGGCGAAGAAGCGCTGGCGGTGGTTGTTGATGACGAGGCTGGTCCAGAGCAGGCCGATCTTGGGGCCGGGCAGGGCGTCCATCACGCCGCGCCAATAGGCGACGCGCTCCGGATCGGCCCGCATGAAGCCTTCCGGGCGATCCGGGAAGTCCTCGAGGCTGAGCCGGAACTGGCGCACCGGCTCGGCCATCGGGGCCCAGAGGTCGATGTCCTCCCAGTTCTCGATGAAGGGAGCCGAACGGATGTTGTGGCCGCGGTGCTTGACCGTCTTGTGGAGGCCGAAGTTCACCTCCGGGAACGAACGGCGGAACAGCGGCAGGAGGCGGTCCGTCACCGCCATCGTCAGACGGCCGCCGGGCCCAAGCTCGCGCAGAACGTCGGGCAGCAGGCTGGCGAACATGATCTCGTCGCCCAAGCCCTGTTCGCCGAACAGGAAGAGGTGGCGGCCGGCGATGTCGGCGCCCGGCTCCCACCGGGGGCGGTTGCAGACGAAATGGATGGGCTCGTGATAGTGCGGATCGAGCCGCGCGTCGTAGTTTTCCCAGCCCCGCGCTATGTCGCCGCGGGTGAGGCGGCCGACCGCCAGGGCGAACCGCATCATGGCCGCATCGGAAGGATTTTCGGCGTCGGCCAGCGCGCTCTCTCCGAGGGCGATGGCCTCGTCCAGGTCGCCGTGGGTGTAAAGCACGTGCGACAGGTTGTAGCGGGCCTTGGCGTTCATCGGCTCGAGCCGGATCGCCTCGCGATAGAAAGCCTCGGACGATTCGATCTGCCCCATGTCGCCGACCACCGTGCCGAGGGTGATCCAGAGCAGGGTGTGGTCCGGGTGCGCCTGCACGGCGGGTTTCAGGATGTCGATGGCGTCCTGGAAGCGCATCTGGGCGCGGAGCAGGCAGCCGAGATTGTTGGCCGCCTCGGGGCTGTTGGGCCGGTGGGCGAGATAGTGGCGGAAGAGCGCCTCGGCCTGGGGCAGCATCTCCAGCCGCATCGCGAGGCGCCCCAGGTCGTTGGCGATCGGCGGATTGGTCGGATCGAGCACCAGGCCCTTTTCATAAGCGTCCAGCGCGCCTTCGAAATCGTCCGTCTTCTCCAGCGCGATGCCGAGGACGTGCCAGCCGATCACCAGGCGCGGATCGGCTTCGACGGCGCGCCGCGCCGCATCCCGAGCCTTCTCGAATTCCTTCGACTGGCAGAAGGCGACCGCCCGTTTCATATGGGGCAGGGCGGCCTTGGTCGCCTTGAGCGACGAGATCTGTTTGGACAGGGCCGAAAGCGCCTGGCGCGACGCCGCGTCCCCCGCCGGCCCGGAATCGAGCGGGGCGTGGACCTTGATCGGGATCGCGTCGGTCGAAGCCCCGATCATGGCAGGCCCTTTCCTTCTGTGGAGCGCCCCCGGACCTTGAAAAAACATGCTTAACGGTCTGCTAATATCGATCCTGGGGTTCCGTGAAAGAAGCGGTTAACTCCTGCCATCTAGCGTGAGCTCGACTGCAGCGGGGGCTGCCAGGGGAGTTGGGCGACGCGCCTCAATCGGAGACCGAGGAATGCCGCTGAAGCTGTCCCTGAAACCCGGCGAGAAGTTCGTATTGAACGGCGCCGTGGTGCAGAACGGCGATCGCCGGACCACGCTTGTCTTGCAGAACAAGGCCTCGGTCCTCCGCGAGAAGGACATCATGCAGCCGGAGGAAGCCGTTACGCCTGCGCGGCGCATCTACTTCCCGATGATGATGATGTACCTCGATGAGGCGGGGGCCCATCGCTATTACGACGAGTTCGTCCAGCGCCTGACCGAGTTCATGGGGGCGATCCGGAATCCCGAGATCCTGGCCGACTGCGTCGCCATCTCCAAGCACGCCATGGCCAAGGAGTTCTACAAGGCCCTGATGCTGTGCCGGAAGCTCATTGAGTACGAAGACGAGAGGTTGGGGAATGTCGCTCCGAGCGTACCAGCAGGCGGCCACCCGGGCTGAGCCGCCCCGGGACGTCGAGTACCGTCTGTTCGGCCAGGTGACACGGGCCTTGATCGCGGCCAGCGAGGCGCCGGCGACCGACTATGCGACGCGCATCGACGCCCTGGATTGGAACCGGCGCCTGTGGTCGACCTTGGCGCTGGACTGTTCCAGCGAAGGCAACCAGCTGCCGCCCCAGGTGCGCGCCAGCATCATCTCCTTGAGCCTCTGGGTCGGCCGCCAATCCAGTCTGGTGATGCGCGGCGAGGACGACTTCGAGGCGCTGATCGACATCAACCGGACCATGATGCAGGCGCTGAGCCAGAAGCCGGAGGCGCCCGCCGCCGCCTGACGGCGCCGACCCTCTCTCGGGCTTCGCACCGACGCCGGCCGCAAGGCCGGCGTTTTTCGTTTTCCGGCTCCGGCGTCCCGGCAAAATCTGCCGAGCGGACCGGCAGATTTTGCCGGGCTTCGGTCGAGGGGCGGCAGAAAACACCGGCCCCGCTCGCGGGAAATCCCCGCCGAAACAAGGGGTCCCGGGTGCGCCGGAGGGTGGCCCGCGGCTTGCTTGGACCTCCCCCGGGCAAAACGCCCCCGGCCGTCAAAATGACGCCGGTCCCTGAGAAAAGGACTGAAGTGCTATGGCGATGAATTCCGTCAACACGAACAACGGCGCGATGGTCGCGCTGCAAAACCTGAACTCCACCAACAAAGACCTGGGCGTCGTCTCCAACCGGATCAACACCGGCCTGAAGATCGCGACCGCCAAGGACAACGGCGCCATCTGGGCCATCGCCCAGAACCAGCGCGCCGAATCCGCGTCTCTGAACTCGGTGGTCTCCTCGCTCAACCGCGGCCAATCGGTCGCCGAAGTTGCGATGACCGCCGGTCAGGCCATCTCCGACATCCTCGTTCAGATGAAGGAAAAGGTCCTGGCGGCGACGGAAGCCGGCCTCACCTCCGCCTCCAAGCAAGCCCTCAGCGACGAATACACGGCCCTGCGCGATCAGATCGACACGATCGCCAACAACGCCACCTTCGACGGCGTGAACCTGATCTCGTCCACCACGGTGAACAGCGCCAGCATCGCTGCGATCGCCAACGCCAAGGGTGACGCGACCATCGACATCGCCCACGCGGACCTGTCGAAGTCGAACACGGTCATCGCCGCCACCACCTCCTCGCTGACCGGCACCATCACGTCGACGCACGTCGGCGAGATCGAGGCCGCCATCCAGGAAGTCTCGGCGCAGCTGTCGAAGATCGGTACGGGCGCCAAGGCGCTCGACACCCACCTGACCAACATCATGAAGCTCCAGGACACCCTGGACGCCGGTGTCGGCAACCTGGTGGACGCCGACCTGGCGAAGGAAAGCGCGAAACTGCAGGCCTTGCAGACCAAGCAGCAGCTTGGCGTGCAGGCCCTGTCGATCGCGAACCAGTCGTCGGGCATCCTGCTCGGCCTGTTCCGATAAGGCCATCCGGGCGCGGTTTTCGCCGCGTCCTGCGGCGGCGGCGGGGAGGGGAACCTTCCCGCCGTCTTCGCCTCAGAGGATCGCCGCGTCCTTAAGACGCAGCGAGTGGAACGATGGAGAACAAGCTCGCGATCAATCCCGCGCCGCCTCCCGAACCGCTTCAGAGCGCTCGCCCGCCCCAGGCGGCGTCCGCGCCTCCGCCGGCCGCATCGGCCGAACCGGACCTGAGGCTGATCATCGAGGAGCAGGCCGGAACCTTCGTCTACAAGACCATCGACCGCCGCACCGGCGAGGTGGTCCTGCAGCTGCCCCGGGAAGACGTGGTGCGGATGCGCGAAGAAGAGACCTACGCCGCAGGCGACGTGATCTCGGCTCAGGTCTGACGGGCGGCCCCTAGGCGCCGCAACTGGATTGGCTCCGCGAGGAGCTCGACCGCCTCCGGCCGCGCCGGCGGGCGGCGCTCGGCGTTAACCTTCTGAATACCATACGCCCCTAAGCGTTAACCATGTCGGAGGGGCGAGTCGGCCTCGTCCGCAGGGTCTCTGAAGGAGATGCGCCGTGGGAATGAGCGTCAACACCAATAAGTCTGCGCTGATCGCGCTGCAGCAGCTCACAGCCACCAACGAGCGCCTTTCCGACGTCCAGAGCCGGATCAACACCGGCCTCAGGGTGGCGAACGCCAAGGACTCGGCCTCGATCTACGCCATCGCCCAGAAGCAGCGCGCCGACTTCAACTCGCTCTCGGCCGTGAAGATGAGCCTCGACCGGGCGACCTCGATCGCCGACGTGGCGCTGACCGCCGGCACACAGATCTCCGATATCCTGATCCAGATGCGCGAGAAGGTCGTCGGCGCGGCCGAAGGCTCGGCGACCGATCAGACCCGCAAGGCCTTCAACGACGAATACCAGACCCTGCTCAGCGCCATCTCGCAGTTCGCCTCCTCGGCGGCCTTCGACGGGGTCGGCCTGCTGAGCGGCATGTTCTCGGCGGAACTGAACTTCCTCGCGAACGCGGACGGCGACAGCTACATCCGCCTGATGCCCCAGAACTTCACGATCTCCGGCCCGGTGATCAATCTGGCGGGCACCACCCTGACGGGGTCGACGACCACCATTCTCGGCGTGCGCTCGGCGCTCGACATCGCGATCTCCAACGTGACCTCGGCGCTGGCGGAACTGGGCGCGCAGGCCAAGCAGATCGAAAAGCACGTGACCTTCGTCACCAAGCTGCAGGACGTGCTCGAGACCGGGATCGGCAACCTGGTCGACGCCGACATCGCCAAGGAAAGCGCCCGCTTGCAAGCCCTTCAGGTACAGCAGCAGCTGGGCGCCCAGGCGCTCTCCATCGCCAACTCGCAGCCGCAGGTCATCCTGAAGCTCTTCCAGTAGCGGTGGGAACAAGTTTGTTGGGGGAGCGAAGAGGCCCCGGGCCCAGGCGGCCCGGGGCCTTTTTGTCGCCTCGAAGCGGCGCCTTAACCTCTCGTCAGCCCTTGGGCGGCAAGGTTCGGATGGGGCGCTTGCAGCCTTCGGACGAGCGATTTGATCAGTTTCGATTCCAATCTGCTGCTCGGGTATTTCCAGGCCCGGAACGGGACCGCGGTCGGCGGCTCGGTCCTGGGCTCGACTGCGGGCGCCAAGAAGGCCCCGACCCCGCCCTGGAGTACGCTTTCCAAGGCGCCGAAGGTCGACGAGATCGTCGGCAACGTCCTGCGCGGCCGCAAGTTCGTCGATGAGGACCTGGCCAAGCTCGACGTCAAGGGCGCCAGCGAGGACTACAAGAAGCTGTTCGCCATGCACCAGGCGCTGGCGACGCTCGAGAGCCTGGCCAAGCGGGCCGACAGCAAGGACACCTCGACCGCCGAGCTGAAGCGGATCCAGACCGCCTTCGACCGCGGCATGGCCGAGGTCTCGGCCTATATCGACGCGGCCAAGTTCGAGAAGCTGCGCCTCACCCACGGCGACGCGGCCGACAAGGCCAAGATGGCCGTGGGCGTGCCCAAGACCAGCCCGCGCTATGTCACCGCCGTCCTGCACGAAGGATCGGAAACCGACGAGGTCGAGGCGTTCAAGGGCGACATCCGCTTCCAGGTCAGCGTCAAGCAGCCGAACAACGTGACGGGCGTGGTCGACTTCGATCTTTCGGAGATGGGGTCGACGCCGCGCACCATGGCCAATGTCGTCAAGTACATGAACGACAAGCTGGCCCAGACCTCCTACACGACCCGCTTCGCCGTCGAACGCACCAAGGGCGAGGACAAGACCGCCCAGATCAACGGCCGGACCGTCACCCTCGCCAAGGGCAAGGACCAGTTCGCTCTGAAGATCCAGGGCGATTCGACCGAGAAGCTGACCTTCTCCGCGCCGGTCACGTCTCCGGCGGTCTATGTCACCCAGAAGGCGGGCGACCCGAATCCCGACGGCAAGGTCTCCACCGACGACGGCGTCTTCCAGCAGGAGCTGCTGAAGTTCGAGACCGGGACCACGGCCGACGCCGTGCGCCGGCCGGGCGACACGAACTGGGTCGAGGGGCGCGTCTTCGGCGGCGCCTTGCCGGAAAGCGTGAAGTCGGTTCGCACTCAGGTGATGGGGTCCGACGGCTTTATCTACATGCTCGCCGACGTCGACGGCGCCATCGACGGCCAGGAGATTAAGGGCTCGACCGACGTCGCCCTGCTCAAGCTCGATTCGGCCGGGAACATCGTCTACACGCGCACGCTCGGCGCCTCGGAGAACGCCAGCGGCCTGGCGCTGTCCGTCGCCGACGACGGGCGCGTGGCGATCGCCGGCTCGGTGACCGGCGGCCTCGACGCCACCGACAAGTTCGCCAGCGCCAGCGTCTCCGACAGTTTCGTGACGGTGTTCAACTCCAAGGGCGAGGAGCTCTGGACCGAACGTCGCGGCGCGAGCGCAGAGGACGAGGCCACCGGCGTGGCCTTCGGCGCCGACGGCTCCGTCCACGTCCTGGGGCGGACCCGGAGCGCCATGCCCGGCGCGGCCGGGCTCGGCGGCTGGGACAACTATCTCCTGACCTACAGCGACGCAGGGACCCTGCGCTCGACCCTGCAGTTCGGAACCGCCGGTGAGGACAAGCCGGCAGGCCTGGTGGTGGACGGCTCCAGCGTCGTCGTCGCCAGCATCGAGGGCGGCGAGATCAACCTGCGCCGGTTCGACATGAGCGATCCGTTCGCCCCGACGCTGCAGGCGACGCGCAACCTGGGCTCGCTCGGCGGCGGCAATGTCGCCGGGATCGCCATCGAAGGCGGGAACATCATTCTCGCCGGCTCGACCGGCCCGAACCTGTCCGTGGGGACCACCACGCGCGCCGCGTCGGGCGGCGTCGACGCCTTCGCGCTGAGGGTTTCGGCTGGTCTCTCAGCCGGGGCGTCCGACGCCATCGCCTATTACGGCGGCGCCGGCGACGACCGCGCTACGGCCATGACCATCGCCGGCGGCAAGGTCTGGCTGACCGGCACGAGCAAGACCGACCTTCCGGGCATGACCGAGGCGGTCGGCAAGGCGGACGGCTTCATCGCCGAACTGGACCTCGACACCGGCGCCGTCGGCTGGTCGCAGCGCTTCACCGGCCAGGACAAGTTCGGCGCGCCCAACTCCATCTCGGTCGACATGACCGGCGCCAGCGCCCTTGACCGCCTGGGCCTGCCCAAGGGCTATGTGGACTATACCGACAGCCAGCTGGTCACCTCGGGCACCGCCGCCCGCGCCGGCGACCAGTTCCAGATCCGGGTGCGGCCCGGCGCACGGCCGGTGACCATCACCATCGAGGCCAACGACACCCTGGACACCCTGGCTCAGAAGGTCCGCCGGGCCACCGGCTTCCAGGTGCGCGTGGACCTCCCCTCCGACGGCGAGCGGCGCATGCTGCAGATCCGGCCGCAGAATTCGCGCCAGAGCCTGGAGATTTTGGGCGGGAAGGGCGGGCGCGACGCGCTGGAGGCGCTCGGCCTGAAGGAAGGGTTCGTCCGCACCACCACCTTCAAGGACGGCAAGAGCGTGCCGGCCGACGGTGGAAACCCGATGTACGGCCTGAAGCTGCCGCGCGACCTGCACCTTAATTCCCCCGAGGCGATCAAGGCCGCCATCGACCGCCTGACCATGGCGACCTCGACCCTGCGCACCGCCTATCGCGACCTGCAGGCGGGCCTGAACCCGCAATCCACGGCGAAGAAGGCGACCGGCGAGGCGCCGGCCTATCTGAAGGCCCAGATCGCCAACTACCAGGCCGGCCTCAACCGCCTCCTCGGCGGATGATGCAGCGCGCTTGAAACCGTCACCTGCGCAGTCTAGCCAGGGGCCATGGAATTCCTGAAAGACCGGCGGCTCGTCCTGATCCTGCTCGGCGGCGCCGTCGCGGTGGCCGCGGGCATCGGCGGGGCGGCCTGGCTGGCGGCCAGCGGCCGTGGCGCGCCGGCGGAGGCGCCTCCGGCCTCGCAGGGCGGGCTGGTGGTCGAGACGGGCGATCCCGACGAGGGTCGGCTCGATCCGGCCCGGCCGCTGCGCTGCTTCGTGGCCGGCCAGTATGTGGGGGATCTGACCCTGGCCGAGTGCGCTCAGCGCAACGGCGTGGCCACCGGCGCGCTGGACGTGGGGCTCGATGAAAGCGGCGCCCTGGCCGCCGCAGGCGAGGCTGGGACCATGCTGACGCCCCTGCCGCCGGAGGAGGTGACGTCGCTCGCCCCGGCTCCCGCGCCGACGCCGGCGCCCGCCACCGGGTCGGCCGCAGCGCCCCAGGCGCCGGTCGGAACCTGCTGGCGCTACGCCGACGGCCGCTGGCGGGACCTGCCGGGGGAAACCACGCTGAACGCCTGCGTCCAGACGCTGTTCGCCGGGCGCTGCGAACGGCCCGGCGCGGCGACCTACGGCCGCTGGGGCCAGCAGACCCTGCGGCTGGTGGCCGGCAAGGTCGAGATCTCCGGCGACAATCGCAGCTTCCGCACCCTGGTGGAGCAGGGGCCGGGCTGCGCCTTGCCGACCGTGGGCTGAACAGGCCCTCGCAAGGCCGCAATCGCGCATATAAGGCTTGAAGCCATGAAGCTCCGCACCGCCCTCGTCCTTGGCCTCGCCGCCGTCTCCGTCGCCGCCTGCGCCCAGCGCACCCGGCCGCCGGGGGAGCCCGGCGTCTGCTATCATGTGGTCCAGGGCGCGGACGGAAAGCTGAAGTACAACCGCCTGGCGGGCAGCCAGCCGACCCTAGAGAACTGCGCTGCGGAGCTGGAGGGGATGCGGATCCGCTTCCTGCGCATGGGCGGCAATCAGCGCAAGATCGTCGGCGCCTATCAGGGCAACTTCCTGTTCCTGCAGCGGGAAGGGATCTTCACGGGCCCTACCCTGGAAGGGCACCGCTACCTCGCCTTGGTGCGCACGGGCGACGGGCGCCTGGCGATCCCCGGCGCGGTGGCCATGCCGCCGGAAGGGCAATAGGCCGCGGCGATTCCCTTGTGGACGAAGCGCAGACCGGCGCGAACATAAGCAGAACATTAACTTGATCGCCGCGATCCGCTCGGCTAGCGTCCGCGGCTGGGCGACAGCCCGCAGCTACGGAAAGCTAAGGACATCGACATGGCGGGCAGCGTCAACAAGGTCATTCTGGTCGGCAATCTCGGCGCCGATCCGGAAATCCGCACTCTCAATTCCGGTGATCGGGTGGCCAACCTGCGGGTCGCCACGTCCGAGACCTGGCGCGACCGCGGGTCTGGCGAGCGCAAGGAGCGCACGGAGTGGCACCGGGTCGTGATCTTCAACGACAACCTGGTGAAGGTGGCCGAGAGCTATCTGCGCAAGGGCTCCAAAGTCTATATCGAAGGCGCGCTCCAGACCCGCAAGTGGACCGACCAGTCGGGCCAGGAGAAGTATTCCACCGAGGTGGTGCTGCAGAAGTTCCGCGGCGAATTGACCATGCTGGACGGTCGCGGCGGCGACGCCGAGCGGGAGTCGGGCGACTACGGCGGCGGCTATTCGGGCGGCGGCGGCTTCGGGGGCGGGCAGCGCAACCAGAGCTCCGGCCCGCGTGAGGATTTCTCCGCCGATCTCGACGACGAGATCCCGTTCTAAGCACGGCGACGAGGATGCTTCCCCGGTGGGGGAGCTGTCAGCGAAGCTGACTGAGGGGGACTTTGATTCAGGAAGCCCCCTCCGTCTCGGCGCTGACGCGCCGATCCACCTCCCCCAGATCGCCCTCCGCGCTGGGGGAGGATCTATGAGCCCGGATGCTCCCCTGCGAAGCGGAGGAGGAAGAGGGGCCAGACGCCGCTCCGCGCCCCTCAGCCTGCCGGCGGGATGACGCCGCAGGCCACGCGGGCGCCGGCCCCGCCGATGGGCTGGCTCTTGTGGTCGTCGGGGTTGGCGTGAATGACGATGGCCGAGCCGTCGGCGTCGCGCAGGTTCTCGCGTCCGGCCTTGCCGCTGAGGGACACGAATCCGGAAAACACCTCGGTCCGCGCCGAACCGTCGGCTGCGGCGTAGAGATTGGGCAGGTCGCCGGCCTCATTGGCGTCGGGGTTGAGCAGGCCGTGCACCATGGTCGGCTTGCCGTGCACGTGCCCGCCGGCGGAGGTGAAGTCCGACTTCGAGCAGTCGCCGGTCTCATGGAAATGCAGGCCGTGCCAGCCGGGCGTCAGGCCCTGGACCTCGATCCGCATCAGCACGCCTGACGGCCCCTCGGCCATGGTGGCCGATCCGATCGCTGCGCCGGACGAATTCTTCAGCTCCACCCGCAGGTTGGCCGGCTCGTCCTGGGCGAGCGCCGCGCCCGCGGCGAGGGTGGCGAAAACGGCGGCGAGAGCATATTTCATGGAGAACCTGCCTGGTTGAAAACGGTCGGGGGGCGTTGGCCTTGCGGCTCCAGGGATGGTAACAACCGAAGTCAGCTTTGTGTCCGATTCTAACGGCTAAATCCCTCTCTTGACCGACGAGACCCACACCCCGCCGGATGACGGCCGGCGCGGGGGCATCGCCCCTATCGCCATCGAAGACGAGCTGAAGCGCTCGTATCTCGACTACGCCATGAGCGTGATCGTCAGCCGCGCCCTGCCGGACGCGCGCGACGGCCTCAAGCCCGTGCACCGCCGCATCCTGTTCTCCATGAACGAACAGGGCCACACGCCCGACCGCGGCTATGTGAAATCCGCCCGCGTGGTCGGCGACGTGATGGGTAAGTACCACCCGCACGGCGACGTCGCGATCTACGACACCCTGGTGCGGCTGGCCCAGCCGTTCTCCATGGGCCAGCTCCTGATCGACGGCCAGGGCAATTTCGGCTCGGTGGACAACGATCCGCCGGCGGCCATGCGCTACACCGAGTGCCGGCTGACCAAGGCGGCCATGGCGATCCTGGCCGACCTCGACAAGGACACGGTCGACTTCAAGGACAATTACGACGGCTCCGAGAAGGAGCCGGTGGTTCTGCCCTCGCGCATCCCGAACCTGCTGGTGAACGGGGCAGGGGGCATCGCCGTGGGCATGGCCACCAACATCCCGCCGCACAATCTGGGCGAGGTGGTCGACGCCTGCCTGGCTTATGTGGACAATCCCGAGATCGCGCTGGACGAGCTTTTGGACATCGTGCCGGGGCCGGACTTCCCCACCGGCGGCGAGATCATCGGCCGCACCGGCGCGCGCAACGCCCTGATGACCGGGCGCGGCTCGGTGATCATGCGCGGCAAGGCCGAGGTCCAGGAGATCCGCAAGGACCGCGAAGCCATCGTCATCACCGCCATCCCCTACCAGGTGAACAAGGCGGCCATGGTCGAGCGCATCGCCGAACTGGTGCGCGAGAAGAAGATCGAGGGCGTCTCCGATCTGCGCGACGAGAGCGACCGCGACGGCATGCGCGTGGTCGTGGAGATGAAGCGGGACGCCTCGGCCGACGTGGTGCTGAACCAGCTCTACCGCTTCACGCCCCTGCAGACCTCCTTCGGGGTCAACATGCTGGCGCTGGACCGTGGCCGCCCGCGCCAGATGGGCCTGCGCGACCTGATCGCCGCCTTCGTCGACTTCCGCGAGGACGTGGTCGTCCGCCGGATCAAGTTCGAGCTGTCCAAGGCCCGCGACCGCGGCCACGTCTTGGTCGGCCTGGCCATCGCCGTGGCCAATATCGACGAGTTCATCCACATCATCCGCTCGTCCAAGGACCCGGCCGAGGCGCGCGAGCGCCTGGTGGCCCGCGACTGGCCGACCGGCGACATGATGCCCCTGGTGGAGCTGATCGCCGATCCGCGCACCGTCGTCGTCGACGGCGACAAGATCCACCTGACCGACGAGCAGGCCCGCGCCATCCTGGCCCTGACGCTCTCGCGCCTCACCGGGCTTGGCCGCGACGAGATCTTCGGCGAGGCCCAGGAGCTGGCCGGCACCATCCGCGGCCATCTGGAGATCCTCTCCTCGCGCGACAACGTCATGGCCATCGTCCGCCAGGAGCTGGTGGACGTGCGCGAGGCCTTCGCCGTGCCGCGCCGCACCGAGATCGTGGAAGGCGACGCCGACGTCGAGGACGAGGACCTCATCGCCCGCGAGGACATGGTCATCACCGTGACCCACGGCGGCTATGTGAAGCGCACGCCGCTGGCCACCTACCGCACCCAGCACCGGGGCGGGAAGGGCCGCTCGGGCATGTCGACCAAGGAAGAGGATGCGGTCACCCGGGTCTTCTCGGCCAACACCCACACGCCGATGCTGTTCTTCTCCTCGGGCGGCAAGGCCTACAAGCTGAAGGTCTGGCGCCTGCCGGTGGGCACGCCCACATCGCGCGGCAAGGCTTTCGTGAACCTGCTGCCGATCGAGCCGGGTGAGAGCATCACCTCCATCCTGCCGCTGCCGGAGGACGAGGCGAGCTGGGACCAGTACGACGTGATGTTCGCCACCCGCTCGGGCAATGTCCGGCGCAACAAGCTGTCGGACTTCGTCGACATCCGCCGCAACGGCAAGATCGCCATGAAGCTGGACGAGGGCGACTCGATCATCGGCGTCGGAGTGTGCAACGCCGGCCAGAACGACATCCTGCTGACCACCGCGCTCGGCCGCTGCATCCGCTTCGCCACCGAGGAGGTGCGGGTGTTCGCCGGCCGCGATTCCACCGGCGTCCGCGGCATCCGCCTGGCCGAGGGCGACAGCGTGATCTCCATGGCGATCCTGCGTTCGGTGGCTGCGACGGCGGCCGAGCGCGCGGCCTATGTGCGTCACGCCAACGCCATGCGCCGCGCCGCCAGCGGCGAGGCCGCCGACGCCGAGGACGCGCCCGCGGTCGAGGAGGACGAAACCGAGGGCGAGGCCCAGGTCACCCTCAGCGTCGAACGCATCGCCGAGCTGGGCGCGGCCGAGGAGCAGATCCTCACCGTCTCCACCGAAGGCTTCGGCAAGCGCACCTCGGCCTACGAGTTCCGGCGCACCGGCCGGGGCGGGCAGGGGCTGCTGGCCCAGGACCTCTCCAAGCGCGGCGGCAAGCTCGCCGCTTCCTTCCCGGTGGAGGAGTTCGACGAGATCCTGCTGGTCACCGACCAGGGCCAGCTGATCCGCACCCCCGTGGCCCAGGTCCGCATCGTCGGCCGCAACAGCCAGGGCGTGACCATCTTCCGCACCAGCAAGGACGAGCACGTGGTCTCGGTCGAGCGCCTGGCCGACCAGGGCGAGGGCGATGTGGCCGAAGCCGCCGAGGGCGGGGAGGCTTAAGGCGCATTCGCGCGATTAGGGCTTGCTTTCCCTCCAGGCGCCGGTGAAATCCGTTGCACTGCAACAAAGGGGGAGACGCCGAATGGCGCGCGTGGGGCTTTATCCGGGGACGTTCGACCCGATCCACAACGGCCACACCGACATCATCGGCCGCGCCGTGAAGCTGGTCGACCGGCTGGTGATCGGGGTCGCGATCAACGCCGGCAAGGGGCCTCTTTTCGATCTGGAGGAGCGGGTGGCCATCCTGCGGGCCGAGACCCAGCACCTGGAGAGCCGCGCCGAGATCGTGGTCCAGCCGTTCCAGGGGCTCCTGATGCATTTCGCGCGCGAGGTCGGCGCCGGCATCATCGTGCGCGGCCTGCGCGCCGTGGCCGATTTCGAATACGAGTTCCAGATGACGGCCATGAACCAGCAGCTGGACCGCGAGGTCGAGACCGTCTTCCTGATGGCCGACCCGCGGCACCAGGCCATCTCCTCCAAGCTGGTCAAGGAGATCGCCCACCTCGGCGGCGATGTGGCGAAGTTCGTCAGCCCCCGGGTGAAGGACGCCCTGATGGCCAAGGTCGACGGATGACAGGCGTCTCCGGCGACGAATGGATCGCCGCCTGGAACAGCCACGACCTGGAACGCATCCTCTCCCACTATGCCGAAGACGTGGTGTTCCACAGCCCGGCCTCGACCCGGATCACCGGAGACGTCTCGGGGCGGGTGGTGGGAAAGCCCGCCCTGCGCGCCTATTGGGGCGAGGCCCTGCGCCGGGCGCCGGACCTGACCTTCACCAAGCTCAAGGAATTCCGCGGGGCCGGCGGGCTGGCCATCCACTATCTCAGCTCCCGGACGGGCGGGGAGGTGGTGGAGGTGCTGCGTTTCGGCGCCGACGGGCTGGCGGTGGAGGCCTCGGCCTATTACGAGTGAGCCCATGATCCGAACCCTTCTCGCCGCCGCCGCGGTTGCGGCGCTCGCCGCTACGCCCGCCGCCGCCCAAAGGTCCCGCCCCGCCGCCGCAGCCGAGCCGCCGCCGGCCCCGGGCGAACCCGCCGCCGCCGACTGGCGCACCCCCAATCCCGACGACGTGCTGGTCATCGACACCAACAAGGGCCGCGTCTTCGTGGAGATGACGCCCGAGGTCGCGCCGGCCCATGTGCAGCGCATCAAGGAGCTGGCCCGCGCCGGCTTCTATGACGGGCGCAGCTTCTTCCGGGTGATCGACCTGTTCATGGCCCAGACCGGCGATCCCAACGACACCGGCACGGGTGGGTCGGACAAGCCGAACCTCGACCAGGAATTCCTGTTCCGCCTGGCCCCCAGCGACCCCTTCGTGCAGGTGGCCGACCAGAACGTCAGCCAGACCGGCTTCATCAAGTCCCTGCCGGTGATGAGCCAGAGCCCGATGCTCGCCCCGCTCACCGCCGACGGCAGGATCTCCGCCTGGGCGCTCTACTGCCCCGGCGTCGCCGGCATGGCCCGCGGCGAGGACCAGAACAGCGCCAATTCCCAGTTCTTCCTCATGCGCCAGGCCTATCCCTCGCTGGAAAAGCGCTACACCGCCTGGGGCCGGGTGATCCACGGCCTGGAGGCCGTGCGCGCCATCAAGACCGGCGAACCGGTCGAGCCGCCGCAGGACCGCATGGAGCGCGTCCGCATCCTGGCCGACATGCCCGCCGGGGATCGGCCGAAGGTGGTCCGCGTTGTCGATCCGGCCGGCGCCTGGTTCAAGGCCGAGGTCGAGCATGTTCGCGCCCGCATGGGCGCCGATTTCACGCCCTGCGCGATCAGGGTTCCTTCGGAGGTGAAGTGATGGATCCCGAAAACACCCTGATCATGACGCTGGAAGGCGGGCCGGTGACGATCAAGCTGCGGCCCGACCTGGCGCCCGGCCATGTCGAGCGCATCAAGGAGCTGGCCCGCGAGGGCTTCTACGACGGCGTCGTCTTCCACCGCGTGATCCCGGGCTTCATGGCCCAGGGCGGCGACCCCACCGGCACCGGCACCGGCGGCTCCGACAAGCCGAACCTGCAGGCCGAGTTCAGCCGCGAACCGCATGTGCGCGGCGTCTGCTCCATGGCCCGCACCTCTGCGCCGCACTCGGCCAACAGCCAGTTCTTCATCTGCTTCGACGACGCCACCTTCCTCGACGGCCAGTACACGGTCTGGGGCGAGGTGACCGAGGGGATGGAGCACGTCGACGCCCTGCCCAAGGGCGAGCCGCCGCGCAATCCGGGCAAGATCGTCTCCATGAAGGTCGCGGCCGACGCGTGACGCCGGCGCTGGAGGCCGCCTATGCCGAGCCGCACCGGCGCTATCACACGCGCCGGCATATCGAGCAGTGCCTGGCCCTGCTCGATGCGGTTCCGGACCTCTCGGAGGGCGAGCGCCGGGTGCTGACCTGGGCGATCTGGTGGCACGACGCGATCTATGACCCCAAGGCCGCCGACAACGAGGCCCGCAGCGCCGAGCTCGCCCGCCAAGGCTTGCGCGAGCTCGGCGCCTCGCTGCACGAGCGCGACGAGGTCGCCCGGCTGATCCGCCTGACCGCCGGCCACAGCGTCGAGCCGGGCGACCGGCTGGGCGAGATCCTGGTCCCCATCGACCTTTCCATCCTCGGCGCCGCGCCGCAGGACTACGACGCCTACGCCCGCGCGATCCGCGAGGAGTACGCCCACGTGCCCGAGGACCTCTGGCGCGCCGGCCGCGGGCGGGTGCTGCAACACTTCCTCGATGCGCCGGTTATCTTCCCCGACCCGGCCTTCGCCGGCCGGTTCGAGGCGCAGGCGCGGGCGAACCTCTCGCGGGAGCTCGCGTCTCTCAACTAGGGAGCGCGGCTTGGCCCCTCGGCTGAAGGTCTTCGTCACCTCCGACGGCCTGACCGACTATGTGGTGGCGACCAGCTCGCGCCCGAAGGCCTTGGCCGCCTGGGGCGCCAACCAGGACCTCTTCAAGACCGGCGGCGCGCGCGAGACCGACGATCCGGACCTGGTGGAGGCCGCCCTGGCCGAACCCGGCGAGGTGCTGCGCCGCCCGGCCAACACCAAGGGCGCGCTGGCCAGCCTCGCCAAGACCAGGCCGCCCAAGCCGAAAGGCCCCTCCAAGGCCACCCTCAAGCGGATCGCCCAGCTCGAAACCCGCCTCGCCGAGGTGGCCGAGCGGAAGGCCGCCGCAGCTGCGAAGCTGGAAGCCGACCGCGCGGCGCTGGAAGCGCGCCACGAGCGGGAGATGGCGCGGCTTGAGGCGGAGGCGCGGAAGCTGAGGGACGATCTGGCGGCGGTGAAGAGGGGGAAGTGAGCGGGGGGCTGAACCACCGAGAGGGGCTCGAAGCCGACGTTGGGAACGTCAGCTTTCGGGCGCTCGGCCCAGGGCGAGCCCGGATGACCGCAATGGCGCAAGACCGAACTAGGGCCGGGCTTCAGTGACGCGAATCCCCTGCGCCTCGGACTCGCCCGGCAGGGCTGCGGGCCAAGTCTGGTTTGCATCGAGGACGGTCCGAAGGCTCAACCGTATGATGTCATCCGCTCGTCTCGAGGCGTTTTCAGGAAAGGTCGCGCGCACCGCGTCGGGCAAGCGCTTCGATGATGCGCTCAAGCAGAAGCACTAATCGATCTGAGCCGCTGGGCTTCACACATCAGGAGCGGGCGGCGAAAGGCTCCGGGAATAAACTACGGGCTGACCTAAAGAAAACTCCTTGCACCGAGGGCTGTGGAACGACTTGATGCCGAATACTTCTACGCATCCAAGAAACTCATCAGCCCGAAGTCGCCCTTCCATCTGAAGATATGTGCACTGCGCGACTGTCCCAATTGCATAGGTCGCAATAGGTGCGCCTTTGATATTGTCACCTATGCCGTCATCCCTGGGCGTCGTATCTGTAAATACGCTTTGGCGGGGATCGTCTTTCAGGAACACAGAATGCGATAGCTCATGCGCCATTGTGTTTATCGCGCATGAACGCTCAACAATATCCGCGCTGTCGAATTCCGATAAATTGCCGCGCCCAATATAAATCCTCACGTGCTTGGTTAGATAGCCACCGGGAGAGGTCGCGGCGCGATACCAGTCGCTGCTGTTCCGGTCTTGCCCTACAATAACAAATTTGACTGGCACGGGGCGTGCGAGAGAATCGAAGCGTAAAGATTCAAGAACTTCACGCGGCGACATATAGATGGGTCCCCGACGGGTGTATAGAACGTCGTTATTGGTCTCCAATTTGATGAAGTTGTTCGCGAACTCATCCGATTTCAATATTCGATAACTGACCTCAACTAATTTCAAAATCTCTTGCGCCTCTTCGGGCCCTGATGCTCCCAACACGTCTGGAGTGGAGGCTTCAGCGCTCTTGTCAAGTTTACGCACGACCATCAGACAAGCAGCGACGAGCGCAAGGAATATGACAAGCACGCTCCTCATGCTATCCGCCCTTCTTCGTGCTGAGTATGGAAACGAAATGTTGTCCGCCCGCCCGTCGTAGGCTCAGGCGAGCGCCTCCGTCCGGACGAATCTGGGGTTCTGTCATTCCCGAACGCTGTGCGCTGTTCAACGGATTCGATAGCGAAACTTGACCGATAAGCCGACCCCGATGCGCTTGTTTGTCACCCCAGCGCACCTTGCATCGAACCTCACGGAGGTCCGCTGCGGGGCAATGTCGAAGGCGGCATCCGCGACAAGGGTGAGGCCCTACTGCGGGACGCGAAGACCTTGCAGGCGGGGGCAACCGGGATGGCCGGCTCCGGGAGCGTCTGCTTCTAGCCGCAGGTCGAAGGTCTGTTCCTGGTGCCACGCGAACGGAACCGCGATCTACCGCCGTGATTGGCAAGCTCAGCGAGCTGCAAGCCAGTCGGCGAGCTCCTTCCGCTGAAGCGCGGCGTACTCGAGGTCGCGCTGTCGGACGTCTTCGTCTGAGATCCAATGCATCAATTGGTGCAAGGCGATTTGATCATCGGGTGGCGCGACGTCCATTTGGGCCGCGATCTCCGCGCTGGTTAGGATCTCGCCGTCCAACGCGCGCCGAACCAGTGCAGCTGTAACTTCATCCATAAGCAGGCTCACGAGAGGACCAGGACTTCACTCCGAAGCGACTGGCTCGGAACGACCGGAGGATGTCTGCTATGCGGATCGAGGCCAACGTCAGTTGGTGGCGCGAAAGCGACCTCCGTGGGCTACGGTGCTTCCGGTGGCCCTCCGTCCATCGCCGAATGAGCCGCACGTATAGCTATGAGGTGTGTCGCAAGCGGTGCTGCCAGATCTCGGGTCAATCTGATGCGCCGCTGACGATCCTTGATCTGTCGAATGTCCGCGCTTCCTCTTCGAAGGATGTCAGCCGCGATGCGGAGCCTGTTCTCGACGATAGTTGCTGCACGAGCGTTGTACGCCGGAAGCAAGAGCTCAATGGGGATCCGTGCGAGAGCGTCAGCGGCTGATTGAAGAGCGATCACTTCGATCTCTCTCAGGACGTCCTGATTGTCGGCACTTCCCATCGCGCAGTTGACGAGCTCGGTTAGGCGCTTATCGCCACTCGCCACCAACTCGCGAGCGAGAATCACCGCCTCGGCGTGATGTTGAGAGCGCCGCCGGTCCGCCTCGCGGGACTGTCCTCTCGCAATCCATATGGCTGCGACGATGGCGACTACAGATCCGACGGCCTGAAGCCATGCCGCACTTACTGTCGCCGCGGTCGGCCAATCGATGTTCTGCCATGTCATCCCCAGAGCTTAGCAGTAGCTTCTTCGTGTCGCGAAGAGGGCGAGCCGGGTTCAACCGTTGAACATCCGCATCTTGCGCGAAACTCAGCTTCCCTCTTGGCGCCCAACCGGACACGGACGCCCCGAGCCAGACGTTTCACCAAAGAAAAACGCCCGGCTTTCGGCCGGGCGTCTTTGTCTCGCAGGGCTGGCGCCAGCCTTACTTGATCTTGCCTTCGCGGAACTCGACGTGCTTGCGCGCGACGGGGTCGTACTTCTTCATCACCAGCTTCTCGGTCTTGGTGCGCGCGTTCTTCTTGGTCACGTAGAAGTAGCCGGTGTCCGCGGTGGAGTTCAGGCGGATCTTGATGGAGGCGGGCTTCGCCATGGTCGGTCCTCGCGGGGCCGGTCTCACCGGCAGGTGTTCGAAAGAGCCGCGGACAATACGAATCCGCGCCCCAAAGTCAATGCCGGGCGCGTTCCGCAAATGTGGGGCCCGGTTTTGCGATCAGAACGCGCCCCACGCCCTGCTCTAGAGGTGGGAGAGGCGGGCGCCCTTCGCGCGGAAACGCATGAAGGGCTGGGGCCGGTCGGGCTCCTCCAGGCGGCGGACCGCCTCGGCGATCACCGTGCGGGTGACCGAGGGCAGGGGGAGGGCGGCGGCCTCGTCGAAGTCGACCCAGGCGATCTCCTCCAGCTCGCCGCAGTCGGGCTGGCGCTCCAGGCTGACCAGGTGCTCGGCCTCGGCCATCAGGAACCAGGTGTCGAACCGCTTGGCGAGCTCCGGCGGGGTCACGGCGCGGGCGACGATGCGCAGGGCGGCGAGGTCGGGGGCTGCGCCCTGGGCCAGGAACTCGCGCCAGGGGCCGACGGCCGGCCGGGCCGGGGCGGGCTTCGCCAGCAGCAGGCCGGCTTCCTCGAAGGTCTCGCGGATGGCGGCCAGGCCCAGCGCCCGGCCGCGGGCGAGCGGGATGTGGGCCTCGAACTTGCCGGCCACCTCGGGCGCAAGGTCGGTGGCGTAGGGCGCGCGGAAGTCGCTGCGGTCGATGCGGCCGCCGGGAAAGACCCACAGATTGGGCATGAAGTCGTGGCCGCCGTGGCGGCGGCCCATCAGCACCTGCGGCTTCGTGCGGTCCCGGCGCACCAGGATCAGGGTCGCGGCGTTGCGCGGCTTCACCGCACGGACGCCTGGAGCGCGCATGCGGCCGCCTTCGGGCGCGCGCGGAGCTTGGATACTCGTCATTAAAAGAGTGTAGAGGCCGAGCTTGGGCGAGGGGAAGGGGCGCCCTTGCGTCAACTGGGCGTCAACCGGGCGTCAACCGCGTGCGGCGAACCGAAGCGGGGCTTTGGCGTTCCTCCGCCATGCCTGGGCGCTTCGCCACCCGTCCGCTGATCGCCCGTGCGCGCGTGCTCGCCGCCCGCCAGGAAAGCCGCGCCCTGGCGGTGCTGCTGGCGGGGGCGGGGTCCCTCTGGGCCTTCCTGACCCTGGCCGACGAGGTGACGGAGGGCGAGACCGACGCCGCCGACCGCTGGCTGCTGCTCGCCCTGCGCAATCCCGCCGACCCGGCCGACCCGCTGGGCCCCCGCTGGTTCGAGGAGGCGATGCGCGACGTCACCGCCCTGGGCGGTTTCACCCTGCTCACCTTCACCGTGGTGGTGGCGACCCTGCTCTTGATCTTCCACGACCGGCGGCGCGAGGCCCTGGTCTTCGCGGCCACCGTGATCCTGGCCCAGGTTTCCAGCGAACTCACCAAGGCCCTGTTCGACCGCGACCGGCCGGCCCTCGTCGCCCACGGCGGCTACGTCTATTCCCAGAGCTTCCCCAGCGGCCATTCGACCATGGCGGCGGTCACCTTCTTCACCCTGGCGACGGTGGTGGCGAGCGTCGAGGCGCGCAAGCGGACCAAGGCCCTGATCTACGGCCTGGCGGTGGTGTTCGTGGTGCTGGTGGGCGTCAGCCGCGTCTATCTGGGCGTCCACTGGCCGACGGACGTGGCGGGGGGCTGGGCGCTCGGCGCGGCCTGGGCGATGGCGGCCTGGCTGGTCCTCGGCTTCATCCGCGTGCGACCGCGCCGCTGACGCAAAGTTCAAGGGCGCCGAGCGTCGCAGTTGTTGATTTCCCCGGAGACGACCCGCAATTGCAGGGGACGATCTCTCGAACCTCCGGAGGACCATGCCCCATCACACGCCGCTGATCGCCACCATCGTCGCGGGCCTCGTCGGCGCCTTCCTGCTCGGCGCGCTGGCCCAGCGGTTCCGGATCTCGCCGCTGGTCGGATATCTGCTGGCGGGCGTCGTGGTCGGGCCGTTCACGCCGGGCTATGTGGCCGACCAGGGGCTCGCCAACCAGCTGGCCGAGATCGGCGTGATCCTGCTGATGTTCGGGGTGGGCCTGCATTTCTCCTTGAAGGACCTGCTGGCGGTGCGGCTGATCGCCGTGCCGGGCGCCTTGGGTCAGATGGCGGCGGCGACCCTGCTCGGCATGGGCATGGGCTATCTGATGGGCTGGCCGCCGATCTCAGGCTTCGTCTTCGGCCTGGCGCTCTCGGTCGCCTCCACCGTCGTGCTGCTGCGCGCGCTCCAGCAGCACCGGCTCGTCCAGTCCGACCGCGGCAAGATCGCCGTGGGCTGGCTGATCGTCGAAGACCTGGCCATGGTGCTGGCCCTGGTGCTGCTGCCGGCGCTGGCCGACGCCCTGCGGGTGGACCCGGCGACGGTCGACTGGGTCGGTCCCTTGAGCGCGACGGCCCTGAAGGTCGGCGGCTTCGTCGCCTTCATGCTGATCGTCGGGCGCAGGATCATTCCCTGGGCCCTGCACTGGGTGGCCCACACCGGCTCGCGCGAGCTGTTCCGCCTGGCGGTGCTGGCCATCGCGCTCGGCGTCGCCTTCGGGGCGGCGAGCCTGTTCGGGGTGTCCTTCGCGCTCGGGGCCTTCTTCGCCGGCATGATCCTGGCCGAGTCCGAGCTCAGCCAGCGCGCGGCCGAGGAGACCCTGCCGCTGCGCGACGCCTTCGCCGTGCTGTTCTTCGTCTCGGTGGGGATGCTGTTCAATCCGGCTGTCCTGCTGGAGCAGCCGCTGGCGGTCGCCGGCGTCCTGGGGATCATCGTGGTCGGCAAGTCGCTGGCCGCCTGGGCGATCATCCGGGCGTTCCGACGCACGAACGCCACGGCCGTGACCGTGGCCGCCAGCCTCGCCCAGATCGGCGAGTTCTCGTTCATCCTCGCCGGCCTGAGCGTGGAGCTCGCCCTGCTGCCCGCGGAGGGGCGCGACCTGATCCTGGCCGGCGCGATCCTTTCGATCATGCTCAACCCGCTGATCTTCGGCCTTGCGGTGCGGACGCCGCGTCCCACGCCGGCCCCAGCCGCGCCGACGCCCGATCTGGAACCGGAGGCCGCCGTTCCGCCCTCCGGGCAGACGGCCTTCGCCGGACACACGGTGCTGGTGGGTTATGGCCGCGTCGGCCAGGCCCTGGCCGCCGGCATGGCCGTCGATCGGGTCCCGTTCGTGCTGGTGGAGGCCGAGGCCGAGCCGGCCGCCGCCGCCCAGCGGCTGGGCTACGAAGTCGTCGTGGGCAACGCCGCCGACCCGGAGGTGATGCGGGCGGCCGGCCTCGGCCAGGCTCGACGGCTGTTCGTGGCGGTGTCCGACGGCTTCGAGGCCGGCGGCATCGTCGAGAAGGTCCGCAAGGCCAATCCGGCCGTGGAGATCGTCGCCCGCGCCCATATGGACGCCGAGGCCACGCATCTTCTGACCCATGGCGCGAACCGTGTCGTGATGGGGGAATCGGAAATCGCCCGGGGGATGCTGGAAGGGGAGTCGAAGCCGCTGGAATCGCGCGCCGAGTTGCGCCCTCTGGCGCCGCACCTGATGATCCTCGACGCCGCCGAGCGGGCCCTGCTGAAGGCCTTGCGCGGCTACGACATATGGCCGGGCGAGGCGTTTTCGGCCGAGTCGGCCCTGGCGGCGGCGGTTGAGAGCGGCGCTGCGCCGGACACGCTGGAGCGCGCTTTGGCGAGCCTGAAGGACAAGGCCTGCGTCCAGGACCTGGGCGACGGCCGAATAACCTTCACGAAGCAGGGTTTCCTCGCCGCCCTGCAACCCGGCTGAGCGACTTGGCGGGATCGAGCGCCAGGGTCACGATCACCGGATAGTGGTCGGAGCCCAGGCGCGGGCCGCGCTCCACGCTCACCGTCTTCCAATCCGGGCCGGCATAGACGTGATCGATGGGCAGGAACGGGAAGGGGGCGGGAATCCGCCGCCGGGTGAACTCCGCCGCCGGCCAGGAGAAGAAGGCGCGGGTGCGTCGCTCCAGGCCGAAGCGGGCGTCTTCGGCGCGCCGGCTGAACGACCAGGGCGTGGAGTTGAAGTCGCCGCTCAGGATCAGGCGCGACTTCGGCAGCCGGTCCAGGATGCGCGCCAGGCGCTCGCCCTGTCTCTGCTGGGCGTCGCCATAGGTCGGCCAGATATAATGCGTGGCCACCACCGTATGGCCGCCGTCGGCCTCGGCGAAGGTGGCCCGCGCCGTCGGCGCGCGGGGACCCGGCGCGCGGTCGACCGGGGTGTCGGTGACCACCGGCTTCGCGCGGCTCAGGATCACCACCGAACAGTCGCCGCAGGCGGTATGGAAGCCGGCCTTGCGCAGCCGCGCCACGATGGGGCCGGTGGATTCCTGCAGCACCACCAGGTCGGGATCCTGCTCGAGTATCCAGCGGGCGGCGCCCTGCGGATCGACGTTGCGGCCCCAGGTGTTGAACTGGATCAGCTTCAGCTGGCGCGGCGCGTCGGCGGGCGCCCGCGGGCTCTCCGGCCGGGTGACTTCCGGCAGGATCAGGGCGCCGGCGGCCACGACGGCGAGGAGGCCGGCGAAGCCGCCCAGGGTCCGGCCGAACCCGTGAGGGCTGGCCAAGGCGAAGGCCAGGGCCAGCGCCCCGCCGGCGAACCAGATGGGGGCGAAGTGGGTCAGGACGTCCAGGCGCACGCTCCACCGGCCGCCGTGCGCGGCGAGCGACGCCGCCGCGCAGAGCGCGCCGAAGGCGTAGACGAAGCTTCCCGCCAGGGCCTGGAGGAACCCCATGGTCAGGGCTGCTCCGCCGGCGCCAGGACGGCGACGATGGGATAGTGGTCCGAGCCCAGCCGCGGACCACGTCGCACTTCCACCGTCCGCCAGCCGGGGCCGGCATAGACGTGGTCGATAGGCAGGAACGGGAAGCCCGGCAGGCCGCGCGCGGGCCACGAGAAGAGCGCCCGCGTCCGGCGGGTCAGGCCCAGCTCCGCATCCTCCCGCCGCCGTTCGAAGGACCAGGGGGTGGAGTTGAAGTCGCCGGCCAGGATCAGCCGCTCCCGGTCGTAGTCCTTCAGGATCTGCATCAGCCGGCGGCTGTTCTCGGCATGGGTGCGGGTCTGGGTCGGCCAGACATAGTGGACCCCCGCCACGACGACCGGCTGTTCGGCGGGCCCGTAACGGCCGATGGTGATGGCCGGCCCCAGGCCGTAGCGGCCGCGCCGGGGCGCGTCGACGGCGCTCGGCGGCTCGCGGCTGAGGATGGCGACGAAGCAGGTCTGGCCGCAGGCGACATGGCGGTTCAGCCGGCTGGCGAGACCGTTCCGCACCTGCGGCGTCGATTCCTCGATCACCAGGAAGTCCGGCTCCTCGGCGGCGAGCCATCGCACCGCCTCGTCCAGGCGAAGGCCATGGTCGGAAACGTTGAACTGGACGACCTTGACCTCGCCGGCGCCTCCGGCCGCGGCGGCGGGGGGGACCGGCCGCGTCAGCTCCGGCAGGATCAGAACCAGGCTGGCGATGACCGCAACGCCGCCAAGCACGGCCATGGCGATGACCGCGCCGCTGCGGCGGAGGACGGCGGCAAGGATCAGCGCCGCCACGCCGGCGGCCAGCCAGGCTGGAGCCAGGTGGCTCAGGACGTCCAGGGTCGTGTTCCAGCGCCCCGCCTGCGCCGCCAGAGCGCCCGCCGCCGCGGGGCAAGCCAGGGCGAGACCCAGGACCATGAGGACGATTCGCGCGCGCGGCATGGGGCGACCTAACACGGCCCGTGGCTTGACGGGCAGCCCCGCCCATGCGCTTCAAGCCCGCCCATGCAGCTTTCCGACTTCGACTTCCATCTGCCCGAGGATCGCATCGCCCTGCGACCGGCCCAACCGCGGGACGCCGCCCGGCTGCTGGTGGTGCATCCCGGGGCGCCTTTCGCCGATCGCACCGTGCGGGACCTGCCGGACGAGCTGCGCGCCGGCGACGTGCTGGTCTTCAACGACACCCGGGTGATCCCGGCGCGCCTGAAGGGGCGGAGAGTGCGCGAGGGCTCGAACGTCGCGGTCGAGGCGACCCTGCACCGCCGGCTCTCGCCTTCCCGGTGGACGGCCTTCATGAAGCCGGGAAAGAAGTTGGCGCCCGGCGATCGCGTGATCTTCGGCGCCATGGAGGACCGCGCCTGCCTGCTGGGCGCCCTCGACGCCACCGTCGCCGAAAAAGGTGAGGGTGGCGAGGTGACGCTGGCCTTCGATCTCGCGGGGCCTGACCTGGACGCCGCCATCGCCGAGCGAGGGGCCATGCCCCTGCCGCCCTACATCGCCGCCAAGCGGCCGGAAGACGCCCAGGACCGCGCCGACTACCAGACGGTCTATGCGCAGGAAGAGGGCTCGGTCGCGGCCCCGACGGCCGGCCTTCATTTCACGCCGCAACTGATGGAACAGCTTCGCGAAAAAGGGGTGATCCTGAAGTTCGTCACCCTGCACGTGGGCGCCGGCACCTTCCTGCCGGTGAAGACCGAGAACCTTTCCGAACACCGCATGCATGCGGAGTATGGCGAGGTGGACGCCGAGACCGCCGAGGCGGTCAACCGGGCCAAGGCGGCTGGCGGGCGGATCGTCTGTGTCGGCACCACCTCCCTGCGCCTTCTGGAAAGCGCCACGGACGAGGACGGCGTGGTCCGCCCCTTCGCCGCCGAGACCGCCATCTTCATCACGCCGGGCTACCGTTTCCGGGCCGCCGACGGCCTGATGACCAACTTCCACCTGCCGAAGTCGACCCTGTTCATGCTGGTCTCCGCCTTTGCGGGGCTCGAAGCCATGCAGAAGGCCTATGCCCACGCCATCGCAGCAGGCTACCGCTTCTATTCCTACGGCGACGCCAGTCTCCTCTGGAGAACGGAGCGATGACGGCCTTTCCGTTCGAGATCGCGGCGACGGACGGCGCCGCCCGCACGGGCGTGCTCAAGACCTCGCGCGGGGACATCCGCACGCCGGCCTTCATGCCGGTGGGCACGGCCGCGACCGTGAAGGCCCTGACGGTGGATCAGGTGGCGCAGACCGGCGCCGACATCATCCTGGGCAACACCTATCACCTGATGCTGCGGCCCACGGCCGAGCGGGTGGCGCGCCTTGGCGGCCTGCACCGTTTCATGCGTTGGGACCAGCCGATCCTCACCGATTCCGGCGGCTTCCAGGTGATGAGCCTGTCGAAGATCGCCAAGGTCACCGAGGAGGCGGTCGCCTTCCAGAGCCACATCGATGGGTCCAAGCACGTCTTGAGCCCCGAACGCTCCATCGAGATCCAGGCCGACCTCCTGGGCTCCGACATCGTCATGCAGCTGGACGAATGCGTCGCCTGGCCGGCGGAGGAGGCGCGCGCCGCCGAGGCCATGCGCCTGTCGGCCCGCTGGGGCGCGCGCTCGAAGGCGGCGTTCGGATCGCGCGAGAGCCAGGCCCTGTTCGGCATCCAGCAGGGCTCGACCTTCGAACATCTGCGCCGGGAATCGGCCGAGCGGCTGATCGAAACCGGCTATGACGGCTACGCCATCGGCGGCCTGGCGGTGGGCGAGGGGCATGCGGCCATGTGCGAGGTGCTGGACTATGCGCCGGCCATGCTGCCGGCCGACCGCCCTCGCTACCTGATGGGCGTGGGCAAGCCGGTCGACCTGGTGGAGGCGGTGGCGCGCGGAGTGGACATGTTCGACTGCGTCCTACCCACCCGCTCGGGCCGGCACGGCCAGGCCTGGACGCGGGAAGGGCCGATCAACCTCAAGAATGCGCGCTTCGCCGAGGACGACACGCCGCTGGACGCCTCGATCCCCGTTCCGGCCTCCAGCCTCTATTCCAAGGCCTATCTGCACCACCTGGTGAAGGCCGAGGAGATCCTGGGCCAGGTGCTGCTCTCCTGGCACAACATCGCCTATTTCCAGAGCCTGATGGCGGAGATGCGGGCGGCCATCGCCGAGGGGCGGTTCGAGGCCTTCCGGCGCGAGTTCCACGCCGCTCAGCGGATCGGGTAACGGGGCCGAAGCTCCTGCTGGATCGGTTCGCGGCCGGCTTTCACGTGACTGGGCGTGGCCGGCGGATTGCAGCCGCGCGCCTCGCCCAGGCCCTTCAGATAGGCGCGCCGGACGCCGCCGGCGGTGATGGCCTCGGCCACCAGCCGGTCGTGCTGCTCCGCGCCGGTCAGCTTCCGGACCCAGCCGCGGAACGGGATGATGTCGGAGGCGAGCCCTGCCATGGCCCCGAGCGCGGTGTCCCGGCTGCGCATCATCAGGCTTTCCTCGTTGTCGTCCGGCTCGTCGAGATCGGGGCCGAGCGCGGCGTTCAGCGTCATGACCAGGTAGCGGATGTTCTCGCAACTGGCCGGGGCTGGGCGTTCATAGGGATGGGGGATCGCGTCCAGCAGCACCGGCGGGATCTTGTTGCGCAGGAGGTTGACGTCGCGCAGCGGCGAGGTGAGCGCGCCTTCGACGCTCTCACGCTTGGCCTCGCTGGTGGTCTGCACCTGGGGCGAGCCGTCCGCCCGCGTGGTGGTGCAGGCGCCGGCCAGCGCCAGGACCGGCAATACGAGCAGAACCTTCCGCATGGGGCGTTCCCTAAAAGCTCATCGCGGTCGCCGAACGGCGCCGCTCCAGGACAATGAAACGAGTCGCGGAAACTACGGCTCCACGCCAGGTGCATGCGCGAAGGCGAGGGAGTTTGGTAGGCCGGCTGGGACTCGAACCCAGGACCATTCGATTAAAAGTCGAATGCTCTACCACTGAGCTACCGGCCCTTGGCGCGGCGCGCGGGCGCGCCGGGCGAAGCGGCGCGGACCATAGGCGGGCGGTTCGGCGGGGGCAAGTCATGTCGGAACAGGCGGCGCTGTGAACATCCCGGCACGCGCGGCGTTTGCCCCTCGAGGAAACGCCGGAAAGACCCTCCATGGGAGACGTGATCTATCTGGAGCAACGCCGACGCAGGCCGCCGCCGCCGCGGCCGCGCCGCCGCGGGCCGGCGCCCGCTTGGATGGTGGGCGTTCTGGTGGGGCTGATCTCTCTGCCCCTGATCGCCACCGGGGTGGCCGCCGTCGCCGGCTATGGCTGATCGATGCGCCCTGCGCCTATAGTCTCCCCATGACCTGGCGCGTTCCGGCCCTTTCGGCCGCTGTTCTGCTCACCCTCACGTTTCCGGCCCAGGCGCAGGTTCCGCCGCCGGCCGAGCCGCTGAACGAAGAAAACGTCGCCGCCTGGATCGAGGCCCATATCGACACTGACGGCTGGGGCCTCTTGGCCGCCGACACGGTCGCCGCCTCTTTCGGATCGGCCGATGGCGTGGTGCTCGGCCCCGACGGCTACCGGATGGCCGAAATCCGGCGGGAATATTACGGCGGCATGCGGCTGGGGCCGAACGGCACGCGCTCGGGCCGCCAGACCTGGATCGTCGATTGCCCGATGCGCCGGGTCTGGGTGCGCCGGATCACCATCTACGCCGAAAACAACCTCAAGGGCGAAAGTCGGACCCGCCAGGCCGAACAGCCGAACTGGACGGAAGTCTCGGCGGGCTCGGCCAACGAGAAGCTGATGAGCGCGATCTGCGCGGCGGACATCCGGGGCGTGGGCCTCTAGAGCGCGTTCCGCAAAAGTGGAACCCGGTTTTGCGATAAGAACGCGCTCAACTTTTTGAATCTCGAGCACGATGCGGTCAGTCGATTCTGTCTGACCGCATCGTGCTCTGGCCCGGGCCGGACGGCTGTGCTCCCTTAAGCCCGATAGGAGAGGGAGCCGCGATGGAGTTCGCCGAATACCGCAAGCACGACGCCGTGGGGCTGGCGGCCCTGGTCGCCCGCGGCGAGGTCTCGCCGGCCGAACTGCTGGAGACCGCCATCGCCCGGATGCAGACGGTGAACCCGCAGGTGAACGCCGTCACCATGGACCTGAGCGAATGGGGCCGGGCGGCGGTGGCCCAGGGCCTGCCGGTCGGGCCGCTGACCGGCGTGCCGTTCCTGCTGAAGGACCTGGGCGCGCAGCTGGCGGGATCGCCCACCACCGCCGGATCGGCCCTGTTCCGCGATCTGCACGCGACCGCCGACAGCGCGCTGGTCAGCCTCTACCGCCAGGCGGGCCTGGTCTTCTTCGGCAAGACCAACACGCCCGAGTTCGGCCTGATGCCGGTGACGGAGCCGGCCCTGTTCGGCCCCAGCCGCAATCCGTGGGACCTGTCGCGCACGCCGGGCGGCTCCTCCGGCGGGGCCTCGGCGGCGGTTGCGGCGGGCATCGTGCCTGCCGCCCACGCCAGCGACGGCGGCGGCTCGATCCGCACGCCGGCCTCGGCCTGCGGCCTCTTCGGCATGAAGCCGTCGCGCGGCCGTGTCTCCTTCGCCCCGCTGGGCGAAGGCTGGGGCGGCGCTTCGATCCAGCACGCCGTCACCCGCTCGGTGCGCGACTCCGCCGTGCTGCTGGATGTCGCCTGCGAACCGCAGCCGGGCGACCCCTATTACCTGCCGCGCCCGGAGACCCCCTTCGCCGAGGAGGCGCGGCGCGAGCCCGGGAAGCTCGCCATCGGCTTCACCACCGCGGCCCTGGTCTCCGAAGCCCTGGATCCCGAATGCGCCGCGGCGGTGCGCGACGCCGCCCGGCTCTGCGAATCCCTCGGCCACATCGTCGACGAGGTGACTTTGCCCGGCGACCTCGCCGCCATGCAGCAGGCGGCGGGCGACATCATCGGAGCCAGCCTCGTGGCCACCTTCGAGGCCGAGGGCGAGCGCCGCGGCCGACCGGTGGAGGCCGGCGAGGTCGAGCCGCTCACCTGGGCCATGCATCAGCGCGGCAAGTCGGTCGGGGGCGGCGCCTACATCCGGGCGCTGGCGACCATCCACGCCTATGGCCGGGCGGTGGCGGGGCTCTTCCAGCGCTACGACGTGCTGTTGCTTTCCACCCTGGGAAGCCCGGCCATTCCGGTCGGCCATCTGACGGAGGACTTCGGCCAGTACGCCCAGCGGCTCTTCGCCTTCATGCCCAACACCCAGGCCTTCAACAACACCGGTCAGCCGGCGATGACCGTACCGCTGGCCTGGAGCGCGTCGGGGCTGCCGATCGGCCTGCAGTTCGTGGGGCGGATGAGCGAGGAGGCGCTGCTGTTCCGCCTGGCTGGCCAGCTGGAGCAGGCCAGGCCCTGGTTCGACCGCACCGCGCCCCTATGACCGGACCGGCGCCCGACGCCGAGCGGTGATCAGGTAGGCCGCGACCACTCCGGTCGCTACGAGACCGATCAGCAGGGTGGAGATCGCGTTGATCTCCGGGCTGACCCCTAGCCGAACCTGGCTGTAGATCCGCATGGGCAGGGTGGTGGCGCCGGGCCCCGAGGTGAAGCTGGCGATCACCAGGTCGTCCAGCGACAGGGTGAAGGCCAGCATCCAGGCCGCCGCCACGGCGGGTGCTATATTGGGGAGGGTGACGGCGAAGAAGGCGCGCCAGGGCGAGCAGCCGAGATCCTGGGCGGCCTCCTCCAGACTGCGATCGAAGCTGGCCAGCCGGGCCTGCACCACCACCGTGGCGTAGCACATGGTGACCGTCGCGTGGCTGAGCGTCACCGTCCAGAAGCCGCGGGGCAGGGCGAGAGAGACGAACAGCAGGAGCAGGGAGAGGCCGAGGATCACCTCCGGCATGACCAGGGGCGCATAGACCATGCCGGAGAAGAGGGTGCGGCCGCGGAACCGCCCGCCGCGGGTGAGCGCCACCGCCGCCAGCACGCCGAGAGCCGTGGCGAGGGTCGCCGAGATCAGCCCGACCCGGAACGTCACCCAGACCGCGTCCAGCAGCTGCTCGTTTCGGAAGAGCGCCCCGTACCACCGGGTGGAGAAGCCGCCCCAGACCGTCACCAACCGGCTGGCGTTGAAGGAATAGACGACCAGCAGGGCGATCGGCAGGTAGAGGAAGCCGAAGCCGAGAGCCAGGGCGGCGATGTTGAAGGCGGTCAGCCGGCGCTTCATCGCCCGCCCTCCACCAGCCGCGCCTGCTGGCGCTGGTAGAGCCAGATCGGCAGGACCAGCGTGGCCAGTAGGGCGACGGCCACGGCGCTGGCCGCCGGCCAGTCGCGGTTGGCGAAGAACTCGTTCCAGATGGTCTTGCCCAGCATCAGCACGCCCGAGCCGCCCAGGAGGTCGGGGATCACGAACTCGCCGACCATGGGGATGAAGCAGAGCAGGGTTCCGGCCGCCACGCCCGGCAGGGAAAGCGGGAAGGTCACCCGCCAGAAGGCCTCGACCGGCGTGCAGCCGAGATCAGCGGCGGCCTCCAGCAGGTCGTGGCGCTGGCGCTCCAGCACCGCGTAGAGCGGCAGGACCATGAAGGGCAGGTAGGCGTAGACGAGGCCGATATAGACCGCCGTCTCGGTGTTCATGATCGCCACCGGCGGCAGGCCGACGCCACGCAGCGCCACGTTCAGCAGGCCCTCGGGCTTCAGTATGCCGATCAGCGCGTAGACGCGGATCAGGAAGCTCGTCCAGAAGGGCAGGATCACCGCCATCAGCAGTGCGGGTCGCACCGTATCCGGCGCGCGCGCCATGGCGTAGGCCATGGGATAGCCGATCAGCAGCAGGATCGCCGTGGCGACGGCGGCGAACTTCAAGCTCGAGAGATAGGCCGCTAGGTAGAGCCGATCCTCCACCACACGGCTGTAGGTCTCGAAATCAAGCCCGGCGAGGAAGGCGCGGAGCCCCTCGATCCCCTGCGACCAGTCCAGGCGCGGCGTATAGGGCGGAATGGCGAGCGCCACGTCCGACAGCGAGAGCTTCGCCACCAGCAGGAAGGGCGCGAGGAAGAACAGGCAAAGCCAAAGGAACGGCGCCGCCGCCGCCAAGGCGGACCGATCGCGACGCGGCTTCACCGCGTCAGCACCACGGCGGCGTCGGGCGCGAAGCTCAGCCACACCGGATCGTCCCAGTCGACCGGCCGCTCGACGATGCGGGCGGCGTTCGCCCGGGCGGCGCGAACCGTCCGCCCGCCGGGCAGCTCCACCAGATAGGTGGTCCAGTCGCCCAGATAGCCGATGTCGGCGACCTTTCCGGCCAGGACGTTGCGGCCCGCGGGCGGCGCGGTCTGGTGGACGGCGATCTTCTCAGGCCGCACGGCCAGCCAGGCCGAGGCGCCGGGCGCGATGTCCTCGTCTTCCAGGGCCTCGAAGCCGCGGGGCGCGTCGGCGCTGGCCAGGCGGACGACCGCGCCGTCGGCGCTCTCCACTCGGCCTTCGAACAGGTTCACGTCGCCGATGAAGTCGGCCACGTAGCGGGAGTTGGGGGCCTCATAGACCTCGGCCGGGCGGCCGATCTGGACGATCTCGCCGGCGCGCATGACGGCGATCCGGTCGGCGGTGACCATGGCCTCCTCCTGGTCGTGGGTGACGATCAGGAAGGTCATGCCGAGGCGCTGCTGCAGCGCCATCAGTTCGAACTGGGTTTCTTCGCGGAGCTTCTTGTCCAGCGCAGCCAGGGGTTCGTCCAGCAGCAGCATCCGCGGCCGCGGCGCGATGGCGCGGGCGAGGGCCACGCGCTGGCGCTGGCCTCCCGAGAGCTCATGCGGCTTGCGGCGGGCCAACCCCTCCAGTCGGACGAGCGCCAGCATCTCGGTCACGCGGTCGGCGACTTCGGCCTTGGACAGGCCTTTCCGGCGCAGGCCGAAGGCGATGTTCCGCTCGACCGACAGGTGCGGGAAGAGGGCGTAGGACTGGAACATCATGTTCACCGGCCGGCGGTGCGGCGGCTGGCTGGTCAGATCCTGGCCGCCCAGGGTGATGCGTCCGGCGTCCGGCGTCTCGAAGCCGGCCAGGAGGCGCATGAGCGTGGTCTTGCCGCAGCCGGAGGGGCCCAGCAGGGCGAAGAACTCGCGCTCGTAGATGTCCAGCGAGACGCCATTGACGGCGGTCTCTTCCCCGAAGCGCTTCACGACGTTCTCGAAGCGCACGAGCGGCTGGGCCGCCGGGTCCGCCCAGGGCGCGAAGGTCGAGCGGACGGCTCCGATATTGAGCCGCGGGCGCCGCTCGTTCATCGGCCCGTCTGGACGCGGGTCCACTGGCGGGTGACGTCGCGCAGCAGGGCCTGGTCCTTGTCGGTGGTGACGAACAGGCGCTGGAACACCTCGGCGGTCGGATAGATGTTCGGATTGTCGCGGACCTCGGCGTCCAGCAGCGGCGTCGCGCCCTGATTGGCGTTGGCGTACTGAGTGTAGTTGGAGGCCCTGGCGATCACCTCCGGCCGCAGCATGAAGTCGAGGAAGCGATAGGCCGCAGCCCTGTTCGGCGCGTCCACGGGAATGGTGAAGACGTCGAACCAGACCTGGCTGCCTTCCTTGGGGATGACGTACTCGACCTTGACGCCGTTGCCGGCTTCCTCAGCCCGGGCCTGGGCCTGCAGCACGTCGCCGGAATAGCCGATGGCCACGCAGATATCGCCGTTGGCCAAAGCCTCCACATATTCGGAGGAGTGGAACTTGCGCACGTGCGGCCGCGCCACGGATCATCATGTCCGTGGCCGCCTGATAGTCGGCGAGGTTGGTCGAATTGGGGTTCTTCCCCTGGTAGTTCAGGGCCACGGCGTACATGTCCTCGGCCGCGTCCAGCCAATAGACGCCGCAGTCGGCGAGCTTGGCGAGATTGGCCGGATCAAACACCACCGCCCAGGAGTCGACGGCGACTCCAGGCAGGCGCTTCGCCACCTCCTCGGCGTTATAGCCGATGCCGATGGTGCCCCACATGTAGGGGACCGAATAGCGCGCGCCCGGATCGAACGGCTCCATATGCGCCATGATCTGCGGCCACAGGTGGCGGGCGTTGGGCAGGCGCGACCTGTCCAGTTCGGCGATCGCCCCGGCCTTGATGTAGCGCGGCACGTTGTGGTTCGACGGCGTGACGATGTCGTAGCCCGTATTGCCCTGCAGGACCTTGGTCTCGAGGATTTCGTTGGAATCAAAGGTGTCGTAGACCACCTTGATCCCGGTCTCCTGGGTGAACTCGGTCAGGAGCTCCGGGTCGATATAGTCCGACCAATTGTAGATCTTCAGAGTCTGGCCGCCGCCTTGGCCGCACGCCGCCAGAGCCAGCGCCGCCGTCAGGCCGAGCGCCTTCATCCACCCCTTCATGTCCGGCTCTCCCCTCGATGACCCCGGGCAGTTATAGGGCGCACGGCGCGCAGGTTAAGCGCAGATTTGCGCCGCGCCCCCGGGGGACTTTGGACCATGCCGAACATGACGGCCTTCCTGGCGCCGATCCTGATGCTTCTTGCGTCGAACGTGTTCATGACCTTCGCCTGGTACGGGCATTTCAAGGTCGAGCACCGGCCGCTCTGGCTGATCGTGATCGCCAGTTGGGGAATCGCCTTTTTCGAATATTGCCTGGCCGTGCCGGCCAACCGCATGGGACGGGCGGTCTATTCCGCGGCGGAGCTGAAGACCATGCAGGAGGTGATCACCCTGGTGGTGTTCGCCGTTTTCTCCGTGACCTATCTGGGCGAGCGGTTCACGCTGAACCATGCGGTCGGCTTCGCGCTGATCGCCGCCGGCGCGCTCTTCGTCTTCAAGGGGCCGCTTTAGGAGCGAAGCTGCAGGACCGCCTCGTCGCCATCCATGTGCACGATGACGACGCCGAAGGTCGGACCCTCGGCGATATCCAGCACCAGAGGGCGGCCGTAGAGATGGCCGAATCCGCCACCGGCCGGAGCGCGGACGACGCAGGAGAAGTCGTGCACCCCATCGTCGTCGTGCTCCAGCACGACCTGGAAATAGACCGGTTCCCCGGCTGCGGCGTCTTCCGCGCCCAGCATGGCAAGGCCGCTGCGGGTCAGTTTCGGCATGGGGGCGGGGGCTCGTGTCGCAGCATGGCGCTGCATGACACGAGCCCGCGCCCGCGTCGAGCCGTCAGGCGGTAGCCGTGGCCGCCGCAGCCCCCCTCGGCTTCATCATGCCGATCACCGCGCCGGAGAGCAGATAGGCGACCAGCTGGTAGCCCATATTGATCCCGACGAAGGCGGCGTTCTGGCCGACATAGAGATAGTCCACCGCCATGGTGGTGAAGTTGAAGAAGAACCAGGCGGCGAAGGCGGTGGTGAGGCCGCCGATGAGCGTCGCCGCGCCAAGGCGGCCGATTAGCCAGGCGAGGCCCACGGCGATGATGACCGAAACCACCACCCCGAGGCTCATATTCACCGCCACGTTCGACATGTCGGGCTCGTGCCCGAGCAGCGCCGTCCACTGAGCCCCGAACAGCGGGCCGTACCAGAGATAGCCCAGCGCCTGCTGCAGCACGACGGCGACCAGCACGGCGATCCAGTTGATGCCTTTGAACATTGACGTCTTCTCCCTCGATGCCGGAGGCGGCGTCTGAAGGCCGCCTTCCGCTAGGGAAGTGTTACGCCCAAGCTTGGAAAAGGCGAGGCTTTTCCGCAGGGGTGGCGCGGGCGGCCTTGGCGGGCCATATGGGCGCCCTATAAGCCGCCTCCGGCTTTTCCATTCTCTTCGAGCGCACGATGTCCCGCATCCTCATCACCTCGGCCTTGCCCTACATCAACGGGATCAAGCACCTGGGGACCCTGGCGGGCTCCATGCTGCCGGCGGACGTCTATGCCCGCTTCCAGCGTTCGCGCGGCCGCGAGACGCTCTACATATGCGCCACGGACGAGCACGGCACGCCGACGGAGCTCGCCGCCGCCGAGGCCGGACAGGATCCGGCCAGCTTCTGCGCCGAACAGCACGCGGTGCAGCACGATCTGGGCCGCCGCTTCGGCCTCTCCTGGGACCACTTCGGCCGCTCGTCCTCGCCGCAGAACCACAGGCTGACCCAGCGCTTTGCCCGAGAGCTGTGGGAGGCCGGCTTCATCGAGGAGCGGATCACCCAGCAGGTCTATTCCAACGCCGACAACCGGTTCCTGCCGGACCGCTACGTCATCGGCACCTGCCCGCACTGCGGCTACACGGCCGCGCGCGGCGACCAGTGCGAGAACTGCACGCGGGTGCTGGACCCCGCCGACCTGATCAATCCGCGCTCGGCGGTCTCGGGCTCGGAGGACATCGAGATCCGCGGCTCCAAGCACCTGTTCCTGCGCCAGAGCCTGTTCTCCGACAAGCTGCGCGCCTGGATCGACGGGAAGAAGGGCCAGTGGCCGCTGCTGGTCACGTCCATCGCCCTCAAGTGGCTGGACGAGGGCCTGCAGGACCGCGGCATCACCCGCGACCTCGAATGGGGCGTGCCGGTCAACGCCTGGGAGTGGGGGCCCAATCCGGACGGCGCGACGCCGGACGTCGAAGGCCTGGCCGGCAAGGTGTTCTACGTCTGGTTCGACGCGCCCATCGAATATATCGGCGCCACCTGGGAATGGGCGGACGCGCGGGCCGCGGAGGCTGGGCGCGGCCCGGCGGACGAGGCCGAGTGGGAGCGCTGGTGGCGCCTGCCGGACGCCGCGGACGTCACCTATGTGGAGTTCATGGGCAAGGACAACGTGCCCTTCCACACCGTGGGCTTTCCCTGCACCCTGATCGGGGTGAACGAGCGCCTGGAGAACGGCGCCTGGCGGGCGCAGGGCAATGCGCCGTGGAAGCTGGTGGACCAGCTCAAAGGCTTCAACTGGCTGGACTACTACGGGGGCAAGTTCTCCACCTCGCTCAAGCGCGGGGTGTTCATGGACCACGCCCTGGAGCTGCTGGCGCCCGACTACTGGCGCTGGTGGATCACCGCCAATACGCCCGAGACCTCGGACGCGACCTTCACCTGGGAGCAATTCCAGGCGCAGGTGAACGCCGACCTCGCCGACGTGCTGGGCAACTTCGTCAACCGCATCCTGAAGTTCACCGAGAGCCGGTTCGACGGTGTCGTTCCTGAGGGCGGGTCCGACGGCGAACTGGAAACCAGGCTGCGTGCCGACGTCGCCGCCAAGCTCGCCGAGCTGACCGGTCATCTGGAGGACCGGGAGTTCCGCAAGTCGGCCACGGCCCTGCGCCAGCTCTGGGTGCTGGGCAACCAGTACCTGACCGAGGCCGCGCCCTGGACGGCGATCAAGACCGACCGCGACCGCGCGGCCGTGGCGGTGCGCACCGGCCTCAACCTCGTCGCCCTCTTCGCCAAGGTCTCCGAACCGTTCATCCCGTTCACGGCGGAGAAGATCGCCCTGGCGGTCGGCGAGGACTTCCCGGGTCGCTGGCCGGAGCCGGCGGGCGCGCTCGACCTCCTGCCGACCGGCCGTCAGGTCGCGGCGCCGGACGTACTCTTCCGCAAGATCGAGGACGCCCAGGTCGCGGAGTGGCTGGAGCGGTTCGGCGGGCCGGAGGCGGCCTAAGAGGCGGGCCGCAGCCGCGGAGGCTGCGGCCCATCCCCTCAGACGGGATTGCCGTCGGCGTCGATCACCCGGATCTCGCCGAGGTTGAGCTCGCGCAGGCCCTTTTCGATCTTCGCCCGGTCGCCGACCACGATCCAGACCGGGTTCGGGTCGGCGAGCAGGGGCGCGCCGGCCTCCGTCGCCGCCTCGGGATCCAACGCCCGGATCTTCTCCGCATAGGTCGAGAAGTAGTCGTCCGGCAGCTCGAAGGTCACCAGCTCCGACAGCGACTCCGTCACCGCCGCGGCGGCTTCCCAACGGCCGGAGAGGCCGAGCGTCAGGTCGCTCTGGGCGGCGGCCAGTTCGGCCGGCGTGATCCGGCGGTCCTTCAGGATCTCGCGCATCTCCTTGGCCAGCTCGACCATGGATTCCTTGGTCTTGTCGGTCTGGACCGGCGCCTGGGCGCGGAAGGTGCGCGGGCCGCGCTGGGCCGACAGCATCGATCGCGCGCCATAGGACCAGTGCTTGTCCTCGCGCAGGTTCATGTTGATGCGGCTGGTGAAGGAGCCGCCGAACACGTTGTTGAAGGCGTCCAACCCGATCTGGCTTTCGGCCGTGCGCGGCGGGGCCGTCGTCGCCGCGACGATCACCGACTGCACCGAATCCGGCCGGTCGACCAGATAGATCACCGGCCGCGACCGCGTGGTCGGATCCGGGATCGCAATGCGGCCGGTTTCGCCCGGCGCCCAGCCGGCGAGCGCCGTCTCAAGCTTCGGCGTCAGCTCGGCCAGCGTCACGTCGCCGACGACGATCAGGGTCGCATTGTTCGGCCGGAACCAGCGCCGATGGAATTCCGCCACCGCGTTGCGGTCGACGGCGGCCAGGGATTCTTCGGTGGCCAGTCGGCCGTAGGGATGGTCCGGCCCATACAGCAGCGGTCCGACCACGCGGTTGGCGATCTGCTGCGGATCGCGCTTGGCCCGCTGGATGGCGGCGATCTGCAGGGCCTTCTGGCGCTCGAAGTCCGCCGGGCGGAAGGCGGGATTGCGGATCACGTCGCCGAAGATGTCGAGGCCGGCGTCGAGCGTCGGCTTCAGCAGGCTCATCTGCACGCCGGACGTCTCGCCCCCGCCGAAGGCGTTGAGGGTGGCGCCCAGGCGCGAGAGCTCGTCCGACAGCGCCAAGGCGTCGCGCTTCGTCGTGCCTTCGTCGAGCAGGCTGACCGCAAGGCTCCCGACGCCCGCCGGCTCGCCGGCGAAATCCGGCCCATAGCCGGTGTCCACCATGAGGCGCAGGTTGACCATCGGTAAATCGCGGCGCTCCACCAGCATCACCCGCAGGCCGTTGGACAGCGTCGCCCGCTGCACCGCCGGGAACACCGCCGGCGCCACCTCGCCCGCCGCCGGCACGGCGGAGCGGTCGGCCTTTGCGGAGGAGGCCGCATAGGCCGGGAAGGGCAGGGTTGTGAGGGTGTAGGATCCGTCGCTCAGCCAGCGCTGGCCGGCGGCCCGCACCTCGGCGGAGGTCGCGGCGCGAACCTGGGCCAGCACCGTCTTCCAGGCGTCGGGGTCTCCGAGGAAGGTCTGGTGGCGGGCCAGGATGTCGGACTTGCCGCCGAAGCCGCCGACCCGCTCCAGGCCCCGCACCGTGGCGGCGATCCGGCGGGTGCGGGCCTTTTCGACCTCCGAGGCGGTGGGACCCTGCGCCAGCATCTTGCCCAGTTCCTCTTCGACGATCGCTTCGATCCGGGCGATGTCGGCGTCGGGCTTGCCGGTCACCTGGATCCAGAATCGCCCGGCGATCTCGTTCAACTCCGGCCCGGCGCTGACGTCGGTGGCGATCTGTTCGTCGAAGACCAGCCGCTTGTAGAGCCTTGACGTCTTGTCGCCGGCCAGGGCGTCGCCCAGCACCTCCAGCATCGTGCCGTCACGATCGCCGTACTGTGGGATATTCCACACCTTCACGAGGCGCGGAGCGGCCACGCGGTCGTAGGCGACCTCCCGCTGGGCCCCCGAGCGCTTGGCGATCCAGACCTTCGGGTGCGCCACGGGCGGCCCCGGGGGGATCTCGCCGAAGTACTTCTCGACCTTCGCCTTGGCTTCCTCCGGCGAGATATCGCCGGCCAGGACGATCACCGCGTTGGAGGCGCCGTAATAGGTGCGGAACCATTCCCGCGCGTCTTCCAGGGTGGCGGCGTCGAGGTCCTCCATCGAGCCGATCACCGTATGGCCGTAGGGGTGCTCCTCGGGATAGGTCGCCTTGGTGACCAGGTTGAAGGTCTGGCCGTAGGGCTGGTTCTCGCCCTGACGCTTCTCGTTCTGCACCACGCCGCGCTGCTCTGTGAGCTTGGCCTCGTCCACCGCGCCCAGCAAATGACCCATCCGATCGCTCTCCAGCCACAGGATGGTGTCCAGCGCCTCCTTCGGCACGTTCTGGAAATAGTTGGTGCGGTCGAGGTTGGTGGTGCCGTTGAGGTTGGTGGCGCCGATCTTCTGGGTCGCCTTGAAGTAGTCGTCGTTGAAGTTCTCCGAGCCGTTGAACATCAGGTGCTCGAAGAGGTGCGCGAAGCCCGAGCGTCCGCGCGGCTCGTTCTTGGAGCCCACGTGATACCAGATGTTTACCGCCACGATCGGGGCCTTGCGGTCCTCGTGGACGATCAGGGTCAAGCCGTTGTTCAGCACGTAGCGGGTGTAGGAAATGTCGAGCGGCAGCTCGGCCACCGCCTTGCTGGCGGCCTTCACCTGGGCGGGCTGGGCCTGGGCGTAGGCGGGCGCTGCGAGCGCCACGGCCGCCGCGGCGGAGGCGGCAAGCAGGGTCTTGAACATCATCGGGCGTATTCCCCCTGGATAGCGGACGGCGAGGGCGCGAAGCCCTAGCGCATTGGTTGGATTGTCGGCGGCGCGCATCCGCGCCCCTCCCATGGGGAATGTGTCGCACACCCGCGCAGGTGGTGGAAGCGCAGGCCGGTTCAGCCGGTCAGGCCGAGCATGATGATCGCGGTGACGAAGAACGAAAGCGCGATGGAGGAGAAGATCAGGAGCAGCACCGTTCGCCAAAGGGTGGAGAAGACCGAGAGGCTGTAGGCGCCCTTCACCTGGGCGAACATGTGGACGGGCACGATGAAGGGGATCGCGGTGAGCAATAGGCCGAAGGTCAGGTCGCTGACCCGGCTGGCGATCGCGCTGGCCATCATCAGCAAGGCCACGAAGGTCAGCGAATAGAGGACGAAGACCCCGTGGTCGTAGAGGGTGAAGCCTCGCTTCCACAGGAACAGGATCGCCACGAAGGGGATCGAGATCGGGATCAGCAGGAAGGAGAATTTGTAGAAGGTCTGCTGGATCTTGTAGAGCGCCAGTTCGGGGTTCTCGAGCTTCTTCTTGAGCTTCTTGTCGAGATCGGGATTGCCCGTGTTCACCTTGAGTTGGCCGGAGATCGCCGCCTCTCGTAGTTCCTGCGCCCAGCCCGAGGTCACCAGGCGCATGTCCGGCGCCGTGGGGTTGGCCTGCATGGCGGCGTTCGCTTGTTCCAGCTCCTTGCGCGCGGCCCTGACTTCCGCCTCCAGCTCACGCCGCCGGGCGGCCGATTCTGTGTCGTCGCCCTTTGGGGCGTTCCCCAGCGCCACTTCCGCCTGGGTCACGGCGTTGGCGGCGCGGAACAGCATCGTGCCGGACGCCGCCTGGCGTTCGGCGGGGGTCGCCTGCGTCTCCGGCGCCACCGGCATGAAGCTCAGCAGCATGAACATGACGAAGACGGTGAACAGGAACATCGCCAGCGGCGAGACGTAGCGGGTCCGCTTGCCCAGCACCCACTCCCGCGTCAGCTTGCCGGGATTGAGGAACAGCAGGGGCAGGGTGCGCCACATCCGGCTGTCGAAGTGCATCACCCCGTGCAGGATCTCCTCGAACAGGTGCAGCAGGGTGCGGTGCACGTGGGTGGGCTGGCCGCACTCGTGGCAGAACCGGCCGTGGGTCTGCGCCCCGCAGTCGCTGCAGGCATGATGCGCTTCGCCTGCCTGACCGGCCGGCTTCTCGATCGCCGCCCCTACCAGCCCGCCCGTGACGGCCACGCCCGCCGCGTCGATGTCCATGCCGCCTCGCGCCCCTGAGGTGTGTGTGACGCGAGTGTTACCCCCGTTCGGGGCGCGGGCAAATGGCGGCTAGAGCCACCTGGAGCGCTTGAACCGCATGTAGAGATAGCCGCACAGCACGCCGATGGCGGTCAGCACCGCGAAATAGCCGTAGCGCCAGCGCAGCTCCGGCATGACGTCGAAGTTCATGCCGTAGATCCCGGCGACGGCGGTCGGCACCGCCAGGATGGCGGCCCAGGCCGCGAGCTTGCGGGTGATGGCGCTCTGGCGCTGCTGCTCCAGAAGGTTGCTGACTTCGAAGACCGAAGCCAAGGTCTCGCGAAGGCCGTCGACCCGACTGATCACCCGGCGGACGTGATCTGAGACATTGCGGAAATAGGGCCGGGTCTCGGCGTCGATGCAGGGCAGCTCCAGGCGTTCGAGCCGGCTCGCGACCTCCTCCATCGGGCCAAGGATGCGCCGGAACCGGATGAGCTGGCGGCGCAGGTTGAAGATGCGCGCCACTTCCGCGCGGGAGAGGAATGTGTCGAGCGCGCGCTGCTCCATCTCCAGCACCGCTTCCTCGATGGACTCCACGATGGGCTGATAGCCGTCCACCACGAAGTCGAGGATGGCGTGCAGCACATAGTCGGCGCCGTGTCGCAGCAGGGCCGGCGAGGCTTCGAGCTGAGCGCGAAGCTGGGTGTGGGCCCGAGCCGAGCCGTGCCGGACCGTGACGACGTACTTGCGGCCGACGAAGACGTGGGTCTCGCCATAGACGATCCGCTCCTCGGCCAGGTCGGCTGTGCGCGCCACGGCGAACAGTTCCGAGCCATAGATCTCGACCTTCGGCATCTGATGGGCGGAAAGGGCGTCCTCAACCGCCAGCGGATGCAGGCCGAACCGCTCCTCAAGCGTCCGAAGCTCCGCCTCGTCCGGCTCGAACAGCCCGATCCAGACGAACTCGTCAGGTCCCAGCTCGAGACCTCCGGGATCGAGGGAGGCTTCGCGCACCCGAACGCCGTCTCTGTACACGTAGGCGGCAACGACGCTCATGCCATCTCCGACTGGTCTGCGATCCGAGTGGGACTGTTAACGGGGTCCAGGATGAAGGCAACGACGCGGACGGAGCGGGCGACGCATCTGCGCGTTGGGAGCGCCGGAGGCTAGTTTGCCAAGTCTGCTGTTCCGATTGCTGCAACTCTCCCGGCGCCTTTGGGTCACGGCGGCGCTGTACAGCGCCCTGGGCCTGGCCGCGGCCTTGGCGGCAGCCCAGTTCGGTCACTTGGTTCCAAGCGACTTCCCGCTCAAGCTCGGCTCCGACGCCGTCGACGACATCCTGACGATCCTGGCGAGCAGCATGCTCGCCGTCGCCACCTTCTCCTTGACCACGCTCGTCACCGCCTACACGGCGGTGGTGAGCAACATCTCGCCCAGGGCGGGGCCGTTGATCGTGGCTGATGGACCGGTGCGCAGTTCGCTCGCCACGTTCGTGGGAGCCTTCATCTACAGCATCGTCGGGATCATCGCTCTCCACACGGAATATTACGGCTCCGAGGGCCGTGTGATTCTATTCTTCGTCACGCTGCTGGTCCTCTGCCTGGTCATCGCCGCCATGTTGAGGTGGATCGGCCAACTCTCCAGCCTCGGCCAGGCCAGAGACATCATATCCCGGGTCGCCGCCGCGGCTTCGCATGCGCTGGCCAGCCGACCGATCATGCTGGCCCATTGCGCAAAGGACGAGTCGCCGCCCAAGGACGCAAGGGTGCTCGTGGCCGAGCGGGTGGGCTACGTTCAGAACATCGATCTGAAAGGCTTGGATGGGATCGCTCAGAAGGAAGGGTTCACGGTGCGCCTGGCCGTGCTCCCTGGCTCCTTCGTCAACGCGGCGACGCCGCTCCTATGGCTTGAGGGTCCGGAGCTCAGCACGCGATGCGCGGCGGCCCTCCGCGGCAAGATCACCGTCGGGTCGCACCGGACTTTCGAGCAGGATCCTCGTTATGGCCTCACCGTCCTTGGCGAGATCGCCGCGCGCGGTTTGTCCAGCGGCGTAAACGACGCCGGCCTCGCGCGGGAGGTCGCGTCGCAAGCCGCCGCCCTGTTCGCCGAATACGGCGAGGCGGCGACTGCAAAAGCGCAGCCCTGTCAGAACGTGGTTCTCCCGCAGCTCGATCCATACGGCCTGCTGTGCGACGTCTTCGAGCCGATTGCCCGCTTTGGAGCGGGCGACCCGACGCTGCACGGACAATTGCAGGAAGCGCTGCTTGCGCTTTCAGTCTCGCGGGATCCCCGACTGTCTACGGCCGCAGGGCGGCTCTCGGACCTCGCGCTAAGCTATGCGAAGGATCGGCTCGCCCGCCGCGAGGACATCCGAGCCGCCGTCGAGGCCGCGCAGCCGGTGCGTCGGCGCGCGTCTCAAGTCCGGCGCAGATCCTTCCGCAGCGCCTCGACTTCCTGACGCAGCGCTTCTACGTCGTCGCGGGTGGCGTGCCGGCTTTCCTGGTCCCGGCCGACGAAGAAACTGGCCAAGGCTGCGGCGACGTAGCCGAAAACGGCGAAGGCGTAGATCGAGAGGATCAGGGCCAAGAGGCGCCCCTCCGGCGTCGCAGGCCAGGATTGGGATCCCATGGTGGTGAGGATCATGGCGGTCCACCACAGGGCGTCGCCAAAGGTCGAGAAGGCTTCGCCGTTGGGGCCTCCCGCCTCGAACGTGCGCATGCCCAAGGCGCCGAGCACGCAGACGACCATGGTAAGCGCCGCCACGTATCCGAACCCGCGCTGTTCCATAGACCGTCGCAGGGCGTTCATACTGCGGTTCGCGCCGGCGACGACCCGCAGCAGAGTGGCTCCACGGGCGAACCGGAGCACGCGCGCGATCCGGAACAGGCGCATGGCCGGCAGAACGAGAGCGGCCATGGTGAGCAGGTTCTGCGCTATGAAGCTCAGCTTGTGCGGCGCCAAGGCCAGGCGCAGCCCGAATTCGAGAATGAAGACGCCCCAGATGACCAGGCTAAGGGTCTGAAGGATCCGGGGCAGACCCCAGGCGAGTTCCACCACAAGCAGCGCCAGCCAAAGGGCGCTCAGCGCCAACATCGGCTTCTCGATCCAGGCTTCCAGATCGCGGAGCAGCTTCAGGCGGAGCACGTCGCGACGCATTTCCAAGTAACCGCCACGGCCGCCTTGCGTTCAGTCCTGAGGGTGGATGAGCGGGTGAGAGGCCATGGATCCGCAGATGTTCTTCGACGGCTGGAGCGGTCCGCTCCGGATCCTCATTGTGGGCGTCGCGGCCTATGTCGCCTTGATTCTCATGCTGCGGATTTCCGGCAAGAGGACGCTCTCGAAGCTGAACGCCTTCGACTTCGTGGTCACCGTCGCCCTCGGTTCGACCCTCGCTAGCGTCATCACCTCCGACGACCTGCCGCTGACCCAGGGCGTCACGGCGTTGGGCCTGCTGGTGGCCCTCCAGTTCGTGGTCACCTGGAGTTCCGTGCGGTGGAAGGCTCTCAATCGGCTGGTCAAATCGGAGCCGCGCCTGTTGCTTCGGGCAGGAGAGCCGCTCTCGCAGGCGCTGCGGCATGAGCGCGTCACGGAAGACGAACTGCTGGCGGCCGTCCGCGACCGCGGCGGCCGGGATCTCTCCGACGCGGAGGCGATCGTACTGGAGTCGGACGGAAGCCTGACCGCCCTACTCAAGCGGTAGACAGCTCCTCCTCCACCTGACCCAGGCGCTCCTTGCCGAAGAACATCTCCTCGCCGACGAAGAAGGTCGGGATGCCGAAGGCGCCCCTGGCGGCGGCGGCTTCCGTGTTGGCCATCAGTTCGGCCTTCACTTCGGGGTCCTGAGTCTTCTCGAGGATCGCTTTGGCATCGAGGCCGGCCTGGGTCAGCACCTCGGCGACGATCTCCGGATCGTCCATCTTGCGCCCGTCTTCCCACATGGCGGCGAGCACCGCCTGCAGGTAGGGCGTTTCCACCCCTAGCCGGCGCGCGGCGACGAGGCCGCGCATGATCAGCAGGGTGTTGACCGGGAAGTGCGGGTTGAACTGGAATTTCGACAGGCCGTGGCGCGCGATGAAGCGCTGGGTCTCCTTGGCCTCATAGGCCATTTTGCCCTGGATTCCGCCGAAGGCCACCATCGGGGCCTGGTTGCCGGTGATCTTGAAGAGACCGCCCAGCAGGCAGGGGACCAGCTCCACCTCGGCGCCCGTGCGCCGGGCGATCTCCGGCAGGACCTGCCAGGCCAGATAGGCGTTCGGGCTGCCGAAATCGAAGATGAACTCGACGGTCTTGGTCATGGGCTCTCCTCCCTCACCAGGCTTCGGACCAGGGGCGCAGGTCCAGTTCGTGCGTCCAGGCCGAGCGATGCTGGCGATGCAGCCAGACATAGTTCTGGGCGATCTCCTCCGGCTTCAGGATGGCGTCGCGGGCCAGGCGCTCTTCCCGGTCGGGGATGTTCTCGCGGGCGAAGACGCCATCGATGGCGCCGTCCACCACCACGTGGGCGACGTGGATCCCTTGCGGGCCCACTTCCTTGGCCAGAGCCTGGGCCACCGCGCGCAGGCCTTGCTTGGCGGCGGAAAAGGCCGAGAACCCCTGGCGTCCGCGTAAGGACGCCGAGGCGCCAGTGAACAGGATGGCGCCGCGGCCGCGCGGCAGCATGGCTTTGGCCGCCTCCCGTCCGGTGAGGAAGCCGGCGAAGCAGGCCATTTCCCAGACCTTGGTGAAGACGCGGCTGGTGGTCTCGACCGTCTCGAAGCGCACGTTCGCCCCGATGTTGAAGACGACGACCTCCAGCGGCCCCACCTCACGCTCGATCTTTCCGAAGAGGGCGGTCATCTCCTCCTCCGAGCGGGCGTCGACGCCGAAGGCCCGGGCCTTGCCGTCGGCCTCCCGGATCGAGGCGGCGAGGGCCTCCAGCTGTTCCAGGTGACGCGCGCGCCGGGTGACGCAGACCTCCAGGCCCTCGGCTGCGAACGCTCTCGCAATGGCGCCGCCGACGCCGTCTCCCGCCCCGATCACCAGACAGACGCCCGACATGGCCCGCTCCTGTAAGTTTATTTTCTAAACGGACTATGGTATAGAATCTGGACGCACGTCAATCTGCCTTCCGACACCCAGGAGACGGCGCATGAAGTGGGAAGATCTGGCCGCCCAGCCCTGTTCGATGGCGCGATCCACCGCCGTGATCGGGGATCGCTGGACCCTGATGATCCTGCGCGACTGCTTCCTGGGGGTGCGCCGGTTCGAAGCCTTCCAGCAGCGGCTCGGCATCTCGCGCACCATCATCGCCGACCGGCTGAAGCTCCTGGTCGAGGAGGGGGTGCTGAGGCGCGTCCCCTATCAGGAGAGCCCGACGCGTCACGAATACCGGCTGACCGAGAAGGGGCTGGAGCTGCATCCGGCGATGATGGCCCTCGTCGCCTGGGGCGACCGCCACTACGCCGACGAGCGAGGTCCGCCCATGCTCCACCGCCACAAGGCCTGCGGCTGCGACTTCCGTCCCATGCAGGTGTGCTCCGAATGCGGCGAGCCGGTCACCGCGCGGGAGGTGGAGACGCGGCCGGGGTTTTGAATCCTAGGATGTCGCCTCCTCCGGCAGCGCTATTGTATCCGCCATCTTCCTCTCCCGCCTGCGGGAGAGGACAGGCCGAAGGCCAGGTGAGGCCTCGCGGCCGAAGGCCGCGAGGGCGGCGGAGCCGCTGGCGCCGACAGGCGCCAACATCAGGCGCTGCAGCTTTTCGCGCCGCCTCGCGCCGCCCGCCTGACGGCGGCCCCGGCTGCGCCTCGCCCTCACCCGTCCTTCGGACACCCTCTCCCGCCTAGCGGGAGAGGGAATAGGCGCGGCTGGCGCCACGTGCGACAGTTGTCTCCCGGTGGCGGGATCGGCGCTTGAATCAATCCATCAGCCGCTGGGTCAGGTAGGTGAATTCCAGGGCTTGGCGCTTTGCGGTTTCGTTGAGGTTGGCCGCCGCCGCGTGGCCGCCGTCGATGTTCTCATAGTAGAGGTAGTCGTAGCCGAGTTCCTTCAGGCGCGCGGCGGCCTTGCGGGCGTGGGCGGGATGCACCCGGTCGTCCTTGGTCGAGGTTTCCAGGAACACCAGCGGATAGTCCTTGCCCGCCGCCAGCTTCTGGTAGGGCGAGTAGGTGTCGATCACCTTGCGCTCTTCCGGATTGGCCGGATCGCCATATTCGCCGACCCAGGAGGCGCCCGCGCCGATGTGGGTGTAGCCGATCATGTCGAACAGCGGCACCTGAATGACCACGGCGTTGTAGAGCTCCGGGCGCTGGGTGAGGGCCACGCCCATCAGCAGGCCGCCGTTGGAGCCCCCCATGATCCCCAGCTTCTTGGGGCTGGTGATCTTTCGCGAGATCAGGTCCTCGGAGACGGCGAAGAAGTCGTCATAGACCCGCTGCCGGTTCAGCTTCAGGCCTTGCTCGTGCCAGCGCGGGCCGAACTCCCCGCCGCCGCGGATGTTGGCCACCACATAGACCCCGCCGCGCTCCAGCCAGAGCTTGCCCACCGCGCCGGAATAGGCCGGCGTCATCGACACCTGGAAGCCGCCATAGGCGTAGAGCAGGGTGGGGGCGGTTCCGTCGAACTTCAGGTCCTTCGGCCGCACGACGAAATAGGGCACCCCGGTTCCGTCCTTCGAGGTGGCCCAGAACTGCTCCACCACATGCCGGGAAGCGTCGAACCGCTCAGGCATGGTGCGCAGCACCTCGCTCGCGCCCGTGCCGGCGTCCGCCAGCACCTGGGTCGAAGGCGTCAGATAGCCGGTTACGGTCAGCATCAGCCGGTCGTCGCGGTCCGACGCCGAGGCCACGCCCACCGAAACCTCGCCGGGCAGGTCGAGCTTCTTCGAGCGCCAGCCTTGCGGGCCGTGCTCGAAGGCCAGAACCTGGCCCTTCACGTCCTCGTAGAGCGCCACGACCAGCCGGTTGCGGGTGGTGGCCACCTGTTCGATCGACTGCCGTTCGGTGGGCCGCAGGACCAGCGTCGCTGTCGCCTTGGCCGCATCGGCCTTCACCGCGGCGAGATCGAAGGCGACGAGGTCGCCGGACTTCAGGCCGCGCTCGGCCCAGTCCTGTTCCAGGCTCAGCAGCATCTGGCCGTCGATCAGGCCCTGCACCGAAGACTTCAGCGGGAAGGGCAGCTTCACCGGCCCGGCGTCGGTCAGCAGGTAGGTCTCGGCGTTGAAGGTGTCGAGCGGGCGATGGATCAGCACCGCCTGCAGCCGCCCGTCGGCGTCGCGCAAGGTGTAGGGCGACACGCCATAGCCGCCGTCGTCGCGCCGCCCGCGGAAGACTTCCTGCGCATCGGCCAGGGCCTGGCCGCGCTTGAGCAGCTTCACCACGAACGGATAGCCCGACGTGGTCATCTCCCCCGGCGCCCACTCGGTGGCGACGGCCAGCGTGTCGGCGTCGATCCATGTCACGCGGTGCTTGCCCTCGGGCAGCTTGAACCCGCCGACGAACTTGCCCGCCTGGGTGTCGAACTCGCGGACCTCGACGGCGTCCTTGCCGCCATTGGAGAGGGAGACGAGGCAGAGCCGGTCGTCAGGCGCCAGGCAGTCGACGCCCTTCCAGACCCAGTTGGCGTTCTCGGCCTTGGCGAGCGCGTCGAGATCCAGGATCGTGCGCCATTCCGGCGCGCCCGCCCGATAGCTCTCCAGGCTCGTGGCGCGCCAGATCCCCCGCACGTGGTCGGCGTCCTGCCAGTAGTTGCGCAAGGTACCGTCGCCGGCGAAGCCCACCATCGGGATGCGGTCCTTGGCCGTGGCGATGGCCAGGGCCTGGGCGTGCAGCTCCGCATAGCGCGGATCGTTCTGCAGGCGCGGAAGGGAGCGCTCGTTCTCCGCCCGGGCGAAGGCCAGGGCGCGCTCCCCTTCGATCTCCTCGAGATGGACGTAGGGATCGGTCGGGTCGGGCAGGGCGGCGGCGGGGAGGGCGGTGGAGGCGGTGATGGCGATACTCGCAAGCAGACTGGCGCTGAAACGCATGGACTAGGGATCTCGATGTGGTGTGTGCTTGGCGGCAAGTCACCATGGGCCGCAGCGTGAGGGCAAGATGGCCGATCGCCATTTGATCGAATGGACCCTGGAGCGGGTCGCCGAACGCTGGGGCGATCCCACCGGCAAGGTCTATGAGCGCCTGTTCGCCCAGAGCCCGGACATGGAGCGCCTGTTCGTGATGGACGACCAGGGCTCGGCGCGAGGCAACATGCTGGCCAACGTCTTCGAAGTGCTGCTCGACCTGGCCGGCCCCAGGGCCTACGGCGCCAACATGGTGCGGGCGGAGGTGGTCAATCACGAGGGCCTGGGCGTGCCGCCGCGGGTCTTCGCCTCTTTCTTCGGCACGGTGCGCGACGTGCTGCGCGACCTGCTCGCCGAGGAGTGGTCTGCGGAGGTCGACGGCGCCTGGCGCGAGGTGCTGGCGGAGCTGGAAGGGCTGGTCGGCGAGAACGCCGCGGCCTGAAGCCCAGTCCCAAAGGCCAAGCTCCTCGCCTGGCGGGCGGGAATCCGGCATGGTCCGCGCCGCCATGACAAACGAACCTTTTTTCAGACGCGACGGGGATCATTACATCCCCAACCCATCCAGCCGCGGCCCGTGGAATCCGCAGTCCCTGCACGGGCGGGTGATCATCGGCCTGCTGGGCTACGAGCTGGAGCGCAAGCACGGCGATCCGGACTTCATCCCGGCCCGGCTGACCGTCGACATGTACCGGCTTCCAGGCTTCGACCCGATCGAGGTGAGGACGCAGGTGGTCCGCGAGGGCGGCCGCATCCGCGTCGTGGACGCCGAGTTCATCTCAGGCGGGGTCAGCATGGGCCGGGCGACGAGCCAGTTCCTGCGCCGCACCGAAACCCCGCCAGGCGACGTGTGGAAGCCGCCTCTCTGGACCGCGCCCAAGCCCGCCGACATCCCCGAGCCGCAGGACCCGCGGGCCGGCATGGGGGGCATGTGGAAGACCAAGCCGATCACCGGCGGCTTCGGAACCCCCGGCCAGCGCCGAATCTGGATGGCCGAGGTGCGCGAGCTGGTCGAAGGCTCGCCGCTGACGCCCTTCACGCGCGTCGCCGTGGCCTGCGACTTCGCCAGCCCCTTCGCCAACGCCTCCAGCGAAGGCCTCGCCTACATCAATTCCGATGTGACGCTTTACCTGCACCGCCTGCCTGAGACGGAGTGGATCGGGTTCGAGACCATCAACCACCAGGCCACCGACGGCGTCGCCATCGGCGAATGCTTCCTCTACGACGAGCAGGGTTCCATCGGTTCGGCGGCGGTGGCGGCCCTCGCCCAGCGGCGGCCCAATCGCTGACACACTCGACATCGGCGGGCGGCGGAGCGTTATAAGCCCTATGTCGCCGCCCGCCCTGGTCCTCCGTTCGCTCGCCAAGACCGTGCCGGGCGGGCGGGTGCTCTTCGACGGACTGGATTTCGAGCTGCGGCCTGGCGAGTTCGTGGCGGTGATGGGCGAGTCCGGGGTCGGCAAGTCGACCCTGCTCAACCTCATCGCCGGCCTCGACGAACCGGACGCCGGCGAGGTGATCGTCGGCGGCTCGACGCTGGGCGGGCTGGACGACGACGCCCGCACCCGGCTGCGGCGCGATCGCATCGGCTTCGTCTTCCAGGCTTTCCACATCCTGCCGCACCTGACGCTCGTCCAGAACGTCGCCCTCCCGCTCGTGCTGCAGGGCCGGGGCGGGGCGGCGGCCCTGGCCCGCGCGCGGGACATGCTGGCGGCCGTCGGGCTGGAGGGCCGCGACGCCGACTTCCCCCAAGCGCTTTCGGGCGGCGAGATGCAGCGCGTGGCGATCGCGCGCGCGCTCGTGCATGGGCCCAGCCTGATCCTGGCCGACGAACCGACGGGCAATCTCGACCCGGAAACCGCCGACCGCGTGCTCTCGCTCTTTTCCGAACAGGTGCGCGGGTCCGGCGCCGCCGCGCTCCTGGTCACGCACTCGGAGGTCGCGGCGGCCGCGGCCGACCGGACGCTGGCCCTGTCGCGCAGTGGGCTGGCGCCGCGTCATGGCGGTTGAGGCGCCCGCCCTGCCGGGCCAGGCTGCCCGGTGGATGATCCTCGGTGAATGGCGCGCCCATCCGGCGCGCGTGGCGCTCGCCGCCGTCGCCATCGCCGTGGGCGTGGCCCTGGGCTTGGCCGTCCATCTGGTCAACGCCTCGGCCCTGGCTGAATTCTCCCGCGCCGTGGCCGCGGTGAACGGCGAGGCGGAGCTGCAGGTCCGCTCCGCCACGCCCGCCGGGTTCGACGAGAGCCTCTATCCGGTCCTGGCGCGCACACCGGGCGTAGCGGCGGCGAGCCCGGTCGTGGAGCTGGAGGCGCGCGCGGGCGCCGAGCGGCTGACCCTGCTCGGCCTCGACATCTTCCGTGCGGCCGCGGTGACGCCCAGCCTGATCGGCCGCCCCGCGGCGGAGGGCGCGCGCGGGCCGACGGACGAAGCCTTTATCGACGAGGACGCCCTCTTCCTGTCGAACGCGGCCCTCGACCGCTTGGGCGTGCGGCCTGGCGAACGGGTGACGTTGAGAGCCGCCGGTCATGAGGCCGATTTCCGCGTCGCCGGGAGCCTTCCGGGGGCGGAGGAGGGGCGGCTGCTCGCCGTGGCCGACATCGCGACGGTCCAGTGGCGGTTCGGCCAACTGGGCCGGCTGCAGCGGCTCGACCTGAAACCCCGCCAGGGCGTGGCCGAAACCCGTCTGCGCGCCGCCGTCGCCGAGCGGCTGCCGGCCGAGGCCCAGCTGGTCGACGCCGAGAGCGAGGGCCGGCGCAGCGACGCCATGAGCCGCGCCTATCGTGTGAACCTGAACATGCTGGCCCTGATGGCCCTGCTGACCGGCGGCTTCCTGGTCTATTCGGCCCAGCAGCTCTCCGTCGCCCGGCGACGCGCACAGTTCGCGCTGCTGCGCGTGCTGGGCGCGCGCCGGCGCGACCTGATCGCCCAGGTGCTGGGGGAGGGGATCGTGGTGGGGATCGTCGGAGGACTGGCGGGGCTGTCCCTCGGCGTCGGTCTGGCCTCGGCGGCCTTGCGGATCCTGGGCGGCGATCTGGGCGGCGGCTATTTCGAGGGCGCGCGGCCGGAACTCGCCTTCGCGCCCCGCGCGGCCATCGTCTTCTTCGGCCTTGGGCTCGCCGCCGCCGCATTCGGCAGCATGCTTCCGGCGCGAGAGGCGGCCCGGGCGCGCCCGGCCGTAGCGCTGAAGAACGCCGGGGAAGCGCTCGATCCGCGCCGCCGTCCCTCGCCTGGGCCGGCCGTCGGGCTCCTGCTCGCGGGCGCCGTCGCGGCCCTGGCGCCCGCGATCGGCGGCGTCCCCGTGCTCGGCTACGCCGCCATGGCCCTGCTGCTGGCCGGCGGCGTCGCCGGCATGCCGTGGCTGGCGCGGGTGCTGCTGGCGCCGGTTCGAAGCCGGACCTTCCGCGCCCCACCCGTCGACCTCGCCTTCAAGCGGCTGTGGGGCGCGCCCTCCCAGGCGGCGGTGGCGCTCTGCGGCATGGTCGCCTCCGCCAGCCTGGTGGTGGCGATGGCGGTGATGGTGACGAGCTTCCGCGCCTCGGTGGAGGACTGGCTGGTCCAGGTGCTGCCGGCCGATCTCTATATGCGCGTGGAGACGGCGGCGTCGGGCGGCGGCTTCGATCCCCAGACCCAGGCGGCGCTGGCCGCCGCGCCGGGCATCGCCGGGGCGCACTTCGCCAAGGCCGTGCCGCTGCGGATCGCACCTGACCGGCCTCCGGTGGCCCTCGTCGTGCGGCCGATGGGCCCTGGGACCCCGCCGATGATCCCCGTAGGACGGATGCATGAGCCCCGAGCCGGGCTCACGCCCGTTTGGATTTCCGAGCCGGCCGCCCGGCTCTATGGTTGGCGGGCAGGCCAGGAGATCGACCTGCCGGTCGGCCGCCAGGGGGCGCGGGTTCTTGTCGCCGGCGTTTGGCGCGACTACGCCCGCCAGCACGGGGCGATCGCCATCGCGAGCGAGGACTACACCCGTCTGACCGGCGATCCACGGCGGGACGAAGCCTCGTTCGACCTGGAGCCGGGAACCACCGCCCGCGAAGGCGAGGCGGCGTTGCGGGCGGCCCTGCCGCCAGCCCTCGCCGACCGGATCGACGTGGCCGAACCGCGGACCTTGCGCGCCTTCGCGCTACGCCTCTTCGACCGCAGCTTCGCGGTGACCTATGGGCTCGAAGCCATCGCCATGTTCGTGGGGCTGGCAGGCGTCGCCGCCACCATCTCAGCCCAGACCCTCGCACGGGCCAAGGAGTTCGGGATGCTGCGGCACCTGGGCGTCTCCCGTCGCCAGATCGTCGCCATGCTGGCGACGGAAGGCGCGCTGCTGGGGGCGGTGGGTGTGGTGGCCGGGATCGGCCTGGGGCTCGCCATGAGCCAGGTGCTGATCCACGTGGTGAACCCGCAGTCCTTTCACTGGACCATGCAGACCCATCTGCCCTGGCGGCTGCTCGCCGGCGTCGCGGCGGGGCTGGTGACGGCCGCCGCGGTCACGGCCCTGCTCGCCGGGCGCCGGGCGCTCTCGGCCGATGCGGTGCGCGCCGTGCGGGAGGACTGGTGATGCGGAGCCTTGCTGCCTTCCTCCTCGCCTTCCTGCTGGCGGCCGCGCCTGCAGCCACCCAGCCGGGGCCGGAGCGGCCGACCTATCCGGAGGTGCGCCCCGGTGTCCCGCTGCGCTTCCCGGCCGACCACGGCGCCCATCCGCAGTTCCGCACCGAGTGGTGGTACGTCACCGGCTGGCTGAAGACGCGGGATGGGGAGACCCTGGGGTTCCAGGTGACCTTCTTCCGCTCGCGCCCGCCGGTCGACCAGCGCAATCCCAGCGCGTTTGCGCCCAAGCAGATCCTCTTCGCCCACGCCGCCCTGTCCGATCCGAAGGTCGGGCGGCTGTCGCACGACCAGCGCGCCGCGCGGGCGGGCTTCGGCCTGGCCGAGGCCTCGACCAGCGACATGGACATCGTCATCGACGACTGGCGGATGCGGCGCGCGCCCGACGACGAGATCGCCGTCCGCATACCAGGCGCCGAGTTCGCCTTCGACTTCGTCTTCCGCCCGACCCAGCCGATCCTGGTGCAGGGGGAGGGGGGCTACAGCCGCAAGGGGCCGCTGGCCTCACAGGCGAGCCATTACTACAGCCTGCCGCACCTTGCGGTCGCCGGAACCCTGACCCGCAACGGGCGGCCCGAACCGGTCACCGGGACAGCCTGGCTCGACCGCGAATGGTCCTCGACCCTGCTCGATCCCCAAGCGGTGGGATGGGATTGGGTGGGGCTCAATCTCGACGATGGGGCCGCGCTCATGGCCTTCCAGGTCCGCGATTCAGAGGGTCAGGCGCTCTGGGCCGGCGGATCGCTGCGCCGGCCGAACGGCGAGGTTACGGTCTTTGCGCCTGGCGACGTCGCCTTCTCCACCCTGCGGACCTGGCGCTCGCCGCGAACCGACGCCGTCTATCCTGTGGAGCGCGGCCTGACCCTCCGGTTGCCGGAGGGCGAGCGGCGCTGGACCCTCCGCCCGCTATTCGACGACCAGGAACTGGACAGCCGGGCCGCCGGCGGCCCGATCTATTGGGAAGGCGCGGTCGCCGCCGAAGGCGGCCGCGGCTATCTGGAGCTCACCGGCTATGCGGCTCCGATGAGCCTCTAGAGCGCGTTCCGCAAAAGTGGACCCCGGTTTTGCGATCAGAACGCGCTCAAGCTCTTGAATCTAGAGCACGATTCAACGATCAGACCATTCCGTCTGATCACATCGTGCTCTAGGCCAACCCGGGCTCGACCAGGATCTTCACGTGCGCCTCGGGATCGCCCAGGGCTTCGAACGCGCCGGCCACGCCCGCCAGGCCGACCTTGCCGGTGACCAGCCCCGACACGTCGATCACCCCCTCGGCGATGTGGTGCAGGGTCTCGGCGAACTCCTCGGGCGTGTAGCCGAACACGAAGGTGAGCTCGATCTCCTTGGTGATGGCGATGGCCGGCTCGATCCGGTCGGTCTCCATACAGACCCCGGCCACCACGATCTGGGCGCCGGCCGGCGCCGCTTCGACCAGGCTCTGCAGCACGCCGGGCGAACCGACGCATTCGAAGACCACTGGCCGGCCGAAGCTTCCGCCCATCATCCGGATCATGTTCTGCGCCGCCCGGGTGGTGGGCACTCCGAAGCCTTCCCAGCGGCCGTGCGGGCTCTCCTGGGCCGGATCGATCACCACGTCGGCGCCCAGCATCTCGGCGGCCGCGCGGCGCCGGGGCGAGAAATCGGCCGCGATCACCGGCCCATGCCCCTTCGCCTTCAGCCCGGCGATCACCGCCAGCCCCACGGGCCCGCAGCCCACCACCAGGGCCACGGAGTTCGGGTCCAGCCTGGCTTTCGCCACCGCGTGCGCGCCCACGGCGAAAGGCTCCGTCATCGCCGCCTGGTCGGTGGGCAGGCCATTGGGGACCGGCAGCAGCAGCGCCTCCGACAGGATCATCCGCTCGGCGAAGCCGCCGGGCAGGGCGTTGGAGAAGCCCAACATCTCCGCCCCGCCGGCGGGCGTCAGGGTCACCGGCATGGAGACGACGCGCGTCCCCGCCTTCAGCGCGCCGCTGGTGTCCGGCCCGTGGTCCAGGATCTCCGCGCAGAACTCGTGGCCGAAGACCGTGTCCTTGGTCGGATCGAAGCCGTTGGTCATGCCGCCGTTGGCGCGGCTCGTCAGTTCGATCATGTGCTCCATGTGATGCAGGGCGTGCAGGTCCGAGCCGCAGATCCCGCAGGCCAGCGTCTTCACCAGCACCTGGCCGGCCTGGGGCGCCAGATCTTCGATCTCGTCGCAGACCAGCGCCTTGTTGCGGCGGATGACGGCGCGCATGGAGCCCTCCCTGGCTTCTTCTCGATGTCAGCTTGCGGCCGGTTGCGGCGGATATCCAGGCTGTCCTTGCGGAAGGCGCAGCCTTGCCGGGCCCGGCCTGATCGCCTAACCCTCCCGGCTCGGAATCGTCGAAGCGCGCACGGACGCGCCGGCCAATCGGGAGACGCCGCATGAGCCTCGCCTTCATCTTCCCCGGCCAGGGCAGCCAGGCGGTCGGCATGGGCGCCGACCTCGCCGAGGCCTTCGCGCCCGCCCGCGAGGTCTTCCAGGAGGTGGACGACGCGCTCGGCCAGAACCTCTCCAAGCTGATGCGGGAAGGCCCGGAAGGCGACCTGACCCTCACCGAGAACGCCCAGCCCGCCTTGATGGCGGTCAGCCTGGCCGTGATGCGGACGCTGGAGCGCGAGTTCGGCGTGCCGGTGGAGAAGGCGGGCTTCGTGGCGGGCCACAGCCTGGGCGAATACTCCGCGCTCGCCGCCGCCGGCGCGATCTCCCTGGCCGACACCGCGCGGCTCCTGAAGCTGCGCGGCCAGGCGATGCAGCGCGCCGTTCCGGTGGGGGCTGGGGCCATGGCCTCGCTGATCGGCCCCAAGACCGACGTGGCCCTCGCCGAGCAGGCGGCCGAGGCGGGCGCCGCGGCCGGCGTCTGCGTCGTCGCCAACGACAACAATCAGGGCAATGTGGTGATCTCCGGCGCCAAGGCGGCGGTCGACCTGGCCATCGAGAAGGCCAAGGAACTGGGCGCGCGCGCCATCCCGCTGAACGTCTCGGCGCCCTTCCATTGCCCGCTGATGCAGCCCGCCGCCGACGAAATGGCCCAGGCGCTGGCCGGCGCGGCGATTTCCGCGCCGCGCGCGCCGCTGGTGGCCAACGTCACCGCCCGGCCGACGCTCGATCCCGAGGAGATCCGCCGCCTGCTGGTGGAGCAGGTGACCGGCCGCGTGCGTTGGCGCGAAAGCATGATCTGGCTGGCCGGCGAGGGCGGGGTCACCCGGTTCGCCGAGGCCGGCGCCGGCAAGGTGCTGTCGGGCATGGCCAAGCGCATTGCCCCCGACGCCGAGGCCACGCCGCTGAACGCCCCGGCCGATCTCGAAGCCTTCGCCAAGAGCCTCTAGGGAGCACGCGATGTTCGACCTGACCGGCAAGACCGCCCTCGTCACCGGCGCCACGGGCGGTATCGGCGGCGCCATCGCCCGCGCTCTGCACGGCGCCGGCGCCCACGTCGTGCTCTCCGGCACCCGCGAGGCGGTGCTGGCGGACCTCGCCAAGGACCTGGGCGAGCGCGCCTCGGTGGCTGCGGCCAACCTTTCGGATCCGGAGTCCGTCGACGGCCTGGTCGGCCGGGCCGAAGAGGCCGCCGGCGCGCCGCTCGACGTCCTGGTGGCCAACGCCGGCATCACCCGCGACGGCCTGCTGATGCGGATGAAGGACGAGGACTGGAACGAGGTCCTGAAGGTCAATCTGGAGAGCTATTTCCGCCTCTCCCGCGCCGTGCTGCGCGGGATGATGAAGCGCCGCGCCGGCCGAATCGTCGGAATCACCTCGGTGGTCGGCGTCATGGGCAACCCCGGCCAGACCAACTACGCCGCCTCCAAGGCCGGAATGATCGGCTTTTCCAAGGCCTTGGCCCAGGAGGTCGCCAGCCGCGGAATCACCGTCAACTGCATCGCGCCGGGCTTCATCGAGAGCCCGATGACCGATGCCCTGAACGAAAGCCAGAAGACGCAGATTCTCTCGACCATTCCGGCCGGCCGGCTGGGTTCGGGCGACGAGGTCGCCGCCGCCTGCGTCTATCTGGCCAGCGACGAGGCGGCCTATATGACGGGCCAGACCCTGCACGTGAACGGCGGCATGGCCATGATCTGACCCGCTGGCGCGGCCGTGGCGAACATGCTACGGCCAGCGCCGAACGGGCGAGGCGAGCGTCCTCAAACCGAAGTTCTGCAACGGTTGACAAGCTGTCGGCCATTGCGGATGGATTTTAGAAACAGAGGGACTACAGCATGTCCGACATTCTCGAGCGCGTGCGGAAGATCGTTATCGAGCATCTCGACGCCGACCCGGAGAAGGTCACCGAAAAGGCCAGCTTCATCGACGATCTGGGCGCCGACAGCCTCGACAACGTTGAGCTGGTCATGGCCTTCGAAGAAGAGTTCGACATCGAGATCCCCGACGACGCGGCGGAGCACATCCAGACCGTCGGCGACGCGGTGAAGTTCATCGGTGAGCGCCTGGGCGGCTAAAGCCCCGGAATTCATTGAGGTTTTGACCGCCGCGTCGGCTTGCGCCCCGCGGCGGTCTGCGTATCGGAGGCCTGAATGCGTCGCGTCGTCGTCACCGGCATCGGACTTCTCACCCCCCTCGGCCAGGGCGCCGAGATCAGCTGGAAGGCGATCCTGGCCGGGCGCTCGGGCGCGGGCCGGATCACCACCTTCGATCCCAGCGACTATGCCTGCCAGGTCGCCTGCGAGGTGCCGCGGGTCGACGGCCGCGGCGGCGGCGGGCCGGACACGCCTGGCGCCTTCGATCCCGACCAGACCATGGCGCCCAAGGACCAGCGCCGGGTCGACGACTTCATCCTCTACGCCATGGCGGCCGCCGACGAGGCGGTGAAGGATTCCGGCTGGGAGCCGCAGACCGACGAGGATCGCGAGCGCACCGGCGTCATCATCGGTTCCGGCATCGGTGGTCTCGCCACCATCGAGAAGACCTCGGTCGAGTTGCACGAGAAGGGCCCGCGCCGCGTCAGCCCGTTCTTCATCCCGTCCTCGCTGATCAATCTCGCCTCGGGCCAAGTCTCGATCCGTTACGGCTTCAAGGGGCCGAACCACTCGGTGGTGACGGCCTGCGCCACCGGCGCCCACGCCGTCGGCGACGCGGCGCGGCTGATCAAGTACGGCGACGCCGACGTGATGATCGCCGGCGGGGCGGAGGCGGCCATCTGCCCGGTGGGCATCGCCGGTTTCATCGCCTGCCGCGCCATGTCGACCAATTTCAACGACGATCCGACCCGCGCCAGCCGCCCCTACGACAAGGATCGCGACGGCTTCGTCATGGGCGAGGGCGCCGGCGTCCTGGTGCTGGAGGAGTACGAGCACGCCAAGGCCCGCGGAGCCAAGATCTACGCCGAGGTGGCCGGTTACGGGCTTGCGGGCGACGCCTATCACATCACCGCCCCGGCCGAGGACGGCGATGGCGGCTTCCGCGCCATGAAGGCGGCGATCAAGGACGCCGGGATCGAGCCGGCCGACATCGACTACATCAACGCCCATGGCACCTCGACGCCGCTCGGCGACGAGATCGAATTGGGCGCCGTCGAGCGCCTGCTGGGCAACGCCGCCAGCAAGGTGGCGATGAGCTCCACCAAGTCGGCGACGGGCCACCTGCTGGGCGCGGCCGGGGCCATCGAGGCGGCCTTCACCGTCCTGGCGATCCGCGACCAGATCGCGCCGCCGACGATCAATCTCGAGAACCCGTCGGTCGAGACGGCCCTCGACCTCGTGCCCAACCAGGCCAAGCCGATGCCCATCGAGGTCGCCCTCTCCAACAGCTTCGGCTTCGGGGGCACCAACGCCTCGGTGGTGTTCAAGAAGGTCTCGTGAGCCGCAGGAACCGCGCCCGAGGGGGCGGGGGCTTGAGCCCCGCCCGCCGCCTGGCCATCGCCCTGGGCTCGGCCGCCGCCACCCTGGCGGCGGTGGCGGCCCTGATCCTAGGTTGGGCGCTCTGGAGCTACTACGGGCCGGGGCCGGCCGCCCGGTCCGGTGAAGCCACCGTTGTGATCCTACGCCGAGGCGCCGGCGTGACCGAGATCGCCTCGACCCTGGAGCGCGCCGGCGCCATCGGCTCATCCGCCATCTTCGTGGCCGCCGCCCAGCTGACCGGGGCGGGCAAGAGCCTGAAGGCCGGCGAATACGAGGTGCCAAGCCGAGCCTCCATGGCCCGGGTGCTGGACGACATCCGCGCCGGCCGAGTGGTGCGCCACCAGATCACGGTGCCGGAGGGCATGACCTCGCGGGCGGTGGTGGAGGCCCTGGCCGCCATTCCGATCCTGACCGGCGTCGCGCCGGAGCCGCCGGAAGGCACGCTGCTGCCGGAAACCTATCAGTATCAGCGGGGCGAGGACCGGGCCGCCGTGCTCAAGCGGATGATGGACGCCCAGGACGAGCTGATGGCCACGCTCTGGCCGGCGCGCCAGCCGGGCCTGCCGTTCTCCACGCCGGAGGAGGCGCTGATCCTGGCCTCCATCGTCGAGAAGGAGACGGGTGTGGCCGAGGAGCGGCCGCGGGTGGCTGCGGTCTTCGTCAACCGGTTGCGGCGGAGCATGCGCCTCGACAGCGACCCGACGGTGATCTACGGCCTGACGCAAGGCCGGCCGCTGGGGCGGGGCCTACGCGCGTCCGAACTCGTCGCGCCGAGCCCCTACAATACCTATCAGATCGCAGGCTTGCCGCCGGGGCCGATCGCCAATCCCGGACGGGCCGCCATCGCCGCCGTGCTGGATCCGCCCGAGACGGAGGACCTCTTCTTCGTCGCCGACGGGACCGGCGGGCATGTCTTCGCCCCCACCTACGAAGAGCATCAGAAGAACGTCGCCCGCTGGCGCCAGATCGAGCGCGAGCGCCTGGAGGCGGCCGGCGCGGCGCCCAAGACGGCTGCGGCGAAGGGCGGCCGATGAACGGAGGCCGGTCGCCATGCCGCTGAGCGGAATGACGGGTTTCGGCCGGGCTGAGGGCGCGGCGGCGGGCTGGACCTGGTCGGTCGAGGCCCGCTCGGTGAACGGCCGCAACCTGGAGGTCCGGTTCCGCGGGCCGCCGGGTTTCGAGACGCTGGAACGCGCCGCCCGCGACGGCGCCCAGAGCCGCTTCGCCCGCGGCCAGCTCACCGTCGGCCTGCAGGCCAAGCGCGCCGAGGCCGGCGGCCAGGTGCGGATCAATCTCGACCAGATGGAGCGTTATCTGGCCGCCGGCGCGCCTTATGTGGCCGACGGCAGGGCCGCCCCACCAAGACTGGATGGGCTACTGGCCCTGCGCGGCGTGGCCGAGACCGCCGAGACCCTGGACGATCCGGAAACCCAGGCCGCCGTCGAGGCCGCCATGGCCGCCTCCATCGCCGTGGCGCTGGACGCGCTCGCCGCCGCACGACGGGAGGAGGGCGGCCAGCTCCTGGAGGTCCTGATCGGCCTGGTCGATCGGATCGAGGCGCTGACGGGCGACGCCTTCGACATCGCCGCCGAACAGCCTGCGACCATCAAGGCCCGCTTCGCCCGCCGCATGGCCGAACTCCTGGGCGAGGGCGTCGGCGAGGAGAAGATCGTGGTCGAGGCCGCCACCATGGCGGTGAAGGCCGACGTGCGCGAGGAGCTCGACCGCCTGAAGGGCCATGTGGCGGCCGCCCGCGGCCTCGTCGCCGGCGAGGGACCAAGCGGCCGGCGCCTGGACTTCCTGACCCAGGAATTCATGCGCGAGGCCAACACCCTCTGTTCGAAGTCCGCCCTTCCGGCCCTGACGGCGACGGGTCTGGAGCTGAAGGCGACCATCGAGCAGTTCCGCGAGCAGGTGCAGAATGTGGAGTAGGGGCTTCCATCTGACCCAGGCGCAGTCCCTCTCCCGCCATGCGGGACAGGGGGAGATCAAATACGATAGCCCTGCGGGCTGAATTGTAACCGGAAAGCAGCGAACCATCATGACCGACGGCGATCATCCGCGTCCCTGGGAGACCCAGCGCCGGGGCCTGCTGCTGCTGGTCTCAAGCCCTGCCGGAGCCGGCAAGACCTCGCTGTCGCGGCGCCTGGTGGCCGACCACTCGGACCTGACGCTCTCGATCTCCTGCACCACGCGCAGCCCGCGCCCGGGCGAGGAGGAGGGGCGGGAGTATTTCTTCCTCGACCGCGCCCTGTTCGAAGAGCGGATCGACGCCGGCCACTTCCTGGAATGGGCCGAGGTGAACGGCAACCTTTACGGCACCCCGGCGGAGCCGGTGGAAGCCGCGCTGTCGGCGGGCAAGGACGTGCTGTTCGACATCGACTGGCAGGGCGCCAAGCAGATTGCGGAAGCCATGCCCGACGACAGCGTGCGGGTGTTCATCCTGCCGCCCGCCTGGGACGACCTCTCCCGCCGGCTGCACGCCCGCGCCCAGGATTCCGAGGAGGTGATCCGCCAGCGGCTGGCGCTGGGCAAGGAGGAGATCGCCCATTGGGGGCTCTACGACTACGTCATCGTCAACAAGAACTTCGACCGCGCCTACGCCGACCTCGCCCACATCTACCGCGCCGAGCGCCTGAAGCCGGGCCGCAATGTGTGGCTTCCGGAATTCGTCGAGGGGCTGCTTGCAGAGTAGGGGCGGTAACGCCGCAACGAGCTCCGCAATATTGTTTATTTTCAATAGTATAGGTGGAACGTCCCGAGATCCGCGGAGTTGATCCCGCACATCGGAAAGGACGTGCATCCATGGCGGGCGAGACGAGGCGCGACGACGTAGGGAACCAGGCGCCGGGCGAGCGCAATTCCCACGACGCCAAGCCGCGGCCGGGCGGGCCGCCGACGGCCGACGAGGCCGGCGTCGGGCCCGGCGGCCGGCTGAAAGGTCCAGATCCCGCCTCGGAGCGCGGCGCCGACCGGCGCGGAGCCTTCCACTGACCCGAAGGCGGCCCCTATCTCCTCCCGGCGGGGCCGCCGAGGACCGGCGAGCCTTGTTCCCTCCTGGGCTCGCCGGAGCATCCGGGAAAAGGGGCGTCGAGGAGGCGCCGGGCGGTCCCGGCGCCTCCTCGGCCACGATCGGGCGGCTGCGGCGTATAAGCGCCCTTTCGGGTGGCTTCGACCCAATGTCCGTAAGGAGCCGGGATTGGCGCGCCAATGGGCCGTCGTAGACACGCCGCAGCCGATCCAAGGGTGGGGTGTCGCAGGCAGGTTCGCAACCTGGCGCCCGCCCGATCTGGGCCGCTGAGGGTCCGGCCCCGCCCTGAAACGCGAGCGAGGCCGGAGAATGCGCAGCGCTGTCTACGGGACGCCGCGCGGCGGCATTGACCCTCAGGCTGGTAAATCTTTCGCGTCAAATCGCAGTGGGAGCGGGAATTTTTCCGGCAAGGCGCCTGGTTTCTCGGCGACGGAAATCAGGCAGGCCCCGTCCGGCGAGCGGGCGGGGCCTGACGAAGGCGGCGGTGTCTACGGGAACGCCGCCTTCTGTGGCGAGAATGCGGCAGCTGAGCCATGGTTCCGCCCCGGCCGAAATTGTTGCGGCCGCCCGCCCGTGCCAGGATCGGCTCATGCACCTGATCCGCACCGAAAGCTTCATCGACGCCCCGCCCGATCGGGTGTGGGAGGTGCTGGCGGACTTTTCACGCTATCACGAATGGAATCCGTTGAACGTGAAGGCGAAAGGTGAGGCGCGGCCGGGGGCGCGGCTCGACCTGACCTTTCTGAACCTCGCCGGCAAGCCCGGCGCCACGATCCGGCAGCCGGCGCGGCTGGTCGCCTGCGAACCCGGGCGCGAGATCGCTTGGCAGGGCGTGGTCCCGCTGATCTTCCATGGCCGCCACGGCTTCCACCTCACGCCGGAAGGGCAGGGAACGCGCGTGATCCAGACCGAATCCCTGCGCGGCCTGCTGCCGGCCGTGTGGAGCGCCGAACGGATCGCCCGCGATTTCACCCCGCATTACGAGGCCGTGGACCGGGCGCTCGCTGCGCGCGTGGCCGCGCTGGGCTGATGGCGATCCTGCGCGAGATCGTCTTCGATTGCGACCATCCGGCCGCGCTCGCCAGGTTCTGGGCGGCCGTTCTCACCGGATACGCCGTGCGCGCCTACGATGCGGCCGAGATCGCCCGGCTCGCCGCTCTGGGGTTCACGCCGGAGACCGACCCCGTCGTGATGGTCGACGGTCCCGGCGCTTGCCTCTGCTTCCAGAAACGTCCGGCGGCGGCGCGCAAGGGGCCGATCCATCTCGATCTGGTCGGCGGGCCGCTGGCGAACGAGGTGGCGCGCATCCAGGCGCTCGGGGGAAGGCTGGCGGAGCAGCGCGGCGGCTATGCGGTCATGACGGATCCGGAAGGCAATCGATTCTGCGTTCAGGCCCCGCGGTGAGCGGCCGACATCGGAATCGGCCTAGGCGGGCGGCATGATCGGCGATCCAGCCTTTTACGCCTTTGCGATCCCGGCGGTGATCCTGCTGGGTCTGGCCAAGGGCGGCTTCTCCGGCGTCGGCGTGATCGCCGTGCCGCTGATGGCGCTATCCGTTTCACCTGTCCTCGCGGCCTCCATCACCCTGCCGATCCTGATCGTCCAGGACGTGGTCAGCGTCTGGGCCTTCCGGCGCACCTGGGACCGCGGCGTGCTCGCCCTGATGCTGCCCACGGCGGCCGCGGGCATAGCCTTGGGCTGGAGCCTCGCCGCCTTCGTCACCGCCGAAGCCGTGGAGCTGGCGGTGGGCGCCATCGCCGTGGTTTTCGGCCTGCAGCGACTATGGGCGGGCCGGGGCGGGATCCAGCCCGCGCCGCCCGTGGAGCGCGGCCTTCCCTGGCGCGGCGTCCTGGCGGGCGTGGCGGCGGGCTTCACCAGCCAGATCGCCCATGCCGGCGGGCCGCCCTTCCAGATGTACGTCATGCCCAAGAACCTGCCGCGCGACGTCTTCGTGGGCACCAGCGCCATCTTCTTCGCCGTGGTGAACTGGATGAAGGTTCCGGCCTATTGGGCGCTTGGCCAGTTCACCGCCGAGAGCCTTTCCACCGCCGCGGTCCTGCTACCGCTCGCCATCGCCTCGACGGCCGCTGGGGTCTGGCTGGTGCGGCGCGTGCCGGCGGCCAGCTTCTACCGCATCGTCTACGCCCTGATGGTGGCGGTCGGCGGCAAGCTCTGCTGGGACGGGGTGGCGGGGCTCTTGGCCTAGAGACGACCCTCCCGCGCCCGCCAGGCGTCGGCCAGCGCCAGGAAGCCTGAGAGCGGGACGGTCTCCGCCCGCGCCTCGGGCGCGACGCCTGCAGCCTCGCACAGGACTTCGCCGCCGAGCGCTTTGAGGCTCGATCTCAGCATCTTGCGCCGCTGGCCGAAGGCGGCCGCCGTCACCGCTTGCAAGGCCTGCAGCCGGGCAGGTTCCGGCCGGTCGGAGCGGGGAACCAGCCGCACCACGGCGGAGTCCACCTTCGGCGGCGGCGTGAACGCCCGGGCGGGCGCATCCATCACCAGCCGCGCGTCGGCCGTCGCCTGGGCGATCACCGCCAGCCGGCCATAGGCCGCAGCGCCGGCCTGGGCGGTCACCCGCTCGGCCACTTCCTTCTGGAACATCAAGGTCATGGAGGCAGGCCTGAAAGCGCCGGTCAGCCACTTGATCAAGAGGGGCGTGCCGACGTTGTAGGGCAGGTTGGAGACGATATGCGCCGGCCGGCCGCCGGCGATCGCCGCCTCGTCGGCGGTCAGCGCATCCTCCACCCGCACCGTCAGCGCGCCGGCCGAGGCCGCCGCAAGTTCCTCCAACAAGGGCTCGAACCGGCTGTCCTTTTCGATGGCGACGACCTGCGCGCCGGTTTCCAGAAGGGCGCGGGTCAGGCCGCCGGGGCCGGGCCCGACCTCGATCACCATGTCGCCTTCGCCGACCTGCGCCAGGCGGGCGATCTTGCGGGTGATGTTGAGGTCGAGCAGGAAGTGCTGCCCGAAGCTCTTCTTGGCCATCAGGCCATGGGCGGCGAGGGTCTCGCGAAGCGGTGGAAGCTGGTCGAGGGCGGTCACGGTCCCAGCACTAGCCCGGGTCGCCGCCGGCGTCACCGGTCCTCGAGAACCTGGCGAGAGCCGCTGAAACCCTTAACAACCCCTTCACTTCCGAAGTCCAGGATAAGCCTCGGACAAGAGGACGAATCCTCGTGGCGACGGTCACGCCTATCACGGGCGTTGCGCAGCCCATGATCACCGTGCCGGTGGAAGCCATCCGGCCCGCGGGCGCGATCGTGCGGCCCGTCGAGCCCACCCCGACGTCCGCCGCCTCCCAGAACAACGTCCAGCCCGAGGCCCGCCGTCTGGCCCAGCAGGCGCAGACCGCCGCCGCCCGGCAGGGAGCGCTGGCGCCGCTGATCGCTGATCTCGCCAAGGCTCTGGACATCCCCGGCCTGCCGGCCGGCGTGCGCGCGGCGGCCACACGGCTGCTGGCCCAGGCCGGCCCGCTGTCGGCCAATGTGACGGGCGCGGACATCGCCAAGGCCTTCGCCCAGTCGGGCCTGTTCCTGGAGGCGCGGCTCGCCGCCGAACCGCGCCGCTCGCCGGTGGGGCGCGACCTGAAGGCCGGCCTTCTCACCCTGAAGGGCGCCCTCGACGGTTTTCTCGCCACCCAGCCGCAGGCCCAGACCTCTCGCGCCCCGGGGCCGCCGCCGCCGCCGCCGCATCGGGACGGCGCGACCAGCGCCCAACCGTCGGCCCGCGCCAGCTTGCCGGCCGACGCCACGCCGGTGCAGGTGGTTCAGCGCCTGGCCGGCGAAGCTGAGGGGGCGCTGGCCCGCGCCCAGCTGCATCAGCTGGCCTCCCTGCCGCAGGCCGGGGCCGAGGAGGGCGGCGCGCGCTGGATGTTCGAGGTTCCGTTCACCACCCCGGGCGGGGCCGCGGTCGCCCAGTTCGAGATTCAGCGCGACGGCGGAGGCGAAGCCGCATCCGGCGACCGGCCGCCGGTCTGGCGCGCAGGGTTCTCCATCGACCTCGACAGCCTGGGGCCGGTGCATGCGAAAGCCACGCTGTTGGGCGACGAGGTGGGCGTGCATCTCTGGGGCGAGCGGCCGGAAGCCGCCGAACGCCTGAAGGCGCTGCAGCCCGAGCTCGCCATGGCGCTCGCCCGCGCCCGGCTGCGGCCCGAGGTCGCCGTGCATCTGGGCGCGCCGCCGCGGCGGTCCCCCGGCGCCGGCCAGTTCGTGGACCAGGTGTCGTGAGCAATCCCTACCGCGACCGGCTGGCCGTGGCCCTGCGCTACGACGCGCCCAATGCCCCTCGTGTGGTGGCAAGCGGCCGAGGGGTGATCGGCGAGCGGATCATTCAGGCCGCCCAGGCCCACGGCGTGCCGCTGGAGGTCAATCCGGCGCTCGCCCAGGCGCTCTCCACGATCGAACTCGACGAGCAGATCCCCGAGCGGCTCTACACCGCCGTGGCCGAGATCCTCGCCTTCGTGCTCCGCGCCGACGGGCCGCAAGAGAGGGGCTGAGCAAGGGAGCTTTCCACCTTGCCGACCTCCCGCGCCGCCAGGGGCTGCTGAGGCTGAAGCGCAGCCGTTGAGGTCAAGCTTGTTGGGTGTGAACAACGGCCTGAAATGACTGGATTTCGAGCTTCGCCGGACCGTTCGGCCGAGGAGACGCAGATTTTGGCCTTTCCCTAATATACTTTAATTGTCGATATCTTGCTCTCATGCACTCATGGTTGAAGAACCGTCTGAGGAGGCGCGTCTTTCGCCCGTCGATCAGAGTAATTTTGCCGGCCGGATAAAGTAGAGCTTCCTCGCCAAACCAAACCTAAACTGAGTCCGCCAGACACGTTGGCGGCGCGCGGCGGCTTCCGATCCTCCGCGCCCGCTGGCCTGCGCCCGGTCGCTGCGGCGGGACGAAGGGAGATGAGGCATGTCGAAGCCCGACGCCAATGTCTATGCGCTGAAGCTGGAAACCGGCTTCCGGCAGGAATCCGAACTTAACGCCAACGCCTCGGCCGATCCGGACGCCGGCGGCGTGGCCCGCGACCTGCCGATCCAGACGGTCGAGTGGATCGCCGAACACCTCAATCGCAGCGGCTTCACCTGGAGCGCCAAGGATCTCGCCGACGGCGTCCTCACCTATGGCTTCTATTCGGGTCCGGTGACCACGGGCCTCTACAATCATCCCGGGTTCCCGGAAAGCTACGGCTACGCGCCGATGACCGCGGAGCAGCAGGCGGCCACCCGCCTGGCCCTGGCCTATTGGGACGACGTCATCGCCATCAGCTTCAAGGAAGCGTCGAACGGCCAGGGGAACTGGGACCTGGCCTTCGCCACCACCGTCACAGGCCCCGGCCAGGCCTGGGCCTACCTGCCGCACGGCAAGGCCTACGGCGCGCAGTACCAGCACATCCAGGGGGACGTGTGGATCAATCCGGCGCCGGTCAGCGGCGTTCAGCTGCTGAACGGCTTCTACGGTCTGCAGACCCTGACGCACGAGATCGGCCATGCGCTGGGCCTCTCGCACCCCGGCGACTACGACGCCGGCGACGACGTCGAACTGAGCTACGCCCTGGCCGACTACTACCAGGACTCGCTGCAGTACACGGTGATGTCCTATTGGGACGCCTACGAGACCGGGGCCCAGCACATCGACTGGAGCCTGATGCGGTTCGTCTATTCGGCGACGCCCGGCGTGCACGACATCGCCGCCGTCCAGCGCCTCTTCGGCGCCGACACCACCACCCGGACGGGCGACACCACCTACGGCTTCAACTGGAGCGCCGACCTCGACGATCGGCCGGCTTTCCAGCTCGGTCCCAACCAGCTGGCGCCGGTCTTCACCATCTGGGACGCGGGCGGCAACGACACCCTTGACCTCTCGGGCTATTCGACCCCGTCCTATATCGACCTGAACCCGGGGGCCTTCTCCAGCGCGGGCGGTACGGAGACCTTCCTCTCCCTCGAGGAGATCAACGCCAACAACCTGGCCGCCGGGCTGCCGGCGCGGTCGCAACTGCTCTACGAGGTCTACAACAACGGCGTGGAGGGCATAAACGGCGGGGTGAGCTGGGTCTCCCTGTCCGGCGGGCCGCTGATGAAGGACAATATCAGCATCGCCTACGGAACCTGGATCGAGAACGCCGTCGGCGGCTCCGGGAACGACACCATCGTCGGCAATGCGCGCGACAACGTGCTGACCGGCGGCGCGGGCGAGGACCGCTTCGTGTTCCAGGAAAACGCCGGGGCCGACCGGGTCACCGACTTCTCGTCCGGCGACCTCATCGACCTGACGGCCGTCGCCGGGCTGGAGACCTGGGCCGACGTCCAGGCCCGGCTCACCGCCAACGACGACGGCGACGCGGTCATTCTCCTGGGAACCGGCCAGGTGGTGCTGGAAGGCGTCTCGGTCGCCAGTCTGACGGCGTCCGACTTCGTGTTCTGACCGGCAGGGTCCCACGAAGCTCCCCCTCTGGGGTAGGGCGATCGCACGTGGCGCGAGCGCGCTGTTCACTCCTCTCCCGCTTGGCGGGAGAGGAGGTTTTCATGTGCGATTGCCCGGCCCTCGGGGGGCGGGCGCTGAGCAGGCGCTGAGCCCACTCCTTCTGCGTCGGAAGCGGACGTGGTGCGTTTGCGTCCTGCGGGACTCCCGCTGCAGCTTGAGATACAACCATCGGTGCGCAGCGTGGTTGGGCGCGGGTGCGGGTTGCGTTTCATTCAGCAGGGAGGGGCGACCATGCCCATCGTGTTCGTTCACGGCGTGCGCGTGCGTTCCGACGGCGCGTTCCGGGAGGTGGAGCCGCAACTCCGCCGCTATGTCGCGCCCCGGCTCAATCCCGCCGATCCCAAGGCGGTGAAGATCGTCCACTGCTTCTGGGGCGACGTCGGCGTGGAGTGGGCCTGGGACAAGGCCTCCCGGCCAAAGAGTTCGATCCTCTCGCAGGGTGCAGGGGTGCAGGCCGTCTCGCCGCTGGACCTCGCGGCGGGCGCCGCAGCGCCGACGGCCCTTGCGACTCCGATGGGGGGCGGCGGCAACCTCCTCGGCATGGGGCCCGGCGGGGCCGGGGTGGCGACAGTCGAGCTGAAGGATCTGTCGTCCGAAGAACTGGCCGATACCGTCATCGCCTTCCTGGAGGCCGCGGCCGTCCGCCCCGACGAGGCGGCCGAGCCAGGGTCGGCCGAAGCGGTGGACGGCTATGTCACCCTGGCGGCGCTGGAGGTCTGTAGCGACGGGGCCGGGGTCGCGGCGCTCGCCGCCCAACCGCCCGCCGACCAGATGAAGGTCCTCGCCGACCGGACGCTCGTCCGCGCCGGCCAGCTTCGCGCCGCCGACCAGGTCGGGCTGGTGGCCGCCGGCCCTAGCGACTGGGCCGAACGGGCGGGCGAGTTCTTCAAACGCGCCGTTTCCGCACCGGGCTTCCTGGCCTCCCGCCTGCTGGGCGAGCTTCGGCCCCTGATCCACGAGTTCGTCGCCGACTTCCTGGGCGACGTGCTGATCTACCAGACCCGCCGCGGGACGCCCGGCGCGCCCGGGCCCATCGTCCAGCGTCTGCTGGATGCGCTCGCCGCCGCCAGGACGCCGGAACGGCCCAACGAGAAGCTGGTCGTCCTCACCCACTCGATGGGCGGACAGGTCGCCTACGACGTCTTCACCGCCTTCGCGCCGGCGGCGGCGCGTCCCGACGTCGCCTTCTGGGCCAGCGCCGGCGCCCAGGTCGCCTTCTTCGAAGAGGCCAAGCTGTTCCACGCCAGCGACCCCTCGGTGCGCAAGAACGCCGCCCCGCCCAAGGACCGCCAGCCGGTCCCCGACTGCGTCCAGGCCTGGTGGAACGTCTGGGACGTCAACGACTTCGTGGCCTTCACCGCCAAGGACATCTTCGTCAGCAGCGCCCGCTTCCAGCCGGGGAAGAACGCCGCCATGGTCGACGAGTCCTATGTGAATGGGGCGGGGCTCGCCCTGGCCCACGTTTCCTATTTCAAGCGCCCGAGCTTCTGGCGGCGCTTCGAGGACCGGCTTTCGGAAGCCGGGATTTGAGGTCATGAGCCTGGTGCGCGGCCGAGAGCCGGGCCTGTGGGTGAACGACGCCTGGTCGCCCGGGCTTCCCGGCCTGTTCGCCGTGGTGATCGGCGTCTCGTTCTACGACCACCTGCCGGGAGGCGTTCCCGGCAAGGCTGCCCGCAACGGCACCACCGTCGGTGGCCAACTGGTCTGCTCGGCCCTGACCGGAGCGGCCCTGTTCCACTGGCTGAAGGAGCGATGCGACATCGATGGCTGCCCGATCGCCGAGGTGCGTCTGCTGCTGTCGCCTACGGCTGAAGAACAGGCCGATCCGCGCTGGAAGCTGGCCCCCGGGGACTACGAAGCGCCCGTCTTCACCGCCTGCGAGCGGGCGATCCGCCGCTGGGCCAAGGTGATGGGCGACCAGCCGGCCGAGGCGCGCCGGGCCTCCCGCGGCCTGTTCCTGTTCTCCGGTCACGGCCTGAACAACCTCGAAAAGCCGATCCTGCTGCCGTCCGACTATCTCGACCCAGACGTGGGCGAACCGGCCGACGATGCGATCTCGGTGGAAGGGCTGCGCGCCATCGCCCGCCAGACCGGAACGGGCGAGGTCTATCTGATGCTCGACGCCTGCCAGAATCCGGCGACCCTGCTGGGCGGGGTTGCGCCGGAAGGGCGTGCGCCCTTGCCGACGCGCAACGCCACCGCCGCCGGCCAGCCCAACTTCGCCGCCAAGTTCATGGCCAGCCTGGCCGGCCGCCAGGCCTTCCAATGGAACCAGTTGCGGTACGACCCCGCCGCGCCGCGAGTGGGACTGAGCTTCTTCGGGCAGGCGCTGATGGAGGCCCTGGACGAAGACCTCGTCGATCTCTTTCCGCCGGGCGACACCCATGTGGTGGTCAAGCCGCGCCCCCTGGACTCCTATCTGACCCGGCGGGTCGAGGAGCTCGTGCATGCGGCCGGCGGCTCGCCGGGGCTGTTTGCGCGCATGGAGCCCCTGGGCGGCAACCTCGACGCCGCCGAGGTCGCCATCGTGGCTGCGCGCCGCGTGGCGCCCGCTCCGCCCGGGCTGAACGTCCAGGCGGAGCCCGCCGCATTCTCCGTGGCGGCCGCGCCCATGGCCGGTGCCGACCAGGCGCGCGAGGCCGGCCTGCCGAAGACGGAGCTGGACGCCGCCATCGTCGAGGCGGCGAAGATGCGGGAGGACCAGTTCACCGATCTGGGCCCGCCGCCGCCTCCGGTCGGTCTGGCGACGCCCGCCGACCTGCACGGCTTCTTCCGGCACGAATACGCCACCGAGCTGTGGTCGAAGGGGCGGGTGATGCTGCGCGGCGCCAATTCGGCGCGGCCGGTGGCGCCTTCGGACATCGAGTTCCTCGGCGGCGCCGTCAGCGACAACGGCCGAGTCTACCGCATCGACGTTCGGCTGCACGCGCGCCTGGCGCGGGGCGCCTGGTTGGAGATCGGCTATCCCGGTGCGGGCGGCGCCGGGCTTGACGCCTTCGGCATGATCCTGCCCAACGACATGGGTACACCGGCGCCCGTCCGGCTCGCCGTGCGGTTTTCCGAGGATCTGGCCCAGGTCGAGCACCTGGCCGGACGCCTGGCCCCCTACAGCGACGCGGGCGACGAGGCGGCCCGGCTCTACCGGCTGGCCGAGATCGATCGCGAGCGCCTGGCCGGTCAGGTGGCGGCGGAGGCCGGGGCGCTGGAGCGGATGCTGGCGGCCAAGGCCGAGCGCCCGATCGCGGCGATGACCGCGGCGGCCCTGCTGCTGGAGGCCGACCGGCTGGCGCCCCTGGACGACTACGCCCTGCGGCTGGCCGAACAGTTCGACGACCTTTCCGACGGCGCGGTGCTGTGGGCCGACCAGCTGCGGCGGCTCTACGAGCCGCAGGACGAGGCCGGCCTCGACAAGGCCGAACGCGCCGCGCGCCGGGCCTTGCGCGGTCGGATCGGCCCGGCGGCGGCGGCGCGCCGCCTGCAGGCCCGCGCCCTGGCGGAGATCCCCCTGCGGGGAACGCCCGTTCTGCAGCCGCTCGTCCTCGTCGCCCAGCGCCTGCTGGCGGGCGCGGAGGATCTGGCCGCCGAAGTCGGTCAGGCCGAGCCCGAAATCGCGGTCGCCCTGCTGCACGCCAGGCGCCTGATCGACGGGGCGACGGCCAGCCTGTGGTTCAAGCAGCCGTGGGTCGGCGGATTGATGGCGGTCTATTACGGCCTGCCGTTCGGCGGAGACTTCCGGCAGGTGATCGGCCGCGGACAGTCGCGCCAGGGCCGGGGCGGGCTTGGCCCTTAGGCCGTGTCCCGGGCGCGCAGCACCGCGGCGCGGATCAGCTCCAGCCGGTCGTTGCCGAAATACATGTCCTCGCCGCCGACGAAGAGGGTGGGGGAGCCGAAGCCGCCCCGGGCGATCAGTTCGTCGGTATTGGCCTTCAGCGCCGCCTTAACCTCCGGCGCGGCGATGGCCTCCATCAGAGGCGCAGGCTCCGCGCCCGCGCGGCGGGCGACCTCGGCCACCACCTCGTCCTGCGAGATGTCGAGGTCGTCGCGCCAATAGGCCTCGAACGCCGCCGTCGCGAAGGGGACGAGCCTCCCTTGCGGCTCCAGCATCAGGCAAGCGCGCATCACCTTGACGCTGTTCACCGGAAAGACGCTGGGCGGCATCTTGATCGACAGGCCGGCGTGGCGCGCCCAGTCGTGCAGGTCCTTCAGCATGTAGCGGGCCTTGGCCGGCACCGGCTGCTCGCGCTGGGCGTAGACGCTGGGATTGATGGTGTTGAAGATGCCGCCGACCATGAACGGCCGCCACTTGATCGGGACATCCAGCTCGCGCGCCAGGGGCTGGACGTTGTGGAAGGCCAGATAGGTCCAGGGGCTGGAGCAGTCGAAGAAGAACTCGATCACCGGAACGCTCCTCCCTTCGGGCCTGCGAGCCTCGCCCGGCGGCGCGGCCGCGGCAAGGCCTGCTATTCCGCGGGCTCTTCCACCGCCACGAAGCCCTTCCAGGTCTGCATGTAGTCGATGAAGGCCGGGCCCAGCCCCTCATCGCGCAGGTGCTGGCGGGTGACGGGCAGGGCGGTCGCTCGGAAATCCGGGTCGGCCGCCACCCGCTTGGGGAAGTCGTGGTGCAGGATGGCGCCGCGGCCGATCAGCACGAAGTCGGCGCCGGCCTCCAGGCAGGCGCGCGCCTGCTCGGCCGTGGTGATCTTGCCAGCCACGCCCAGCCGCGTGTCGCCGCGCGGAAGCTCGGTGAAGTAGGAGATCAGCGGCCGGCCCTGGAAGGCCTCCTCCACCGGCTCCTTCGCCACGTCCCACAGCGACATGTCGAGATAGTCGATGAGGCCGCAGGTCATGGCCTGCTCGGCCACCTGGCGGATCTCCGCCAGCTTGAGCCCGAAGCGCTCGGGCGACAGCCGCAGGCCGAGGTTGAAGCTCTCGCCGCAGCGGTCGCGGATCCCCTGCAGGATCTCGAACAGCACCCGAGAGCGGTTCGCCAGCGACCCGCCGTAGCGCCCGGAGCGGCGGTTGATCTCCGGCGACAGGAACTGGGCGAGGATGTAGCCGTGGGCGCCGTGCACCTCCACGCCGTCGAACCCCGCGCGCCTGGCGCGGTCGGCGGCGTCGACGAAGGCCTGGACCAGCCATTCGACCTCGACGTCGGTCATGGCGCGGGCGCCGGTCTCGGCGTCCTCCGACGGGCACATAGGGGCCTGGCCGATCAGGTCCTTGGGCGAGCGCATCCCCGCATGGTGGAGTTGCACCACCGCGAGGCTGCCCTCGGCCTTGATCGCGGCCGCCAGCCGGGTCAGGCCCTCAAGGTGATCGTCGGAGAAGATGCCGAGCTGGCCCGGGAAGCCTTGACCCTCGCGCTGGACGTGAGCCGCGCAGCTCATGGTCAGGCCGAACCCGCCCTTGGCCCGCAGGGTCAGCCAGCGGAACTCGTCCTCCGACAGCCGCCCGTCGGGGTGGCTCTGCAGGTTGGTCAGGGGCGCCAGCATGAAGCGGTTCTTCATGGCCGGCCCATGGGCGAAGGTGAGCGGCGCGAACAGGTTGGGCGCTGGCACGGTGCGGATCCCCGACGAACGAATGTTTGAAAATGAACTAGGGGCCAATATGCTCCAGGGCAAGGGCGCGCCTCGAACGCGCCGCAATCGCAGCTCAGGCTTCGGGCCTGTCAGGAGACTCGCCATGCGGTCGACATGGGCCATTTGCGCGGTTGCGGCCTTCTGGGCGAATTCGGCCGCGGCCGAGGAGGCGATCGCCACGGCTTCTCGCGCGGACGCGCCGCCCGCCGTCTCGGAGACCGCCGCCCAGATCGACCGCTGGATCGCCGACTCGCCGGCCGTGGCGCGCGACGACGAACGGCTCGAGGCGCCGCGCCGCGTTCATGGCGAGGTGGCGGTGGGCGTCGGGACCGGCGGCTATCGCCACGCCCACGTGGTGACGCACATGCCCCTGGGCGAGAAGGGGCAGGTCACCATCGCGCTCAGCAAGACCGACTATGGCCGCGTGCGCTTCGCCCCGCCGCCGCCCCTGGCCGAGTTCCGCTGACCTGACGCCCCACATCCGCTCCTCCCGGCGAGGGCGGGACCCAGGTCGCCTCCTCCTCTCCCGCTTGCGGCAGAGGACAGGCCGTAAGGCCAGGTGAGGGCTCGCGGGGGAAGCCTGCGAGGGCGGCGAAGCCGCTGGCGCCGCAGGCGCCAACACCTGCCACGCTGCAATTTCTAGCGCCGCTTCGCGCCGCCCCCCGGGCGGCGGCCTTGGCTGCGCCTCGCCCTCACCCATCCTTCGGACACCCTCTTCCGCACAGCGGGAGAGGGGGGTGTAGTGCACGCCAAATGCGATAGCCGGCTCTAACCCTCGCCGTTTCGGCGGGCGGCGATCTCTTCGGCCATCCGCAGGGCCGCCAGCAGGCTGTCGGGCCGCGCCTGGCCGCGGCCGGCGATGTCGAAGGCCACGCCGTGGTCGGGAGAGGTGCGGACGATCGGCAGGCCCAGCGTCACGTTCACCCCGCCCCAGAAATCCAGCATCTTCACCGGGATCAGGGCCTGGTCGTGATACATGCAGAGCGCTGCGTCGTAGCGGGCGCGGGCGGCTTCGTGAAACAGGGTGTCGGCGGGGGCCGGGCCGGTCGCATCCACACCCAGCGCCTGCAGGGCGCGTACGGCGGGGACCACGATCTCCTGCTCCTCCCGGCCGATGGTCCCGGCCTCGCCGGCGTGCGGATTGACGCCGGCCACGGCCAGCCGAGGCGCCGACAGGCCGAAGTCGCGGCGCAGGGCTTGGGCGGTGACCAGGCCGGCGTTGACGATCTTCTCCACCGAAAGCTCGGTCCCCACCTTCGCCAGCGGGGTATGTACGGTCACCAGCGTGGCGCGCAGTCCGGGCGCGGCCAGCATCATCACCGGGCCCCGTGCGCCGTCGTATCGCGCCGCGGCCGTCAGTTCGCCCAGGAATTCGGTATGGCCTGGGAAGGGGAAGCCCGCCTCATAGAGCGGCGCCTTGGCGATGGGGGCTGTGACCAGGGCGGAAATCGCCTTCGACAGCGCCAGTCCGACCCCGGTCTCGATCCATTGGACCACCGACCGCGCCGCCGTCGCCGAGGAATGACCCGCCACCACCGGCGCCCGCAGGGGCAGGTCGATCACCGGCAGGGCGTCTGCAAAGGCCTTGGCGCCCTCTTCGGGCGTGGTCACCCGCCGGACGATGGAGGCGCCCGAGCCGGACGCCGAGGCCAGGGACTGGTAGTCGCCCACGACGACGAACGCCGGGCCTTCGGCGCGTAGCCGGTTCCAGGCCTTGACCACGATTTCCGGCCCGATTCCGGCCGGATCGCCCAATGTCAGTCCGATGGGGCCTTGTTTCACCGCGTCTCGATAGTCGCCGAGGTCCTCAGATCCCGCATGTAACGCCTGGCGATCATGCTTAGCTGCTGACCATACAGCCGATTCTCGATCTGATCGGCGGTGAGATTTTCCGCGCCCGCCGCCCGTTTGCCGCAGACGGCCAGGACGTGCAGGCCGGCCTGGGTGCGGATCGGCTGCGAGAGCTGGCCGGTTTGCAGGGTCTGGGCCGCGTCGCGGAAGGCCGGAGCCAGGTCGGCGATCTCGGCCTCGCCCAGATCGCCGGCGACCACGCCCGGCATGCCGGCGGCGGCGGCCTCCAGATCGCCGCAGCCGGTGGCGCGGCTGCGCAGTTCGGTCAGTCGCTGGGTGGCGGCGGCCACCTGGTCGGCGCTGGCGGTCTGGGGCAGGGCGACGGCGGCCTGCTTCAGGTTCACCACCGTCGCGCCGGCGCCCGAGCGCTTGTCGCGCAGATAGATGATGTAGACGCCGTCGCGCACCGGGATCGGCTGGGACAGCTGGCCCGGCCGCATCTGTTCGAGCGCGGCGTCCACCTCGGCCGGCATTTCCCCGGCGGTCACCCAGCCGGCGTCGCCGCCGTTGGCCGCGGTGGCCGAGGCGGAGAACTGGCGAGCGACCGCGGCGAACGGCGCGCCCTGCTGCATCTGGGCGACCAGCTGCTGGGCGCCTTGCAGGGCCACCTGGGGGCCGCCCACGCGGTTGGAGTCGATGAACACCTCGGCGATCTGGTACTGCGGCTTGGAGGCGGCGGCGGCCATGCGCTGCTGCACCGCGCGCACCTGGTCCTCGCCCACCCGCAGGCGCGAGCCGTAGCGCCCGCGGATCCACCGCTGCCAGCTGATCTGGGCGCGGATCTGTTCCTTCAGGGTGTCGATCCCGATGCCCTGGGCCGCCAGGCTGGCTTCGAACTGCTGGCGGTTCATGCCGTTGCCCTGGGCCATTTCGGCCAGTTCTTCCTCCAGCTCCTCGTCGCTGGCGATGATGTCGATCTTCTGCTCGCGTTCCTGGTGACGCAGTTCCTGGATCTGCAGCCGCTCGTCGACCAGGGAGATCAGCGCCTCGCGCTGGAATTGGGCGATGTTCTGCTGGGTCGGCTGGATGCCCGAGGTGGCGATCAGCAGGCGCATGCGCTGCGCCAGGTCGTAGGTCGAGATGATGTCGTCGTTGACGACGGCGGCGACGGCCTCGCTGAAGCCGGGCGCGGCCGCCGGCGCCTGGGGTTCGGGCGCGACGGCCTGGGCCCAGGCGGGCGCGGCGCCCGTGGCGAGGGCGGCGGCCAAGGCCAGGCCGCGGGCCGAGCGGCCCGTGACTTTACGCGCGCGGTTCATGGAGTGACGTCTTCCTCAAGTATCTGAGCATGCGCTCGGCCCGGGCGGGGCCGCGGTTTTCATCTGCCATATAACGGTTCACCCAATGTGGCGAGCGTTAGGCGGACCGTGACGGAGTCGGAGGGGCCGAGGCGGCCGATCACCGTGTCTTCCCGGCGATAGATGATGTCCACCCGCGTGCATTCGTCGCGGTAGACCACGCCGATGTCGCGGATCACCCACGCTTCCTGCACGAGGTCGCGGTTGCCGTAGACGGTGACGCCCCAGTTCTTGGTCAGATAGAGCTCGCCGCCGACGTCGAAATTCTCGGTCTTGTCGCCGTTGATGTCGGTGTTGCTGCGCAGGTAGCGGAAATAGCCGCTGGCCCGGCGGGTATAGACATTGGCCCCGGCTTCGGCCCGCTCCACGTCCAGGCTGTCGCCGTCGAGGCGGGCGCGGGTGAAGACCCGCACGCCGGGCAGCGGCTGGGCGTCGGCCGCCACGATCCAATCCGAAGCGCGGTCGCGCAGGCCGGTGCGTTCGGCGAAGATCTCGTTGGGCGCGTCGCGGAACGACCGACCGACCAGCAGGCTGGCGCGCCGACCGTCGTCCCAGAACACCGAGGCGCGGCCGCCGACGTTCACGCGCACGCCGTCCTCATAGAGGTCGTAGCCGGGGAATTTGTTGGCGCGGAACAGGTTCGTCTCGTCGAACTCGAAGGCGATGGCGTCTTCGTTGAGATAGACCGTCTGGCCGAGCGCATTGCGGCCCAGTTCGATCTGCTTCAGGTCCGGCGAGGCGGCGAGCTGCACGATCGGTTCAAGAATCGCCGTGAAGTCACTGAATCTGCGGAAGAACGGATAGGTCACATCCACGCCCGCCACGCCCAGGCCGCGGGAGACCGAGCGCGAGGTGGGGCCGACGCCCACCACGCCGACCATGTTGTCGTCGAACGAATAGGCGTCGAAGCGCGCGTGCAGGAACGGGGCGACCCGCAAGCCCGCGGCCGAGGTGTAGGTGGCGCGCCAGTCGGCCTCGGCCGTGGCGCGGCGGCTGTCCAGTCCCGGCAGGCGGACGGTCGGGAAGTCGGGCGATTGTTCGCGGGTCAGGACCACGGCGCTCGCCCGCGTCCGCAGCCGCCCGCCGGCGACGGCCCCCGTGGGCTCGTAGCGCGCTTCCACCAGCGGCGCGGCGACGGGGAAGGTGCGTTCGTTGTCGCCCGGCCGCAGGCCCTGGACCGTAAAGGCGGCCGCGGAGAACCAGGACTGCTGGTCCTGGCGGGTGGCGTAGGCCTGCGAGATGAGCCGCCGATCGTCGGCGATGTAGGGACCGCGGGATTCGTAGACGTCGCCGATCTCGTACTTGTCGAACAGCAGGTCGTCGGACGACCGTTCCGCGGTGAAGCCCCAGCGCCAGTTCTCGTCGATGGCGAAGGCGCCCGAGGCCAGGATGTAGCTGCGCGAGGTGGCGTCGCCGAAGCTCTGCCCCTGGCCGTCGAAGTCGGTGTCGTAGGTGTAGCCCATCCGCGCGTCGATGGCGCCGGAATAGAACCGCTTCCTCGCATGCACATTGAGGAACGGGTTAACTTTGACGTTAAGTTGAGGACTTAGCGTGATGTCTGAATGTGGCGAGACGACCCAGACATAGGGTTGTTCGTAGGAGAAGCCGCGCCGGTCCGAGGCGGAGAACTTCGGCGGCAGCAGCCCCGACTTGCGCTCGGCCGTCGGGTCCGGGTGCCAGAAGATCGGCAGATAGGCGATCGGCTGCCCGAACACCCGGATCCAGGCGTTGCGGTAATAGACGAGCTGCCGCTCCCGGTCCTGGACGACGCGCTCGGCCTGGATCGACCAGGTCGGCGTCTTGGGCGTGGTTCCGTCCGGGGCGCAGATGTCGCAAGGGGTGTAGATGGCGCGGTTGAGCTCGTGCACCTGCTCGGAGCGGCGCACCGCGGTCCCGGCGGCCAGCTTCACGTTCTCGGGCAGGCGCGCGGCGAAACCGGTGGCGACGCCGGCCTTCATCTCCTCGTCCAGCACGATCTCGTCGGCGTACTCCACTGTGCCGTCAGGATTGAGGATCGCGGTATTGCCGCGAGCGCGGATCACGCCGGCGGCCTCGTCATAGACCAGCTCGTCGGCGCGCAGGGTGCGGCCGCGATAGCGCACCTCGACCTCGCCCCGTGCGGTGGCGGTCTGGCTCGCGTCGTCGCGGACCACCTGGTCGGCCTCCATGAAGAGGCGGTCCTCGCCCAGGCCGTCGGCCGGGGGCGGGGTCTGGGCGTGCGCCGAGGCGGCGAGCGCCAGCCATGCGGCGCCCGCGAGCAGGCCGAACTTGGCAGGGGCCGAACGCCCGCCGTTCCGGGTGAAAGCCAAGGGTCCCCTCATTGCGCCCCGAACCGCGCCTTCGCAGTCCGACGATTCATCCGTCTTCCGTGTAGCAGAGCAGGGCGACGCCCGACAGGAGGGCCACCATGGGCGGCGCCCAGGCCGCCGCGAACAGCGGCACGATGTCGGCGCCGGCCAGCGCGCCCGAGAACTCGTTGAAGAAGAAGACGACGAAACCAAGGCCGACGCCGGCCCCGGCCAGCCCCGCCAGCCCGCCAAGCCGCACCAGCCGCAGGGAGAAGGCCGCCGCCAGGATGGTCATGCCGGCGAACAGCACCGGCGTCGCCAGAAGCTGATGGAACTGCAGCCGGTAGCCTCGGGCGGAGAATCCCGCCTGCTCGGTCAGGCGGATCGCCGTCGGCAGGCGCCAGAAGGCCACCGATTCCGGCGCGGCGAACCGCTCCATGGCTGATTCGGCGTCCAGGGTGGAGCGGATCGACAGGCTGTCGGACTGCACCGAGCTTTCGCCGGCGCCGGCCTCACGCACGTCGGTCAGCCGCCAGAAGCCCGGCAGCAGCCGCGCCTCGGCCGCTTCCAGCCGCCGGCGGAATTCGGGGATTCCGTCCTGGTTCTTCTGGTACATGAACAGCGAGACGCCCTGCAGGCGCACGGTCCCGTCGACGATGTCGCGGTCGCGGGCGTGGATCACCATCTGGGTCCGCTCGTCGCCCTGGCGCAGCCAGACGTCCTCCGGCGCGTCGGTCAGGTAGTTCTCCATTAGGGCGGCCTGGGCGCGCTCGAACTCGGCGCTGGCCGCCGCCGCCAGCGGATTGAGCGCGGTCACCGCCAGCACCCCGGTCAGGAACGCGGCGCCCGCCGAGGGCAGGATGAACCGCCAGGCCGAGACGCCGGCCGCCCGCATGGCCACCAGTTCCGAACGCCGGTTCAGGCCCACATAGGCCCCCATCGCCCCGAACAGGAAGACGAAGGGCAGCAGCAGCAGGATCGTCGCCGGCGCCTGCAGGAGCGTCAGCCACAGGAGCTGCAGCAGGCTCACGTCCGCGCGGACGGCGATCTCCCGAGACAGGTTGACGAAGCTGACCAGCAGGATCACGGCGGAGATCACCGCCAGGGCGGCGCCCACGGCGGCGGCCATCCGTCCCATCACATAGCGCTCGAGCCGGCCCAGTCCCGTCACGCCGGCGCTCCGGAAACGTCGTGGGGACGGGCGATCCGCACCGGCTTCTTCCGCATGTCGATGAAGCGGTGGACCTTCTGCCGGAACACCCCGCGCAGGGCGAGGTAGGCCGCCGCCGTCGGCACGACGTACTGCAACACGTTCAGCCAGGCGCCGGACTCCGCCGCCGCCTGAACGATGAAGCCCGCGATCCGCACCATCACCGCCGCGGCGGCCAGGGCTGCGATCCGGCGGCCGTAGCCCAGGCGCGAGAACCCGCCGCCGATGATCGCCGACAGCGCCATGGCCATGAAGGCGATGTTGTAGAGCGGGGTGGCGAGCCGTGCGTGCCCCTCGGCCAGCAGCTTCAGGCGGTTGCGGCGCTCCCAGTCCTGTTGGAGGTCGGGGAAGAACAGCTCGTGCAGGTAGCGGTCCGAGGGCTTGTAGTGGATCAGCTCGCTGCTGGCCATGAAGGGGCCGAGGTCGAAGATGTACTCGTCGAAGGACAGGAAGTTCAGCACCCCGTCGCGGCTGAACTCCTGGTTGGAACCCTTCAGCATGACCAGCACAGGCCGGTCGCCCCGCTTGGCCAGGCGGCCCTGATCGGCCGTGTAGGTGGTGGCGCCTCCGCCTTCCTTCTCCTGATGGATGAAGAGGTTGCGGATCAGCCCGGTGGTGTCGACCGACTGGGCGTAGACCGTCAAACCCGGCGCCGGCTGGGTGAACTCGCCCTCCCGGATCAAGGTGGAGGCGAGGTCGGTGCGCACGTTGAACAGGGTCTGGCGCATCTCGCGCGCTGCGGCCGGCTGGATCCAGAGGTTCATGAAGAGCGCCAGCACCGTGACCATGGCTGCCAGGCGAAGGGCCGGCGCGATCACCCGCCAGCGGCTCATGCCGCCGGCGAAACAGACCACGATCTCCTGCTCGGTGTGCAGGCGGTTCAGCGCCACCAGCGCGGCCACGAACACCGCCACCGGCAGCACCATGTTGATCAGCTGCGGCATGGCCAGCAGGGTGACCTTGGCGAAGACCAGGGCGCTCTGGCGCTGGCTGACGATGATGTCGAGGGCCGAGAGGCTCTGGCTCAGCAGGGCCACCGCCGCCAGGGCGAGCGTCGCCAGCACGGTCGGGCCGAGAAGCTGGCGGAGCAGATAGCGGTCGATCAGCGGCATTCGAAGAAAATCGGCGGCGCCGGGGGATTTTTCGCGCCCCGGCCGAGAACCTGCTCTAAATCATGCGTCGTCGCGCCGCACAACCGTCGCAAGATCGCCGACGGATGTGGCCTTCCCCGGCGCAAGCCTCAAGATTGGTGCAGTTCGAGGGTCTTATGGAGATCGAATTCGTCGCGGCCGGCGCCGCTGTTCCGGAAAAGACGGCGCTCGCCGTGATCGCCTTCGAGGGCCAGCCGCTGGGCGGCGCCGCGGGCGAGCTGGACAAGGCCGCGGGCGGGGCCCTGGCCCGGGCGGCTGCGGCCTCGCGCTTCACCGGCGGCAAGGGACAGACCCTGGACGTGCTCGGCGCCGGCGCGGACGCCGCCCGCCTGGTGCTGGTGGGCGCCGGCAAGGCCGAGGCCTTCGACGACCTCGCCGCCGAGCATGCGGCGGCTGCGGCCTACAACGCGGTGAAGACTTCGGGCCTGACCACCCTGCGGGTAGTGCTGCCGACCGGTAAGGACTCCGCGGCCCCGCGGGCGGCGCTGGGCGTGCGCCTGGCCGCCTACCGTTTCGACCGCTACCGCACCAAGGAGCCGGCCGAGAAGAAGCCCTCCGTCGCCAAGGCCCAGATCGTGGCGGCCGACGCCGATGCGGCGCTTTCGGCGTTCGCGCCCTTCGCCGCTCTGGCGGACGCCGTGGCCTTCTCGCGCGATCTCGTCTCGGAGCCGCCGAACGTGCTCTATCCGGCCGAGTTCGCCCGAAGGGTGAAGGAGCTGGAGCGCCTCGGCCTCGAAGTCGAGGTGCTGGGCGAGCCGGAGATGAAGGAACTCGGCATGGGCGCCCTGCTGGGCGTCGGCCAGGGCAGCATCCGGGAAAGCCAGCTCGCGGTCATCAAGTGGTATGGTGCGGCCGACAAGTCGGCCCAGCCGGTGGCCTTCGTCGGCAAGGGCGTCTGCTTCGACACGGGCGGCATCTCCATCAAGCCCGCCGAGGGCATGGAGGACATGAAGTGGGACATGGGCGGCGCGGCCGCCGTAGCCGGCGTGATGCATGTGCTGGCGGGCCGCAAGGCCAAGGTGAACGCCATCGGCATCCTGGGCCTGGTCGAGAACATGCCCGACGGCAACGCCCAGCGCCCCGGCGACGTGGTCACCTCCATGTCCGGCCAGACCATCGAGATCATCAACACCGACGCCGAGGGCCGCCTCGTCCTGGCGGACGCCGTCTGGTACTGCCAGGATCGCTTCAAGCCGAAGTTCATCGTCGACCTCGCCACCCTGACCGGCGCGATCATCATCTCGCTGGGCAACGACTATGCCGGCCTGTTCTCCAACAACGACGAACTGTCGGGCAACCTGCTGGCGGCTTCCGAGAAGGAGGGCGAGCCCCTGTGGCGCATGCCGTTGCCGCCCCAGTACGACAAGAACATCGACTCGGTGATCGCCGACATGAAGAACACCGGCGGCCGCCCCGGAGGCTCGATCACCGCGGCGCTCTTCATCCAGCGGTTCGTGAACAACGTCCCCTGGGCGCACCTCGACATCGCCTCCACCGCCTGGAAGAAGCCTTCCTCCGTGCCGACGCTGCCCGAAGGCGCCACCGGCTACGGCGTGCGCCTGCTGAACCGCATGGTGCAGGAGAAGTACGAGGGCTAGGCTGACCTTTTCCTTCCCCTTCATGGGGCCGCTATCGTCGATGCTCAGAATGCTCAACCATTCCCTCTCCCGCCGTGCGGGAGAGGGTGTCCGGAGGACGGGTGAGGGCGAGGCGCAGCCGAGGCCGCCGCAGGCGGGCGGCGCGGAGCGTCGCGAGATTCTACGGGGATCGAAAGTTTGGCGCCGTCGGCGCCAGCGGCGGACGCCGCCCTCGCGGCTCGCGCCGCTCGCCCTCACCTGGCCTGGCGGCCTGTCCTCTCCCGCAGGCGGGAGAGGAGCACGGAGTTAATGAGGCCATGCGCTTCGTCCTGGTTCACAGCCCGCTGACCGGTCCGCAGGCCTGGGGGCCGACCGCCGCGGTGCTGGCCTCGCGGGGGTTCGAGGTCACTCGGCCGGCCCTGCCGCCATGGGCCGCCCTGGCCCCGCCCTTCTATCGCAGCCTCGCGGCGGTGACGGCGGCCCAGTATCTCGGCCAGGACGGCCCCTATGTGCTGGTGGTCCATTCCGGCGCGGGCGGGCTTGCGCCGGCGCTCGCCGCGACGGGCGGGGAGGTCGCCGCGGTGCTCTATGTGGATGCGATCCCGCCGCATCCCGGGCGAAGCTGGTTCGACACCGCCGCCGACGCCCTGGCCCAGTCCCTGCGCGACAAGGCCGAGGAAGGTTGCGTTCCGGCCTGGGATCAATGGTTTCCCCCCGATGCGCTGGGCAGCCTCCTTCCCGACGAGGCGCAGCGTAAGGCGTTTCTCGCCGGCCTCTCGCCAACCCCGCTCGCCTGGCTGGAGGAGCCGGCGCCGGAGGTCGAGTTGCCGGAGCACGTCGGCTGGGGCTTCCTGCGGCTTTCCAAGGCCTATGAGCGCGAGGCGGGCGAGGCGCGCCGGCTCGGCTGGCCGACCCTGCGCCGCGATCTCCACCACCTGGCTATGGCCACCCATCCGCAGGAGACGGTGGACGGCATCCTGGCGCTCACCCGGCTATTGGGCCTGAAGCCGTGAGCGAAACCGCTCCCTGCGAGGTCTGGTTCTACCACCTGGAGCGCACCGGGCTCGATCAGGCCCTGCCGGAGCTCCTGGAGAAGACCTTGGCCCGCGGCTGGAAGGCGGTGGTTCGGGCGCGGGAGCCGGAGCGGATCGAGCACTTGGACGGCTGGCTCTGGAGCTATCGCGACGACAGTTTCCTGCCGCATGGGCCGCTCGATGAGCCGGCCGCCGCGCGCCAGCCCATTCTGCTGACGACGGGATTCGAGAACCCGAACGGCGCCGACGCGCTTTTCCTGGTGGACGGGGCCGAGCCGGGCGAGCTTGCCGGCTACGCCCGTTGCGTGGTGCTGTTCGACGGTCGCGACGAGGCTCAGCTCGCCGTGGCGCGCAGCCAGTGGCGGGCGCTGAAGGACAGAGGGCATCCGGCCTCATATTGGCGCCAGCAGGCGCGCGGATGGGAGAAACAGGCATGAGACGGGCTTGGATCGTCGCAGCAGCTTTCCTGGGCGTGAGCGCCTGCGCCAGCGAGCTTCCGCCCGCCCCGGCCCCTGAGCCGCCAGCGCCTGCGCCGGCTCCGCCGCCGCCGGCCCCGCCGCCGCCCGAGCCCGATCAGTGCGGGGCCGCCGACGCCCAGAAATATGTCGGCCGCCCGCGCACCGAGATTCCGGTGCCGGTCAATCCCAGCCTGCAGCGGGTGGCCTGCACGACCTGCCCGGTGACGATGGACTATCACCCCCGCCGCCTGAACTTCTTCTTCGACGCGCAGACGGGGATCGTTAGAGAGGTGCGCTGCGGCTAGGAGCTATTGCTTTGCGGCCCAGGGCGAGATGAACGAACCCGCCGGCCCGGGGAACACCACCGGGCTCTCGTGACCGTCGGCGGAGACGGCCGAGACTCCGAAGAACCAGTCGTCGATCACCACCCCCTTCAGGGTCTCGGAGGTGGCGGACGTCTCGCGCATGTGCCGCCATTGCGGATCGACCGTATCGCGCCAGCGGATCCGATACTTCGCGGCGCCGGGAACGGCCTCCCAGCTCACCGTGGTGTCGGGGCTGACCGCGCCCTCGATCTTCACGCCCTCCGGCGGGGCCGGGGCGCGGGCCAGCGCGGCCATGGCCATCACGTTCAGGCGGGTCACGCGAGCGAGATAGGGAAAGTCCACCCCCTCGATCGTGTCGCCGTACTTGCGGCCGCCCTCGGTCCGCAGGTCCTGATGCTGGCGGTCGTAGTTCTCGGCGGCCTCGGTGATGCGCACGGCGGGAAAGCCGGCGGCCAGCATCTCCACTTGGTCGCCGCCGCGGCCGAAGCGGTCGGTGCGATAGACCATCATCACGTCCAGCCCGCCGAGATCCGCGCCCTGACGCTCGGCGAGGGCGTCGATGAAGCGGGCGAGATTGCGCGAAGGCGAGTCGACCTCCCCGCCGTTATATCGGCGCTGGTTGGCCTGTTCGGGCGTCTCGACGCTCTTGGTCCCCTCCGAGAAGACCCGCACCCGGTCGCGGACCACCTGGCCGCCCTGGCCCTGGGTGTTGCCGACGATGTCGTTGTTGAGGTTGGCCTCCACCCGCCAGCCGCGATCCTTGGCGAACTGGGCCAGCACCTTGCCGCCGTAGAGCCCCTGTTCCTCGCCCTCCAGGGCGGCATAGACCAGGGTGGCCGGGAACTTGTGCTTCGAAAGGATTCGGGCCGCTTCGATCACGGCCGCGACGCCGGAGGCGTCGTCGTTGGCGCCCGGCGCGTCGCTGACCGCATCCATCACGTCGGAGACGCGGCTGTCGATGTGTCCGGAGATGACGATCACCCGGTCTGGATCGGTGGTTCCCCTCTGGATCGCCAGGATCGCGCCGATCTCGGTCGGCTGGGGCAGGCGGCGTCCGGTGAAGGTCTGCTTGGGAACGGTGACCTCCAGGCAGCCGCCGCAGGCGCTGGAGATCGACTGGAATTCGGAGACCGCCCAGCGCTCCGCCGCGCCGATCCCCCGTGTCGGCGAGCTGCGGTCCGACAGCGTATGGCGGGTGCCGAAGCCGACCATGGTCTCGATGTCGGTCCGCAGCCGACTTTCCTGGACCTGACCGGCCAGCGCCGAAAGCTGCGGGTCGGGCGCGGCGGCGGCCGGGGTGGCGACGAGGATGGCGGCGAGCAGCAGGCGGCGCATAGGGGTCCCCCGAAACAGCCAGACGCCCTGTTTGCCCGTTCCGCGGCTCAGGCTCAACGCCGGTTGCGCCACCAGCGGCGGAGGATCGCGATTCCGGCCGGCGCCAGCAGCGCCAGCAACAGCAGCAGATAGACGATGCGGGCTTCGTCGGGCATGGCGGCCTATCGCAGATCCTCGTTGGGAATGTTGAGCTGTTCCCCGCAGGCCTTGCAATGCACGGCGTCCGGATCGTGTCGGTTCAGGCCGCAGGTGGGGCAGGGGAAGCGGACCTTGAAGGGTCGAAACAGCGCCTGGGCCAGACGTACCCCAAGCGAGATCCCCGACAGCATGATGAGGATCGACACCAGCTTGCCGCCGGGGCCGGGCAGGGTGATGTCTCCGAACCCGGTGGTGGTGAGGGTGGTTACGGTGAAGTAGAGGGCGTCGATATAGCCGGTGATGCCCGGGTGCACGTGAGCGTAGGCGGTGTAGACGAAGCCGGTGGCGATGAAGATGAAGGTGATCAGGTTCACCGCCGAGCGGGTCACGTCCTCCCAGCGCGTCTCGTCGTAGCGGCGGCCGATCGTCTCCCAGAAGAAGTCGGAATGGATCAGCGTCCAGAGCCGCAGGACCCGCAGGAAGGCCAGATTGAAGAGCCAGTGCGGGAAGAGCAGGGTCGTCAGGACGAACAGATCGAGCCAGGTCGAAGGCCGCCTCAGCCACTGGGCGACGCTCACGGTCGCGAGCGCCCGGGCGGTGATGTCGATCGCCAGGACGGCGGCCACGAAATAGTCCACGACCAGGAAGACCGGCGTCTCGCGGATGAAGGGCGAGGCGATGAAGAAGGCGATGAGGGTGATGTCGATGCCCAGCACGCCCAGTCGGAACCGCACCGCCCGCGGGCTGTGGCCGTGGTAGAGCTCCCGCAGCCGGACCCGGAGGCGGGGCAGCCAGCGGCGGCGGTCGGAGGGTGCGGCGTCGGTGGGCATGGGTCTCCGGCGAACTCTAACGCCCGATGTGCGATTCAGCCTCAGCCTTTCATAGCCTCATAGGCCTCGACCGCCTCCAGCCACTCCAACTCGGCGGCTTCGAGGGCCGCCTGAGCGGCCTCCCGGCGGCGGCCGAGGTCGGCAGCCTTGGCGGGGTTCTCGGCGAAGACGCCCGGGTCGGTCAGCGCCCTGTCGATGTCCGCCAGCGCCTGGCTTGCGCGCGCGAGCGCGGCTTCGGCGGCCTCCGCACGGCGGCGGGCGGGGCCAGTGGGGACCTTGGCGCGGGCCGGCGCCGGCTTCGGCGGCGGATCCGGTTCGGCGGCGCGGATCTGGGTGGGCGCCTTGCCGGCCTGCTTCGCGCGCTCCACGACGAAACGGGCATAGTCGTCCATGTCGCCCTCGAAGGGCTTGATCGTCCCGTCGGCGGCGAGCCACAGGCGGTCGGCCACCAGTTCCATCAGCGACCGGTCGTGGGTGATCAGGATGACTGCGCCCTGATAGTCGTTCAGCGCGTCCAGCAGGGCGCGTCGCGAGTCGATGTCGAGGTGATTGGTCGGCTCGTCGAGGATCAGGAGGTGCGGGGCCTCGGCGGCCACCAGGTTCAGGAGCAGGCGGGCCCGTTCGCCGCCGGACAGGTTCTCGACCCGCGTCTCCACCTTGGCCGCGCCCAGCCCATATTGCGCCAGGCGGGAGCGCCGTGCGGCCTCCGAGGCCTCGGGCATCTCGCGGCGGATGATGTCGAGCGGCGTGTCGTCGGGGTCCAGCGCCTCGATCTGGTGCTGGTGGAACCAGCCCACCTTCAGCCGCGCCGAACGGGCGAGGTGGCCGGTCATGGCCGGCAAGGCGCCGGCCACCAGCTTGGCGAAGGTGGACTTGCCCGCCCCATTCACCCCCAGCAGGCCGATCCGGTCGTCGAGGTCGAGCCGAAGGTTCATGCCCTTCAGGATCGGAACCCCGTCATAGCCGGTGGTCACGCCCTCCAGCCGCACCAGCGGCGGCGCGAGCGGGCGGTCGGGAGAGGGCAGGACGAAGGGGGTCGTGTGCTCGATGGCCACCGCGGAGACCGGCGGCAGCCGGGCCAGCATCTTGAGGCGCGACTGGGCCTGGGTCGCCTTCGAGGCCTTGGCCCGGAAACGATCGACGAAGGATTGCAGGTGGGCGCGCTGGGCCTCCACCTTGGCGCGCGTGGCCTCCTGCACCTTGGCCTTCTCCTCGCGCTGGCGCTCGAAAGCGTCGTAGCCGCCGGGATAGAGGGTCAGCTTGCCGTCGATCAGGTGCAGGATGTGGTCGCAGGAATTGTTCAGGATCTCCCGGTCGTGGCTGATCACGACGGCGGTGTGCGGGTACTTCTTGAGCCGGCTCTCCAGCCAGAGCGCGCCTTCGAGGTCGAGATAGTTGGTCGGCTCGTCCAGCAGCAGGATGTCGGGCTCTGCGAAGAGGGCGGCGGCCAGCGCCACCCGCATCCGCCAGCCGCCCGAGAACTCCGCCATGGGCCGCGCCAGGTCGTCCTGGCGGAAGCCGAGGCCCGACAGGATTTCCGCCGCGCGCGAGGGCGCGCGATCGGCGCCGATCTCCGATAGGCGGGCGTAGATCTCGCCCATCTGCTCGGGCTCGGCGGTTTCGAGCGCGGCGAGCAGGCGGTCGCGCTCCACGTCGGCGGCCAGCACGGTGTCGAGCAGCGGGACGGGCGTGGCCGGGTGCTCCTGGTCGACGGACGCCAGGCGGGCCTGCTTGGGATAGCCGATCTCGCCGTCGCCGGCGGGGAGTTCGCCCAGGATCAGCTTGAACAGGGTGGACTTGCCCACGCCGTTGCGACCCACCAGCCCCACCTTCGCGCCAGGCGGGACCGATACGCTCGCATGATCGAAGAAGCGGCGGCCCCAGGCGTCGAAGGTCAGGTCGTTGATCTGCAGCATGGCGAGCGCGGGGCCTTAGCAGAGGCCGGCCGCTTCGTCAGGCCCCCACGCTTGGCGGGGCTGCTTCTCGCCGCTATAAGCCCGCCACCCGCGCGGACGCGCGCCTCCCCAAGAATAAAGACGAAGCTCAGAGACATGACCGAACGCACCTTCTCGATCATCAAGCCGGACGCCACCGAGCGGAACCTGACCGGCAAGGTCAACGCGGTGATCGAGGACGCGGGCCTGCGCATCGTCGCCCAGCGCCGCATCCGCATGACCCGCGCCCAGGCCGAGAAGTTCTACGAAGTCCACAAGGAGCGCCCGTTCTACGGCGAGCTGGTCGACTTCATGACCTCTGGCCCCGTCGTCGTGCAGGTGCTGGAAGGCGACAACGCCGTGGCCAAGTATCGCGAGGTGATGGGCGCGACCAATCCGGAACAGGCCGCCGAAGGCACCATCCGCAAGCTCTACGCCAAGAGCGTCGGCGAGAACTCGGTCCACGGCTCCGACAGCCTGGAGAACGCCAAGATCGAGATCGCCCAGTTCTTCACCGACCAGGACATCGTCGGCTGATCTTCCGGAACGCTCTCGCCGCACGCGCGTTGAAGGCTGTGCGGCGACGAGCCCCCGACCGTCCTCTCGCAGGACGCGCCGCGCATACAGGCCCCGCTCGGGTTTCCGGCGGGGCCTGATCGTATCGGGGCCAAGTAGAAGGAGCGTTCCCATCCGCAAGAATCCGCCCCCCGTCACCGCCGGCGCCGGCGAGTTGAAGTTCTCCGGCTATACCGGCGAAGTCGACTACCAGATCACCGGCGTCCTTAAGTCGCTCGCCTCCGGGCGCAGCCCTCTGCGCGGCCTTCTGAGGACCGTTCCGGAGACGGCCGCCGCTCTTTTCAAGGCCGGCGAGGGCGCTCTGCGCCTGGACGATGGGCGCAGCTATCGCATCACCCTGCTGGGCTATTCGAGCGGCAGCGACACGGCCTATTTCGAGATCAGGCCTTAAGGGAGCCTCAGCGCGGCCGGGTCAGCTGGCTCGGCCGCAGGTGAGGCGAGTGGAACCGGTCGTAGTCGGGCGAGGCGACCCGGGCGACGGCGATCTGCAGGAGGATTTCCCCGTCCAACCCCTCGGGCGGGGATTCGCCGAACAGGGCCAGCCAGAGGCTTTCGGCCTCCGCGTGCACACGGCCTGCGCGATCTCTGGCTGCAAGGTTCATGCCCCCGGAACAGCAGCGACCCGGATGTGGTTCCCGGCGATTATGGTTAAAATTCGGTAGCTTGGGCTTCCGACTTAAGGCGCCGAAGGGGAATCTGCGGGATTCCAAACGCCTAACGGCAAACCTTCGCGCCGGCGTCCCAGGCTAGAAACCCCGCCTGCGCCGCTGTTCGCGGTAGAGCGTGTAGGCGCCCGAGGCCAGGATCACGCCAATCCCCAGCAAGGTCGCCCCATCGGGAACGGCGGCGAAGACAATGAGGCCGAGGAGGGTGGTGATCGGCAGTTGGGCGTAGGTGAAGGGGGCCAGCAATGAGGCTTCTGCCTGCCGGTAGGCGAGGATCATAAGCAACTGCCCGCCGGCATAGGCCAGGCCCATGGCGGCGGCGACCGCCACTTCGCGCGGCGAGAGCGGCGTGAACCAGAGCGGGGCGGCGAGGCTGAGGAGGATCAGACCGGTGAGGGCCGACCAGAGCAGGGTGGTCCGGGCGCGCGTCTGGGGCCCCAGCTTCCGCGTCAGGATCATGGCCGCGGCGCCGAAGGCGGCCGACGCCAGCGAGAACAGCGCGGCCGGCTGAAAGGCTTCTCCGCCCGGCCGCACGATGATCAGCACGCCCGCCAGGCCCAGCAGCAGCGACGCCCAGCGCCGGACGCCCACCTTCTCTCCAAGGAGCGGAATGGACAGGGCGGTGATGAAGGCGGGCGTGACGAAGGCGATGGCCGTCGCCTCGGCCATGCCCAGGCGACTGAGGCCAAGCAGGAAGAACGCCGCCGAACCCAGAAGGGCGAGGCCCCGCAGGATCTGCAATCCCGGCTGGTCGGCGTGGAACAGCCGCCGACCGCCCTGGGCCGCCAGGAGGATCGCCACCGCGGAAAGCGTGACGTAGCGCAGCCAGGTGATCTGCAGGGACGGCAGGGTCTGGCTCAGGTGCTTGGCGGCCACGTCCGAGAGGGAGAAGAGCGCGACCCCCACGACGATGAACGCGATGGCGCGGCCGGGGGACCCCGCGCCGCGCAGGCCCAGCAGCGGTCCTGAAGGCGGCGCGTCTCGCATTTCCGAGGCGCCTAGGGCCATCAATCGCCCTCCTCAAGAGGTTCCAGGACCGCGGTTTCGCCCGGGCGGGCGAGCAAGCGCGTCGGCCGGTCGCGGATCCACAGCCGGTCGACTTCGATCGCCTTCCACCCGGCAGGCAACACCCGCGTGGCGGCCGAGGCCCTGGACCGCGCGCTCGATCAGGCCGCGGGCGTCGCCGAGGACGAGATCGCGCCCCTCGCGCGCCAGACAGACGGCGATGCGGCCCTTGAAGCGGGGCGGGGCGGACGGCAGAGGCGGAAGCGGCGGATCGGGGCTGTGTTCGGCCATGGCGCACTCCTTGGGCGCAACAGCGTGTACTGCGCAGGCCGGTTCCCACCGCCGAGGCGCCGCGGCGTGAACTGGCGCCCAGGTCCGCCTTGGGTTAAGGCCGCGGCGGAGGAAACGCATGTATGATCTGCTGAAGGGGCTCCGGGTGGTCGAGGGATCGGCCTTCGTGGCCGGGCCGACCTGCGGGCTCTATCTCGCCCAGCTTGGCGCCGAGGTGATCCGCTTCGACAACATCGGCGGCGGACCGGACTTCCGCCGCTGGCCGCTCTCCGAGAACGGCGCCAGCCTCTACTGGGAGGGCCTGAACAAGGCCAAGAAGTCGGTGGCGCTGGACCTGTCGCGGCCCGAGGGGCGAGAGCTCGCCGCCCGCCTGGCCGCAGCGCCGGGCGAGGCCGGCGGCGCCTTCGTCACCAACTTCCCGGTGGAGGGTTTCCTCGCCTACGAAAAGCTGGCGGCGCGGCGGCCGGACCTGGTCTGCGTGCGGGTCATGGGCTGGGCCGACGGGCGCCCGGCGGTGGACTACACAGTCAATTCCGCGGTCGGTCTGCCGCTGATCACCGGCCACCCCGACGACCCCCGGCCGGTGAACCACGTGCTCGCGGCCTGGGACCTGCTGACCGGCGCCTACGCCGCCTTCGCCCTGGTCTCGGCGCTCAGCGCCCGCCAGCGGGACGGCCAGGGGCGGGAAGTGCGCATACCGCTCTCGGACATGGCGGCCTCCACCATGGCCAATCTCGGCTTCCTCGCCGAAAGCCTGGCCGGCGCCGACCGGCCCCGGATGGGCAACGACCTCTACGGCGCCTTCGGGCGCGACTTCCGGCTCGCCGACGGCCGCCGGATCATGCTGGTGGCGATCACGCCGCGCCAGTGGAAGGGCCTGCAGCAGGTGCTGGGCGTGGAGAGCGAGGTCGCCGCCCTGGAAGCCGAACTCGGCGTCTCCTTCGCCGCCGACGAGGGCCTGCGCTTCGAACACCGCGGGCGGCTGTTCCCGATCTTCGAAGCCGCCTTCGCACGCAAGTCGCTCGACGAACTGGCGCCGGTCTTCGAGGCCGAGGGGGTCTGCTGGGGACCCTATCAGCCGATGAGCCAGGCGGCCTCCGACCCGCGCCTATTTGCCGGCAACCCGGTGTTTGCCGAAATCGCCCATCCGAGCGGGCGCACCTATCCCGCGCCGGGCTTCGCCGCCACCATTCCGCAGGATGCCCGGGGCGCGCCGCGCGCGGCCCCACGGCTGGGCGAACATACCGACGAGGTCCTGGCCGAGGTGCTGGGCCTGCCCGGAACCGAGATCGCGCGACTGCATGACGCCGGCCTGGTGGCCGGCCCGGAGGGACGATGACGCAGACCATAGAGATCGCACAGCCGGCCGAGGGCGTCCGTATCGTGACGCTTTCGCGGCCGCAGGCGGCCAATGCGCTCAACACCCAGATGGGGCGCGAGCTGCTGGATCTGTGGACCCAGCTTTCGCAGGAGGCCTCGGTGCGGGTGGCGGTGATGACCGGCGCCGGCCGCTTCTTCTGCGCCGGCGCCGACCTGAAGGAACGCGACGGCATGACCGACGAGGCCTGGTCCGAGCAGCACGTGCTGTTCGAGACCATGATCCGCGCCCAGCTTTCCTGTCCGTTCCCGATCCTGGCGGCCGTCAACGGCGCGGCCATGGGCGGCGGCTGCGAAATGGCGCTCGCCTGCGACTTCGCCTGGGCGGCGGACGGCGCGCGGATGGGCCTGCCGGAAGCCGGGCTCGGCATCATCCCGGGCCTGGGCGGCACCCAGTTCGTCACTCGCGCGGCCGGCGAGCGGCGCGCCGCGGAACTGCTGATGAGCGGCCTGCCGATCGATGCGGCGACGGCCCTGGACTATGGCCTCGTCAACCGCGTGACGCCGGCCGACGAGCTGATGCCCCAGATCCTCGAGCTGGCCCGTGTCGTCGCCGCCAAGGCGCCGCTCTCGGTGCGGGCGCTGAAGAAGGTGGTGCGGGGCGGCGCGGCCTTGCCCCTCGATCAGGCCATGGATCTGGAGCTTTCGGAATACAACCGCCTCTTCACCACCGCCGACCGGCGGGAGGGCGTGGCGGCCTTCAACCAGAAGCGCACGCCGGTTTTCCGCGGGGCGTGAGGGTCAGGCCGGCGAGAGCCGCCGTTCCAGCCGCGGCCAGAAGATGTTGAGCGCGAGACCGCTCATCACCAGCGCCGCGGCCGCCAGCTTCCAGCCGGGCAGGGACTCGGCCAGGAAGATCGCCGAGGCGCCCATGCCGAACACCGGCACCAGCATGGCCATGGGGGTGATGGTGGCGGCCGGGTGACGGGCCAGCAGCCAGCCCCAGGCCGCATAGCCGAACAGGCTGTTGCCCACCGACTGCCAGAGCACGGCCGCCCAGGTGGCGGCGTCGGCCGCGCGTACGCCTTCCACTATGGCGGTGGGGCCTTCGAACAGCAGCGACAGGACGATCAGCGGCGGAACGGCGAACAGGCTCGACCAGACCACATAGGCCAGCATGTTGACCGTGCCGGCGGCCTTGGAGGCCATGTTGCCGCCGGCCCAGCTGGCCGCGGCGAACAGCACAAGCGCCAGGCCGAGCGGCGTCACCGTCGCATCGGTGTGGGCGACGATCACCACCAGGCCGATGGCGGCGAGGCCCAGGGCTGCGATCTGGAAGGTCCGCACCCGCTCGCGCGCCAGCCACATGGAGAGCCCGATGGTGAAGAACACTTGGGTCTGGACGACCAGCGAGGCGAGGCCCGGCGAGATGTGGCCGTTCATGGCGATATAGAGCACGCCGAACTGGCCCGCGCCGATCAGCACGCCATAGGCCGCCAGGTTGCGCCAGGGAACCGGCGGGCGCTTCAGGAAGAACACCGCCGGCAACAGGGCGAAGGTGAAGCGCAGCGCGGCGAAGGCCAGGGGCGGCAGGTGGTCCAGGCCGATGCGGATGACCACGAAGTTGGTCCCCCACACCGCCACCACGGCGAGCGCCAGGAGAAAGTGGGGCCAGGGCAGGGCGGCGCGGGTCATAACGCCTGCATAAGCCGCCGCGGCTTCGTCGCCAATAGGGAATTAGCCTATTGGCTAAACGCCTAAGCCTGCGGCGGATCGGCGCCCGGCGGCGAGGTTCGCAGGCCTGAGCTTGCTTGGCGTGTTTCGAGCGTCTAGCTAAGCGCGCTGGCCCGCCGTTTCGCGGGCGCATGCAGGACCCGTCCATGACCGCCACTGCCAAGACCTCGGACGCTTCGGAGAAGTCCGGCCCGGTCAACGAGTTCGTCGAGATCGTGAAGACGGTCGTCTACGCCCTGCTGATCGCGCTGGTGCTGCGGGTGCTGTTCTTCCAGCCCTTCACCATCCCCTCGGCCTCGATGGAGCCGAACCTGCTGGAAGGCGACTACATCATCGTCTCGAAGTGGTCGTACGGCTATTCGCGCCACTCCATTCCGTTCAGCCCGCCGGTGTTCGACGGACGGATCCTCGGCCAGGAGCCGCAGCGCGGCGATGTCGTCGTCTTCAAGCTGCCGCGGGACGGGCGGACCGACTATATCAAGCGCCTCATCGGCCTGCCGGGCGACCGGGTGCAGATGCGCCGGGGCCAGCTCTATGTGAACGGGGAGATGATCCCCCGCAAAGCCCTGCCGCCGGTGATGATTGATTCCGGGTACGGCTTCACCCGCAGCGTGGAACGCTATCAGGAGACCCTGCCGAACGGCCGGACCTACGTCACCTACGACTTCGGTCCCGGCGGCGAGCTGGACGATACGCCCGCCTTCGTGGTGCCGGAGGGGCACTACTTCTTCATGGGCGACAATCGCGACAACTCCCTCGACAGCCGGGCGCCCGACGGCGGCGTGGGCTTCGTGCCGGCCGATCACCTCGTCGGCAAGGCGCAGATCATCCTGCTCTCGTGGGAGCGCGGCGCCTCGATCTTCAAGCCCTGGACCTGGGTGATGGACGCCCGGCCTAGCCGGTTCGCCAAGATCCTCGAATGAACAGGCGGCACGCCGCCGTCGCGGAGCTGGAGCGCCGCATCGGCCATGTGTTCGAAGACCGCGCCCTGCTGGAGCGGGCGCTCACCCACGCCAGCGTCGGCGACGGGGCGACCAAGGTCCGCCACTACGAGCGCCTGGAATTTCTGGGCGACCGGGTGCTGAACCTGGTCGCCGCCGAACGGCTGATGGGCCTGCGGCCGGAGGCGCGCGAGGGCGAGCTGTCCAAGCTCATGGCCCAGATCGTCAACTACAAGGCCTGCGCCCGGGCCGCCCGCCGGGCCGGCCTGCCGGAGGCGCTGCGCCTGGCCCCCAGCGCTTCGAAGATCGGCGCACGGGACAACGACACCGTGCTGGGCGACGCCTGCGAGGCCCTGATCGGCGCGCTCTACGCCGAAGGGGGGGTGGATCTCGCCCGCGGCTTCTTCCTGGAATTCTGGGAAGAGGAGTTCGACCGTCTCGACCAACCGCTCGAGAAGGACCCCAAGACGCGGCTGCAGGAGTGGGCGCAGGGCCGCGGCCTGCCCCTGCCCACCTACCGGGTGGAAGGCCGCGAAGGGCCGGATCACGCGCCGTCCTTCACCGTTTCGGTGCATGTGGGCGATTATGAGCCGGAACGCGCCGCGGGCCGCTCACGCCAGGACGCCGAAAAGGCCGCCGCCGCGGCCATGCTGACCAAACGGGAAGGAAACCCATGACCACCCGCGCCGGATTCGCCGCCGTGATCGGCGCGCCCAATGCGGGCAAGTCCACTCTGACCAACCGCCTGGTGGGCGCGAAGGTCTCGATCGTCACCCAGAAGGTCCAGACCACGCGCTTTCCGGTCCGCGGGGTGGCGATGGAGGGCGAGGCCCAGATCGTGCTGGTGGACACGCCTGGCATCTTCAACCCGCGCCGCCGGCTCGATCGCGCCATGGTCCGCTCGGCCTGGGGCGGGGCGGAGGAGGCCGATGTGGTGGTTCACCTGGTGGACGCCCAGGCCGAGCTCGCCGCCGCCGAGCCGGGCGCCAAGGCCGCCGACAAGCGTTCGGCCGCCGATGTCGAGAAGATCCTCGAGGGACTGAAGGCCTCCGGGCGCCAGGCGATCCTGGCGCTCAACAAGATCGACGGCATGAAGCGCGAGCGGCTGCTCGCCCTGGCCCAGCGGCTCTTCGACACCGGCGCCTATTCCGAGGTCTTCATGATCTCCGCCGCCGACGGCTCCGGCGTGGACGACCTGAAGCGCCGCCTGGCCGAACTGATGCCGGAGGGGCCGTGGCTCTATCCGGAGGAGCAGACCGCCGACCTGCCGGCCCGGCTGCTGGCCGCCGAGATCACCCGCGAGAAGCTGTTCTTGCGCGTGCACGAGGAGCTGCCCTACGCCGCAGCGGTGGAGACCACCGCCTTCGAGGAGCGCAAGGATGGTTCGGTGCGGATCGAGCAGTCGATCTATGTCGAGCGCGAGAGCCAGCGGCCCATCGTGCTCGGCAAGAACGGGCAGACGCTGAAATGGATCGGCCAGAAGAGCCGGGAAGAGCTGACGCACCTGCTGGACCGCCCGGTGCACCTCTTCCTGCATGTGAAGGTCGACGAGCGCTGGGCCGACAAGCGTGAGTTTTACGGGGCCATGGGTCTGGATTTCGACGCCTGAGCCCATAGGTTCGGGCGATGATCGACCTCGACGCCTATTTCGCCCGTATCGGCTATGACGGCCCACGTGAGCCGAGCCTCGCGGTGCTGCGCCGGCTGACCGAGCTTCATCCCGCGAGGATCGTCTTCGAGGCGATCGACGTTCTGCTGGATCGGGGCGTCGACATCGCGCCCGAGGCCGTGGACGCCAAGCTGATCGCGGCTGGGCGCGGCGGTTACTGCTACGAGCAGAACAGCCTGTTCAAGCGTGTGCTGGCCGCCTTGGGCTTCCAGGTGGAGGGCCTGCTCGCGCGCGTGCTCTGGATGGCGCCGCCCGACATCCCGACCCGGCCGAGGACCCACATGGCCCTGCGGGTCTTCATCGACGGCGCGCCGTGGCTGGCCGATGTCGGGTTCGGCAGCTGCGTACCCACCGCGCCGCTGCGGATGGACGTCTTCGAGCCTCAGGCCACCGGGCACGAGGCCTTCCGGTTCCGCCGCGTCGGGCCCGAACTGCTGCTCGAGGCGCAGTTGGGCGAGGTCTGGCAGCCGGTCTATCAGCTCGGCCCGGAGCCGCAGCTCGAGGTCGACTACGAGCTGCCCAACTGGTTCACCTCGACCCATCCAAGCTCGCATTTCCGGCACAACCTGCTGGTCGCGAAGACCACGCCGGAGGCTCGCTTCGGCCTGCTGCACAACCGCCTGACTATCCGTCGCCCTGACGGGACCATGGAGCGCCGCGAACTGGCGCCCGCCGAGATCGAGACGACGCTGGTGGAGACCTTCGGCCTGCCCGTGGAGCCCGCCTGGCGGCCGCTGTTCGAGAGGGCCGCCGCGGCGGGCGGCTGATGGAGTTCGAGGACGACGCCTATGTCCTGGCTGCGCGGGCCCACGGCGAGACCGGAGCCATCGTCGAGCTCCTGACGGCGGGGCACGGCAAATACGCCGCTCACGTGGCCGGCGGGGCGTCGCGGCGCATGCGGCCCTTTCTGCAGCCGGGAGCGCGGGCGATCCTGCGCTATCGCGCGCGCGTCTCCGATCAGCTGGGTTCGGCTGCGCTTGAGCCGGTGGGCGAGGGGCCCTCGGCGCTGTTCGACGATCCGCTGGCGCTCGCCGGACTTTCGGCCGCCGCGGCGGTGGCCGCCGCCGCCTTGCCCGAGCGGGAGCCGCATCCCGGCGCCTTCCTGGCCTTCGAGGCCCTGACGGCGGCGCTGGCCCATCCCGATGTCTGGCCGGCGGTGTTCGTACGGTTCGAGGCGGGGCTGTTGCAGGATCTGGGCTTCGGGCTCGACCTGTCGAAATGCGCCGCCACCGGCGCTGTCGACGACCTCATCTATGTCAGCCCGCGGACCGGCCGCGCCGTCAGCCGCGAGGCCGGCGAGCCCTACCGGGACCGCCTCCTGCCGCTGCCGCCCTTCATGCTGTCGTCCCAGGGGGGGCTTCGATCCGGGGACGTGAAGGCGGGGCTCGACATCACCGCCCACTTCCTGGAGCTCTTTGTCTTCGGGCCGATGAACCGGCCGCTGCCGCCGGCGCGGGTGTGGCTGACCGATCGCCTGGCCGAAGCCCAGCGGCTTTAAGCGGCCGCGAGCTCGCCGCAGACGAAGGCGTCCTCGCCCGCCGCCAGCAGGCCGTCCAGCACCTCCGGCAGGTCCTGCGGCGCCACGATCAGCACCAGCCCGACGCCGCAGTTGAAGGTGCGCCGCATCTCGCTCTCGGCGACGCCGCCCGCCTCCTGCAGCCAGGCGAAGACCGGGGGCAGGGACCAGGCGTCCCAGTCGAACCGGGCGACCAGGCCTTTGGCGATCGCGCGCGGCGGATTCTCGACGAGGCCGCCGCCGGTAATGTGGGCCAGGCCCTTGATCCGACCGGCCTTGATCTGCGGCAACACGCTTCTGACGTAGATCTTGGTGGGGGCCATCAAGGCTTCGGCCAGGCTCCGGCCTTCGGCGAACGGCGCCGGGGCGTCCCAGGACAGGCCGGAGCGCTCGACGATGCGGCGGACCAGGGAATAGCCGTTGGAGTGCGGTCCGCTGGAGCCCAGCGCCACCAGCACGTCCCCGGCCTGCTGGTCGTCCAGCCGCGGCAGCACCGCCCCGCGCTCCACGGCGCCGATGGAGAATCCGGCTAGGTCGTAGTCGCCCTCGCCGTAGAGGCCGGGCATTTCCGCGGTCTCGCCGCCGACCAGGGCTGCGCCCGCCTGCTTGCAGCCCTCGGCGATGCCGGCGATGACGCGAGCCGCCTCGTCGACGTTCAGCTTGCCGGTGGCGAAGTAGTCGAGGAACAGCAGGGGCTCGGCGCCTTGGGCGAGCAGGTCGTTGACGCACATGGCCACCAGGTCGATCCCGACGGTGTCGTGCCGGCCGGTCTCGATGGCGATCTTCAGCTTGGTGCCCACGCCGTCCGTGGTGGTGACCAGCAGGGGATCGGAATAGCCGGCCGCCTTCAGGTCGAAGAGGGCGCCGAAGCCGCCGAGCGCCGCCTCCGCGCCCGGCCGGCGGGTGGCCTTGGCGAAGGGCTTGATCCGCTCGATCAGCTCGTTTCCGGCGTCGATGTCGACGCCGGCCTGGGCGTAGGTGAGGCCGTTCGGTCGATCGGTCATGAGACGCCCTTGCGATCCGGGTGAGTTAGAAAAATCGCCGAATGCGGCCATCCGGCGCTTGCAGACTCGGCGTCGGGCGAGCGTATAGCTACTTGATGACGCCGATTACAACCACCGCCGAACTCCAGGCGTTCTGCGACCAGCTGAATGGCAAGCCTTTCGTCGCCGTGGACACCGAGTTCATGCGCGAAACCACCTATTGGCCAAAGCTTTGCCTGATCCAGGCCGCGGCGCCCGGCGCCCATGCGGTGATCGATCCGCTGGCCGACGGCCTCGATCTCGAACCCTTCCTCCAGGTGCTGCGCGACGAGCGCATCGAAAAGGTGTTCCACGCCGCGCGCCAGGACGTGGAGATCTTCAACAACCTCGAGGCCATGCCTCGGCCGCTGTTCGACACCCAGATCGCAGGCATGGCGGCGGGTTTCGGCGAGCAGATCGCCTACGACGCCATTGTGCGCCAGATGCTGAAGGTGGAGATCGACAAGAGCTCGCGGTTCACCGACTGGGCCCGCCGACCGCTCACCGACGCCCAGCTCACCTATGCCCTGGGGGACGTGACTCACCTGGCCGAGCTGTACCCGAAGTTGCGTGCGCGGCTGGAGAAGGAGGGCCGCCTCGCCTGGGTGATGGACGAGATGCGCGACCTCTGCGATCCGGCCAATTACGACGTCGACCCGGAGAACGCCTGGAAGCGGCTGAAGCCCCGCCGGCATACGGCCAAGTATCTGGCGATCTTCAAGTCCGTGGCCGCCTGGCGCGAGCGCACCGCACAGATGCGCGATCAGCCCCGCGGGCGAATCCTGAAGGATGATGCGATCGACGAGATCGCCACCCAGGCGCCGACCGACGCCGATGCGCTGGATCGCCTGCGTTCGGTGCCCAAGGGTTTCGCCGGCTCGCGTTTCGGTCCGGATCTGCTGGCGGCCGTGCGCGAGGCTCTGAAGGATCCGGAGGCCTACGCCCCGGTGATCGAGCGCAACCGCACGCCCGCTTCGCCGGCCGCCGGCGCGGTGGTGGAACTCATGAAGGTGCTGTTGAAGGCGCGGGCCGAGGATGCGGGCGTGGCCTCGAAGCTGATCGCCACGGTCTCCGATCTGGAGCAGATCGCCAACGACGACCACGCCAAGACCCCGGCGCTCTCCGGTTGGCGCCGGGAGGCCTTCGGCGAGGACGCCCTGAAGCTCAAGCGGGGCGAACTGGCCCTCGTGCTCGACGGGACTCGCGTCAGGGTGGTGGAGGTGCGCCGGGCGCCGCGCGCAACGGCGGCGGAGTAGGCGACGCGGGCGATCGCCGCCCCGGCGCTTTCTTGCGTCGGTTGCTTGTGCGGAAGGTTGTAATGGTGGAGCCTGTTCTGCGAGGGACGTATTCGGGGCTCGCCATTGATGAGCGGTTCGAGCGAGGCTGGCCATCGGCCGCCGGCCGACAGCATCGTGACGCGTTTGCGCTACAGCGGTGAAGACGGCCCGGAAGCGGTGGTGATCGGGCCGGGCCACGCTCCCTACTACGTTTTCCCCGACGGCCGCACCGAGCCTGCGACGCCTGAACTTCAGGACGACTGAGGCTCCAGCGGTCACCTTCCGTTAGCCACGAAACTTCACCGGCCGGTAGAAACCGCCCGCCATAGTGCGCCCGCATGTCACAGGGGGGCGGCGCCGGACATATGGTCGGGCTTGGGGTCTACGGCGCCTTGGCGCGCCTGCCGGTCGGCTACCGCGCCAAGGTGGTGGGACTCGCCATCGCGGCCTGTGCGGCGGCCTTCGGCGCCGGCCTGGCGCAAGGTGCAGGCTGGAGCCTGCTCGGCCTCTCGGCGCTCCTGCTCCTGCTGCTCGTGGGGCTGCTGGCGCCCTTGGGCCTCGTCGGGCGGACGCTGCGGGCCAGCCTCGACGGCGAAGCGGCCGCGAGGCCGCCCAGCGGCTACAACGACGAACTCGGGCGCATCCTCGCCGACGCGGGCGCCCTGGCCGAGCGGCTGGAGGCCCAGCGCCACCGTCTGAACAATCGTCATCCCATCACCGGCCTGCCGACGCGCGAGCCGTTCCTCGCCGGCCTGGAGGCCGATCTCCAGGCCTGCGACCGCGCCATCGTGCTGGGCGTGGTCCGCTTCGCCGACTACGACCGCCTGGCGGCCTTCGACCAGGCCGCGGCGGACGTCGCGCTTCTGGCCTTCGCCGAGCGCCTGAAGGGTGCGGCGCGACCGGGCCATCCCATTGCTCAGGTCGACCGCGACTGTTTCGCTCTCTGGATGCGCCAGGCCGAGGCGCCGCACCTGGCCGCCGGCGAGCTTCAGGCCCTGGGCTATGTGCTCGCCCAGGAACTGGGCGAAGCCCGCATGACCCCCGACGTGGACCTGGCCGCCGCCATTTTCCCGCACGACGGCGACGATCCGCCCACCCTGCTGACCCGCGCCTTCGCCGCCCTGCCCAAGGCCGGCGAGAGCGGCGGCGGGAAACTCGCCTTCTTCTCGGCTCAGAGCCAGGCGGCCGCCCGCGAGCGGTTTTCCCTGGAGAAGGACCTGCGCCACGCCATCGCCCGCGACCAGCTGTTCCTGCATTTCCAGCCTGTGGTGGACCTCGACGCCGGCGCGGTGGTCGGCGCCGAGGCTCTGCTGCGCTGGCGTCATCCGCAGCTCGGCATGGTGTCGCCGGCCGAATTCGTCCCCCTGCTCGAGCAGTCGGGCCTGATCGACGAGGTGGGCTTGTGGGTGCTGAACGCCGCCTGCCGCGAAGCGCGCGCCTGGGAGGAGGAGGGCCTCCTGGGCCTGAAGGTGGCGGTGAACCTCTCGGCCCGTCAGTTCCGCGATCCGGCGCTCAACACCATCATCGTGCGGACTCTGGAGCGCCATCGTCTGGCGCCCGCCGCCCTGGAGGTGGAGCTCACCGAAACCGCCGCCATGGAAGACGCCGACCGTACACGCCGGCAGGTGGAGGAACTGCGCGACCTCGGCCTCTCCGTGGCCATCGACGATTTCGGCGCCGGCTATTCCAGCCTCAGCTATCTGAAGAACCTGCCGTTCTCGAAGCTCAAGATCGACCGCGAGTTCGTGACCAAGGTCGACGAGCGCCGCGACAGCCAGGCCATCTGCCGCGCCCTGGTCGAACTGGCGCGCGGCCTCGACATCAAGGTGCTGGCCGAGGGGACCGAAACCCAGGCCGAGGTCGAGGCGCTGAGGGCGCTCGGCTGCTCGATGTTCCAGGGCTACTTCTTCGCCCGGCCGATGGAGGGCGCGGATTTCATTCGGACCGTGCGTGATCCGGAATGGCTCGCAAGGCTGGCCTCGCCGGCCCGGCGCACGCGCGAGAGCCTGAAGCGGAGATTAGCGGGATGAACATCCGGATCCTGGCCGCCGTCCTGGCGACCCTGGCGCTGGCGGCCTGCGCCCAGACGGCCAAGACCCCGCCGGTCGCCGCCGGCTCCGTCGCCGGCGCCGCTCCGGAGGCGCCGACGCCGCCGGCCTTCGTCGCCACCCCGGGCCTTGGCCCCATGGAGCGCCAGAAGAAGGCCGTCGACCTGCTGGACAAGGGCGAAGCCGACCAGGCGCGCGCCGAACTCCAGGCCCTGCTCGAACAGCAGCCGTCCAACGCCGTCGCCAAGCGCCTGCTGGACCAGATCGACCGGGATCCCCGCGCCCTGTTGGGGGAGAAGAACTTCGCCTATACGGTGCGCTCCGGCGACACCATGTCGGGTCTCGCCCAGCGGTTCCTGGGTGATCCGCTGATGTTCTACGCGCTCGCTCGCTACAACGGCATCGTCGCACCCTCCCAGATGGCCGTCGGGCGCACCCTGCAGATCCCTGGAGCGCCGCGCCCGGCCGTGGCGGCCGCGCCGAAGGACGCCGCCGCGCCGGCGCCCCAGGGGGGCGATCCTGCCCGGGCCGCCGCCCTGCGTCGCAGCGGCCTGGAGGAGCTGAACCGAGGCGCCGTCGACCGCGCGGTCTCGCTGTTGCGTCAGGCGCAAGGCCTCGACCCCGCCAGCGCCGCCATCCAGAAGGACCTGGAGCGGGCCCTGCGGGTGCAGAAGACGGTGAATGCGGCCCGCTGAGGCGAAAAAGCTGCGCCTGCGAATTTTCCTTTAACCTCACACTCTTAAGCTGCGTCGGAAGGTCGCAGGGGCCGGGGCATGCTCAAACTGGTCGGACGTTACGAGGTTCAGGCCGCCATAGGCGAAGGCGCTATGGCCGACGTCTATCGCGCCTATGATCCCGGCATCGATCGGGTGCTGGCGATCAAGGTGCTGAAGGCGGAGTTCCGCCAGAACCGGCAGTATGCCGCGCGGTTCCTGCGCGAGGCGCGCGCCGCCGGCGCCCTCTCGCACCCGAACATCGTGACCATCTACGACGTCGGCGAGGTGGACGGCTATCCGTACATCGCCATGGAGCTCTTGGAGGGCCGGCCCCTCGACCAGGTGATGCAGCGCGAGCGGCTGTCGGTCGAGAGCGTGCTCGCCGTCGGGACCCAGCTGGGCGAGGCGCTGAACTACGCCCACGGGCTGGGCGTGGTCCATCGGGACATCAAGCCCTCCAACATCATGCTCGCCCCCGACGGGCGCAGCATCAAGATCCTCGATTTCGGCATCGCCCGCGTGGCGGAAGCCGAAGGCGACGCCGAGACCCTGAAGACCCAGATCGGCCAGGTCCTGGGAACGCCCCGCTATATGAGCCCCGAACAGGCCCTGGGCGGCGCGCTCGACGGCCGTTCGGACCTCTTTTCGGCGGGCGTGGTGCTCTACGAACTGGTCACCGGCCAGCGGGCCTTCGCCGGCTCCAGCGCCGCCACGCTCGCCCTGCAGATCACCCAGAACGACCCGCGCCCCATCGCCGAACTCGCTCCCGACTGCCCGCGAGGGCTGGAGTTCATCATCGGCAAGCTGCTGGCCAAGAAGCCGGAAAAGCGCTTCGCGACCGGCGAGGAGCTGGCGGCCGCCCTGCGCCGCGAGCAGGCCGCCCACGCCGCGGTCATGGCCGAAGGCGCGCAGGGGCGCCGGAACCTGCCGCTGCAGGCCCGCATGGCGCTGGTCATGGCGACCATCACCTCGGTGGTCCTCTTCGCCGCCGTGGCCCTGGTCCTCGATCGCCAGGAGAAGGCGCTTCAGGAGATGGCGCTGACCTCCGGCGTGGCTATGACCTCCTTCGTAGCCAGCAATGCGGCCCTGGCCGCCGTGGAGAACGCCGCCGCCGCGCCCGGCGAGCGGGACTGGGCGCCCGTCGAGGCCTTCGTGAAGGCCGCCGCCGCCGACCAGAACGTCCGGGCCATCACCGTGGTCGATTCCGAGGGCTTCATCCGCGCGTCCGACGACACCGCCACCCTGGGTCGGATCTACGAGACGCCGCGCGGCGAAGACCTGCTGCGCGAGGGCGAGGACGCGACCGTCACCGCCCTGAAGCTCGAAACCGGGGAGGGGGCCTTCCGCTTCGTGCGCCCGATCCGCTACGCCGGCCGCAACTTCGGCCTGGTGGACATGACGCTGTCCAAGAAGGAGCTGGAGGCGGCGCTGGCCCTTTCCTTGGGGCTCATGACGATCCTGTCGCTGGTGGTGCTGGGCGTGGTGATCGCGGTGGCCTACGCCGCGGCCCATCATGTGGCCGCGCCGGTGCGGCGACTGAAGGCCGCGCTGGCCGATGCTGCGCAGAGCCGGCTCGACTTCCGCATCTCGCACAATCGCCGCGACGAGTTCGGGGAACTGTTCGACGGCTTCAACCGACTGGCGGGCATGGTGCAGCACCGGCTGGAGAACGAGGCCACGCCCGAGGAGCCGCTCCGCGCGCCCGAAACCCTGCACGCCGCCGCCGCGGCCGCCGAGCGCGCCATGGAGGCGGTGGAACGCACGCGCATCCTCGACGCCGAAGCCGGCGCGCGGACGGTGATCGCCACCCGGAGCTGACGTCCGTGCCGACCTCGACCCAGGCGGCCCGCGCCGCGCCGCTCGCCGCCGTCACCCTGCGCCTGTTCCGGCAGGACGACCCGTTCCACCCCCTGGCCGAGCGCCGCCTCGAAGAGGGCGAGCTGGTGATCGGGCGCGATCCCGGGACCGGCTGGTCCATTCCCGACGAGACCCGCGCGGTCAGCCGCGCACACTGCACGCTGCGGCTCGCCGGCGGCCGCCTCACCCTTCGCGACACCTCCTCGAACGGCGTCCTGCGCGGGCCCGAGCGCGAGCGCCTGCCGCCCGGCGAGGCCGTGGAGGTCGTTCCGGGCGACGTGTTGCGGATCGGCGATTTCATGCTGCTGGTCGAAGGCCTCGACAGCCCTGAGGCGCCGGTTCTGCGGCCCGTGCCCGCAGCGGATGCGGGCGCGGACTGGCCGGAGCCGGAAGGGGCCGGCCGGCCCAGCGACGGCTCCCTGCTGGACGCCTTCTGCGCCGGCGCGCGGATCGATGCGACGGGGTTCGCCGGTGAGGATCCGGTCGAGGTGATGCGGCGCCTGGGCGCGGTCTATCGGGAGATGGTGCTGGGGCTCTCGGACCTGATGGACGAGCGCACCTCGGTGAAGGCCGAGTACCGCATGGACCGCACGACCGTCGGCGCCGAGGGCAACAACCCCTTCAAGTGGGCGCCGGCCCAGCGGGTGGCGGCCGACCTGCTGCGGCCGCGGGGCGAGGGCTTCCTGTCGGGGCCGGCGGCGGTGAAGGTCTCGTTCGAGGACCTCAAGAAGCACCTGCTCTGCACGATGGCCGGCCTGCGCGCCGCCGTGCTCGCCACCTTCGAGGCGCTCTCGCCGGAGGCCGCCCAGGCGCAGGTCAAGGGGCAGCAACTCCTTCGCAACCGCGAGGCCCTGGCCTTCGCGGCCTATGCGAAGCTGCACGAGGATCTGCAGTTCAAGGCGCTGGAGGATCCGGAGAGTCCGCCGAACCGCGCCTTCCGCCACGCCTATGAGCGCCAGCTGCAGGAGCTGGACGCGATGAGCACCCGCGCATGAGCCAGGCCGCGGCGCGTCGGCCGCTGAGCTTCACGACGCTCGCCCGCACCCGCGCCGGATCGGGCCGCGACCACAACGAGGACGCCTATCTGGCGCGACCGCAGGTGGGCTTGTGGGCGGTGGCCGACGGCATGGGCGGCCACCGGGCGGGCGAGGCGGCCAGCGGCGCGGTTGTGGAGGCCTTGCGCCAGGTGCGCCCGCAGCTCTCCGGCTACGCCCTCCTGCGCGAGATGCGCGAGCGGCTGGTCGGGGCCAATGCGGTCCTGCGCGCCCAGGCTGCGGCCCTGGGCGAAGGCGCGGTGGTCGGCTCCACCGTCGTCGCGCTCGCCGTGCACGAGGATCACTACGCCTGCGTCTGGGCCGGCGACAGCCGCGCCTATCTGCAGCGTGGCGAGCTCCTGATGCGGCTGACCCACGATCACAGCCTGGTCCAGGAGCTGATCGACGGCGGGGCGCTGGACGAGCGCGACGCCGGCAAGGCCCGGATCTCCAACGTCATCACCCGGGCGGTGGGCGCCTCCGACGGGCTTGAACTCGGCGAAACCCATGGCGACCTGCGCCGTGGCGACATCCTGCTGCTCTGTTCGGACGGGCTGACGGGGCTTGTGCCGGACGTGGAAATCGGCGAAACGCTCGCCGCCTTCGAGCTTCAGGCGGCCGCCGACCGGCTGCTGGAGCTGGTCGAGGCCCGCGGCGGCCGGGACGACGCCACCTTCCTGCTGGTGCGGGCCGACTGAGCGGCGGTTTCTGGGGAAAGCCCGGCGCGCCTTGGTCGCCAAGCGGTTGCGGCGGCGCTCCACAAGTTCTGCACAGCTTGTCCACCACCCGGCCAACAGCCGGGGGGGGTCGCGCGCTTGCCGTCCGCGCCATCCTGGGCGAGCCTTCCCTTGCCGAGAGCGACGCGGCGGCGGCGGACCGGGAAACCGGAACGCCCACGGCGCGGAAGGCCCCAGGCGGGGGCGGGGCGACCCGCGCCGGCCGACGGCGCCGGAGACGTAGACAGCATGCGGGGGCGACCCCGTCCGCCTGAAACGTCGAAGGTCTCAAACGGCGCAGGCCTTCGGGTCTGGATGAGAGGGCGACGCGGCGGGCGACCGGTGCGTCGCCCTCTTGCTATGCGCTTTCAGCCCAGTCCAGCACGCCGAGCTTGGCCAGCCAGGCAAGGGTGAGTTCGGCGGCGCGGCGGCGTTCGGCCGGCAGGGCCTCACAGAGCGCGCGGACCGCCAGGGGGCCTTCCGCAGCGAGGCGATCCACCATCGTCCGGGTCTCGGCGTCGGCCAGCCGCCAGCCGTCGCCGAACCGGTCGAGGGCGAGGCCCGCCGCCCGCTCCAGATCCGCCACCCCGGCGCCGTCCCGGACCGACACCACCGTCTCGGCCCGCAGCACCTGGCTGGCGAAGCCTGCAAAGTCCCGGAAGGGATCGCCCTTCACGGGGTTGAACATGTGCCGGCGCGAGGGCTCGGCCGCCGCCTTGCGGATCGCGGCCAGCTCGTCCACCAGTTCGCGCACCTGGCGGGCGACGACCGGCCAGTCGAATGTGGTGCGGATGCGCTCGCGCCCGGCCGCCCCCATGCGTCGGCGCAGATCCGGGTCGGCGGCCAGGGCGCCCAACGCCTGGGCCGCGCGGCCCACATGCACGGCGGTGTGCTGGGCGACCGCGCCCACATAGGTCTGATAGCTCTGCACCTGCAGGACGTGGGCCGCCGCGATCGCCCGTCCGGCGCCGTTCAGCGGCCCGCCCAGGGTGGGGATCAGGAAGCCTTCCCGCCCGTCCCGGACAGTGAAGCGATAGCCGTCCCAGTCGCTGACCACCACCGGCAGGCCGGAGGCCATGGCTTCCAGCGGCGTGATGCCGAAGGTCTCCTGGATATTGTCCACCAGAGAGAGGAAGACGTCCGCGGCGGCCCACAGATCGGCCAGGCGGCTCCGGTCGTTGCCGTCGATGAAATGTACGGGAACCGAGGGTGCGTAGGCCTGGGCGGCGGCCTCGTAGAGCGGGCGATGCACCTCGGGGTTCGGGAACCACCCGGCCAGGGCGAAATGCACGCGTGCGCCGCTCTCTCGGGCGGCTTCCTCGACGGCGCGGAACATGGCTTGGGGGAAGGCCTTCTCGAAGAAGGAGAGCCGTCCCACCCAGATCACCAGCACGTCGGTCTCGGCGAGCCCCAGCTCCTCGCGCAGCGCCCGCCGCGCCTGCGGTCGGTCCGCCTGGGCCGCGAAGTGCGCTCCGTCCACGCCCAGCGGCACGAGCGGCAGGTTTGGCGTCGGCAGCCGCCCGCCGCCGGCGCGCTCGGCCAGGTAATCGGCCTGTTCCTCGAACATGCGCGCCAGCGCCTCGCGCACCGAGGGCGAGGTGCAGATCAGGGCGTCCCAGGGCTGGGTGGGCGCCAGCGCCGTGGCGGCGATGGTCTGGCGGGTGATCGGCGGGGCGATGGTGTGGATCAGGCCGAGCAGGCTGTAGGCGCGGTCGCCGGCCACTCGCCGCCGCATCCAGGCCAGGTCGGAAATGTCCGGCAGGCCGCGCAGCAGGGCGCCGGCCGCCGCCGCCGCGCCCATGTCCAACAGGCCGTGCGAGGCCAACCGCGTTCCGCCGGAAGCCTCACCGAGCAGTCCCTGGGCCAACTGGCTGGGCGGGAGGGGATCGGGGACCAGCAGGTCGACCTGTTCGAACCCTCCGTGGCGCGCCAGGGCGCGGAACAGGTCGAGGTTGGCCACGTCCTTGCCGAAGACGTTGTTCCCGAGGCCCAGCTGTCCGGAGGGATGATAGAGGGCGAGACGGGAACTCATGCGGGCCGGGTCCAGGTCGTCGGGGCCGCGACCATAGGGGCGCCGCCGAGCTTGCGGAACCCTCGCGGGCCTCCGGTGTTGGCTTCTCCGGCACGCCGGAGGTTCGCATGAGGGTGTTTGTCGTGGCGCTCGTCGCCGCAGCGGTGGGGCTTGGCGGGTGTGTGAGCTCGCCCAAGCAGACGGTGCTGAATCTCGACACCACCGATCGAAAGTGGACGTCCTCCCGGTGCGTGGCGGCGCGGAAGGCGGTCGCCCGCTACGATGACCAGGAGGCGACCCGCGGGGTGGTGGGTTTCGTCGGCAACCTCATGGCGCCCTTGGCGGGTACGGCGGCTTCTCTGGCCATGAGCGCCGCGCGCGACGACGAGCGCGCCGCCCTGAACCGCCGCGTCCGCGTCGCCTGCATCTCCGATCCCCTGAACGAAAAGCAGGCGAAGAAGACCAGAAAGCGGGCCTACGCCCAGCGATAGGCCCGAACTCAGCCCAGCCGGAGCTTCAGGCGCAGGGCCTGGGCCAGGGTCTGGGCCCGCTTGGCGGTCTGCTCGCCCAGCAGCATGTCGCGCCAGCGGCCCTCGGCGTCGAGGGCCAGGGTGTCGCCCTCGATCTCCAGTCTCGCGTGGCGCAGCAGGCCGGCGTTGCGGCCGGAGAGGTCGCAGCCCAGGCGGATGGCCGCCCCGAGGGCCCGTGCGCGCTGCCGGCGCTCCGGCGTCAGCAGGCGGGCGATGGTCGCCGCCTGGGGCAGGTTGGAGGACGAATTGTGCCGGGCGAAGCCGGCGCAGGCCAGGAAGGCGCGCTCCGCATGGCTCATGCCGGCCACCGGCGCGCGCAGGATGATCTCGAAGGTGAGTTCGCCGCGATGGTCCGGATGCAGCCGCGCGCCCAGGTCGGCGATGCGGCAGGCGGCCGCCGTCAGCGCCGGCTCACGCGCGCCGAACACCGGCGGCAGCTTGCCGAGCGCGGGTCCCACCCACGCCTCTAGCGCCGCGCCCAGGTCGGGCGACAGGCCGCGGACCTGCGAAAGCGCCTCGAAACCTTCGATCAGCGGATCCTGGCCGCGCACGCCCGGCGGCATGGAATCCAGCAGCAAGCCCTCCCGCAGGCCGTAGGCGGAGATGACGATATGCTCCACGCCCAGCCGCTCGATCAGGGCGTCCAGCACCAGGGCCGAATAGGGCAGGGTGTCGAAACGCTTCTTGGACAGGCCCACCATCCGCTCCAGCGAGGCGCGCGACTGGCGGGCGACGAAGCGGGCCACGTCCAGGGCGTCCGACCGGCTCATCTCGTACTGATGGGCCACCCGCAGGGGATAGTCGGCCATCTCCATGTGCAGGAGGGCGAGGTTGCGCCAGGCGCCGCCGACGGCGTGGAACTCCCGCGTGCGGAATCGCAGGGCCGCGTCGTCGAGACGCTCAGCCACGATCCTGCGCACCCGGTCGGCCTCCAGCGGCCGCGGGGCGCCCAGGGCGAAGGGGCCGAGCGGCAGGGTGATTCCGGAGGGCATGTCGGCGTCGAGATGCACCAGCTCAAGGCTCGACCCGCCCAGGTCGCCGGCCACGCCGCGGGCGTCCGGCTGGCCGGCGCGCACGCCCAGCGCCGCATAGCGCGCCTCTTCCGCGCCCGAGAGCACCCGCAGGCGCAGGCCCGTCTCGGCCTGGATGCGGGCGATGAAGTCCGGGCCGTCCCGGGCTTCGCGCACGGCCGCCGTGCCGACCGTCATGACTTCGGCGGCGTCCCACTCGTCGAGCACCGCCCGGAACCGCCGAAGCGCGGTGATCGCCACCTCGACGCCGTCGGGCGAGAGCCGGCCGGCCGACGGCAGGTCGCGGCCAAGCCCGGCCAGGGCCTTTTCGTTGAAGACGGTCCAGATCGCCCGGCCTTCCAGCCGATAGATGACGAGGCGGACGGAGTTCGATCCGACGTCGATCACCGCCGCCTGGCGGCCCGCCGCCGCCGCCGCTGTCGGGGCCGGCTCGCTAACCGCGCGTGGCCACATGATCGATCGCGCGCGGCATGTCCTTCACCTTCTGTCCACGGCCCGAAAGGCTGGGATTGGTCATGAAGTACTCGTGCGCGGAGAACGCGGCCGGGTCGTTCCATGACGGGTCCCGCCTATAGCGCCCCTCGCCGTCGAGGGTCCAGCTCTGGGCTTCGTCCTTCAGGTTGGCGACCATGATCTGCTGCAGGACCTGCTGGTGCACGGTCGGGTTCTCCACCGGCGTGAGGCACTCGACCCGGCGGTCGAGATTGCGCGGCATCCAGTCGGCCGACGAGATGAACACACGCGCCTCGGGCGAGGGCATCGGCTTGCCGTTGGCGAAGGCGACGATCCGCGAGTGCTCCAGGAAGCGGCCGACGATGGACTTGACCCGGATATTGTCCGAGAGGCCCGGCACGCCGGGGCGCAGGCAGCAGATGCCGCGGATTACCAGGTCGATGGGCACGCCGGCCTGGGAGGCGGCGTAGAGCGCATCGATCACCACCGGGTCGACCAGGGCATTCAGCTTGGCCCAGATGGCGGCGGGCTTGCCGGCGCGGGCGTTCTCCACTTCCCGCCCGATCAGGGTCAGCAGGTCCTCCTTCATGGTGACCGGCGAGAAGGAGAGCTTCTCCAGCCGCTCGGGCCGGGCGTAGCCGGTGATGAAGTTGAACAGGCGGGCGCTGTCGCGGGCCAGCGCCGGATCGACCGTGAACAGCGACAGGTCGGTATAGATCCGCGCCGTCAGCGGGTGGTAGTTGCCGGTGCCGAAGTGGCAGTAGGTGCGCAGCGCGTCCCCCTCCTTGCGCACCACGATCGAGAGCTTGGCGTGGGTCTTGTACTCCACGAAGCCGAAGACCACGTGCACGCCGGCGCGCTCCAGGTCGCGCGCCCATTTCAGGTTCGCCTCCTCGTCGAACCGGGCCTTGATCTCCACAAGGGCGGTGACGTTCTTGCCGGTTTCGGCGGCCTCGATCAGGGCCGCGACGATGGGGGAATCCTGCGAGGTGCGATAGAGCGTCTGTTTGATCGCCAGCACGTTCGGGTCGCGCGCCGCCTGGCGCAGGAACTGCACCACCACGTCGAAGCTCTCGAACGGGTGGTGGACCAGGATGTCCTTGTCGCGGATCGCGGCGAAGCAGTCGCCGCCGTGGTCGCGGATGCGTTCGGGGAAGCGCGGCTGGAACGGCTTGAACTTCAAGTCCGGCCGGTCGGAGGGGATCAGCTGCGAGAGTTCGTCCAGGCCCAGCAACCCGTCGATCAGGATGATGTCTTCCTGCTTGGCGTGGAGGTTCTCGCAGATGAAGCCGCGCAACTCCTCGGGCATGTCGGCCTCGATCTCGACGCGGACCACCGAGCCCAGCCGGCGCTGCTTCAACCGCGCCTCGAACTCGCGCACCAGGTCTTCGGCCTCCTCCTCGATCTCCACGTCGGAATCCCGGATCAGACGGAAGACGCCGCGGATTTCCACGTCGGAGTCGGGAAACAGGTGGTCGAGGAAGAGCGCCGTCATGCTCTCCAGGCTGATGAAGCGCCGATCGGGTCGCTTGCGGCGTCCGCCGCCGGGGGAGGGCAGCTCCCAGAACCTCGCCACCTGGGCCGGGATCGGCACCAGGGCGTACATCAGCCGCCCGTCCAGGCGCCGCTTCGCCTTCAGCACGATGGAGAAGGCGAGGTTGGGAATGAAGGGGAAGGGATGGGCCGGGTCGATGGCAAGCGGCGTCAGAACCGGAAAGACGCGGCTTAGGAAGACCTCCTCCAGCGCCTGCTTTTCGGCGGGAGCGACCTGGTCGGCGCCGACCAGGGCGAGGCCCTCCTCGGCCAGCTCGCGCCGCAGTTCGCGCCAGCGGGTCTGCTGGTCCTTCATCAGTTCGGCGGCCTGGGCGTTGACGCGGACCAGCTGCTGGGCCGGCGTCAGGCCGTCCTGCGAGACCACCCGCACGCCCTCGCGGGCCTGGGCCTTCAGGCCGGCCACCCGGACCATGTAGAATTCGTCGAGGTTGTTGGCGGAGATCGAGAGGAACCGCAGGCGCTCCAGCAGCGGGTGGCGCGGATTGCGGCTTTCGTCCAGCACGCGTTCGTTGAAGGCGAGCCAGGAGATCTCGCGGTTGAAGAAGCGGTCGGGAGAGCGCGCCAGATCGGCGTCCAGCGCCAAGGGGGTATCGGCGACGTCGGTCCGCCGGGAGGCGGGGGCGGAATAGGTCATTGCAGCGTCCGGGGGCATGGGTCGTTTCTCGACCAAGCCGAGATGGGCCGCAAGTCTTCACTCGAAAAGGTCAAGATTCTCGGACTCGTCTTCAAGAATCTGCCGCGCCAGGGCGCGGGAAATCGGCCGCTGCTCGTCGTCGGCGGTCTCGTCCAGACGTTTGACGATCTCGCGGGCATAGGGGATGGACCGCTCCATGCGTCGCAGGAGATAGGAGAAAACCTCCCGGGGCGGCCGAATGCTCCGCTCGCGGAAGAATTTTCTCAACACGCCTTCCAGGACCTCGTCGTCCGGCTCCTCGATCAGGGCGACCGGCAAGGCGTTGAGTCGCGAACGCAGGTCGGGCAGGTCGGCGGGCCAGGCGGCCGGTGCGGTCCGGGCGGTCATCAAGAGGCCGCCGCCCTCGCGCCCGGCCATATTGATCAGGTGGAAGAGGGCCTCGGCCTGGATGCCCGCGTCCACGTCCTCCACCAGCACCGGCCGGCCGGCGGCGGCCTCGATGTCCGGGTTTTCGCGAGCAAGGATCGCGGCGCCCGCCTGCTCGGCCCAGTGGCGCGCCAGGTGGGTCTTGCCGACGCCGGGCGGCCCCACCAGGGTCAGCACGCCGCCATGCCAGCGGGGCCAAGCCTCCAGCAAGGCGATGGCCTGGCTGTTCGAAGGGCCGCGGACAAAATCGTCGAGCGCGTAGGAGACGGGCCGCCTGAGCTGCAGGCGAAGCTGGCGCGTCATACGTCTCGTCCGGGGCCGTTTACCACGCACCCAGTCTATCAAGCTGGAGGCCGCCGGTCGACGCGGGCCCCCGCAGTCCCTGGGGATGGCCGCGCGGGGCCTGTTGACGATCTCAGTAGGTGTGCCGGTTCGGGTCCGGCAGGCCCAGGATGCGCTTGGCGATGATGTTGTTCTGGATCTCGTAGGAGCCGCCGGCGATGGTGGACGACTTGATCCGCAGGTAGGCGCGCCCCGCCGCCAGCTCCTCTTGCGTGAACTCGTCGCCGTCCCAGCCCAGGCCGTTCAGGCCCAGAGCCTCCACCACCATCTCGCAATGGTCGGTGTTGTTGCGGGAGGCGGCGTTCTTCATGATCGAGGTCGCCGCGCTGGGGCCGTTCTGGCTCCGCGCATCCTCCGCGACGCGAGCCTGGGTGAGCGCGTAGGCGCGCACGTCCATTTCCTGCTGGATCAGGCGGGTGCGGAAGTCCTCGTCGGCCAGCGTCCCGTCCTCCTCGCGCCCGATGTAGTCGAGCGCCGCCTTGCGCAGGGCGGCCGGATTGGTCCGCGCCGGGCCGCCGGTCCCGCCCGAAAGCCCGTTGCGCTCGTGCTGCAGCAGGCGCTTTCCCACTGTCCAGCCGCCGTTCAGCGGGCCGACCAGGTTCTCCTTCGGCACCTTCACGTCGGTGAAGAAGGTCTCGCAGAAGGGCGAAGATCCGGAGATCAGCCGGATCGGCCGAACCTCCACGCCCGGCGAACGCATGTCGATCAGCAGGAACGAGATGCCCTCGTGCTTCTTGGTCGGGTCGGTGCGGGTCAGGCAGAAGCACCAGTCGGCGTATTGCGCGCCGGAGGTCCAGATCTTCTGTCCGTTGACCAGGAAGTGGTCGCCCTTGTCCTCGGCGCGCGTCTGCAGCGAGGCGAGGTCCGAGCCCGCGCCCGGCTCCGAATAGCCCTGGCACCAGCGCAGCTCGCCGCGGACGATGGGCGGGATGTGGCGCTGCTTCTGCTCTTCGGTTCCGTATTCGAGCAAGGTCGGCCCGAACATCATCACGCCCATGCCGCCGATGGGGTTCCAGGCGCCGAGGGCGGCCATCTCCTCGCGCAGGATCTTGGCCTCACGAGGGTTAAGTCCGCCGCCGCCATAGGCCTTGGGCCAGGTGGGGACGCCCCAGCCCTTCTCACCCATCCGCGCCTTCCAGAGCTTGTAGTCGCCGTCCTCGGCGACTGGCGCCTCGGCCGACATGATCGCGCCGCGGCCCTTCAGCGAGGGTGGGAAATTCTCGGCCAGCCAGGCGCGGGCCTCATCGCGGAAGACGTCGAGCGGGGCGTTCATGGCGGACCTCCCGGGCAGCTCTCCAGGCTCCCTTCGAGGTCATGAGACGGCCGCAGGCTGCGGCTGTCAACGGCGCGGTATGGTCAGGACCGGATTGGAGGCGGCCGGTCGCGCGCCGACATCAAGGCCCAGCCCTCCGGCCGGAGGATCTCGATGGGCGAGAAGCGCGCCTTGTAGTCCATCTTCTCCGAGCCGCGCACCCAGTAGCCCAGATAGACGTAGGGGATTTCGGTCAGGCAGGCCTGCACCACGTGGTCCAGGATCATGAACGACCCCAGGCTGCGGCGCCCCAGGGTCGGGTCGTAGAAGGAATAGACCAGCGATAGGCCGTCGCTCATCAGGTCGACGAGGGCGCAGGCGATCAGGTCGCCTGGGCCGCCGTCGCGCGAGGCCAGGCGGTATTCGATGATGTGGGTGCGGACCGCAGTGTCCTCGACCATGGCGACGTAATCGGGCCAGGTCATCTCGGCCATGCCGCCGTCGGCGTGGCGGCTATGGAGATAGCGGCGGAGCAGGTCGAACTGCTCCATGGTCGCCTCGGCCTCCACCAGATGGCGTTCGATGTCGGGGTTGCGGTTCAGCACCCGCCGCTCGTAGCGGGAGAAGACGTAGTCTCGCGCCGGGATCCGCGCCGAAACACAGGCCGAGCAGGCCTCGCAGGCCGGCCGGTAGGCGATGTTCTGAGAGCGCCTGAAGCCCACCTGGGTGAGGCTGTCGTTCACGCTCGCGCCGTCCGAGAGGGGCAGGTGCGCGAACACCTTCCGCTCATATCGCTCCGGCAGGTACGGGCAGGGCGCAGGCGCGGTCAGGAAGAACCTGAGCTGTCGCGTCGGAAAGTGCTGCGTCACGGACTTGCGATCGCTTTCGTACCACTGCGCCTATAGCCGATTAGGCGGCATGGCGGGCCAGTTCGCAAGCCGCGAAACGCCACAGGAGCGCTCCGGTTCTAAAGCCCATGGTCGGGAGGCAGCACGGGCGCTTCCCGCAGCAGGACGATGGTGATGCGGCGGTTGCCCGCGAGCGTCGGATCGTCCGGATAGAGAGGTTCGGAGCTGGCCTTGCCCGAAACCTGGTAGACGCGGTCGGCGTCCACGCCCGTCGATTGCAGGACCTTGCGCGAGGCGTCGGCGCGGGCCGAGGAGAGCGCCCAGTCGGTGTCGGCCCGGACCCCGTTGCGGCTGAGATTGGTGTGACCCGAGATCGAGATCCGATTCGGCAACTGATTGATGGTGCGCGCGATGGCCCGCAGCAGGAGCTTGGCGCGGTCGTTGGGTTCGGCCCGACCCTCGGCGAACATGGAGCGGCCCTCCTGGTCCACCAGCTGGATGCGCAGGCCCTCCGGCGTCTGGTCGATCAGGATGTTCTTCGACAGCTCCGCAAGCTCCGGCATGTCCTGCAGCGCCTGGCGCAGGGCCTGGGCGGCGGAGGCGAAAGAAGCCTGCTCGCGTTTCATCAGGGCTTCGCGCAAGGCCTCGGTGGAGGCCTCGGGGGCGACCTCCTTGGCCGCATCGGTCTGGTTGCCGTCGTTCTGGTTCTTCGCCTCGGGCGCCATCTCCTCGATGATCGCCATGGAGCCGGAGCCCTTGGCCCCGTCCTCGCCCAGCGCCGTGCCGCCGAGGATGCCGCCGGAGCCGGAGGTGGTCTCCGAAACGCTGGCCGGGGCGAAATAGTCGGCGATGCCGCGCTTCTGCTCGGGACTCGTCGTATTGATCAGCCACATCAGCAGGAAGAAGGCCATCATCGCGGTCACGAAGTCCGCATAGGCCACCTTCCATGCGCCGCCGTGATGCGCGTGGCCGTGGCCCTTCTTGACCTTCTTGATCAGGATGGGGGCTTCGCCCATCGCCATGGCGGCTGTCCCATTAAGGTTGATGTCCGGGGCACCGTGGCCCAGGGCCGTTAAGATGACGTTGAGTTGGAAGGAGCCGGCATGAAGGTCGCATTCGCGGGTCTGGGGGTGATGGGCTTTCCCATGGCCGGGCATCTGGCCCGCGCCGGTCACGAGGTCAGCGTCTTCAACCGCAGCCCGGAGAAGGCGCAGCGCTGGGCCGCCGCCCATGGCGGCCGCGCCGCCGCCACCGTCGCCGAGGCGGCCGACGGCGCGGAGATCGTCTTCCTCTGCGTGGGAAACGACGACGACGTCCGCCAGGTCACGGGCCTGGCCCTGCCGGCCATGGCCCCAGGCGGAATCGTGGTCGATCACACAACGACTTCCGCGAAGGTTGCGCGTGAGATGGCCGAGCTTGCGGCAAGGTCCGGCCGCTGGTTCGTGGACGCGCCGGTCTCCGGTGGTCAGGCCGGCGCCGAGAAGGGCCAGCTCACCGTCATGTGCGGCGGCGACGAGACGGCCTTCGCCCGCGCCGAGCCGGTCATCGCGGCCTTCGCCAAGGCCGTGCGCCGCATGGGTGGGCCGGGCGCGGGCCAGCTGACCAAGATGGTCAATCAGATATGCATCGCCGGCGTGGTCCAGGGCCTCGCCGAAGGCCTGCACTTCGCCAAGCGCGCGGGCCTCGACCCGCTGGAGGTCTACGAGGCGATCTCCAAGGGCGCGGCCCAGTCCTGGCAGATGGACAACCGCTGGAAGACCATGAGCGAAGGCAGGTTCGACTTTGGCTTCGCGGTCGACTGGATGCGCAAGGACCTGGGCCTGGTGCTGGACGAGGCCGCCGCCAACGGCGCCAAACTCGACATGACCGCCCTGGTGGACGGCTTCTACGCTGAGGTCCAGGCGCTGGGCGGAAGCCGCTGGGACACCTCCAGCCTGGTGGCGCGGCTGGAGCCCTGACCATGCTGAGGATCCTGGGCCGGACGCGGTCGATCAATGTCCGCAAGGCGCTCTGGGCCGCCGTGGAGGCGGACGCGCCGTTCGTTCACGAGGATCGCTGGGGCTGGCCGGACGCCAGCCTGAGCTCGCCGGACTTCCTGCGCCTGAACCCCAACGGGCTGGTTCCAGTCATCGTCGACGCGGACGTCGTTCTCTGGGAATCCAACACCATCTGCCGCTATCTGGCGGCCAAGGCAGGTCGTCAGGATCTGCTTCCAGCCGATCCGGCGGCGCGGGCGCGGGTCGAGATGTGGATGGACTGGCAGGCGACCGAACTTAACGGCGCCTGGCGTTATGCATTTCCCGCCCTGGCGCGTGGCGAGCCGAAGACGCCCGACCCCGTCCGACTCGCCGAGAGCGTCGCCGCATGGAACAGGGCGATGGCGATTCTAAACTCGAGGCTGGCGGAAACGGGGGCCTATGTGGCCGGGGATAGCTTCACGGTCGCGGATGTCGGGACCGGTCTCTCGGCGCACCGCTGGCGCATGACGCCCATGGCTCACGCCGACCTGCCGCTGGTGCACGTCTATCTGGAGCGCTTGGCCGACCGCCCGGGGTTTGCGCGCTACGCCACCGAGGAGTGGCCATGACGCAGTCGGGGCAGAACCTGAGTTTCAAGTAGCGGCGCCAGCGGCGCAGGCGCGGCGCCGTCGGGATCGAGCCACATCAACTCCTCGATCTCGGCGCGGACGGCGAGTTCGCCGGCGATGTAGGCCAGATAGATCGCCCCATAGACCCGCGCGCCCGCCTCGTTGGCCGCGGGCGCATCGAAGGTCCCGAGGTGCGTCGCGCTGGAAAGCTCGCAGCCCAGTTCCTCGCGCAGCTCCCGGGCCAAGGTCTCCAGATCGGATTCCCCCGGTTCGCGCTTGCCGCCCGGCAGCATGAAGGCCGCCGTACCGCGCTTGCGGACGGTCAGCACGCGCCCGCCGGTGTCGCGGATCACGCCGGCGACGATCTCGATGACGCGGCTCACGCGCCCAGCAGGCGCGCCGCGCGGGGGGCGAAATAGGTGATGATCCCGGCGCAGCCGGCGCGCTTGAAGGCGGCCAAGCTTTCCAGGATCGCGCGCTCCTCGTCGAGCCAGCCGTTCCGGGCCGCCGCCATCAGCATGGCGTACTCGCCCGAGACCTGGAAGGCGAAGGTCGGCATGGCGAAGGCCTGGACCACCCGCTGGACGATGTCGAGATAGGGCATGCCCGGCTTGACCATGACCATGTCGGCGCCCTCGGCGATGTCCAGCGCCACCTCCCGCAGGGCCTCGTCGGAATTGGCCGGGTCCATCTGGTAGGTCTTCTTGTCGCCCGGATTGTCCACCGACCCGGTCCCCAGCTTTCCGGAGCCGATGGCGTCGCGGTAGGGGCCGTAGAAGGCCGAGGCGTACTTGGCCGCATAGGACATGATCATGGTGTCCTGCAGGCCCGCGCCTTCGAGCGCGGCGCGCAGGGCGCCGACGCGGCCGTCCATCATGTCGGAGGGCGCCAGGATGTCGGCGCCGGCCTTGGCCTGCATCAGGCCCTGCTCGATCAGGCGCTCGATGGTGGCGTCGTTCAGGATCTTGCCCCCTTCGATCAGGCCGTCATGGCCGTGGTCGGTGAAGGGGTCCAGCGCCACGTCGCACATGATCCCCACCTCGGGCGCCGCATCCTTCATCGCTTTGACGGCGTTGGCGATCAGGCCGTTGGGATCGTGGGCCAGGCTGCCGTCGGCGTCCTTCTTGGCGCCGTCGATATGCGGAAAGACCGCGATGGCGGGGACGCCCAAGGCCTTGGCTTCTTTCGCCGCCTTGGCGGCCTCCTTCACCGAGAGGCGGGCGACGCCGGGCATGGAGGCCACTGGAACCTCGCCCTCGCCCTCGTGCACCACCATGGACCAGATCAGGTCGGCCGGCGTCAGCACGCTTTCGCGCACCAGGCGGCGGGTCCAGTCGGCCTGGCGCAGGCGGCGCAGGCGCAGGGCGGGATAGGCGGCGAGGGGGGCTTGGCTCATAGCCGGGCGCTGTGACCCATCCCCTGCGCCGACGCAAGCCTGATGAAGCCCAACAGCGGCGCGGCGGCCAGCCACAGGCAGGTCAGGAACCAGAAGGCTCCGGCGAGCACCGCCGCCAGCACCGTGAACGGGCCTAGCGACAGCCGCGAAAGCTCCACCCGCACTTCACCCCATCCATTCCAGCCGTGCAGGCGGGTCACCTCCAGGAGCTCGGCCACCACCCCGATAGCCGCCCCCAGGATCGACAGGCCCGCCGCCACGGTCAGGCCGAATGCGATCCAGAAGATCCGGATCTGGAAATCGTGGTGCGAGCGCAGCGTCGGTGGGGCGTCGTCGCGCTGCGAATAGGCGATGACCACGGCGATCAGGGCCGTCACCCCGGCGAAGAAGATCGACGAGAACAAGAGCGCATAGTTGATGAGGGCAAGGTTCCGCGCAGGCTCTTCCGCCCGCGCGCCGATCGCCGAATTCGCCATCCAATTCCCCCCGGAAAAGGCGCCGCCAGGCGGCTCCGCGTCGTTGACAGGGTGCGCCAGCGCGGCGACTTGCTCAAGTCGCGCAATTTTTTCCCGCCTCGAAAGCCCCATGGACTTCAATCTCACCGACGATCAACAGGCCATCCAGGACGCCGCTCGGGCATTCGCCGCCGCCGAGCTTGCGCCCCATTCCGCCCGCTGGGACGAGGAGAAGCACTTCCCGGTCGAGACCCTGCGCAAGGCCGCCGAGCTCGGCTTCGCAGGCGTCTACATCTCCGAGGATGTGGGCGGATCGGCCCTGACCCGGCTCGACGCCTCCATCGTCTTCGAGGCCCTGTCCTACGGCGACGTGGCCACGGCGGCCTATCTCACCATCCACAACATGGCCTCGTGGATGATCGACCGCTTCGGCTCGGAGGATCTGCGCAAGCGCTACCTGCCGCGCCTGACCAGCATGGAGCTGATCGCCTCCTACTGCCTGACCGAGCCCGGCTCCGGCTCCGATGCGGCGGCGATGCGTACGACGGCGCGGCTGGAAGGCGACCACTATGTGCTGAACGGGGGCAAGGCTTTCATCTCCGGCGCCGGAGTCTCGGACGTCTATGTTGTCATGGCGCGCACGGGGGAGGCCGGCGCCAAGGGCGTGTCGGCCTTCGTGGTCGAGAAGGGGATGGAGGGGCTCTCCTTCGGAGGCCAGGAGAAGAAGATGGGCTGGAACGCTCAGCCCACCGCCCAGGTCAATTTCGACAACGTCCGGGTGTCGGCGGAAAACCGCATCGGCGGCGAAGGGGAGGGCTTCCGCTTCGCCATGATGGGGCTGGACGGCGGTCGGCTGAACATCGCCTCCTGCTCGCTGGGCGGCGCCGCCTTCGCCCTGGACACCGCCCAGGCCTACATGCTGGAGCGCCAGCAGTTCGGGAAGCGGCTGGCCGACTTCCAGGCCCTGCAGTTCAAGCTGGCGGACATGGCCACCGAGTTGGAGGCGGCGCGTCTGATGGTGCGCCGGGCGGCGCACGCCCTCGACAACCGCGACCCTCAGGCCACCAAGCTCTGCGCCATGGCCAAGCGCTTCGCCACCGACGCCGGCTTCGAGGTGGCCAACGAGGCCCTGCAGCTGCACGGCGGATACGGCTATCTGAAGGACTATCCGCTGGAGCGGGTGGTGCGCGACCTGCGCGTCCACCAGATCCTGGAAGGAACGAACGAGATCATGCGGGTGATCGTGGCGCGGGAGATGCTGCGGCAATGACGGACGAAGTGCTGTCCCGGGTCGAAGGCGCCGTCGGGCGGATCACCCTGAACCGGCCCCAGGCGCTGCATGCGCTGACCACGGCGATGTGCCGGGCGATGACCGGGGCGCTGCTCGCGTGGCGGGAGGATCCGGCGGTCGAGCTGGTCATGCTGGACCATTCGGGCGAACGCGGCTTCTGCGCAGGCGGCGACATCCGCATGCTGGCCGACAGCGGGGCGGGCGACGGGGCGGCCGCGCGCGAATTCTTCTTCGTCGAGTACCGGCTGAACCACCTGCTGTTCGAGTACCCGAAGCCGGTGATCGCCTTCATGGATGGGATCACCATGGGCGGCGGGGTGGGGCTCTCCATGCCGGCCCGCTACCGCGTGGCGACCGAGCGGACCACCTTCGCCATGCCGGAGACGGGAATTGGCCTGTTCCCCGACGTCGGCGGCGGCTGGTACCTGCCGCGGATGCCCGACCACATCGGCCTGTGGCTGGCCCTGACCGGCGCCCGGATCAAGGCCGCCGACTGCGAACTGGTCGGCGTGGCCACCGACTATGTGGAGAGCGCTCGCATCACCGATCTGAAGAGCGCGATCCTGGACGATCCGGCCGCGGTCGAGACCCTGCTGACGCAGTTCGAGGGGGACGCCGGCCGCCCGCCGCTCGCCCAGCACCAGGACGAGATCGCCCGCCTCTTCGCGGGCGAGAGCGTGGAGGCGATCGTCGCGGCCCTGGAGACCGCCGACAGCGACTGGGCGCGCGAGCAGCTGAAGGTGCTTTCCACCAAGTCCCCCCAGACCCTGAAGGTCGCCTTCCGGCAGTTGCGCCTCGGCGCCCAGGCGCGGAGCTTCGCCGAGAACATGGCGATGGAGTACGCCATCGGCGCGCGGGTCGTGCAGCGTCCGGACTTCATCGAAGGCGTGCGGGCCGTGATCGTCGAAAAGGACAATGCGCCGCGCTGGGATCCGCCGACCCTGGAGGGCGTGACCGAGGCGATGATCGATTCGATTTTCGCGCCGCTTCCTTCCGCCGAGGCCTGGTCTCCGCTACCTTGAGGCCAAGGCGGGATCGAAATCCGCCGGGGAGGAAGACATGAAGCCCAGCATCTGGTTGGCCGCAGTTGCGGCCCTTGCGCTTTCCACCAACGCTTTCGCAGCGCCCGCGCCGCACCTGACCGCCGCCGTGGCCGACGCGAGCCGGCCGGACGCCGACAAGGCGCGCGACACCGACCGCAAGCCGGCCGAGGTGCTCGACTTCGCCGGCGTGAAGCCCGGCGACAAGGTGGTCGATTTCATTCCCGGCGGCGGATATTTCACCCGCGTGCTGGCCAAGGCGGTCGGGCCACAGGGCAAGGTCTACGCCGCCGCCCCGCCGGCCAGTTCGCCCGACGCCCAGCCGGCGGCCGCCCAGATCGCGGCGGAACCCGGCTATGGCAACGTCCAGGTGATTCCGCTGAACCCCGGCGCCTTCGCCGCGCCCGAGCCGGTGGACGTGATCTTCACCGCCCAGAACTATCACGATCTGCACCTGAAGCGGCTGAACGTGGACGTGCCGGCGGCCAACAAGTCGCTCTTCGACGCGCTGAAGCCGGGCGGCGTTCTACTGGTGGTCGACCACGCCGCAGTTGCAGGCGCGCCTCTGGAGGTCGCCGACACCCTGCACCGGATCGATCCGGCCAAGGCGAAGAGCGAAATCGAGGCCGCCGGCTTCGTCTTCGAGGGTGAAAGCGACGTGCTGCGCAACCCCGACGACCCCAAGACCGCCAGCGTTTTCGACCCGGCGATCCGCGGCAAGACCGACCAGTTCGTCTATCGGTTCCGCAGGCCGAGCTGACATCTCCTGCGCTCGGCTTGATGAAGGTCAATTCCCCGCCCGAAGCGGCGGGGGATAACCCTGTCGACCACGAAGACTCCGCGGGCGCTCACGAAAACTGATGGGCCGCGGCATGACGAATTATGGACAATGGGGCCTCGCGGCGCGATAAGCCCTGCAAAGCAAGGGGACCGTCTGGGCGCGAGATCGTCGAGCGTACCGGCGGAAGTTCAGTCGATGGATTACAAGGCCGCCTTTCACACCGCCCTCGAACGCGTTCGTTCGGAAGGCCGTTATCGTGTGTTCGCGGACCTGAAGCGCCACCGCGGCGACTTCCCGCGGGCGACCTGGACGAAGGAGGACGGCTCGACCTCGGAGGTCGTGGTCTGGTGCTCCAACGACTATCTGGGCCAGGGGCAGAACCCGGTCGTACTCGACGCCATGCACAAGGCGATCGAGGAGGCCGGCGCCGGTTCCGGCGGCACCCGCAACATCTCCGGCACCACCCACTATCACGTGGAACTGGAGCATGAGCTCGCCGACCTGCACGGTAAGGAAGCGGCCCTGCTGTTCACCTCGGGCTACGTGTCCAACGAGGCTTCGCTCTCGACCCTCTACAAGATCCTGCCCGGGCTGATCGTCTTCTCCGACGAACTGAACCACAATTCGATGATCTCCGGCATCCGGGCCGGCAAGCGCGAGCAGCGCCACGTCTTCCGCCACAACGACCTGGCCCACCTGGAGGAGCTGCTGGCCGCCGCTCCGGCCGACGCGCCCAAGCTGATCGCCTTCGAAAGCGTCTATTCCATGGACGGCGACATCGCCGACATGGCCGGGACCGTGGCGCTTGCCAAGAAGTACGGCGCCATGACCTATCTCGACGAGGTCCACGCGGTCGGCATGTACGGCCCCCGCGGGGCGGGCGTGGCCGAGCGCGACGGGGTGATGGCCGAGATCGACATCATCGAAGGCACCCTCGGCAAGGCCTTCGGGGTGATGGGCGGCTACATCGCGGCCGATGCGGTGATCGTCGACGCCATCCGCTCCTATGCCGACGGCTTCATCTTCACGACCTCGCTTCCGCCGGCGCTCGCCGCCGGGGCGGTGGCCTCGATCCGTTACCTGAAGGAGCACGGCGAAGTCCGCGATGCGCATCAGGAACGCGCCGCCACGCTCAAGGCCCGCCTGATCGCCGCCGGCCTGCCGGTCATGCCCTCGGTCAGCCACATCGTGCCGGTGCTGGTGGGCGATCCGGTCCACTGCAAGATGATCTCGGACATCCTGCTCGAAGAGCACGGCGTCTACGTCCAGCCGATCAACTACCCGACGGTGCCGCGCGGCACCGAGCGCCTGCGCTTCACGCCTTCGCCGGCCCACACCGACGAAATGATGGACCACCTGGTCAAGGCGCTCGAGAAGCTCTGGGTCCACTGCAACATCGCCCGCGTCGGCGGCGTGGCGGCCTGATCGGCGGCATTGCCTGGCCTGAGGGCGGGACGGTCGCAGACGAGGTCCTCCTCTCCTCATTGCAGAGGAAGAGCGCGGTTCGCGGTCTACCGGGAGCGAAGGCGGTCTTCGGCGATGGCGCGTAACCGCGCCTGGCCCTCGGGTCCGGTGACGTCGAACCGGTCGAAGGTCCGGCCGTCTTCGGCGCGGATGTCGGCGAACAGGCCCTTGGGATCTTCGTGGAAATGCAGGAAGGCCTTGGACTTGCTGTAGAACACGCCGCGGGATTTTTCCGCCAAGCCCGGCAGGGCGCGAAGGTGCGCGAGAAGGGGTTCCAGCGCATCCAGCGCGGCGGAGCCGGCGTGCTTCATCGGGCGCCTCAGTCCTCGAGCGGGACTTCAGGATACTGCAAGGGTCTGGCGAGGTAATAGGCGATCGCCGGCAGGTCGGGCGGACCCTCGACCGCGGCGTTGTAGACCCGGCCGTCGAAGCCGCCGCGTTCGGCGCGCTTGGCCAGGCGCAAGCGCTCCACCTGTTCGGCCGTCACGCCTGCCGCGGCCATCAGGGCGAGCATCACCTCGGAAAGGTCGGCGAGCTCTCCCGCAAGCTCTTCGGGGGAGGCCGCGGCCTGCGCCTCTGCGGCTTCCTCGACCAGCTTGGCCTGGAGCGCGGCCAGGTACTCCGCCTCGCCCAGCCGCCGCTCGAAGACCGAAAGGCCCTGCGCGCGCATGATAGCGGGCAGCTTGTCGCGAATGAGCTTCTCGACCACGAACCGCATCGCCGCCTTCCCCTCTGCGTTAGGCCTATCATAGTTGGACGCCGGTTTGCGCGCAGGAGGCGAGATGAATCGGGAAGGCGGATGCGCCTGCGGGCGGGTGCGGTTCGTGACGCGCGGCGACCCTCTGCGGGTGGGAATCTGCCATTGCCTGACCTGCCGCAAGCGCCACGGCGCGCCGTTCAACGCCTATGCGGCGTTCGAGGCCGGCCAGGTGCGGGTGAGGGGCGAACTGGCCTGCTGGCCCACCGGTGAACATGGCCGTGAATGGGGGTGCGGCGTCTGCGGCTCGCCCGTCTTCTGGAGCGACGAGCGTGAAGCCGAGCGGGAGGTCCATTTGGGGGCCTTCGACGAACCCGGTCCGTTCACGCCGCAGTACGAGATCTGGACCGTACGCCGGGAGCCGTGGCTGCCGGACTTCGGCCTGCCGGGGCACGAGCGGGATCGTCCGCCGGACGCGGTCTACGGCGTGGCGGAGAAGACGCGGTAGCCGGCCTCGTCGGCGATCTGCAGCATCTCGCGGTCGCCCGCGGTGTCGCCGTAGGCCGCCCGCAGCCGCACGTCCGGCCCGAACGCCGCCTGGAGACGCCGCACCTTCTCCTCGCCGCGGCAATTCGTCCCGAGGAAGGCGCCGGTGACCCGGTCTCGCTCGTCATAGGCGAGCTGGGTGCCCAGCAGAAGGTCGGCGCCCAAGCCCCGGGCGAACGGCGCCACCACCACATCGGGGGACGCCGTCACGATGACCAGCGTCGCGCGCTTGCGCCGCCAGCGCCGCCAGACCTCGACGGCGTCCGGCCGCAGCAGGCGAGGGGCCATGACCTTGGCGAAGGCCCGGGCCTCCTCCTCGAGGGTCTCGCGCGGCAGGCCGGCCAGGAATTCCTTGACCGCGGCCGCCTTGATCCGCCCGCGGTCCCGATGGACCAGATAGGCCGCCGCGGCGGGCGCCAGGCGCGCCATGCCGAGCATGTGGCGCGGGCCGGAGCAGCGCCATTTCAGGAAGGCGGTGAAGGAATCGCGCACCGTCAGGGTGCCGTCGAAATCGAAGGCGACGACGCCGGCGTCGTCGACGCGTTCATCCAGGCGCTCCCCCCCGTTCGAGGCGCCGATTCTATGCAGGCTCCGTCTGGCCATATCCCCCTAACGCGCCACGCGTGCGGCGCGTCCCTCCGGCGCAGGAGCCGCAGCCACTTGCGCCGTATCGGCACATTCCCATCTAGGGATTCGAAGGCGCCCGCCATCGGACGTTCGCCGCGAATTGTCGCTGCAGGCCTTACAAGGCTTGTGATCCGATCGCGGATCGGGGAATGTCAAGGATTAGACAACCCCCCGGCGCGTATCCTGCAATGACGGAGTCAGGACGCCTCCGGGGCGGACGTCGGCGGGCGTCCGCAGGCGTCGTCAGAGAGTGAGAAACGACCATGACCAAGGCCGCGAGCGGGGACTCCAAGAGCACTCTCTATTGCTCTTTCTGCGGCAAGAGCCAGCACGAGGTCCGCAAGCTGATCGCGGGCCCGACCGTGTTCATCTGCGATGAATGCGTCGAGCTGTGCATGGACATCATTCGCGAGGAGCACAAGATCTCCTTCGTGAAGTCCAAGGACGGCGTTCCCACTCCGAAGGAAATCCGCGAAGTCCTGGACGACTACGTGATCGGCCAGGACCACGCCAAGAAGGTGCTCTCGGTCGCGGTCCACAACCACTACAAGCGCCTGAACCACGCGACGAAGAACAACGACGTCGAGTTGGGCAAGGCCAACATCCTGCTGATCGGCCCGACCGGCACCGGCAAGACCCTGCTGGCCCAGACGCTCGCCCGAATCATCGACGTGCCCTTCACCGTGGCCGACGCCACGACGCTCACAGAAGCCGGCTATGTCGGCGAGGACGTCGAGAACATCATCCTGAAGCTGCTGCAGGCCGCCGACTACAATGTCGAGCGGGCGCAGCGCGGCATCGTCTATATCGACGAGGTCGACAAGATCAGCCGCAAATCGGACAACCCCTCGATCACCCGCGACGTGTCGGGCGAGGGCGTGCAGCAGGCGCTCCTGAAGATCATGGAAGGCACCGTCGCCTCCGTGCCGCCGCAAGGCGGGCGCAAGCATCCGCAGCAGGAGTTCCTGCAGGTCGACACCACCAACATCCTGTTCATCTGCGGCGGTGCCTTTGCGGGCCTCGAGAAGATCATCTCGGCCCGCGGCCAGGGCACCTCGATCGGCTTCGGCGCCAAGGTGGCCGACCCGGACGAGCGCCGCACGGGTGAAATCTTCCGTCAGGTGGAGCCGGACGACCTGCTGCGCTTCGGCCTGATCCCGGAATTCGTCGGCCGTCTGCCGGTGATCGCCACCCTGGACGACCTGGACGAAAAGGCCCTGGTGAAGATCCTCACCGAGCCGAAGAACGCCTTCGTCAAGCAGTACCAGCGCCTGTTCGACATGGAGAACGTCGGCCTGACCTTCACCGACGACGCTCTGAGCGCGGTGGCCCGCAAGGCCATCATCCGCAAGACCGGCGCGCGGGGCCTGCGCTCGATCCTGGAGGGCATTCTGCTCGACACCATGTACGAGCTGCCGACCTATGACGGCGTGGAAGAGGTGGTGGTCAACGCCGAGGTGGTGGAAGGCCGCGCCCAGCCGCTGATCATCTACGCCGAGCGCCGCGACAAGGGCGGCGCGGCCTGAGGGCCGGCCGGCGCGCGAGAGACGGAGGCCCCGCGGGCGACTGCGGGGCCTTTCCGTTTACGGCCGGGCTGCGGCGTTGCGGCCACAGGGCAGGGCGGGAGAATTAAAGCCTGCCCGGCGCTGCGGAGCACAAATTTGCTCGTTGTCATGTTCGGTAAAGGCAAAAGCGGTTAGCTGTGCCTGGAATTCGCGACGCCTTGCCGCGTGGCGGCCGGCCAAGCTTGAACCCAGCGGCAAAGCGTCCACATAAATGACCAACACGCCCGCCGGGGAAGGCGGGACGGGCCGTCCGACTCAGACGCATCGTCTGATGTAACCACGGTCCGGCGCCGAGCCCAGGAGTCCGAATGGGCCGGTCAGGAGTTCATTGCATCATGTCCGAGATCAAAACCCTTCCCATTCTGCCGCTGCGGGACATCGTGGTGTTCCCGCATCAACCGGTGCCGCTGTTCGTGGGCCGTGAGAAATCCGTACGCGCGCTCGAAGAGGCGATGCGGGGCGAAGGCAAGCAGATCCTTCTGGCCACCCAGAAGGACAAGGACGACGACGACCCGGCTCCCGAGGCCATCTACGAGGTCGGCGTGGTCGCCTCCATCCTGCAGCTCCTGAAGCTCCCCGACGGCACCGTGAAGGTGCTGGTGGAGGGCCGCGCGCGCGCCGGCATCTCCCGATTCACCGAGCAGGAGGAGTTCTACGAAGCCGAGATCGCCTTCATCTCCGAAGACGGGGTGGGGTCGGCCGAGGCCGAGGCGCTGTCGCGCGCCGTCGTCGAGCAGTTCGAAAACTATGTGAAGCTCAACAAGAAGGTCCCGCCGGAGGCGCTGGCTGCGATCCCGCAGATCGAATCCCCCGGTGAGCTCGCCGACCGCATCGCTTCGCACCTGTCGGTGAAGATCGCCGACAAGCAGGCCCTGCTCGAGATCTTCAACGTCGTGAAGCGGCTGGAGAAGGTCTACGCCCTGATGGAGGGCGAGATCTCGGTCATGCAGACCGAGAAGAAGATCCGCAATCGCGTGAAGCGTCAGATGGAGAAGACGCAGCGCGAGTATTATCTGAACGAGCAGATGAAGGCGATCCAGCGCGAGCTGGGCGAGCAGGACGACCAGCGCGACGAGCTGATCGAGCTCGAAAAGCGCATCAAGAAGACCAAGCTCTCCAAGGAGGCCCGCGCCAAGGCCGAGGGCGAGCTGAAGAAGCTGCGCAACATGAGCCCGATGTCGGCGGAATCCACCGTCGTGCGGAACTATCTCGACTGGCTGCTGTCGATCCCGTGGGGCAAGGCCAAGACCAAGCCTATCGACCTCGCCAAGGCCGAGGACATCCTCAACCGCGACCACTTCGGCCTGGAGAAGGTCAAGGAGCGGATCCTGGAGTATCTGGCCGTGCAGGCCCGCGTCGGCGCGCTGAAGGGCCCGATCCTCTGCCTGGTCGGTCCTCCGGGCGTGGGCAAGACCTCGCTGGGCAAGTCGATCGCCGAGGCCACGGCGCGCGAGTTCGTGCGCGTCTCCCTGGGCGGCGTGCGCGACGAGGCCGAGATCCGCGGCCACCGCCGGACCTATATCGGCTCCATGCCGGGCAAGATCATCCAGTCGATGAAGAAGGCCAAGTCGACCAACGCCTTCTTCCTGCTGGACGAGATCGACAAGATGGGCTCGGACTACCGGGGCGACCCGGCCTCGGCCCTGCTCGAGGTGCTGGACCCGTCGCAGAACTCCACCTTCGCCGACCACTATCTGGAGGTGGACTACGACCTGTCGCCGGTGATGTTCGTCACCACCGCCAACAGCCTCAACATGCCCCAGCCCCTGCTGGACCGCATGGAGATCATCCGCATCCCCGGCTACACCGAGGACGAGAAGGTCGAGATCGCCAAGCGGCACGTCCTGCCGAAGCTGACCAAGGACCACGGCCTGACGGCCGAGGAGTTCGTGGTTCCGGAACAGACCATCCGCGACCTGATCCGCTACTACACGCGTGAGGCCGGCGTCCGCTCGCTGGAGCGGGAGCTGGGCAACCTGGCGCGCAAGGTGGTCCGGGACCTGGGCCGGGAGAGCGTCAAGTCGATCACGGTCGACGCCGAACGCCTCGCCAAGTACGCCGGCGTGCGCAAGTACCGCTACGGCGAGACGGACGCGGAGGATCAGGTCGGCATCATCACCGGCTTGGCCTATACCGAGTTCGGCGGCGACATCCTGACCATCGAGGCGGTCAAGATGCCGGGCAAGGGCCGCATGTCCATCACCGGCAACCTGAAGGACGTGATGAAGGAGTCGATCTCGGCGGCGAACAGCTATGTGCGCTCGCGGGCGACCCGGTTCGGCATCGAGCCGCCGGTGTTCGAGAAGACCGACGTCCACATCCACGTGCCGGACGGCGCCACGCCCAAGGACGGCCCCTCGGCGGGTGCGGCCATGGCGACGGCGATCGTCTCGGTGCTGACCGGGGTCCCGATCCGCAAGGACATCGCCATGACCGGCGAGGTCACCCTGCGAGGCCGGGTCACCGCCATCGGCGGTCTGAAGGAGAAGCTGCTCGCGGCGCTCCGCTCGGGCGTGAAGACGGTGCTGATCCCGGAAGAGAACGTGAAGGACCTGGCCGACATCCCCGACAACGTGAAGTCGGCGATGGAAATCATCCCGGTTTCGACCATGGACGAGGTGCTGAGCCGCGCCCTGACCGAATCCCTGACCCCCATCGAATGGAACCCGGCTGACCAACCGGCGGTCTCGGTTCCGGCCGACGAGGGCGACGTGGAAGCGGTCATCACGCACTAAACCGGGGGAAAAGTCGAAAAATCCAGGCGGCGCGGGGGATTCCCGCGCCGCCTTCGTTTGACGCCGGGTGAGAGACCGCCATAATCGCCCGACGCGAAGCAGCCTCGCGACCGTCGCGGATTCTTCGCGGCACCTAGAGAAACGGGCTGGGAGAGACAAGAAATGACCAAGGCCGAACTCGTCACGGCGATCGCCGACAAGGCGGGCCTCAACAAGGCGCAGGCGAAAGACGCGCTGGAAGCGTTCATCGACTCCGTCACGGCGTCGCTCAAGGCGGGACAGGAAGTCCGGCTCGTCGGGTTCGGCAGCTTCGTGCCGGTCGACCGCGCCGCCGGCACGGCCCGCAACCCGCGCACCGGCGAGACCGTCAGCCGCCCCGCGTCGAAGACGGCCCGCTTCCGCGTGGGCGAAGGCCTGAAGAGCGCGCTGAACTAAGGCGCACGACCTTTCGGTTTGCAGAAGGGCGGCCCCGGCTTCCGGCGGCCGCCCTTTTCGCATCGGGCGGGCGGTGATAGAGCCCGCCGCGCGGGCGGCTAGCTCAGCTGGTCAGAGCACCTGGTTTACACCCAGGGGGTCGGGGGTTCGAACCCCTCGCCGCCCACCATTCCGCACCCTGAATCCGCCGCTCAGCGGCAGCCCAGCTTGGCCCGGGCCTCGGCGAGCTGGACGCCCGACAGGCCGGCTTCCGCCTCCGGAGTCAGGTGGTCGAGCTGTTCCCGCACCAGGCGGAACCCGTCGGCTTCGCGCCGCCACAGGACGAAGCCGCAGGCCGTCCGGACGTTTTCGAAGCTGCTCGTATAGTCCAGGGCGGCGAAGACGCCGGGGTCGGGGCTCTCGGGCGGGTTCTCGAACCAAAGGGTGCGGGTGACGGCGCGGCGGGTTTCGGTCCCGGCCAGGCGGTTGAAGGCCTCGGCTTCTGTGCGCCAGCGTTCGGCGTCGACCTCGCTCCAGTCATCTCTGAACAGCCGCCGGGCGGCGGCCGCGTCGGCGGCGTTGCGCGCGGTGAAGAACCGTTCGGTGAGGGCCGCGACGGCGGCTTCCTGATCGGGCGTCGGGTCGAACGGGGCCGGCGGCGGGGGCGGGGGCTCACACGTCAGGTCCTGCACCAGCTTCGGCGGGTCTGCGCCGGCGTCGAAGGCGAATTCGCCGAACCGGATCGCATCGGCGCCGCAGAGTTCCACTGCGGCGGGCAGGAGGAGCTGCTGGGCGCGCGCCGGATCGTCGAGCTCCGCTGCGGGGAGGCTGAGGCGGAACTCGCGCTCGCCCACGCGTTCCACGTCGACGAATTCGGGCCCCCCCGCTTCGCCCCGCCCGCAGGCGGCCGCGACCAGCGCCGCCAGCAGCGCCAGCGGGGCGCCCGGTCTCATGCCTCGCCCGCCAAGGTCATGGGTTGAGCCTAGAAGCTGCGAACGCCCATGCAAAGGGCGTAGGCTTCGCCGGTCCGATTCAACGAAAGGCCCCGATGCTCTATCGTCCCCTCGGCAGGACCGGCCTGCAGGTGTCCGAGATCGGCCTCGGCTGCGCCAGCTGGTGGGGCAAGGCCGCCTTCGACGAGCGCCAGGCTCATCGCCTGGTGCATGCGGCCCTGGAGCGCGGCGTCACCTTCTTCGACACCGGCGCCAGCTATTCCGGCGGCGAGGCGGAGCCGCGCCTGGGCCGGGCGCTGAAGGGGCGCGACCTGGACCGCGTGGTCGTGGCCACCAAGGCCGGCACCCGTCACGACGGGCGGCGGGTGGTGCGCGACATGGCGCCGGCCGCCGTCGCCGCCAGCCTCGAGCGCAGCCTGAAGACCCTGGGTTTGGAGAGGCTCGGCCTGCTCCAGCTGCATGGCCCGTCGGTCGCCGAGCTGAACGACGAGATGCTGGGTCTGCTGGAAAGCTTCAAACGCCGCGGCCTGGTGCGGGCGGTGGGGGTCAACAGCTTCGACCCGGCGGTTATCGAGGCGGTCGCCGCCCTGCCGGCCATCGACGTGGTGATGGTCGATTACAACGTCCTGCGCCCGGAGCGGGCGCCGGTGATCGCCGAGGCGGCGAGGCAAGGGAAGGGGGTTCTCGCCGGCATGGCCCTGGCCATGGGCCACACCGGCGGCCAGGTGCTGAAGCTGCGCGCGGTGCGCGACGTCTGGTACGCCCTGCGGGCCCTGAAGAACCATCGCGCCGACGTGGTCCGCGGCGCCCGGTTCGGCTTCCTGCACCGCCTGCCGGACATGACCGGCGCGCAAGCGGCCCTGGCCTACGTCCTGGCCGACCCGAACGTCTCGTGCGCGGTGTTCGGCGCCACCCGCATGGCGCATCTGGTCGAGAACCTGGAGGCGTCGGGCAAGCGCCTGGACGAAACGGTGATGGCGGCGATCCGCCAAGCCCAGGCCTGACGCGGAAATCGAACTTAGTTTGGATTCTACAAGGCGTTGCGGGCGCCGGCCGATTGGGTTTCCATGGCCCTTGGACGGCGCCGGCGACGGCCATTTCGGCCGCGGACCTGCGCCGCATTACGGGAGGATCCGATGGCCGACGGCGCCCTGAAACTGGCCGACGAGGCGCGGGCGCGCGCCTATTCCCTGCCGCTCGATGAGTTCCACCCCGGCGATCCGGAGCTCTTCCGGACCAACACCCACTGGCCCTACTTCGAGCGCCTGCGCCGCGAGGATCCGGTGCACTGGTGCCGGGACTCCGAGTTCGGCCCCTACTGGTCGGTCACCCGCTACAACGACATCATGGCGGTGGACACCAACCACCAGATCTTCTCTTCCGAGGCGGCCCTGGGCGGCATCACCATCCGCGACGCACGGCCGGACCTGCGGCGGCCTAGCTTCATCGCCATGGACCCGCCCAAGCACGACGTGCAGCGCAAGACCGTCAGCCCGGTGGTTTCGCCCGCCAACCTGCAGATCCTGGAGCCGATCATCCGCGAGCGGGCGGCGAAGATCCTGGACGAGCTGCCGGTGGGAGAGACTTTCGATTGGGTCGACCGCGTCTCCATCGAACTGACCACCCAGATGCTGGCGACCCTGTTCGACTTTCCGTTCGAAGAGCGTCGGAAGCTGACCCGCTGGTCCGACGTCGCCACCTGCCTGCCGGGGCCCGGGGCGCTTTGCGAGACCGAGGAAGACAGGCAGGCCGAGCTGATGGCCTGCCTGTCCGAATTCACCGAGCTCTGGAACCAGCGGGTGAACCAGCCGCCGGCGGGCGACCTGGTCTCGATGCTGGCGCACGGCGAGGCGACGCGGAACATGACGCCCGACGAGTATCTGGGGAACATCATCCTGCTGATCGTCGGCGGCAACGACACCACCCGCAACTCGATCTCCGGCGGGCTCTATGCGCTGAACCAGAACCCCGACCAGTACGCCAAGCTGCGGGCGAACCCGGACCTGATCGGCTCCATGGTGCCCGAGATCATCCGTTGGCAGACGCCGCTGGCCCACATGCGCCGCACCGCGGTCGCCGACATCGAGCTGGGCGGCAAAGAGATCCGCAAGGGCGACAAGGTGGTGATGTGGTACGTCTCGGGCAATCGCGACGAGGCCGTGATCGAGGAGCCCGACCGCTTCATCATCGACCGCCCACGGCCGCGCCAGCACCTCTCCTTCGGCTTCGGCATCCATCGCTGCGTGGGCAACCGGCTGGCCGAGATGCAGCTGCGGATCGTGTGGGAAGAGATCCTGAAGCGGTTTTCTCACATCGAGGTCGTGGAGGAGCCCAGACGCGTCCGCTCCAGCTTCGTGAAGGGCTACGAGAGCTTGCCGGTGCGGATCGTGAACTGACGCCATGGCGATCCACTTCCTATAGGACCGCGCGCGAGCGCGTCGGCTTTTGGAGTCGGCGCCGCGCCTGACGCGACGGCGCCCTTTTCCTCGCCGGGGAGAGGCGTAAGCTCCCGCAAAAGAAGAACGATAACCTGTGGGAGGAACAGCATGGCCGTGGACCTGGCCCCCCTCGATCAGGCGCTCGAAAGCGCCCATCTCCCGGCGCTGATCGCCGCCATGGTGCATCTGACGGGCGATCCCGGCTGGCTGCGGCCGGAGTGGCGGCCGACCTATACGCCGCTGTCGCGCGGCGACACCGGGCTTCCCCCCGAAGAGGAGGCCAAGATCCGCGCCGCCGCCAAGGTGGCGATCGAGAATTACCTGACCGGCAAGGTTCCCTTGGCGCGCGCGCCTTCCCCCGAAGTCGCCGAGAAGATGATGAGCTTCGTCGCCGGCGCCGAGATTCCCGAGGGTTATGGCGACTTCCTGCGCGATGAGCTGGCGCTCGACGGCCATTCCTCCAAGGATCCGGACTGGAAGGCGCCGGAGCTGAAGGCCGCGGCGCGGCGGCTGAACGTGCTGATCGTGGGCGCGGGCATGTCGGGCCTGCTGACCGCCATCCGGCTCAGCCAGGCGGGCGTGCCCTTCGAGATCGTCGACAAGAACGCCGATGTCGGCGGCACCTGGTACGAGAACACCTATCCCGGCTGCCGGGTGGATTCCTCGAACCACATCTATTCCTACAGTTTCGAGCCCAACCACTTCTGGCCGCAGCATTTTTCCACCCAGCCGGTGCTGCTGGACTATTTCCGCGGCGTGGCCGCCCGCTACGGGATCCGCGAGAAGGTCCGCTTCCAGACCACGGTCGAGGAGATGGCCTGGGATGAGAGGCGGGCGCTCTGGCGCGTACGCCTGCGCACGCCCTCGGGCGTGGAGCACCTCGAGGCCAATGCGGTGGTCACCGCCGTGGGCCAGCTCAACCGGCCGCGCTTCCCCGACATCAAGGGAAGGGAGCGGTTTGGAGGCGTGGCCTTCCACTCCGCGGAGTGGCGTCACGACGTCGACCTCGCCGGCAAGCGGGTGGCGGTGATCGGCACCGGCGCCAGCGCCTACCAGTTCGCGCCGGAGATCGCGCCCAAGGTCGCTTCGCTGACCGTCTTCCAGCGCACGCCGCCCTGGGGCTTCCCGGTGCCGCACTACCACGAGGACGTGCCCGCCGGGATGAACTGGCTGATGGAGCACGTGCCCTATTACGACAAGTGGTACCGGTTCTGGATGTTCTGGATGGTCACCGACGGCCTGTTGCCGATGGTGGCCGCCGATCCGGACTGGCGAGGGCCGCCCACCGCTGTGGGGGCCGCCAACATGATGTTCCGCGAAATGATCGCCGAGGCGATCCGCGCCCAGGCGCCCGACCGGCCCGACCTGGTGGAGAAGGTCATCCCGAGCTATCCGCCGGGCGGCAAGCGGGCCCTGCTGGACAACGGCGTCTGGATGGCGGCGTTGAAGCGCGACAATGTCGAGCTGGTCACCGAACCGATCGCCGAGATCACCGAGGCGGGCGTCGTCACCGCCGATGGGGCGGAGCGCACCTTCGACGTCGTCATCTACGGCACCGGCTTCCACGCCTCGAAGTTCCTGTGGCCGATGAGGATCAAGGGCCGGGGCGGGGCCGACCTGCACGAGACCTGGGACGGAGACCCGCGCGCCTATCTCGGCATGACGACGCCGGGATTTCCGAACCTCTTCATGATCTACGGGCCGAACACCAACATCGTGGTCAACGGCTCGATCATCTTCTTCTCCGAATGCAGCGTGCGCTACATCGTCGGCTGCCTGAAGCTGCTGGCCGAGACCGGGGCGGCGGCCATGGAGCCCAAGCGCGAAGTCCACGACGCCTTCAACGCCAAGGTCGACGCCGGCAACAAGCTGATGGCCTGGGGCTGCCCGCAGGTGACCAGCTGGTACAAGAGCGAGAAGGGCCGCGTGACCCAGAACTGGCCCTTCGCCCTGGTCGACTACTGGCGCGCGACCCTGGCGCCCAATCCGGACGACTTCGTGCTGGAGAAGGCCAGGGTGCTGGCGGAGTAGGGGGCTGCTATAGCGGGGGCTTTCCGGTTCGCGAGGGTCCCGATGCTCAAGCTTCACACCATCGTCTGTTCGACCCGCCCCGGCCGCGTCGGCCTGTCGGTCGGCCGCTGGTTCCATGCGGCGGCGCAAGGCCACGGCGGGTTCGAGGCCGAGCTGGTGGACCTCGCCGACTTCGCCCTGCCGGTCTATGACGAGCCGCACCATCCGCGCCTGCAGAGGTATGAGCAGGCCCATACCCGAGCCTGGGCGGCCAGCGTGGCGGCGGCCGACGCCTATGTCTTCGTGACGCCGGAATACAATTACGGCCCGCCGCCGTCCTTCGTGAACGCCCTGACCTATGTCTATCGCGAGTGGCACCACAAGGCGGCGGGTTTCGTCAGCTATGGCGGCGTTTCCGGCGGCATGCGGGCGGTGCAGGCCGAGCGCCTGATGCTGACCAGCCTGAAGGTCATGCCCATGGCCGAGCAGGTGAGCATCCCCATGGTCGGCCAGCAGATCGACGGGGAGGGCGTCTTCACCCCGACGGAAGGGCAAGGGAAGGGTGCGGCGGCGATGCTGATCGAGCTCGCCCGCTGGGCCGGCGCGCTCAAGCCGCTGCGCGCCGAGGCGTGAGCGGCGGCTGCGTCTTCTGGTTTTCCTGGAAAACGTGGCGCGAGTGACGGGGCTCGAACCCGCGACCTCCGGCGTGACAGGCCGGCGCTCTAACCAACTGAGCTACACCCGCGTGGTGCTCGCGTCGCCGCGAGGCGCGTCTGATAGGTGCGGACTAGAATCGTGTCAACGAGTCTCTTCGCGCGAAGAGCTCGATGGAGCCGATTTTTCACATGACGAAGTTCTTTGTACAGTTGAGACCGGTTCTCAATTTTCATGAGGCCTGACGGCTAGAATCCGGAATCCGCAGAAGAATTCCACATGCCGACGGTTGGGGAAGCTGCTCGGCGCCGAGCGTTCGGGCGCTTCAGGCGCCTGCGACAACCAAGTCCGCTCCGCACCGTTTGAACCCCGCGCGAGGCTGGTCTAGAAGGGCGCGCGACTCCTCCGAGGAATCCATGAACGCCTTTCTTCTCCAGTACCTGCCCATCGTGATCTTCCTGGGGATCGCGGGGGCCTTGGGGCTCGTCTTCATCATCGCCTCGGCGGTGCTGGCGCCGAGGTCGCCCGATCCGGAAAAGCTGTCGACCTACGAGTGCGGCTTCAACGCTTTCGACGACGCGCGGATGAAGTTCGACGTCCGGTTCTACCTGGTCTCGATCCTCTTCATCATCTTCGATCTCGAGGTGGCGTTCCTGTTCCCCTGGGCCGTGTCGCTCATGAACCTGCCGCCCGAGACGGCGCAGTTCGCCTTCTGGTCGATGATGACCTTCCTGGGCGTGCTGACGGTGGGCTTCATCTACGAATGGAAGAAGGGAGCCCTGGAATGGGAGTGATCGTTCCGGCGGGCTCGGCGGCGCGTTCGACCGTCGAAGGCTACGATCCCAAGCTGCACGACCCGTTCTTCGACGGCGTCTCCGGCGAACTGGCCGACAAGGGCTTCATCACGGCGGCGGCCGACGACCTGATCACCTGGGCGCGCACCGGCTCACTGATGTGGATGACCTTCGGCCTGGCCTGCTGCGCGGTCGAGATGATGCAGGCCTCGATGCCGCGCTACGACCTGGAGCGCTACGGCTTCGCGCCGCGCGCCAGCCCCCGTCAGTCCGACGTGATGATCGTCGCCGGCACGCTCTGCAACAAGATGGCCCCGGCGCTCCGCAAGGTCTACGACCAGATGCCGGAGCCGCGCTACGTCATCTCCATGGGCTCCTGCGCCAACGGCGGCGGCTACTACTATTTCAGCTATTCCGTCGTGCGCGGCTGCGACCGGATCGTGCCGGTGGACATCTATGTGCCCGGCTGCCCCCCCACCGCCGAGGCCCTGGTCTACGGCGTGCTGCAGCTGCAGAAGAAGATCCGTCGCACGGGGACGATCGAGCGATGACCTGGCCCGTTCCCGTCCAAAACCTCGAAGCGCTCGGCCAGCAGGCCGTGGCCGACGGGGCCGGCGCGGTCGCCGGCTTCCATCTGGCCTATGACGAATTGACCCTGACCGCGCCGGCCAACCGCGTGGTCGAGGCCTTGACCCTGCTGCGCGACAAGTTCGGCTTCGAGCAACTCATCGACCTGGCCGGCGTGGATTATCCCACCCGCGCCCGGCGCTTCGACGTGGTCTATCACCTGCTCTCGCTCTCCAAGAACCGGCGCGTCCGGCTGAAGATCGAGACCGACGAGGACACGCCGGTTCCGACCGTCACCGGGGTCTATCCTTGCGCCGACTGGTACGAGCGCGAGGCCTTCGACATGTACGGGGTGTTCTTCGAGGGCCACCCGGACCTGCGCCGGATCCTGACCGACTACGGCTTCCACGGGCATCCGCTGCGCAAGGACTTCCCGATGACCGGCTATGTGGAGCTCCGCTACGACGAGGAGCTCAAGCGCGTGGTCTATGAGCCGGTGAAGTCCGTCGAGTTCCGCAACTGGGACTTCCTCTCGCCCTGGGAAGGCGCTGAATACCTGCTGCCGGGCGACGAGAAGGCGGAGGCTAAGTGATGGCCGACGACATGCCCCATGCGGTGGTGAACACCTCCGGCGAATCCACCGACATCACCGCCGGCAAGACGGCCGAGGTCGCCTCGGGCGAAACCGCGGTCCGCAAGTTCAACATCAATTTCGGGCCGCAGCACCCGGCGGCGCACGGCGTGCTGCGCCTGGTGCTGGAGCTGGACGGCGAGGTGGTGGAGCGGGTCGACCCGCACATCGGCCTGCTGCACCGCGGCACCGAAAAGCTGATGGAGTACCGGACCTACCTGCAGAACGTCCCGTACTTCGACCGCCTCGACTATGTGGCGCCGATGAACCAGGAGCACGCCTTCTGCCTGGCCATCGAGAAGCTGCTGGGCGTTGAGGTCCCGATCCGCGGCCAGATCATCCGGGTGCTCTATTCCGAGATCGGCCGGATCCTGAACCACCTGCTGAACGTGACCACCCAGGCTCTCGACGTGGGCGCCCTGACGCCGCCGCTCTGGGGCTTCGAGGAGCGCGAGAAGCTGATGGTGTTCTACGAGCGCGCCTGCGGGGCGCGCCTGCACGCCAACTACTTCCGTCCCGGCGGCGTCCACCAGGACCTGCCGGAGGCCCTGGTCAACGACATCGGCGACTGGTGTCCGCACTTCCTGAGGGTCTGCGACGATATCGAGACCCTGATCACCGACAACCGCATCTTCAAGCAGCGCAATGTCGACATCGGCAAGGTGACGAGGGACGAAGCCCTGAACTGGGGCTTCTCTGGCGTGATGGTCCGCGGCTCGGGAATTCCCTGGGACCTGCGGCGCACGCAACCCTACGAGAACTACAACGACTTCGAGTTCGACATCCCGCTGGGCGTGAACGGCGACTGCTACGACCGCTACCTCTGCCGCATGCAGGAGATGCGGGAGTCGGTGAAGATCATGCGCCAGTGCGTCGACATGCTTCGCAAAACCGCCGGCCCGGTCATGACCGAGGACAACAAGGTGGTTCCGCCGCGCCGGGGCGAGATGAAGCGGTCGATGGAAGCCCTGATCCACCACTTCAAGCTCTACACCGAGGGCTTCCGCACGCCGGAAGGCGAGGTCTACGCCGCGGTCGAGGCCCCGAAGGGCGAGTTCGGCGTCTATCTGGTCTCCGACGGGACCAACAAGCCGTACCGCTGCAAGATCCGGGCGCCGGGCTATCCGCACCTGATGGCCATGGACTGGATGAACCGCGGCCACATGCTGGCCGACGTGTCCGCCATCCTCGGCTCGCTCGACATCGTCTTCGGGGAGATCGACCGGTGAGCGCGCCCGTCCTTTCCCCCGCCGATCTCGCCCAGGCCCAGCTCGACGCCTACAACGCCCAGGATCTGGACGCGCACTGCGCCTGCTTCGCCGACGACGTGGTGGTGGCCGACCTGAACGGGGCGGTGACCATCCAGGGCATCGACGCCTATCGCGCCAAGTACGAGCAGGTCTTCGCCGACTTCCCGCAGAACAAGGCCAAGCTCCTCAACCGGATCGTGGTCGGGAACACCGTGATCGACCACGAGCACGTGGAGCGCACGCCCGGCGGGGCGACCTTCCAGGTCGCCGCCATCTACACCATCGCCGGCGGCAAGATCGCCCGCGTCGACTTCGTGAAGTGAGGGACCGTTGAGCGTTCGCCGCCTCTCCCCGAACCAGCCGGATAGCTTCGCCTTCAGCGCCGAAACGCTGGAGAAGGCGAAGTGGTGGATCTCCAAGTACCCGCCGGGCCGCCAGCAGTCGGCGGTGATCCCGATCCTGTGGCTCGTCCAGAAGCAGGAAGGTTGGGTTTCCGAGCCCGCCCTGCGCGCGGTGGCCGAGCTGCTGGGCATGCCGGTGATCCGGGTGTTCGAGGTGGCGACCTTCTACACCATGTTCATGCTGGAGCCGGTCGGCACCCACGCCCTGGTGCAGGTCTGCGGCACCACGCCCTGCGCACTGCGCGGCGCGAACGAGCTGATGGCCCACTGCAAGAAGCGGATCGGGCCGAAGGACCACGTCTCGGCGGACGGCAAGTTCTACTGGCAGGAAGTGGAGTGCTTGGGGGCCTGCTCCAATGCGCCCATGGCCGCGATCAACGACTATTACTACGAGGACCTGACGGTCGAGAGCTTCGACAAGCTGCTCGACGAGTTCGCCGCCGGCCGCACGCCGCCGCCGGGCTCGGCCATCGGCCGCCAGGGCTCGGCGCCCGAGGGCGGGCCGCTGACCCTGCAGGACCCCAAGCTCTACGACGGCTCGGCCGCCAAGCCGATCAAGAATATCCCCAACGCCGAACCCAAGGCCAAGGCGAAGAAGGAGCCGGCGGCGTGATCTCGGCTCAGGTCTGTTTCATCGCGCGCGCTGGCGCCGCGGAAAAGGGAGTTTAGGGGCCGTGGTCGGCATCCTGGAAGACAAGGACCGCATCTTCACCAACCTCTACGGTCTCCACGACTGGGGCCTGGAGGGTGCGAAGCGGCGCGGGGCGTGGAACGCCACGGCGGACATCCTGAGCCAGACTCCGGAATGGATCGCCCAGCAGATCAAGGATTCCGGCCTGCGGGGCCGGGGCGGGGCGGGGTTCTCCACCGGCTTGAAGTGGACCTTCATGCCCAAGCAGGAGAGCGAGCGGCCGCACTATCTGGTCGTCAACGCCGACGAGTCGGAGCCGGGCACCTGCAAGGACCGTGAGATCCTGCGCAACGATCCGCACCTGCTGATCGAAGGGTGCCTGATCGCCAGCTACGCGATCCGGGCGCACACCTGCTACGTCTATATCCGCGGCGAGTACGTGCATGAGCGCGAGCGCCTGGAGGCGGCGATCAAGCAGGCCTACGAAGCCAAGCTGATCGGCAAGGGCAACGTCCACGGCTGGGACTTCGACCTCTTCGTCACCCACGGGGGCGGGGCCTATATCTGCGGCGACGAGACCGCCCTGATGGAGAGCCTTGAGGGCAAGAAGGGTCAGCCGCGCCTGAAGCCGCCGTTCCCCGCCGGGGCCGGCATCTATGGCTGCCCGACCACCATCAACAACGTCGAGTCGATCGCCGTCGTCGGCACGATCCTGCGCCGCGGGGCGGCCTGGTTCGCAGGCTTCGGCCGGCCGAACAACACCGGCGTCAAGCTGATGGCCATCTCCGGCCATGTGAACAAGCCTTGCGTGGTCGAAGAGGCCATGTCGATCCCGCTGAAGCAGCTGCTCGAGGACCACTGCGGCGGCGTCCGCGGCGGCTGGGGCAATCTGAAGGCGGTGATCCCCGGCGGCTCCTCGGTGCGGATGATCCCGGCGCACGAGGCCGAGACGGCCCTGATGGATTTCGACTCGCTCTCGGCGCTGAAGTCGGGCCTCGGGACGGCGGCGGTCATCGTGATGGACCAGTCGACCGACATCGTGAAGGCGGTGGCGCGGCTCTCCTACTTCTACAAGCACGAGAGCTGCGGCCAGTGCACGCCGTGCCGCGAGGGCACCGGCTGGATGTGGCGGGTGATGGAGCGGATGGTCACCGGCGAGGCCGAGATGAAGGAGATCGATCTCCTGCTCGACGTGGCCAGCCAGGTCGAAGGCCACACCATCTGCGGCCTCGGGGACGCCGCCGCCTGGCCGATCCAGGGCCTCTTCCGCCACTTCCGCCACGAGGTGGAGGAGCGGATCACCCAATACCGCGCCGGAAAGCCGCACGTGCAGGGCGCCAAGCTCGAGGCGGCGGAGTAACGAGATGCCCAAAGCCAAGGTCAACGGCGTCGAGGTCGAGTTCGAACCCGGCATGACGGTTCTGCAGGTGGCGGAGCTGGCCGGGGAGGAGATCCCGCGCTTCTGCTATCACGAACGCCTGTCCATCGCCGGCAACTGCCGCATGTGCCTGGTCGAGGTGAAGCCCGGCCCGCCGAAGCCGCAGGCCAGCTGCGCCCTGCCGGCCGCCGACAACCAGGAGATCTTCACCAACACGCCGATGGTGAAGAAGGCGCGCGAAGGGGTGATGGAGTTCCTGCTCATCAACCACCCCCTGGACTGCCCGATCTGCGACCAGGGCGGGGAGTGCGACCTGCAGGACCAGGCCATGGGCTATGGCCGCGACGATTCCCGCTACGCCGAGAACAAGCGGGCCGTCGAAGAAAAGTACATGGGTCCGCTGATCAAGACGGTGATGACCCGCTGCATCCAGTGCACCCGCTGCGTGCGCTTCATCACCGAAGTCGCCGGCGTTCCGGACATCGGCCTGATCAGCCGCGGCGAGGACGTGGAGATCACCACCTACCTGGACAAGGCGGTCGGATCCGAGCTTTCGGCGAACGTGATCGACCTCTGCCCGGTCGGCGCGCTGACCTCCAAGCCCTACGCCTTCAACGCCCGCCCCTGGGAGCTGAAGAAGACCGAGAGCGTCGACGTCATGGACGCCCTGGGTTCGGCGATCCGTGTCGACTCCCGCGGGCCGGCGGTGCTGCGCGTGCTGCCGCGCATCAATGACGACGTGAACGAGGAGTGGATCAGCGACAAGACCCGCTATGCGGTGGACGGCCTGTCGCGCCAGCGGCTGGACCGGCCCTATGTGCGTGAGGCCGGGCGGCTGCGTCCTGCGAGCTGGGCCGAGGCGCTGGACCTGGTCGCCGCAAAGCTGACGGGAACTGCGCCCGACCGCATCGGCGTCATCGCCGGCGACCTGCAGGATGCGGAGTCCATGAAGGCCGCCAAGGACCTGTTCGGCGCGCTCGGCGTGACCAGCCTCGACTGCCGCCAGGACGGCATGGCGCTCGGCGGCGGCCAGCGGGAAAGCTGGCTGATGAATTCGACCCTCGCCGGGATCGAAGAGGCCGACGTGGTGCTGCTGGTCGGGACCAATCCGCGGCTTGAGGCGCCGGTGTTCAACGCCCGTCTGCGCAAGCGCTGGCTGGCCGGCGCCATGCGCATCGGCGTGATCGGCGAGCAGGCGGACCTCACCTACGCCTACGACTATCTGGGCGCCGGACCCGACACCCTGGCCGGGCTCTCCAAGTCCCGCAGCGACTTCGTCAAGGCGCTGAAGGGCGCGCAGAGGCCGGCGATCATCGTCGGCGCCGGCGCGCTCGGCCGGGCCGACGGCGCGGCCGTCCTCGCCGCCGCGGCGGGCGTGGCCAAGACCTTCGGCATGACCTGGAACGTGCTGCACACGGCCGCTTCCCGCGTCGGCGGGCTCGATCTCGGCTTCACGCCGGGGGAGGGCGGCAAGACCGCGCGCGAGATGGTCGCCAAGGGCGCGCTCGACGTTCTGTTCCTGCTGGGCGCCGACGAGATCGACGCCTCGGGCTCGGACGCTTTCAAGATCTATCTCGGCACGCATGGCGACGCCGGCGCGCATGGGGCGGACGTGATCCTGCCGGGCGCGGCCTACACCGAAAAGGACGGCCTCTACGTCAACACCGAAGGCCGGGTGCAGCTCGGCCTGCGCGCAGTGTTCCCCAAGGGCGAGGCCCGGGAGGACTGGGCGATCCTCCGCGCGCTCTCCGAGCGGGTCGGCAAGACGCTGCCCTACGACACGCTCGCCCAACTGCGGGAGCGCCTGTTCGAGGCGCATCCGACCTTCGGCCAGATCGACTATGCGCCGGGCTCCGCGGGCCAGGCCGTGGACTTCGGTGCGCTGGACGCGGCTGGAGAGCTTTCGAACGAGCCCTTCGCCTCGCCGGTGAAGGCCTTCCACCTGACCAACCCCATCGCGCGCGCCAGCGTCACGATGGCCGAGTGCGCGGCGATCGCCTCCGGCGCCGCCAAGATCGCCGCGGAGTAGGGCATGGACGCGACGACATCCTTCTGGGCCACTCCAGGCGGCTGGACCCTGATCACGGTCGCCCAGATCATGGCCGTGATCCTGCCGCTGCTGGTGGCGCTGGCCTTCTTCATGCTGGCGGATCGCAAGATCTGGGCCGGCGTGCAGATGCGCAAGGGCCCCAACGTGGTCGGCCCCTTCGGCCTGCTGCAGTCCTTCGCCGACCTCATCAAGTTCGTGCTGAAGGAGATCGTGATCCCCGACGGCGCGGACAAGGTCGTCTTCCTGCTGGCGCCGCTGCTGACCTTCACGCTCGCCCTGGTGGGCTGGGCGGTGATCCCCTTCGCGCCGGGCTGGGTGGTCTCCGACATCAATGTCGGGGTGCTCTACCTGTTCGCCATCTCCTCCCTCGGCGTCTACGGCATCATCATGGGGGGCTGGGCGTCTAACTCGAAGTACCCGTTCCTCGGCTCGCTGCGCTCGGCGGCCCAGATGGTCTCCTACGAGGTGTCCATCGGCTTCGTGATCATCACGGTGATCCTGCTGGCCGGCAGCATGAACCTGATGACCATCGTCGAGCAGCAGGCCGGCGGGTTCTGGAACTGGAACGTCTTCGGCGGCGGCTTGCACAACCTGCCGCTGGCGCTGGTGATGATCCCGATGGCGGTGGTGTTCTTCATCTCGGCGCTCGCCGAGACCAACCGCCCGCCCTTCGACCTGCCCGAAGCCGAGTCCGAGCTCGTGGCCGGCTATCAGGTGGAATACTCCTCCTCGCCGTTCCTGCTGTTCATGATCGGCGAGCTGGTGAACATCGTCCTGATGTGCGCCATGATCTCGCTGCTGTTCTTCGGCGGCTGGCAGGCGCCCTTCGTCCTGGGCGTGGAGCACACCTGGCCGGCGACGGTGCAGAGCTTCTACGGCCTGATGTGGTTCGTCCTGAAGATCTGCTTCTTCTTCTTCATGTTCGGCATGGCCAAGGCCATCGTGCCCCGCTACCGCTACGACCAGCTGATGCGGCTGGGCTGGAAGGTGTTCCTGCCCACCTCGCTCGTGGCCGTGGCGCTGGTGGCGGCCTGGCGCGTCTTCGGAGCGCCGGCGGCATGAGGAGGCTCGCGCTCTGCCTTTCCCTGCTGGCGCTGTGCGCCGCCTGCGCGGGAGACCCCGCCGGGACCTCGCCGGTGGGCGGGGTCGCCAGCTACGACGCCCTGAAGCAGGCGCGCGATGCGTGCGTCGCCCGCGGCGGGGAGCTCGTCCAGCGTCCGCAGACGTCCGGCCAGCGCATGGCCGACTACGGCTGCAAGAGAAAGTGACCGTCCGATGATGCAGCGTATCGCCCAGGCCGTCCGAGGCGCGTCCCTGATGGACTTCGCCGGCGCCTTCGGCCTGGCCATGAAGTACATGGTCAAGCCTAAGGCCACGGTGCAGTACCCGCATGAGCGCAACCCGCAGTCGCCGCGCTTCCGCGGCGAGCACGCCCTGCGCCGCTATCCCAGCGGCGAGGAGCGCTGCATCGCCTGCAAGCTGTGCGAGGCCATCTGCCCGGCCCAGGCCATCACCATCGAGGCCGAGCCGCGGGAGGACGGCAGCCGCCGCACGACCCGCTACGACATCGACATGGTCAAGTGCATCTATTGCGGCCTGTGCCAGGAGGCCTGCCCGGTGGACGCCATCGTCGAGGGCCCGAACATCGAGTTCGCCGTGGAGACGCGCGAGGAACTCTACTACGACAAGGATCGGCTGCTCGCGAACGGGGATCGCTGGGAGCGGCAAATCGCGAAGAATCTGGAACTGGACGCACCCTATCGCTAAGAGACGGGCGCGATTCCACGGCTTTACACGACTGACGCGTCCGCCCGCGGGGCTTGGGGCGCTCGACACGAAACGAGGGGCTGAAAGAGAGCCGTCATGGCCTTGCAGGCGATCGCATTCTATCTGCTCGCGGCGGTGACCGTGGGTGCGGGGTTCGGCGTGGTGTCTTCACGCAATCCCGTCCACTCGGTGCTGTTCCTGATCCTGGCCTTCTTCTCGGCGGCGGGGCTCTTCGTCCTGCTCGGCGCGGAGTTCCTGGCGATGCTCCTGGTCATCGTCTATGTGGGCGCGGTCGCGGTGCTGTTCCTCTTCGTCGTGATGATGCTCGACGTGGACTTCGCGGCTCTCCGCCAGGGCTTTGCGCGCTACCTGCCGCTGGGCGGCCTGGTGGCGGCGGTGCTGGTGGTCGAGATGATCGTGGTCGCAACCTCGGTCGCCCGCAACGGCGCGGCCCGCCTGAACGAGGCCCCGGCCGCCGCGGGGCCGGAGATCACCAACGCCGAAACCATCGGCCGGGTGCTCTACACCGACTATGTCTACTTCTTCCAGGCTGCGGGGCTGGTGCTGCTGGTGGCCATGATCGGCGCCATCGTGCTGACCCTGCGCCACAAGCCCAGCGTGCGCCGCCAGTCGGTGATCGACCAGGTCGCCCGCACCAAGAAGAGCGGCATGCGCGTCGTGCAGATCAAGCCGGGCGAGGGGATCGGCCAATGACCATCGGGCTCGCCCACTATCTCGCCGTCGCCGCCATCCTGTTCACGATCGGGGTGTTCGGCATCTTCGTGAACCGCAAGAACGTCATCGTCATCCTGATGTCGATCGAGCTGATCCTGCTGGCGGTGAACATCAACCTGGTGGCCTTCTCGGTCTATCTGCACAACGTGGTGGGGCAGATCTTCGCCATGTTCGTCCTGACCGTGGCCGCGGCCGAGGCCGCCGTCGGCCTGGCCATCCTGGTCACCTTCTTCCGCAACCGCGGCGACATCGCCGTGGACGACGTCTCGATGATGAAGGGCTGACGGAAAGCCATGACCCCTCAGTCTCTCGCCATCGCCGTCGTCTTCGCGCCCCTGCTCGGCGCCATCGTCGCGGGCCTGTTCGGCCGGCGGATCGGCAATATCCCGTCCCAGGCGGTGACCACCGGCCTGCTGCTGCTGTCGGCCGTCTTCTCCTGGGTGATCTTCAGCCAATGGACCTGGGGCGGGCTCGAGCCCTTCACCCTGCGCCTGCTGCCCTTCATCAATATCGGCGACTTCCAGTCGGCCTGGTCGATCCGGATCGACGGCCTGTCGGCGGTCATGCTGGTTGTGGTGACCACGGTCTCGAGCCTCGTCCACGTCTATTCGTGGGGCTACATGGCCGAGGACGACTCCCGGCCGCGCTTCTTCGCCTATCTCTCGCTGTTCACCTTCGCCATGCTGGCTTTGGTGACCGCCGCCGACTTCATGCAGCTGTTCTTCGGCTGGGAAGGCGTCGGCCTGGCGAGCTACCTGCTGATCGGCTTCTGGTTCAAGAAGCCCACCGCCAACGCCGCCTCCATCAAGGCCTTCGTGGTCAACCGGGTCGGCGACTTCGGCTTCGCCCTCGGCATCATGACCGTCTTCTGGATGTTCGGGACCATCGAGTTCGCCGAGATCTTCCCGCGCGTGCCGGAATTCGCCAACACCGCCTGGTGGTTCGCCGGCTCCTACTGGCATGCGGTGGACCTGGCCTGCGCCCTGCTGTTCGTCGGCGCCATGGGCAAGTCGGCCCAGTTCTTCCTGCACACCTGGCTGCCCGACGCCATGGAGGGCCCGACTCCGGTTTCGGCCCTGATCCACGCGGCCACCATGGTGACCGCCGGCGTCTATATGGTCTGCCTGCTCTCGCCGATGTTCGAATACGCCCCGGTGGCCAAGATGATCGTCACCGTCATCGGCGCGGTGACGGCGCTCTTCGCCGCCACGGTGGGCCTGGCCCAGAACGACATCAAGCGGGTCATCGCCTACTCGACCTGTTCGCAGCTCGGCTACATGTTCTTCGCCGCCGGCGTCGGCGCCTATCAGGCGGCCATGTTCCACCTGTTCACCCACGCCTTCTTCAAGGCGCTGCTGTTCCTGGGCGCGGGCTCCGTGATCCACGGCATGCACCACGAGCAGGACATGCGGAACATGGGCGGCCTTTGGAAGTACCTGCCGGTCACCTACGCGGTGATGATCATCGGCACGCTCGCCATCACCGGGTTTGGCCTGCCGAACCTGCACCTGGGCTTCGCCGGCTTCTATTCGAAGGACACCATCATCGAGGCGGCCTTCGCGGCCGGCCAGGAATACGGCGGCGTCGCCTATTTCGCTTTCGTCGTGGGCGTCTTCGCCGCGGGCCTCACCGCCTTCTACTCCTGGCGCCTGGCCTTCATGACCTTCCACGGGACGCCGAAGTGGGCGCACGGCCACGATCACGCCCCGGCGCACGACGACCACGCCACCTCGGCGCAGATCGAGACCCACACCGAACCCTTGCCGGACGGTCACGGCGATCACGGGCATGGGCATGGTCACGACCACAAGCCGCATGAGAGCCCGCCCTCGATGCTCGTGCCGATCCTGCTTCTGTCGGTCGGCGCGCTCCTGGCCGGCTTCGTCTTCGTCGAGCAGTTCGTCGGCGAGCATTGGCCGGAGTTCTGGCGCGGCGCGATCTTCATCGGTGCGGCCAACCACGTGCTGGAGCACGCGCACCACGTGCCCACCTGGGTGAAGTGGTCGCCGCTGGTCGTTTCGATGCTCGGCCTGGCCGGCGCCTTCTACGTCTACATCCTGCGTGAAGGCCTGGGCGCGCGGATCGCCGCGCGGAAAGGGCCGCTCTGGACGTTCCTCTACAACAAGTGGTTCTTCGACGAGCTCTACGAGGCGACCTTCGTGCGCGGCGCGAAGTTCCTGGGCGACCTGTTCTGGAAGGGCGGCGACCAGAAGATCATCGACGGCCTGGGCCCTAACGGCGTGGCCGCGGCCTCGCTCGTGGTCGGCAAGGGGACCGGCAAGGTCCAGACCGGCTACGTCTACCACTATGCGTTCGTGATGCTGCTGGGCGTGGCGGGACTGCTGTCCTACGCGCTCTGGGCCTGGCAGTCGTAAGGGGAGGGGGAACCCGTGACTGGCATTCTCTCGCTTACGACCTACGCGCCGCTCGTCGGCGTGGCGGCGATCCTGATCCTGCGCGCCTTCGCCAAGGCCGAGGATGCGCGCACCATCAACGCGGCCAAGTGGATCGCCTTCGTCACCACGCTGGCGACGCTGGCGCTCTCCATCCTCTTGGTGGCGCGGTTTGATCCCGCCAACCCGGGCTTCCAGTTCGTGGAAGAGGTCGCCTGGTTCGCCGGGCTGAACTACCGCATGGGCGTGGACGGGATTTCCGTCCTGTTCGTTCTCCTGACCGCCTTCCTGATGCCGCTCTGCATCGCGGCGTCCTGGAACTCGATCGAAAATCGGGTTCTGGAGTACCTGGTCGCCTTCCTGGTCCTGGAGACCCTGGTCATCGGCGTCTTCTGCGCGCTGGACCTCGTGCTCTTCTACATCTTCTTCGAGTTCGGTCTGATCCCGATGTTCCTGATCATCGGCATCTGGGGCGGCAAGAACCGGGTCTATGCGGCCTTCAAGTTCTTCCTCTACACCCTGCTGGGCTCGGTGCTGATGCTGGCGGCGATCCTGGCCATGATCGGGATTTCGGGCACCGCCTCGATCCCCGAGCTGATGGCCTACGACTTCGCCCCGGCCCTGCAGACCTGGCTCTGGCTGGCCTTCTTCGCCTCCTTCGCGGTGAAGATGCCCATGTGGCCGGTCCACACCTGGCTTCCCGACGCCCACGTGGAGGCGCCGACCGCAGGCTCCGTGATCCTGGCCGGCATCCTCCTGAAGATGGGCGGCTACGGCTTCCTGCGCTTCTCCCTGCCAATGTTCCCGCAGGCCTCGGAGTTCTTCACGCCGCTGGTCTTCGCGCTCAGCGTCATCGCCATCGTCTACACCTCGCTGGTCGCCTTCCGTCAGACCGACATCAAGAAGCTGATCGCCTACTCCTCGGTCGCCCATATGGGCTTCGTGACCATGGGCATCTTCGCCGCCAACGGCGTGGGCGTGCAGGGCGCGATCTTCCAGATGCTGAGCCACGGGGTGATCTCCGGCGCGCTCTTCCTCTGCGTCGGCGTGGTCTATGACCGGATGCACACCCGCGAGATCGCCTTCTACGGCGGCCTGGTGAACCGGATGCCCTGGTACGCGGCGACCTTCATGCTGTTCACCATGGGCAATGTGGGGTTGCCGGGCACCTCGGGCTTCGTGGGCGAGATCACCACCATGGTGGGCGTCTACGAGGTCTCGACCTGGACGGCGGTGGTCGCCGCCACCGGGGTGATCTTCTCGGCGGTCTATGCGCTGACCCTCTATCGGCGAGTCGTCTTCGGCGAGATCACCAATCCGGCGCTCGCCGACATCACCGATCTCGACTGGCGGGAGGTGGCGATCTTCGCGCCGCTGATCGCCGCAACCCTGTATCTCGGCGTCTATCCGGCCGCCGTCTTCGATGTGACCCAGGCCTCGGTCGACAGTCTGGTCGCGACCTATCGCGCGGCCATCGGCGGGTGAGGGGATAGAGCCAGATGACCTTCTCCACCGACATCGCACTTGCTCTTCCGGAGCTGATCCTCGCCGGCGGCGCCCTGCTGCTGCTGGTGATCGGCGCCTACGCTCAGCGCGCCACCGGGCCTCTGATGATCGCTGCGATCGCCACGCTGGCGGCGGCGGCCTGGGCCGCGGCTGTGGGCCCGATCGGCCGCGGTTTCGCCGGAGGACTCGTCGCTGACCAGGCCTCCGCCTTCGCCAAGGTCGCGATCTATGCCGCATCCGCGGTCTGTATCCCGCTCGGCCAGAAGTGGTTCGAGCGCCGCGCCATGCGGACCTTCGAGTTCCCGATCCTGATCCTGCTGGCCGCGCTCGGCATGGGTATGATGGCCTCGGCCGGCGACCTGATCTCGCTCTATGTGGGCGTCGAGCTCCATTCGCTGGCGCTTTACGTCCTGGCGGCCATGCACCGCGACAACGCCAAGGCGTCGGAGGCCGGCCTGAAGTACTTCGTGCTCGGCGCCCTGTCCTCGGGCCTGCTGCTCTACGGCGCTTCGCTGATCTACGGCTTCGCCGGCTCCACCCACTTCGACCAGATCGCTCTGGCGGCGCAGGACGGCGCGGGCGTGGGCGTTCTGTTCGGGCTGGTGTTCCTGATCTGCGGCCTGGCCTTCAAGGTCTCCGCCGCGCCCTTCCACATGTGGACGCCCGACGTCTACGAGGGCGCGCCTACCCCGGTGGTGGCCTTCTTCGCCGGCGCGCCGAAGCTGGCGGCCATGGTGCTCTTCGCCCGCGTGCTGGCCGAAGGCTTCGGCGGCGCGGTCGAGCAGTGGCGTCAGGTGCTGGTGATCGTCGCCCTGCTGTCGATCTTCGTCGGCGCCTTCGCAGGCCTCGCCCAGCGCAATCTGAAGCGCCTGTGGGCCTATTCCTCCATCGCCAACGTCGGCTACGCCGTGTTGGCCCTGGCGGCCGGCACGGAGGAGGGCGTCCAGGCGATGCTGGTCTTCATGGTCCTCTACATGGTCGACGTGATCGGCTTCTTCGCCTGCCTTTCGGCGCTGTCGCGCGCCGACAGGCCGATGGAGACCATGGACGATATGGCCGGGCTGGTGCGCGAGCGCCGCGGCCTGGCCCTGGCCATGACGGTCTTCTCGCTGTCGGCGCTCGGGTTGCCGCCGCTGGCCGGCTTCTTCGCCAAGTTCTACGTCTTCAAGGCCGCCATCGGCGTGGGTGATCCGATGCTGACCGTCGCCGCGGTGCTGGGCCTCGTCGGCAGCGTGGTCGCCGCCTTCTACTACCTGCGGCTCATCAAGGTGATGTGGTTCGACGAGGCTCCGGGCCAGACCGACCCCCTGCCGGGCGAAGCCCGGGTCATCGCCTATGGCGCGGCCCTGTTCTCCTTCCCCCTGGTGATCGGCGCGCTGATCTTCCTGGATCCCCTGGCCGCAGCGGCGGCGGCGGCCTTCGGCCTGGGCTAGGTGACCGCGCACCCGCCGATCGAGGTCTATGAGACGCTCGACTCCACCAATGCCGAGGCGCGTCGCCGGGCCGAGGCGGGGGAGGCGGGGCCGGTCTGGATCGCAGCGCTCAGCCAGACCGCCGGCCGGGGCCGGCGCGGGCGCGCCTGGGACACCGGCCGTGGCAACCTGGCCGCCACCCTGCTGTTCGTCACCGACAAGCCGCCGGCCGAGGCGGCCCAGGTCTCCTTCGTCGCGGCCCTGGCGGCGGCCGATCTCGCCGAAACCTGCCTCGGCGCCGGCCACGTGACGCTGAAGTGGCCCAACGACGTGCTGCTGTACGGGCGCAAGGCGACGGGGATCCTGGTGGAATCCGGCGCGCGGGCCGACGGGACGCTGTGGCTGGCCTGCGGGATCGGGGCGAATCTCGCCCACGCGCCCAAGGACGTGGAGCGCCCAGCCGCCGCCTTCGCCGAATACATGGCCGGCCCGCCGCCGACGCCCGAGGCGGCTCTGGAGGTGCTCGCCGCAAGTTTCGAGCGCTGGCGGACGCTGTGGGCGCGCGACGGCTTTGCACCGATCGCCGAAGGCTGGACGCGGCTGGCGCACGGACTGGGCGAACCTTGCGAGGCGCGCCTGCCCAACCGCACGCTCAAGGGCGTGGCCGAGGGCCTCGACGCCGAGGGCGGGCTGAAGCTTCGGCTGGACGACGGCGCGCTCGTCCGCATAACAGCCGGCGACGTGTTCTTCGGAGGGGCCTGACGGATGCTGCTGGCGATCGAGCAAGGCAACACCAACACCCTGTTCGCCGTGCATGACGGCGAACGCTGGATCGCCCAGTGGCGAGCGGCCACCGATTCCAGCCGCACGGCCGACGAATACGCCGTCTGGCTGTCCCAGCTGCTGCACATGGCGGGGCTGCAGTTCGGGGTGATGGACGCCTGCATCATCTCCAGCGTGGTGCCGCAGTCGATCTTCAACCTGCGCAACCTTGCGCGCCGCTATCTGCACGTGGAGCCGCTGGTGATCGGCGAGAACGCCGACCTCGGCATCGAGGTGCGGATCGACAAGCCGTCCGAGGCCGGGGCCGACCGCCTGGTCAATGCCCTGGGTGCCCACATCGCCTATCCGGGGCCGTTGATCGTCATCGACTCCGGCACCGCCACCACCTTCGACGTGGTGGCCGCCGACGGCGGGTTCGAGGGCGGGGTGATCGCGCCCGGGATCAACCTGTCGATGGAGGCGTTGCACACCGCGGCGGCGAAACTGCCGCGGGTGGCGATCCAGAAGCCGCAACGGGTCGTCGGAACGGATACGGTGGGCGCCATGCAGTCGGGCGTATTCTGGGGCTATATCGCCCTGATCGAGGGGCTGATCGCCCGCATCAAGGCCGAGCGGGATGAGCCCATGACCGTGGTGGCGACCGGCGGCGTCGCCTCGCTGTTCCATGGCGCGACCACGGCCATCGACCACTTCGACCCGGACCTGACCATCCGCGGCATGCTCGAGATCCATCGCCGCAATGCGGCGGCGAAACCCTGATGACCAAAGCGAAAGACCAGGACGAACTCGTCTTCCTGCCGCTCGGCGGCTCGAATGAGATCGGCATGAACTTCAATCTATACGGCTACGGCCCGCCGCATGCGCGGAAGTGGATCGTGGTCGACCTTGGCGTCACCTTCGGGGACGTCACAACTCCGGGCGTGGAGATCATCCTGCCCGACCCGGCCTTCATCGTGGACTATGCCGACGATATCCTCGGCATCGTGCTGACCCACGCCCACGAGGACCATATCGGCGCCGTCGCCTGGCTGTGGCCGAAACTGAAGGCGCCGCTCTACGCCACGCCCTTCACCGCCTTCCTGCTGCGCGAGAAGCTGCGCGAGGCAGACCTGGAGGCGGTGGAGATCAATGAGGTTCCGTTGGGCGGCTCGGTCGAGCTCGGCCCCTTCACGGTCGACCTGATCACCCTGACCCATTCGATTCCCGAGCCGAACGGCCTGGCGATCCGCACGCCGCTCGGCACGGTGCTGCACACCGGCGACTGGAAGATCGATCCCGACCCGGTCTTGGGCGGCGTGACCGACGAGGACGCCATTCGCCGGCTGGGCGACGAGGGCGTGCTGGCCATGGTCTGCGATTCCACCAACGTCTTCGTGGACGGGACGGCTGGGTCGGAGGCCGAGGTGCGCGACGCCCTGGGCGGTCTGATCGGCGGCCTCAAGGGCACGGTGGCGGTCGCCTGTTTCGCCTCCAACGTCGCGCGGATGGACAGCGTGATCCGATCGGCCGAGGCCGCGGGCCGCAAGGTCTGTCTGGTGGGCCGTTCGATGATCCGCATGGCCGCCGCCGCCCGCTCGGTCGGCCTGCTGCACGACATCGGCGAGTTCGTCTCCGAGGGCGAGGCCAAGCACCTGCCGCCGGACAAGGTGCTCTATCTGTGCACGGGGAGCCAGGGCGAGCCTCGGGCGGCGCTCTCCCGGATCGCGGACGGAACCCATCCGCACGTCAGCCTGGGCGCTGGCGACAGCGTGGTGTTCTCCTCGCGGGTCATCCCCGGCAACGAGGTGCCGATCCGCAATCTGCAGAACAAGCTCGCCGACCGCGGCGTGCGCCTCTACACCGAACGCGATCATCCGGGGATCCACGTTTCCGGCCACCCCTGCCGGGACGAGCTGGCGGAGATGTACCGCTGGGCGCGCCCGCAGGTCGCCGTGCCGACCCACGGCGAGCGGCGCCACCTGCTGGAGCACGTGGCCTTCGCCCGCGACCTGCAAGTTCCGCAGGCCGTAGCGCCGCGCAACGGCGACATGGTGCGCCTCGCGCCCGGCCGCGCCGAGATCATCGACGAGGTTCCGGCCGGCCGCATCTATGTGGACGCCGGCGTGTTGACGCCTGAGAACGGCGACGCCCTGCGAGAGCGTCGCCACGCCGCCTATAACGGCATGCTGGCCGTCTCGGTGGTGCTGGACGGCATGGGCCGCATCGCCTCGGGCCCGCAGGTCCGGGCGCTGGGCCTGCCCGCCGACGACGACTATCCGCTGGACGACGTGCTCGACGACCTGGCCGAGGAGGCCGAACAGGCGATCGGGCGCCTCTCCGGCGACGACCGCGAGATGGACGACACCGTCGAGACCGCCATTTCCCGCGCCCTGAAGAAGGCCAGCCAGCGGATCTGGGGCAAGCGGCCGGTGGTCGAGACGACGGTTCTGCGGGTCTAGATCGGCGTGTCATCCCGGCTTCGGCGCAGCCGAAGTCCGGGACCTGTGAAGGCCAAGCGGCTTCCACGCGGCGCGGCCTCGCCAGCTCCTCGAGATCGGGCGCGCATAGGTCCCGGTCCTGCTTCGCAAACCGGATGACGCCCGCTGGAACCGGCGCCGCTGCGTGATCTCGCGCGGGGCCTCGTCGGGCGCTATACCGCATTCCATGATCGGAAGACTGAACCACGTCGGGGTCGCCACCCCCTCCATCGCCGAATCGGTGAAGCTCTATCGCGACCTCCTGGGCGCCACGAAGATCACCGAGACCAGGGTGCTCGAGGAGCAGGGGGTCTATGTCTGTTTCGTCGACCTGCCCAACAGCCAGATCGAGCTGATCGAGCCCTATGGCGACAACTCGCCGCTCAAGGGTTTCCTTGAAAAGAACCCGAAAGGGGGCCAACACCACGTCTGTTTCGAGGTGGCCGACATCCTGGCCGCCCGGGACGACATGCAGGCCAAGGGGGCGACCGTGCTGAACGGCGGCGTCCCCCGGATCGGCGCCCACGGCGTGCCGGTGATCTTCGTGCATCCGAAGGACATGGGCGGGGTGCTGGTGGAGCTGATGGAAACCCCGAAGGAAGCGCACTGATGGGATGGTTCACCGGCGTCGCGATCTACTTCACCATCTGGTGGACGGTGCTGTTCGCCGTGCTGCCTCTGGGGGTGACCAGCCATGCCGAGGCCGGCATCGACCGCGGCGACGGGGGCGATCCCGGCGCGCCGGTGGACCCGAAGCTGAAGAAGAAGTTCCTCACCACCACCTGGATCGCGGCGGTCCTGTGGGTGGCGCTCTACTTCGCCATCGAGCTGCGCCTGATCCCGCTTCCGAATCTGCCGCAACATTGGCGCTGAGCCCGGCCGGCGCCCAAGGCTTCGGCGCTTTCGCCCGGGCGTCACATGTTACGCCCAAGAATTGAGCGGATTTCGCGAGCGCCTCGCGGGCGGCGGTTTCCTGCGCGCATTCCCGGGAACTGCGGCGCTATTCCTTCCTTCGGCACGGCTTGCCGTGGCGTTTTCCCCGACGACTTGAAGGCCGCCCGCCCTCCCTGGGCGGCCTTCTTTTCGCGCTCTTCATTGCCTAGCTGGCGAGCCAACGGCTAACAGGGCCGTTAAGCGAGCTCGACCGGGGCCATTCCAGACCATGAGCACGAACGCCAGCAGCAACGGCCGCGCGCCGCCCTTCGGCCAGTGGGAGCGGGCCGTCGCCGGCCGCTATCTGCGCGCCAAGCGCAGCCAGGGCGGGGTGGCCCTGATCTCGATCATCTCCTTCGTCGGCATCATGCTGGCCGTGGCCGTGCTGATCATCGTGATGAGCGTGATGAACGGCTTCCGGACCGAGCTGCTCAGCCGGATCCTCGGCTTTTCCGGCCATCTCTATGTCTCGGGTGGAATCATGGACACGCCCGGCCGCGACGTGGTGGTCGACCGCCTGCGCGGGATTCCCGGCGTGATCCAGGTGGCGCCGGTGGTGGAGGCCCAGGCCATGGCGCTGGGCCGCGGCCAGATCTCCGGCGCCATCGTCCGCGGCGTCACCGCCCGGGACCTGGCCGAGACGAAGATCGTCGCCGACAACCTGAAGTCCGGCTCTCTCGAAGGTTACGGCGAGGGCGAATATGGCGGCGACATGATCGTGGTCGGCGACCGGCTGGCGCGCACCCTCGGCGTCCAGGCCGGCGACGAGCTGACCCTGATCTCGCCCACCGGCGGGGCGACGGCCTTCGGCGCGACGCCCCAGCGCAAGACCTATACGGTCGCCGCCACCTTCGAGATCGGCATGAGCGAGTACGACCAGGCCTTCCTCTACATGCCGCTGGAGCAGGCCCAGCTGTTCTTCGGCCGCGGCGAGACCATCGACTATGTGGAAATCAAGCTGGCCGACCCCGACCGGGCCGTGGCCTTGAAGCCCGAGGTGGGGCGCATGGTGGGCTCGGCCATCGTCACCGACTGGACCCAGAAGAACGCAGCCTACTGGGGCGCCCTGCAGGTGGAGCGCAACGTCATGCGCCTGATCCTGATGATGCTGGTGGCCATCGCCGCCATGAACATCATTTCGGGCCTGGTCATGCTGGTGAAGAACAAGGGGCGCGACATCGCCATCCTGCGGACCATGGGGGCGGGGCAGGGGTCGATCCTGCGGATCTTCTTCATGGCCGGCGCCTCGGTGGGCGTGCTCGGCACCCTTGCCGGCCTGCTGATCGGCATCGTCTTCTGCGCCAATATCGGCGAGATCCAGCGGTTCGTGGAATGGGCGACGGGGGCGGAGGTGTTCTCCTCGGACATCTACTTCCTGACCCGCATCCCGGCGCGGATCGACTGGGCGGAGGTGGGCGTCATCTCCTTCTGGGCGCTGGCCATGTCGTTCCTGGCGACCCTGCCGCCCGCTTGGCGCGCCTCGCGCCTCGATCCGGTGGAGGCGCTCCGCTATGAGTGAGTTCGTCCTCTCCATCCACGGCCTTCGGCGCACCTACAAGAGCGGCGACAAGACGCTGACGGTGCTGAACGGGGTCGACCTCGACGTGGCCCCGGGCGAGATCGTGGGCCTTGTGGGCCCCTCCGGCTCGGGCAAGTCCTCGCTGCTGCACGCCGCAGGCCTGCTGGAGCACCCCGACGCCGGCCGGATCGTGGTCGAGGGCCGCGACTGTTCCGACCTCTCGGACCGGCAGCGCACCCGGGTGCGGCTCGCCACCATCGGTTTCGTCTATCAGGCCCACCACCTGCTGGCCGAGTTCTCGGCGCTCGACAACGTCGCCCTGCCGCAGATGATCGCCGGCCGCTCGCGCAAGGCCGCGCGGGAGCGGGCGATGACGCTGCTCTCCGAGCTCGGCCTCGCCGAACGCGCCCACCATCAGCCGGCCCAGATGTCGGGCGGGGAACAGCAGCGCGTCGCCATCGCCCGGGCGCTCGCCAACGCCCCGCGCCTGCTGCTGGCCGACGAGCCCACCGGCAACCTCGACCCCGCCACCTCGGCGGCGGTGTTCGACAACCTCTACGACCTGGCCCGCCGCCAGGGCGTGGCGGCCCTGGTCGCCACCCACAACCTCGAACTGGCTCGACACATGGACCGGGTGGTGACGTTGAAGGACGGCCACTTGGAGCCCTGGCGGCCGGAAGCCCTGGACCTGCCGGCGGGAACCTAGGCCGGGCCGAACGTGGTGCGCCCGTCCGGATGGATGGTGCAGGCGGGGTTGTGGGCCACCTCCCAGACGTGGCCGTCGGGATCGGCGAAATAGCCGCAATGGCCGCCCCAGGCGGTCGCCTCGGCGGGCTTCAGGATCCTGGCGCCGGCGTCCTTCGCCTGGGCGATCGTGCGGTCCACGTCTTCCGGCGAACGTTCGTTGATGGCGATGCTGATCCCGGAGAACGTCCCGTCCACGGGCCGCCGCGCATCCTGCGCGAGTTCTTGCCGGCCCCAGAGCGCCAGGCTGAGCCCCGGCAGCTGGTAGAAGACCACCTCCTCGAGCGCCTGGACCGGCGTCCAGCCCAGGCCTTCCTCATAGAACCGCCGCGCTCGGGGCAGGTCGTCGACGCCCAGGGTCAGGAGGGAGATGCGCTGTTCCATCGGAAAGCTCCGCGGTGGGTTGACGGGGAACATGTTCTGGCGCGGCACTATAGCGGTGCAGTTGCCATTCTTCTGTGCGACTAGAGGCTTGGCTGCCAACGAAGGCCACTGGAGGTTGTTTTGGCTAGGGTGAAGATTGAAGACGTCGTCGATCATCTAAGTTCTGAGATGCGCCGGGCTTTGGAGGAGGCCGTGAATGAGTGCGTCCCCAATGCGCGATATGACTCTTACGAGCTCTTTAGGTCGTTTAGGCGGGCGATTTATCGAAAGTGTTCGATCTGGGAAAGCGTCCCAGATCACTTTGTAGAGAAGTAAGCTATTTGCCTTACAGGTCCACGAGTTGTCAGGAATATTCGTTGGATGTCTGCATCGAAGAGCTCCAGATCTAAAGCGCGCGCCGGCCTGAGGCGGCTTTATGGGTCACGCGCCGCGGCGAACGCGACGCTCGGCGAAATCTTCCAATTCGGCCTAATGACTTATGCTATAGCCGATCCGTCGAGGCAGCGAGCTGTCGCAATTATGGCCTCGACCGCCGTCGAGCAGGCGTTGGAAGTCGCTATCCTCAGCAGGTGTTCTGATAAGACATTGGAATCGGCGTTGTTTCTTGACGAATCTGCACCCATTCAAAGTTTCCACGCGAAAACAGTTGTGTCGCGGGCGCTGGGCCTTATTGGCCGTGCGGCGAACGAAGACTTGGTGATGATCCGAAATATCCGAAATCTCTTCGCCCACAGTCGAATCGAGGTCGATTTTGATGCTCCTGAAGTGGTGGCGGCCTGTGAGCTCATTACTCTGCCGGAACGTCTCGAGCTTGAGACTGAGGGTGGACCAGCGCCTCCGATAGAGCGCTATGTTCGCTCATGCGTCGAATATGTCGCGTGCCTTATGTCATATGAGACCGATCCACTCGGCAAAAAGCTCGGGCGCTTCGGCTCTATCGTGCTGGATTTGAAGGGCTCATCGCCGGGTCAGGGGGGATAGGGGCGGCAGCCCCCAAGGAGGCGTTGCCGCGGACCACCCGCCGTCCGCCTCTGTTCGTTAAGGCGTGATTTTGCTCTGCCTTAAGCTCGTTCGATCGTCGACGGTGTCGCCCTATCGCTCGTAATGCGCAATCGGCCGGGGTTGACGGGGAGAACAAAAGCGGAATAAGAACATTCGCAGAACATCCACAAGGGGGTTGAGCCTCATGGTTCGCTTGGCGCGGGAATCGCTGGCATTGGTGTCGGTGGCGGGGTTTGTCTGGATGGTGTGCGCGGTCGCCCAGCTGGCGGCCTGACGGAAGGGGAGCGGCCTTTGAGCGAAGCCGGCGGCGCGGGGTTTGTCCACCTTCGGGTGCGCTCGGCCTATTCCCTGCTGGAAGGCGCGATCAAGGCCGACAAGATCGGGGCGATGGCGGTCCAGGCCGACATGCCGGCCGTGGCTTTGGCCGACCGGGCCAATCTTTTCGGCGCGCTCGAATTTTCCGTCACCGCCAAGGATGCGGGCGTCCAGCCGATCGTCGGCTGCGCCCTGCCGGTGACCGGCATCGGCGGCGGCCGCACCGAGCGCTGGGCCAAGCCGCCGACGGTCGTCCTGCTAGCCCAGGACGAGCAGGGCTACCTCAATCTCAGCGCGCTGTCCTCGGCCGCCTATCTGGAGGCCGACGGGTCGGAGGACGTCAGCGTGCCCTGGAGCCAGGTCGCCGAGCGTTCGGACGGCCTGATCCTGCTTTCGGGCGGGACCGACGGGCCGGTCGATCCGCTGCTGGCGGCCGGCAAGACCGCCGAGGGCCGCGCCGCCCTGGCCGAGATGGCTCGGGTGTTCGGCGACCGCTTCTATGTCGAGCTGCAGCGGCACGGCCTGCCCGAACAGGCCGCCGCCGAGGGCGAGCTGGTGGCCTTCGCCTACGAGTACGACGTGCCGCTGGTCGCCACCAACGACGCCTATTTCGCCAAGGAAGCCATGTATGGCGCCCACGAGGCGCTGCTGTGCATCTCCGACGGCGCCTTCATCAGCCAGGAGGACCGCCGCCGGGTCACGCCCGAGCACTGGTTCAAGCCGGCCGCCGACATGCGGGCGCTCTTCGCCGACCTGCCAGAGGCCTGCGACCACACCCTCGACATCGCCCGACGCTGCGCCTTCATGGTCAAGAAGCGCGATCCGATCTTGCCGCGCTTCCCCACGACCGGCGGTCGCAGCGAGGCCGAGGAACTGGCCGAACAGGCCCGCGAGGGCCTGCGGGCGCGCATCGCCAAGGGGCAGGCCAACGCCGCCCCGCGCGAGGAGTACGAGGCGCGGCTGGAGCGGGAGATCGGGGTCATCGTCCAGATGGGCTTCCCCGGCTACTTCCTGATCGTTTCGGACTTCATCAAGTGGGCCAAGGCCCATGACATCCCGGTCGGCCCGGGGCGGGGCTCGGGCGCCGGCTCCCTGGTGGCCTATTCCCTGACCATCACCGATCTCGACCCCTTGCGCTACGGCCTGCTGTTCGAGCGGTTCCTGAACCCCGAACGGGTCTCCATGCCCGACTTCGACATCGACTTCTGCCAGGAGCGGCGGGAGGAGGTGATCAACTACGTCCAGCAGCGCTACGGCCGCGATCGGGTGGCCCAGATCATCACCTTCGGCACCCTGCAGGCGCGCGCGGTACTGCGCGACGTCGGCCGCGTGCTACAGCTGCCGCTCGGCCAGGTGGACCGCCTGGCCAAGATGGTGCCGGCCAATCCCGCCAATCCGGTGACGCTGGCCCGCGCCATCGAGATCGAGCCGCGCCTGCAGCAGGCCAAGCAGGAGGACGAGGCGGTCGACCAGCTCCTGGAGACGGCCCTGCAGCTGGAGGGCCTCTACCGCAACGCCTCCACCCACGCCGCCGGGGTGGTGATCGGCGACCGGCCTCTTACCGAGCTGACGCCCCTCTACCGCGATCCGCGCTCCGAGCTGCCCGCCACCCAGTTCAACATGAAGTGGGTGGAGAGCGCAGGGCTCGTGAAGTTCGACTTCCTGGGCCTGAAGACGCTCACCGTCATCGACCGGGCGCTGAAGTATCTGGAGCAGCGCGGAGCGGGCATCGACCTGGCCCAACTGCCCCTCGACGACGAAAAGGCCTACGAGGTGATGTCGGCCGGCCAGACGGTCGGCGTGTTCCAGCTGGAAGGGCAGGGGATGCGCGACACCCTGCGCCAGCTGCGCCCCGGCTCCATCGAGGACGTGACCGCCGTGGTCTCGCTCTACCGCCCGGGCCCGATGGACAACATCCCGGCCTTCATCGACTGCAAGTTCGGCCGCAGGCCCATCGACTATCTGCACCCGACGCTGGAGCCGGTGCTGAAGGAGACCTACGGCATCATCGTCTACCAGGAGCAGGTGATGCAGATCGCCCAGATCCTGGCCGGCTACAGCCTGGGCGAAGCCGACCTGCTGCGCCGGGCGATGGGCAAGAAGAAGAAGGAGGAGATGGAGCAGCAGCGCGCCCGCTTCGTCTCCGGCGCCGAGGCCAAGGGCGTGCCGGCCGAGCAGGCGGGCGGCATCTTCGACCTGGTCGACAAGTTCGCCGGCTACGGCTTCAACAAGTCGCACGCGGCCGCCTACGCCCTGGTCAGCTACCATACGGCCTGGCTGAAGGCGAACACGCCGGTGGAGTTCTTCGCGGCTTCGATGAGCCTCGACATCTCCAACACCGACAAGCTGGCGGTCTTCTACCAAGACGCCAAGCGCTTCGGCGTGGTCATCCGTCCGCCCGACGTGAACCGCTCCGGCGCCGACTTCGAGGTGGAGAACGGCGAGGTGCTCTACGCCCTGGGCGGGGTCCGCAATGTTGGTCTTCAGGCCATGGAGCACCTGGTGGCCGTGCGGAAGGAGGGCGGGCCGTTCCGCGACATCTTCGATTTCGTGGAGCGGGTCGATCCGAAGCTGGTCAACAAGCGCGCCTTCGAGACGCTCGCCCGGGCCGGCGCCTTCGACACCCTCCATCCCAATCGCGCCCAGCTGGTGGCCGCCGCCGACGTGCTGGTGGGCCACGGCCAGAGCATGGCCGCCGACCGCGCCTCGGCCCAGGCCTCGCTGTTCGGCGGCGACCAGGTGGAGGCGCAGCGCCCGCGCCTGCCGCGTGCGGAGGCCTGGACGCCGGTCCAGCGCCTGGACGAGGAGCTGGCGGCGGTCGGCTTCTACCTCTCCGGCCACCCGCTGGACGACATGGTCGAGGCCCTGCGTCGCCGCCGCACCGACCTACTCTCCGACGTGATCCCCAAGGCCGAGGCTGGGGCCGAAGCCTTCCGCATGGCCGGCGTGGTGCGCCGCAAGCAGGAGCGCGCCAGCCAGTCGAGCGGCGAGAAGTTCGCCTTCGTGACCCTCTCCGACCCGACCGGCGAGTACGAGGTGCTGTTCCCGCCGGAGTCCCTGCGCAAGTGCCGCGACCTGCTGGAGCCGGGCAAGGCTGTGGCGATCAAGGTGCGCGCCAAGGCCCGCGACGGGGAGGTGCGCTTCTTTGGCGATGACGCCGAGCCTGTGGAAAAGGCTGTGGAAAACGCCGTGGCCGGCCTGCGCGTCCACGTCGCCCCGCGCAGCGCCGAGATCGAGGCCCTGAAGCGGCGGCTGGAAGGCGTGGCCAACCCCCGGGGCGGCGAGATCGTGCTGGTGGCCAACGGCCTGAACGGCCGCGAGGTGGAGGTGAAGCTGCCCGGCCGCTTCAGCCTCGACATCTCCGTCCGCGGCGCCCTGAAGACCGCGCCAGGCGTGGTGTTCGTCGAGGACCTCTAGGGTCAAAGCCGCCCGCGGCTTGCATTTTCAGTCAGCACTGACTATTTCCCCGCCTCATTCCACACGCAGGCGTTTGGCGGCGCGCGGGGAGACATCCCGTCGTAGCCATTCCGGTCCCTCAGCCGAGGGGTTGCCTGCGGAGGTTCAACCGGAAGAAAGACGAGACAAAAGCCTATGGCGCTTCCCGAATTCTCCATGCGTCAGCTCCTGGAAGCCGGCGCGCACTTCGGTCACCAGACCCACCGCTGGAACCCGAAGATGGACCGCTACATCTTCGGTTCGCGGTCGAACATCCACATCATCGACCTGTCGCAGTCGATCCCGCTGCTGCACCAGGCCCTGGTCAAGGTGCGCGAAGTCGCCGCCGGCGGCGGTCGCGTGCTGTTCGTCGGCACCAAGCGCCAGGCCTCCGAGCCGATCGCCACGGCCGCCAAGCGCTGCGCCCAGTATTATGTGAACCACCGCTGGCTGGGCGGCACGCTGACCAACTGGCGCACCGTGTCCCAGTCGATCGCCCGCCTGCGCGAGCTGGAAGGCCTGCTGGAAGGCGAAGGCCAGGGCCGCTCCAAGAAGGAGCTGCTGCAGCTGACCCGCGAGCGCGACAAGCTGGAGCTGTCGCTCGGCGGCATCAAGGACATGGGCGGCATTCCGGACCTGATGTTCGTGATCGACACCAACAAGGAAGCGATCGCGATCCAGGAAGCCCGCAAGCTGAACATCCCGGTGATCGCCATCCTCGACACCAACTGCGATCCGGACGGCATCACCTATCCGATCCCGGGCAATGACGACGCCGCGCGCGCCATCCAGCTCTACTGCGACCTGATGGCCGACTCGGTGCTCGACGGCCTCGCCGCCGGCCAGTCGGCCGCGGGCGTGGACCTGGGCGCCTCGGTCGCGCCGGTGGAGCCTGCGCTCGCCCGCGAACTGGCCCCCGCGGCGGAGCCCGAGACCCCTGCGGCGGAACCCGAGACCACCGCGGCGCCGGAAGCCGCCGAGGCGCCGGCCGCCGCGGCCGAGGACCAGCCGTAATCGGCCAGGGCGCGCATCGCGTGCGCCCGAACTGACGCAAAACCATCGCGGCCGGGCCCTAATCGGGCTCGGTCGACCCATTCAGATGTGAAGGAGCTGACCATGGCGGAGATCACCGCTGCGCTGGTCAAGGACCTGCGCGAAAAATCCGGCGCAGGCATGATGGACTGCAAGAAGGCCTTGCAGGAGAACAATGGCGACATGGAAGCCGCCATCGACTGGCTGCGCACCAAGGGCCTGTCCAAGGCCGCCAAGAAGTCGGACCGCGCCGCGGCCGAAGGCCTGGTGGCCGGCAAGCTGAGCGATGACGGAAAGACCGGCGTGCTGGTCGAGCTGAACGCCGAGACCGACTTCGTCTCCAAGAACGAGATGTTCCAGAACGCCGCGCGCGAGTTCGCGACGGTCGGCCTTTCGATCGACGGCGACGTGGACGCCATCAATGCGGCCAAGACCGCTAAGGGCGAGGTCGTGTCGGACGTGATCACCAACCTGATCGCGACCATCGGCGAGAACATGCGCCTGCGCCGCTCGGCCCGCCTGAGCGTCGCTCAGGGCGCCGTGGCCCTCTACCTGCACAACGCGCAGGGCGAAGGCGTCGGCAAGCTGGGCGTGCTGGTGGCCCTGGAAGGCGCCGGCGACCAGGCCGTGCTGAAGGACGTGGGCCGCAAGATCGCCCTGCACGTCGCCGGCACGCCCACCCCGCCGCTGGCCCTGACCGAGGGCGACCTCGATCCCGCCGCCGTGGAGAAGGAAAAGAAGTTCCTGACCGACCAGGCGCTGGAATCGGGCAAGCCGCTGGCCGTCGTCGAGAAGATGATCGAAGGCCGGATCCGCAAGTGGCAGGAGGAAGTGGTGCTTCTGAAGCAGCCCTTCGTCATGAACCCGGATCAGACCATCGAGCAGCTGATCGCCGAGACCGCCAAGCAGACCGGTTCGCCGGTGGCCGTGAAGGGCTTCGTGCGCTTCGCGCTGGGCGAGGGCGTGGAGAAGAAGACCGACGATTTCGCCGCCGAAGTGGCGTCGATGACCGGTCAGGCCTGATCCGAGCCTGAAATTAGAACGGCCCAAGGGCGTGGCCGCGTTCGACGCGCGCCACGCCCTTGGTTTATGTAGAACCAGCCCAGATTCTCGCCGGAAGCGCCGATGCCCGATCCACAGCCCCGCTACAAGAAGATCCTCTTGAAGATGTCGGGCGAAGTCCTGATGGGGGATGCGCTTTTCGGGATCGACACCAAGACGCTCGAGACGGTGGCCGAGGATATCAAGGAAGTGGTCGACGCCGGCGTCCAGCTTTGCCTGGTGATCGGCGGCGGCAACATCTTCCGCGGCGTCTCGCTCGCCGGCCGCGGCATGGACCGCGCCAGCGCCGACTATATGGGCATGCTGGCCACGGTGATGAACGCGCTGGCCCTCCAGGGCGCGCTCGAGAAGATCGGCGTCTACACCCGCGTGCAGTCGGCTATCCCCATGGATGCGGTCTGCGAGCCCTACATCCGCCGCCGCGCCGTGCGGCACCTTGAAAAGGGCCGGGTGGTGATCTTCGCCGCCGGCCTGGGCGCGCCCTTCTTCACCACCGACACGCCCGCGGCCCTGCGCACGGCCGAGATGGGCTGCGACGCCCTTTTCAAGGGCACCAGCGTCGACGGGGTCTATACCGCCGACCCCAAGAAGGATCCGAGCGCCCAGCGCTACGAGACGCTCTCCTACCAGGAAGTGCTGGCCAAGGACCTGCGGGTGATGGACGCCTCGGCCATCGCGCTCATGCGAGACAACCAGATCCCGATCGTGGTCTTCTCGATCCGCGAACGGGGCAACTTCATGAAGGTCCTCAAAGGCCAGGGCGTGTTCACCACCATCGCCTGACGGGACCGCCAAGTCCGGGAGACAACAATCATGGCCACCGCCGAAAAACCCGTGCTTTCGAAGTACAAGGACCGCATGGACAAGGCCGTCGCGGCCCTGAAGGAGGAGTTCGGCTCGCTGCGAACCGGCCGCGCCTCGGCCAGCCTGCTCGACCAGGTGCATGTGGACGCCTACGGCTCGACCGTGCCGATCAACCAGGTGGGCGCGGTCAGCGTGCCGGAGCCGCGCTCGATCACGGTCAATGTGTGGGACCGCGGCCTGGTGGTCTCCGTCGAAAAGGCGATCCGCAATTCGGGCCTGGGGCTCAATCCGGTTGTCGACGGCCAAACCCTGCGCATCCCTATCCCGCCGCTGACCGAGGAACGCCGCCGCGACCTCGCCAAGCTGGCCGGCAAGTACGCCGAGCAGCAGCGGGTGGCCGTGCGCAACGTCCGCCGCGACGCCAACGACGACCTGAAGAAGGCCGAGAAGGACGGCGTCATCTCCCAGGACGAGCACAAGCGCATGGAGACCGAGGTCCAGAAGATCACCGACGAGGCGATCAAGCGCGTGGACGAGGCCTTGAAAACCAAAGAGCAAGAGATCATGCAGGTCTAATCGTCCGGCTTCCTCCAAGGACGAACGGGGTTCTTCCCATGACCATCGCCGACAAGGACAAGACGGGCGCGCCGGCCGCACCGCTGCACGTGGCGATCGTCATGGACGGCAACGGCCGCTGGGCCAAGCGCCGCGGCCTGCCGCGCCATCTGGGCCATCCCAAGGGCGTGGAGGCGATCCGTCGGGTGGTGGAGGCTGCGCCCGACTACGGCGTACGCTGGCTGACGCTCTACGCCTTCTCGACCGAGAACTGGCGCCGCCCGGCCGGCGAGGTGGCCGAGGTGATGCGGCTCCTGAAGCTCTATGTGAACAGCGACCTCGACAAGCTGGTGCGCGAAGGCGTGAAGGTGCGGATCCTCGGCCGGCGAGAGGGCCTGCCCCCCGACATCGCCGAGATCGTCGCCCGGGCCGAGGCCAAGACCGCCCATAACGACCGCTTCTTCCTGCAGGTGGCGTTCAATTATGGGGGGCGCGCCGACCTGGTGGACGCCGCCCGGGCCTTGGCCGCCGAGGTCAAGGCCGGGCGCCTGTCGCCCGAGGAGATCGACGATCAGGCTCTGGAGCGACGGCTCTCCACCGGCGGCCTGCCGGCCCCGGACCTCGTCATCCGCACCAGCGGGGAGCAGCGGCTCTCCAATTTCCTGCTCTGGGAGTCGGCCTATTCGGAGTTCGTCTTCCTCGACGTGCTCTGGCCGGACTTCACGCCGACGCACCTGGGCGAGGCGATTGCGGAGTTCCACAAGCGTGAGCGGCGATACGGCGGGGCCGTCGCCGACGATGTCCTTGCCGCAGGCTAGAGGATTCAACTGGTCCAACCTGGGCGTCCGCGTCGCCTCGGCGGTGGTGCTGATCCCTGCGGTCCTGGCGGCGGTCTGGGTGGAGGAGCCCAAGTGGCCCTTCCTGATGCTGATCGCCGTCGCGGTGGCCTTGCTGGCCATCGAGTGGGGGGCGATGACCGCGCCCACGGCGCCGCGGCGGGTCTCCACCGCCGTGACCGTGGCGGCGCTCGCGGCCGTGTTCCTGGCCTATCTCGACCATACCACCCTGGCCTGGGCGGCGATGGTGCTGGGCGCGGTGGCGGCTGCGTTGGTGGCCAGAGGCGTGGCCGAGCGGCCGATGAATGCCGCCTTCGGGGTGATCTACATCGCCATTCCGTGCGTCTGTCTGGTCTGGCTTAGGGAAATGCCGCGCGGGCGGGAATGGACGGTGCTCCTGTTCGCCGTCGCCTGGGCGGCCGACATCGGCGCCTACGCCATCGGCAGCCTGCTGAAGGGCCCCAAGCTCTGGCCGCGCTTTTCGCCCAACAAGACCTGGGCGGGCTTCGTCGGCGGTCTGGCTGCGGCCATGGGGGCGGGGGCGGGGCTTTCGTTCCTTCCCCGGATCGACCTCACCGTCGGCACCGCGGCCATGATCGGCCTTGTCGCGGGCCTTGCGACCATGGCCGGCGACCTTTGGGAATCGATGCTGAAACGCCGCTTCGGCGTGAAGGATTCCGGCGACCTGATCCCCGGCCATGGGGGACTTCTCGACCGGGTGGATGGTTTGATGTTCGCCGTGGTGGTGATGGCGCTCGCCCGGCTGATCACGCATTGGGGATGGGCCCATTGAGCTTGCCGCGTCGCGTTAGCGTGCTGGGATCCACCGGATCGGTGGGCGTATCCACCCTGGACCTTCTGGACAAGGCCGGGGCCGAGGTGGAGGTGACCGCCCTGACGGCGGGGCGCAACGTTGAACGCCTGGCCGAACAGGCGCTGCGCTGGCGGCCGAAACTGGCGGTGATCGAGGACGAAGCCCGGCTTCCGGAGCTGCGCGAGCGCCTGAAGGGCTCCGGCGTCGAGACCGCGGCCGGCGCCTCGGCCGTCGTCGACGCCGCCGCGGGCGAGGCCCAGTGGGTGATGTCGTCCATCGTCGGGTTCGCAGGCCTTGGCCCGACCCTGGCGGCGGCGCGGGCCGGGGCGGTGATCGCGCTCGCCAACAAGGAAAGCCTGGTCTGCGCGGGGCCTTCGCTGCTGCGCGCCTCGAAGCTGGCCGGCGGGGTGGTGATCCCGGTCGATTCCGAGCATTCGGCGATCTTCCAGGTGCTGGACCCGATGAACAGCCAGCACGTCTCGCGCTTGATCCTGACGGCGTCCGGCGGGCCGTTCCGGACCTGGACGCGCGAGCAGATGGCCCACGCCACCCCCGAGCAGGCGGTCGCCCATCCGAAGTGGGACATGGGGGTGAAGATCTCGGTCGACAGCGCCACCATGATGAACAAGGGCCTGGAGATGATCGAGGCGGCCTATCTGTTCGCCATGCCGCCAGAGCGGGTGGACGTGCTGGTGCATCCGCAGTCGATCATCCACAGCCTGGTGGAATACGCCGACGGCTCGACGCTGGCTCAGCTGGGCCCGCCCGACATGCGCACGCCGATCGCCTGCGCCTTCGCCTGGCCCGACCGGCTGCCGTGGCCGGCGCCGAAGCTCGATCTGGCGGCGATCGGCCAACTCACCTTCGAACAGCCCGACCTTGGCCGTTTTCCCGCCTTGAAGATCGCCAAAGAAGCTCTGGCGGCGGGCGGCCAGGCGCCGGCCGTGATGAACGCCGCCAACGAGGTCGCCGTGGCCGCCTTCCTTGACCGCCGGATCGGGTTTCTCGATATTGCCGCAGCCGTGGCGGAAACCCTGGAACGTGTCGATTCCCAAGGGCTTGCCGAGAGTGGAAGCGACGCCTTGGAGACCGCCCGGGCGACCGATGCGACGGCGCGCCGCGTCGCCAATGACGTCGTGGCCGGCCTAGGCCGATGAGGCCTTAGAGGAGTAGCCCGCCCGTGCTCGATTTCATCCAGACCGCGCTCGTCTTCGTCATCCCCTTCGTCCTGGTGCTGGGGCTGGTGGTGACGATCCACGAGCTCGGCCACTTCCTGGCCGCCAAGGCCTTCGGGGTCGCGGTGGACCGCTTCTCCATCGGCTTCGGCCGCGCCATCGCAGCCTGGACCGACCGCTCGGGGGTGGAATGGCGGGTCGGCTGGATCCCCTTGGGCGGCTATGTGCGCTTCGCCGGCGACGAGAACGCCGCCAGCGTGCCCGACCACGAGGATCTGGAGAGCCTGCGCCGCGAGGTGGTGCGCCGGGAAGGCGCCGCCGCCGTCTCTCGCTATTTCCACTTCAAGCCGCTGTGGCAGCGCGCCGTGGTGGTCGCCGCCGGCCCGTTCGCCAATTTCGCCCTGGCCATCGCGCTCTTCGCCGCGCTCCTGATGGCGCTCGGCCAGTACGTGCTGCCGGCCAAGATCGCCCAGGTGACGCCCGGCAGCCCCGCCGCCGAAGCCGGCTTCCAGGCCGGCGACCTGATCGTCCGCGCCGACGGCCGCCGTATCCAGAGCTTCGACGAGGTCGCCCAGATCGTCCAGGTCCGCGCCAATGTGCCCACCAGCTTCGTGGTGGAGCGGGGCGGGCGCGAGGTTCAGATCCTCGCCACGCCGGAATGGCAGGTGCGCAACGATCCCGTGGCAGGCGAGCGCCGCCAGGGCATGCTGGGCATCGTCCCGGCCCAGAGCCGCGACGACTACACTCATGTCCGCTATGGCCCGATCGAGGCGGTGGCCGGCGGTACGGTGCGCACCTGGCGTACGCTGGAGACCACGGTCTACTACCTGGGCCGGATGGTGACTGGGCAGGTCTCGCCCGACCAGCTTTCCGGCCCGCTGGGAATCGCGCGAATCTCCGGCAAGGTGGCGCAGGTCGGCGCCGAAGGCGCGCCGGATCTGGGATCGATGGTCCTCGGGATCGGCGTCAACCTCCTGCAGCTGGCCGCCTTCGTTTCGGTGAGCATCGGCTTCATGAATCTCTTGCCCGTACCCGTTCTCGACGGCGGACACCTGCTCTTCTACGCCTATGAGGCTGTGGCCAGGCGGCCGCTGACAGCCAAGGTTCAGGCCGCCGGATATCGGGTAGGCCTTGCGCTGCTGCTGGGATTGATGTTGTTCGCCACCTGGAACGACTTGCAGCAACTGCGTGTGTTCAACTTCCTCAGCGGCGCAACCTCCTGAACCGCCCCTTTCCCTCGACGGCTGAAACCATGCAAAGACACCGCGCCCGCAGCGCCGCGCTCGCCACCGGTTTGGCCCTCCTGATGGGCTCCACGGCGCTGGTCGCGCCCGACCTCGCCCTCGCCCAGCAGGAATCGGGCGTGGTCCAGCGGATCATCGTGCGCGGCAACGAGCGGATCGAACAGTCGACGGTGCTGTCCTACCTGCCGATCCAGCCCGGCGAGTTGATGGACCCGGCCAAGGCCGACCTGGCGCTGAAGACGCTGTTCCGCACCGACCTCTTCGCCGACGTGCGCATCGATTTGCAGGGCGGCGACCTGATCATCACCGTGGTCGAGAACCCGATCATCAATCGCGTGGTGTTCGAAGGCAATTCGGGCCTGAAGGAAGACAAGCTGCGCGACGAGGTGAGCGTCCGCCCGCGCGGCATCTTCACCCGCGCCAAGGTTCAGCAGGACGTGCAGCGGATCGTGGAGCTCTACCGCCGCTCGGGCCGCATCTCCGCCCAGGTGACGCCCAAGATCGTCGAGCTGCCGCAGAAGCGTGTCGACCTGATCTTCGAGATCGACGAAGGCCCCAAGAGCGGAGTGCTGCGGGTCAATTTCCTGGGGAACCGGGAGTTCTCCGACAACGACCTGCGCGATGTGGTCGTGACCGAGCAGTCGCGCTGGTACAAGTTCTTCTCCTCCAACGCCAACTACGATCCCGATCGCCTGGAGTACGACAAGGAGCAGCTGCGCAAGCACTACCGCAACCGCGGCTTCTATGACTTCCGGGTGATCTCGGCGATCGCCGAGCTGGCCCCGGACAAGAACGGCTTCGCCATCACCTACACGCTGGAGGAGGGTCGGGAGTATCGGTTCGGGACCATCAAGGTCGAGACCGAACTGCAGCGCCTGGATGCGGGCCTGCTCCAGCAGCTGGTGCCGATCCGCTCGGGCGAGACCTATCAGGACGAGCGCATCGAACGGGCGACCGACGCGCTCACCTTCGCCGCCGGCGCGGCCGGCTTCGCCTCGGTGGACGTCCGCCCGCGCTATACGCCCAACCGCGAGACCGGCCTGGTCGACGTGGTCTTCATGGTGCGCGAGGGGCCGCGGGTCTATGTCGAGCGCATCGACGTGACCGGCAACACCCGCACCCTGGACTATGTGGTCCGCCGGGAGATGAACCTGGTCGAGGGCGACGCCTACAACCGCGCCCTGGTCGACCGTTCGCGCAACAACATCCGGGCGCTGGGTTTCTTCAAGGACGTCACCATCGAGGAGACGCCGGGTTCGGCGCCCGATCGCACCAACCTGCAGGTGCGGGTGGAAGAGCAGCCGACGGGCGAGCTGTCGTTCAGCGCCGGCTATTCCTCGGTCGACCAGCTCGTGCTCGACCTCGGCATCACCGAGCGGAACTTCCGCGGCCGCGGCCAAAGCGTAAGGGCGCGCGCCTCGGTCGGCTCGCTGCGCCAGCAGATCGACCTGGGCTTCACCGAGCCGCGGTTCCGCGGCCGCAACCTGGCCGCCGGCGTCGACATCTATTCCTACCGCTACGACTATTCCGACTTCACCGCCTTCGAGACCGCCTCGGTCGGCGCCAACATCCGCTTCGGCTTCCCCCTGACGCTGAATTCGCAGATGTCGACGCGCTACACCCTGCGCAGCGACGACGTGAAGATCGGCGACGTCTATTGCGACCCGACCGCCCCGCTGGTCTCGCCGACGCTCTGCGCTCAGCGGGGCAGCTTCCTCACCTCGCTGGTGGGCTACACCTTCGTCTATGACCGCCGGAACGACCCGATCAATCCGACCCGCGGCTATCGCTTCGACGTCAGCCAGGACCTGGCGGGCGTGGGCGGCGACGTGAACTATCTGCGCACCGAGACCAGCGGCAGCTGGTTCTACGGCTTCAACAAGGACTTCATCCTCAGCCTCAGCGGCTCGGCCGGCTATGTCGCCGGATGGGGCGGCGACAGCGTCCGGATCACCGATCGCTTCTACAAGGGCGGCAACAGCTTCCGCGGCTTCGAGACCGGCGGCATCGGCCCGCGCGACCTGAACTTCGGCCGCACCGACGCCCTGGGCGGCCGAGCCTACGCGATCGGCACGGTGGAACTTTCGGTGCCGACCTTCCTGCCGGACCAGTACGGCATCAAGGCCGGCCTGTTCACCGACTTCGGCACCCTTGGCCTTCTGGACGATCGTGATAAGCTGGGGGCCAATGGCGCGATCGATCCGCTGATCGTCGACGATATGTCGCTTCGCGCCTCGGCCGGCATCTCGATACACTGGCGGTCGCCCATGGGCCCGATCCGGTTCGACTTCAGCCAGGTGCTGGCGAAGGAAGACTACGACAAGACCGAAACCTTCCGGTTCTCCACCTCAACCCGCTTCTAGAAACGATCCACATGACCTTCAAAACCCTTGCTGCGGCGACCGCCGTGGCCGCCGTTCTCGCATCCGCCCCGGCCGCGGCCTTCGCCCAGGCCGCCGCGGCTCAGCCGGCCGCGCCGCAGGTGACCCATGGAGCCGCCCTTCCGGGCGTCTGCGTGATCTCGCTCGAGGGGGCCATCGCCACCTCCACCGTGGGGCAGTACGTCCAGACCCGCCTGCAGCAGATCGCCCAGCAGGTGCAGGCCGAACTGCAGGCTGAGGAGACCGCGATCCAGAACGACGCCCGCGCCCTCGAAGGCCAGCGCGCCAGCCTGGACGCCAACACGTTCGAGACCCGCGGCGCCGCCATCCAGGTCCGCGCCAACGCCCTGAACCGCAAGGCCCAGCTGCGCGAGCGGGAAATGGGCGCCACCCAGCAGAAGGCGCTCGGCCGTGTCGGCCAGGAGCTCGACCCGATCATCCGCCAAGTCTACCAGCAGCGTCAGTGCAGCCTGCTGCTGAACCGCGACGCCGTGGTCCTGGCCAATCCCGCCATGGACATCTCCCAGGCGGTCGTGACGGCGCTGAACGGCAAGATCACTCAGTTCAACTTCGACCGCGAGCGGCTGGACCAGGCGACGACGCCGCAGCAGACTCCGGCGACGCGCCGCTGATCGGCGACTCGCTTTAGAGGCGGGTCGAGCCGAGGGAGACCGATGCCCGACCCGCGATTCTTCGAAGACCTTGGGCCCGTCGCCCTGGCCGATCTGGCCCGGCTGACGGGCGCCGAGCTGGCCGACGCCTCGGCGGGCGAGCGCCTGATCCGCGGCGTCTCTATCCTGTCCCGCGCCGGCGTCGACGAAATCAGCTTCCTCGCCGACGCCAAGCACGCCGCCGAACTGGGCGGATCGGGCGCCGGGGCGGTGTTCGTCTCGCCGCAGAACCAGGCGCTGGCGCCGCAAGGCTGCGTCGCCCTGCTGACGCCGCGGCCCCACGCCGCCTACGCCATGGCCGCCCAGGCCCTGCACCGACCGCGCCGGCACGCCGAGCCCCAGGCGGTCTCGGCCGAGGCGCTGCTGGAGGACGGCGTAGTGCTGGGCCCCGGCGCCGTCGTCGGGCCGGGGGCACGCATCGGCGCCGGCACGGAGATCGGCGCAAACGCGGTCATCGGCCCCGGCGTCGCCATCGGCCGAAACTGCGTCATCGGCGCCAACGTCACCCTGGGCTTCGCCCTGCTGGGCGACCGGGTCCGCATCCTGGCCGGCGCGGTGATCGGCGAGCCGGGCTTCGGCGCGACGGGCGCGGCCGGCGGGGTGATCGACGTGCCGCAGCTGGGTCGCGTGATCCTGCAGGATGGCGTCACTGTCGGCGCCAACACCTGCATCGACCGCGGCGCGTTCGACGACACCGTGATCGGCGAGAACACCAAGATCGACAATCTGGTGCAGATCGCCCACAACGTACGGGTGGGACGAAACTGCGTGATGGCGGCCCATACGGGTATTTCCGGCAGCGTCACGATCGGCGACGGCGCGGCTTTCGGCGGACGGGCCGGCGTGGCCGACCATGTGACCATCGGCGACGGCGCCCAGATCGCCGCAGCGGCCGGCATCTTCCGCGACGTGCCGGCCAAGGCCCGCTGGGGCGGCATGCCCGGTCAGCCAGTGCGCCAGTGGATGCGCGAGGTCGCCTGGCTTTCGAGGGCCGCGGCCCGCAAGGGAGGAGACGCATGAGCGAGGGGGCGTCCACGTCGATCGACATCGGCGAGATCCAGCGGCGGATCCCGCATCGCTATCCCTTCCTGCTGGTCGACCGGGCCGAGGACTATCGGCCCAGCCAGTCGATCGTCGGGATCAAGTGCGTCACCATCAACGAGCCGTTCTTCCAGGGCCATTTCCCGGACTATGCGGTGATGCCCGGCGTGCTGATCATCGAGGCCATGGCCCAGACCGGCGCGGTGCTGATGTCCAAGTCGCTGGACGTGGACCCGGCCGGCAAGACCATCCTCTTCACCTCGGTGGACAACTGTCGGTTCCGCCAGCCGGTGCGGCCTGGCGACGTGCTGCGGATGAACGTGCGCGTGCTGCGCGCCCGGGGCGGCCTGTTCAAATTCGAGGGGCGTGCGCTGGTGGGGGACAAGACGGCGGCGGAGGCCGAATTCGCCGCCATGCTGGTGGAGACCCCGAACTCGTGAGCATCGACGTCCATCCGTCCTCGATCATCGCCCCCAGCGCGGAGCTGGCCGACGGCGTGTCTATCGGCCCGTTCTGCACCGTGGGCCCCAACGTGCGCATCGGCGCCAACACCCGCCTCGTTTCCCACGTCGTGGTCGACGGGATGACGGAGATCGGCGCAGACAACGCCATCTACCCGTTCGCCATGCTGGGCGGGCCGCCGCAGCACACCGCCTACAAGGGCGAACCGACGCAGCTGGTCATTGGCGACCGCAATCTGATCCGCGAACACGCCACCATGAACACCGGCACGGTGGCCGGCGGGGGCGTCACCAAGGTCGGGTCCGATGGGCTCTACATGATCGAAAGCCATGTGGGCCACGACTGCGTCGTGGGCGACCAGGTGATCCTGACCAAGCAGGCGACGCTGGGCGGCCACTGTGAGATCGGCGACTATGTAATCGTCGGCGGCCTGGCCGCCGTGCACCAGCGCACCCGCGTCGGGCCCCACGCCATGATCGGGGGCCTCGCGGCCGTGGTGAAGGACGTGATCCCCTACGGCTCCGTGTGGGGCAACCACGCGCACCTCGAGGGGCTGAACCTCCTGGGGCTGAAGCGCCGTGGTTTTAGCCGCGAGACCATCAACACCATGCGAGCGGCCTATCGGATGCTGTTCGCCGACGAAGGCACCTTCCAGGAGCGCCTGGACGACACGATCGAAAACTTCTCCGATTGCGCCGAGGTGATGGAGATCGTCGACTTCATCCGCGCCGACGCCAGCCGTCCGCTCTGCCTCCCTGAGCGGGAAGTATGAGATGCAGAAGCTGGGACTGATCGCCGGCGGGGGTAACCTGCCGGTGGAGATCGCTGAACATTGCGAACAGGCCGGCCGGCCGTTCTTCATCGTCCGCCTCAAGGGCTTCGCCGGGCCGGAGATCGCCCGCTATCCCGGGGCCGACATCGGCATCGCGGAACTGGGCAAGTGCTTCAAGGCGCTCAAGCGCGCCGGCTGCCGGGCGGTGACCCTGGTCGGCAATGTGGAACGGCCGGACTTCGCCGCGCTCAAGCCCGACCTGCGCGGGCTGATGGCCCTGCCGGCGGCGCTGGCCGCGGCGCGCAAGGGCGACGACGCCCTGCTGCGGGTGCTGGTCGGCGAGTTCGAGAAGGAAGGCTTCGCCGTGGAGGGCGCCCATGAGGTGATGGGCGACCTGACGCTGCCGGGCGGGCCGCTGGGCCGGGTCTCGCCCACGCCCGAGCAGATGGCCGACATCCAGCGTGCGCTTACCGTGGCGCGCGAGATCGGGCGGCTGGACGTGGGGCAGGGGGCGGTGGTCTGCGACGGGCTGGTGCTCGCCGTGGAGGCGCAGGAAGGCACCGACGCCATGCTGGCGCGGGTGGCCCACCTCTCGGCCAGTCTGCGCGGTTCGCCCGAAGCCCCCCGCGGGGTGCTGGCCAAGGCGCCCAAGCCGATCCAGGAAACCCGCATAGACCTGCCGACCATCGGCCTCAACACCATCCAGCGCGCCGCCCAGGCGGGGCTCGCCGGCGTGGCGGGGGAGGCCGGGCGGCTGCTGGTGCTGGACCGGGAGGCGGTGATCGAGCTGGCCGACGAGCTTGGCCTCTTCGTCTATGGCGTGGAGCCGCCGGGCGCGCCGTGACCGCGCCGCTGACCGTCATGCTGGTGGCCGCCGAGGCGTCGGGCGACGACCGCGGCGCAGGGTTGGCCCGCGCGCTGAAACGTCGGCTGGGCGACGGGGTGCGCTTCGTGGGCGTCGGGGGCAGCCAGATGGCCGCCGAGGGGGTGCAGAGCCCCTTCGATATCGCCGAGCTCTCTATCCTGGGCCTGCTGGAGGGCCTGCTCGCCTATCCGCGGGTCATGCGGCGGGTGAAGGACACCGTCGCCCTTGCGGCGCGGGAGAAGCCCGACGTGGCCGTCCTGATCGACTCCTGGGGCTTCACCCTTCGCGTGGCCAAGGGCCTGAGGCGGCTCGACCCGAGGCTTACGCTGGTCAAGTACGTCGGGCCCCAGGTCTGGGCCACCCGGCCGGGGCGCGCCAAGACCCTGGCGGCCAGCGTCGATCATCTGCTCTCGATCCACGCCTTCGACGCTCCGTATTTCGAGGCCGAGGGCCTGCCTGTCACCTTTGTCGGCAATTCGGCGCTGAGCCTCGACCTCTCCGGCGCCGACGGGATGCGCCTCCGCGAGCGGCTCGGGATCGCAGCCGACGCGCCGGTGCTGCTGGTCCTGCCGGGCAGCCGTCCGGGCGAGATCGCCCGCGTCCTGCCGCCGTTCGCGGAAGCGGCCGAGCGCCTGAAGGCCGAACGCCCCGATCTCGCGGTGATCCTGCCCGCCGCGCCCACGGTGGCCGAAGCGGTGAAGGCGGCCGCCCCGGCCTGGGCGCATGTGGTGGAGGGCGACGGGGCCAAGCTCGACGCCATGAAGGCGGCCACCGTGGCGCTCGCCTGTTCGGGCACGGTGACGACGGAACTCGCCATGGCCGGCGTGCCGATGGTGATCGGCTATCGCCTGGGTCGGATGACCCACGCCATCCTCAAACGATTGATCCGCACGCGCTACATCACGCTCTTCAACATCGCCGCTCAGGACTTCGTCGCGCCGGAACTCGTGCAGGACGACTGCAATGGGGAAGCCTTGGCGGCGGAGGTCGGGCGGCGGCTGGACGACCCCGACCTGCGCCGCCGCCAGGTGGCGGCCCAGGACGCAGCCCTCGTCAAAATGGGTCGCGGCGGCCCCGATCCCTCGGAAGCCGCCGCGGAGGCCGTTCTGAAGCTGTTGGCTGAGCGGGCCTGAAAGCCCGCCCCATACCTGATCAGCGCTTGTCGATCGCCACGTAGTCGCGCGCCGGCGCGCCCGTATAGATCTGCCGCGGGCGGCCGATCTTCTGGGACGGATCCTCGATCATTTCCTTCCACTGGGAGATCCAGCCGACCGTCCGCGCCAGGGCGAACAGCACGGTGAACATCTCCGGCGGGAAGCCGAGCGCCCGCAGGGTGATGCCGGAATAGAAGTCGACGTTCGGATACAGCTTGCGCTCGATGAAGTAGGGGTCGTTCAGCGCAACCTTCTCCAGCTCCATCGCCACCTTCAGCAGCGGATCGTTGGAGTGGCCGACCTCCGCCAGCACCTCGTGACAGGTCTGCTGCATCACCTTCGCGCGCGGGTCGTAGTTCTTGTAGACCCTGTGGCCGAAGCCCATCAGGCGATAGCGGCGGTCCTTCACGCCCTGGACGTATTCGGGGATGCGCTCGACCGAACCGATCTCGGCCAGCATGTTCAGCGCCTCTTCGTTGGCGCCGCCATGGCTAGGGCCCCAGAGGCAGGCGATGCCAGCCGCGATGCAGGCGAACGGATTGGCGCCCGAGGAGCCCGCGAGGCGGACCGTCGAGGTCGAGGCGTTCTGCTCGTGGTCGGCATGGAGGATGAAGATCCGGTCCATGGCCCGGGTAAGCACCGGGTTCGGCTTCCAGTCCTCGGCCGGGACCGAGAAGCACATGCGCAGGAAGTTCTCGGAGTAGGACAGGTCGTTGCGCGGATGCACGAAGGGCTGGCCGCGGAAGTACTTGAACGCCCGCGCCGCGATCGTCGGCATCTTGGCGATCATGCGATGCGCCGAGATCATCCGCTGGTGCGGATCTTCGATATTGGTGCTGTCGTGATAGAAGGCCGACAGCGCGCCGACCGCGCCGACCATGATCGCCATCGGGTGGGCGTCGCGGCGGAAGCCCATGAAGAACCTATCGAACTGCTCGTGCAGCATGGTGTGATAGGTGATGTTGTGGTCGAATTCCTCGAACTGGGCGGCGTTCGGCAGTTCGCCGTGCAGCAGCAGATAGCAGACCTCGAGGAAGCTCGACTTCTCCGCCAGCTGATCGATGGGATAGCCCCGGTGCAGCAGCACGCCCTTGTCGCCGTCGATGAAGGTGATCTTGCTCTCGCAGCTCGCCGTCGAGGTGAAGCCGGGGTCGTAGGTGAAGACGTCGGCTTCGGCGTACAGCTTTCGGATATCGACGACGGCGGGACCGTCGGTTCCCGTCAGGATCGGCAGCTCGACGGTCTTGCCGCCCACGTCCACTTTCGCCGTATCGCCCATGCCATCCCCTTCCAGTGGTCAAGAATATAAAACGCCTGTTCGGCGAGCCTTATAGCGCCTTACGCCGGAGGCGAAAGCGCATCGTCGAGCCGGCCGAGACTTTCCTCTTTTCCGAGGCTTACCAGAGCGCCGGCCAAATCCGGCGCCGGAGAGCCGCCGGATAGCACAGCGCGCAGCGCCGGGCCGAACTTGCCCATGCCCACGCCTTCGGCTTCCGCGAAGCTGCGCAGGGCCGCCTCCAGAGCCGCCACCTCCCAGGCCGGTTGCGTCTCGAGCAGGTTCCGCAGGCGCGAAAGCCTAGCACGGGTCTCCTCGGTCAACAGGCCGAGCGCCTTCTCCGGCAGCTCCAGCGGGCGCCGCTTGAGGGCGAAGACCGTGGCGTCGGCGAGATCGAGCGTCGTCTTGGCGCCGTCCCGCACCAGCGGAATGGTGCGCTCAAGGATCGCCTCGTGCCCGTCGTGAAGCGGGAAGTCCCGGCTCTGGTGGACGCCGATCACCAGTTTCGCCAAGCGAGCGGGATCGGCCTTGCGGATATAGTGGTTGTTGAGGTGGTTGAGCTTGTCCCAGTCCAAGCGGGCGGGCGCGCTCACCACGTCCTTGATGTCGAACCAGGCGATGGCCTGGTCATCCGAGAAGATCTCATCGTCGCCGTGGCCCCAGCCAAGCTTGGCGAGATAGTTGCGCATGGCTTCGGGCAGGTAGCCCATGTCGTCGAACTCGCTCACCGCCTGGGCGCCGTGGCGCTTGGAGAGCTTGGTTCCGTCCGGCCCGTGGATCAGCGGCAGGTGCGCCCAGACCGGAACCTCCCAGCCCAGCGCCCGGTAGATCAGCGTCTGGCGGGCGGCGTTGTTCAGGTGGTCGTCGCCGCGGATCACGTGGGTGACCCCCATCTCGTGATCGTCCACCACCACGGCGAGGTTGTAGGTCGGCGTGCCGTCGGAGCGCAGCAGGATCAGGTCGTCCAGGTCCTTGTTCTGAAAGCGAACGGCGCCTTTCACCTGGTCTTCGATAATCGTCTCGCCCTCGAGCGGGCTCTTCAGCCGCACCACATAGGGCTGGGCTTCGTCGTAATTGCCGGCGCCCCGGTCGCGCCACGGTGAACGGATCACCCGGCCCTCGGCGCGGGCGGCCTCGCGCTCGATGGCCAGCTCGTCCGGGGTCATGTAGCAGCGATAGGCCTCGCCGCGGGCAAGCAGTTCGTCCACCGCCTCGCGATGGCGGTCGGCGCGGGCGGCCTGGAACACCGGCGGCTCGTCGGCTTCAAGCCCCAGCCACTTCAGCCCGTCGAAGATCACCTGCACCGCCTGGGCCGTCGAGCGCTCGCGGTCTGTGTCCTCGATGCGAAGAAGGAACTTCCCACCCGTATGGCGAGCATATAGCCAGTTGAACAGCGCCGTCCGGGCCGTGCCGATATGCATGGAGCCGGTGGGCGAGGGGGCGATCCGGGTGACGACGGGACGGTCGGGCATCGAACTTGCGGCTGTGGCGGACGAAGCGGCGTCGATTGACGGCGCGGCGCCTTCTAGCACGCGGATTCGCGCACGTCCTAGTCTTCGCCGCATTGCAGCATGGCTGGCCAGCCAAGCCGCGGCGCAGTCCGACCGCTGGCGGCTGTGGACTCCCGTGGCGTTCGGCCTGGGCGCGGCGAGCTACTTCGCCTTGCCCGGCGAGCCGGTGGCGGCGGTCGGCGGCGCGGCCTTGCTGGTTGCCGCAGCTGCGGCCTTCGCCTCCGCGCGCTGGAGCCCGCATCGGGCGGTGACCGTGGCCGTCATGCTGGCGGCGTTCCTTCTGGCCGGCTTCGGCGCCGCCAAGCTGCGGACAGAGGCGGTGCGCGCGCCGATCGCACCCGACGGAACGGGCGTGCAGACCCTCGAAACCTATGTCGTCGACATCGCCGATCCGGGGCAGGGCGGGGCGCGGCTGCTGCTGGCCCCCATCCGGGCCAGCGCGCTTGCGCCGGAGGAGACACCGATCCGCGTTCGCATGACCCTACGCGACGGTGAGGTGCTGCCGGAGCCGGGCCAGGCGATCTCCGTGCGTGGGATGATCAATGCGCCGCCCCCGCCGGCCAGCCCCGGCTCCTACGACTTTGCCCGCGACGCCTTCTTCGACGGGATCGGCGGGGTGGGCTTCGCGCTCACGCCGTTGCGCGCCATCGAGGCGCCGCCGCCGGAAGGGCGGCTCGCGCTCGCCATGAAGATCAACGCCGTGCGCTGGGCGCTCGCGCGGCGGATCGTGGACGAGATGGGCGTGGAAAGCGGCGGCTTGGCCGCAGCCATGGTGACCGGCCACCGCGCCTTCGTGCCGCCGGAGCAGACCGAGGCCCTGCGGGTCGCGGGGCTCGCCCACATCATCGCGATCTCGGGCCTGCACATGGCCATCGTCGGCGGCTTCGCCTTCGGCGCGGTGCGGATCCTGATCGCCGCCTGGCCCTGGGCGGCCCTTCGGGTTTCGTCGAAGAAGACGGCCGCCGTGGCCGGGTTGCTGGCGGTCGGCGCCTATCTGGTGATCTCCGGTCTGCCGAGCCCGGCCGTGCGGGCGGCGATAACGGCGGGGGCGGCGTTCTGCGCGATCCTGCTGGACCGTCGGGCGATCAGCCTGCACACCCTGGCCATCGCCGCCCTGGTGATCCTCGCCCTGCAGCCGGAGGCGGTGATGGCCCCCGGCTTCCAGATGTCTTTCGCCGCCACCGCCGCCCTGGTCGCCCTGGCGGAAGCCTGGCCGCGGCCGGCGCGGGAGATCAACACCCCCTGGCCAATCCGCACCGTGCAGACGATCGGCGTTTGGATCGCCGCCAGCCTGGGCGTCAGCTTCGTCGCCGGGCTGGCGACCGGCCCCTTCGCCATGCAGCACTTCAACCGCGTGGCCACCTTCGGCCTGGTCGCGAACCTGCTGGCCGCGCCGATCTCCTCGTTCCTGATGATGCCGGCGCTGGCCATCGGCGCGGTGCTGGCGCCGCTGGGCCTGGGCGGAGCGCCGCTGGCGGCCGCCGACCTCGCCATCGACACCCTGACGCGCATCGCCGCCACGGTGGCGGCCCAGCCCCACGCCCAGCTTGTCGTGCCCAGCGCCCCCGCCTGGACGCTGGCCGTCGCTTTCATCGGCATCCTGTGGCTCTGCATGTGGCGCGGACCCTTGCGCTGGGTGGGCCTGCCGCTGGCGCTCGCCGTCGCGCTCTACCCGCGGCCGGCGCCGCCCGACGCTTGGGCGGCCGCCGACGGGTCCGCCGTTGCGGTGCGGACCGGCGACGCCGCCGTGCTGTTCCGGCCTGACGCCAAGCTGTTTGCAGCCGAACTCTGGGCGCGCCGCCGCGGCCTGACGCCGGCGGATGCGGACGTCCGGAACCAAGGCTACGACTGCGACCGCTGGACCTGCTCGCCCAAGCTCGGCGCGGAGGCCCCGGCTGTGGCGGCGATCATGACCCGCCGGGCCTCCACCATTGCGGCCAAGCTGCCGGAGCTGTGCGCGCGGGCCGAGATCGTCATCGTCCGGGGTCTGGCCGGGCCGTGCGAGAGCGGGGCCTTGGTGCTCGACGCACGCGACTTCAGCCGCGGCGGATCTGTGGAGCTCTATCGCACGCCAGAGGGCTGGAAGGCGCTATGGGCGCAGGACCTGCGGGGCTCGCGCCCCTGGTCCTGGCGACCTCAGTGATAGCGGCGGATCAGGCCCACAAGCTTGCCTTGGACCTGCACCTGGTCGGGGCCGAATATGCGGGTCTCGTAGGCCGGGTTGGCGGCCTCAAGGGCGATGGACGCGCCCTTCTTGCGCAGGCGCTTCAAGGTGGCTTCCTCGCCCATCACCAGGGCCACGACGATCTCGCCGGAATTGGCCGAGTCCGTGCGCCGGATCACCACGTGATCCCCATCGAGAATGCCGGCATTGATCATTGAGTCGCCCTGCACCTCGAGAACGAAGTGCTCGCCCGCGCCCAGCATGGCCTCGGCGACCGGCAGGCGGTCGCGCTCCTGCTGGATGGCCTCGATGGGCGTGCCGGCGGCGATGCGGCCGAGGATCGGCAACTCGCGGATGTCGTTGGCCGCGGTGGGCATGACGGCCTCGCCGGGCTCCACCAGTTGCGGCTTGAAAGGTGCGCGGCCTCTCGGCGGCGCGGCGGTCGTGGCCTGCTGCGGCAGCTTCACCACCTCCAGCGCCCGGGCCCGGTGGGGCAGGCGGCGCAGGAAACCGCGCTCCTCCAGCGCCGTGATCAGGCGGTGGATGCCGGACTTGGAGGCGAGGTCCAGCGCCTCCTTCATCTCGTCGAATGAGGGAGAGACCCCGGTTTCCTTGATCCGCTCATGGATGAACATGAGCAGTTCATGCTGTTTACGCGTGAGCATGGCCGTAGAGCCCTCAGAGAACAAAGCGCCAACTTCAGGGATGTTCTCTAGGTGTTCTTCGTTAATGTCAAGTTGACCTAGTTTTCGGTTAGCAGCGCGCGGGTGGCGGCGGTGACGTCCGCCTGCCGCATCAGGCTTTCGCCCACCAGCATGGCGCGTGCCCCGGAGGCTTCCAGCCGGGCCGCGTCGGCGGGGGTGAAGATCCCGCTTTCCGTGACCAGCAAAGCGTTTGCGGGCGCGCGCGCCGCCAGCCGTTCGGTGGTGGAGAGGTCCGTCTCGAAGGTCCGGAGGTTGCGGTTGTTGACGCCCACAAGGGTCGCGCCCAGGGCCCCGGCGCGCGCCATCTCGGCCTCGTCGTGGACTTCGACCAGGGCGTCCAGGCCGAATCGCGCGGCCTCGGCCATCAGGTCGGCGGCCAGCGAGTCGTCCACCATGGCCAGAATCACCAGGATGGCGTCGGCGCCTAGCGCCCGCGATTCGGCCACCTGCCACGGGTCGACCAGGAATTCCTTGCGCAGGGCGGGCAGGGCGACGGCTTCGCGCGCGGCGGCGAGATAGGCGTCGGCGCCCTGGAAGCTGGGGCCGTCGGTCAGCACCGAGAGACAGGCCGCGCCGCCGGCCTCATAGGCGCGGGCCAGCGCCGGCGGGTCGAAATCGGCGCGGATCAGGCCCTTCGACGGCGAGGCCTTCTTGATCTCGGCGATCAGGGCCAGGCGCCCGGGCGCGTGCGCGCGTTCCAGGGCGGCGCGGAACCCGCGCGGCGGGCTGGCGGCGGTCGCAGCGGCTTCCACCTCGCCATGGCTGCGCCGCGCCTTCCGCTCGGCCACCTCTTCGCGCTTGTAGGCGGCGATCTTCTCGAGGATGTCGCTCATGACGCTTGGGTGATGGCTGCGAGCTTCTCCAGCGCCCCCAGGGCGCGGCCGTCGTCGATCACCTTGGCGGCCAGCTCCACCCCGTCGCGCAGGGTCTCGACCTTCTCGCCCACCAGGAACGCGGCGGCGGCGTTCAGGAGCACGATGTCGCGGTAGGGGCCCTTCTGGCCTTCGAGCAGGGCGCGCAGGGCCGCGGCGTTCTCCGCCGGGGTTCCGCCGGTCAGGTCGGCGAGCGCCGCACGCTGCAAGCCGACGGCCTCGGGCGTTATGGTGAAGAGACGCACGCCGCCATCGCGGTATTCGGCCACCGCCGTTTCGCCGGTGGTGGTCATCTCGTCCATGCCCCCGCCATGGACCACCCAGGCGCGTTCGCTGCCGAGCGCGCCCAGCACCTGGGCCAGCGGGGCCACCCAGCGCTCGGCGAACACGCCGACCACCTGCCGCTTGGCGCCCGCGGGATTGGTCAGCGGCCCCAGCAGGTTGAAGATGGTGCGGAAGCCGAGCTCGGCGCGGATCGGCGAGACGTGCCGCATCGCCCCGTGATGCGCCGGGGCGAACAGGAAACAGATCCCCGCTTCCTCCAGCGCCTTGAGCTGGCGGTCCGGCGGCACGTCCAGGGCCACGCCCAGCTCGCTCAGCACGTCGGCGCCGCCGGACTTCGACGAGAGCGCCCGGTTGCCGTGCTTGGCCACCTTCAAGCCCCCGCCGGCGGCCACGAATCCCACGGCGGTGGAGATGTTCAGAGTGTGCAGGCCGTCGCCGCCGGTGCCGCAGACGTCGATGGTGGGAAACGGCGGCTCGATGTGGATCGCGGCCTTGCGCATGGCCCGCGCGCAGGCGGCGATCTCGCCCATGGTCTCGCCGCGCATCCGCATGGCGGTCAGGGCCGCGCCGATCTGGGCCGGGGAGGGCTCGCCGCGCAGGCAGGCGGCGAAGAATTCGCCCGCGTCGTCTTCCGACAGGGTCGCGCCATCGGCCAGGCGCCCGAGCAACGGCTTGAAGGCTTCGCTCATGTCAGGCGGTCGCCAGGCGCGGGACGCCCGCCAGGTTCAGGAAATTGGCCAGCATGTCGTGCCCGCCCTCGGTGGCGATGGATTCCGGGTGGAATTGCACGCCGAACACCGGCCGGGTGCGGTGCTGGAAGCCCATGATCTCGCCGTCGTCGGTCCAGGCGGTGATCTCCAACTCCTCGGGCAGGGTGTCGCGCTTGACCGACAGGCTGTGATAGCGCGTGGCGGTGAAGGGATTGGGCAGGCCCTGGAAGATTCCCTTGTCGGTGTGGTGGATCGGGCTGGTCTTGCCGTGCATCAGGGTCTGGGCGCGCACCACCTCGCCGCCATAGGCCTGGCCGATCGCCTGATGGCCCAGGCAGACGCCGAGGATCGGCAGGTCCTCCGGGGCGGCCCGCAGCAGCGGCAGGCAGATCCCGGCCTCGTTGGGCGTGCAGGGGCCGGGCGACAGCAGCACGCCGGCGGGCTTCAGACCCAACGCCTCCTGCACGCTCAGTGCATCGTTCCGATGCACGAGGGTCTCGGCCCCCAACTCGTTCAGGTAATGGACGAGGTTGTAGGTGAAGCTGTCGTAGTTATCGATCACCAGGATCATGGCGCTTCCTTAAGCGCCGCTTGGCCCCGCGCCAAGGGGCGGCGTTGCGCAGGAAGCTGGTTCGCCCGAAGCTGTGGCCATGCCGCCGTCCGATTCCCTGCGTGCGCCTGCGCTCGACCCGGCCGAGATCCACCGCGCCCGGCGACTGCTGGCGAGTCCTGCGGTGAAGGAGCGGGTCTGGCCGGCGCTTGCGGCTGCGGCCTTCGCCGCCTGCGCGGCCCTGTCGCTGGCCGCGGCGATGATCGTCGCCCCGCCGACGACTCTCAGCCATCCCCTGGAAGAAGAGCCCTGACGGCCGCGGAGAAGGGCTCCGCGGCCCAAAGGGGTTCAGGCGTAGGCGGGGCGCGCATTCCGGCGTAGAGCCGCGCCCACCATGCCGACGCCGGCGATCATCAGCAGCCAGACGCCGGGTTCCGGCACCACGCCCACGGCGATGTTGTCGAACTCGAAGGAGTTGCCGCTGGAGGCGAATATGACCTGCGTCACGCGGTTGGCGCCGAAGTCGTAGGTCATCCGTCGGCCGATGCTCTGATCGCCGTTGAAGGCGCCGGCGGCGAGATCCGCGCCGGTCAGCGTCACATCGTAGCCGTTCAGCCCGATGAAGCGGATGCTGTTATAGGAATCGGGCGAGCCGATATAGACGCTGAGTTGGCGAAGCAGCGGGGTCAGCAGGGACACCGAACCGCCGGCCTGGATCGCCATGTAGTGACTGGTCGTGCCCGGGGGCGGCGCCGCGACGCCGGGGACGAGGCCTAGCGCCCCATCGAAAATAGCGGCCGGACCGTTCACCATCAGGCTGAAGCCTGGAGCGATGAATCCGTCGAAATCGACGACCACCTGCTGGCCGGTCGGCGGGGGCGTATCGGCGTCCGTGGCGATTATGGTGACGGCATGGGCCGCGCCCGCGAACGAGAGACTGGCGGCGGCGACCAGTGCTGCGATCATCGACTTCATGGAGGCTTCCCTATCCCAACAGATCCGTGGAGCCCCCTCCGATACCCGAAATGTGCGGGCGCGAGCGAAGAAGTCCATAAGGGTAGATTAGAAATTTAGTGTGTTTTTCCTAGCGGCGCGGCTGGCTCGCCTATCGCGTGAAATCCGCCGCGGCCGATTTCAAAATAGATGAACAGCTAAGCTTTTCGCACCCGTCGAATTTCATGCCGGAGACAAGCTATTGTCTTCGCCTGATATTCTTTTCTTTCCATCTCTTGGAAATTCGCGACCCTCCTGCTCCGGGCGGAGAGGCCATCGGTCATCAACGTCCCAGGAGCAGGTGAGTTCCCGACGAGCCTAGCCCTGCACGAGCAAGGCTTCCATGCCTCGGAAGAAGGGCAGGGCGCGCCAGGTTGGTTCGCCGTCGGCCAGCTTCAGGTCCGGGAAACGCTGAAAGAGGCGGACCAGCGCCTGCTTGGCCTCGATTCGCGCCAGGGGTGCGCCGATGCAGATGTGGCCGCCGCCGCCGAAAGCCACGTGCGGCGCGTGTTTGCGGGTGATGTCGAACCGATCCGGATCCTCGAACACCTCCGGGTCCCGGTTGGCCGCGTGCAGTGATACGATCACGGAATGGTGCGGATGCAGGGGGCATCCGCCGACCTCGCGGTCTTCGGAGATGACCCGGCTGGTGATGGCCACCGGCGATTCGAACCGCAGGATCTCCTCCACGGCCGCGGCGGCGAGGCCCGGATCCGCCTTCAGCGCCGCCAGTTGATCGGGATGGCGCAGGAGGAGCCAGACGCCGTTGCCGATCAGGTCTGTGGTGGTCAGGTTGCCGCCGATCAGGAGGGCCGAGAGGTTCACCCGCACCTCGTCGTCGGACAGCGGCGCGCCCTGCGCCTGAAGCGCGACCATGTCGCTGATCAGGTCGTCCATCGGCTCGGCGCGGCGGGCGGCCATCAGCTCGGTGAAATAGGTCATGAGCTGGTTTGAGCCCCACTCCATGCGCGCCGTCTCTTCCGGCGTGCGCAGGGGGTTGAGCCCCAGGATCGAGGCCTCCGACCATTGGCGGAATTCACGGAACCGTTCGCGCTCCACCCCAAGGATCGTGGCGATCACCAGGATCGGGATCGGGATGGCGATCTCGGAGATCAGGTCGAAGGTGCGGTCGTCCGGGGCCGCATCGATCACCTCGTCTACGATCGCCTCGATCTGCGGCTTCATGGCGTTGATGCGCGCATAGAAGGCCTTGGCCAGGGGCAGCCGTACGCGGCTGTGGTCCGGCTCGTCGAGGGACAGGATGCTTTCGGTCCGCGGCTCGTCGGGATCGCGATCCATCCGGCGCAGCAGGGCGCCTTCCTCGGCCTGGCTCCAGTGTCGCCAGAGACTGCGGTCGTTCACCGTCTGGCGAACATCAGCATAACGGGTGAAGAGCCAGGTCTTGATGGGCTCGTCCCGCATTACGGGGCACTGCTCGCGCAGGTCCTTCAGCCGGCCGTGCGGATCGGCCCGGGCCGCCGGGTCGAAGGCCGAGGTCTCCACGATGCTCCACGGCGGCGATCCGGACATCGGCGTCTCTCCCAAACTGCGTTTTGGCAGATTGTGCGCCGATTTCGATGGGCTTCAATGGCGCCCCTACGTCAATTTTTCGCACGGCGCGGCGTGTCCCCGGTCGGCTTCGAGGGACGGGACAGGATGCGCCGACCGGGGTTTCAGCGCCGCTTATCGAAGCGCCGGGCCGGAAATGCAGCAGATGAAGCGAGGTTCCAGGAAAACCCCGCAAGTTCCTGCATATTAAAAAGAATTATAATTTTTGCGCCTCGGCGCCGCGTCAGATGAAGCGCCAGGCCTCTTCCGCCGCCCGCCGCAGGGCCCGGGCCTTGTGCAGGGTTTCGTCGTATTCCGCATCGGGATCGGAGTCGGCCACCACCCCGCCGCCGGCCTGGACGTACATCTGCCCGTCCTTGAAACAGGCGGTGCGCAGGACGATGCAGGTGTCCACCGACCCGTCGGCGCCGAAATAGCCGACGGCTCCGGCATAGGCGATCCCGCGCTTTTCGATCTCCAGCTCGTCGATGATCTCCATGGCCCGCACCTTGGGCGCGCCGGAAAGCGTGCCGGCGGGCAGGGCGGCCATCAGCACGTCGACGGGATCGAGCCCTTCGGGGGCGTCACCCTCCACGTTGGAGACCAGGTGCATGACGTGGCTGTAGCGCTCGACGAAGAAGGAGTCGGTCACCCGCACGCGCGGTCCGCGCGGCGCCTGGCGCGGCTCGTTGGCCCCGGCGTTCTTCAGCATCGCCACCCGGCCCACATCGTTACGGCCGAGATCGAGCAGCATCAGGTGCTCGGCCCGCTCCTTGGGGTCGGCGATCAGCTCCTCCTCCAGGCGACGATCCTCCGCGGGCGTCGCGCCGCGGGGGCGGGTGCCGGCGATCGGGCGGATGGTGATCTTGCCGTCGCGCAGGCGGACCAGGATCTCGGGCGAGGAGCCGGCCAGCTGGAAGTCGCCGAAGTTCAGATAGAACAGGAACGGCGACGGGTTCATCCGCCGCAACGACCGGTAGAGCGCCAGAGGGTCGTGGGCGAAGGGCGCGCGGAATCGGTGGCTCGGCACCACCTGAAAGATGTCGCCGGCGCGGATATAGGCCTTGGCCTTCTCCACCACCTCCCGATAGGCCTCGCGGCTCACCGGAGTGGTGAAGCGGTCGGGCTCGGGGGCGGCGGCGCCGGTAAGCGGCGGAGCGGCCTTGCGCAGGTCGGCGATCACGTCGGTCAGGCGCGCCTTGGCCGCGGCGTAGGCGTCCTCCGCCGACGCAGCGGAAGGGCGCACGGTGGTGACCAGCACGATCTCCTGGGCGATGGCGTCGAAGATCGCCACCACGGAGGGGCGCGTCATCACCGCGTCGGGCAGGCCGAGCGGGTCGGGATTGACGTTCGGCAGGCGCTCCACCAGCCGGATCATGTCGTAACCCACCGCGCCGAACACCCCGGCCGACATCGGCGGCAGGCCGGGGGGCAGCTCAAGCCGCGAAGCGGCCACGAGGTCGCGCAGGGAGTCCAGCGCCCCGCCGTCCTGCGGTGTGAAGCGGCCCGCGCCGATGTCCTCGCCCTGCGCGATCTCGGCCCGGTCGCCCCGGCACCGCCAGACCAGGTCCGGCTTCATGGCGATCACCGAATAGCGACCCCTCCAGGCGCCGCCCTCGACGCTCTCGAACAGGAAGGCGTAGGGCCGCCCGTGCGCGATCTTCAGATAGGCCGAGACCGGGGTCTCCAGGTCGTCGATCAGACGGGTCCAGACCACCTGCGGCGCGCCTTGAGAATGGATCCTCTCAAAGTCCGCAAACGCAGGTTCGATCGTCACTTGGAGGTCTCCGCCTTGCCGGCGCCGCCGGACTTCTCTGCAGGGGTGAGCGGGGGCAGGCCGAGCGCAGCGCGCGCCTGGTTGGGGTAGACGCGGACCTTGACCTCCTCGCGGGCCGCGCGGCGGGTCGCCTCGCCCATCTCGCGCAGGAAGGCCATGCTCATCTGCGGCCGCGCCCCCTCCGTCATCTCGGCGAGCTGGGCCCCGTCGGGAGCGCGGATCGCCTCGACCTTGGCGATCACGAAGCCGGGCGTATTGCCCTGGGCGGTGAAGACCTCGCCGGACTTTGCGCCGAACGCCTTCACCAGGGCGTCGCGCGACAGCTCCTGGTTCTCGCCGGCATTGCGGCGATCCAGCGAGGTAGCGCGCGCCACCCGCGCGCCGGCCGCGGCGGCGACCGTCTCGAGGCTCTCGCCCTTGCGCAGGCGCTCGGCGAAGCCCTCGGCGCGCTCCTCAAGGCGGCGGACCAGCTCGCGCATCATCCAGATTTGAGTGAGCTGCGGCTTCACCTCGTCCAGCGGCGGCAGGGCGGCCGGAATGACACGCTCCACGCGCACGGCGAAATAAGCCCCTTCGCCCAGCTCCACGAGATCGCTCTCGCCCTCCGCCGGCAGCGTGAAGGCGGTCTCCAGGACCTTGGGGTTGAGCCCGGCCACGGGTTGGCCGTTGGGGCCGGCGCCCTGGGCGGTGACCGGGCCCACGGTGACCGAGGGCACGCCGGCGGCCTTGGCCGCTTCCGCCAGGCTCGCGCCGTCGGCGTGTGCGTCCTCATAGGCTTGGGTCAGGGCGTAGACACGCTCGGCCGCGGCGTCGTGGCGGAGCTCGGCCTCGATCTGCGGCCGGATCTGCTCCAGCGTCACCTCCTGTCCGGGGGTGATCTTGGTGACCTTGACCACCGCCAGGCCCAGCGCGCCCTGGACAGTGGAGACCTGATTGGCCTGGAGGCCGAACGCCGCTTCGCCCACGCGTGGGTCGGCGACCGCGGTGCGCGGCCGGTCGGTATAGACGAGGGCGTCGACGCCCAGTGACCGGGCGACCGCCTGCGGATCCTCGCCCTGGTTCAGGCGGGCTGCAATGGCTTGGGCTGCGGCCGCGTCCTTGGCCGGGATCTGCACCAGCGAACGGGTTTCCGGGCGCGACAGCGTGTCCTTGCGGAACGCGTAGCGCTTGCGGACCTCCTCCTCGTCGATGGGAAGATTCGAGGCGACCTGCTGGGGTGTGAAGGTGACGAGCGTCAGGATCCGCTGCTCCGGACGGCGCAGGCGCTCGGCGTTTTCGTTCATGAACTGGGTGAGTTGGGCGTCGGTGGGCGGCGTGGGTTGCGGCACGCTCGTCGGCGCGATGGTGAAATAGCCGATGTCGCGCGCCTCGGTCTCATAGACCGCGCCGAGGGCGGCGTAGGCGCGGGGAATACGCAGGCCGTTGGCGATGGCCGAGACCGCGTGCGATTCGGCGATCTGGTCGCGCATCACCACGTCGAACTTTTCCGGTGTCAGCCCGGCTTCCCCCAGGCGCTGCTGGAACATGGTGCGGTCGAACCGGCCGGAAATCTGGTCGAAGAAGGCCGGGATCTTGCGGATCTCCTCGGTCAAGAGCTTGTCCGAGGGACGCACGCCGGCGCGGCGCAGGAGCTCGCCGAACGCCTCGCGATAGGCCAGCTCCTCCAGGAGCCGCGCGTCCAGCCGGTTCTCGACCGCCATCTCGGTGGTGATCGGCTGGCCGGCCTGCTGTTCCAGGTTGCTGCGATAATTGTCGAACTCGCGCTTGAAGTCGGCGGTGGACACCTTGCGCGAGCCGGACACGATCACGTCGTTGGAGAAGTTGCCGCGGAAGACGTCATTGATGCCGAAGATCGCGAAACTGATGACCAGCAGGCCGATCAGGATCGCGGCGACCCAGGATTTCGCGAACTTGCGGGTGGCGGCGAGCATCGGACCAGGCCTTTCGGGCGTCGGAGGTGGAAGGGCGGGTATAGTGGAGCGTGCTTCCCCCCTGCAAGCGCGTGACAGACGAAGCCGTATCGCGTAACCGCCGTCGACCGCAGCAACCGAAGAGGCCTCGATGAGCGCGCCCACGCCCCTGATCGCCGGAAACTGGAAGATGAACGGGCTTTCGGCGTCCTTGGACGAGGCCCGCACAATCGCCGAGGGCGCCAAGGGAGTGGCCGGCCGGGTGGCGATCTGCCCGCCGGCGATCCTCACCTACCAGATGAGCCAGCTCCTGAAGGGGGCGGGCGTGCTCGTCGGAGGCCAGGATGCGCACTGGGAGGACTTCGGCGCCTTCACCGGGGACATTTCGGCCCAGATGCTGGCCGACGCTGGGGCCAGCCTGGTGATCTTGGGCCACTCGGAGCGGCGCGCCGGCTACCACGAGACTGACGAGGTGGTGGCGAAAAAGACGCTGGCCGCCCTGCGCGCCGGGCTGGAGCCTATCGTCTGCGTCGGCGAAAGCCTGGAGGAGCGTAAGGCGGGGCGTGCTCTCGAAGTGGTGACGGGGCAGGTGAGGGGCTCCTTGCCTGCTGAACTCGCCGGCAAGCCCTTCGCGGTGGCCTATGAGCCGGTCTGGGCCATCGGCACAGGCCTGACCCCCAGCACCCCGGAGATCGAGGAGGTGCACCGCGCCGTCCGCACGACCCTGCTCGACCTGTTCGGCGACCACGGCGCGGCCGTCCCGATCCTCTATGGCGGTTCGGTGAAGCCTTCCAACGCCGAGGAGATCCTGCACGCGGCCGAGGTCGGCGGAGCCCTGGTCGGCGGGGCTTCCTTGAAGGCCGCCGACTTCCTCGGAATCGTGAAGGCGCTTTAAGCCGCCGGCGGCGGCCCCTTCAGCTCCACGGTGTTGCCCTCCGGATCGCGGATATAGAGCGACAGGCCGTCGCCGTCGGCCCCGTAGCGATCGCCGGCATCGTCGATTTCGACGCCTTGGGCGGCTAGGTGCGCGCGGATCGCCTGCTCATCGAACGGGCGCACGCGCAGGCAGAAGTGATCGAGATTGCGGCCCTCGGCGCCCGGGCCGGCCCCGCCGGCGCGGCCGAGCGGCCCGTCCAGGGTGACGAGGTCGATCAGCTCCGATCCGGCCCGCAGGTGCGTCAGGCCAAGCTCGGGCCGGTCCCAGTCCACCGACAGCCCCAGCACCCGAGTGTAGAAGTCGATCATCCTCGCCTTGTCGGCGATGCGCAGGACGATGTGGTCGAAGCCGGCGACGGTGATGGAGTGGGTCATGGGCGCCTCCTGAGCTTCAGATAGGCCGGTTCGCCGGATCGGCTAGAGCAGCAGTCCGAACAGACGGCAGTCGCGGCGTTCGCCGTCGCGCTCCACGTGGCCGCGCAGCCGGCCCTCCTCGACAAATCCCAGCTTGCCCAGCAGCGCGTCGGATCGGTGATTGCCCAGATGGGTGCGGGCGGCGAGCCGCTTGAACCCCGTCGAGGCGGCATAGGCCACCACCGCTCGCATCGCCTCCAGCGCATAGCCCTGGCCCCAGGCGTCGCGCCCCAGGATGAAGCCCACCTCGGCGCGCTTGTGCCACCGGTCGATCTCGGAGAGGTCGCAGGCGCCCAGGAACTCCGCCTCTTCGAGCGTCCAGATGGTCCAGTAGAGGGCGCGGCCGTCCGCCATCGCCGCCACCTGGGCCTCAACCGTAATCCGCACGGCGTCGGGATCGTCGGTTTCCGGCACGTCCCAATGGGCCATCACCTCCGGGTCGCTGAGGATCGGGAACAGGAGCTCGGCGTCGGAAACCTCCAGGGGCCTCAGGCTCAGGCGTTCGGTTTCGAGAATCATGGGCTTGCTCGCCGCTTGCGACGCCCTAGCTATGGCCTTGCGCGCCGCAGGGTGGTAGAGCGCGCGCTTCATTTCGCGCGACCTGTCGCTCGAACGCATCGGACCACGTCATGCTTCTCGGCTTGCTGCTCACCTTCCACGTCCTCGTCTGCATCGCGCTCATCGCCGTGGTGCTGCTCCAGCGCTCGGAAGGCGGCGCGCTCGGCATGGGCGGCGGGCCGACGGGCTTCATGACGGCTCGCGGCGCAAGCGACCTTCTGACCCGCACGACCTGGATCCTGGGCACGCTGTTCTTCGTGCTCAGCCTGGCGCTCACCCTGCTGGCGAGCCGCGGCTCCGAAGCCTCCTCGGTGGTCGATCGGATGAAGGTCGAATCGATCGATCTGAACAAACTGAACCAGCCTCCGACCCCGACTGCGCCGGCCGAGCCCGCGCCGGGAACGGACGCCGCGCCCCTGACCGCGCCTACCCCGCAGGTGCGCGATCCCTTCGCCGGCGCCGGCGAGACCCAGCCCTCCAACCCCTGAGTTCCCAAGTGTTCCGGTCGTATCTTGAGCCGCGCTCGCGGCTCGAACCGCTTTGGCGCGCCGACTTCTCCACAGGCTTCGGCGAATCGCCGCAGGGCGCCGCGCGCGAATCACGGCTAATCTGAACGCCCATGGCCCGGTACATCTTCATCACCGGCGGCGTGGTCTCCTCCCTGGGAAAAGGTCTCGCGTCCGCCGCCCTTGGCGCGCTCCTGCAGGCGCGCGGCTACAAGGTCCGCCTACGCAAGCTCGACCCCTATCTGAACGTCGATCCGGGGACGATGAGCCCCTATCAGCACGGCGAGGTCTTCGTGACCGACGACGGGGCCGAGACCGACCTGGACCTCGGGCACTACGAGCGGTTCACCGGCGTGAACGCCACCAAGGCCGACAACATCACCACCGGCCAGATCTACAAGACCATCATCGAGAAGGAGCGCCGCGGCGACTATCTGGGCGCGACCGTCCAGGTGATCCCGCACGTCACCGGGGAGATCAAGGATTTCGTCCTCTCCGATCCCGGCGAGGATGTGGACTTCGTGCTGGTCGAGGTGGGCGGCACGGTGGGCGACATCGAGGGCCTGCCGTTCTTCGAGGCGATCCGTCAGCTGGGCCAGGAGCTGCCCCGCGGCCACGCCTGCTACATCCACCTGACCCTGCTGCCGTTCATCAAGACCGCCGGGGAGATGAAGACCAAGCCGACCCAGCACTCGGTGAAGGAGCTGCGGTCCATCGGCATCCAGCCCGACATCCTGCTCTGCCGCTGTGAGCAGCCCATCCCGCCGGGCGAACGGCGCAAGATCGGCCTGTTCTGCAATGTGCGGGAGAGCGCGGTCATCCAGGCGATGGATTCACCCAACATCTATCACGTGCCGCTGGACTATCACGCCCAGGGCCTGGACCGGGAAGTGCTGGACGTCTTCGGCCTGCATGACGCGCCCGAGCCCGACCTGTCGCGCTGGCAGGGGATCTCCGACACCCTGACCCATCCCGACGGAGAGGTGACCATCGCCATCGTCGGAAAATATACCGGCCTGACCGACGCCTATAAGTCGCTGGTGGAGGCGCTGGTGCACGGCGGCTTGGCCAACAATGTCCGGGTGAAGCTCGACTGGATCGAGGGCGAGGCCTTCGAGCGGGAGGGCGGGGCGTTGATCTCCGAGCGCCTGACCGGCGTCCATGGCGTGCTGGTCCCCGGCGCCTTCGGCGAGCGGGGCTCCGAGGGCATGATCCGCGCCGTGCAGTTCGCCCGCGAGCACGAGATCCCTTATTTCGGCATCTGCTTCGGCATGCAGATGGCGATGATCGAGGCGGCCAGGAACCTGGCCGGCATCGAGGCGGCCTCGTCCACCGAGTTCGGGCCGACGCCGGAGCCCATCGTCGGCCTCATGACCGAATGGACCAAGGGCAATCAGCGGGAAGTGCGACGCGCGGGCGACGATCTGGGCGGCACCATGCGCCTGGGCGCCTACGACGCGGTGCTCGCCGCCGGCTCGAAGGTGGCGGAGATCTATGGCGGTCCGGCGATCAGCGAACGCCATCGCCACCGATACGAGGTCAACATCGCCTACCGCGAAGCCATTGAGAAGACCGGCCTGGCCTTCTCGGGCCTCTCGCCCGACGGCGTGCTGCCGGAGATCTGCGAACGCGCCGACCATCCGTGGTTCGTGGGCGTCCAGTTCCACCCGGAGCTGAAGAGTCGGCCCTTCGAGCCCCATCCGCTGTTCGCCAGCTTCATCGGCGCGGCCAAGGAGCGGAGCCGGCTGGTCTAAGGCCCGCGGCTAGGGCTAGGCTGGCGGCCATGCTGACGGCCGAAGACATCCGAAAGTTCGCGCTCGCGCTTCCCGAGGCGGAGGAGGCGCCCCACTTCGAATCGACGTCGTTCCGGGTGCGCAAGAAGATCTTCGCCACCCTGAAGCCGGCGGATTGGGACGGGAGCTTCCACGTGAAGCTCGATCCCGAGGATCAGCACAACCTCGCCGCCGGACATCCAGGGACCATCGTTCCCGGCGACGGCTACTGGGGTCGCAAAGGCTGGACCCGCGTACACGCAAGGTCTCTGAGCGAGGCCGACCTTGCCGGCCTGCTGCGGACAGCCTGGCTCACGGTCGCGCCCAAGACGCTGATAAAGCAGGTTTCAGCCGGCGCTTGAAACGAAGCGGCGTTTGATGCATACACCCGCGCTCACGTCGGCGGCCGCCCGTTCGGCCGCCGTCTCCGTTTTTCATGCCTGCGAGATCCTCCCATGGCCGTTCCTAAGCGAAAAGTATCCCCCTCGCGGCGCAACATGCGGCGCTCGCACCACGCGCTGGGCCCGAACGCCTATGTCGAAGACAAGGAAACCGGCGAGCTGAAGCGCCCGCACCACGTCGATCTGAAGACCGGCATGTACAAGGGCCGCCAGGTCCTGACGCCGAAGGAAGACTAAGAAGCGCCTCCTCGCTTCTTGCGAGTTCCGCGACGCCCCGCCCGATCCGGCGGGGCGTTTTGCGTTTCGGGCCAGGGAGCCGATGAGGGGTTGTTCCCGAAATCCGCCGCCGCTAAGCCTCCGCGCGCATACTTCGGCCGCCGCAGAGGACCTTCCATGACCGAGATCGTCGACATCACCGCCCGCGAGATCCTCGACAGCCGCGGCAATCCGACGGTCGAGGTGGACGTGGTGCTGGAAGACGGCTCCATGGGCCGCGCGGCGGTCCCCTCCGGCGCCTCCACCGGCGCGCACGAGGCGGTGGAGAAGCGCGACGGCGAGAAGGGGCGCTATCTGGGCAAGGGCGTCCGCCAGGCGGTCGACGCGGTCAATGGCGAGATCTTCGACGCGCTCTCAGGCTTCGACGCCGAGGACCAGCGCCGGATCGACAAGGTGCTGATCGAACTCGACGACACCCCCAACAAGAGCCGCCTGGGCGCCAACGCCATCCTCGGCGTCAGCCTGGCGGTGGCCAAGGCCGCGGCCGGCTCGGCGGGCCTGCCGCTCTACAAGTATGTGGGCGGGGTCGGCGCGCGCGTGCTGCCGGTGCCGATGATGAACATCATCAATGGCGGCGCCCATGCGGACAATCCGATCGACATCCAGGAGTTCATGATCCTGCCGACCGGCGCGGACACCTTCGCCGAAGGCCTGCGCATGGGTGCCGAGATCTTCCACGCCCTGAAGAAGGCCCTGCAGGCCGCCGGCCACAACACCAATGTCGGCGATGAGGGCGGCTTCGCCCCGAACATCGGCTCGGCCGAGGAGGCCCTGGGCTTCATCGTCAAGGCGGGCGAGGCGGCCGGCTACAAGGTGGGCGACCACTTCCACCTGGGCCTGGACGTCGCCTCCACCGAGTTCTTCAAGAACGGCAAGTACGTGCTGGAAGGGGAGGGCAAGACCCTCGATCCCGCCGGCATGGTCGACTACCTCGAAGGCCTGGTCGCCAAGTTTCCCATCGTCTCCATCGAGGACGGGGCGGCCGAGGACGACTTGGACGGCTGGAAGCTGTTGACCGATCGCCTGGGCGGCAAGGTGCAGCTGGTCGGCGACGACCTGTTCGTGACCAATCCGGCCCGCCTGTCCTCGCTCGGCGTGGAGAAGGGCCTGGCCAATTCGATCCTGGTGAAGGTCAACCAGATCGGCACCCTGTCGGAGACCCTGGACGCCGTCGACATGGCCCACCGCGCCGCCTACACGGCGGTGATGAGCCACCGCTCGGGCGAGACCGAGGACTCCACCATCGCCGACCTGGCCGTCGCCACCAACTGCGGCCAGATCAAGACCGGCTCGCTGTCACGCTCCGACCGGACGGCCAAGTACAACCAGCTCCTGCGGATCGAGGAAGAGCTGGGCGACCAGGCCATTTATCCCGGCGCCAAGGCCCTGAAGCGGCTCTGAGCCGCTACCGCTTGAGCCAGGCGCGGGCGAGAATCACCAGCGCCAGGATCGCCGCCGGAACCGCTACATAGAGGGCGAGGCCGGCGGCCAGGCCGGCCCGGTCGGCAACCCACCCGGCCAGCACCGGGAAGGCGACCCCCGCCAGACCGATGGTGGAGACCACCGCGCCCGTCGATCCGGCCTGGCCGGGCCTGAGCGTCAGGATCAGGCTCTGCAGGGCGGTGTAGAAGAGCGCGCCGGCGATCCCGAAGGCGAGGCCGGCGGCCACCACCAGGGCCGGATGCGGCGCGAACACCATGGCGGGCAGGGTCAGGCAAAGGCCGGCGGCGGCCGCGGCCAGCACCCGGCCGGGGCTGCGAGCGTGCAGCGCCCGCTCGGCGATCAGATAACCGGCGACGGCGCCGCCCACCGCGCCGAGCGCCAGGCCGGTGGCCATGGCCGGCGCGAAGCCGCGGCCGCGCTCCAGGAAGGCGATGGTGAAGCCGAGCAGGGGCTCGTCCAGCAGGTCGAAGAGGCCGGCGATCAGCGCCAGCACCCAGACCCGCCCGTCGGCGAGCACGGCCAGGACGCCGGCCAACGGGCTTGCGAACCGCTCCGGCGGCTGCGGCGCCGGCAGGCGCAGGGTCGAGAGCCAGAGACCATAGGCCAGCATCAGGGCGCCCCCGCCCAGGAAGACGCTGCGCCAGCCGGCCCCACTGGCGATGGCCAGCGCCAGGGTGAGGGGGGCCAGCAGGTCGCCGATGGCCGACCAGGCGTTCACCCGCGCCAGCACGCGGGGCAGGTCCTCGCCCGCCAGGTCCACCAGCGCGACTTCGCAGCCGTGGATGAAGGCGTCGCTGGCCGCGCCCCAGACGAAAGCCGCAGCCGCCAGCATCCAGAAGCTGTCGCCCAGGCCGAAGGCGATCATCGCCGCGCCGTAGGCGAGCGCTCCGAGGCTCGCCAGGACGCGCCGGCTGACATAGTCGGCTGCGACTTCGAACAGGAAACCCACCAGGCCGCCGCCGGCCAGGGCCGTCAGCAGGAAGCCCGCCTGCGCATAGGTCAGGCCAAGATCGGCGCGCAGGGGTTCCAGCGCGCCGGCGGGAAAGAAGGTGAACCACTCGTCGGCGAACCCGACGAGCATGAGCGCCGCCACGAGGGCGTAGGGGACACGCGCGATCGACGGCACGGCCCAAAGGGCCGCCCGCCGCAATCGGCCGGGCTCAGGCTTGGATCAATTGGGAGGGTGCTTGTGGTCCATGAGCCGCAGCATGGACTGGCCTCAGGTCTGGTTGCAACGCAAAATTAAGCACGTTGCGGCGATATCGAAGTGGTTCTGGAGCCCTCGATTCGACGTGTTCGCGCGCCTTCGCCCCTATCTGCCGACCGCGGCGCTCGCCTTCCTGATCTTCTATTTCGGGTTCCACGCCTTCACGGGCGAACGTGGGCTACTGTCCTCCGAGCAGCGCGACGCCACCTTGACGGCCAAGAGGGCTGAACTCGAAGATCTGCGCGCCCAGCGCCAGGACCTGGAGGCTCGCGCCACTCTGCTGCGCGATACGAGCCTTTCGGCCGACCTGCTGGAAGAAAGGGCTCGTTCCCTGCTAGGTTTCGCCCATCCAAAAGACTATGTGATCCGCGTGAAGCCCTAAGGCGGATTCGTCCGTTTGATGGGGATTCGGAACACGCGGCGCAGACCGCGGCGACCCATTCCTGCGGGAGAGACATATGGCGCGTGGCCAATCGGCGTCGACTGCGCGACGAAAAGCGAAGAACGAAGGCGAGCCGTCGCTGGGCGGCCTGACGAAGGACGACCTGCTCGGCTTCTACCGGGACATGCTGCTGATCCGCCGCTTCGAGGAGCGGGCGGGCCAGCTCTACGGCATGGGGCTGATCGGCGGCTTCTGCCACCTCTATATCGGTCAGGAAGCGATCGCGGTCGGCGTCCAGTCGATCAAGGAGCCGGGCGATCAGGTCATCACCGGCTATCGCGACCACGGCCACATGCTGGCCTGCGGCATGGACCCCAACGAGGTGATGGCCGAACTGACCGGCCGCGCCACCGGCTCTTCCAAGGGCAAGGGCGGGTCGATGCACATGTTCTCGACCGAAGCCGACTTCTACGGCGGCCACGGCATCGTCGGCGCCCAGGTCTCGCTCGGCACCGGCCTGGCGCTGGCCAACCGCTACAGGCGGAACGGCAAGGTCAGCTTCACCTATTTCGGCGACGGCGCGGCCAATCAGGGCCAGGTCTATGAGAGCTTCAACATGGCGAGGCTCTGGGACCTGCCGGTCGTCTACATCATCGAGAACAACCAATACGCCATGGGCACCTCGATCGAGCGGTCCTCGTCTGAGACCCTGCTTCACCGCCGCGGCGCCTCGTTCCGCATTCCCGGCGAAGAGGTGGACGGCATGGACGTGCTGGCGGTCCGCGCGGCGGCCAAGAAGGCGGCCGACCACGCCCGTTCCGGCGAAGGTCCCTACATCCTCGAGATGAAGACCTACCGCTATCGCGGCCACTCCATGAGCGATCCGGCCAAGTACCGGACGCGTGAGGAGGTGGACGAGGTCCGCAAGACCCGCGACCCCATCGAACACCTGCGCGAGCTGCTCGAAAAGCAGGGCTGGGCCGACGAAGACAGGCTGAAGGCGCTCGACGCCGAGGTGAAGAAGATCGTCGCCGAGGCGGCGGAATTCGCCCGCACCAGCCCCGAACCGGAGCCGTCCGAGCTTTATACCGACGTCTATCAGGAGGCCGCTCAGTGACCGACATCCTGATGCCGGCCCTGTCTCCGACGATGGAGGAGGGCACGCTCGCCAAGTGGCACGTGAAGAAGGGGGACAAGGTCTCCTCGGGCGACGTGATCGCCGAGATCGAAACCGACAAGGCCACCATGGAGGTGGAGGCCGTCGACGAGGGCGTGGTCGAAGAGATCATCGTCCCGGAAGGGACCGAGGGGGTGAAGGTCAATTCCCCGATCGCCCGCCTGGCCGGCGAGGGCGGCGCCAAGCCTGCGCCGGAAGCCGAGGACCGCGAGGGGCAGGGCGAAGCCTCCGCCGGGGATCCGGAGAAGCAGCCGCCGGAAACGGCGACCCCCGAGCCCGAAGGCGAGGGGCCTGCGCCGGTGACGCCGAAGGCGGAGCTGCGCGATCCGGAGCTTCCGGCCGACGCCAAGCTCGTCAAGCTCACCGTCCGCGACGCCCTGCGTGACGCCATGGCCGAGGAGATGCGTCGCGACGAGACCGTCTTCCTGATGGGGGAGGAGGTCGCCCAGTACCAGGGCGCCTACAAGGTCAGCCGCGATCTCCTGCAGGAGTTCGGCGACCGGCGGGTGATCGACACCCCAATCACCGAGCATGGGTTCGCGGGGCTGGGCGTCGGCGCCTCCATGGCGGGCCTGCGGCCCATCGTGGAGTTCATGACCTGGAACTTCGCCATGCAGGCGATCGACCAGATCATCAATTCGGCGGCCAAGACGCTCTACATGTCCGGCGGCCAGATCCGCTGCCCGGTGGTGTTCCGCGGCCCCAACGGCGCGGCCGCCCGCGTGGCCGCCCAGCACAGCCAGGACTATTCGGCCTGGTACGCCCATGTGCCGGGCCTGAAGGTGATCGCGCCCTATGATGCGGCCGACGCCAAGGGCCTCCTGAAGGCCGCGATCCGCGACCCGAACCCTGTCGTCTTCCTGGAGCACGAGATGCTCTACGGCGTGGAGTTCGATGTGCCGGCCGATGTCGACTGGGTGCTGCCCATCGGCAAGGCCAGGATTCGGCGCGAAGGCTCCGGCGTCACCATCACCGCCCATTCCCGCATGGTCGGTCTGGCGTTGAAGGCCGCCGAGGAACTGGCGGCGCAAGGGATCGAGGCCGAGGTGATCGACCTGCGCACCCTGCGTCCCCTGGACCACGAGACGGTCGTTGCGAGCGTGAAGAAGACCAACCGCCTGGTCACGGTGGAGGAAGGCTGGGGCCCCATGGGCATCGGCGCCGAGATCGTCGCCCGGGTGCTGGAGCACGCCTTCGACTATCTCGACGCGCCCCCCGTGCGCGTGCACCAGAAGGACGTGCCGCTGCCCTATGCGGCCAATCTCGAAGCGCTGGCCCTGCCGTCCGTGGACGACATCGTGAAGGCCGCCAAGGCCGTGTCCTACAAATGATCGCCGGCCGGACGCGGCGCTGTCCGCATCCGGCCGTCGCCAAGGATCGAGAACCGAAATGCCTATCGATGTCCTGATGCCGGCCCTGTCTCCGACGATGGAGGAGGGCACGCTCGCCAAGTGGCACGTGAAGAAGGGGGACAAGGTCTCCTCGGGCGACGTGATCGCCGAGATCGAAACCGACAAGGCCACCATGGAGGTGGAGGCCGTCGACGAGGGCGTGGTCGAAGAGATCATCGTCCCGGAAGGGACCGAGGGGGTGAAGGTCAATTCCCCGATCGCCCGCCTGGCCGGCGAGGGCGAAGCGCCGGCGCCGGCCGCCAAGGCTCCCGAAGCTCCGAAGGCCGCCGCGCCCGAGCCCAAGGGCGAGCCTGAGCCTAAACGGGAATCCCGCCCCTCCACCGCGGTGGAAGACGCCCCCCGAAGCCAAGCGGCGCGCGACGGAGGCGGCGAGCGCGTCTTCGCCTCGCCGCTCGCCCGCCGCATCGCCGAGCAGAAGGGGCTCGACCTCTCCAAGGTCCAGGGCTCTGGTCCCCACGGCCGGATCATCAAGCGCGACGTCGAGGGCGCGGAAACCCAGGCCAAGTCCCCGACGGCCGCGCCCGCCGGAGCGCCGGCCGCCCCGGCGCCGCGCCAGGTCCAGTCCCTGGAGCAGATGGGCATCGCGCCCGGAAGCTACGACCTCGTGCCGCTGGACGGCATGCGCAAGACGGTGGCGCGGCGGATGACCGACTCCTTCCGCGACGTGCCGCACTTCCCGCTGACCATCGACCTGGAGATCGACGGCCTGCTGGCGGCCCGGACCAAGATCAACGCCATGCTGGAGAAGCAGGGGATCAAGGTCAGCGTCAACGACCTGGTGATCAAGGCCGCCGCGGTGGCGCTGAAGCAGGTGCCGGAGGCCAACGCCTCCTACTCGCCTGAAGGCCTCGCCATGCACCACCATGCCGACATCGCCATGGCGGTCGCGGTCGAGGGGGGGCTGATCACGCCGATCATCCGCAAGGCCGAGACCAAGGGCCTGGCCCAGATCGCCACCGAGGCCAAGGACCTGGCCGAGCGGGCGCGCAACCGCAAACTCAAGCCCGAGGAGTTCCAGGGCGGCACCTTCTCGGTCTCCAACCTCGGCATGTTCGGCATCAAGTCCTTCGCCTCGATCCTGAACGAGCCGCAGGGCTGCATCCTGTCGGTGGGGGCGGGCGAGAAGCGGCCGGTGGTGCGCGGCGACCAGCTGGCCATCGCCACCGTCATGACCGTCACGCTCACCTGCGACCACCGGGTGGTGGACGGGGCGGTCGGCGCCCGCTGGCTCGCCGCCTTCAAAGCGCTGATCGAAGACCCCATCGCGATGATCGTCTGAGGGAGCCGGGCAGATGGATTTCGACGTCATCGTCATCGGCGCCGGCCCCGGCGGCTATGTCACCGCCATCCGCGCCAGCCAGCTCGGCTTCAAGACGGCCATCGTGGAACGCGAACTCCTGGGCGGGGTCTGCCTGAACTGGGGCTGCATCCCCACCAAGGCGCTGCTGAAGTCCGGCGAGGTCTATGAGACCCTCGGCCACCTCGCCGACTACGGCTTGAAGGTCGAGAAGCCGAGCTTCGACTTCGCAGCCGTGGTCCAGCGTTCGCGGAAGGTGTCGGCCCAGCTCAATTCCGGCGTCGGCTTCCTGATGAAGAAGCACAAGATCGAGGTGATCGAGGGCCAGGCGAAGCTGGAGAAGGGGCAGGGCGCGCCGAAGGTGGTGGTGGCCCTGAAGGCCGGCGGCTCGCGCACGGTCCAGGCCAAGCATGTGATCCTGGCCACCGGCGCCCGCGCACGGACGATCCCCGCCATCGGGCTGGAGCCGGACGGCGAGCGGGTCTGGACCTATCGCGAGGCCATGGTCCCGAAAGCGGCGCCCAAGAGCCTGATCGTGATCGGCTCGGGCGCCATCGGCATTGAGTTCGCCAGTTTCTACCGCGCCCTCGGCTCCGAGGTGACGGTGGTCGAGGCCCTGCCGCGCATCCTGCCGGTCGAGGACGAGGAGGTCTCCAAGGCCGCCCACAAGGCCTTCGAGAAACGCGGTCTGCAGTTCCGCGTCGGCGCCAGCGTCAAGAAGCTCACCAAGTCGAAGTCCGGCGTCTCGATCGAGCTGGAGGCCGGGGGCAAGGCCGAAACCCTGCAGGCGGATGTCGCCATCGTCGCCGTCGGCATCGTGGGCAATGTCGAGGACCTGGGCCTGGAAGCGCTCGGCGTGAAGGTCGAGAAGACCCATGTGGTCACCGACGCCCACGGCGGGACGGGCGTGCCCGGCCTCTACGCCATCGGCGACATCGCAGGTCCGCCCTGGCTGGCGCACAAGGCCAGCCATGAAGGGGTGCACTGTATCGAGCACATTGCGGGCTTGAAGCCCTCGAACCTTTCCTCGCCGATCCCGGGCTGCACCTATTCCAACCCCCAGATCGCATCGGTGGGGCTGACCGAAGCCCAGGCCAAGGAACAGAAGATCGAGGTCAAGGTCGGCCGCTTCCCGTTCCGGGTGAACGGCAAGGCCATCGCCTCGGGCGAGACCGAAGGCTTCGTGAAGACCGTCTTCGACGCCAGGACCGGCGCTCTGATCGGCGCCCACATGATCGGCGCCGAGGTCACCGAAATGATTCAGGGCTTCACCCTGGCCATCACCCTGGAAGCCACCGAGGCCGAGCTCCACGCCACGGTCTTCCCGCACCCGACCATGAGCGAGGCCATGCACGAAGCCGCGCTCGACGCCTACGGCCAAGTGCTGCACATCTAGTTTCGGGCCTAGCGCGCCGCCTCGGCGTGTTCACTTCGCGTCAGGCGGGCGCAGACCATCGCGCCCGCGGCGGCGGCGGCGGCGGCCACCCAGACGAGGCCGCGATCATGGGGGCTGCGCGCCTGCAGGAGGGTGACCGCCGCCATATAACCCATGGCTCCGAAGGCGCCGCAGATGAAGGCGCAGAAGGCCTGGTAGATTTCCCACCGCGGGCTCGCCGTCCCGACCAAGGCGGCGAGCAGGCCGGTGAGCGCGGCCGGCGCTCCGAAGGCCAGATAGCTCAGGATCAGCACCGAGGGGACGAGCGTGGCGGGCGCCACGACCAGCAACGTCGTCGCCCGCGGCCCGGCATCCCCCAGCGCCAGGACCGCGTCGCCGACCACCGCCATCGCCAGGAAGGCCGGGCCCATCATCAACGGGCCGTAGACGGCGAATTTCAGGGCGAGCGTCAGCCGCGTCACGGCCGATCAGGCCGCGCGCCGACCGTCGGCCTCGGCCATCCGCATGATCGCCACATAGTCGGTCTTTCCGGTGCCCAGCACCGGCACCTCGGGCACCCGGATGATCTTGCGCGGCACGGCGAGCTCCGGCGCGCCGATGGTCTGGGCGTGGGCCACCAGCGGGCCGGGATCGGCGTCGCGCCGGTCGGTGACCAGCACCAGCCGCTCGCCCTTCTTCGGGTCGGGCATGGCGATCACCGCATGGCGGCTGTCGGGCCAGACGGCGGTGGCGATGTCCTCGGCGGCGGTCAGGGACACCATCTCTCCGCCCACCTTGGCGAAGCGCTTCACCCGGCCGAGTATCTTGATCCAGTTGTCCTCGGAGAGGTCGACCACGTCGCCGGTGTCGTGCCAGCCGTCGACCGGCGGCTCCAGGCCGTTGGCGGTCAGGTAGCCGGTCATCACGTTGGGGCCGCGAACATGCAGCTTGCCGCCGCCAGGGATGCCTTCCACCGGCTCCAGGCGCGTCTCGATCCCGGGCAGCAGGCCGCCGACGGTCCCGCGGCGGTTGTCGGTCGGCTTGTTCACCGCGATCACCGGCGAGGCCTCGGTGGCGCCGTAGCCTTCCAGCACCGGCACGTCGCCGAACCTGTCTCGGATCAGGTTATGGGTCTCTTCGCGCACCTTCTCCGCGCCGCAGACGATGAACTTCAGCCCGCCCAGCTCGTCGCGCTCGGAGACGCGGGCGTACTGGTTCACGAAGGTGTCGGTGGCCAGGAGGATCGAGGCCTTGGAATCCTTGATCAGCGGCGGGATCTGTTTGGTGTGCAGGGGCGAGGGGTATTCGAACGCCTTCATGCCGGTCAGGATCGGCAGCAGCACCCCGCCGGTCAGGCCGAAGCAGTGGAAGGTCGGCAGGGGATTGAACATCACCCAGTCGGGGTCGAGCGGGATGTGGGCGGCGATCTGGTCCACATTGGCGATCAGGTTTGCCTGGGACAGGATCACCCCTCGCGGCGCGCCGAAGCTGCCGGAGGTGAAGAGGATCACGCCGGGATCGTCGGGCTTCGTCTCCGCGCGGAAGCGCTTGGGGAAGGCGCCGGCCGCGGCGGCGAACAGCTTGTCGGCTAGGCCGACCTTCTCCCGCACGTCCTCAAGATAGGTGACGCTGGCGACCGTCTCGATCGCATCGACGATATCGTGCAGCTTGCCTTGCTCGATGAACCGGTGGGCCGTCAGCACCTGCTTCACCCCGGCGACGTCGCAGGCCGCCTTCAGGTTCCGAATGCCGGCGGTGAAGTTCAGCATGGTGGGCGTGCGGCCGAAGGCGTGGAGGGCGAAAAAGGTCACCACCGCCCCGGCGCTGGCCGGGAGCAAGACGCCCACGCGTTCGCCGGGCTGGGTGAAGGCGGCGATCTTGCGCCCCAGGGCGAAGGATGCGCGGATCAGGTCGGTATAGGTCAGCGGATTGCGCTCCTGGTCCTCCAGGATCGGCTTCTTGGCGCCGTACTTGGCGCTGGCCTCGACGAGGGCGTCGAACAAGGACCGCCGGCTCGCGGCCGGATCGTATGAACGCGACAAGGGCGAAAACCTCCCCGAATGTTTCGCCGTTTCTTTGGACTGCACAGCCTATCTCCCGACCCGGCGCTTGAAAAGACTTGTTACATTGCGTGACGGGAAGACGCTCTTCGTTTATGAGATATGTGATGTAAGATATTGATTTAAAAATAACTTCATTTCGCTATTCAGTCGCTAGGCGCGCCGCCGCGAGCTACCGAGGCCGCCAGGGCGACGGATCGGATTTCCGCCAGCAGGAGGTTGCGCCGGCGGTCGGTTTCCAGGTGCAGGGCCGCGCCGGCCTCCGGGATCGTGCGGGTCCCGCAGTCCGGCAGGCGCGCGCAGAGCGCGGCGGACGCCGCGTCGGGATTGAGCATCAGCAGCGGTGTCCGCAGGTTCCCGGCTTCGGCCTCGACGTTGCGGCTGGCGGCGCGATGGGCTTCGCGCCAGGCGAGATCCGGCTCCGTCGCGCGCAGGTCGGGATTGGCCGTCTGCCAGGCCATCCGCACCGCGCCGCGCCAGGGATCGGAGGTGAGGCCCAACGCCCGGTCGTCGGGCAGGTCGCGCGACCAGGCCTTGCGCGGCGTCGGCAGGCGCGCGAGCCACCCGGCCGCAGGCGTCGGCTCCCGTTCGGCGAGATCCGGGGAGACGAGGATCGCGGCGTCGGCCTTCAGACCCGCCTGCAGCGCCCGCAGGGCTGGAACCGCGCCGTCGGCATGGGCGAGGATCACCAGCGGCGTCTCCGGCGGCGGCCGGATCACACGACCGGCGAGCGCCCGCAGATTGGCGGCGTCCGGCGCGAAGCCCGCGGTCGAGCGGTCCAGCGCCCAGACGGTGAAGCCCTGATCGATCAGGTCGGCGGCGGTCTCGAACCACACCTCAGCCGGCTCGCCATGGCTGGGAACGACGACCACGGCCGCACGGGGAACCCTGGGCGGGGCGGCCACGCCGTAGCGCTGGGCCGGCGCCGAGCCGGTGCGCACCAGGCCCCAGGCCCAGCCCTCCGGCGGGTGGAACCGCTCGCTCAAGGCGGGCGGCACGCGGGTCTCGGCCGCAGGGTCGGCCTCTTCGCCGCCGCCGCCGCAGGCCGAGAGCAGAAGCAGCAGGACGGCGGGCGGGAGCGCACGGGCCATGGGCGTGTTTGACCACGCAGCGAAGCTGCGCTCAATCGCGGCTTGATCGGGAGCCCGCAAGAGCCGATTTAGGGGCCATGGCGACCGTGATCGACACCGTCGGCGGCCTTCGGCCCCGGCACCCGGAAAAGCAGGCCAATCCCGAGACCCCGGTGCTGCGCAAACCCGAGTGGCTGCGCGTGCGCGCGCCGGGCTCCACGGGCTACAACGCCACCCGCGCGGTGGTGAAGCAGCACGGCCTGACCACCGTCTGCGAAGAGGCCGCCTGCCCGAACATCGGCGAGTGCTGGAGCCAGAACCACGCCACCATGATGATCATGGGCGAGATCTGCACCCGGGCCTGCGCCTTCTGCAACGTCGCCACCGGCAAGCCCAACCTGCTGGACCCCACCGAGCCCGCCCGCGTCGCCGACGCCGTGGCCAAGATGGGGCTCGCCCACGTGGTCATCACCTCGGTGGACCGGGACGACCTGGCCGACGGCGGGGCGGCCCACTTCGCCGCCGTCGTGCGGGCCATCCGCGCCGCCGCGCCGGCGACCACCGTGGAGATCCTCACGCCCGACTTCCTGCGCAAGCCGGTCAGCGCCGCGGAGCTGGTGATCGAGGCCAAGCCCGACGTCTTCAACCACAATCTGGAGACCGTGCCGCGGCTCTATCTCTCGATCCGACCGGGCGCCCGCTACTATCACTCCCTGCGCCTCTTGGAGCGGGTGAAGGAGCGCGACCCCGACCAGTTCACCAAGTCCGGCCTGATGGTCGGCCTGGGCGAGTCGAAGGAGGAGGTGATGCAGGTCATGGACGACATGCGTTCGGCCGGCGTCGACTTCCTGACCATCGGCCAGTACCTGCAGCCGACCCGCAGGCACGCGCCCATCGACCGCTTCGTCACCCCCGACGAGTTCAAGGCCTATGAGGAGATCGCCCGCGCCAAGGGCTTCCTGATGGTCTCGGCCAGCCCGCTCACCCGCTCCTCGCACCATGCCGGCGAGGACTTCGCGCGGCTGAAGGCGGCGAGGCTCGCCAAGGACGCCGCGGCCTGACGGCCTTGCGTCATCGTCTCGAAAAGATACTGCCCTACCGGCCTGACCAGCTCTTCACCCTGGTCGGCGACGTGGAGACCTATCCGCAGTTCGTGCCCTGGATCCAGGCGCTGCGCACCTGGAACGCGCGCAGCGAAGGGGAGGGGGTGAGCTTGGTCGACGCCGAGGCGACCGTCGGCTTCTCCGTATTGAAGGAACGCTTCGCCACCCGCGTCCGGCGCGACGCCGAAGCCCGGCAGATCGACGTCAGCCTGCTGTCGGGGCCGTTCCGCCGTCTGACCAACCGCTGGCGGTTCGTGGAGGTCCCGGCCGGGACGCGGATCGAGTTCGAGATCGATTTCGAGTTCAAGTCGCGCCTGCTGGCGGGTCTGCTCTCGGCCAACTTCCACCATGCGGTGGAGAAGCTGATCGCCTGCTTCGAGGCGCGCGCCAGACTGCTCTACGGCCCCCTCGACGCACCCTGAACGCGCTCTAGGAAATCCGGTCGCGCAGGGCCTGCAGCGCCGCCTGGGTGGCCATTTCCTGGATCTCCGCGCGGGTTTCGCAGGCGAAGAACTCGGCGCGGTGCATCAGGCCGTGATTGGTCCGCGCGGTGGCGATGTGGACGGTGCCCACCGGCTTCATCGGCGTGCCGCCACCCGGCCCGGCCACCCCGGTGATCGCCACCGCGACGTGGGCGTTGGAGGCTTCCAGCGCGCCTTCCGCCATCATCCGGGCCACGGGCTCGGACACCGCGCCCAGATCGGCGATCAGGTCCCCCGGCACCCCCAGCAGTTCCTGCTTGGCGCGATTGGAATAGGTGACGAAGCCCCGCTCGAACACGTCCGAGGCCCCGGCGATGGAGCAGATGGCGGCCGCGACCAGCCCGCCTGTGCAGCTCTCGGCGGTGACGATACGCAAGGAGCGCTCCCGCGCCTCGTCGATCAGGAGCCGCGCCAGGGTCTCGATCTCCAGGGAAAACATGGCGGCGACTCCGGTAATGACTAGGCAAGACGAAAGCCAGACCACAACATCGGGAGCCCCTTAGAACAAGCCGAATCGAGCGCATGATATCCCTCGAAGGGGCCGGCAGGCCCGTCCGGGCCGCATCTTCCGCCCTGTTCGCCCTCACCGTGTTCACCAGCGCCGGCCTGGTCTTCCTGGTCCAGCCGATGGTGGCCAAGCTCGTCCTGCCCCTGCTGGGCGGCAGCCCCTCGGTGTGGAACACCTCCATCGCCTTCTTCCAGAGCGCGTTGCTGGCCGGCTACCTCTACGCCCACCTCCTGCAGAGGATCGCCTCGGTGCGGATCCAGGCGGGGGTGCATCTGACCGCCCTGCTGGCGGCGGCCCTGGTCCTGCCGCTGCATATCACCGGCGCCCTGGGCGATCCGGACCCCGCCCGACCGGCCTTGTGGCTGCTGGGTGTGCTGGCGCTCTCCATCGGCGCGCCCTTCGCCGTGCTCTCGGCCACGGCGCCGCTGGTCCAGGCCTGGCACGCACGCACGATCCACCTGCAGACGGGGGCCCAGCCCTATGTGCTCTATGCGGCCAGCAACCTAGGCAGCCTTCTGGCCCTGCTGGCCTATCCCGCTCTGGTGGAGCCGCTGATCGCCCTGAGAGGACAGACCTTCGGCTGGAGCGCCGGCTATGGCGCCTTCGTTCTGCTGATGGCGGCCCTGGCCGTTTTCGTTTCCTCCACGAGCGCCGGGGCGGCGACCCAGCCTCCCGCGGAAAGCGCGGCGCCCACTTGGCTGCGGCGCCTGACCTGGGTGGCGCTGGCCGCCCTGCCGTCCAGCCTGATGCTGGGGGTCACCACCCACCTGACCATGGACGTGGCCTCGGCGCCCTTCCTGTGGGTGATCCCGCTGGCGCTCTATCTCACCACCTTCATCATGGCCTTCGCCGACAGGCCGGTCTTCGCCGGCAAGACCATGCTGATGTTCCAGGCCGCGGCCGCGGCGGCTTCGGCCCTGCTGATTCCCCTGGAAAATCAGAACTTCGTCCTGCAGTTCTTCATCCATCTGGCCGCCTTCTTCCTGACCACCCTGATGTGCCACCACGCCCTGGTGGCCCGGCGGCCGGAGCCCGCGCGGCTGACGGAGTTCTATCTCTGCATGTCGCTGGGCGGGGTGCTGGGCGGCGCCTTCAACGCCTTCGTCGCCCCTGTAATCTTCACCAATGTCTGGGAGTTCCCGCTGGCCCTGGTGCTGGCCTGCCTGGCGCGGCCGGGACATGGCCCGATAAGGATCTGGCAATGGGCGGTGTTCGTGCTGGGCGTGGCGGGTTGCGTGGCGGCCGTCGTCCTGGCCGGGCGCTTCGGCGTCGACACCAATGTCCGGATCGCTCTCGGCGTGGCGGTGGTGTCGCTGTTCCTGGTCCGGGACCGGGTCATCGTCTTCGTCGGGCTGATGGCGCTCCTGTCGGTCTGCGCCAATCTGGCCGGCGATCGGGTGGACGTGCGTAACAGCTGGCGCAGCTTCTTCGGCGTGGTGCGCCAGTCGGAGATGCCGGTGCCGGGCCTGGGCGGCCAGGTGAAGATGCTGTCCCACGGCACCACCCTGCACGGCGCCCAGGCGACGGCCCCGGAGTTCGCCTGCCGGCCCTTGACCTACTACGCGCCGGACACGCCGATCGGCCAGGTGTTCCTGGCCAAGCTGGAGGAGGGGCGTCCGCTCGAGATTGGGGCCGTAGGCCTCGGCACCGGCGCGGTGGCCGCCTACACCCGGCCCGGCGACCACATGACCTTCTTCGAGATCGACCCGCTGGTGGTGCGGATCGCCACCGACCCACAGCACTTCAGCTACACCACCCGGTGCGCCCAAGGGCGGATCGACTATGTGCTGGGCGATGCGCGCCTGACGCTCTCGAAGCAGCCGGCCGAGGCCTTCGACATCCTGCTGATCGACGCCTTCTCGTCCGACGCCGTGCCGGCGCACCTGCTGACGGTAGAGGCCGTGCGCGGCTACCTGGAGCGGCTGAAGCCGGACGGGGTGCTGATCCTCCACCTTTCCAACCGCAACCTCGACCTGGTGAGCCCCGCCATGGCGGTGGCCTACGAAGCGGGCGGCGAAGCCCTGTTGCAGCGCTACCGCCCACCCAGCGACCGGCCGGCCCTCCGTGAGTCGGCGGAAGACGCCCTGATCATCGCCAGATCCTACGAGGCCCTGGCCCGCTTCGCCGCCGATCCCCGGTGGGACGAGACCGAACCGACCCTGGCCCGCCCCTGGCGCGACGATTACGTGAATCTCGTGGGAGCGCTCTACACCCAGATGAAGGACCGCTGGACCTGGCTGCCGTGAGGCAGGTCAGGCCGGGGTTTCCACGCTCACCACCGCCTGGGCGAACAGGCCTTCGCCGCGGCCGGTGAAGCCCATGCCTTCGGTGGTGGTGGCCTTCACGCTCACCCGATCCACCGGCAGGCGCAGCAGCTCGGCCAGGCGGGCGCGCATGGCCTCGCGATGCGGGCGGATTTTCGGCTGCTCGCAGACCAGGGTCACGTCGACGCTCAGGATCCGCGCGCCCCGCGCGGCGGCCAGTTCCACGGCGTGGATCAGGAACCGGTCGGAGGAGGCGCCCTTCCACTGCGGGTCGGAGGGCGGGAAATGCTCGCCGATGTCGCCGGCGCCGATGGCGCCCAACACCGCATCGGTCAGGGCGTGTAAGCCCGCATCGGCGTCGGAATGGCCGATCAGGGTGCGGTCGTGGGCGATCTCGACGCCGCACAGCCAGACCGCTTCGCCCGGCCCCCACCGATGGGCGTCCAGCCCCTGGCCGATGCGGACGATGCGGGCCTGCCCCGCCAGAGCTTCGGCCATGGCGAAATCCTCCGGATAGGTCAGTTTCATCAGCCGCGGGTCGCCGGCCGCCAGCGCCACGCGCCCGCCGGCGCGCTCCATCACCGCGGCGTCGTCGGTGGGTTCCTCGCTCGCGGGCCAGGCGGCGTAGGCGGCCTTCAGCGGGCCGAGCCGAAAGGCCTGGGGGGTCTGGGCGCGCCAGAGCCCCTCGCGCGAGACAGTCGCCGCAACCAGGCTCTCGCCGCGCTTCAGGGTGTCGGCGACGGGGAGGGCGGGGATCGCACCCTCGGCTCCTTCGAGCGCAGCGAGCAGAGCCTCCACATGGGCGAGAGTGACCAGCGGCCGGGCCGCGTCGTGGACCAGCACCGGCTGCGCCTCGCCGGCCTTGAGCGCCGCCAGCCCGGCCTGGACCGAGCCCGCCCGCGTGGCGCCCCCGGCCACCGCGCGCCAGCGCGGCAGGTCACCCAACGCCTCGGAAGCGGCCTCCACGCGGTCGGCGGCCACGACGACCACGATCTCGTCGGCGCCGGCCCCCAGCAGGGCCTCGACCGACCAGCGCAGCACCGGCCGCCCGGCCAGCATCCGCCAGGGTTTGGGCGGGCCCGAGCCGGCCCGGGTGCTGGCCCCGGCGGCGACGATGACGGCCGAAAACGACATGCCGCCTGTTTAGAGCGGCGCCGTCGCTTGTCCAGGCTTTACGGCGCCGCACAATTTGCCTAAAACAGAGGCGGTAGGGGTGATTGAAAAATGAGCAGTGCGCTCGCAGTCGGGGATGTGGCGGTCGGCGGCCGGGCGTGGATCGCGCCGATGACCGGCGTATCCGACCTGCCGTTCCGCAAGGTCGCCAGCCGCCTGGGCGCGACCTATGTGGCCACCGAGATGGTGGCCTGCGCCGAGTTCTCTCGTGGCCGCCCCGACGTGGTCCGCCGCGCCGCGGTGGGCGAGGGGCTGCCGCTGATGGTGGTGCAGCTGGTGGGGCGGGACCCGGCCCATGTCGCCGCGGGCGCCAGGCTCGCCGTCGCCGCCGGCGCCCAGATCGTAGATCTCAATTTCGGTTGCCCGGCCAAGGAGGTCACCGGCGTGCTCTCGGGCTCGGCCCTGATGCGCGAGCCGGACCTGGCCGAGAGCCTGGTGGCTGCGGCCGTCGATGCGGTCGAGGTTCCTGTCACCGTCAAGATGCGCCTGGGCTGGGACGACGCCAGCCGCAACGCCCCGGAGATCGCCGCGCGCGCCCAGGCTCGCGGGGCCCAAGCCGTCACGGTGCACGGCCGGACCCGCTGCCAGTTCTACAAGGGCGCGGCCGACTGGAGCGCCGTCGCAGCGGTGAAGGCCGAGGTCTCGGTTCCCGTGATCGTCAATGGCGATATCCACGATGGCGCCACCGCCAGGGCGGCCCTGGCCGCCTCCGGAGCCGATGCGGTGATGGTCGGGCGCGGGGTCTATGGCCGCCCCTGGGTCGCCGCCCAGATCGAGGCGGGGCTCGCCGGCCGGCCCTTCGCCGAGCCGGAGGCCGAGGAGAGGCTGTCCATCGCCCTCGATCACCTGGCCGAAAGCCTGAAGTTCTACGGCGACCGGCACGGCCTGCGGATCTTCCGCAAGCACCTGGCCGCCTACATCGAAAACGCGCCCTGGCCGAAAGCAGCCGAGGCCAGGCGGAGCGCGCGCGCCGCGCTCTGCCGCCTGGAGGAACCCCGTGAGGTCGAGAAAGGCCTGACCGCGCTCTGGCGCGATCCCGAAACGAGGTTGGCGGCATGAACCATCGCTCCCGCGCCGCGCCGGGCGTGGACTACGAACGATTGAAGGCTGCGGCCTTCGAACTCAGTCCCGAGCCCGCCCTGGTCATCGCCGCCGACGGCGCGCTCGCCTCGGCGAACGAGGCGGCCGAGGCGCTGTTCGGCCAGGGACTCGGACTTCTCTCGCGTGGCCGGTTCGGGGCGGCCCTGCCTGAGGGCTCGGCGCTCGTCTCCCTCTATCGCCGGGCCCTGGAGGAGGACGCCCGCGTGCGCGAGCGGGGCGTGGAGATCAGCCTCTTTGGCCTGCCGTCCTTCGAGGCCGACGGCGCGGCCACGCCGCTGGGCGACGGCTCGGTGCTGCTGACCCTGCACGTGAAGAACGGCCTGCCGGGCGGCGAGCGCAATTCGGTCGAGGCCGCAGGCCTGCGCACCATCATCGGGCTTGGCCGGATGCTGGCTCACGAGATCAAGAACCCCCTCGCCGGCATTCGCGGCGCGGCCCAGCTGCTGAAGTCCGGGGCCAAGGCCGAGGATGCGCCTCTGGCCCAGCTGATCGTCGACGAGACCGACCGGGTCCGCCGGCTGGTGGATCGCATGGAGGCTTTCTCCGACGATGCGCTTCCGGATTGCCAGCCGATCAACATCCACCAGGTGCTCGACCGGGTGAAGGCGCTGGCCGCCAACGGCGTGGCCGACGGCCTGGCCCTCGCCGACTACTACGACCCCTCGCTGCCGCCGACCTTGGGCGACGAGGACCAGCTGATCCAGATCTTCCTGAACCTCGTGAAGAACGCCGCCGAGGCGGCTCATTCGCGCGGCGACGGGCGCGGCGCGATCAGCATCCACACCGCCTATCGCCACGGCGTGCGCATGCGCGCCGCCAAGGGGCAGGCCCTGCGCGGCGCGCCGCTGGAGGTCCGCATCCAGGACAACGGGCCGGGCGTGCCGCCGCACCTGCGCGAGAGCCTCTTCCAGCCCTTCGTGACCACCAAGACCCACGGGGCGGGCCTGGGCCTGGCCCTGGTCGCCAAGCTGGTCTCGGCCCACGGCGGGCTGATCGACTTCGAATCCGAACCCGGGCGGACGGTCTTCCGGGTGCTTCTCCCCATCGCATCGGAAGAGGACGTCGCCGGATGAACGCGGCCGCCAGCAGCAAGAAGATCCTGATCGCCGACGACGATTCCTCGATCCGCCTGGTGCTCAGCCAGGCCTTCAGCCGCCTGGGCTACCAGGTGCGCGCCACCGGCAACGCCACCACCCTGCTGAAGTGGGTGTCGGACGGGGAGGGCGACCTGGTCGTCACCGACGTGGTCATGCCCGACGAGAACGTCTTCGACGTCCTGCCGCGCATCCGCAAGGAGCGGCCCAAGCTGCCCGTCATCGTGATGAGCGCCCAGAACACCCTGCTGACCGCCGTCAATGCGGCCGAGGTGGGCGCGTTCGACTATGTGGCCAAGCCCTTCGACCTGGACGACATGACCTCGGTCGCCCGTCGGGCCCTCTCGCGGCCGGTGGATTCCGAGGCCTCCAAGGCCCAGGCCAGGGCCATGCGCGACGAGCGCCTGCCGCTGATCGGGCGTTCGGGGCCGATGCAGGAGGTCTATCGCACCGTGGCGCGGCTGGTCGGCGCCGACCTCACCGTGCTGATCCTCGGCGAGAGCGGCACCGGCAAGGAGCTGGTCGCCAGGGCGCTGCACGACATGGGCCGGCGCAAGGACGGCAAGTTCGTGGTCATCAACCTGGCGGCCGTGCCCCGCGAGCGGGTGGAGGCCGAGCTGTTCGGCCGCGAGGACGGCGACTACGGCAAGCTGGTGGAGGCCGACGGCGGCACCCTGTTCCTGGACGAGATCGGCGACATGCCGCTCGACGCCCAGACCCGCCTGCTACGGGTGATCGACGGCTCCGAACAGGCGCTGAACCCCAGGACCGGCCGGCGGCCCAATGTGCGCATCATCGCCGCCACCAACCGCGACCTGCGCGCCCTGATCCAGCAGGGCCTGTTCCGCGAGGATCTCTACTTCCGCCTGAACGTCGCGCCCCTGCGCCTGCCGCCGCTGCGCGACCGGGTGGACGACATCCCCGATCTCGCCCGGACCTTCCTGCTGCGGGCCAACCGTGAGGGCCTGCCGGCCAAGACCATCGACGCCGGCGCCCTGGAGCGGCTCAAGCTGCACGCCTGGCCCGGCAATGTGCGCGAGCTGGAGAACCTGATCCGCCGTATCTGCGCCCTCTATGCGGAGGAACTGATCACCGCCCGCATCGTCGAGCGGGAACTGGCCGACCAGCAGCCTGCGGTTCCCGGCCAGGAAGGCCCGGTGACCCTGGCCACCCTCGTGGAGCGGCACCTTTCGGGCTATTTCGCCGAGCAGCCGGACGGCGTGCCGCCGCCGGGCCTCTATGACCGGGTGCTGGAGGAGGTGGAGCGTCCGCTGATCCAGCTCACCCTGGGCGCGACCCGCGGCAATCAGGTGCGGGCGGCTGAAATCCTCGGCCTCAACCGCAACACTCTGCGCAAGAAGATCCAGGACCTCGGCGTCGAGATGAGCCGCGGCCGGCGATAGGCCAGCTCAGCGCCGCACCTCGGTCCCGCGAGTGGTCATCGGCGCTTCCGGATCGGTTTCCGCCGGCGGCGTGTAGGGGACAAGGGCCGGCGGGGCGGCCACCGGCGGCGGCTCGATCGGCGTCGGGTTCAGGAGCACCGGCGCGGCTTCCGGCGTGGGGGCTTCAGGCTCCGGCGTCGTCGGGGCGATGCGCGGGCGCGCGTCGGTTCGTGGCGCAGGCGCGGGCGCTTGTTCGACCTTCGGGGCGGGCGCGACGGCAGACTCCGGTTCCGGCGCGACGGCGACCGGCGGCGCGGCTGCGGCCTCCGGAACGGCGGGAGCCGGCGCCGGCGCGGGTGCTGGCGGTTCGCGGGTCAGGAACATCGCCGCAGCGCCGAGACCGATCAGCCCGATCAGGCCGGCCCCGATCCAGGGGAAGGGATTGCGTGCTGGTCGGGCGCGGCGAAGCGGCGCGACCGGCGCCACCGTCATAGGTTCAGGTTCGGTCGGCGGAACTGGCGCGATCTGAGGCGCGGCCTTAGGTGCAGGCGCAGGCCTGGGCGCCGGCGGCGGGACGAGCGAACCGCTGAGGATCGAGGCGCCGGCGGGCCTCGGCCCGGCTGCAGGCCCCGGCGTCGGCAACGCCGAACCGGTCAGGATGCTGGAGCGCGCCGGCGCCGGCCGCGCCTGAGGCTGCGCCGCGGCCCGTGGCAGGGGGCCGATGCGGTGCGGCGCCTGCTGCGGCATCCGCCCCCAGGGGCTCGGGCGCACGAACAGGTCTGGCTTGTCGGTGTCGGAGGGATTCGCCATCGGGGTCCTGACGCGGCCGTCGGCTTCCATCAGCATCCGAGTTCGACGGTTCTGTGGCGGCGCTGCGACGTCAGGCGTCTGGAGCACGATTCAACGGTTAGACGATTCCGTCTGACCGCATCGTGCTCTGGGGTCCCGCGATCCGGCGCCGCGGGACCCCGCTCCATTCGTTCAGGGGATGATGGGCCCAGGGTCGGCCCGTCGGAAAAACCGCCAGGGCGGGCGGCGGTGTCCCAAGCTCGCGTTCACAAGTTCGGGAACAAAGCCGAGCCAGAGCGATTGGTCTGCGGTCATAACGGGAGAACCCATCCATGAGCGCACGTCTCGCCCTTTTCGCCGCCGCCGCCGCCCTCTCGCTCGCCGCCTGCGGACAGAACAACAATCCCGGCCAGAGCGAACCGGTGAACACGGTTCAGGACGCGACTTCCGCCGCGGTCGGCCAGACCTCGGCGGCAACCCTGGGAGCCAACACCCTCGGCGGCTATGTGAGCAACGCCGCCATCGGCGACATGTACGAGATCGAAGCCGGTCGTATGGCCCAGGAACGCGCCCAGAACGCCGACGTGAAGGCCTTCGGCCAGATGCTGGTCACCGACCACACCGCCACGTCCAACGAGATGAAGCCGCTGGCCGCGGCCGCCGGCGAGACCGCCCCGACGGAGATGGACGAGCGCCGCAAGGGCCTGCTCGACAATCTGCGCGCCGCCAGCGCCGCCGATTTCGACCGCGTCTTCCTCGACCAGCAGGTCGCCGCCCACCAGGAGGCGATCACCCTGCACCGCGGCTATGCCGACAAGGGCGAGGACGCCCAGCTCAAGGCCTTCGCCGGCCGCACCGTGCCGAAGCTCGAGCAGCACCTGGAGCGCGCCCGCCAGCTGCAAGGCGCCGCCGGCCGCTGATCACCTAGGGCCAAATTTCCGAGGCCGCCGTGTGTCCATGCGGCGGCCTTTTTTCTGATCGCCTGTCGGACGAAATCGCCCTCGTCCGGGCCGCCGCTGGAACCCCGGCGCCGCTCAGCGAGCCGGGTCCACTAGGGCCGAATAGACCAAAGTCCGCAGCTCCCGCCGGATCGGATAGGCTGAGGAGGGCAGGGTCTGCGTCATGAACACCACCGCCAGGTCCTCCACCGGATCGATCCAGAAGGCGGTGCTGGCGGCGCCGCCCCAGTAGAATTCGCCCTGACTGCACGGGACCAGCGTCTTGGCCGGGTCGGTGACCACGGCGAAACCCAGGCCGAAGCCGACGCCGGCGTTGGTCGCCTCGGAGAACAGCGAGCGCGAGAGCTGGGTCAAGTCCTTGCCGTCCGGCAGGTGGTTGGCGGTCATCAGGTCCAGCGTCTTCGGCGCGATCAGGCGATGGTCGCCCAGCGCGCCGCGGCCGAGCAGCATCTGGCAGAACTTCATGTAGTCGGCGGCGGTGGAGACGAGGCCGCCGCCGCCGGACACCAGTCCCGGCGGGGCGAGATAGGCGCTGGTCTCCGGATCGTCCTGCAGGTCGAGTCCGCCCTTGGGGGTCGCGTTGTAGCAGGCGCCGAACCGGTCCCGTTCGCTCTCCCGCACCTGGAAGTCGGTGTCCTCCATTCCCAGCGGTTCGAAGATGCGCCGGCGCAGAAACTCTTCGAAGGGCATTCCCGAGATCTTGCCCACCAGATAGCCGAGCACGTCCGTCGAGACGGAATAGTTCCAGGCCTCGCCCGGCGAGAATTCCAGCGGCAGCTTGCCGAGCTTCGCGATCATGTCGTCCAGGTCGATGGTCGACCCGATCTCGCCGATGCCCAGCTTGCGATAGGCGGCGTCCACATTGGTGCGGTTCTGGAAACCGTAGGTCAGGCCCGAGGTGTGGCGCAGAAGGTCGACCATCTGCATCGGCCGACCCGCCGGCTTGGTCTGGAAGGCGCCCAGGCCGCCGGCGTTGAACACGCCCAGATCCTTCCATTCGGGGATGAACCGGTGAACGGGATCGTCAAGGGCGACCTTGCCCTCCTCCACCAGCATCATGAAGGCGATGCTGGTGATCGGCTTGGTCATCGAATAGATGCGGAACAGGGTGTCGGCTTCGCAGGGCTTGTTCCGGGCCAGGTCGCGCTTGCCGCCGACGAATTCGTGCACCACGTCGCCATGCCGGGCGATCAGCACCTGGGCGCAGGGGAAGCGGCCGCTCTCCAGGTACCTTTCGGTGATGAACCGATCGAGCCGGTGGAGCCGTTCGGCGGAGAACCCGAGGGATGAGGCGGCTGTCATGGCGGTTCCTTGCTGCTGGCGGACGAGGCGCCAGCTTAGGCCGGTCGCCGCGCCTGCGGCTAGAGCGTGAGCCCGCCGTCGACGATCAGGGTCTGGCCGGTCACATAGGCTGAGAGCGGCGAGGCCAGGAAGAGCGCCGCGCCGGCCATGTCCTGCGGCGTGCCGAGCCGGTGCATGGGGATGCGCGCGAGCGCGCCGCGCAGGCGATCGGGATGTTCCGTGGTGACCCGGGTCAGCTTGGTGGCCACCAGTCCCGGCGCCACGCCGTTCACCCGCACGCCGTCGGCGGCCCAGGCCTGGGCGAGGGTGCGGGTCAACGCCACGGCTCCGGCCTTGGAGGCGGCGTAGGCCGGATTGCCGCGGGTGGCCTCGAAGGCGGCGGTCGAACTGATCGTCACGATCGCGCCCTGAGCGCCCTTCAGCAGCGGGAAGAAGGCCGTGGCGCAGGCCATCAGGCTGTCGAGGTTCACCGCGACCACCCGGCGGAAGCCGTCCATCTCGAACTCGCCTCGGCGATAGATCACCGTGCCCTGGGCCAGGACCAGCACGTCGAGCCGTTCGAACGCCTCGGCCGCCGCGGCGATGGCCTCCAAGTCGGCCACGTCCACGCGGGCGTAGGCGAGGCCGGAGAGGTCCGAGCCCTCTTCGTCCGCATAGGCCTCGGGCCCGGCGCGCGTGCCCCAGACCGTCACCTCCGCCCCGCGCCGGCGGAAGGCGTGGGCGATCCCGTTGCCGATCCCGCTCGAACCGCCCACCACCAGCACCGCCTTGCCGGTGAAATCCAGGTCGTTCATGCCGCCGCCTCCATGTGCTGGATGGAAGCAGCGCGGCCCTAGGCGCCGCCGTCAAGATGCCGCGCCGGAAGCTTCAGCCCGCGACCGCTTCGGTTCCGCGCACGCCGGCATAGGCGAGGCCGCGCCGTGCCCTCACCGCCCGCGCCAGGACATCCAGCGCCTCCACCGAGGTCTCCCAGTCGATGCAGCCGTCGGTGATGCTTTGGCCGTAGGTCAGGGGCTGGCCGGGGATCAGGTCCTGGCGACCGGCGACGAGATGGCTCTCGACCATGACTCCGCAGATCCGCCCCTCGCCGCCGGCGATCTGGCCGGCCAGGTCTCGCACCACGGCCGGCTGGTTCTCCGGCTTCTTCCCGCTATTGGCGTGGCTGGCGTCGACCACCAGCCGCGCCGGCAGGCCAGCCGAGGCCAGTTCGGCGGCGGCCATGGCGATGCTGGCGGCGTCGTAGTTCGGGGCCTTGCCGCCCCGCAGCACGACATGGGCGTCGAGATTGCCCCGCGTCGCCGCCAGGCCTGCGCGTCCGTCCTTGCCCACCGCCAGGAAATGGTGCGGCTGGGACGCGGCCTTCACGGCGTCGACCGCGATGCGCAGATTGCCGTCCGTGCCGTTCTTGAAACCCACCGGGCAGGAGAGGCCCGAGGCCATCTCCCGGTGGATCTGGCTTTCGGTGGTCCGCGCGCCGATGGCCCCCCAGGCGACCAGGTCGGCCAGGTATTGGGGCGTGATCACGTCCAGGAACTCCACAGCCGCCGGCAGGCCGAGCGCGTTGACGTCCAGCAGGATGCGGCGGGCCAGGTTCAGTCCTTCGTCGATCCGGAAGGTGCCGTCCAGGTGCGGGTCGTTGATCAGCCCCTTCCAGCCCACCGTGGTGCGCGGCTTCTCGAAATAGACGCGCATGACGATCTCCAGCTCGCCGGCATGGCGCGCGCGTTCGGCCGCCAGCCGTTGGGCGTAGTCCATGGCGGCTTGCGGATCGTGGATCGAGCAGGGGCCGATCACCACCAGCAGGCGGTCGTCCTCCCCGCGCAGGATTTGCTGCACCGCGCGGCGGGAGTCTCCCACCACGGCGGCGACGTTCGGCGTCGCCGGATGGCGCGCCATCACCTCGCTGGGCGGGGCGAGGGTGTCGATCTGGACGATCCTCAGGTCGTCGGTGATCTCGGAAGGGGCGGACATGGTTGGGCTCCGGGGTTCAGGCCCGGCGGCGGCCAACAAAAAAGCCGCCGGACGGGCGGCGGCTGGGGCTCGGATGCTATGACGTCAGGTCACAAGATCCCGTCCTCCGCCGCCGGCGTCGGGTAGCTAAAGTACCAAAACGAATATTGGGCGGCGAAGGTCATCGCCCACACCTTAGCCGAGGATGCGGCCGCCTGTCACCCATGAAGGTGACGCTTTTGGGCGACATGCCTGTTGCATATGAAGCACAGGCGCCCCTAGGATCGCGCCTCCCATGGCGTCCCTGGTGCAAGACCGCGAAGCTCGACGCACGCCCGCCGCGCAACTCTGGCGGGCGCTGCAATCGCGCTATGTGCTGGGCGGCGGCTACGCCCTGGCGGCCCTCCTGACCGCCGTCGCCATCCTGCTGGCAGCGGCCCCGCCCGAGACCGGGCCGCTGGCGCCGGCGTCGAAGAACATTCTGACGATCCTGGCCTTCAATCTGGCCCTGATCCTGGCGCTGGCCCTGCAGGTGGGGTTGCGCCTTCTCGGCCTGGCCCGGGCGCGATCGGACGCCGCGGCCCGCCTGCACCTGCGTTTCGTGACGCTGTTCGCCGCCGCGGCCGTGGCGCCCGCTGTCGTCGTGGCCCTGTTTTATGGCGTACTGGTCAACCAGGGGGTGGAGAACTGGTTCTCCGACCGCGTCCAGACCGTGGTGGAGAATTCCGCCACCGTCGCCCGATCCTATGTGGAAGAGCAGAAGCGCTACATCGGCGACCACGTCTCGCTGATGGCGGTCGACCTCAATCGGGCCGCGCCGGCCCTGCAGTCCAGCCCCGTCACCTTCAGCCATTTCCTGGCCTACCAGGCCTCGTATCACGCCTTCCCCGCCGCCTATTTGATCGACCGGGAAGGGCGGATCCTGGCGCGGGCGGAATCGGAGGAGGCGCCGCGCTTCGCCGTGCCGCCGCCCTCCAGCTTCGAAGCCGCCGACGAGGGCGACATCTTCGTCTCCACCGACCTGGCACGGGCGCTCTACCGGCTGGCCGCCTTTCCCGACGCCTATCTTTATGTGACCCGGCCGGTGGAGGCGGGGATCGTCGACCATCTGATCGGCGCCGACAGGTCGCTCGCGGCCTATCGCGACGCCGCCGAGAGCCGCGCCCGCATCCAGGCGGTGTTCGCGCTGGCCTATATGGAAACCGCCATGCTGGTGCTGGTGGGCGCGGTCTGGCTGGGCTTGGGCGCCGCCAACGCCATTTCCGGCCCCGTCGGCCGGCTGGTCCAGGCTGCGGGCCGGGTTTCGGCGGGCGACCTGAGCGCCCGGGTGGACGCCGAGCGAGACCCTGAAGAGATTGCTGTCTTATCCCGCGCTTTCAACAAGATGACACATGATCTTCATGTGCAGCAGGCGGCGCTGAAGCGCGCCGGCGACGAGGCCGAGCAGCGCCGTCAATTCATCGAAACCGTCCTCGCCGAGGTCTCCGCAGGCGTGGTCGGGCTGGACGCCGAAGGCCGGGTTTCCGCGGCCAACCGCCAGGCCGCCGTCCTGCTTGGGGCGGAAGGCGAGATGCGCGGGCGCACGCTTTCCGACATCGCTCCGGAGTTCGCCGCCATCGCCGAGGGGGCGCTGCGCGGCGGCGAGGCGGAGGAGGAGGTCGACGTGGTCCGCGGGCCGGACAGCCGCCGGCTGCGGGTGCGCGCCAGCCGGTCGGAGGGCGGGCTGGTGCTGACCTTCGACGACATCACCCGCCTGGTCTCGGCCCAGCGCAACGCCGCCTGGCGCGACGTCGCCCGCCGCATCGCCCACGAGATCAAGAACCCGCTCACGCCCATCCAGCTCTCGGCCGAGCGCATCCGGCGCAAGTTCCGCAAGGGCGTGGCCGAGGAGGACCTGGAGGTCTTCGACCGCTGCACCGACACCATCGTGCGCCAGGTGGGCGACATCGGTCGGATGGTCGACGAGTTCTCCGCCTTCGCCCGGATGCCGGCGCCGAAGTTCGCCCCGCAGGACGCCGCCGAGCTGCTGCGCGCGGCCGTCTTCGCCCAGCGCGTGGCCACGCCGGACATCGAAGTCGATCTCGCCGAACCGACGCCGGAGGTGGCGCTGACGGCCGACGGCCGGATGCTGGCCCAGGCCCTGACCAATGTGCTGAAGAACGCCTCGGAGGCGGTCGGCGCCCGCATGGCGCAATCGCCCCGTCACAAGGGGCGGATCTTGGCGCGTCTTGAATCAAACACCGACGGGGTGGCCTTCGTGGTCGAAGACAACGGCGTGGGCCTGCCCGAAAAAGACCGCGACCGCCTGACCGAGCCCTATGTCACCACGCGCGAGAAGGGCACGGGCCTGGGCCTGGCCATCGTCAAGCGGATCCTCGAGGACCATGGCGGCGAGCTGGTGCTCGGCGACGCCACGCGCGGCCAGGGTGCACGCGCGGTTCTGAAACTTCCCCCCACGGCGCGGGTCGAGCCCGCCGCCGTCCATGAGCCGGAAAGTGTTCCGGCGTCCGGCTTAGGAGCGGCGTAATGGCGGCTGACGTTCTGGTGGTCGACGACGAGGCGGACATCCGCGAACTGGTCGCGGGCATCCTGGAGGACGAGGGGCACCACGTCCGTACGGCCAACGATTCCGAGAGCGCGCTCGCGGCGATCAAGGCTCGCAAACCGGCGCTCCTCATCCTCGACATCTGGATGCAGGGCGGGGGGATGGACGGGCTGGAGCTGCTCGACCTCGTCAAGGCGCTCGACCCCGACCTGCCGGTGATCATGATCTCCGGCCACGGCAATATCGAAACCGCCGTCAGCGCCATCAAACGCGGCGCCTACGAGTTCCTGGAGAAGCCCTTCAAATCCGACCGCCTGCTGCTGGTGGTCGAACGCGCCCTGGAAGCGGCCGGCCTGCGCCGAGAGAACCGGCGCCTGCGGACTCAGGCCATCGCGCCGGACGGCTTCGTCGGCCGCTCGCCGGCGGCCCAGCAACTGCGCGGGTTGATCGCCAAGCTCGCCTCGGCCAACAGCCGGGTGCTGATCTCCGGACCTCCGGGCTCGGGCAAGGAGACCATGGCCCGGCTGATCCACTCCGCCAGCCCCAGGTCGCGGGCCGAGTTCGTGGCCATCAGCGCCGCCGGCATGACCCCCGAGCGCGTCGACGTCGAACTGTTCGGCCAGGAAGGCGAGGGCGGCCGCCCGGCCAAGATCGGGGTGTTCGAACAGGCGCATGGCGGCACCCTCTATCTCGACGAGGTCGCCGACATGCCGCGCGAGACCCAGGGGCGCATCCTGCGGGTGCTGGTCGAGCAGCGGTTCCGCCGGGTGGGCGGCGACACCGACGTGCAGGTGGACGTGCGCGTGGTCTCCTCCACCTCCCGCGACCTGCGCGATGAGATCGGCGCCGGCCGATTCCGCGAGGACCTGTTCCACCGGCTGAACGTGGTGCCGGTGGCGGTGCCGGGCCTGGCCGAACGCCGGGAGGATATCCCCGAGCTGGTCGACTACTTCATCCAGCGGATCTGCGAGGCCACGGGCATGCCCAGGCGCCGCCTGGCCGACGACGCGCTCGCCACCCTGCAGGTCAAGGCCTGGCCGGGCAACCTGCGCCAGCTGCGCAACAATGTGGAGCGGATGCTCATCCTGGTGTCGGGCGATCCCGCCGAGCCGATCACCGCCGACATGCTGCCCTCCGAAGCCGCGCCGAGCGATCAGCCCTCGAGCACCAGCGCCGAGCGGATCATCGCCCTGCCGCTGCGCGAGGCCCGCGAGGTGTTCGAGCGCGAGTACCTGAACGCCCAGATGCTGCGGTTCTCCGGCAACATCTCCCGCACGGCGGCTTTCATCGGCATGGAGCGCTCGGCCCTGCACCGCAAGCTGAAGTCGCTGGGGCTTTCGGGCGCCCGGCCTGTGGAAGAGGACGCCTGACCTTGGGCCGCATCGCCTATGTAAACGGCCGCTTCGTCCCGCAAGGGGAGGCTGCGGTCCATATCGAGGATCGGGGCTATCAGCTGGCCGACGCGGTCTATGAGGTCTGGGCCCTCTTCGACGGGAAGCTCGCCGACGCCGAGGGCCACTTCGCGCGGCTGGAGCGCAGCCTGGCCGAGCTGAAGATCCCCATGCCGATGAGCCGTGCGGCCCTGACCGTCGTGCTGAAGGAGGCGGTCCGCCGCAACCGGGTGCGGGAGGGGCTGGTCTATCTCCAGGTTGGGCGCGGCGTCGCTCCGCGCGACCACGCCTTTCCGATCGATCCGGTGGAGCCGAGCATCGTCGTCACGGTCAAGGCGGTGGACCGCGCGGCCGCCGAGGCGCGCGCCGCCAAGGGTGTGGGCGTGATCACTACGCCGGAGAACCGCTGGGGCCGCTGCGACATCAAGACTGTCGGTCTGCTGCCCAATGCGCTCGCCAAACAGGCGGCGCGCGAGCGGGGCGCGGTCGAGGCCTGGTTCGTCGACGAACTGGGCTTCGTCACCGAAGGCGCCTCCTCCAACGCCTGGATCGTGGATCGCGACGGGATCCTGCGCACGCGCGACACCAACGCCAACATCCTGCGCGGGGTGACCCGGTTGACCCTGCTGGACGTCATTCGCGAGGACGGCCTGAAAGTGGAGGAACGGCCCTTCACGCCGGAAGAGGCCAAGTCGGCCAGGGAAGCCTTCATCACCGGCGCCGGCACGCTGGTGCTGCCGGTTGTGTCGGTGGACGGCGATCCGGTGGGCGACGGCGCCGTCGGACCGGTGGCGAGCCGGCTGCGTCGCCTCTATATCGAGCGGGCGCGGGCGACGGCGATTTGATGACGAAGGCGCGATTGCGCGGAAGCGCGATCCCGTTCTAGCGTCGACTACGTGTGTGGAGGGGCTGTCTCTCCGATCAGAAAAAAGGGCGACAAGCCATGTCGAACGACAAGAAACAGAACCTTCAGGACACCTTCCTGAACAGCGTCCGGAAGGCCAAGACTCCGCTGACCATCTTCCTCGTGAACGGCGTGAAGCTGCAGGGGGTGGTGAGCTGGTTCGACAACTTCTGCGTCCTGCTCCGCCGCGACGGCCAGTCCCAGCTGGTCTACAAGCACGCGATCTCCACCATCATGCCGGCCCAGCCCGTCCAGCTGTACGAGCCGGCGGAAGACGACGGCGATTGAGTTCCAAGCTGATCGAACGCGAAGCCCCACCCCAAGGGGCGATCATCGTCCATCCCGAGCGTGAGGGCCGCGCCAGCGCGCGGGGCCCTGACGCGCGCCTGGAGGAGGCCGTGGGCCTGGCCCAGGCGCTGGACCTCCAGGTCCGCGACGCCCTCGTCGCGCCCTTGCGTCGGATGACGCCCGCCACCCTGTTCGGCAAGGGCAAGGTGGCGGAGATCGCCGACCTGCGCCACGCCCATGAGGCCGACGTGATCGTCGTGGACGACGCGCTCACGCCCGTCCAGCAGCGCAACCTGGAAAAGGCCTGGGACGCCAAGGTCATCGACCGCACCGGCCTGATCCTGGAGATCTTCGCCCGCCGCGCCCGCACCCGCGAGGGGCGGCTGCAGGTGGAGCTGGCGCGGCTCTCCTACGAGCGCTCGCGCCTGGTGCGCACCTGGACCCACCTGGAGCGCCAGCGCGGCGGCTTCGGCTTCATGGGCGGCCCGGGCGAAACCCAGATCGAGGCCGACCGCCGGCTGCTGGCCGACCGGATCGGCAAGCTCAAGCGCGAACTGGCCGAGGTTCGGCGCACGCGCAACCTGCAGCGGGGCGCCCGCCAGCGGCATCCGTTCCCGGCCGTGGCCCTGGTCGGCTACACCAACGCCGGCAAGTCGACCCTGTTCAACCGCCTGACCGAAGCCGAGGTGCTGGCCGAGGACATGCTGTTCGCCACCCTCGACCCGACCCTGCGGATGCTGAAGCTGCCCGACGGGCGGCCGGCCATCCTGTCGGACACGGTGGGCTTCATCTCCGAGCTTCCGCACGAGCTGGTGGAAGCCTTCCGCGCCACCCTGGAGGAAGTGCGCGAGGCCGATGTCATCCTGCATGTGCGCGACATCGCCAGCGAAGAGACCGACGCCCAGGCCGCCGATGTGCGCCAGGTGCTGGAACGGCTCGGGATCGACCTGGAAGACCGCAAGCTGATCGAGGTCTGGAACAAGGCCGATCTGGTGGATCCTGAGCACCGCAGCGAGCTCGCGGGCGATGCGCGCCGGGCAGGCGCCGTGCTGGTGTCCGCCGCCAGCGGCGAGGGTTGCGAGGCCCTGCTGGAGACGGTCGCCGCCCTGGTCGACGAGGCCGCTCCGGTCGAGGTCCATACACCGGCCGGCGAGGGCGCGGCCATCGCCTGGCTCTATCGCCACGGCCGCGTGCTGGAGCGGGAAAGCGAACCCGACGGCGGCGTTCATCTCACCGTGAAGCTCACCGCCCAGGCCCAGGGCCAGTTCGAACAGCTCTTCCCCCATGCGGAGGTGCGGGGGTAGGGCGTGAGCCATCCTCTCCCGTCATGCGGCAGGGGAAGTTTCATAACGCCGCCGCCTGCAGCCTCGCCCGCCACAGGCCCTGGCGCTTCTTCAGCTCGTTCATGCGGGAGATCTCCGGGAAGTCCTCTCGCAGGCGTTCGAGCTCCTCGAACCTGAACGCTTCCTCGCCGTGCTGCTTCCAGGCCGCCTGGAGGGAGGCGTGAGGGCTCGTGCCGAGCCGGAGCCCGAACCAGAGGCCGTTCTGCTGGTTGTCCACATGGCGGCTGCAGCCGACCCAAGCCTCGCCCGTCGCGTTGCAGATGACGGCGAACACCCCGTAGGCCGGCTTGCGTTCCTTATAGGCGGCGATGGCGGCCCTGCGGCTTTGCCGGTCCATGATGATCTCCATTTTCATCCGGGTGATATTGACCGATATATTTATCCGGGTAAATAGAGGCAATGCCTCGCCGCGACGAAACTCCAGAGATCGAACCGCCGCCCGCCCGCTTTGTGGTGTTCGCCGGTCCCTTGCGCATCTCGGCCGGCGGACTGGCCGAGGCGGCGGCCGCGGCCCGGCGCGCGCAGGACGAAGATCCCGCCGCCGCGATCCTGGTGTTCGATCGCGACACCGCCCGGGTCGTGGATCTGGACCTTCGGGGAACCGAACAGGAGGTCGCGGCGCGCTACACGCCCGCCGAAGCCCCCGCGGCTCGGCGCGGTCGCCCGAAACTCGGCGTGGTCGCCCGCGAGGTGACGCTCCTGCCGCGGCATTGGGACTGGCTGGCGCGGCAGCCGGGCGGCGCATCGGTCACCCTGCGAAAGCTGGTCGAAGCCGCGCGGAAGGCGGACGCCGGCGCCGCACGGGTGCGCACCGAGGCCGCCTACCGGTTCATGTCGGCCATGGCGGGGGATCTTCCCGGGTTCGAAGAGGCGGCGCGTGCGCTGTTCGCAGGCGAGCGAAGCCGGCTGGACGATCTGATGACGGCTTGGCCCAAGGACATCGCCGATGAAGTCCGCGGGTTCCTCGACGGCGCGGACGCCTAGCCGCGCTCGGCCGCCTTGGCCGCGTCCCAGAGCGCGTCCATCTCCTCAAGGTCCGACTGGTCGGGCGTCTTGCCGCGCTGCGCCAGCGTCTGCTCGATGAACTGGAAACGCCGGGCGAACTTGGCGTTGGCGGCGCGCAGGGCGTCCTCCGGCTCGATATCGAGCTTGCGGGCGAGGTTGGCGACCACGAACAGCATGTCCCCCAGCTCGTCACGCATCTTCGCGGTTTCGCGGGCGGCGATCTCGGCCTCCAGCTCGGCGGTCTCCTCGCGCAGCTTCTCGAGCACGAAGGAGACGTCGGGCCAGTCAAAGCCGACGCGCGCGGCCCGCGCCGTCAGCTTCACCGCTCGGGTGAGGGCCGGCAGGCCCACCGGCACGTCGTCCAGCAGGCTTGCCGTCCGGCCCTTCCTCGCCCGCTCGGCGGCCTTGATCTCCTCCCAGGCTTCCGTCTGCTCGGCGCTGGAGCGCTGATCGGCCTCGCCGAACACGTGCGGATGACGGCGGATCATCTTTTCGGAAATGACCTCGGCCACCTCGTCGAACGAGAAGGCGCCCTGTTCCTCCGCCATGCGGCTGTGGAACACCACCTGCAGCAGCAGGTCGCCCAGCTCTTCCTTCAGGTCCGCCAAGTTTCCCCGCTCGATGGCGTCGGCGACCTCGTAGGCCTCCTCCACCGTATAGGGGGCGATGGTGGCGAAGCTCTGCTCCAGGTCCCAGGCGCAGCCGCCGGCGGGATCGCGCAGGCGGGCCATGATGGCGATCAGGCGGTCGATGGGCTTGTCACTCGGCGGGACGGGCGGCGGCATGGATCTCTTCGGTGAAGCGGGGTTCGGCGCCGATCTCCGGCGCGGCCTCGGCCAATTCGGTTTCCGGCAGATCGCGGCGGGCGAGCTCGGCGCGAATCTCGGCGTGGCGCTCCGGCGTCAGGGGGAACTTCAGCAGGATCCAACCCGCGCCCAGCGACATGGCCGCGGGGATGGCGGCGAACATCAGGGCGAGGCTCCCCAGCCCGTCGTCCACCCCGCGCGCGGTGGGATCGAAGCCCATGGCCTGCAGCAGCGGGAAGGTGACGAACACCGCCGCGGCCGAGCCGACCTTCACCGTGCCGGCCAGGATGGCGTAGAGCAGGCCCATGCGGTCGACGCCGCTGGCCAGCCGCTCCTCGTCGCCGACGTCGGCCATCATCGCCCGCAACAGGAAGGCGCCGGCCGCATAGGGCACGCCGATGGCGAACATCAAAAGGCCGCCCAGCACCATATTGCCCTGCGGGATCGCGAGCGCGCACATGGTCATGCCCGCATAGACGACGCAGGACAGCGCCAGGGCCTTGTGCTTGCTCATCCGATAGGAGAGCCAGGTCCAGATCGGCGCGCCGACCAGTCCGCCCACGAAATAGATCAGCAGCAGGATGCTGGCCTCGGTCTTCTCGAAGCCCTTCACGCGTTCGAAAAAGAAGAAGAACAGGGCGCCGGTGATGGCGGGCCCGGTGCCGATCAGCAGGTCGGCCAGCAGCACTCGCACCACCGTCGGCCGCTTGAAGAGGGCGAGGTATTCACGAAAGCCGGACTTGCGCCGCTCGCTCGTCACCTGCGGCTCCGGAACCGTGAGAAGCGCCAGGCCCATGGTGATCGGCAGCAGGATCAGCACGAACCAGCCCATGGCCTGAACGCCCATGCCCGATCCGCCGAGGCCGAGCACCGGCAACAGGGCGGGCAGGGTGAGGACAAGGATCATCCCGACCACGTTGCCGGCCTGCCACCAGCCGTAGATGCGCGATCTCTGGTCGTAGTTGGGAGAGAGCACCGCGGCCCAGGCCAGCTGCGAAAGGCCGGAAATCGAGACGCCGGCGTAGATCACCAGCAGGCCGGCCCAGAGATAGAGGGCCGTAACCCCCGGCTTGGCCATGAACAGCATGTACGTGGCCAGCATCAGGATCGGGATGCTGATCGCGAACCACAGCTTGAAGCGCCCGAACCGCGAACGGGTGCGGTCCATGACCCCGCCGATATAGGGATCGAAGGCCATGTCGAGCAGTCGGACCGCGCCGAAGGCCGTGCCGACGGCCGTCAGGCTGAGCCCCAGTTCGCTGGTGTAATAGGCCGGCAGATAGACGACCAGGGGAAGCCCGAGCCCCGCCAGCGGAAGGCAGGGCGCCGCCAGCGCCGCCAAGGTCCAGTTGGAGCGCCGTTCGACTGGCTGGGCCGTCATGGAAGGGAACCTCTTACGCGAAAGGGCCCCACGGGGCGCCGCCGCGGCGGATAGGACCTTCGCCGCCGCCGCTTCGCAAGCGAAAATCCCGGCCGCACGGGTCAGGGGCCTGGAATACCTGTCGGCCGCAACGTAAGCCCGCATTAACCAAAGCGCTGGACCCTGCCGAGAACGGAGATCTCCGGGGGGAGGGCCGATGCGTTTCCGCATATCCGCGGCGATCAATCTCTTGGGGGTGCTGGTCTTCGCCGGCCTCCTAGCCTCGTCTGCGGCCAGCTTCTACGCCATCCAGCAGCTGCGGGTGGGCGGGCCGCTCTACGACCGCATCGTGCTGGGCAAGGACCTGGTGGCCGATATCCTGCCGCCGCCCGCCTATGTGATCGAGGCCTATCTGGTCACCCGCCTCGCGCTCGACGCGCCCGACACCGTCGCCGAGGCCAAGGCGCGGCTGGCGCAGCTTCATACGGAATACGACGAGCGTCACGCCTTCTGGGGAACCACGACCACCCTGCCGCCGGCCTTGAAGCGCGACATGGTGGAGGTCTCCCATACGCAGGTGCAGCGCTTCTGGCGCGAGATCGAGGAGGATTTCCTTCCGGCCCTGGAACGCGGCGACGTGGAGGGCGCGCGCGCTTCGATGGGGGAGGTCGCAGCCGCCTACGCCGATCACCGGGCGATCGTCGACCGCATGGTGGTGGCCGCCAACGAGATGAACGCCACGGTCGAGGCCGAGGCCGCGCAGGCGCGCATCATCCTGGGCAGTTTCGCAGGCCTGACGGCGTTCGGGGCGGCCGTGATGCTGATCGCCGGCATCTGGGCGGTGCGCACCCGCCTGGTCCGCCCGATCCTGAGGATGGCCGAGGTGATGACCCGGCTCGCCGCCGGGGAGGAGGACATCGCCACGCCCTATCGCGATCGCGCCGACGAGATGGGCGAAATGGCGCGCTCGGTCGAAGTGTTCCGCCAGGCCGCCGCCGAGCGCCAGGCCCTGCGCGCCAGCGAGGAGGCCGAGCGGTCCCGGGCCGCCGAAACCCGCGAACAGGCGATCGCCGAGCGCGAGGCCGAGGATCGCCGCCGCGGCGAGGTGATGGCGCGGCTGGGGCTGGGGCTGGAGCGGCTGTCGGCCGGCGACCTGAGCCTGCGGCTGACGGAGGCCTTTCCGCCGGAGTACGAGAAGCTGCGGCGCGACTTCAACGCGGCCATGGACGAGCTGGCGCGCACCCTGGGCGCGATATCCGAAGCCTCGGACGACGTGCGTTCGGGCGCAGGGGACATATCGGTCGCGGCCGACAACCTGGCCCAGCGGACCGAACAGCAGGCCGCGGCGCTGGAGGAGACGGCTGCAGCCCTGGACGAGATCACCGCCACCATCCGCAAGACCGCCGAGGGGGCGGAGGCCGCCCGCCGGATGGTGGCCGAGGCGCGCGACGCGGCCGTCAATTCCGATGGGGTCGTCACCCAGGCCATCGAGGCCATGTCGCGCATCGAGCGTTCGTCCGACGAGATCGGCCAGATCATCGCCGTCATCGACGAGATCGCCTTCCAGACCAACCTCCTGGCCCTGAACGCCGGCGTGGAGGCCGCCCGCGCAGGCGATGCAGGCAAGGGCTTCGCGGTGGTCGCGTCCGAAGTCCGGGCGCTGGCCCAGCGTTCGGCCGAGGCCGCCAAGGAGATCAAGAACCTGGTCTCGACCTCCGGCGCGGAGGTGCAGGGCGGCGTTCAGTTGGTGGGCGGCGCCGGCGAAGCCCTGAAGCTGATCGCCGCCAAGGTCGGCGAGATCCACGACCTGGTGGTCGAGATGGCCGCGTCGGCCCGGGAGCAGGCGGCGGGCATAGGCCAAGTCAATACGGCGGTCGCCGACATGGATCGCAGCGTCCAGCAGAACGCCGCCATGGTGGAGGAGACCACGGCGGCCAGCCATGGCCTGGCGAACCAGGCCGAGGATCTGGCCCGGCGCGTCGGGCGCTTCCATCTCGACCGCGCGGAAGCGGACGATTCCGTGCGCGGTCTGGCCGCCCGGCTGGCGGAGACCTTTCCGGCCGCTAGGTCCGCTTAACGCTGGGCGTAGACGGTTCCGCGGCTCAGGCGGCGAGCGAAACGGTCGAAGGCCCGCTCGGCGTCGGCCCAGGTGGATTGATACCAGGCCTGGCGGATGTCGGTTTCGTACCAATTGTAGCGAAGCGGCGTGACCTCGCCGTCGATCGAGACCGCGCGGCCTTCCAGCGCCGCGCCGCCGACGCCGAAGCTGCGATAGGAGAGGCCCGGCGTGTCGCCGAGCTGCTTCATGGTCGGCCGGTTGGGCCGGGCGTCGACGAGGGTCAGCTCCACCCGTCCGCCGGCCAGTACGCCGGTGCGATCGAGCTCCTGCTCCACCTCGCGGCGGAGTTCGGCGGCGAGGCGTTCCACCTCCCTGACGCCATAGGTCTTCTCGGCCTTCTTCTGCAGGTCCGGCCCGACGACCACGGACACGGTCGGGGCCTGGGCCAGCGCGCTTCCGGCGAGCCCGAAAGCGGCGCAGGCGGCGATGATCCAGGTGCGCATGGCTCCTCCATCGAGATGTTGGGTCCTCGAACACGATAGATAGGCCCAAGGACCGACCCGACCAAGGACGCGCCGCAAGCGTGGCCATAGTATGGCGCGGCGTGGAACGCCCCCGCTATTCAAAGACTTTGCTAAACGTCTTATGAGACGGTGTCGGAATGGGGCGTCTGTCGATCACCGCCGGAATGTCGGATTTCTTCCAGAGCGACCAGGGCCGGGTCGATCATCACCCGTTCCGCGGCCGGGCCTTGGGGCGCCTGCGCGATGCGGCGCTGGACCTCGGCCTCGCCCTGTCCGGCGGCTCGCGCGAGCTGGCGCGCCTGGCGGCGGCCGTCCCGCCCCGGCGGGTGCTGACGGTCGGGGTCGCTGCGCCCTCCCGTCCCGGCCAGATGGAGGCCGTGGTCTCCCACCTGTCGGACACGCGCCATGAGGTGGCGGTCTCGGTCGTCCCGATGGCGCCGATGAGCAAGTTCCAGAACGTCACGCGGGCCCTGGAGGCCGCGCCGGCGCCGGCCCACAGTTATGACTGGGTCTTCATCACCGACGACGACGTCGGCCTGCCGCCGGGTTTCACGGACAGGTTCGTGGGCCTCCTGGAGCGCGGCGGCTTCCAGATCGCCCAGCCCGCCCACCGGTTTTTCTCCTATTCCAGCTACGTGGCCACCCAGCGGCGCTGGGGCTCGCTGGCGCGCGAGACGCGGTTCGTCGAGATCGGTCCGCTGACCGCCGTCCGCGGCGACGTGATCGGCGCGCTCATGCCCTTTCCCGTCTCCCGCTGGGACTGGGGGCTGGACGTCCATTGGGCGCAGATCGCCCGCGACCGGGGCTGGCGCATCGGCGTGCTGGACGGCACGCCCATCGAGCACCGCCAGCCGGTGGCCGGCTCCTATGACTGGCGCGCGGCCGTCGCCGACGGCGAGGCCTTCCTCGCCCGCAACGGCGTGACCATGACCCGGGCCGAGTGCTTCGCCGAGGACCGCATCGTCATCCCCTGGTGAGGGCCGGTCGTTCGTACCAGTTGCGGCTGCGGTTCACGATGGCGACAACCGACAGCATGACCGGCACTTCGACCAGGACGCCCACCACCGTCGCCAAGGCCGCGCCCGAGTTCAGGCCGAAGAGCGCGATCGCCGCGGCCACCGCGAGCTCGAAGAAGTTGCTGGCGCCGATCAGGGCCGACGGCCCGGCGACGCAGTGGGCCTCTCCGGCCAAGCGGTTCAGAAGGTAGGCCAGCCCCGAGTTCAGATAGACCTGCAGCAGTATCGGAACCGCCAAGAGCGCGATGATCGCCGGATGGGCGATGATCTGCTCGCCCTGGAAGGCGAAGAGAAGCACGAGGGTCGCCAGAAGAGCCGCCAGGGCCAGGGGCGAGACCCGGTCGACGGCGCGGCGCAAGGCGGACTCGCCGCCCCGCCGCAGCAGCCATCGACGCAGCGCCTGCGCCGCCAGCACCGGGATCACGATATAGATCGCCACCGACAGGAGCAGCGTCGTCCAGGGCACGACGATAGCCGATAGCCCCAGCAGCAATCCGACGATGGGGGCGAACGCCACGACCATGATCGCGTCGTTCAGGGCGACCTGGCTTAGGGTGAAGTGCGGCTCTCCGCGAACCAGATTGCTCCAGACGAACACCATGGCCGTGCAGGGCGCCGCCGCCAGCAGGATCAGGCCCGCCACATAGCTCTCGATCTGATCGGCGGGGAGGTAGGGGCGAAACAGCCATCCGACGAAGATCGCCGCCAGGGCCGCCATCGAGAAGGGCTTCACGGCCCAGTTGACGAACAGGGTCACGCCCACCCCGCGCCAGTGGCGCGCAACCCCGCCCAGGGCTGCGAAGTCCACCTTCAGCAGCATGGGCACGATCATCAGCCAGACGAGGCCCGCCACCGGCAGGTTGACCTGGGCGACCTCGGCTGCGGCGATCGCGCGAAACGGCGCGGGCGCGAGGTGGCCCAGGGCGACGCCCGCGACGATGCACAGAGCGACCCAGAGGGTGAGGTAGCGCTCGAAGACCGACATGCTCAGCAGGCGCGTCCGGCCGCCAACGGCGCGCAGATCTCCGGCGCCCCGGCGCAGCAGTCTTCCATCAGGAACTCGAGCAACTCCCGCATGGCCGCGTAGCCGGCGGAGTAGATGATCGACCGGCCTTCGCGGCGGGAGGCGACCAGCCCGGCGTGACTCAGCACGGTCAGATTGGCCGAGAGCGTGTTGGGCAGAATGTCCAGCCGCCGTGCGATCTCGCCCGCCGAAAGGCCGTCGCCGCCGGCTTGCACCAATAGCCTGAAGATCGAGAGCCGCCCCTCATGGGCGAGAGCGGAAAGGGCGGTCGCGGCAAGCTTGATTTCCATATTTCCAAGATAAAAGAAATTTTCTAGCCCGCAAGCGCTTCGATCGCTTGACGCATCCATATTTCCAGAATACTCGAATTATATCGTCATTTTGGAGATGCCCTATGAAGCGCCTGCACCTGCACGTGAGCGTGCCCGACCTCGAAAGCTCCATCCGGTTCTACGAGACCCTGTTCGGCGCCGCGCCGACGACGCTCAAGGAAGACTACGCCAAGTGGATGCTGGAGGATCCGCGCGTGAACTTCGCGATTTCCCAACGCGGCCACGCCGCCGGCGTCGACCATGTGGGGATCCAGACCGACACGGCTGAGGAACTGGCCAGCCTGGCCGCGCGGCTGAAGGCCGCCGGGAACGAGACCTTCGACCAGACCGCGACCACCTGCTGCTACGCCAAGTCCGACAAGAGCTGGGTCGCCGATCCGGCGGGACTTCGGTGGGAAACCTTCCATACGTTCGGCGAGGCGACCGCCTACGGCGAGGACGTGGAGAACGAGGCGCCGACCGCCGCCGCCTGTTGCGGGGCCTCACCGCCGATCGAAACAGCTTCGCCCTGCTGCTGAACCTTTCGAGGGCGCGGTGAGGCAACCGCGCCCTCATGTGGATAACCCGCCGTAAATCTCGCCCTGCGATAGTACGCCGCAACCGCTGCGGCGATTCGTGTCCGCGACGGAGGGGTAGGGCGTTCGCATGTGGACATTGCGCCTGCAGGGCCGGCCGTGAGCCGCACGGGCGAAGAAGCCCCGCAGCCGTCCGGCTGGCTGCAGGTCGTCGCCTATCGCAGGCGCGACCGGCTGATCATCGTGCCGATGAGCGTGGTCGCCGCCGGCGGGGCGGCCGTCTGGCTCGGCCCAGGCTTCGCCGCCATCTGGCTGGCGGCCAACCTGATCCTCATCGGCCTGAGCGCCCGGTTCTGCGCCTGGATCGGGGCCAAGCGCGAGCCCGACGATCGCTGGGAGCTGGCGCTCGCCGCCGCGGCCCTTGTCAATACCGGCGCCTATTGCAGCCTGCCGCTGGCCCTGATCGGCCAGGCCGCGCCCATGCCGATGCTGGCCGGGGCGGCCATGCTGGCGGCCGTCGCGATGAGCAGCACCGACGAGTTCGTGCTGAGCCGCCGGATCGGCGGCGCCTCCCTCCTGATCAGCGGCGTGGCGGGGGTGGTCGGCCTGTTGTCCAAGGCGCCGGGCCATTCATGGTTCAGCATCCTCCTGGCACTGATCGCCGTGATCGCCTTCTTCGCCTACGTGCTGCAGGCGGCCCTGAAGCGCGAGCGGGTGGAGCGGGCGATGGCGCAGGCCCTGGTCCGCGCCGTCGAGAAGGAGCAGGAGGCGGCGATCGCCAACGCCGCCAAATCGACCTTCCTGGCGACCATGAGCCATGAGATCCGCACGCCGCTGAACGGCGTGCTCGGCATGGCCCAGGCCATGGCCACGGACGAGCTTTCCCCGGCGCAGCGCGAGCGGCTGGAGATCCTGCGCAAGTCCGGAGCGTCGCTGACCGCCATCCTCAACGACGTGCTCGACCTTTCCAAGATCGAGGCGGGACGCCTGGAGCTGGAGCAGATTCCCTTCGACCTGGAGGAGACCCTTGAGGCCGTAAGCCAGGTCTTCGCCGCGCTGGCCCGGGAGAAGGGCCTGGCTTTCGAGGCCGAGATCGGCGAGGCGGCGCGGGGCCGCTATCGCGGCGACCCCACCCGCCTGCGCCAGATCGTGTTCAATCTGATCTCCAACGCACTGAAGTTCACGGCCGAAGGGGCGATCAGGGTCGTGGCCGACCAGGTCGACGGCCGCCTGCGGATCGGCGTCTCCGACACCGGCCCGGGCATCGGTCCGGAACAGCAGGCCCGTCTGTTCGGCAAGTTCGTGCAGCTCGACGCCTCGATCACCCGGCGGCACGGGGGAACCGGCCTGGGGCTGGCCATCTGCCAGGAACTCTGCGCCTTGATGGGCGGCGAGATTTCCGTGGAGAGCGCGCTGGGCCGGGGCTCGGCTTTTACGGTCGTCCTCCCGCTGGAAAAGCTGCCGGACGCGGGTCCAGAGCGGCGCGCCGCCGAGCCGGTCTTCGGGATCTCGGGCAGACCCCTGCGGGTGCTGGCCGCCGAGGACAACGAGGTGAACCAGGCGGTGCTGAAGGCCCTGCTGGGCGCGGTGGGGATCGAGCCGGTCTTCGTGCCCGACGGGCTTCAGGCCGTCGAGGCCTGGGCCGCGGCCGAGTGGGATCTCGTCCTCATGGACATGCAGATGCCGGTGATGGACGGCGAGAGCGCCATCCGGGAGATCCGCGCACGCGAAGCGGCCGCGGGCCTCCGCCCGACGCCGGTGATCGCGCTCACCGCCGACACCCTGGCCCATCAGGTGGCCGCCCTGCGGGCGGCGGGCGCCGACGAACACGTGGCCAAGCCGATCGAACTGCCACGGCTGCTGCAAGCCATGGCGGAGATTTTGGACCGCTCGCCGCCGGCGGCGGCCGAACTTGCGCCTCAGGCGGTCGGTTCGGCCTGAGGTTGCAGACGGGCGGCCAGGGCGTCGTCGATCTCTGTGGCGCGGATCGCCGCCGGCCGCGCCTGCAACCGGGCGACATAGGCCTCGAAAACAGGCCGCTTCTCCAGGGTGCCGAACTGCATGCCCCAGCCCAGATGGGAACCCAGATAGAGGTCCGCGGCCGTAAACCGGTCGCCGGCGACGTACTCGCGGCCGGACAGCGCCGTCTCGATGGCGTTCAGCACGTCGTCAAGGCAGCCGTAGCCCACCGTGGCGCGACCTTCCGGCGGCGCCTCCCAGCCCATGGCCTTGCTGCTGGCGGCCTGCTCGATGGGGCCGGCGGCGAAGAACAGCCAGCGATAATAGGGCGCGCGCATCCGGCTGCCGGGCGGCGGCGCCAGCTCCGCCTGCGGGAAGGCGTCGGCCAGATAGGCGCAGATCGCGCCCGCTTCGGTGACCGCGACGTCGCCGTGGGTTATGGCCGGCACCTTGCCCATGGGATTGATCGCCAGGTACTCCGGCGCCTTCATGGTCGTGCCGTACTCCAGGACCTCGGTGCGATAGGGCTGGCCGACCTCTTCCAGCATCCAGCGGATGATCCGGCCGCGGGACATGGGGTGGGTGTAGAAGACGAGTTCGTCGGACATCGGGGGTTCCTTTCGACTGGCCGATCCGACTCTAGAACCGCCCTGTTGCCAGGATTGTGTCAGCAGCTTCCGCGCTGTGGCCGACCGGCGCCGAGTGCAAAAGACACAGCCCCCGCCTGCGCGGCGGGGGCTGGAGATGCCGGACGGGGTCTGGGGCCCCGGCCGGAGGGGATCAGAAACTGGCGCGAACGCCGAACAGGTACTTCCGCCCGAAGCCTTCGACCTCGTAAGGCCGGTCCTCCCGGCCCTGGTAGCGCACGCCGATTTCGTCGGTCAGGTTGTTGGCGTCCATGAACACCGACAGGTTCTCGTTGATCTGGTAGCGGACCGAGAGGTCGACCCGCGTGGTCTCGTCCCAGTAGAGATTGGAATTGGCCGCGCTGCCCGAGGGGAAGACCTCGTCAAGCCAGTCGGTGCGGTTCTGGTAGGTCAGGCGGGCCGACAGCCCGTATTTTTCGTAGAATAGGGTGAGGCCAAGAAGGCGGTCGGAGGTTCCGGGGAACTCCACGGTGTCGCCGTCCGGCGTCTTGAACTCGCCCTTGGTGAAGGCGAGGCTGCCCTGGAAGCCGAAGCCCGACAGCCAGCTCGGCAGGAAGGTCCAGGGCTGATAATAGACGAACTCGATCCCGCTGAGATGGCCATCGCCGCCGTTGAAGTCCGTCGAGATCGTATAGCCGCGCCGGTCGACCCCGCCGAAGTTGTAGCTGTCGTCCTCCACCAGGCTGGTGGCGCTGAACAGCACGTCCTTCACCTCGCGATGATAGGCGCTGACGGCCAGCAGCGAGGCGGGGGCGAAGTACCACTCCGCCGACAGGTCGAGGCCGTAGGCGGTCTCCGGCTTCAGGAACGGGTTGCCGCCGGTGATGACCTGGGTGGTCTCGTTGATCGAGACCGTGGCCCGCATGTCCTCCAGGCTCGGCCGGGCCGCCCCGGAGATCAGCGCCGCCCGCAGCTTCAGGGCGTCGGACCAGTCGAAGGTGTAGTGCAGGCTGGGGAAGACCTGGGTCTCCTTGCTGGAGAAGGTGAGCGGCGTCAGCACGCCGTTCACATTGGCCAGCCCTTGCGTCTCCACCTCGGTCCGCTCCGCGCGCAGGCCGGCGATCAGGGTGTGGCGATCCCACTTCCAGCGGTTCATGGCGTAGGCGGCCGTCACCGTCTCATCCACCGTGTTCGTCGCGCGGCGGTCGATGTCGTAGACCGCGAAATTACCCGTGCCCGCCGCATTGGCCGCCCGCGCGGCCTCCATGATCTGGAGCAGCTGATAGGACATGGCCGGGTTGTGGATGTAGTTGGCCGTGAAGCCGCGGTTGACGTTCTGGTCCCACGGAACCGAGGTCACGTAGAGGGCCGGGTTCCAGGGCAGGTTCAGGGCCGCGGCGACCGCGCCGATGTTGAAGCCGTTGCGGTTGGCGGTCACCACCGTGCCGTCGGGGCGGACCAGGGCCGTCAGTTCGTTGACCTGGCTGCGGTCGTCGTACTGGAAGCCGGCCGAGAACTTGGCCTCGGCGCCAAAGCTCGTCCATTCGCGTTCGGCGTCGAACTTCAGCGTGTAGGCTTCGGTCTCCAGGCGAGCGGTGGACTCGCTGGCGAATTCCTCTGTGAAGGAGAGCTGATTGATCGATGTCCGCTGGGCGCCGCGGGTCGGCGCGCCGCCGACGCCGACCGTGTCGTAGAGCGTGTGCAGCGGAACGCCGCGGCTGACCGCGTTCACCTGCACCACCATCGAGGGCAGCAGGAGGGCGTTGGCCGCCGTCGGCCGCGTGAAGGCCGTCGAGGTCTGCTGGGTGATGGAGGGATAGAAATTGTTGAACTCGGTGGTCGTGTAGGCCGCGTTCCAGTCCAAGCTCCAGCCGGCCAGCTTGTGCTCGCCGTGCAGCACGCTGAAGGTCACGCCGTTGGTGTAGACGCCGTTGGCGAAGGAGGCGTCGGTGGGCACGCCCACGGCGTCCACCACCTCGAAGTCCCGCCGGTTGATCGTGAAGGCCTGGGCGTAGTTGAAGCGGTACCAGTTCCGCTGCTCGTAGTCGTTGAACTCGGTCTTCAGGTGGCTCAGCGTCAGGCGGTGGTTGTCGTTGGGCGCGTATTCGATCTTGCCCGAATAGGACTCCGTCCGGCGCTCGATGACGTATTTGGTGAAGCGGATGGAGGCCAGGCCCGTGCTGTCGAAGCGCGGCTCGTCGTTGTCGGTGTGCTGTTCGAAGGAATAGCGTGAGCCGATCAGGCTGAAGCCCCAGGTGTCGTTGGCCCAGGAGAGGCGGGCCGAATACTGCTTCACCGGCCCGTCGCCCATGTCCACGAAGCCGCCGCCGGCGTCGAAGGCGCCGTGGAAGCCGGGATTGGCCAGCGGCGAATAGGTTTCGATGTTCACGCGGCCGGCGAGCGCCTCGGCCGGCATGTCCGGCAGCAGGGTCTTGTTCAGCACCACCTGGCTGATCTGGGCCGCCGGCACGGAGTCGAAGCGGAAGATGCGGTCTTCCGCGCCCAGCACGTTGATCCCGTCCAGAGCGACCGTCGTCCAGCGGGTCGGCGCGCCGCGGATCTGGATATAGCGCTCCTGGCCCTGGTCGCGCTGCACGCCCACGCCCGGCAGGCGGGCCAGGGCTCCGGCGGCTGTGGCGTCGGGAAACCGGCCGATAGTGTCGGCGGCGATCACATTGACGACGTTGTCGGCCTCCTTCTGGATCTGCAGCGACTTCTCCAGGCTCTCCCGGATCGGCGCAGTGACCACCAGTTCGGCGACATCGGCGTCGTCGTCGGCGTAGGCCGGCGTGGCCGCGGCCAGTGGGGCCCCGGCGCAGAAGGCCAGCAGCAGGCCTTTGCGCGAAAGCGCCGCGCCGCGCCGGCGCAATTGAGCTGAAAACATCGACCGTCCCCCTCGTTTTGCTGTGTTCAGCGGACGGGAGGGTCAGTTAGCGGCCGGCGGTGTCAGTCGTGCTCCGGTTCGATGACCGGGGGATATTCCTTCTCCGAGTTGTCGGTCGTGGCGGCCGGCGCGTCAGCGGAAGGCGAGGCCCTCGAAGTTCCCCGACCTGCGCCAGGCGTCCAGATATTTGAAATAGGCGGTGGCGCCCGCCGGATAGCCCACATTGAGCCGCGCGGCCGGGCCGGGATCCTGGCCCTCGTTGTTGTAGTAGCCGGGCGTGCAGTCCGGAGAGCCCAGCATGGTGCGGCCGGGGCCGGAGAGCAGCAGTTCGACCCAGGCGTCCTGCGCTTCTCGCGTCACCTCCACCTCCTTGTGACCGTTGTCCAGCGCGTGCTTGACGATGGCCGCGATGGTCTTGCCGGCCTCGGTCAGGTTGTGCGGCACGTTGGAGATCAGGTTCGCGCCTTGCGTCGGCTGCACGAAATAGGCGTTGGGGAAGCCGTGCACGTGGACGCCGTGCTTGGTCTTCATGCCCTCGGCCCAGGCTTCGGACAGCTTCAAGCCCCCGCGGCCGACGAGATCGAAGCCAGCGCGGCGCTTGTATTCAGTGCCCACCTCGAAGCCTGAGGCGTAGATGATGCAGTCGACCTCGTACTCGACGCCGGCGACCACGAAACCCTTTTCGGTAATCCGCTCCACGCCCTGTCCGTCGGTGTCGACCAGGGTCACATTGGGGCGGTTGAAGGCCTGCAGGTACGCGTCGTGGAAGCACGGGCGCTTGCAGAGTTGCCGGTACCAGGCCTTCAGCTTCTCGGCGGCCTCAGGGTCGGTGACGATGGAATCCACCCGGGCGCGGATCTCCTCCATCTTCTCGAAATCGGAATCTTCGTAGGCGGCCAGCATGTTGAGCGGCGAGCGCTGCTCCGGCGGCAAGGTCATGATCTTCGCCCGAATCCGCCGCGACAGGTCGGTCCAGCCGTCCTGGACCAGGTCCTCCTCGGCCGTGCCGCCGGCCTGGTTGGCGGTGAAGTTCTCCAGCCAGCGCTGCTGCCAGCCCGGGGTGGCGATGGACTTGAACCAGTCGGGATCGATGGGGACGTTGGCCCGCACGTCGACGGAGGAGGGGGTGCGCTGGACCACGTAGAGCCGGCCGGCGGCGCGCGCCAGGTGCGGCACGCACTGCACCGAGGTCGCCCCCGTGCCGATGATCGCCACCCGCTTGTCCGCCAGCTTCTCCATCGGCGCCCCCTTCGGGTCGCCGCCCGTATAGCCGTAGTCCCAGCGGCTGGTGTGGAAGGAGTGGCCCTTGAAGGTCTCGATCCCGGGAATGCCGGGCAATTTCGGCACATGCAGCGGCCCGGTGCCCAGGCCGATATGGTCGGCGGTGAAGCGGTCGCCGCGATTGGTCTCTATGACCCAGCGGGACTGGGCCTCGTCCCAGCTCAGATTGGTGATTTCGGTGTGGAAGAGGGCGTTCTCATAGAGGCCGTACTGGCGCCCGATGCGCTGGCACTGCTCCAGGATCTCCGGCGCGTGCGCGTATTTCTCGCTCGGCATGTGCCCCGTCTCTTCCAAGAGGGGCATGTAGATCATCGAGGCCGTGTCGCACTGGGCGCCCGGATAGCGGTTCCAGTACCAGGTGCCGCCGAAGTCGCCGCCCTTCTCGACGATCCGCACGTCCCTGACGCCGGCCTCCACCAGCCGCGCCCCGGTCACCAGCCCGGCGAAGCCTCCGCCCACGAAGGCGAAGGTGACGTGGTCGGTCTTCGGCTCGCGTTCGACGAAGGGGGTGTAGGGGTCGTCCAGATAGTGCGACAGCTGACCCTTCAGCTGCAGGTACTGGTCGTTGCCGTCCGGCCGCAGCCGCTTGTCGCGCTCCGCCCGGTACTTGGCCAGCAGCGCCTGCTTGTCGATGGCGCGCTTCGTGGGCGGCGGGGGCTGATCGGTGATCGTCATCCAATGCCTCAAATCAACAGCTCGCCGCCGGCGGAACGGGGCCGCAGGACAGGCGGAAATCGGGGGAATCCGGCCCGGGAATAATTTGAAGATAGAGTATGGCGGAGGGAGTGGCTAGTCCGCCGATCACCGGCCGAGGCAGGGGCTAGCGGACCACTTCAGCCGCCTCGGCTTTCATTGCGGCTGTCGGTTCGGCCGAGCGAGGCGGGAGCTTCCGGTCGCCGCGCTCGCCGTTGCGCTCGATGTCGTCGATGAGCTGCTTCATCTCGACGATCTCGCGAACCTGAGACTCGATGATCTCATCGGCCAGCTCGCGAACGCGAGGATCGCTGAGGTTCGCCTTGCGGGCGTTGTTGATGGCGATGGAGTGGTGCGGGATCATCGAGCGCATGAACGCCACGTCTCCGACCAGGCTCTGGCTGCGGTTGAGGTAGAGCAGGGTCGCCCCCAGCAACGCTGCGCCGACGAGGACGGCGACCTTCAATCCGCCGCCGCCGTACATCGGCCACATGAAGCCCAGCATCACCACGGTCATGACGCAGCCCATGACCAGGGAGGCGACGAGCCGGTTCACGCTGAACGTCGCATGGTCGGGCGCGTAGACGAGCTGATACATCAGAAAGAACATGATGATCGTGGAGGTCGCGATCATCGCCGCGAACCGAAGCCAGCTCATCTGCGCCTTGCCTTGATGGTCGTGCGCGTTCGCCATAGGGGCGCCTTTCTTCGATTGTCTCGGTACAACGCCGACCAGGTCCAGGTTCGTTCCGTGCGGCGCAGTTGAAGCCGCCCCCTCGCGCCCGCTAGGCTGGGCCATGCGCCCGAAGCTGACCGAAAAGCCCGTCGCCATCGCGTCCGACCATCGCGGCGCCGCCTTGAAGGCGCGGCTCAAGGACTGGCTGCTCGCCAATAGCTACGAGGCGACCGACTGCGGGACCGACAGCGCTGCCGAGCGGGTCGATGCGATGGACTATGCGCTTCGGCTGGTCGCCGAGATCAAGGCCGGCCGGTCCGACTTCGCCGTGGGGATCTGCGGCAGCGGACAGATGATGGCGATCACCGCCAACCGCTTTCCCTTCATCCGGGCGACTCTGCTGCACACCGCGGACGAAAGCGTCCCCGCCCGCGAACATGGCGACGCCAACATGCTGGTCCTGGGCGCCGACGTCACCGCAGCCGACGTCGCCGAGAATATACTCCGGACGTTCCTGGACACCGCCGCCCTGGGGGAGCGCTACGCCGAGCGTCGGGAGCGATTGGCGGGGCTGGATGTTTCGGGGTTGTAGGGAGGCCTTTCAGACTCTCAGGAAGGCGAGTCGTTCGTCGGCGCGCGCCGGGGTGACGGTGAGGATCTCGGCGCTGACGACGCCCTCGGCGACGAAGGGATCGTCCTGCGTTCGAACTCCGATTTCTTCAGCAGATGCATTGTGCGCAAGGATCACGCCGCCCGCGTTCGGCTGAAGGCCGCCCACCAGCAGGAAGACGCCATCGTCGAAGCCGCGCCTGATCCACTCGTTGTGCGCGTCCATGAATCGCGGCGCCTTGCTCTTGTCGAGAAAGCGAAGGGTGATGACGAACATGGCGTCTCCGTCAGGCAGGTTGGCGCGAAGCTAGGGGTGAAGTCGAAGGGCGCTGGGCGTGCAGCCACGCCTCCAGGTCGGCGACCTCGGAGCGGATGAAGTCCTCGTCGCGGAAGGCCGCGGCGAGCGTCGCCACGCCCTGACTGCGCATCAGGACGTGGAGGGCCAGGCCATCGGCGTCCGTTTCGCGCCCCAACGCGGCGAATTGGCGGGAAAGCCAGTGGCGGAACAGGGTGAACAGACCGACCGCGTCGTCCTTCGCCGCATGATCGAGCTTGGCCAGTTCGTTGCAGAGCGTGCCGACCGGGCAGCCATAGGCCATGATTTTCGCCCGGTTCGCGATGAGGATGTGAACGAAACTGCGGATGCGTTCGACCGGCGGACCCTGCTCCCAGGCCTCGAGCATGGCGCGCGTATTGGCCATACGCTGCGCGATCACGGCCGCGAGGATCTGGTCCTTGGTCTTGAAATGATAATAGAAATTGCCCCGGGAAAGACCGACCTCCCGGGCGATGTCGGCGAACGACGTGGCTTCGAAGCCCTGCTCGTAGAAGAGCCGATCGGCGACGTCCACGATCTGCTGGCGGGTCTCGCTCGCGCCCAAATCCAACCTCCAAGATCACACGTTCACGGCCACGCTGCGAACCGCGATGTAGGACATTTGACCTAAGGGGTCTAGGGCAAATGTCCTACAAGGCGATGGTGGCCGAGGGACTCACCGCGTGGCGGCGCGATCGGCGAAAGGGGGGGCTGTCGCCGCTGGCGGACGGGGTGGGATTCGAACCCACGGTGGGCGTGAACCCACGGCGGTTTTCAAGACCGCTGCCTTAAACCACTCGGCCACCCGTCCGGCGCGCGAAGCGAAGGCGGCTATAGCAGGGGCGGGGCGAGGGCTCCACCGGCGGAAACAGGCTTAACGGATTAACCCCGCCTGTTAACCGCGCCGCAAAACTCTCTCTTCACCCTTGCGGCGACGCCTGAGGGGGCGTTCGCAAGGAGTTCCGGCATGGCCGACGCCGCTCTGATCGCCCGCGGGCGCAACCTCGCCATCATCCTGGTCGCCGGTGCGGCGCTTACCGCCTGCGCCACGCCCAAGCCGACCTACTCCGTCCGCGGACCCTCGGCGGGGCCCGCGCCTGCCGCGCCCAACGGGGCGGGCGGTCGCTACAAGGTCGGCGCGCCTTACCAGGTCGCGGGCGTCTGGTACGTGCCCAAGGAAGACCCGACCTACGACCAAACCGGCCTCGCCTCCTGGTACGGCGACGAATTCCACATGAAGACGACCGCCAATGGCGAGCTCTTCGACATGACCATGCCCAGCGCAGCGCACACCACCCTGCCGCTGCCCTCCATCGTGGAGGTCACCAACCTCGACAATGGGCGCAAGATCCAGGTGCGGGTGAACGACCGCGGCCCCTTCGTCGGCGGCCGGATCATCGACCTGTCGCGGGAAGGCGCCCGCCAGCTCGGCTTCGAGCGCGCCGGCACGGCCAATGTGCGGGTGCGCTATGTGGGGCCGGCGCCGCTCGGCCCGCCGGACCGCAGCCTGCGCCAGGCCTCCTACACCCCCACGCCCGTGCCTCCCGCGGAGCTTCCGCGATCGCCGATTCCCTATGAGGGCTTGACCGCGCCGGCGCCGGTCGCCGTCGCCTCCAGCCCGCTGACCCCCATCGCGGTCTCCACCGCGCCGGCGCCGATCCCAGCCGCTTCAACCGGCGGCGCCTATCGCGTCCAGGCCGGCGCCTTCAGCGACCATGGCCGCGCCCGGGCGGTCGCCGACCAGGTCTCCATCGCCGGCCATGCGGTGATCGAGCCGGTGCAGCGCGCCGACGGCCTGACCCTCTACCGCGTGCTGGTGACCGGGGGAGCCGACGAGGCCTCGGCCTGGACCACGCGCGACCAGGTCGCCGCCCTCGGCTTCGCCGACGCCCGCGTCATCCGGCCCTAGAGCGCGTTCCGCAAAAGTGGAAACCGGTTTTGCGATTAGAACGCGCTCTAACTTTTGAGTACAGGGCACGATTCAACGGTCAGACGATCTCGTCTGACCGCATCGTGCCCTGAGCTCCGCGGCTGGACAAAGCCGGCGAAGCGGCCATTTTGGGGCCCGTGACGCGCGGGCGGTTCATCACCTTCGAAGGCGGGGAGGGGGCTGGGAAATCGACCCAGGTCCGTCGCCTGGTCGCGCGCCTGCAGGCCGAGGGCCTGGAGGTGGTCGCGACCCGCGAACCCGGCGGCTCGCCGGGCGCCGAGGCGATCCGCAACCTCGTCCTGACCGGCTCGGCCGACCGCTGGAGCCCGATGACCGAGACGCTCCTGATGTACGCCGCCCGGCGCGACCACATCGAGCGCACCATCGCCCCGGCGCTCGAGCGCGGCGCCTGGGTGGTCTGCGACCGCTTCGCCGATTCGACCCGGGCCTATCAGGGCGGCGCCGGCGGGGTCGATCCGGCGCTCATCTCCGCCCTCGAGGCGCAGGTGCTGGACGCTGCGCGCCCCGACCTGACCCTGATCTTCGATCTGCCGGTGGAGGTCGGGCTGGCGCGCGCAGCCGCCCATGCGGATGCTTCCGGCCATGCGGAGACGCGGTTCGAGTCCAAGGGCTCAGCCTTCCACGAACGCCTGCGCGCGGCCTTCGCCCAGATCGCCGCGGCGGAGCCGGGGCGCTGCGCGGTGATCGACGCCGCCCAGACCATCGAGGAGGTCGAGGCCGCCGTTTGGGGAGCCGTGCAGGCGCGGCTGCCGCTTCATGTCTGAGGCGCCGGCCCATCCGCGCGAGGTCTTCACCCTGGAAGGGCACGAGGCCGCTGAGGCCGCCTTCGAAGCCGCCCGTCGGCGCGGGCGCCTGCACCACGCCTGGCTGCTGACCGGCCCCGAAGGCGTCGGCAAGGCCACCTTCGCCTATCGCGCCGCGCGGCGCCTGCTGGGGGCCTCTCCGGACGAAACCTTTGGCGTGCTGGGCGCCTCGCCCGACCATCCCGTGAGCCGCCAGGTGGCCGCCCGCTCGCACCCCGACCTCATGGTGCTGGAGAAGGTCGGGGAGGACGGCAAGCCGCGCAAGGTCATCCCCGTGGACGACGCGCGCAAGCTTTCGGAGTTCTTCTCCAAATCCCCGGCCGCCGCCCCGCATCGCGTGGCGATCGTCGACGCCGCCGACGACCTGAACGTCAACGCCGCCAATGCGGTGCTGAAGACGCTGGAGGAACCGCCGCCGCGCGGGGTGCTGTTCCTGATTTCCCATTCGCCGGGGCGGCTGCTCTCCACCATCCGCTCCCGCTGCCGGAGGCTCGCCTTCGGGCCGCTGGAGGAGGGGGCGGTCGTTCGCTTCGTGCAGGAGCGTACGGGGGCCAACGCCGAAGACGCCATACGGCTCTCGCGCATGGCGGGCGGCGCGCCTGGCCGCGCCGTAGCGCTCGCCGCCGCCGGCGCGGTCGCCGTGGACGACGCGGCCCGCGAGATCCTGCAGGGCTTGCCGGACCTCGACGGCGGCGCGGCCCTGGCGCTCGCCGACCGCTTCCGCGGCGGGGAGGGGGCCGCCCAGTTCGAGCTGCTCCTTCATCGCCTGGCCGAGCGGGTGCATGCGCTTTCTGTGCAGCACGCCCAGGCGGGCTCGGGCGGGCTTGATCGCTGGGCCGCGGCGTGGGAGACGCTGCAGCGCCTGCCGCGCGAGGTGGAGGCCCTCAACCTCGATCGCGCGGACGCCTTCTTCACCGCCCTCTCCGAACTGCGCGCCGCCGCGCGCGCCTGACCATCGCCCGCCATGCTGATCGACAGTCACGTGAACCTGCACGCGCCCCAGTTCGATGAGGACCGGGAGGCGGTGATCGCACGGGCCCGGGCCGCGGGGATCGGGCTGATGGTCAACATCTGCGACAAGATCCCGAACTTCCCCAAGGTGCGGGCCGTGGCCGACGCGGCGGACATCTGGTGCACCGTCGGCGCCCATCCGCACGAGGCCAAGGATCACCAGGACCTGACCAGCGCGGAGCTGGCGCGCCTTGCGGCCGATCCCAAGGTGGTGGGGATCGGCGAGACCGGCCTCGACTTTCATTACGACCTGAGCCCCCGCGACGTGCAGGCCGAGGTCTTCCGCCAGCATGTGGCCGCTGCGCGCGAGACGGACCTGCCGCTGGTGGTCCACACCCGCGAGGCCGACGAGGTCATGGGCGCGATCCTCGAGGAGGAGTATTCGGCGGGCCCGTTCAAGCTGCTGATGCATTGCTACACCTCCGGCGCCGAGCTCGCCCGCCGCGCGGCCGCGCTTGGGGCGTGGTTCTCGGTCTCCGGCATCGCCACCTTCCGGACGGCGGACGACGTCCGCGCGGTGATCGCCGACATGCCAGGCAACCGGATCATCCTGGAGACCGACTGCCCCTATCTGGCCCCGGTTCCTCACCGCGGGCGGCGCAACGAGCCGGCCTATCTGCCGGCCGTGCTCGACAAGCTGGCGGAGATCCGCGGCTGGAGCCGGGAGGAGGCCGAGCAGCGCACCGAAGACGCCTTCTTCGCCCTCTTCGATCGGATCCCGCGCCCATGACCGGGGTGCTGGAGTTCACCATCCTGGGCTGCGGCTCCTCCGGCGGGGTGCCGCGCGCCGACGGCGACTGGGGCACGTGCGATCCGGCTAATCCCAAGAACCGGCGCCGACGCTGCTCGCTGATGGTCCGACGCCGGGGCGAGGCGGCGGAGGCCGAGACCACCCTGATCGTCGACGCCTCGCCCGATCTCGTCTGGCAGACCTCGGAGGCTGGCGCCCGGCGGCTGGATGCGGTGCTGCTGACCCACGACCACGCGGACCAGACCCACGGGATCGATGATATCCGCGCCTTCGCCATCCGCCAGCGCGCGCGTATTCCCGTCCATGCCGACGCGGCGACCACCGCCTCCATGCTCCGGCGCTTCGGCTATGTCTTCGAAGGCGAGGGGGGCTACCCCGCCATCGCCGACCTTCGCGCCCTGCCGCCCTATGGCGAGGCTTGGGCTGTGGAGGGCCCGTCCGGCGCCATACCGGTTCTCGGCTTCGACCAGGATCATGGCCAGGTGCGCTCGGTCGGTTATCGGTTCGGGGGCGTGGCCTATTCCAGCGACGTGGTCGAGCTGGACGAGGCGGCCTTCTCCGCGCTCGAAGGGCTCGACGTCTGGATCCTCGACGCCCTGCGCTGGCGTCCGCACCCGACCCACGCCCATGTTGAGCGGGCGCTGGAGTGGATCGAACGGGTCCGCCCGCGCCGCGCGATCCTGACCAACATGCATATCGACCTCGACTACGAGGATCTCGCTGGTCGCCTGCCGGCCGGCGTGGAACCGGCTTATGACGGCCTGAGATTCGAACATGAGCTTGACGGCCAATTCGCATGACGAAAGAACCGCTTAGAATCGCTTTCCTCGCATCGCGAAACGGCTCCAGCTTCCGCGCCATCGTCGAGACCATCGAGGCCGGAAGCCTGCCGGCCGCCGCCTGCCTGCTGGTCAGCAACAACCGCGCGGCGCCCGCCCTGGATTTCGCCCAGGCTCATGGCGTCCCGACGCTTGTCCTGCCCACCAAGACCGATCCCGAGGCCGCCGACGCCCGCCTCGCCGAGGCCCTGGCCGAAGCCGGCGCCGACCTCGTCGTCCTCTCCGGCTACCTGCGCCGACTAGGGCCGGCCACGCTCTCGCGGTTCCGCAACCGCATCCTCAACATTCATCCCGGCCCCCTGCCGGATTTCGGCGGGGAAGGCATGTACGGCCGCCGCGTGCATGAAGCGGTGATCGCCGCCGGCGCCGCCGAGAGCGCCGTGGTCATCCATCTGGTGGACGAGGTCTATGACAACGGCCCGGCCATCGCCCGCCGCGCCATCCCGCTGGCCGCTGGCGAAACACCCGAAAGCCTCGAGGCCAAGGTCACCGCCGCCGAACCGGCCTTCTTCGTCGAGACGTTGGGGCGCATCGCGCGGGGCGAACTGAAGCTGCCGGGCTAGGCCGACACGGGAACAGCAGGCGCAGCCTGCGCCCGCGCCGGCACGGGAAGCGCATGGCCGGCCGCTGCGGCCCGCTTCTCGCCGCGAGCGATTTCCTTCATCAGGTCGGCCACATAGACGTTGAAGTCCACCTGGATGGTGTGTCGCTTGGAGCGATAGTACTGCCCCATGTGCAGCTCTTCGTCGGCCGCAATGACCTGCTCCATCTCTGCAGGCGGCGGCGGCAGGTAGCGGCCGGTCAGATAGGCGGCGGCCAGCTTGGCCTGCTGTTCGGCGAAATTGACCAGGGTCGGCAAAGGCTGAGCCAGGCCCATGTAGAAGAGGTTCGGCACGCCCGGCTTCATCATCCGCTTGAACAGCGGCAGGCGGTGCTCCGCGTCGGGAACCAGGGCCGGATCGTCGAAGAAGGGAAAGCGCATGTCGTAGCCGGTGGCGAAGATGATGACGTCCACGTCCTCGACGCTGCCGTCGGCGAACCGCACCTTGCGACCCTCCAGCCGCTGTATCGCGGGCTTGAACCTCACATCCCCGCAGCCGGCTCGCGTCAGGAACTCGCCGCTGACTGAAGGGTGCGCCTCCAGGGGCTCATGGTCGGGCTTGGGAAGGCCGTAGTCCTCCATATTGCCGATGGCCTTCTTGATCGCCTTGCGGGCCAGGGACAGGCCGAGCTTGCGCGGCATCCATGCGGGCATGGCGGATTTGTCGGCCGGCTTGCCGTTCATGTACTTCGGCAGCACCCAGACCCCGCGCCGGGCCGAGACCCAAAGCGTCTTGGCGATGGGCCGCTGGGCGAGCTCGGAGGCGATGTCCATCGCCGAATTGCCCATGCCGACGACGACGATGTTCTTGCCGCGCATGTCCACCGGATCGAACGGGTCGCGATAGGCGTGGCTGTGGAAGGCCGGTCCCTCGAACTCGCCCTCGTATTTGGGGATCCGCGGGCTCCAGTGGTGGCCGTTACACACGAAGAGAACGTCGTAAGTCCTGGTTTCTCCGGTGGAAAGCCGGACTTCCCAAAGACCCTCGGCGTTGCGGCGGGCGCTCTCCACGGCGGTGTTGAAGGTGATGGTCTCGCGCAGGCCGAAATGGGCCACATAGTCCTTGAAGTACTGGAAGAGCTGGGCGTGATGCGGGAAGTCGGGCCAGTCGGCGGGAACCGGGAAGTCCTCGAAGGCCAGGCGCCACTTCGAGGTGTCGATATGCAGGCTCTCGTAGCAGGCCGAAAGGCCGTTCGGATTCTTGTAGTACCAGTTGCCGCCGATCTCGTCGGACATCTCGAAGCAGTCGTAGGGGACGCCCGCGTCCTTCAGCCGCTTGGCGGTGGTGAAGCCGGAGCAGCCGGCGCCGATGATGCAGGCCTTGGGCAGGGTCACGGGGCTTCCTCGCGCAGACTTATCGTTGTTCAGGAAAGCCTATCAGCCGCCGTCCGGCCTTCAAGCGTCACCCCGCGTCAGGTCGCAGACGCCGCCCGCCGCGACAGCCGCGCGGCGGCGAAGTAGCAGGGGATGGCGAGCGCAGAGAGCAGGGTGAAGGAGAAGAGCGTCCAGCTGTAGGGCGCCTCGATCCCGCGCGCGATCAGGGCGTCCACCATGATCCCGCTGCCGGTGATGCCAAGCCCCAAGCCGACCACGTTCAGCGCCATGATGTAGAAGGCCACGACCGTGGAGCGGACCTGCGGCGGGCAAAGCTCCTGCACCGCCGAGAAGGTCGGGCCGTAGAAGGCGCCGAGCTGGAAGAAGGCGGTTACTACGCAGAACCAGAAGAGCGGATTGCCGGGGTCGATCAGCCGGTAGGTGAGGTTGATGGGCAGGAGCGCGGCGAGCAGCCAGACCATGAACATGGTGCGGCTCTGGCCGGTCGCGGCCACCCAGCGGTCGCTGGCCAGGCCGCCAAACAGGTTGCCCGCCACCCCGGCGAAACAGGCGATGATCCCGGTGATCACTGCGATCTCGGCGCGCTCGAAGCCGCGCTCCTGCACGAACCACAGCTGATCGAAGGCGGCCGCGCCCAGCACGAAGTGCACGCACACCCCGCCCAGGATGGTCAGCTGCAGGGCAGGGGAGGCCTTCAGGGCCTTCAGGAATATGCCGATCAGCGCCCGCAGACCCGGCCCCCGATCCTGGGCGGCGAGGCCTTTGCGCGCCGGCCGCGTCTCCTTGACCCGGAACACCACGAAGGCGAACAGCACGCCGATCGCGCCCAGCAGGAAGAAGCAGTTGCGCCAGCCGATGGCTGGGCCCAGGACGCCTGCGACCAGCAGGCTCACGCCCACGCCGATGGGTACGCCCATATAGTAGAATCCCGCCGCAAACCCCAGTCGCGCCGGCGGAAACCGGTCGGCGAGCAGCGACATGGCGGTCGGCGTCAGCGCCGATTCCCCGATGCCGATGAAGACCCGCGGGATCGCCAGGGTGACGAAGTTCCGCGCCAGGCCGGAGGCGGCGGTGAGCGCGCTCCAGGTCAGCATGGCGAGCGCGATCAGCCGCGGCCTGTTCACCATGTCGGCGAGCGCGCCCATGAACAGGCCGGCGACGGCGTAGAAGACGATGAAGACCAGGCCCGTCAGCAGGCCGAACTCGGTGTTGGACAAGCCCAGATCGGGCACGATGAAGTTGGCGAAGCTGGCCAGCAGTTGCCGATCGACGAAGTTCAGCACGTTCATCAGGGTGAGCAGCGCAAGCAGGCCGTAGTCGCCGCGCGCGCCAGCCCCGCCGCCGGACCGGTCCATGTCTTCCTCCCGAAAGCCGCCGGAATCTTCGCCCGGTCTGTTCGGCGACAGCTTTTCCTGCGGGTCAGCGGAGGGCAAGGGCGCAATTGGCAGAGAAGCCCAGGCGCGAGTTTCTTCTGGGTCGGAGCTCCGCCGGTCGAAACGGCGGTGCTTCTAAGGAGCCGACCTACGAGCAGGTTCGGCGCTTATCGCAGGTCGGCGCATGCCCCGGGAGGCCGGCGCATCGGCGAGTCCGCGGCGCCGGGGGACGCCGAACCTGAGGGACACCCTGACAGGGCGCCGTCGACCGATGCCTGCGGACGATTAGGTTCGTAGCTTGAGGCGCCCCCTCTAAAAGGGGGCGCCCCGGCGATCGGCGGATTGGGAGCGGCGCCCTCGGGCCACATGTACTGTGGACGCTTGGAGGCCCATTTCCCCTTCGCTCTCGGCGAACCGGACCCTATCGCCCACCGCGAGGCGCTCGAAGTCGCCATTGAGAAGGGCGTTGCGGTGGAAATAGACCTCGCGCCCGTTCTCGGTTTCGAGAAATCCGTATGCCTCTTCGGTGAAGATCCGGACGACGCGTCCGCGGGTCAGCGGCGACTCATGGGTCTTGACCACCCCCTGCATTCGCCGCCTGCGGTCCTGTAGCCGTCGGCGCGCGGCAGCGAAGGCGTCCCGCACCGCGACGAAGGCGTCTTCATGCGCATGATCGGCGGGAGGATTGCGATCGATCATCACGTCGGATTCGCCCGGCGCGGTGATCTGAAGCCGGACGGCGTAGAGATCGCCATGCCGGCGACGACCGCCTCGCCCGATCACCGCGACCCGACAGGAGGTGATCTTGTCGTGAAAGCGTTCAAGCTTTTCGGCCTCCCGTTCGATCCGCTGGCGTAGGGACTCGCTCGCCTCGAGTCCTCCCTCGAAGGTGATCTGCAAAGGGATCTGCATGGAATGAAACCTCATTGACGAAGGCAAAGGCGTGAGGTGCGGCCTTCAGGCGACCTGGTGTTCGGTCGGCCAGGCGCGCCGGAGCGGCGTGGGCAGATGCTCGATGATCTTGCGCACCTCTCCGGGGTCCAGGCGGGCGGCGAGCGCCGCGAACACCGCCTCGGCCGCCTCGTTGGGCTGGCGCGGGAACGCCGGCGGCAGGCGTTCGGCCACCGCATCGGCGAAGTCCTGGAGCGAGCGCAGATCGCTCGGTCCGTCCGCGCTGCGCCACCCCTCCAGATAGAGCCCGCGCAGCAGCATGGGGAGTTGGGCCGAGAGGCCCAGCACAGCCTCGGGCGGGAGGCGATCGCGCAGGACATGGAGCACGGCCCGCAATGCCCCGTAGGCCTGCTGTCGATCACACGGCTTCAGCCGCGCCTCCACCAGTTTGAGCCATTCGTTGGACTGCTGAACGGTCGTGTCGAAGACCGCAAGACCGGCGCTCATCAGGGGCCTCCTGAAGCAATCAAGCTTGCAGGAAAGCTAGGCGAGCTCCGAGTGGGCGCCTTGATCGGCGTCAACGGCCGGTCCGAAGCATCTTGACCGGTGTCAAGGCGGACCGGGGGCTGGGCGGGAATGGTCTGGGGCGGATTTCCGGAGACGCCCCATGGACATCTCGACCCGCGCCGATCGCCCCACGGATCACCGACTCTCCTATGTTCGTTGGTTCGAGGACCTGGGCCTTGACGACATCGCGCTCGTCGGCGGCAAGACCGCCTCCCTGGGCGAGCTTTACCGGCTCCTGAAGGCTACGCCGGTCAGCACGCCGGACGGCTTTGCGCTTACCGCAGAGGCTTATCGCGACGCGCTCACGCAAGCCGGTGGTTGGGCGAAGCTTACCGACCTGTTCGCGGGTTTCGATGTCAACGACGTGGGAAGTCTGGCGTCCGTGGGGGAGGCGGCCCGCGCCATTGTCTATGAGGCGACCGGCGGTGAGGCCCTAAGATCCCAGATCGGTGCGGCGTTCCGGACCTTGAAGGCGCGATGCGGCCAGGGCCTGAGGGTGGCGGTGCGCAGTTCAGCGACCGCCGAGGACCTGCCCCACGCAAGCTTTGCGGGCCAGCACGATAGTTTTCTGCACGTTGGCGACGAGGCGGCCCTGGTGGAAGCCTGCCGCCGCTGCTTCGCCTCGCTCTTCACCGACCGGGCGATCGTCTATCGACAGAACAACGGGTTCGACCACTTCAAGGTGGCGCTGTCGGTGGCTGTAATGGCCATGGTCGATGCCGATAGGGGCGCGAGCGGGGTGACCTTCACCCTCGACACCGAAAGCGGCTTCCGCGAGGTGGTCTACCTGACCGCAGTCTACGGGCTGGGCGAAAACATCGTGCAGGGGCGCGTCGCGCCCGACGAGTTCTATGTGCATAAGCCGACCCTGCAACAAGGCTATCGTGCTGTGTTAAGGCGCGCCTTGGGCTCCAAACAGACGCGACTGGCCCACGCCCGTAACGGCGAGCTCAGGGCCCATCCCGTGCGGCGGGCCGATCGCGAACGCTTCTGCCTGTCCGACGCAGAGGTGCTGGACCTGGCCGAGGTGGCGATGCGGATCGAGGATCATTATTCGACCCGCGCAGGCTCGCCGACCCCCATGGATATCGAATGGGCCCGGGACGGGCGCGACGGCCGCCTCTACATCCTTCAGGCCCGCCCGGAGACTGTGGCCTCTCGACGGAGTCCCTCGACCTTCGAAACCTATCGCGTCAAGGGCGGGGGGCAGGTGCTCGCGTCGGGCAAGGCGGTCGGCGAAAAGGCCGCCAGCGGGCGCGTCCGCCGGATCGAGAACGCCGCCGACCTCCGGGCCTTCCGGGCCGGCGAGGTGCTGGTGGCGACGTCCACCAGCCCCGACTGGCTGCCGGCCATGAAGATCGCCGCAGCTATCGTGACCGACCAGGGTGGACGGACCTGTCATGCGGCGATCGTCGCGCGCGAGCTGGGCGTCCCGGCTGTCGTCGGGGCGCACGACGCCACCGCGCGCCTCGCCGAGGGGGTCGAGGTCACCGTCTCCTGCGCCCAAGGGGAGACGGGGGTCGTCTATGAAGGCGTCCTGCCCATTGAGGTCGAGCGTCTGGCCCTGGAAACTCTGCCGCAGCCGAAAACCAAGATCATGGTCAACCTCGCCCAGCCGGATCTGGCTTTTCGGACGGCCCTCCTGCCGTCTGCGGGTGTCGGGCTGGCGCGGCTGGAATTCATTATCGGCGAGCAGATCGGCGTGCACCCGATGGCCGCCGCCCATCCCGAACAGGTCGCGGACGCGGCCGAGCGCAAGACGATCGAGCGGCTTTCCGGCGTCGACGCATCGCCCAGGGACCGTTTCGTACGGCTGCTCAGCGAAGGCGTCGGCGTCATTGCGGCGGCCTTCTACCCGCGCCCGGTGATCGTGCGGCTCTCCGACTTCAAAACAAACGAGTACGCCAAGCTGCTCGGCGGCGCGGCCTTCGAGCCGGCCGAGGAGAACCCCATGCTCGGCTTCCGCGGAGCGGCGAGATACGCCCACCCCCGTTATGCGGACGGCTTCGCCCTCGAATGCGAAGCCTTGCTGCGAGTCCGCGAGACCATGGGCCTGACCAATGTGAAAGTCATGGTGCCGTTCTGCCGCCGCGTCGATGAGGCCAGGCGCGTCCTCGACGCCCTGGCCGACCGCGGCCTGCGGCGCGGCGACGGGGGGCTCGAAATCTACGTCATGTGCGAGATCCCCAACAACGTGATCCAGATCGACGCCTTCGCCGAGCTCTTCGATGGCTTCTCAATCGGCTCCAACGACCTCACCCAACTCGTCCTAGGGGTCGACCGCGACTCTGAGATCGTGGCCTTCGACTTCGATGAACGCGATCCAGGGGTTCTGGAGATGCTGCGCCAGGCTGTGCTCGGCGCGCGCCGCAACGGGCGGCAGGTGGGGATATGCGGAGAGGCGCCAGCCACCTATCCGGAGATCGCGGCCTTCCTGGCGGCGCTCCGCGTACATTCGATCAGCGTCAATCCCTCCTCGGTTCCGAAGACTCTGACTGTCGTGGCCGAGGCTGAAGCCGAACTCGCAGACGATTGACTCCGCGCAAGCTGGAGGAGGGGCGAAGGGGTGCGTGCAGCGAACAAGGAGCCGCCGATGGAGAGCGTCGACACCGGAGTCCTTTTCCGATTGAAGCTCTTCGGCATCCCCGTCGGGGTTCACGTCAGCTGGCTTCTTGTGGCCGGCCTTGTGGCCTGGTCGCTGGCCGCCGGCTCGTTGCCGCTGCTCTATGAGGGCTTGCCGCGATCTTCATACTGGCTGATGGCTCTCGTGGCGGTGGTCGGCCTTTCGATCTCGGTCGTGGCTCACGAAATGGCTCATGCCCTGACGGGCCGAGCCTTAGGCATCAGGGTGGAGCGGATCACGCTCTTCCTGTTCGGCGGCGTCGCCGAACTGAAGGACGAACCGAAGTCGCCAGGGGCGGAGGCCGCGATGGCTGTGGCCGGGCCGCTGGCGAGCCTTGCGATCGCCTGGGCGGTGGGCTCGATGGCCGGATGGTTGGACCTGGCGGGCGGCCGTCCGATCCTAGCGGGCGCACTTGGCTTTCTCGCCACGCTCAATCTTGTCCTAGCGGTTTTCAACAGCATTCCGGCCTTTCCGATGGACGGCGGCCGCGTCTTGCGCGCCGGCCTCTGGAAGGCGATGGGCGATCGCGACCGCGCCACCCGCATGGCGGCGGGAGCGGGCGAGGCCTTCGGCGCCGCGATGATCGTGCTGGGCGCGGTGGCGACCCTCACCGGCCATCTGGGCGGGCTCTGGTGGATTCTGATTGGGATGTTCATTCGCTCGGCGGCCCGCTCGACCACCGCGGAGCAGCAGGCGCGGCGCGTCCTCGCCGGCCTCACCGTCGCGCGTTTGATGAGCCGGCCGGTCGACGTCGCCCAGGCCGATATGACTCTGGCCGAATTCGTGGCGGGCGAACTCTATGACACGCGGCATGGCGTCTACCCCGTCGTTCAGGGCGCGCGTCTAGTCGGGGTGCTTGAGCCGCGCCGGATCCTGAAGACGCCCAATGCGGAGTGGGCCCGAACGCGGGTGGCCGACATCTGCGCGCCGCTGGACCCGGCCGACTGCATTGACCCTGGCGAAAGCGCGGCCGAGGCCCTTCAGCAAGTACTGCGACGGGGGCGGCCTTACCTGCTCGCGACAACTCCGGAGGGCGTCCTGGTCGGCGTCGTCAGCCTCAAAGACCTGCTGGCGCGGGTGCACTTCCAAATCCTGTTCGCACCGAAGGACCAGGCCGCTGGGTCTGAAGTTATGAATGGAGAGGCCGCGGCCCGTCGTGGCTGAGGTCGCCATGGGCGGCGCGAAGCGGGTCGAAGGCCCTGCGCCCCCGACTTAGGGGGTTGCGATCTTTTCGACGGCCACGTCCTGCACCAGGCGGTGGACGTCGCCTGCGCGGCACAGTTCGGTGCCGTGGGTGAGCAGGGCGGCCGCGCCGCCCGCTGCGCCATAGGCGAGCGCCGCTTCCACAGGTTTGCCGGCGGCGAGCGCCCAGACCATGGCGCCCAGGAAGCTGTCGCCCGCGCCGACCGTGCTGGCGGGGCGGATCGGCAACGCTGGCGCGCGCCAGGCTTCGTCGGCGGTTACGAGAAGAGCGCCTTGCGAGCCGAGGCTGAGAGCCACCATCTTCAGCCGCCCGCCGGCGATGAGCTGGCGACATGCGGCGATGAGCGAAGCCTCCTCGTCGAGGGCGCCGGGCGCCAGTTCGCGAAGTTCCCGCAGATTGGGTTTGATCAGGAATATCCGCTCGCCGAGCGCAGCTTTGAGGGCCGGACCCGAGGTGTCGAGCACGAAAGGAACGCCTTTCATCTCGGCGATTTCGGCGACGCGTGCGTAAAAGTCCTCCGGCGCCCCCGGCGGCAAGCTGCCGCTGGCGCAGATGAAGTCCGGTTTGCGCTCGAAGCCGGCGAGCGCCTTCAGGCAATCCATCCACTCGCTGTCGCGCAGGCGCGGCCCTCGCAGGACGAAGCGATACTCCTCGCCCGTCGTCATGTCCTGGACCGTGAAGTTCTCGCGCGTCTCTCCGCTCACGGGTACGACAAGGCTGCCGACCCCCTCGCGCGCGACCAGCGGCTCCAGCATCTGACCTGCTGCGCCGCCGCTCGGGTAGACGGCGACCGCCTCCGCCCCGAGCCGCCTGACGACCCGTGCGACATTGACACCGCCGCCGCCCGGATCTCGGCTCTCCGCTGCGCAGCGCAGCTTGTGGTCGGGTTCGACGCGCTTGACCGAGGTGGAGACGTCGACCGCGGGATTGGGGGTCAGGGTCAGGATCAAAGGCATGCTTTGTCCCTAACAATTCGGGCCGCACGGGCCTTGAGCAACGTCAATCAGCGGGGTGGAGACCTGCGTTTGACCGCGGTCAAGGCCAGCATTTAGCGTAGACGCGTATTCGCAAGGATGTCCGCCCCTTCGCGATCCCAACATGTGGAACCTGCGCCATGAAGCATCCCTTCTCGCTTGCCAGCCGGCACTCGCCCGACCTCGCGCGCGTCCTTGCCTATTGGAAAAGCCTGCTGCGCGGTTCGGCGGAAATCCCCTTCTGGGACGACGCTAGACTTTCCGACCTCCCGGACTTGGCCGACCGGCTGTTCCTGATCGACGTGTTCCGCAAGCCCGAGCGCTTCCGCTTTGGAGTGGTGGGCGAACGTGTCGGCGGAAAGGACTTGAGCGGCCTGTTCCTCGACGATGTGGACCTGCCGCCACCTCATGCCTTCCTGCGCGGTCAATGCTCGGTGACTGTCGAATGCAGCAAGCCGACCTTCTATCGCCGTGAAGGCGCCGGAGGCTACGAGCGGCTCGTCCTGCCCATGTGGGGCGAGGGGCACGTCTCCATGCTGTTGGGCGCCGTCGACGTCGAGTGACTCCGGGGGACGCCAGCTTCGACCTGGGCCCGGGCGTCTCACGCGAAGCGCTCGACGGTGCCGGCTGGCCCCGGCGAGGCTGCGCGCCTGTGATTGTCCCGCCCTAGGCGCCGATCCCCGCCATGTAGGTTCGCATGTCGAAATAGTCGCGCCAGACCTTGATCTTGCCGGCTTCCAGTTCGAACACGCCGCAGCAGGGAAGGTCGACCTTGCGTTCCCCCAGCCGCGTCCGGTCCAATCGCTCGGCAAAGACCAGGTTCCCGGAGGCGGCGATCCTGATCAGGTCCCATTCGGTGGCGGTCCAGGGCTTGATGAAGGCTGCGATGAAGCCCTCGATGGCCTGGCGGCCCTGGATCGGACTCGCGGGAATGTTGTGGTAGACGCCGTCTTCCGCGAAGAAGCTGGCGAGTTCAGCCGGATCCAGGCGTGACCAGGCGGCGATGAACTCGCGGATGACCTCTTCGTTATCAACCATGAGCCCCCACCTCCGAACTGGCCGCCCTCTTGGTGCGGCTGGAAAAGCTACAATGCTGCTTCAGCTCGAGCCTGTCATCCACGCGGGGTCCGGCGGCGATGACATCTCCGCGTGGGCTTCGGCATCTATTCAGAGTCGAGGAGCGTTGCGGCGCCCAGCAGGGCGGGCAAGGGGCGTGTGATCAGGAAGGTCGGGATCCTGCGCAGGTAGGTCTCGAAGCGGCCCTTGGATTCGAAGCGCGCCCGGAACTGCGACCGTGCAAACCGCTCTCCAAGCTTGGGCGCGATGCCGCCGGCGATATAGACGCCTCCTTCGGCGCAAAGCGTCAGGGCCAGGTTTCCGGCGATTGTCCCCAGCATGGCGCAGAACATCGTGGTCGCCTCCTGCGCTTGAGGATTGGTCCCCGTCGCACCAGTTTCGGTAATCTCCTTCGGTGAGAGCGCCTGTCTCGGCGCGTCATCCAGATGGCCGATCGCCTCATAGAGGTTGACCAGTCCGGGCCCCGAAAGCACCCGCTCGGCCGAGGCATGACCGTAGCGCTCGCGCACGACCTCCAGGACGGCCGCCTCACGGGGACTAGAGGCCGCCATGGTCACATGGCCCCCTTCGCTGGGAAACGCCTCAAAGCCTCCCTTAGCCGGCATAAGCAGGCTCATGCCGAGGCCGGTGCCGGGGCCCAGGACGGCGATAGGCGTAGCGGGGGCCGGCGCGCCCTCGCCAATCTGCAGGAACTCCTCCTCCCTCAGGTGGGGGATGGCCAGTGCGTTGGCTGCGAAGTCGTTGACGACGCGCAGGCGTTGCAGCCGGAGGCGATCTCTCAGGGCGTCCACGGAAAAGCGCCACGGATGATTGGTCATCACCGCCTGACCGCCCTGCACGGCCCCGGCGATCGCCAGGACGGCGGACGTGGGGGACGCTATGCTCGCTCTCATTTCGAGGAACTCGCGGATCGCGTCGCCAATGTCGGGATAGAGGCCCGAGGCGAACACCACCGGTTCCTCGATGGAGCCGTCAGGCGCGACCAGTGAGAAGCGCGCGTTCGTTGCGCCAATGTCGCCAACAAGGCCCCACGCCGCCATCCAGTCGCTCCTCTATCTCAGTTGAGACTTAGCCAGAGCCACAGCCCGCCCATCGCAAGGGCGAGCAGGCAGACAGGCGCTGTCATTCGTAGAATCTCAGCGTCGCGGTTACGGCAGCCGACCGTCGCGGCGCCGGCGATGATGTTGTGCGGGCAGGTCATGTTGCCGGCCGCCGCGCCGGCTCCCTGGCCGGCGGCCATGCTTGTGACCGGAAGGTCGAGGGCTTCGGCCGCGCCGACTTGGAACGGAGTGAGCAAGATGTTCGAGGCCGTCGCCGAACCGGTCACGAACGACCCGACGGCGCCGAGAAGCGGCGTGAGCAGCGGCCATAGGCCGCCCACCACCAAGGCGGCGCCCGCCAGCTCTGCGATCAGGCCGCCATGGACCATGACACGCGAGAGGTAGAGCATGACGAGCAGGGCGAGCGCCACGGGACCAAGCCGGCGGGCTGCTGCGGCGGCGGCGGCCGCTAGAATCCTTCCATCTTTCGATTGCAGAAGGCCGCCGATCAGGAAGCCGGCCGCGAGCATGGTCCCGGCGTGGTAGAGTGGTTGGAAGGCGCCACGGAAGGGCCCGCCCAGGCTCCAGGCGAATTCGAACGAACGCAGCGCCTCGCTGGCCCCCGGCGGCAGGCGGGTAATGCCGATCAGCCCCACAATGATCAGGTAAGGCGCCAGCGGCACGACAAGTTCGCGCCCCGAGAGCGGCGGGGCGTCGGCCGATTTCTGCCGGGCGATAAGAGCGAACGCGCCGCCGCCTATAAGAGCTGCGCCGATGGTCGGCAGTTCTGGGCCGGCGAGGAACGCCAAGGCGATATAGGGAAGGAAGAAGCAAAGGCCGGCGGCCGCTCCCATGGCCACGTCTCCCGGCGTGGGCGGCCGGGGCCCGGCGAGCCACACGAGCGCGGCGAGCAGGCCGACGCCGGTAAAGCAAGTGGCGATCGCCGTCTCCGCCGCCAGGGCCGGCGCCGGATCGGCCAACAGCCCAGCCTGCGTCAGAACCGGTGTGCCGAGCGCGCCGAACGCCACCCCTGCGGCATGACCGACCAGCGCCAGAACGACGGCGCGCACCGGATCGTGGCCGAGGCCTACCAGGAGCGGAGCGACGAGGGCCACCGGCGCGCCAAAGCCTGCGGCGCCTTCCATGAAGAGCCCAAAGAACCAAGCCACGAGGATGACCTGCGTCCGCGACCGCGTAGAGATCCGGCTGAGCGCGTCGCGGATTTTCGCCAGCGCGCCTGTCCGATTCTGCAGTTCATAGATCGCCAAGGCGGGAAACACGATCCAGAGCACCGTAAAGCTCAGGTGCAATGCTTCGACGCCCGTCGCGGCCAGCGCGCCAGCCGGCCCGAACCGGGGCAGTCTCGTCTCGCCCAGGCCGAAGGCTGCGAGTGCGATGAGGACCGCCAGGATCAACCCGACCGCCCCAGCGGTCGCCGCGCGCCACCGCAGAGCCAGCATTAGGGCGACGACCGAGACCAGCGGCGCGGCGGCGAGGAGCGTAGACACCGATGCAGGTCACCCCGCGGCCGCGTGCGGGGGAGCGGGGACCTGGTGGAGCGGCTGGCCCGACGCCTCGAACGCGGAGATGTTAGCCAAGGTGGTCTCGGCGATGGCGCTGAGCGCTTCGGTCGTGAAGAAACCTTGATGTCCGGTGACGAGCACGTTCGGAAAGGTGAGGAGCCGTGCGAAGACGTCGTCGCTGATGATCTCCTGCGAGCGATCATCGAAGAAGAGGCCCCCTTCTTCCTCGTAGACGTCGACGGCCAAGCTGCCGATCGCGCCGCTTTTCAGCGCTGCGATGACGGCTCGGGTGTCGATCACCCCGCCGCGGCTGGTGTTCACGAGCATTACGCCAGGCTTCATCTGCATGATGGTTTGGGCGTTGATCAGCCGGTAAGTGGCGGGAACCAGCGGGCAGTGCAATGAGACGATGTCCGCGGCGGCGAACAGTTCCTCCAGCGACACCCGTTCTATGCCGGCTGCGGCGAGCGCGGGGTTCGGGCTTGGGTCGCTGACGACCACGCGGCAGCCGAAGCTGGACAGCAAGCGGGCGACGATCCCTCCGATGGCGCCTGCGCCAACCACGCCAGCGCACTTTCCATGCAGATCAAAACCAAGCAGGCCGTCGAGCGCGAAGTTGCCTTCGCGAACCCGATTATAGGCGCGGTGGGTCTTGCGGTTCAGGGTCAGGATCAGGGCGAGCGTGTGTTCGGCGACTGCGTGCGGTGAATAGGCCGGCACATGGGCGATGGTCAGGCCAAGCTGGGCCGCCGACCTCAGGTCGACATTATTCACACCCGCAGCGCGGAGGGCGACGAGCCGAACACCGTGTTCCTGCGCCCGGCGAAGCACCTCGGCGTCGAGCTCATCGTTTACGAAGGCGCAGATGACCTCGAAGCCGCAAACCAGATCGACAGTCTGAGCCGAAAGGCGAGTCTCGAAGAAGGTCAGTTCGTGGCCGATCGCGAGGTTCGCCTCGTGCAGGAACCGCTCATCATAGGGCCTTGCGCTGAAGACTGCGACGCGCACGCGACATCCTCCCGCTCAATCTGCAACCGTGCCGCGCCACCGTCGCTCGCCAGAGATAAGGTCCGGGCGCTCCCGCAGCGGCCGAGCAGACATCTGGCTAGATCTGCTCAATTCGCACTTACAACGCTAGCGCCGGCAAGCGTTCTTGGCGAGCATTTGGCGCAACAAGCTACGGGACCGATGCAGTCGGCGCAGCCCGTCGGCCGCTGCGCCGGCTTCAGATGCAGGGCAATCTCATCTGACATCGCAGCCCATCTGGCTCGTAGTTGAGGTTCAGGGAGCCGCCGGATTGCGCAAAGCCGGCCTTGAAGAGCTTTGAACCAAAGCCAGTGCGTTGCGGCGGGGTCACGGGCGGACCCTGCAACTCTTTCCAGGTCAGCGTCACGCCTCGCGGGCATCTGAGCCAGGTAAGGCGTAGCCGTCCTTCCGGCACGGAGAGGGAGCCATACTTGGTGGCGTTGGTGGCCAGTTCGTTGAGCAGCAGGGCCAGAGTCACCGCGTGGCTGGGGTGCACCTTCACGTCGGGCGTCGTGGGAATCCCGTCGAGACGCGCTTCGATATTGTAGGGGGAGAGAATCTTGTCGACGAGGGGCGCCAGGGGGACCGGCTGGCCATGCTTCTCAAGTAGCAGGCTCTGCGCGCGAGCCAAGGCCTGCAGCCGGTCGAGCAGTCCGCGCTGGAATTCCTCCGCTGTCCGGGCGTGGCGTCCCGTCTGACGGGCCAGGGCCTCGGCTACGGTCAGCACGTTGATCACCCTGTGCTTGTACTCGCGACTGACCATGGCGAGCTCGTCCGCAAGCTTCGCCTCTCGCCGGAGCGCAGCGCTCATCGTTCCGGCGACCAGCACGATAGAACCTGAGACAACCAGAAAGATTACCAGATCCCACAGATGGCTGCCGCTAAACTCAAGACTCGTGGGGGTCCCGACGAATCGCCAGTTGGCCACCAGTCCGCCCAGCACTGAGGCGACGGCGCCGGCCGAGAGGCCGCCGACGACGGCGGAAAGCAGCACGGCGGCGATGAACGCCAGGTAAGGCGCTTCCGCGGCCAGAAGGCTTCCGGCGACGGTGCGGCACGCACCGGCCAGCACCGTGAAGGCTGTCGCCAACAGCGCGCCGCTCCACCATCTCATTGGCCGCACAGGTGTCAGGGTCCCGAGCACCATCGCTTCCCCCCTGTTGAAGAAACGCGGACAGGTTACTCCCAGAGGTGGAGTGTGGCTGTTGACTGAGATCAAGGTGACGATTGACGCGGCAACCCGCTCGCCTGGAGCGGGTGGGTGAGCTATAGATTGAGGGTTCCGTGGAAATAATAACGTTATTGCGTGGTTCCGAAAGAATACTAAAGACTAGGCGGTCGGCGCCGACGTTCTTGCTCAACGTTAACGACACAGGGTTTGAGCGGCATTGGCCACTCCGAAGCCGTTGTGCAGCCAAGCTGTTCTGGACACCCACGACGTCGCCGTTCACGCAGCTGGCGACGCTGCAGACGTCTGTGATAGGCGCCTCGCGAACCAATCGGGCGGCGGAGTCACGTATTTCACAGGGTGCCCGGCAGGCGGCGTCAGGGGAGGGCGGAGAACTGCTATACCTTCAAGGGGCGCCTTATCCGCCCATCCACCTGTAGCCGACCTGAGGCTCCGTCAGGATGAGGCTCGGCGTGGTGGGATCGGGTTCGATCTTCTGGCGCAGCTGGCTGACGAAGACCCCCAGGCACTACACGTCCTGCTTGCGTGCGGCCCCCCAGGCGGCGGTGAGCAACTGGCGGTGGGTCACGATCTTTCCGGCGCTCTGAGCGAGCTGGGCCAAGCATACGGCGTCAGAAATTTCCGATAATCTTCCTTAGGCGATATTTGGATCTGTCGTTGCAGCGCGCTCGCGTCCCGCTGCGGCCTCCGCCTCCAAATCGCGATCCTCGCCCAACCTCCATTGCGTGACGGCGCCCTGTGGGCGACGCTTGGCGGGATGCCTGTCGACCAGAATTTCGCTTTCCTGCTCCTCGGAATCCTTCTCGCAGCGACGGTTGTCGCCGGAACCCTCTCCAGCCGCTTCGGCGTGCCCGCCCTGATCGGGTTCCTGGGCCTGGGGATGATCGCGGGATCAGACGGCCTCGGCGGGATCGCCTTCGCCGAGTACGGGCTCGCGCAAACCATCGGGGCCGGCGCCCTGCTCTTCATTCTCTTCTCCGGCGGGCTCGACACCTCGTGGGCGGCGGTCCGGAAGGTCGCTTCGCCCGCCCTGGTTCTGGCCACCGTGGGCGTGGCGATCAGCGCCGGGGTCATGGCGCTGGCGAGCGTGCTGCTGCTCGGCTTCGACCTCGTGAGCGGCCTTCTCTTGGGCGCGATCATCGGCTCGACCGACGCAGCCGCGGTGTTCGCGGTGATGCGAACCCAGGGGCTTGGCCTCAAGGCGGACATTCAGAGCCTTATCGAGTTCGAATCCGGGTCGAATGACCCGATGGCCATCTTCCTGGTGGGCGCCATGCTGGTGTTCATCGCCGCGCCCGCAACCCCGCTCCTGAGCCTCGGGTCCAGCTTCGTGCTGCAGATGACCGTCGGCGCGGCCGTCGGCGCTGCGGTGGGCTACGGGTTTGCAGGCTATATGCGGCGTTCCAGGCTTCGGACCGGCGGCCTGGCCCTGGTGGTGTCCGTGGCCGCCGGCTTCCTGGCGTTCGGCCTCGCCGGCGTACTGCAGGGCAACGGCTTCCTCGCCGCCTATCTCGCCGGCATCGTGGCGGGGAACCAGAGCTTCCCCATGAGCCGCGCGGTGAAGCTGTTCCAGGATGGGGTCGCCTGGCTCGGCCAGGTGGTGATGTTCCTGATCCTCGGGCTCCTGGTGTTCCCCTCGCAACTGCCGCAGGTGGCGGGGCTCGGCCTTGCGATCACCGCGATCCTGATGTTGCTGGCGAGGCCGATCAGCGTCTTTGCATGCCTTCTGCCGTTCCGCCGGTTCAGCCTGAAGGAGCTGGTCTTCGTGTCCTGGGCGGGTCTGCGCGGTGCGGTGCCGATCGTCCTGGCCACCTTCCCCGTCGTGGCGGGCGCGCCCAACGCGGAGACCATCTTCAACATCACCTTCTTCGTCGTGCTCGCCTCGTCGCTGGTTCAGGGGCCCACCCTCGGCTGGGCCGCCCGGCGCCTGGGCATCGCCGGACCGGCCGGCGGCCCGGCGGCGGCGAGCGACGCCGTGGCGGTCAAGACGACGGGCCGCGACGTCGGCTGATCGGTCAGCGCATCTCCACGTCCAGAAGATAGACGTACTGCTGGCCGGAGTGCAGGTCGCGCTCCACCACGCCCCCCTGCGCCGTTGGACGCGGATAGGAGATCTTGACCATGTGCAGGTCGGGGACCTGATAGATCGCCACCAGCGCCGGATCGACTCCGTAGACCTGAGCGACGGAGAGCGGCTGGATCGCCGGATCGTCGTGATGGCGGTTGTAGGCCTCGCGGCTGTCGAAGAAGAGATCGATGGTCACCCAGAACGGGCCGGCCACCTTGGAGCGCACGCGCGGGCAGACGTCCTTCAGCTTAGGCATGAGCCCCCTCCTCCTGTCTTGCGCCTTCGGCGGCCAGGTCGGCCCACTCGAAACGGACCAGCTCGAGCGGGTGATCGACCTCGACCACATGGTTGAGCTTGAATTCGTAGACCTGCCCCCTTGGCACCTCGGCAGGGGTCCAGGGGAAGCCGTAGCTCGGCATCTCGACGTCGTCGTCGATGGGCAGGTGGAAGAAATAGGGATTGCAGGCCTTCGCCATCTGGTTGGCCAGGTCCTGGGTCTGGGCGGTGATCACGCACAGCACGCCCACCTCCCGCGGCGGCGGCGCGTCCTTGGGGACGGGGCGCCCCGACACCGCGTTCCAGCCGTAGATGCGCAGGGAGACGTCGAACTCGCCCGCAGCCGCCCCCAGAGCCCGCTGGATCCGGCGGGTCAAGGCGCGCTGCATCTTGTCGTGGAACAGGTCGAGGTTGGCCAGCACCAGCGGATCGACGATGCCGACGATCATGATCGTCTGATAGGCGCCGCCGGCGGCCCCTTCCAGCTTCATGGTGTAGGGCTGCGGATTCCAGATCGAGTTGGTGACCCGCACCCGGGTCTCCGTCACCTGCTCGTAGCGTGCGCCGCTGACGTCGAGCATGCCGCCCGGTTCGAACAGCTGGAACGGGTTCTTGTTCTCGTAGAGCATGTGGGCCGAGACGGTGTGGACCGTGCAGCGGTTGCCGGGAAGCAGCGGCTCGACCTCGAACCCTCCGGCGTCGACGGTGATGTAGACGCCCGAGCCGCGCTCGGCGCCCGTGGAGCACTGGGCGCCGCACTCCCCCGTCTTGCCTGCATGCCACGAGGCCCCGGCCGGCGCGCCCTTCCAGATCGGGAAGGCCGCCAGCACCGCCGGATCGGTGCTGCGGCCGCCGATGACGATGTCCGCCCCCTGCTCGAGGGCGGCCACATAGGGCTCCGGACCCATCAGGGCGACGATGCGGGCGCACTGGTCGACCGTCGCCTCGTCCAGTTCGCCTAGCGGCGCCAGCGGCTTGATCCGGCCGGCGCGGAGCTTGGCCTTCACGGTCTGGGCCGTCTGCTCGGAGCGGATGACCGCGATCTTCGGCCGGTAGCCTTTCTCCCGGGCGATTTCGCGGACGATGTCGAGGGTCCAGTCCACATTGGGGTCGCCGCCGGCCTGGCCGGCGGTGCCGACGATCAGCTTGGCGCCGGACCTGGCCTGGGCGTCCATCAGCAACAGGAGGTCGGCTTTGACCGCGCTGCGGTTGTTCTTGGATGTGCCGGTCGCCAGATAGGCCGCCCCGCTGTCCGTGGAGCCCGCGTCCATCGCCATGACGTCGATCCCGCGCTCCAGGGCGGCCTCGACCTCGTCGGCCCGCACCCCTGCCCCCAGCGAGCCGACCGGCACGAACAGCCTGACCTTGGTGAATTCCTCTGTCGCCTGCATGTCCACTCCCTGCCCTCCCGGCGTCGGCCCTCGATATAGTCCCGCCCGAGGTCTACGGGGCGCATCGATGCATGCGCATCGCGCATGATGCGCCGCAGGGTCAGCCTTCGGCGGGCTGCTCGTTCATCGCCTTGACGATCGACCAGAAGCGCTCGGCCGCCGGGCTCTGGCGCGCGCGCGGCCGGTAGAGCCGGACGCCGATCGGAACGTCCCATTCCTGCCCGCCAGCGCGGACCAGCGCGCCGGTCTCCAGGTCCGGCCCGACCAGGCTGAGCGGCAACCAGGCGACGCCCCGGCCCGAGCGCGTCATCATCGCCAGGACCGTGGCCAGATGGGCGGTGAAGGCCGGGGTCAGCCAGGCCGACGGGCCGTCGAGCGCCGAGGTGGCCGCCAGGATGCGCCCCATGCCCGACACCTGACTGTAGGCGAGATGCGGCAAGGGCCGGTCCATGGTTCCGGGAAGCTGGTAGAGCGGCCCCTCGCCGGACGGATCCGGCGCGCTGACCGGCGCCAGGGTGTCGCGCCCGATGTCCAGGTGGATGAAATAGTTCGGCTTGAACGAGACCTGGGCGGACGGATGATGGTGGCAGAGCAGGAACTGGGCCTGGCCCTGCAGCATCTTCTGCTCGCAGCCGGCCATGTTGTCGGTGGCGAGGCTGACCCCGACTCCCAGCTTCTGTTCGGCCTCCGTGCGCTCCAGCCACTGGGGGAAGAAGATGACCGACAGCGCGTGGGTCGAAGCGAACTTGAGCGTCGCGGTGTAGGCGCCGGCGGCCTCCTGCGCCCGCTCGCGGCCCAGATAGATGCGCCGAAGCACGTCCTCGGCGACCGGCCGCCACTGCTCGCCGGCCGGTGTGAGGACGATCCTGTGGGTGTCGCGGTTGAAGAGCGGCGCGCCGATCCAGTCCTCCAGCATCCGGATCCGGCGGCTGAAAGCGGGCTGCGAGATGTTGCGCTTCTCCGCGGCGCGGGAGAAATGCGCCGACTCGACTAGGGCCAGGAAGTCTTCCAACCAGTCCAGTTCCATCTCGGCCTCTGCGATGCTCCTTGTAGGCCGCGCCGGAAGCGAGCCTAACGGCGCGGCCGACCGTCGGCCACCACGCATTCCGGCGGCGGATCGCCGCCGTCCAGTACGGCGAGCACCGAGGCCGCCGCGATCCAGTTGGTGCGGGCCAGTCCCTCGTGCGAGGAGGCGCCGGCATGGGGGGTGGCGACCACATTGGACAGGGCCAGCAGCTTTTCGGTCACGGGCTGGAAGCCGGGATCGCTTTCGCTGACAAACACGTCCAGGCCTGCGCCCGCGAGCCTTCCCGCCTGCAGGGCGGCGAGGAGGTCGGCGTCCTGGACGAGGCCGCCGCGGGCGGTGTTCACGAGGATGGCGCCGGGCTTCATCCGCTCGATCGCCCGGGCGTCGATGAGGAATTTCGTCTCCGGAGTCAGCGGCGCGTGGACGGACACGTAGTCGCTGCGGGCGAGCAGTTCGTCGAGCTCCACGAACCGGACCGCGCCGGTCTGCGCCAGGTCCGGGTCGGGTCGCCGCGTATGCACCAGCACTTCGGCCTCGAAGCCGGAGAGCCGTTTGACGACGCTGCGCCCGATGCGGCCCAGGCCGATGATCCCGACCGTCTTGCGGTAGAGGTCCGAGCCCATCAGGATCGACCACTTGCCGGCCTCCATCAGCGCCTGGGATTCCCGGAAGCGGCGGCCGACGGACAGCATCAGGCCGATCGTGTGATCCGCCACCGAGGCCTCGTTGCCGCCGGCGGCGATGGCCACCACGCGGCCGAGGTCCCGGGCCGCCGCCAGGTCCACGCGCTCGTAACCGACCCCGCGTCGGGACACGACGGCAAGCCCCGGCAGGGCGGCGAGCAGCTCGCGGGTCACCTTGGCGTGGCCGACGATCCAGCCCCCTGCCCCCGAAAGCAGTTCGACCAGCTCCTCGTGGGTGAAGTCCCCATCGGCCTTGCCGGGCGGTGGTTCGCAGATGGCCACCTCGCAGCCGCTGCGCGACAGGAGATCGGCCGCGGCGGGGTCGAAGAAGCGCTGGGTGACGACGATCCGTCGCGAAGGCGATGACATGGACTGGGGCCCCGGCCGGAACTGCACTGGCTCGGACCTAGCTTCGCCGGACGCCGGCAGCCAATGCCGAGCCCGCATCATCGGATGCGGATTGCGCATCATCTCGCGTCGCGGCGGCGCTGCGGAGCCAGGGGAAGGCGGTGAAATGCGCGGCCTCGAAGGCGCGGATCTCGTCCTTTCCCCGAAGGGTGGCGCCCACCGCGTCCAGCCCCTCGATCAGCATCTCCTTCAGGAATCCGTCGATCTCGAAGCCCTCCGATCGCCCCCCTGCCCGCACCGTCTGGGCGGGAAGGTCGATTTCGAAGCGGTTGCGGGTCGGGTCGGAGGCCATCTCGGTCAGGCGCTCCACTTGGCCTTCCGTCATCGACACCGCGAGGAGCCCGTTCCGGGCGCAGTTGTCGAAGAAGATCCCCGCATAGGTCGTGCCGATCAGGGCGCGCACGCCCAGCTGCCGCAGCCCCCAGACCGCATGCTCCCGGCTCGACCCACATCCGAAATTGGGGCCGACCACCAGGAAGCGGGCCCCGCGCCAGCCGGGGCGGTTCAGGATGAAGGCCTCGTCCGGGCCGCCGTCCCGGTGGAAACGAAAATCGGCGAACACGCCCTCGGCCAAGCCGGCGCGGTCCACCCCCTTGAGGAAGCGCTTCGGCATGATGACGTCGGTATCGACGTTCGCAGCCGGCAAGGGGGCGGCGAGGCCCTCCAGGCGGGTGAAGGGCTCCATTCAGACCTCCGGTGTAAAGCTGCGGCAGTCGGCGAGGCGGCCGGTCACCGCCGCGGCGGCGACCATGGCCGGGCTCATGAGGTGCGTCCGCCCTCCAGCCCCCTGCCGGCCTTCGAAATTGCGGTTGGTGCTGGAGGCGCAGCGCTCGCCGGGCACCAGGACGTCGTCGTTCATCGCCAGGCACATGGAGCAGCCCGACTGCCGCCACTCGAAGCCCGCCTCGCGGAAGAGCCGGTCAAGCCCTTCGGCCTCGGCGTCGCGCCGGACCTGGCTCGAACCCGGCACCACCATAGCCCGGACGCCCGGCGCGACCTTGCGGCCTTTCACCACCGAGGCGGCCGCCCGCAGGTCCTCCAGGCGCGCATTGGTGCAGGACCCGATGAAGGCCCGGTCGATGGGGATGGCGTCGAGGCGCTGGCCCGGCGCCAGGCCCATATAGGCGAGCGCCCGGGCCATGTCGCGGCGGACACCGGGGTCGGGCTCCAGGGCCGGGTCGGGCACGACCCCGCCGATGGGCGCCGCCTGGTCGGGGCTGGTCCCCCAGGTCACCATCGGCTCCACGTGCTCGGCGACGAGGGCGACCTCACGATCGAAGGCGGCGTCGGGCGCGCTGCGCAAGGTCCGCCAGGACTCCACCGCCTTGCGCCACAGGTCAGTCGGCAGGCCGACCCGAGGGGCCAGGTAGTCGAAGGCCTTGTCGTCGGGCGCTACGAGAGCGCCCCGCGCGCCGCACTCCACGGCCATGTTGCAGATAGTCATCCGGCCCTCGACGCTCATTGCCTCGATCGCCGAGCCGGTGAACTCGATGGCGAACCCCGTGGCCCCCGCGGCGCCGATGTCGCGGATCAGCGCCATGATCACGTCCTTGGGCGTGACCCCAATGGGCAGGCCGCCATCCACCCGCACCCGCATGGACCGCAGTCGGCGGTAGATGACCGTCTGGGTCGCCAGATAGTGCTCGATGTCGGACGTGCCGATGCCGAAGCCGAGCGCGCCCAGCGCTCCGTAGGTGGTGGTGTGGCTGTCGCCGGCGCCCAGGACCATGCCCGGCATCACGCGCCCGGTCTCGGGCATCACCACATGCTCGATCCCCTGGAGCGGGTGGAGCACGTCATAAATGGGGATGCCGAAGTCGCGGCAGTTCTCCGCGAAATATGCCGTCTGACGCGCCCCGCCGGCGTCCGACATCTCCGCGCCGCGGTCGGGCGCTGTGGGGTTGACGTGGTCGACCACCCCGAGCGCGGCCTCGGGGCGCCAGACCGCGCGGCCGGCCTCCCGAAGGCCGGAGAACGCCTGCGGGCTGGTATATTCGTTGAGCACGGTGCGATCGACATAGAGCAGGACCAGGCGGCCTTCCGGATCCAGGTCGCGCACCCGATGAGCGTCGACGATCTTGTCGTAAAGGGTTCGGCCCTTCGTCATTCCAACCATGGCTCCAGGTGCGAGGGCGGGACCCTAGGCGCGCGCCTCGCCCCAGCGCGATGCAAAGCTTGCATGGATCCATGCCGACGCCGGACGCCGGCTTCGGGCTAGAAGCCGCCGCGTGCGCGATACGGCCAAGTCGGCGCCGGCGCGGCCGAAATAATCTGCCGACCGATATGGGGGAAAGGTGAACCTGTCAGTCCTGGGTTTTGCGACCCTCGGCGTCTTCCTGGCGCTGGTGCTCACCAAGCGGCTGTCCGCCGTCGTGGCCCTGATCCTGGTGCCGGTGGTGTTCGGCGCGCTCGCCGGCTTCTCGCCGGATCTCGGCAAGATGATGATCCAGGGCGTCCAGGAGGTGGCCCCCACCAGCCTGATGCTGGTCTTCGCCCTCCTCTACTTCGCGGTGATGATCGAGGCGGGCATGTTCGAGCCGCTGGTCCGCAAGGTGCTGGCGGTGGCGGGCGAGGACCCGCTGCGCATCTCGGTCGGCACGGCGATCCTGGCCATGACCGTGTCGCTGGACGGCGACGGGGCGACCACGGCCCTGGTGACCATCTCGGCCATGTACCCCGTCTATCGGCGGGTGGGGATGAACCCGCTGATCCTGGCGACCCTGCTCGGGCTCTCCAACACCATCATGAACTGGCTGCCTTGGGGCGGTCCCTCGGCCCGTGCGGCCACCGCCCTGCGCGTGGACATCGCCGACGTCGTCGGTCCCCTCCTCCCGGCCATGGGCCTGTGCCTGCTGGCGATCCTGGGGATCGCCTACCTCTTCGGACTGATGGAGCGCCGCCGTCTGGCGAACGACCTGGCCGCGGGGCGAGCCTGCCAGCCGTCCACGGCGATCGACCCCTCGACGCCGAAGGAGACCCGCAACCTGGCGCTGAACCTGATCCTGACCCTCGCCCTCATCGTCGGCATGGTCTCGGGCCTCGTGCCCCTGCCGGCCCTGGTGATGAGCGCCTTCGCCCTCGCCGTGACCATCAACTTTCCCCGCCTCCAGGAGCAGCGGGAGAAGCTCGCCGTCCACGGGGAGACGGTGCTGACCATGGTCTCCCTGATCTTCGCGGCCGGCGCCTTCACCGGAATCCTCGGCGGAACCGGGATGATCGACGCCATGGCCCAGACCCTGGTGTCGTCGATCCCAGGTCAGTTCGGCCCTTATCTCGGCCCGATCACCGGCCTGCTCAGCATGCCGCTGCTGGTCTTCATGTCGAACGACGCCTTCTTCTTCGGCCTGCTGCCGGTGCTGGGCGCGACGGGCGCCGCCTACGGAGTGCCGGCCGAGGAGATCGCCCGCGCCTCGCTGGTGGGCCTGCCGCTGCATGGAATCAGCCCGTTCATCGCCCCGATCTATCTCGTCGCCAGCCTGATCCGCTGCGACGTCGGCGCCCTGCAGCGGTTCGCCCTGCCCTGGGCCTTGCTGATGAGCCTGTTCGCACTCTTCGCAGCCATCGTGACCGGGGCTGTGGCGTTCGGCCCCTGACCGCTACAGCGGCGCGCGTTCAAGTCGTCAGGCGCATATTTCCATTCGTGTTTCGCATCATGAAATCGATGCCGAAGCGAATAGAGAGTGACTTCACGGGGGCGGGCGTCGCCTTCGAAGAGCTCAAAGGCGACGCCCGCAAAGAATGTCGAAAACAATCTCTTTGCAGCCGCCTGACGTCTTGCCAAACCGCCCCGAAAACTAGGGGCGACCGCGGCTCCAAGGGTGGGTGGTCGCTCGAAACTTCAAGAACTTCACAGAAAAACCGGGATGGGAGGAAGTCATGAACACCGGCCTAAGCCGCATGTCCTTATTCGCGGGCGCCGCCCTCAGCGTGCTGCTCGGCGCGCCCGCCGTGGCGCAGGATGGCGCGACCGTTGAGGAGATCGTCGTCACCGCGCAGCGCCGGAGCGAGCGGCTTCAGGACGTGCCGGTGACCGTGACGGCGTTCGGGGCCACGCAGATCGAGGAGTCCCACATTGTCGGCGTGCAGGACATCATCACGCGCACGCCGGGTCTCAGCTTCGACGCCTTTCCCGCCAGCGAACCGCGCCTGTTCATCCGCGGCATCGGCTCGTCCGACCGAGGGTCCGCCGGCGATCCCAGCGCAGCTGTCTTCCTCGACGAGGTCTATCTGGGTCGCCCCTCGGCCATCGCCTTCGACGTGTTCGACATCGAGCGGATCGAGGTCCTGAAAGGGCCGCAGGGTACGCTCTACGGCCGCAACGTGGTCGGCGGCGCGATCAACGTGATCACCAAGGCTCCCGAGCTCTCCGGCTTCGCGGGCGCCCTGGAGGGCACGCTCGGCAACTATGACCGCCGGGAAGTGGCCGGCATGGTCAACCTGCCCTTCGCCGACGGCCTCGCCGCCTTCCGCCTCAGCGGCAGCGTCCGGAAGCACGACGGCTACACCAAGAGCCTGGTGACCGGCGGCGATCTGGAGGCCGGCGACACCCGCAGCGCCCGCGCCCAATTGCTGGTGGAACCGAACGACACCCTGAGACTCCATCTGACCGCAGACGTGACCACGGATCGCGGATCCGGACCTGCGAACCACGTCATCTTCACCACCCGGCCGGACCGATATCCGCTGTCGCTGGATCCGAAGAAGAGCCTGGCCACCATCGATGGGCGCCAGGACCGCGACACCCACGGCCTGCGTGCGGAGGTCAGCTGGTCCCTGCCATTCGGAACGCTGAGCTATCTCGGCTCGCACCGGGAGGTGGACTACGAGTCCTATTACGACTTCGACGGCTCGAACGGCACGCGCGGCATCGAGGGCGGCGACATCGAGCACAGCAAGCTGACGAGCCAGGAGCTGCGCCTGCTGTCGCCCCAGGAGAGCCGGGCGAGCTGGGTGCTGGGCGTCTACACCTATCGCGCCGAGACGAACCGCACGGTGGTCAACAACACCTTCAACTTCGCCGGCCGCGAACGTGTGGTGCAGGACGCGAAGCTGGAGAGCTATGCGGTCTACGGCGACATCACCTATCCGGTCACCGAGCGTCTGAACCTCATCGCCGGCGTCCGCTACACCAAGGACGACAAGGACTACCACATCGTCAATCTCGGACCGCAGGGGTTCCAGACGGTCTTTCCGCTGAACGCCCGGGCGAGCGCCAGCTTCGACGCGGTGACCTGGCGCCTGGGCGCCGACTACCGCATCGCGCCCGACCACATGATCTATGGGATGATCTCCCGTGGCTTCAAAAGCGGCGGGTTCCAGGACGCGCCGAGCTCGTTCGAAGCGGCGGTGACTCCGTTCAATCCGGAATACGCCACCCAATACGAACTCGGTCTGAAGCAGCAGTTCTTCGACCGCGCTCTGACCTGGAACAACTCGATCTACCTGATCGACTACACCGACCTTCAGACCGGCCAGACGGTGGGGCTGTCGAAGCTGACCAACAATGCCGGCGCGGCCACCGTCAAGGGTTACGAGACCTCGTTCTTCTGGCGGATCGGAGCCGGTTTCGATCTGGGGATCAACTACGCCTATACGGACGCGAAGTTCGACGACTTCCAGACCGTCGACGACAACAACAATCCGGTGAACCTGGCCGGCAAGCGGCTCAGCCGGACGCCGCGGAACAAGCTGACGGTGTCGCCGAGCTACACGCTCGACCTGGCCAACGGCGGCGAGCTGCGGGCGACGGCGGAGTACCGCTATGAGAGCCTCATCTACGACGACAACAGCAACCAGCCGCCGGAGATCCGCGAGCCGTCGGAGTTCGTCGACGCCAACGCCGGCTACGCCAGCCCCGACGGGTCTTGGACCTTCTCGGTCTGGGGCAAGAACCTGACCGACGAGCGCAGCCGCACCTTCCAGGTCTTCTTCAACGCCACTCACTTCGTCGCCTACAACCCGCCGCGGACCTACGGCGCCACGCTCAGGTGGAATTTCTAAAGTCGAGCTTCTTCCCCGACCTTGCGCCAGCGGCCCTCGCCGCTGGCTCTTTTTCGGGACCTGCCGCAGAGGACGTCCAATGCCCCGCCGTCGCAGCCCAGGCGCTCAGTTCGCCGCACCCGTCTTGATGCTCCTGCTCGCGCTCAGCCCGGCGTCCGCCGCCGGCGGCGAGCTACCTCGCGGGCCCGCCGCGGGGGACATGGATCTCTCGCCCTTCTATCGGTGGGAAACGCCGCTGCCCGACCGGCCCGGCGCCATGCTGCGCAGCGAGGCGATGCCCGACCAGCCGGAGATCACCGCGGCGGCCGAGGGCTTGCGCATCCTCCACACCTCCACCGACGTGCGGTGGCGCAGCGGGCAGGTCCCGGTCAGCGGCGTGCTCTACCTTCCGAAGGGGCGGGCTCCGGCCGGCGGTTGGCCGCTGTTCGCCTGGGCGCACGGCACGCTGGGAATCGCCGACGTCTGCGCGCCGTCCTGGACCGGCTTGCGGGCGCGCGACGCGACCTACCTGAACCGGTGGCTCGAAGCGGGCTTCGCGGTGGTGGCGACCGACTACCAGGGCCTCGGCGGACCCGGCCCACACCCCTATCTCTACTGGCCGGCGGAAGGCCGCTCTGTGCTGGATTCGGTGCGGGCTGCGCTCGCCGAGAAGCCTGGCCTGATCGCCAATCGAGTGGTGATCGCTGGACAGTCCCAAGGCTCCGGCGCAGCGCTCGGCGCGGCGAAACTGGCCGCCGAATATGCGCCCGAACTGAACATCTCCGGCGTGATCGCCACCGGCGTGAACGTCACCTTCCCGGACGGCCCGGTTTCGCTGCCGGAGCGCAATTCCGCCAACCTGTTCCTGAGCCTCGCCTCCGGCGGTCTGCGCGACGACGGCCCGCGGATCGAGGACATCGTGAGCCCCAAGGGCGAGCAGCTGCTCGCCCGGGCGCGGGAGGCCTGCACCAAGGAGATCGGCCTCCTGGCGCGCGAGCTCAAGGCCGGCTCTCTGGCCGACGCACTCTCGATCTCGCTCGACGAACTGGCCGCCGTCCGCATCCCCGTGACCCAAATGGACATGGAGCCCATCGACGCGCCGGTGATGGTCGGCACGGGTCTCTCGGACGCCACGACCACGCCGATGCTGCAGTACGCCGCCGTCTCGGCCATGTGTGTTTCGGGCGGTACGGTGGGTTGGCGCCGCTATCCCGGCCTAGGCCATGACGGCGCCATGCACGGATCGCTGGATGACTCGATCGCCTTCGCCCGGCGGGCGCTCGCCGGCGAAGCCATATCGTCGGACTGTTCGGCCCTGTCGCCCCCTGGCCCGCCCGGCGCGCTGAACCCCCAGGCGCCGTTCAACGAGGACTGATCGACCTAGAGCAAAATCCGATTCACTTGAATCGGATTTTGCTCAAGACACCTTGAATTTAGAGCATTTTCTTCTCCGAACCGGTGTCCACTTCGGCGAAAAATGCTCTAGGAGGTTTCCCGCCGCCGCACGCGGTCGCCGTTCGAGAGCGCGCGATCCGGATGCAGCACCACCACGTCGCCGGGGGCGAGCCCCGCGCGGATTTCGGCCGTCTCGCCGTCGTTGCGGCCGACCTCCACGCGATGCAGGCGGGCGCGGCCGCGTTCGACCTTGAAAACGGCCCAGGCGCCGTCGCGTCGGAACAAGGCGCCTACCGGCGCGCGGACCACGTTGCGACCCTGCCAGGCGGTCACCGCAGCCTCCACCCGATAGCCGTGGCCCAGGGCGCCGGCGGGCGGCGTTTCGAGGAAGTCGAGGATCACATTGACCCGCTGCTCCTCGACGCCCAGCGCCGAGACCTTCAGGAACCCGAACGGCTCGACCTGGCGCACCCGTCCGCGCAAGGCGCCGCCGCCCCAGGCGTCGATCAGGGCGTCCGCCCCGGGCCGGACCTGCACCGCGTCGCTGGAGAGGAATTCGGCCACCACTTCCAGCGCCCCGGGATCGCCGATCTCCATGATCGCCGCGCCGGCGTTCACCACGCTTTCGCTTTCCTGCATCACCCGCAGCACCCGCCCGGAGGTGGGCGCGCGGATCGCCACCGAGCGGCCGCCGGATCCGATCTGATCGGGGGTGATCAGGCGAGTGCGCGCGCCCTGCAACTCGGCGGCGCGAGCTTCGACATTGGCGCGGGCCGCGTCGGCCGCCGCCGAGGCCGAGGCGACTTCCAGGCGCGCCCGGTCTAGGGCGCTGGGGGCGGCGAAGCCTGTCGCGGCGAGCCGCTCGACGCGGTCGGCCTCGGTGCGGGCATGGGCGAACTGGGCGTCGGCCCGCCTCTGCTCCTCCCGCGCCAGGGCGAGCGCGGCCTCGGCCGAGCGGGCCGCAGCCTGCACTTCCCGACGGGTGCGCTCGTCCAGCAGGGTCGGATCGCTGGGTTCGATCAGGGCGATGGTCTCCCCCGCCCTTACGGTTTCCCCGGCGCGGTTGCCGACCCGCAGCAGGCGGCCGGCCAGGGGAGCCGAAATCACATAGGCCTCCCGCACCCGCGTCCGGCCCTCGTCGCGCACCCGCACCGTCAGGTCGCCGCGCGTCACCTCCGCCAACTCCGCCTGCATGGCCCGGGGCCAGAAGGCGGCGGCCAACAGCAGGGCGAGCACGACGGCCGCGCCGCCCCAAAATATGGTGCGGAAGTTCCACTGGATTCGGGGCGGTTTCATCCGGCTACTCCCCCGTCTTCAAGGTTGCGGGCAGGTCGAGTCGGTCGATCTGTCGACGCACGAGAAGGCTCGACCCGGCGGTGACCGCCAGCACCACGACCCCGGCCACCCCGAAGGTGGCCGGGGCGATGACGAACGGCAGGCGGAACATCTCCGAGCTCATGGCGTGGGCCAGGTACCAGGCCAGCCCCGCCCCCGCTGCAGCGCCCAGCGGCAGGGCCGCCAGCGTCAGCAGGGCGACCTCGCCCAGCAGGATGTAGGAGACGTCCGCCCGCGAGAAGCCGAGGACCCGCAGGGTCGCCAGCTCCCGCTGGCGCTCGGCGAACGAGATCCGCACGGTGTTGTAGGCCACGCCCAGCGTGATCAGGCCGGCGAAGAAGATATAGACGCCGATGGCGGCGCCCAGGCTCTGGTCCAGCATCTCCGCCAGCCGCTCCCCTGCGAGGGACTGAAGGGCGACGCCCGCCACGGCCGGCGCCCGCTTGAGGCGCGTATAGAGCCCCTCGACCCCCGACTCGTCCACCGTGAGGTAGGCGCCGGACACCACGGGGCCTTCCCGCAGCAGGCGATTGAGATCCTCGAGCCGCATCTGGGCGCCGGAGCCCACATAGCTGGTGCTCACCGCCGCGATCGGCAGCTCCACGACCGGCCGCCGCCCTTCGGTGATCTCGACGGTCAGCACGTCGCCCGGCCCGGCTTGAAGCTTCTCCGCCAGGTCGCTGGAGAGGAGCAGGCCTCCCGGCGGCGGATAGACCGGACGGTTCTGCGCGTCGATCATCCGCGACAGCTTCGCGTCCAGCGGCGCGCCGACGATCGCCACGCGTTCTTCCCGATGACCGTGCCGGAGCCTTGCGGAGGCGGCGCGGAACGGCTCGGCCGCGAGCACGCCCGGCTCCCGCGCCAGGCTGAAGAAGGCGCGCTGCGGCCTCGCCTCCACGAAGGTGACGGCGATGTCATGGCGGTTGGCGACGTTGAAGCTGGAATCGATCATCACGTTCATGCCGTCGATGGCCGCGAGCGTGGCGACCAGCAGCCCGCCGGAAGCTGCGATTCCCGCCACGGTGAAGGCCGCGCGCCAGGGCCAGCGCACGATCTGGCGCAGGATCATCCGGGACTGCTGGTCGAAGACCGCAAGCTTCGTCACGCCCGCCCCCGCGGCCTTGGAATAGTCAGGCGGCGGCGTCGGGGTCATGGCCTCGGCTGGGTTCAGCGCCGCCGCCCGCCGAACGGCGAAGGCCGCGCCGCCCAGGATCGCGACCGCCGCCACGCCGGTCACCACGGCGTAGTCGGCCGGGTGAGCCTGGAAGACCAGGAAGGGGAACCGGTAATAGGCCGCATACAGCTCGGCCATCATCCGACCCAGCCAGACGCCCGCCCCTGCGCCGAGCGCCAGGCCGCCAGCCCCGATCGCGGCCACAAGCTTCAGGTAATGGGCCGTCACCTCGAGGTTGGAATAGCCGAAAGCCTTCATCAGCCCGACGCCGGCGCGCTGCACCGCGATCAGCCGGGCGATCACCACATTGACCAGGAAGGCCGCCACGGCCAGGAACACCGGCGGCAGGACGACGCTCATGGTGGATAGCTGGTCGATCTCGCTTGAGACGAAGGCGTCGGAGATCTGTTCGGAGCGGCCATAGGCCCCCGGCGCGCCATAGGGCTCCAGCAAGCGGTCAAGCCGGGCGATCACCGCGGCTTCCGAAGCGTCGCGCGACAGGCGCACCACGGCCTCGTTGAAGGCGCCGTCCTGCTTCACCGCCCGGGCCAGGGCCCGGCGGCCCATCCACATCACGCCGAACAACCGCTCGTCGGGCACCATCTGCCCCGGCGCGATGGCGTAGACGTGCTCGGGCGACAGGGCGACCCCCGAGATGACGAGGTCGAGCCGCCCGCCATAGATGGTGGCCGGAACCACGTCGCCGACATCCAGCTCATGGGCGTCGGCGAAAGCCTGCAGCACCACGGCTTCCTCGGGACGGTCGGGCCGGGGCGCGCGTCCGCGGACCAGGTGCAGCCGGTTGACCGCCGGCTGACCTTGGTCCGGCAGGGAAATGACCTCGCCGGTGGCCGGCTCCTCCATGCCTTCGACGTCGAAGAGGGCGCCGATCCGCACGCGCGTCTCGGCGGCCTGCACGCCGTCGATCGCGCGGATGCTGTCGATCAGCGCCTGGGGCGCCCGCACGGTCGGCGCCCAGACGTCGGCGAAGAGGTAACGCTCGTAATAGGCGCGCCGGGTCTCCTCCAGCGAACTCAGCATGCCGGTCGCCAGCAGGTGGACCGAGACGCCGGCGGCGATGACGAGCGCGATGGCCAGGGCCTGGGTCTTCATCGCCCACAGGTCCCGCACGAGCTTGCGGTCCAGCGCCCGCATTCGGGACGGCAGGCGCATCACCATGAGATGTCCCGCGGAGCCTTCTTCTGGGCGTTCTCCCGCACCTCGCGCACGGCTCCGTCGGCGAACACCACCACCCGGTCGGCGATGGAGGCGATGCCGGCGTTGTGGGTGATCAGCAGGGTGGTGGCGCCCAGGTCGTCATTGACCGTCTTCAGCGCCTCGAGCACCCGCACGCCCGTGGCCGAATCCAGCGCGCCGGTCGGCTCGTCGCACAGCAGCACCGAGGGCTGCTTGGCCACGGCGCGGGCGATGGCCACGCGCTGCTGCTCGCCGCCGGACATCTGAGCCGGGAAGTGGTCCAGGCGTTTCTCCAGCCCGACCAGGGCCAGCGCATCCTCGGGCTTGAGCGGATTCTCGGCGATCTCGGTGACCAGGGCCACGTTCTCGCGCGCCGTCAGGCTAGGCATCAGGTTGTAGAACTGGAAGACGAAACCCACGTGACGACGGCGGTACTCGGTCAGTTCCCGTTCGGTGGCTCCGGCGATGTCCTGGCCGCGGAAGCTCACCTCGCCGGAGGTGGCGGCGTCCAGCCCGCCCAGGATGTTGAGGAAGGTCGACTTGCCGCTGCCCGAGGCGCCGAGCACCACCACCATCTCGCCGTCGGGCAGATCGATGTCGACGCCGCGCAAGGCGTGGACCGCGGCCGGGCCGGATCCATAGACCTTGGTCAGCCCGCGCGTCGCGAAGCAGAGGCCCCGCGCAGCTTGCTCGGAGATCGCCATGTCGCCTCCTTACCGCGAGGCGAGGCGCTAAAGCTAGGGTTGAGGACGGCCGAGCGCGGGCCACTTGACGCCATTCCGCGATCGCGCAGCATCCCGCCATGATGCGGACGGTGGCGACCTGGGCTGTGGTGCTGGCGGCGGGCGCGTTCGCGCTGCAGTGGCTGGAGGTGCAGTACCTGACGCGCGCCTTGCCCCGCGACGCCTATGTGGCGCTGGTCGGCGCGGGATTCGCCGCTCTCGGGGTCTGGGCCGGCTGGCGGCTCAGCCGGCGAACCGCGCCGCCGGCCTTCCAGCGCAATACGGCGGCCCTCGCAGCGCTGGGCCTTACCGGGCAGGAACTCAAGGTTCTGGAGCGCCTGGCCGAAGGCCTATCCAACAAGGAGATCGCCCGCAGGCTCGGGCTTTCGCCCAACACCGTGAAGACGCACATCGCCAACCTCTACGCCAAGCTCGAGGTGGGTCGGCGCACCCAGGCGGTCGGCAAGGCCCGCGACCTGCACCTGATCCCCTGAAAGCTGTCCGCCGAACAACCGAAACTGACGAATTCACCCTTTCGGGCGATGCCGCAGAGGTTCAAGCTCGGCCAGGCTCGCCGCGCCATTTGGGGCATGACACGAGGGAGCAGGCGCCATGTCGCGCATCGTTCTGATCTATGGCCTGATCTCGGGCCTGGTCATCATCGCCGGGATCATCGGCAGCATCGTCGCCTTCGCCGATGCGCCGCATTCCAACGTCTGGGTCGGCTATCTCATCATGCTGGCCGCGTTGTCTTCGATCCTGGTGGGGGTGAAGCAACACCGCGACCAGGCGCTCGGCGGCGTGATCGGCTTCGGCAAGGCCTTCCTGATCGGCCTCGGCATCGCCCTCGTGGCCGCCCTCGCCTACATCGTGGTCTGGGAGATCTATCTCGCCGCCACCGGCTACCGGTTCATGGACCAGTACGTCGCCCAGATGCTGGAGACCAGGCGCGCCGCCGGCGTCTCCGGGGCGGAGTACGAGAAGCTAGCCGCGGATCTGGAGGCGATGCGCCTCCAGTACGCCAATCCGCTCTTCCGGGTCCCCATGACCTTCCTGGAGATCTTTCCCGTCGGCCTCCTGATCTCATTGGTCAGCGCCGCCCTGCTTCGCAATCCGCGCTTCCTGCCCGCCCGGGCGCGCCCGGTCTCGGCCTGACGCTCCGTCAGCCCCGCTCCAGCTCCGGGAACTCGATCTCGACCTCGGTGGTGGAGCGGGAGACGCCATATTCCAGCGGCCGGCCCAGGCCGTCGACGTTCAGATAGCGGTGGACCATCAGGGGCACGTGCCGCGGCAGATGCAGGAGCTCAGCCTCCTGGGCCGTAGGCAGTCGGGCGGAAATGGCGGTGCGCCGGCGGGTATAGTCCGGCACGCCGGAGTCGACGAGGGTTTGGGTGATGCTGCCCCGGGCCCGGTACATCTCCATGAAGGTCGGGAACCGCTCATGGCTGAAATGGTGCTGGCTGAGCCCCGTGGGCTCGTCGTCGATGAACCGCCGGCGCTCCAGATAGATCACCGCCTGACCGGCCCGCAGGCCAAGCTGCCCGGCCACCCGTGAATCGGCCGGCTTGATCTGCAGCTTCAGGATCTCCGTGCGCGGCGTGCGCCCCCGTTGCAGGACGCTCTCGGTGAAACGCGGCCGCCGGCGCAGGCGCATCGGCTTGGCCGCCCGGCGCACGAAGCTGCCGCGCCCCTGGGTCGATTCCACGATGCCCTTGTCCTGAAGGTCCGACAGCGCCCGCCGCACGGTGTGGCGGTTGACCATGAACTCGCGCGAAAGCTCGAACTCGGTCGGCAGCTTGTCGCCGGGAACCAGCTCCCGCGCCAGGATCCGACGCTCGATAGACTGAGAAATCTCCCGCCAAAGCGGCATGCCGAGCACCATATCGCGCCTCCTTATCGGTATTAAGACGAGCGACTAGACAAGTTTTACTGTTGTCAAAGAAAGTTCACCATCGACTTCTTGCGGCCGAATATCGGCTCAACTAACACTCGACTTCGACGAATACAACATCTTGCTTGGTTGTCGGAGGTGAGAAATGCCGCTCGAACCGGTTGTCGAGACCGAGGCGGAACGCCGCCGCTGGCTCTCCGTCCTGGCCAAGGCCCCGGCCAAGGAGGTGCTGGCGGCCTGGGAAGGGGTCGCGCCGCCCGCCTACAGCCCCCTGCGCGCGCCGGAGATCGGCATGGTGCTGGTGCGCGGCCGCGCCGGCGGGACCGGCGACGCCTTCAACCTGGGTGAAATGACCGTCACCCGCGCCGCCGTGCGGCTGGCGAGCGGCGAGACCGGCGTCGGCTACGTGGCCGGCCGCGACCGCAAACACGCCGAGATCGCCGCGGCCGTCGACGCCATGATGCAGTCCGCCGCCCTGCGTCCTTCGGTGGAAGGCCCGGTGGTCGAGCGTCTGGCCGCCGCCCAGGCCGCCCGCCGCGAGGCCGCGGCCCGCAAGGCCGCGGCCACCAAGGTCGATTTCTTCACCATGGTCCGCACCCGGGGTCCGGCGCGATGAATAAGCCCGCCTCCCCGCTCGACCTCGCCGGCATCGCCCCGGCCTTCGCCGACCCGACCCGGGAATCCCAGGCGGTGTTCCGGCGGATCATGGATGCGGTCGCCCGCCCAGGCACGGTGCAGGAACTCACCTTCGCGCCGGACCCGCCGCAGGGCCTGCACCGCGCGACGGCCGCCGTGGCCCTGACGCTCTTCGACTTCGAGACGCCGGTCTGGCTCGACCCGGCTCTGCGCGACGGCGGGGTTGAGGCCTGGCTGCGGTTCCACTGCGGCTGTCCGCTGACTAACGACCCGCGCGCGGCGGCCTTCGCCATCGTGACCGACATGGCCGCAGCCCCGGTTCTGGCGGCGTTCAACGAAGGCGACGCCAAGTATCCGGACCGCTCCACCACGGCGATCCTCCAGATTCCGGCGCTGGATGGCGGCCAGGCGGCCGTGCTGGCCGGGCCGGGGATCAAAGGCCAGGCGCAGCTTGCGCCCCGGGGGCTGCCGGAAGGCTTCTGGGCCCAGGTCCAGGCGAACCGTGCGCGGTTCCAGTTCGGGGTCGACCTGCTGCTGGCCGCCGGCGACCAACTCGCGGCCCTGCCGCGCTCCACCCGCGTCACCATCCAGGGAGACTGACATGGCCTATGTGGCGGTTAAGGGCGGCGAGAAGGCGATCGACAGCGCCCATCGCTGGCTTGCGGAAGACCGGCGCGGCGACAGGTCCGTGCCGGAAGTCGAGACGGCCCAGATCCGCGAGCAGCTTTCGCTGGCGGTGGACCGGGTGATGGCCGAGGGCTCCTGCTACGACCGCGACCTCGCGGCCCTGGCGGTGAAGCAGGCGCGAGGCGACCTGCCCGAGGCGATCTTCCTGCTGCGCGCCTATCGCACCACCCTGCCCCGGTTCGGCGCCTCTATTCCGGTGGAGACCGGCGCCATGGCCGTGCGCCGGCGGGTTTCGGCGGCCTTCAAGGACATTCCCGGCGGCCAGGTGCTGGGCCCGACCTTCGACTACACCCATCGGCTGCTGGACTTCGCCCTCGCCGCCGACGGCGAGACCCCGGTTGAGTCCGCCCTGGAGGCCGAGGAGCCGCAGGCCTATCCCATGGCCACGGTGGCCTCGGTCTTCGCCCACGAGGATCTGCTGGAAACCGACGTTCCCAGTCAGGAACCGACCGAACCCTTCGACCTGACGCGCGAGCCGATGGCCTTCCCGGCCGGCCGCGACCAGCGCCTGCAGGCGCTCGCCCGCGGCGACGAGGGTTTCCTGCTCAGCCTCGCCTATTCCTCCCAGCGCGGCTGGGGCGGCACCCATCCGCTCTGCGCCGAGATCCGCCTGGGCGAAACGGCCGTGGAGTTCGCGCCCGACGAGCTCGGCTTCCCCGTCGAGATCGCCGAGATCACGCTCACCGAGTGCCACATGATCTCCACCGGCGCGGGCGGGTTGGAACGGCCGCCGCAGTTCGCCGCCGGCTATGGCCTGACCTTCGGCCATTGCGAGCGCAAGGCGATGTCCATGGCCATCGTCGACCGCGCCTTGCGCGACGCCGAGGGCCGCGAGGCGAACGCGCCGGTCCAGGACGAGGAATTCGTCCTCTACCACTCCGACAATGTGGAGGCCTCCGGCTTCGTGCAGCACCTGAAGCTGCCCCACTACGTCGACTTCCAGGCCGACCTGCAGCTGATCCGCCGCCTGCGCCGCGACTATTTCGCCCGCGAGGCCGCGATGAAGGAAGCCGCCGAATGACCCGTTCGAACGCGCCCGAGCGCTATTACAACTACGCCTATCTGGACGAGCAGACGAAGCGGATGATCCGCCGGGCGATCCTGAAGGCCCTGGCCATCCCCGGTTACCAGGCGCCGTTCGGCTCGCGCGAGATGCCCGTGCCCTATGGCTGGGGCACCGGCGGCATTCAGCTGACCGCCGCGATCATCGGACCGGACGATGTCTACAAGTGCATCGACCAGGGCGCCGACGACACCACCAACGCCGTCTCGATCCGGCGCTTCTTCGCCAAGGTCGCCGAGGTGGCGGTGACCGAGGACACCGGCGAGGCGACCATCGTCCAGACCCGGCACCGAATCCCCGAAAAGCCGCTGAAAGCCGGCCAGGTGCTGGTCTTCCAGGTGCCCCAGCCGGAGCCCCTGCGGGGCCTGGAGCCCCGGGAGACCGAGACCCGCGCCATGCATGCCTACGAGGAATACGGCCTGCAGTACGTCTCGCTCTATGAGAGCGTGGCCGCCTACGGCCGCATCGCCTCGACGGTCGGTTATCCCACCCTCGTCGACGAGCGCTACCTGATGAGCCCATCGCCGATCCCGAAGTTCGACAACCCCAAGCTCGACGACAACGAGGCCATCCTGCTGTTCGGCGCCGGCCGCGAGAAGCGGATCTACGCCGTGCCGCCGCACACCCGGGTCCGCAACCTCGACTTCGAGGATTATCCCTTCGAAACCCAGACCTGGGAGCAGAATTGCGCCCTGTGCGGGGCGGGCGACAGCTATCTCGACGAGGTGGTGCTCGACGACGCCGGGGAGCGGATGTTCGTCTGCTCCGACAGCCACTACTGCGCCGAACGCCGCGCCGCGGGCCATGCGGGCCCGATGGCGGGCCACATGCTCGCCGCCGACCAGACGGAGCCCGCCTGATGACCGCCATGCCTCGGGCCATCCAGGCCGCGCCGCTGCTCCGCGCCGAAGGCCTCACCAAGTGGTACGGCCATGTGCTGGGCTGCCGCGACGTCTCCTTCGAACTCCGTCCCGGCGAGGTGCTGGGCGTGGTGGGCGAGAGCGGGTCGGGCAAGACCACCTTGCTCAACTGCATCTCGGGGCGGCTCGCGCCGACCTCGGGCAAGGTGGAGTTCGACACCACCCGCTTCGGCATGGCCGACATCTACGGCCTGGCCGAGCCGGACCGTCGGCGGATGCAGCGCGAGGAATGGGGCTTCGTGCACCAGAACCCCCGCGACGGCCTGCGGATGCGCGTCTCCGGCGGCGCCAACGTGGCCGAGCCGCTGATGAACCTGGGGAACCGCCACTACGGCAAGATGCGCCAGGCGACCATCGACTGGCTGGAGCGGGTCGAGCTCGACACTCGCCGGATCGACGACAAGCCGCGCAATTTCTCCGGCGGCATGCAGCAGCGCATCCAGGTGGCGCGCAACCTGATCCACGGCCCGCGCCTGGTGTTCATGGACGAGCCCACCGGCGGCCTCGACGTCTCGGTGCAGGCGCGCCTGCTCGACCTGCTGCGCGAGCTGGTCCGGGACCTGGGTCTGGCGGTGATCATCGTCACCCACGACATGGCCGTGGCGCGGCTGATGGCCGATCGGCTGATGGTCATGAAGGGCGGCGAAGTGGTCGAGACCGGCCTGACCGACCAGGTGCTGGACGATCCTCAGCATCCCTATTCCCAGCTTCTCGTCTCCTCCGTCCTCCAGATCTAGGCGCGCCCATGAGCTCCGAACCCCTCATCGTGGTCGAAGACCTCGCCAAGACCTTCGTCCTGCACAACGCCGAGTCCGCGGCCATTCCGGTGTTCGAGCGCCTCCGCCTGGAGGTCGGGCCGGGCGAGTGCGTCGTCCTGGCGGGTGAATCCGGGGTCGGCAAGTCGACCCTGATGCGCTCCATCTACGGCAACTACCTGCCCACGGCAGGCGCGGTGCGGGTGCGCCACGACGGCGCCTATGTGGACATCACCACCGCCGAGCCGCACCAGGTGCTGGACATCCGCCGCCGCACGCTGGGCTATGTCAGCCAATTCCTGCGGGTCATTCCCCGCATCCCAACCCTGCAGCTGGTCATGGAGCCCCTGCTGGAGAACGGTGTGGCCGAGGAGGAGGCCCGGGAACGCGCCGAGGCCCTGCTCGCCGCCCTGCGCCTGCCCAAGGCGCACTGGGACCTGCCGCCCGCCACTTTCTCCGGCGGCGAGCAGCAGCGGGTGAACATCGCCCGCAGCTTCATCCGCAACTATCCGGTCCTGCTGCTCGACGAGCCCACCGCCTCGCTGGACGCGGAGAACCGCGCCATCGTGGTCGAGCTGATCCGCCAGGCCCTGGCCGGCGGCGCGGCGATGATCGGCATCTTCCACGACCACGATGTCCGCGACGCCGTCGCCACCCGCCTGTTCCCCGTCGCCCAGTTCAAGATAGCGGCCTAAGATAATGGAAAAACGCATCTATTCGAACGCCGTCGTCACGCCCGAGGGCATGGTCGCCGCCGAGGTGGTGATCCGCGACGGCGCTATCGCCGCGGTAGACGAGAGGACCGGACCCTCTGCGGCGGCCCTCGACTGGTCCGGCGACATGCTGATCCCCGGCCTGATCGACATCCACACCGACAATCTCGAAAAGCACTATCAGCCCCGACCCGGCGCCCTGTGGGACGCCTATGGCGCCGCCCTCGCTCACGACGGCCAGTGCGCGGCCGCCGGCATCACCACGGTGCTGGATTCGCTCAGCCTGCACGGCCGCAAGGACGGGCTGGACCGCAAGGCGGCGCTGGGGCCGATGATCGGGGCCATGGACGCCGCCCGGGCCGAGGGCGCCCTGCGGGCCGAACACCTGCTGCATCTGCGCTGCGAGGTGACCAATCCGGAGCTCCTGTCCCTGCTCGAGCCCCACGCCGACCATCCGCGGCTGAAGCTTCTGTCGGTCATGGACCACACGCCCGGCCAGCGGCAGACCGCCGACGTCGGCGCGTTGCAGGCCCGCATGGCCGCCGCCGGCAAGAGCGAGGACGAAATCCAGGAGATGCTGGTTCGCCGCCACGCCGGCCGCGACCCGACGGTGGCCGAATCCAACCGCCGCAGCGTGGTGGCCTTCGCCCGCGAATATGGCGTGCCGCTCTGCGCCCACGACGACGCCACGATCGAGCACGTGGACGAGGCCCACGCCGACGGCTGCGTGATCGCCGAGTTCCCGGTCACCCTCGACGCGGCGCGCAAGGCCCGCGACTATGGCATGGCGATCTGCATGGGCGGTCCGAACCTGGTGCGCGGCGGATCGCACTCGGGCAATCTGTCGGCCCGTCTATGCGCGGAGGAAGACCTGCTCGACATCCTCGCCTCCGACTATGTGCCGCTCTCCATGTTGCGCTCGGCCTTCCTGCTGATGGATCTTTACGGCTGGCCGGCGGAGAAGGCGGTCTCCACCGTCAGCGCCGGCCCCGCCCGGGCGCTCGGGCTCTCTGACCGCGGCGAGATCGCGCCGGGCCAGCGGGCCGACCTGGTGCGCGTGCGTCGGCCGCCCGGCGGCTGGCCGGCGCCTCGCGAGGTCTGGCGCGAAGGCCTGCGCGTGGCATGAGCGCCCGCTACGCCGTCTATTACGCCCCGCCGCGGGAGAGCCTGCTCTCACAGAAGGCGGCCGCCTGGCTCGGCCGCGACGCCTGGTCGGGCGAGGCCCTGGCGCGCCCCGCCCTGCCGGGCCTGGCCGACCTTGATCTTGAGGCGCTCACCGCCGATCCGCGCCTCTACGGCTTCCACGCCACGCTGAAGGCTCCGTTCGAGCTGGCGGAGGGCCGAACCGAAGCCGAGATCCTGGCGTTCGCCGCGGCCTTCGCCGCCGGCCGCGCGCCTTTCGAGGCCGCCGTGGCGCCGGCTGCGCTCGGCCGCTTCCTGGCCTTCCGCCTCACCGGCCCCTCGCCGGAGATGGACGCCCTGCACGCCGCCTGCGTGCGGGAGTTCGAGCCCTTCCGCGCGCCGCTGTCCGAGGGGGATCTCGCGCGCCGCCGCAAGGCGCCGCTGACGCCGGAGCAGGACGCGCGCCTTCTCCGCTACGGCTATCCCTACGTCTTTGAGGATTTCCGCTTCCACATGACGCTCACCGGCCAGATCCGCGACGAGGCCGGGCGGGATCGCGTACTCGGCGCCCTGCAGACCCATTTCGCGGATGTCTCGGGTCCGCACCGGTTCGACGGCGTCGCCGTCTACGCTCAGGCCGACCGGGCCGCGCCGTTCGAAATCCTGGCCCGTTTCGCCTTCGAGGCCGAGGCCGTCAGCGCCTGAGGGCGGCCAGGAAGGCGGCCAGCCCCTCTTCGCGCGTTCCGTCGTTGCGCACCTCGACCACGTCGGCGCCGCTCACCGGCGCGGGCGCGCGCGCCAGCCGACCGGCGATCTCCTCAGGCGTCTCGCGGCCGCGGCGCGCCAGGCGCTCAGCCACCCTGGCGGGATCGGCGACGATCGAGACGATGCGCAAGCCCGGATAGCGCCCCCGGGCGGTCCCCAACACCTCGCGCGAGGCGTTGACCACCACCGTTCGGCCTTCCGCGAGCATCGCGTCGACGCCCGATGGAATTCCGTAGGCCAGGCCGTGCGCCCGCCAGCAAAGCGCGTAGCCGCCGGCGGCTTCCCGCGCGGCGAACGTCTCCGGGCTGACGGCGATATGATCCTCACCGCCGGCCTCGGCCGGCCGGGTGATCTCGCGGCGGGGAAAGGCGTAGCCGGGATCGCCCGCCAGCGCCGTCTTCGCGCCGTCCAGCAACGTATCCTTGCCCACGCCCGAGGGGCCGACCACCAGCACCAACATCCCGCCCTCAGGCGTGTTTTTCGACGAAGGCGTCGGCGTCGAGGCGGCGGAAGTCTTCAAGGGCGTCGGCCAGTCGGTCATGGCTCCAGTCCCACCAGGCGAGCGCCAGCAGGCCGTCCTGCACCGCCTTCGGAAAGCGCTCGCGGATCGGCTTCGCCGGCACGCCGCCCACGATGGTGAAGGGCGACACGTCCTTGGACACCACAGCGCCCGCGCCGACAACCGCGCCCGTTCCGATCGTCACGCCCGGCAGCACGGTGGCGCCGTGGCCGATCCAGACGTCGTGCCCCAGGACGACCTTGTGCGACCGGCGCCATTCGAAGAACTCGTGATCGTCTTCCGGCCCCAGATCGTAGGAGCGGGCGCGATAGCTGAAGTGGTGCTGGGCGGCCTTCCAGGTCGGGTGATTGCCGGGATTGATCCGCGCATCGCGGGCGATGGAGCAGAACTTGCCGATCTCGGCATAGGCCGAACTGGCGTCGTCGACGATGTAGCTGTAGGCGCCCATCGCCGTTTCCGAGAGGCTGGTGCGCGCGCCGACCCGCGTCCACGGGCCCAGCACGCAGTCGTGCACCCGCGCATCCTTGTGAACCCGCGGGGCGGAGGCGTCGAGCTCGCCGCTCTCCGCCGCCTCGAACCGTTCGTAATAGAGATAGCCTGGCTCAAGCGGCCGAGCGGCCAGACGCAGGGCCATCAGGCAGCTTCCACCAGCGGCGCCGGATCGGCCGCACGGCGGCCGCCATAGACCCGCTCCAGCACCGCCGGGGTCAGGCCGGACGGCGGGCCGTCGAACACCACCGCCCCCTTGGCCATCGCCACCACGCGGGTGCAGTAGCGCCGGGCGATGTCGAGGCTGTGCAGATTGACGATCACCGGCACGTCGCGCTCGCGGCAGATCCGCTGCAGCGCCTCCATCACCACTTCGGCGTTGACGGGATCGAGGGAAGCCACCGGTTCATCGGCGAGCACCAGGTCGGGCTCCTGCATCATGGCGCGCGCGATGGCCACCCGCTGCTGCTGGCCGCCGGAGAGGGTCGCGGCGCGCTGCAGGGCGGTCTGGGCCATGTCGAGCGTGTCGAGCTCCAGGATGGCGCGGGCGCGATCCTCGGCCGGGAAGAACTTGACCAGCGACGGGGCGATCGGCCGCTCGGCCACCACGCCGACCAGCACGTTGGTCAGCACGTCCAGGCGCGGGCAGAGGTTGAACTGCTGGAAGATCATGGCGCAGCGGCGTCGCCACCGGCGCAGGGCCTTGCCCTTCAACCGCCCCACCTCCTCGCCGTCCCAGGTGATCCGTCCCTCGCTGGGATCGGTCAGGCGGTTGATCAGCCTGAGCAGGGTGGACTTGCCCGCCCCCGATCGGCCGATGATCCCGACCAGCTCGCCGCGCCGGCAGGTGAAGGAGACCTGATCGACGGCCAGGGTTTCGCCGAAGCGCTTGGTGACGCCGTGCAGCTCGAGCATCGGACCTCCGCCCTTTGTTTCCAGGAGCTTAGGGCCCGCGCATGACCCGAGCGTGACGCCGCGCACCCCGGCGCCTCCACCAGCCGGCGATTTGTCGGCTTCGCCGGAACGTCACGGCCCGGCCCTAGATTTCACCCCTTCACCGCCGCCCGCGACGCACATGATAGATCTCGCCATCATCGGGGCGCTCGCCCTCGACCGCCCGATCCGCCTCGATGGGCCGCTCATGCCCGGCGCGCGGATGATCGGGCGTTCCCTGGATGGAGCTCTCGCCGGCCGGTTGGGCGGCGGCGGGGCCAACGCGGCCACGGCCCTGGCCCGCGCAGGAAGGCCCGCTGCGCTCCTGGCCTATATCGCCGACGACGCCGACGGCGCGCGGCTGCTGGATCTGGCCAAGGCCGCAGGCCTCGACACCCGCTTCGTCGTCCGGCGGCCGGGCGCCAGCCGCACGACCCTGATCCTCCTCGCCCCGGACGGCGAGCGCGCCATCCTCACCCTCGATCCCGAGCCGGTGGACTTGCCGCCGCTGCCGGCCCCGGCCCCAACCAAGGGGCTGCTGGTCCGCGCAGCCTATCCCGAAGCCGAAGCATGGGCGCGCGCCTGCGACGGCCCGGTGATCGTCCACTGGCCCTGCGGCGCCTATGCCGGCCCCTGCGACGTGCTGGTTGGCTCCTGGGACGACGCCGCGCCCGACATGCGCGCCGAGCCCCTGGGCGTCGGCCGCCGCCGCTTCGGGCCTCGGCTGCGCTGGGTGGTGCTGACCCAAGGCGCCGACGGCGCACGGGCGTTCGGCGACGGCGAGACGCTGAGCGTTATTCCGCCCGCCGTGAAGGTCGCCGACGCCACCGGCGCGGGCGACGTCTTCGCCGCGGGTCTGCTGGATGCGCTGAGCGCCCGCGCAGAGATGGCGCAGGCCCTGGCCCACGCCTGCCTCTGGGGCGCCACGGCGGCCAGCCTGGAGGGCTCGGCGCCGGTCAGCGGAGCCTTTCGGGCTTTCAGGCCAGCTTCGCCCTGAGCCGCTGGGACGCCGTGTCCAGGCCCGCCACGCAGAGCATGTAGAGGGCGATGATGAACAGCGCCTCGTCGAAGGCGAAGATCCGGATGCGCTCCTCCAGCTCGAAGCCGACGCCGCCGGCCCCGACGACCCCCAGGACGGCGGCGTTGCGGAAGTTGCTTTCCAGGAAGAACAGCACCTGGCTGGCGCCCACCGGCGCCACCTGCGGGACAAGGCCGTAGCGCAGCACGATCAGCGGCGAGGCGCCGGACGCCCGCACGCCCTCCTGGGGCTTCGGATCGCAGTTCTCGATGGCTTCGGAGAACAGCTTGGCGAGGCTCGGTATGTCGGCGAGCGCCAAGGCGATCACCCCGCCGAAGGGGCCGAGCCCGAAGGCCGAGACCAGGATCAACGCCCAGACCAGGGCCGGCACCCCGCGGAACAGATCCAGGAACCGACGGAAAGCGAAGTGCAGCACTGGGTTCCCTACCACCGTCTTGGCGCCGAGGATTCCCAAGGGGACGGCCGCCAGCGCCGCCAGCACCGTGCCCGCGAAGGCCATGGCGAAGGTCTCGGCCAGGGCGCGGACGATGCGCAGCAGTTGGCCGCCGTCGGAGGGCTGGATGGCTGCGGCGGCGAAGCGCCCGAGCTTCTCGACCCCGCCGAACAGCGAGGCCGGGGCCAGCTGCAGGTCCACGCACATGGCGACGAAGGCCACGATCGCGCCGGCGAACAGACCAAGGCGCAGGGCGCGCCGCCCGAGGCTGGGCCGCAGGACGCCCGGCGCGGCGGTCATGGCCCGGTTGTAGGCCTCGCCGTTCACCGCGCTTCTCCCAGGCCCATCAGCCGGTGGCGGATGGCTTCGGAGGCCAGGTCGATCAGGAAGATCATGCCGACGATCAGCAGCAGGATCGCCAGATAGGTGTCGAACTCGGTGTAGGTGATGGCCCGCTGCAGTTCGAGCCCGATACCGCCGGCCCCGACGATGCCGAGCGCCGCCGCGCCGGCCAGGTTCCCCTCCAGCCGGATCAGGGCGTAGGAGGCGTAGTTCGGCAGGACCTGCGGGATCACCCCGAAGCGGATCTTGGCGATCGGCCCGGCGCCGGCCGCCTCCATGGCCTCCAGCGGCCGCGGATCGACCTCCTCGTTGATCTCCGAGAACAGCTTGCCGAGCCCGCCCATGGTCGAGATGGCCAGGGTGATGACGCCGGCCAGCGGCCCCACCCCGAAGGCGGCCACCAGCACCAGGGCCATGATCAGGTCCGGTAGGGTGCGGATCGCCTCCAGGGTCCGCCTCACGGCGAAGCGCACCGGCGCGAACGGCATGAGGTTTCGCGCACAGAGGAAGGCGGCGAGCGCGCCGCCCAGCGCGCCCAGGACGGTGGCGACGATGGCCATCTCCACCGTCTGCCAGCCCAGTCGCAGCCATTCCGGCAGATCGTAGAACCACCAGGCGAGCGAACCTTCCATCCGTCGGTCGGCCAGCAGGGCCTCGCCCCTGAGGTCCGGGATCATACGGTCGAGGAAGTCGGCCATCCGGCCGAGCGGGTCGCCGCCGATGTCGGACGAGAAGAACTGACTGCGCTGGAAGGAGACGAGGAGCAGGGCCGAGAAGATCAACAGGCCCGCCAGCGCCTGCGCCCGCTGGCGGCGCAGGAGTTTGCGGCGGTCGCGCTCGAAGGCGGCGACGACCTCAGCGGGCGGCGATCGCAAGGGCCTCTGCCTCCGTAGGTTCGAACTCCGCGCCGTCCGGGATCCAGGCCGAGGCCCAGGTGAAGGCCTCCTTCGCTTCGATGTGCATGGCCACATGGATGCCGACCAGGCGGAAGCGCAGTTCCTCAGGCAAGTCGCGCCGGGCCACCAGCGCGGCCGTGGCCCGCGGTCGGCCGCGCCAGACCTCGCGCAGGTCGGCGCACTTGTTCTCCTGGGGCCGGTCGCCGCGGCAGAGCCGCTGCCAGGCCGCCGCGTTCAGCACCATCACGTCGGCCGATCCGCCGCGCAGGGCCGCGACCGCGGCGTCTGGATCACGGGCCACAGTCTCCGAGGCGAAATGCCCGGCGCCGGCGTCCTGGTCCGCCAGGGCCTGGCTCGGCGTCGCATGTGCGGCCGGCCAGGTTCCGCCATAGACCAGCCGCGTCCCTTTGGCTGCGGCCAGGGAGCGGATCGGCGCGTTCGCCTTCACCGCCGCGACGACGGGGATGCGGTTCAGCCGGCCCCTGGGCCGTACGGTCAGGATCGCCCGGGTCTGGGCCCGGACCGGCGTGTAGGTTTCCGGATCGAGCACCGCCAGGTCCAGCCTCCCCGCCGCCAAACCTCGGGCCGCGGCGGCCTTGTCCGGAACCGGGCATTTCAGCACCGGGCGGCCCAACCGCTGCTCCAGCAGCCGGTGATAGGCGCGTTCGCCCGCCGGATCCGAAGCTTCCAGCGGCCGGCAAGGGGCCTCGGCCGCCCCTATGGACGCGAGGCGCAAGGGCGCCGGTTCGGCCGCAGCCGCCGTCGCCGAAAGGGCCAGCATCAGGGCCGCCGCCGGGGCCCTCACGAGTCCGCCCCGTCACGCCGGCGCCTGGCCCGGCGGCCGGCGATGTCGTCGGCGCGCAGGGCGATGACGTCGGCGTAGAAGCTGTGGTCGACGGCGGTCAGCGCGCCGCCCTCGGGCTGGCCGATGTCGCGCCACATGCCGGGATGGTCGTAGGGCAAGGCCGCCATGGCTCCGCGGACGATATCGATGAAGGGCTGAGGCCGGTCCGTTCGCGTTACGATGGCCGAGTTGGGGATCGGTCCCGCCGTCCAGACGATCCGGAAGTCGTCGGTGTCGACGAGGCCGCGGCGGGCCATGGTGTAGTGGGCGCCGGTGGTGAAGCCGTGCTCGGGATCGCCGCCGCCGGCCTGAATGATGGTGGCGTCGAACTGGCCGTTCTCCAGCGCCATCACCGCCTGGGTGTGACCGCCGGCGAAGCTGGTCTTGCCGAACCAGGCGTCCGGGTCGACCCCCTGCTCGCGCATCTTGGCGCGAGGGTAGAGGTACCCCGAGGTGGAATTGAAATCGACATAGCCGAGGCTGCGGCCCCTCATGTCGGCCAGGCTGCGGATCGGGCTGTCGGCGCGCACCAGCAGGGCCGAATAATAGCCCATGTCGCCTTCGGCCTGGCGCACGGTCAGGATCGGCGCGACCTTGCCGCCCACCTGGGCGTCGACATTGGCGTAGCCGCCGCCGGCGATGGTGGCCATGTCCACCTGGCCGGTGGAGAGGGCCTGGATCGTCCCGTTGTAGTCGGAGCTCTCGTAGAGCTTCACCGGCAATCCCGTCGCTCGGCTGAGATAATCGCGATAGACGCTCCAGCGGCGAGCCATGGTCGGGTCGTCCTCCGACCCGCGCACCGCCATCCGCACCTGCTTCATCTCCGAGCGCCAATCGCCGGACGCGGTCTCCGCCCTGCCGCCGCAGCCGCCGAGGGCGAGCGCCACGGCCAGGGCCACAAGGGCCGGGACGCCGCCCGGAACGCTGCAATGTCGCATGAGCCGATCGTTCTCCCGCCCCGTCCGCGCCGGGGTCGGGCTCAAGACATGCCGCCTTGCGGTGACGGCCCGATGACGCCCTCGTGACGCGCCGGCTTCAACCTCGGCGACTTGTCGGGCTTCCGGCGGCGCGCGGTCTCTGGAAAGATCGGGTCATGGACTCGCAACGCCCGAAGGTCTTCGGCCTGGTGATCGCCGGCGGCGCCGCCCTGCGGTTCGGCGCGCCCAAGGCGCTGGCGCTCTTCTGCGGCGAGAGCCTGATGGCCCGCGCGGCCGCGCGCCTGCTGCCGCATTGCCGGGAGGTGGCGGTGAACGCCCGGCCCGGCGCGGTGGCCGATGCCGCCGGCATGCTGGGCTTCGAGGTGGTCCGCGACCCGCCGGACGCCCCGGACGGCCCCCTGGCCGGCGTCCTGGCCGGGCTGATGTGGGCGCGCGACGAAGATGCGGAGATTCTGGTCACCCTGCCCTGCGACACGCCGCTCGTTCCGCACGACCTGGTCCCGCGCCTGATCGCCGCCATGGCGGACGCCTCCTGCGCCGTGGCGCGCGCGCCGGACGGCCTGCACCCCCTCTGCGCCGCCTGGGGGATCGAGCTGATCGAGCCGTTGACGGACGCCCTGTCGCGGGGCCACCCGGCGGTTCGCCGTTATGTGGAAAGCCTGGCCTGCGCCCATGTGGACTTCGCCGAGGCCGACGACTTCCTGAACGTCAACACCCCTCAGGACCTGGCCGAGGCGGAGCGCCGGGCGGGCGCGGCCGCGCCGTAGCCGCGCGCCTGGGCCGCGGCCTCGCCCACCACCAGCAGGACCGGGCCGTCGAAGGCCGCCTGCGCCGTGGCTTCGCCGAGGCCCGCCAGGGTGGTCGGCACCAGCCGGGCCTGGGGCCGGCCGGCGTTCTGAATGGCCAGGGCCGGCGTAGCGCCGGAGCGCCCCTCGGCCATCAGCCGCGCCGCGGCCGGGCCGGCGGCGTCGCGGGCCATGTAGGGCGCCACGGTCGTCTGCGGGTCGGCGAGCGCGCTCCAGCCGCCCTCCACCACGCTTCCGTCCTGAACCCGGGCGGTGGCGAAGGCGACGCGGCGCGCCTCGCCGCGATGGGTCAGGGGAAAGCCGAACTGGGCGGCTGCGGCGCTGGCGGCGGTGACGCCCGGGATCACCTCCACCTCGACGCCGTGGGCCTCGAGAAAAGCGCGCTCCTCGCCCGAGCGGCCGAACACGGAAGGGTCGCCGCCCTTCAACCGCACCACCGCCAGCCCCCGCCGCGCCAGGCGCAACATCAGGCGGTTGATGGTCTCCTGCTTCATGCTGGCCCTGCCGGCCCGCTTGCCGGTCTGGATGCGCAGGCAGGCGGCCGGCGCCAGCGCCAGGATCTCCTCGGGCACGAGGGCGTCGTAGAGCAGCGCCTGGGCGCCCTGCACGGCGCGCATCGCCCGCACGGTCATCAGGTCCACCGCGCCCGGGCCTGCGCCCGTCAGCAGCACGCGTCCGGTCTCAGGCCGCATGGGCGTCCTCCTTCGCATGGTCCTTCAGAAGGCGGGCCAGTTCCGGCCGGCAGGAGCCGCAGTTCGTGCCCGCCCCGGTCGCCGCGCCCAGGGCCTCCAGGCTCGCCGCGCCATCGCCGAGCGCCGCCTCCAGCCGCCGCAAACCCACCTTGAAGCAGGCGCAGACGATGGCGCCGTCATCCCGCGCCCCCGCCCGTCCGGCCAGCAGGGCCGCCCGGTCCGCCAGGGACAAGGCCTCGTCCAGGAAGCGGTCGGCGATCCAGCCCCGCATGGGCAGGCCGCCCATCTCGCTCATCACCAGCACGCGCTCGGGCCGGCCGTTGGCCAGCACCGCGCGGCGCAGCGTTCCCAGGGCCGGGTCGTCCATGGCCAGGATCTCGCCCGAACGCGCCGGGACCAGGGCGGCGGCCACGGCCTCGCGCTCGGCCGCCCCGCCAAGGCCTGCGAACTCGTGCACGTGGCAGCCGTCGAAGGGGGTGCGCCGCCAGACGATGTCGAGACCCGCCGGCGCAGGATGCGGGTCCCGCGAGACGAAGAACCCCCGCCAGGTTTCCCCATAGGGCGCGGCACGCGCGGGCGTGTGCTTGAACTCCGGCTGCCCAGAAGTCGGGTCGACGAAGGCTTCCACAAGCGGATTGCAGCGCCCCTGGGGTGCGAAGGCGTCGGTCCAGTGCATAGGCAGGAATACCCCGCCGCGCCGCTGGCGGTCGGTCAGCCTGGCGGTGACGATCGCCACCCCCGCCCGGGTCTCCACCCGCGCAAGCTCGCCGTCGGCGATCCCATAGAGCGCCGCATCGGCCGGGTGGATCTCCAGCATCGGCTCGGGTGCGTGGCGGCAGAGTTCGGGCGCAAGGCCCGTCCGCGTCATGGTGTGCCAGTGGTCCCGCGCCCGGCCCGTGTTGAGCGACAGAGGGTAGTCGGCGTCCACCGCTCGCGCTGGGCCTTGCGGCCTGATGGGGATCATCCGCGCCCGCCCATCGGAGGTGGGGAAACCCCCGTCCTCGAACAGCCGCGCCGTTCCCCCGCCGGCGCGGACCGGCCACTGCACCGGCTCCAGCGCCTCGTATTCCGCGTCGGACAGCTCCGCCAGCGGCCCGAGGTCAAGAACCCGCGCGCCGTCGTTCTCGAACCGGGTCAGGGCGGCGTACTCGCGGAACACCTCGGCGGGGCGGCGCCAGGCGAAGGCCTCGCCGAACCCCATGGCCTGGGCCACATCGGCGACGATCCGCCAGTCTGCCCGGGCCTGGCCCGGGGCGGCGAACAGCGGCCGCTGGCGCGAGATCCGGCGCTCGGAATTGGTCACCACGCCGTCCTTCTCGCCCCAGGCCAGCGCCGGCAGCTTCACATGGGCGAAGGCTGTGGTGTCGGTCTCGGCCATCGCCTCGGAGACCACCACCAGCGGGCAGGCGGCCAGGGCTTCGCGCACCCGGCTCGCCGCCGGCAGGCTGACCGCCGGATTGGTGGCCATGATCCACAGGGCCTTGATCTGACCCGCGCGGACCGCCTCGAACATCTCCACCGCCTTCAAGCCGGGTCCGGCGGCGAGGCGAGGCGCGTTCCAGAAGGCGGCCACGCGCTCGCGGTCGGCGCGACCGAAATCCATATGGGCCGCGAGCGTGGTGGCCATGCCGCCGGTCTCGCGCCCGCCCATGGCGTTGGGCTGGCCGGTGATGGAGAAGGGCGCGGCGCCCGGCTTGCCGATCTTGCCGCTCGCCAGATGGGCGTTGAGGATCGCCAGGCCCTTGGCCACCCCTTGCGCCGACTGGTTGGCCCCCATGCTGAACAGGGTCACGGCGCGCGCCGTCTCGGCGAAGGCCGCATAGAAGGCCAGCACCGCCTCAGGCTTGAGGCCGCAATCCTGCGCCACGGCAGCTGGGCTCTGGTCCTCGGCGGCCAGCGCCCGCATCGCTTCGCCGAAGCCTGAGACGTGGGCGGCCACATAGTCGCGATCGACCCCGCCGTGGGCGTCCAGCCAGGCCAGCAGGCCATTCCACAGCCGCACGTCGGTCTGGGGCGCGAGGGGCAGGAAGAGGTCCGCGCCCTCGGCGGTGTCGGTCCGCCGCGGGTCGATGACGATCCAGCGCTGGCCGCGGGCCCGCGCCTGCTCCATCCGCCGGAAGAGGACCGGATGCGTCCAGGCGGCGTTGTGGCCGGAAAAGACCACCAAGTCCGCCAGATCCAGGTCTTCGTAGCAGCCGGGCGCCAGATCGGCGCCGAAGGCCTGCTTGTGGGCCGCCACCGCCGAGGCCATGCAAAGCCTGGAATTGGTGTCGATGTTGCCCGAGCCGATGAAGCCCTTCATCAGCTTGTTGGCCGCGTAATAGTCCTCGGTCAGCAGCTGGCCGGAGACGTAGAAGGCGACCGAGTCCGGCCCGTGCTCGGCGATGGCGCGCGAAAACCCTTCGGCCACGCGTGCGATGGCCGCATCCCAGCTCGCCGGACGCCCCTCGACCACGGGCTCCAGCAGCCGCCCCTGCAGGTGCACGGTGGAGCCGAGCGCGGTCCCCTTCGAGCACAGACGGCCGAAATTGGCGGGATGGACGGCGTCGCCCGTCACCTGGAGGCTGCGCCCCTCCCCCGCCCGTCCGGCGACGCCGCAGCCGACGCCGCAATAGGGGCAGGTCGTGAGGGTCGCCGGCTCCGTCACGCCAGGCCCAGCAGGATGCGGCCCTCAACCACCTTGCAGGGCACGACGGGCGCGCAGCCCTTGCCGCGGTCGGCGCCCATGGCCTCGCCGGTGGCCAGTTCGATGGTCCAGGCGTGCAGCGGACAGGTCACCGCATGGCCGTGCACCAGGCCCTGGCTTAAGGGGCCGCCCTTGTGCGGGCAGCGGTCCATCAAGGCGAAGATCTCGCCGTCGCCGGTGCGGAAGATGGCCACGTCGCCCTTGGCGCTCGGCGCCCGGCGAGCCCCGCGCAAGGGGATGTCGGTCACCGCACCGACATCGATCCACACGACCGGCGATTTCACATACGCATTCATGCCGGGGCGAACTCCAGACGGCGGCTGATGGGGTTGAACTCGTCGCTGTGGCGGCCGGCTACCCGCTCGGCCCACGGATCGATGCGCGAGAAGCGCTGGGAATAGGCGAAGCGGTCATAGAGCGCGCGGCGGCGCTCCGGCTCCTCGATCTCGGCGCGGATGCTCTCCAGGCCGACGCGATCCATCCACTTGTAGATCCGCTCCAGGTACCAGCCCTGCTCGCGATAGAGCTGGGTCACCGCGCAGATCGCCCAGACCGCCTCGTCCTCGCTGGACGTCTTGGTCAGGATCTGCGTGCCCTGGATGTGCAGGCCCGCGGCCCCGCCGATGTGGATCTCGTAGCCGGAGTCGACGCAGACCACGCCGATATCCTTGCAGGTGGCCTCGGCGCAGTTGCGCGGACAGCCGGAGACGCCGAGCTTCACCTTGGCGGGCGTCCAGGAACCCCACATGAACTTCTCGAGCCGTACGCCCAGGCCGGTGGAGTCCTGGGTGCCGAACCGGCACCATTCCGAGCCGACGCAGGTCTTCACGGTGCGCAGGCCCTTGGCGTAGGCGTGGCCGGAGACCATTCCCGCGGCGTTCAGGTCGGCCCAGACGGCCGGCAGGTCGTCCTTCTTCACGCCCAGCAGGTCGATGCGCTGGCCGCCGGTGACCTTCACGGTGGGAATCGCGAACTTGTCGACCACGTCGGCGATGGCGCGCAGCTCGTCGGCGCTGGTCATCCCGCCCCACATGCGTGGCACGACGGAATAGGTCCCGTCCTTCTGGATGTTGGCGTGCACCCTCTCGTTGATGAACCGCGACTGCTTGTCGTCGCGGTATTCGCCGGGCCAGGCGCAGAGCAGGTAGTAGTTCAGGGCCGGCCGGCACGAGGCGCAGCCGTCCGGCGTCGTCCATTCCAAGGCCTGCATCACCGCCGGCATGGACTTCAGGCCCTCGGCCACGATGCGCCGGCGCACCTCGTCGTGGCCGCGATGGGTGCAGCCGCAGACCGGCTTCGGCCCCGTCTGGGCCTGGAACCCGTCGCCCAGGGTCAGGGCCAGCAGCTGTTCGACCAGGGGCGTGCACGAGCCGCAGGAGGCCGAGGCCTTGGTGTGCGCCCGCACCGTCTCCAGGGTCGTCAGGCCCTGGTCGACGATGGCCTGGACGATGGTGCCCTTGCAGACGCCGTTGCAGCCGCAGACCTCCTGGGAGTCCGGCATGGCCGCAACGGCCGACTTAGGGTCCACCCCGCGCAGGGCCTCCGCGATCGCCTGGCCAAAGATCAGGGTGTCGCGCATCTCGGCCACGTCGGCGCCGCTGCGCATCAGATCGAAGTACCAGCCGCCATCGGCGGCGTCGCCGAACAGCACCGCGCCGGCGATCTTGCCGTCCTCGATGACCACGCGCTTGTAGACGCCGCGGCCGGCGTCGCGGAACACCACGTCCTCGCAGCCCGCCCCGCCGCCGAACTTGCCGGCGGAGAAGACGTCGACGCCGGAGACCTTCAGCCGCGTCTGCAGCAGCGAGCCCTCATAGGCTGCCTCGCCGCCGGTCATCACCTCGCCGAGCGTCCGGCACATGTCCCAGATCGGGGCCACAAGCCCGTACGCGACGCCGCGATGCTCGGCGCATTCGCCAATGGCGAAGATGTCCGGGTCCGAGGTGCGCATAGCGTCGTCCACCACCACGCCGCGCCCGCACGTCAGGCCTGCCGCCGTCGCCAAGGCCGTGGAGGGCCGGATGCCGACGGCCATGACCAGCAGGTCGCCCGGGATGATCCGTCCGTCCTTCAGCTTCAGGCCGGCGACGCGGCCGCCCTCGCCCAGGATCTCCTCCGACTGGGCGCCCAGGATCGTTTCGACGCCGCGTTCGGCCAGGGCCTCGCGCAGCAGGTGGCCGGCGGACTCGTCGAGCTGCCGCTCCATCAAAACGTCCATCAGATGGATCACCGTGGCGCCCATGCCGCGGCGGACCAGGCCGTAAGCCGCCTCGAGGCCCAGCAGTCCGCCGCCGATCACAATGGCCCGGCCGCCGCGCTCGGCGGCCGCCACCATCGCCTCAACGTCATCGAGGTCGCGGAAGGTCACCACGCCCTCCAGGCCGGCGCCCGGCAGGGGCAGGCGCACCGGGTCGGACCCGCAGGCCAGGATCAGCTTGTCGTAGGGGAGCGCCTCGCCGCCCTCGACTTCCACGCGCTTGCTGGCCCGGTCGATGGCCATGACGCGACGTCCTGCATGCAGGGCGATCCCGTTCGTCGCGTACCAGGCGTCGTCGTTGATGACGATGTCGTCGAAGGTTTTCTCCCCGGCCAGCACCGGCGAGAGCATGATGCGGTTGTAGTTCACCCGCGGCTCGGCGCCGACGATGGCGATCTCGTAGCGTTCCGGATCGCGCTTGAGGATCTCCTCGACCGCGCGGCACCCGGCCATGCCGTTGCCGATGACGACCAGACGTTCCTTGGGCATCGCCCTCTCCGTCCTGGCCCCACGGACGATGCGTGGGGCGAAAAACTGTTGGGATGGACGCCTTTGCCCGGATCGGCCCCTGCGGGGCCGCGGCCGCTGAGGGGCCGCCTGGCGAAACCTCGTTGCTTCGCGCGCCGTCCCTTCTAGCGCGGAACATGCTGCGCTGCGGCGAAGGGGGCTCAACTCCGGGGTGGAAGCTCCATCCAGCTCGAAAATCGGGCGCCGTCGTGCATCCGGCGCCCAATCGGCAGGCGCCGTCAGATGCGCGCCGCCGTCGCCCCGGCCGCGCCCCAGGTGGTGCGCCACTGCTTCTTGATGCTGGTCAGGCCGACCAGGGCGACGATCGCCAGCAGGGCGAAACCCAGGAAGCCGGCCTGGTAGGAGCCGGTCAGCTGCTTGGCGAGGCCGAGGCTGGAGGCCAGGTAGAAGCCGCCGATTCCGCCGGTCATGCCGACGAGGCCCGTCATCACCCCGATCTCGTTGCGGAACCGCTGGGGCACCAACTGGAAGACCGCCCCGTTGCCCATGCCCAGCGCGGCCATGCCGACGATGACGACGGCCAAGGTCGCCCGCACGTCGGCCAAGCCGAAGCTGACGATCGTCAGGGCCGCGGCGGCCACGACATACATGATCGAGAGCGTGCGGATGCCGCCGATCCGGTCGGCCACCGCCCCGCCGATGGGCCGCACCAGCGAGCCGGCGAACACGCAGGCGGCGGTGAAGAAGCCGGCGATCACCGGCGTCAGGCCGTATTCCGCATTGAAATAGATGGTGAGGGACGAGGAGAGGCCTACGAACCCTCCGAAGGTGACGCCGTAGAACAGCATGAACCACCAGGCGTCGCCGACCTTCAGCACCTTCAGGTACTCGGTCAGCGGCTTGGGGGCGGGCTGATCCGGGCTGTCCTTGGCGAAGATCAGATAGACCACGAAGGCGGCGATCAGCGGCAGGGTGGCCAAGCCCAGCACGTTCTGCCAGCCGACCAGCTGTGCCAGCCCCGGGGCGAACAGGGAGGCGAAGACCGTGCCGGAATTGCCGGCGCCGGCGATGCCGAGCGCGATCCCCTGATATTGCGGCGGATACCAGCGCGAGGCGAGCGGCAGGGCGACGGCGAAGGACGACCCCGCCACGCCCAGCACCAAGCCCACCGCCAGCACCTCGGCATAGGTGTCGACGCCCGCCAGCCAGGCGACCAACAGGCCCCCGATCACGATCAGCTGGCACAGGGTTCCCGCGCGCTTGGGGCCGATGCGGTCCACCAGCACCCCGTTGACGATGCGCAGCACCGCGCCGGCCAGCACCGGCAGGGCCACCATCAGCCCCTTCTCGGCCGGGTTCAGCCCCAGGTCCTGGGCGATCTGCACGCCCAGCGAGCCCAGCAGCACCCAGACCATGAAGCTCATGTCGAAATAGAGGAAGGCCGAGGCCAGGGTGGGCGTGTGGCCCGCCTTGAAGAATTCCTTGCCGATCATTCGTACGCTCTGCTTCCGCGCCGCGCGAGGGCGGCGGCGTTTTTGGGGAGGCGGCGGTCGTCCAGAGCGTCCTGAGGGCCTGCGCCGCCGTTGGCGCGGGCGAAACGGCTCGCCGAATGGGCGCCATCTAGGCCCCGGCGCCCGCTTGTGCGGCGCCATTCCGCGGCCGACGCTCGCAATCGGCCGATCTCTGCGCAAGAATTCGGCGCCCCGCCTTCGCGCCTGCACAAAATCGGGCGCCGAACTGGACAGGCGCCGCCAGGTGCGCGCTCAAGGCAAAGCCATGCAGACGCCCCCGAACCGCCTGCGCGTCGCCGTCGGCCTGGCCAGCGAGGCCGGGCCCCGGCCACGCAACGAAGACTTCGCCGCCGCCGTGCTGGAGCCCGCGGACCGGATGACCGGCGTCGCCTGCGCGCTCGCCGACGGGGTTGGCGGGGCCCTGGGCGGCCGCGTGGCCGCGGAGCTGGCCGTCCGCACCGTTCTCGACGGCTATCTGGGAGCGAGCGAGACCCGCGGCGTGCGCCGCACCGCCGCCCACGCCCTCGACTGCGCCCATCGCTGGATCCGCGCCCAGGGGCGGACCGACCCGAACCTTTCCGGCATGGCCTGCACCCTGACCGTGGCGATCCTGCGCGGCCGCCGCCTGCATGTGCTGCACGTGGGCGACAGCCGGCTCTATCGCCTGCGCGAGGGACGGCTGATGCGGCTGACCCAAGACCATCGCGTCCTTGGGACCTCCAACGTCCTGACCCGCGCGGTGGGCGCCGGCGAGGACCTGCGCATCGACTACGCCAGCGAGGATCTGGCGCCGCACGACCGGCTGTTGCTGGTGAGCGACGGGGTGCACGGCGCGCTATCGGACAGCCGAATCGCCGAGCTGATGGCCGCCCGCGCGGGCCCCGAGGCGACCGCCCGGCAGCTGGTGTCCGCGGCGCTGGGCGCTGGATCCGACGACAACGCCACGGCGCTGGTGGTCGACGTGCTGGAACTGCCGGCCGCCGACGTCGCCGACCTCAGCCAGGAGACCGCCGGCCTGCCGATGCTGGAACCGCCCCAGGCCGGCACCGCGGTGGATGGTTTCGACCTCGAAGCCCTGATCTCCGACGGCCGCTACAGCCGGGTCTTCCGCGCCCGCGACGGCGAGACCGGCGAGGCGGTGCTGATCAAGTTCCCCAAGCCCCAGGCGCTGGGCGCCGAGGCCGCGGCGCGGGCCGCTTTCCTGCGCGAGTCGTGGGTGGCCAGCCGGGTGCGCAATCCCTTCGTGGGCGCGGTGCTGGACCTGCCCGCCCGGCGTCGCACCAGCCTCTATCTCGCCCAGCCGTTCTACGCCGGCGAGACTCTGGAGCGCCGGCTGCGCCGTGCGCCGCCGGTCGCGCTGGACCAGGGGCTGACCGTCGCCGTGAAGCTGACCAAGGCCATCGCCTCCCTGCACCGGGCCGGCGTCATTCACCGGGACATCAAGCCGGAAAACGTGATCCTGGAACCGGGCGGCGGCCTGAAACTGATCGATTTGGGCGTGGCCCGCCTGCCGCACCTGGAGACCGCCCCCCTGCCCGACATTCCGGGCACGGCCAGCTACATGGCGCCGGAACTGTTCGCAGGCGCCGCCGGCGACGAGCGGACGGACATTTTCGCGCTGGGCGTCACCCTCTACGCCATGTTCTCCGGCGGCCGGTATCCCTATGGCGAGATCGAGCCCTTCACCACGCCGCGGCATCGCCGCCCGACCCCGCTCTCGGCCTGGCGTCCCGACCTGCCGGCGTGGGTGGAGACCATGCTCGCCCGCGCAGTCGCCCCCGACCCTGTCGACCGCTTCCAGGACGCGTTCGAGCTGGCCTTCGAGCTGGAAAACGGGGCGGCGGGCGCGGCCCCGGCCCGCCGCCACCGCCTCTCGCTCTACGACCGCGATCCCTTGCGGTTCTGGCAGGGGATCGCGGTGGTGCTTTTCGTTCTGCTGATCATTTCCCTGGCGCGCTAGTAATCACCGACCTAGAGCACGATGCGGTCAGACGGAATCGTCTGGCCGTTGAATCGTGCTCTGAACTCAAGGGTCTGAGTGCGTTCTGATCGCAAAACCGGGTTCCACTTTTGCGGAACGCGCTCTAGTCGCGCCGGAACCGCTCAACGTACCCATCGGTCGTCCACAGTGCGACGGCTCGCAGTCTGGGAATCACCAATGGACGCAGGCCGATAGGTCCTGAGCGCGCAGGTCGTGCAGAGCTATTTCATCCTGCTCCCAAGCCCTACCGAGTTTGGCTCCCTACCGCTTAGAGGATGCCAATCTTAAGCAGAAGGTTTTGAGGAGAGAACGATAAACCACCCCTGCATCAAACGCACCGCAGGAGAATTTGGTCAAAGACGCGGAGTTAAGCTTTTGTCGCCCGACGTCGCCCTAGGAGCTCCAACGCGAATTTCCATTTCCAGAAGCTTTCCATGCTCTGGCCAATCCTGAGGTGGACTTCCGCGCTGTTGTGAAATGATCTGGAGTCCGATTTTCTCAGCCACACCATTCTTCGGTACAGACTCGATTACGCGACAGTCCTTCAATGATCCATCCGGCATGCCTGTGCATGCCACCCGAACTACAACAAACTCATTATGATCATCAATCATTGTCGTGCTCGTTACCTTTTCAAGCCCCCCAAGCCAATGGGGTGGAGATAACTCAGCTATGGCCGCACCACAGAGTGACACGGCCACCCCAACAGCACCGATACTTTGCATTGCCAAATCCCTGTGGCTATCTCTCCCCAGTACCTTCGGATTTCTTGCGACTTAGGTTATTATAAATTTTCGAGAGACAAGCCGCCGAAACCAGAACGACAAATAGGACGGCCGGCCCAATCATGGCCGATTCCGGCTTTAAGTTATTCGATATCATAGCAAACTGATATCCAGCGTAAAAAAATATCAGCGCCCCTGCTATAGAGAGAAGGCTTTCTACCCATTCGGAGAATGATTTTGGGAACATCCCATTATCCCCTAATCAATTCTTATTGGAGAACCAATCGGAAAGGTGCCATCTACCGTGGCTATAGCTCCGAGACCCAACCCTGCACCGATGGCCACTCCCGATGTATTAGGCAGCATCGGAATGTTGAGCTGAACAGGCACCGGTGGAGGGCCTTGCAGAGTCATACTGCCTGAGAGCCCGAAGAAACTGTTCAAACTTTCGGAGGCGCCGAATTGAGCGCCTAGACTGCCGCCGATGCCTACGCCTCCCGAAATTGTGCCATACCATCCCCGATAAGTATGACCATCGGAGCCCGTATAATAATAAACCCCGATCGCAATACCTCCACCAAGTTTGGAGGCGAAGAAGGTATCAACGGCAGTAAAAATTACCTGACTCCCCTCCGTTTGCTCCGGGAAGCTCCCAGTGCCAGATCCCTCGCCATATTCCTGTCCGCCTGTAGCTAGAAGTATTGTTATCGCTTGATCCAATTCATCGTGGACTCCATTACCGTTAAAATCGCTTGATTGATCAAAGGCACCATGCATAACACCGTTAAGATCGAATCCAATTTGCTCAAACCCCAATCCGTTGTAATATGCAAATATCGCTCCAGCGAGATTGAACTCGGGATTTGGTGTCATTGGCATCGTTCTTGAAAACCGCTCTCCAAAAACGGTTATCTCATCAACTTGGTAGCTATCCGACATATCAGTCACTTCCAGATCATCCGTCACGACTGGAAATGTTTCTGTGGGTGCTGATAGTGGGATAACTCCACCCCCAAGAGAACCTCCAAACATCTCGCCTGATTCTATCAGCATCTAGATGCTCCTGCGACCTCGATAGTACTTGGGGGTGGAGGGTCAGCGTGATACACCTTATACGTGTGCGTCAAGCCGCGAGGCGCTGGACTCATTCACGATTCTGGGAAATGGCGCCGCTGGTCCATCGCTCGAGCTGATGTGGAGCTAGATCACCGAAACAGCAGGTTGAAACCACCTCAAACGACGGATGGGGCGAAGCTCGATGTTGGCGTCACGCGGCCGCCGCCTGCCGGGCGTAGAGGAACTCCAGCACCGCGCCGCGAGCGGCCAGGTAGGCCGGGTCTGAGGCGACCTCCAGCCGTTGGCGGGGCCTCGCCAGGCTGACGTTCAGCACCTCGCCGACCGTAGCGGCCGGGCCGTTGGTCATCATCACGATGCGGTCGGAGAGCAGGACGGCCTCGTCGACGTCGTGGGTGATCATCAGCACGGTGTTGCCGAGCTTGGCGTGGATCTCCATGACGCTGTCCTGCAGCTTGGCGCGGGTGAGCGCGTCCAGCGCCCCGAACGGCTCGTCCAGCAGCAGCACCTTGGGCTCCATGGCGAGCGCCCGGGCGATGCCGACCCGCTGCTTCATGCCGCCGGAGATCTCGCCCGGGCGCTTGTCGGCGGCGTGGCTCATCTGGACGAGGGCCAGGTTGTGCAGCGTCCACTCCCGACGCTCGGCGCGGCTCTTCTTGCCGCCGAACACCTTGTCCACCGCCAGCCGGACGTTCTCGTAAACGCTGAGCCAGGGCAGCAGGGAGTGGTTCTGGAAGACGACCGCGCGGTCCGGGCCCGGCTCCTCCACCGCCTGGCGGTCGAGGATCACCGCTCCCGTGGTCGCCGGGACGAGGCCCGCCACCACGTTCAGCAGGGTCGATTTCCCGCAGCCGGAGTGGCCGATGATGGAGACGAACTCGCCCTCCTCGACCTTCAGGTTCACCTCGCGCAGCACCTCGGCCCGGCCGAAGGCGACGCCCAGGGATTCGATGGAAAGAAACGCCTTGGTCATGTGCGGTCTCCCTTCACGACGCAGCCGTGCCGCGCGAGACGAGCCGGCCTGCGAGGGCGACGGCCCGGTCCAGGGCGAAGCCGACGAGGCCAACCCAGACCAGCGCTACGACGATGTCGGAGATGCGTGAGGAATTGTACTGATCCCAGATGAAGAAGCCGATGCCGACCCCGCCCAGCAGCATTTCCGAGGCGACGATGGCCAGCCAGCTCATCCCGATGCCGATCCGCAGGCCGGTGAAGATGTAGGGCGCCGTCGCCGGCAGCAGGATCTTGGCGAAATGCTCCAGCGGCGAGAGGCGCAGGACCCGGCTGACATTGGCGTAGTCGGCCGGGATGTTCCGCACGCCCACGGCGGTATTGATGACGATCGGCCAGATCGAGGTCACGAAGATCACGAAGAGGGCCGAGGGTTGAGCCTCGCGCAGGGCCGCCAGCGAAATCGGCAGCCAGGCGAGCGGCGGCACGGTCCGCAGCACCTGGACCAGCGGGTCGAAGGCCCGGTGCGCCCATGGGTTGGCCCCGATCAGCACGCCCAGCGCCACCCCGCAGACCGCCGCCAGGGAGAAGCCGACCCCGACCCGGGAAAGGCTGGTGCCCACATGCCAGAAGAGACCCTTGTCCACCCCGCCGTGGTCGAAGAACGGATCGAGGATCAGGTCCTTCGAGTCCGACCAGATGGCGGTGGGCGACGGCAGCCCGCCGCCGTCGCCGGCGGCGATCTGCCAGAGGGCCAGGGCGGCGAGCACCGTCAGCAGCGGCGGCAGGATCGCTGCGGCCGCGTGGCGGCCCCAGGCGGCGGCCTTGGCCGCGGGCGCGGGTCCCCTGTCGGGGAGGGGCACGATCTCGGCGGTGCGAACGGGAGCCGGAGGCGGGTCGGCGGCGATGTGTGCGGCGCTCATGGCGATCCTCATGCCAATGACTTGATCGGCTGGGCGTCGAGCCAGGCCTTGGGGTTGTCGGGATCGAAGACCTTGCCGTCGAAGAAGGTCTCGCGGCCGCGGCTGTCGCCCGCCGGAGCGGCCGCGCCGATGGCGGCGGCGGCCTCGCGCCAGAGGTCGGAGCGATTGACCTTGTCCACCAGGGCGCGAGCGTCGAGGCTGGCCGGCAGCACCCCCCAACGCTGGTCCTCGGTCAGGAACCAGAGGTCGTGCGACTTGAAGGGGAAGCTGGCGTCGTTGCGCCAGAACTTCATGACATGGGCGCTCGCCTTCTCCACCCGGCCCGAGCCGTAGTCGATCTCGCCCAGCTGCCGGGGCAGGATGTCGGCCAGGGGCACGTTGATCCATTGGCGGCCGGAGACGATGCGGCACATCTCCTCGCGGTTCTCCACAGGATCGCACCACTGCTGGGCCTCCTGCACGGCCATCAGCAGCGCCTTGGCCGCAATCGGGTTCTTGTCCACCCAATCGGCGCGCAGGCCCAGCGCCTTCTCCGGATGGTCCATCCAGAGCTCCGAGGTGACGCAGGCCGAATAGCCGATCTGCTGGTTGACGGTCTGGCCGTTCCAGGGCTCGCCGACGCAGAAGGCGTCCTGAGTGCCCGCCTTCAGGTTGGCCACCATCTGCGGCGGCGGGATCACGATGGTGGAGACGTCCTTGTCGGGATGGACGCCGCCCGCCGCCAGCCAGTAGCGGAGCCAGAGGTCGTGGGTCCCGCCGCGGAAGGTCATGGCCACCTGCGAGGGCTTGCCCTTGGCCTTCAGCTCGGCGAAGCGAGCCTTGGCGGCGCTGGCGTCGAGCCCCACCGACAGCGCCTTCAGGTCGTTGCCGATGGAGATCGCCTGGCCGTTCAGGTTGAGCCGGGCCAGGATGTACATCGGCGTCGGCTTGCCGCCGGTCGCCTGCCCCGTGGTCAGGAGATAGGGCATCGGCGTCAGGATATGGGCGCCGTCGATTCCGCCCGCGGCCGAGCCCAGCACCAAGTTGTCGCGGGTGGCGCCCCAGGAGGCCTGTTTCAGCACCTCCACGTCGGGCAGGCCGTACTTGGCGAAGAGGCCCTTCTCCTTGGCGACGATCAGGGGCGAGCAGTCGGTGAGCGCGATGAAGCCCAGCTTGGCGCCGGTGACTTCCGGGCCCTTGCCCTCGGCGAAGGCGCCGGACGGCAGGGCCGCCTTGCCCTCGGCCGAGGCGGCCGCGCTCTCGGACTTGCGACCGCAGGCGGCGAGCGTCAGGGCCCCGGCCGCGGCGGCTCCGCCGGCGAGCAGCCAGCGGCGGGAGGGGGTTTTCGGTGCGTCGGTCATGGGTGCGGTTCCCGGTCAGAGCTTGAATTCAAAGCCGACCCAGACCTTCCGCCGGCTCGGAAAGCCGGGGACTCCGTCGTAGTCGGCGTATTTGACGAGGGCGGTGAGGCGCTTGGTGACGGCGGCCGAGGCCAGGAGATCGAGCTCCTCGCCCAGGTCCGCGCCCGTCCGCTCGGCCTGGAAGCTGTGGTAGCGGGCGGTCAGCTCCAGCGGCCTGTCGCCGAGCTTGGGCTTCAGGGTCAGGGTCAGGTTGGCGTCCTCGACGCCGTTGGCCGGGGTCGTCAGGAAGACGTCGGCCCAGCCTTGGAAGGCGTGAGCGGTGGCGAGCGGCGTGGAGAAGCCCCGCGCGCCGTTCCCCTCCAGGGATTCGTAGGCGGCTTTGGCGGTGACGATCCCGCGGGTGACCGAAAGCTCGGCCTGACGGTAGTCGAGGTCGAAGCTGGCCGGGTTGTTTCCGTAGTCCGATTGCCGCGCGAAGCTGGCCGCATAGGCGAAGACGAGATCGCCCGCCGTCCAGCGCCCGGTGGCGCGCAGGCCCCAGGTCAGGCTGGAATTGCCCGGCGCATCGTCGAAATCGAGCGCATAGACGAAGGCCTGGGGCGTGAAGGCGGTCGAGACCGGCATGGCCGCATTGACCAACCAGCTTTCGGAATCCCAGTCGGCGGCCTCCGCGGAGATGCGGTTGACGTGGGCGACATAGGCCGCGGTCACCTTCACCTTGCCGAGCGTAGCGTCGGCGCGGACCGCGTCGAAGGTCTGCTCGTCCTGCCGCCAGGCGACGGCGCCGACGAAGCGCTGGTCGTCCAAGAGGACTCGCTGCCGCCCCAGGGTGGCGGAGAACGTCTTGCTGGGCGTCCAGGTCGCCTGCAGCCGGTTGAGCTCGGTGACCTCGGGATCGGCGATGACGGGGTAGAGCGTCTTGCCGTTGATCCCCGAGTTGTAGCGTTCGCCGCCAAGCTGGCGGACGTCCTCGAACTCGATCAGGCCCTTCAGGTCGTTCCAGGAGCCGGTTTCCCAGCCGAGCCGAGTGCGGACCGTGAAGGCTTCGGCGTCGCGGGCCAGATTGGCCTGATCGACGCTTTCAAAGCGCGGCCGGATTTCAAGGATCGGCTTTCCGGCGGCGAGCGCCTCGGTGAAGGTCTGAGCGTGGGCGCCGCCGGCCAGGGCGGCGAGCATCGCGCCGGCGGTCAGCCGGGCGGTCGTTGTGGCCATTGTCATCCCCCTCAAAGGCCAGAAATGAAAAAACGCCCGCCGGGGGGGCTCCCCGTGCGGACGTCGTTGTCCTTGCAAGACCGGAGCGGTTCGCTCCGGCGGCCGGCTACGGCCTGTCGCGAGACGCCCTTGCCCCGCGATGTCGCGACAAGGAGGACGCCGGACGGCGGCAGGCGGCAAGAAAAGGCCTCGCTGCGGCTTCGAATGACGCTGTTTGCCCAGCCAGGCGGCGCCTTTTCACGCTGCGACGCACAACAAATGTGCGACGCGGCTTCGTCAGCTGCTCCTGAAGCGGCCGATCGCGAAGCCCGCGGCGTAGCGTTCGGGCTGGGCGGCGTCGAACCGCCCGCCGTCGAAGAATAGATCCGGCGCCATGGGAATCGGGGCGGTGGCCTCGTCGAGGGTCCAGGGCGAGGCGTGCAGGCCTTCCACCTTCTCGTCCACGAGCGGCGCCGGCACGCCCAGTTCAGCGGCCGCAGCGCGGTAGAGGTCGGGGCGATAGACCGCCTCGGCTACCGCGCCGATGTCGGCGCCGGGGCCGATCTGTCCCCAGCGAAGCATCTGGGTCAGGAACCAGACGGCGTGGCTGCGCCAGGGGAAGCTCGCCGCATAGCGGTGATAGATGATGTAGTCCTGATCCTCCGGTCCCGCCTCCCCTGGCGCATAGGGCGGCGCGCCGGTCAGGGATCGGGCGACGACCTCCTCCGGCGCGTCCACATAGCGCCCGTGGGCCAGGATTGCGGCCAGTTCGGCGCGGTTTCCGGGCTCGTCGGCCCAGACGGCGGCGCGGATCAGGGCCCGCAAGGTGGCGCGCAGGGTCGCGGGATTGCGGTCGGCGAAGGCCTCGGTCATGCCGAACACCTTGTCGGGGCCGACCCGCCAGAGCTCGGCGGCGTAGGCCAGGATCTCGCCTTGCCCTTCGGCGACCGCCAGGGCGTTCCAGGGCGCGCCGACGCAGAAGCCGTCGATGTCGCCCGCCGCCAGCCGGGCGGCCATGCGGGCCGGCGGGGTGACCACGATCCGCAGGTCCGCGTCCGGATCGATCCCCGCCTCCGCCAGCCAGTAGCGGAGCTCGTAATTGTGCACCGAGAAGGGAAACACCACGGCGAAGATCAGCGGAGCCTCGCCGGCCGCCTTCCGTTCGGCGATGACCTGGGCCAGCGCCCGCGCCGAACGGGGCCTTTGCGCCATGCCCCCGGGATCGATCGCGCGCATGGCGTCGGCGAGGCGGCGGGAGACGGTGATGGCGCTGCCGTTCAGGTTCAGGGACAGGGGCGCGATCATCCGGGTGGGTTCGCCGCAGACGCCCAGGCCCACCGCCAGCGGCATGGGCCCCAGCATGTGGGCGCCGTCGAGCGCGCCCATGGCCACCTTGTCGCGGATATTGGCCCAGGAGGCTTCCCTGGAAAGCTCCACCGACAGGCCCTCGGCCTCGAAGATGCCCTTCTCCTTCGCCACGGCCAGGGGCGCGCAGTCGTTCAGAGCGATGAAGCCCAGGCGCAGGTTGGTCCGTTCCAGGCTCATTTCCCCTCCCCTTTCAGCACGCCCGCGAAGGTGAGGAGGTCGCTGGCCACCGCCCCGATCGGCCGGCCGGCGTCCATGGCGAGCTTGCGCAGCAGGCGATAGGCCTGGTCCTCGTCGATGCCCCGTTCCTTCATCAAGAGCCCCTTGGCCCGCTCCACGGCCTTGCGGGCGGCGAGGTCCGCCTTGGCCTTGTCGAGGTCGGTCCTGAGCTTCTGCATCAGCTCGAAGCGGCTCATGGCCACCTCGAGCACAGGCCGGACCCGCCCGGCGGAGAGGCCGTCGACCACATAGGCGGCGACCCCCGCCTCCACCGCGGCCTCGGCCAGGCCGGGCGACGACCGGTCGACGAACATCACCACCGGCTTCGGATTGACCGCCGTCGCCTCGCGGAGGCTTTCGAGCGTGTCGCGGTCGGGGCTGTCGCAGGCGATGACGATCACGTCGGGGGCCAGGCTCGCCAGCTCCCCCTCCACGGCCTCCAGGCTAGGCGCGCGGCGCACGTCCAGGGGGCGTACGTCGGCCAGGCCTTCGGCGACGAGCGCTGCCCGCGCTTCGTCCGGATCGATTATGAGAACCTTCATCCCCGCCTTCGTTGCGACGCGCCAGCCGTGGAGGCGCCCGGGCGGCGAGGCAACCGGCGCGAAGGACCGCGCCCAGGGAAAGCGCATCGGCGCCTAAAGCTTGGGCGCCGCCTGGTTTGACTCCGTCGGCGAGGCGGCGAACATGGCCGGAAACCGACGGGAGGACGCCTTGCCCCAGCCCTACGCCGCCGAGATCGAGGCCGCCATGGCCTGCCTCGACGACTTCATGGCCGCCTTCAACGCCCGCGACGTGGAAGCCTTCGAGGCGACCTTCAACTTCCCCAGCGTGCGCCTGGCCTCCAACACCCTGACCCTGATCGAGCCGGGCTTTCACAAGCCAGGCATGTTCGAGCGCGGGGCGCTGGCGGAATGGGATCACTCGGCCTGGGAGCGGCGGGAGGTGATCCATGCCGGCCCGGACAAGGTCCACATCGACACCCGCTTCACCCGCTACCGCAAGGACGGAAGCGTGATCGGCGGCTTCGATTCCATCTATGTGGTGACCTGCGAAGACGGCCATTGGGGCGTGAAGGCGCGCTCCAGCTACGCGCCCTGATCAGCCTCGCGGATAGAGGATCACCTGCGTACAGCGGAAGGCCGCCATCAGCTTGCCGGTGGCCGCGTCCTCGACGACCGCGTCCCAGACCTGGGTGGTGCGCCCGCCGTGCAGCAGGCTGGCCGTGCAGCGCGCCTCGCCCTCGCGCAAGGTGCCGACGAAGTTGCACTTCACCTCGGCCGTCGTGAAACCGCTGGCCCCCTCCGGCCAGGCCGTCGACACCCCGTACGCGCAGAGGATGTCGGCGACGCTCAGCACCGCGCCCGCCAGCAGATAGCCGGTGTGCGCCACCAGATCCGGCCGCACGGCGAACCGCCCGACGACGCGCCCCAGGGACGCCTCCTCGATTTCCAAACCCAGATGGCCGGGCAGCTTGCCGACATTGGCCCTGTTCAGGCGTTCGGCGTCGGTGTTGTTCTGGAGCGCGGGCATGATGCAGCTTAGCCGTGTATCGCTCACGCGGCCAAGCGGCTTTGGCGGCGCAGGCTGGAGATCGCGCCGCGCGCCGACCCGGCCACGAAGTCCGCCAGTACAGTGGCGCGGGGTTCGTCCAGCGCGCGGACGGCGGCGATGCGCTCGGCCAGCAGGCCTTCACCGAGGAACAGTCGCCGGTAGGCCCGCCGCAGCGCTGCGATCTCGCCGGGAGCAAACCCAGCGCGCCGAAGCCCCACCAGGTTGAGGCCGACGAGGCGCGCCCGGTCGCCCTGCACCAGGCAGAAGGGCGGGATGTCCTGGGTCACGATGGAACCGCCGGCGACGAAGGCGTGGGCGCCCACCCGCACGCCTTGGTGTACGGCGCAGAGCCCGCTGATCCAGGCAAAGTCGCCCACCTCGACATTGCCGCCCAGGGTCGCGCCGTTGGCGAGCTTCACCTCGTCGCCCAGCCGGCAGTCGTGGGCCACATGCGCGCCGGCCATCAGGAGATTGCGGGAACCCAGGCGGGTCACGCCGCCTGTCGAGGCATGGAGCGTGACGAACTCCCGAAAGACGTTCCCCTCGCCGATCTCCAGGCGGCCGGGCTCTCCGGCCCATCCGGAGACCTGCGGCCCGGCGCCGACGGAGGCGAACTGCAGGAACCGGTTGCCCGCGCCGACGTCGGTCTCGCCCTCGATCACCACATGCGGCCCGACCCAGTTGCCGGCCGCCAGCCGCACCTGAGGACCGATCACGGCGTAAGGGCCGATCTCGCAGCCGACGCCGATCCGGGCGCCCGGAGAGATGACGGCGGTCGGGTGGATGCGGCCCATGAGCCGAGGCTAGGCCCCGGCGCGCTCACCCTGAACGCACATTGGATGTCGGAACTTTTCCGGCCACGCTTGCCCTGAGCGCGTGGGTCGCGGCAAGCTCGCGCTTCCAAAGGGAGACGACCATGAACCGCCCCTTCGCCCTTCTCGCCGCCGTCGCGGCGCTTTCCATCCCGGCCGCCGCCGCCGCCCACCACGGCTGGAGCTCCTATGACGCCGAACAGGTGATCAAGGTCACCGCCCCGCTCAGCGAGGTCAGCTGGGGCAATCCGCACGGCAGCGCCAAGGTCGCCTATCAGGGCAAGACCTGGGACGTGATCCTGGCCCCGACCGCGCGCATGGAGGCCCGTGGGCTGACCCGCGCCATGGTCGCCGGCGGACAGCCCGTGACCCTGGAAGGCTATCCGCGCAAGGACGGGACCCCGGAGATGCGGATCGAGCGGGTGACCGCCGGCGGCAAGACCGTGGAGCTGCGCTGAGCCTTGGAGGCGGTCGCGGCCTGGGCCTCAGCGCTCGAGAGCTCCGCCTTCGGCATGTGGGCGCGGGGATCCTCCTACGCCTACCCTTTCGCCAATCTGGTCCACCTGCTGGGCCTGGTGATGGTGGTCGGCGGCATCGGCCTCCTGGACCTGCGGCTGGCGGGATTCTTCCGGGCGCTGCCGGTGCAGGCCATGTGGCGGGTGCTGACGCCGTTCGGGATCGTGGGCGTGGTGTTGCTGGCGGCCAGCGGCTTTACGATGTTCGCCGCCGACGCCGGGCCGCTCGTCCGCGCCGAAGTCTTCCAGCGCAAGATGGTGCTGATCGTCCTCGCGCTCGCCAACGCCGCCGCCTACCGCGTGTTCTGGCGGCGACATGCGGCGACCTGGGACCAGACCGCGCCGACGGCGGCCCGCGCCCTGGCGCTCACCTCCCTGATGCTCTGGATGACGGTGGCGGCGTTCGGCCGGCTGATCGCCTACACATAGCCGAGCGATTCCCGCCTCGGACCCACGCCTTGCCCGCCGCCCTCTACGGAACCCCGCCCCGCGACGTGATCGAGCCGCCCCCCGGCGCAGTCCAGGTCTCGCCCCTGATCCCCGGCGCGGCGGACCTGGCGCAGATGGACGAGGCCTCGCTCGACGAGATCGCCCTGCTGGTTCCGGCAGGCGCTGTAGAGGCGCGCTACGTCCTGGCGCTGGCCCTTCGCACCCTGAAGCCTGGCGGCGCCCTGACGGCTGCGGCGCCGAAGGATCGCGGCGGCCTGCGGTTGCGCAAGACGCTGCAGGGCTTCGGCTGCGAGGTGGCGGAGACGGCGCGCCGCCATCACCGCATCTGCGTCACGACGCGGCCGGAAAGGGCGGAAGGCCTGGAGGCGGCCCTGGCCGAGGGTGGGCCGCGCCAACTGGAGAACGGTCTCTGGACCCAGCCGGGGGTGTTCGCCTGGGATCGGCTCGATCCCGGCTCGGCCCTGCTGCTTCAGCACCTGCCGCCGCTGTCGGGTCGCGGCGCCGATTTCGGCGCAGGTATCGGCTGGCTGGCCCGGCAGGTCCTAGCCGGGCCCGCGGTCACCGGCCTGACCCTCATCGAACTCGACCGCCGGGCTGTGGAGGCCGCCCGCCGAAACGTGCAGGACGCGCGGGCCGAGATCGTCTGGGCTGATGTGCGGATGGCGGCCCGGTCGCTCTCCGGCCTGGACTTCGTGGTCATGAACCCGCCGTTCCACGAGGGCGGAACGGAGGATCGCGCGCTCGGCCAAGCCTTCATCCGTGCGGCGGCCGCCGCGCTCAGGCCCGGCGGCGTGCTGTGGCTCACCGCCAATCGCCACCTCCCCTACGAAGCGGTGCTGGCCGAAGCGTTCAAGGCCGTGCGGCCAGTGGCCGACGCCGGCGGCTACAAGGTCTATGAGGCGCGGCGATGAGCAAGCCCCCGACCCTGCGGCTGGACCGGCTGCTGGCCAATCTCGGCTACGGCTCCCGCAAAGAGGTCCGCGACCTGATCGTCGGCGGCGAGGCGCTGCTGGACGGGCGGGCGCTCACCGATCCGGGCCTGCGCATCGCGCTGTCGCCCGACCTTCCCCAGCGCATGACCTTGCAGGGGCGACCGATCGATCCGCCCCCGCCCCTCGTCCTGATGATGCACAAGCCGGTCGGCGTCGTCTGTTCGCACAAGGAGACGGGGCGGCGGATCTACGACCTGCTGCCGCCCCGATGGCGACTGCGCGACCCGCCGCTCTCCAGCATCGGGCGGCTCGACAAGGACACCTCGGGCCTGTTGCTGATCACCGACGACGGCGATTTCCTGCACCGGGTGATCTCGCCCCGGCGTCACGTGCCGAAATCCTATGTGGCGAGGCTCGACCGGCCGCTTGGCGGGTCGGAGGGAGAGATATTCGCCGCCGGGACCCTGATGCTGGAAGGCGAAGAGAAGCCGTTGAAGCCCGCCGGGCTCGAGCCGATCGACGCCAAGACCGCGCGTCTGACCATCGAGGAAGGCCGATATCACCAGGTCCGGCGCATGTTCGCCGCGGTGGGCAATCACGTGGTCGAGCTGCATCGCGACCGGATCGGGGGCCTCGCCCTGCCCGCCGATCTGGAGCCCGGCGCCTACCGCGTCCTGTCGCGCGTCGAGGCTGAGACGGTGTTCGCCGCCTGATCCCTACCAGAGCGTTTTGCGCGCCCGCTCCGGCCATTCGGCGTCATAGGCCGGGCCGCCGACCTGGGCCTGGCTCATCGTCGAAAGGATCTCGCCGGGCGTCGGCAGCCCCGCAGGATCGATATGGCGCTCGGGATTCCACAGTTCCGACCGCACGATGGCCCGCGCGCACTGGAAGAAGACGGTATCGACCGTGACCACCACCACCGACCGCGGCGCCTGGCCGTCGACGGCGAAGCTCTCCAGGAGCTGCGGCGCAATGGAAAGATGCGCTCGCCCGTTCAGCCGCAGGGTGTTGCCCGAGCCCGGGATCAGGAAGAGGAGCGCCACGCGCGGGTCGCGGACGATGTTGCGCAGCGAGTCCACGCGATTGTTGCCGCGGCGGTCGGGCATCATCAGGGTCTTGTCGTCGACGATCCGCACCACGCCGCCGAGCTCCCCACGCGGCGAGCAGTCCAGCCCCTCGGGACCGGCGGTCGCCAGAGCCACGAACGGCGAGGCCTCGATATAGGCCCGGTACTGCGGCGTGATCCGGTCGGCCTCCTTGACGAGGGAGGCCTGGTTGGTGGGGCCGTAGAGCGCTTCCAGCTCGGCGACCGTGGAAATGATGCTCATGGCTGCGGTTGTAGCCGGCGGCGGCCGGCACGTCAGCCCGCGGCGGCTACGGCCGGCTCCGGTTGGCGATTCTCCACCGCCGCGATGATCGCCTCCACCAGGGCGGCGGCGCGGATCGGCTTGGCCAGGTGGGCGTCGGCGCCGGCCGCACGTCCGGCCTGCACGTGCTCGTCCAGCGCATTTGCGGTCAGCATGATGACCGGCGTCGGCGCCAAGCCCTGCACCCGTTCGCGCTCGCGCAGCAGCGCGGTGGCGGCCAGGCCGTCCAGCTCCGGCATCTGCATGTCCATCAGCACCACGTCGAAGGGTTCGGCGGCCAGTCGCTCCAGGGCCTCCACGCCGTTCTCGACGATGACCGGCTCGACGCCCACCGACTGAAGGACCAGCTGGACGACCTTCTGATTGGTCGGGTGATCCTCGGCCAGCAGGACCCGCAGGCCGGAAATATCCAGCGCCGCCGCCGCTCCGCTCCGCCCCTCGGCCTCCTCGCCGCCGACGCGCTCGAGCGGCAGGACGAAGGTGAAGGTCGAGCCCTCGCCGGGGCGAGAGGTCACGTCGATCTCGCCGCCCATGAGCTCGACGAGGGAGCGGCTGATGGCCAGGCCTAGACCGGTGCCGCCGAAACGCCGGCGGATCGAAGCATCGGCCTGCTCGAAGCGGCGGAAAAGGCGTTGGCGCACGTCCTCGCCAAATCCGATTCCGGTGTCGGCGACGGTGAACCGCAGCCCGCCGTCCTGGCGGGCGACATCCAGGCGCACCGAGCCGGCCTCGGTGAACTTCACGGCGTTGGACAGAAGGTTGGAGAGAACCTGGGTCAGGCGGACCTCGTCGCCCGCATAGCGCCCCTCCGCGTCCGACGCGACGGACCAGGCGAAGGCCAGGCCCTTGGCCTCGGCCGAGGCGCGGTGCAGCTCCGCGATGCGCGAGACGATGGCCGACAGCGAGAAGGGCTCGTTCAGCAGCTGGATCTCGCCGGCCTCGATCTTGGAGAAGTCGAGGATGTCGGTCAGCACCTGCTCCAGCAACCGACCGGAGGAGACGATCAGCTCGGCGAGCTCGCGACCCTTGGCCGTCTGCTGCTGGTCGGCCAGGGTCTCGGAGATCGCGATGACCCCGTTCAGCGGGGTGCGCAGCTCGTGGCTCATATTGGCCAGGAACCGCGACTTCTCGGCGTTGGCCCGTTCCAGCGCCGCCGTGCGCTCCTTGACCCGGTCCTCCAGCGAGGTCAGCAGACCTTCGACCGCCTCGCGTTCCGCACGCAGGGCCTTGGCGAGCACGCCGATCTCATCGGGGCGATGCTCGATGTCGGTGACGTCCGGACGGGCGCGCTCGCCGAAGGCTTCCGGCTCGCAGGAGACCGCCAGCCGCCGGAGCGGATCAACGAGGGTGCGCCGGGTCAGGGCCAGGATCAGGAGCGCCTGGGCGAAAGCCGCAAAGAAGCCCACCACCAGCAGCCAAGAGGCCGACTGGGCCGCCGACCAGCTGACCGCCGACTTCGGATAGGTGATCAGCAGGTACCAGTTGGGGCCGGTCAGCCGGCCATAGGCGACCAGCTCCTTGCCGTTGGGGCTGGTGATGACGCCGTGGGCCTTGCCGTCAGCCTTGATGGCGGCGACAAGGTCCTTGAGGCCGAGCTTCTTCTCGTAATTGGCGACGGTGCGTTCGGAGGCGCGGCCCGGCGTCTCGAAGCCGGGATAGGCGATCAACTCGCCGCGGTCGGTGACGATCAGGTTGGAAGCGCCCGGCAGGGTGTCGCGGATGGCGCTGAGGAAGAAGCCGGTCAGCTCGATCGACGAGCCGAAGGAGCCCACATAGACTCCGTCCACATAGGCCGGCGTGATGCAGGCCGTCGCCAGACGCTCGCCCATATTGTCCTGGATCAGCCGCTGCAGATTGGTGCAGCGGGTGGCCCGCTCCGGATTGTTGGCCGGCAGGGTGATCTTGGCCATCTCCTCGCCGCTGACGTCCAGACTGGGCGGAGCTTCGCGGCGATAGAACATCAGCCGGTCCTTCCGGTCCGGGCCGAACATCACCAGCCGGGTGGCGGGCGTGAAGAAGTAGAAGTTGTCGTAGTCGCGCCGCGCCGCCTGGCCGACGTTCGAGACGATCTCGAAGGCCGCCACCAGCGCCTTCTTCTCGAGCGGCGGGATGGACTCGCCGCGGGAAACGAAGGCTCCCATGCCGTAGACCACCTCGCCGGAGGGGTTGAGCCGACCGTCGAAATATTCGTCGCGGCTGCGGCGCGTGCCGTCGGGCTGCAGCGGATAGAGGGTGTCGAGCAGCCGCCCCGTCTGATCGTCGGGTAGCCGCCGCACGCGGCGCTCCAGTTCGTCGGCCGCGGCGCGATGCAGGTTCTGCAGGTTGGCGAAGCGCTTGTCGACGTTGCTGGCGCGCTCTTCCACGTAGTAGCCGAGATTGCCGATCTGGCGCTGGGTGAGGTCCCGCTGGAAGATCAGGAAGGCGCTGCCCGAACCTATGACGGTCAGGACAAGCATCATCACGCCGAGGTTCACCTGGAACCTTCGGGCGACCGATGGCGTACGTCCCCGACCCCAGCTCATCGGTCCAGAATGGCAGAGAGGGGTTGAGCCGAAGTTTACGCGCAAATCCCGAGGCTTACGTCGGATACCCGACTCAAGGATCAGGAGGCCCGGAGGCCGCCGTCGACCCTCAGATCCTCGCCGGTTACGTAGCTGGCCTCCTCCGAGGCGAGGTACATGACGGCCCGCGCGATCTCCTCCGGCTGGCCCGCCCGGCCCGAAGGCGTGCGCCGCCCGGAGGCCTCGGCCGCCCCGCCGCCCATCATCGGGGTGTCGATCGGGCCTGGCGAAACCGCGTTCACGCGGATGTTGTGCGGCGCGAGCTGCAGGGCGGCGCTGCGCGTGGCGCTCAACACGCCGGCCTTCGACAGTCCGTAGGAGAGCGTGGCCGCCGATCCGCCGTAGCCGAGCACCGAGGCGGTGTTGACGATGACGCCGCCGCCGCGGGCCCTAAGATGCGGGACCTCGCGGTCCATGGCCCTCAGCACGCCGTTCAGGTTGGTCTCCATCACGTCGTTGTGGAGCGCCCAGTCCATTTCGCCGAGCGTGGCCCCGCGCGCGCCGATGCCGGCGTTGTTGAAAGCGATGTCGAGGCCGCCGTAGGTCCGCACGCAGGCGTCGACCAAGGCCGCCATGTCCTCGTCGCGCCGCACGTCGGCCCGGCGGAAGGCCGCCTCTCCGCCGAGCGCACGGATCTCGGCCTGGACCTCTGCGCCAAGGGCCTCGCGGCGGCCGCAGAACATCACCTTGGCGCCTTCCAGGGCGAAGGCGCGGGCGGCGGCGCGGCCGATGCCGCTGGTGGCTCCGGTGATCAGCACCACCTTGCCACGGAACCGCCCGGGCGACGCCTTGCGTGACGCGGGCGAAGTCGCCATGCGCAGGTCCTGGGCTGCAGCCGCGGACGCCGCGCCCAGCGCGGCCAAGCCGCCGACAGCCGTCAGCATGGTGCGGCGGGAAGCTAGGCCGGATTCCTCGTTCTCGCTCATCGATGTTCTCCCTTTCCCGACGACGTTAACGGCGCACGTCCGCTCAGGGAACGTCGTCGACCATGGAGAGCGGCCTTGCGATCTCCTCCAGGGGTTTTCGCTCGGCCGCCACGCCCAGCACCAGCTCCACCCCGGCGGCCAGCAGCATCAGCCCGCCGCCCAGGAGGTAGCCCCAGAGGATCCGCACCGGCTCGCCCGTATCGATCAGGGCGCCGAACAGCACCGGCCCGCCGACGCCGCCGATCAGCGTGCCGAAGGCGTAGAACATTGAAATTGTGACGGCGCGGGTCTCCAGCGGGAAGGTCTCGCCGACCGTCAGATAGGCCGCGCTCGCGCCCGCCGAGGCGAAGAAGAAGATCACCGTCCAGGCGATCGTCTGGGTCGTGGCGGTCAGGAGCCCTTGCGAGAACATCCAGCCGGTGACGCAGAGCAGCGCGCCCGCCAGGCCGTAGGTCAGGGAGATCATCGCCTTGCGCCCGATCGAGTCGAAGAAGTGGCCCAGCAGCAGCGGCCCCATGAAGTTGCCGAGCGCGAAGGGCAGGATGAACCAGCCGACCTGCGCGGCGGGGACGTCGTAGAACCGGGTCAGGATCAGGGCGTAGGTGAAGAAGATGGCGTTGTAGCAGAAGGCCTGGGTCGCCATCAGCACGAGGCCGAGCGCCGTCCGCTTCGGATAGCGGACGATCAGCGAGCGGGCGATGTCCAGCCACGAGGTCTGCATCCGGCGCAGGCGGATCGAGGGCAGTTCGCTGGGCCTGGGCAGCAGCGGCCGGCCGGTGTCGCGCTCGGTGCGGGCCTCCACCGCCTCGACGATGGCCAGGGCCTCCTCGGGCCGGCCGTGGGTCATCAGCCAGCGCGGGCTCTCGGGGATGTAGCGACGGATATAGATGATGATGAGGGCCATCAGGCCGCCGATGATGAAGGCCAGCCGCCAGCCCCAGGCCTGGTCCACCACGTCGGGGTTCAGCACCACCAGCGAACCCATCGCCCCGATGGCCGCCCCGATCCAGAAGCTGCCGTTGATGGCCAGGTCCGTATAGCCGCGGCGGCGCGCCGGGATCAGTTCCTGGATGGCGGAGTTGACCGCGCCGTACTCCCCCCCGATCCCCGCCCCGGTCAGGAACCGGAACAGCATGAAGGACCAGAAGTCCCAGGAAAAGCCGGTCAGGATGGTGGCGACCAGATAGACGCCGACGGTAATGGTGAAGAGCCGCTTGCGCCCGAACCGGTCGGTCAGCCGGCCGAAAACAAGGGCGCCCAGCACCGCACCCAGGATATAGGCGCTGCCGGTCATGCCGATCTGGGCGGCGGTCAGGTTCAGTCCGTCAGGGCCGGCGATGGCGGGCGAGAGCGCCCCCACCAGGGTCACCTCGAGGCCGTCGAGGATCCAGGTGATCCCCAGCGCCGCCACCACCAGCCAGTGGAAACGGCTCCAGGGCAGGCGGTCCAGCCGCGCGGGTACGTTGGTGGTGTAGGTCTCGCTCATCGTCCCCTCCCCGTGGCGTGCAAGGGCCTCAACGCCTGAAAGCGCCGCTTGGGTTCCGCGCCGCTTGGCTGTAAGCGGGCGGCCATGTCCGATCCGACCATCCTCGTCGACGCCCGCGGCCACCGCTGCCCAGTGCCGACCCTGCGCCTGCGCCGCGCCCTGGAAGAGGCCCCGGCGGGCGCCGTCGTGCGGCTGCTGGCGGACGACCCGCTGGCTCGGATCGACGTGCCCCATTTCGCCGCCGGGATCGGCGCGCAGGTCCTGGAAGCCGCCGAGGCGGACGGCGCGCTCAGCTTCCTGGTCCGGAAATGAATCCGGCCACGTCCTGACGCCGGCGGTCGCCGACGAAGATCTCGATCTCGGTGGCCAGCGCCCCCCCGAAGAAGGTGGCGTTCACGTTCCAGGACAGCCAGATCAGGAACACCACCACGGCCGAGATCGAGCCGTAGGTGGCGCCGAGATGGGCGATCTGCTCCACATAGAAGGCGCTGGCCCAAGAGGCTGCGAGGCTGAGCACGGCGGCGGAAAAGCCGCCGAGGATCGAGGCGCGCCAGGCGACCGGCCGGCTCGACATGGCGTAGCGGTAGACCAACGTCAGCGAGATGGTCAGGCCGATGCTGGCCCAGGTCCACTCGCTGTAGAGCCACGGCACGCCGGCCAGGGGCCGCAGGTCGAAGGCCGCGGAGATGAACCGCAGATAGAAGAAGATCGCCGAAAAGACGCCCAGCATGGCGATGGCCGCGATCAGCACCACCAGCGCCAGGAGATTGAAGCCTACGAAGCCGCGCGGCGAGACCTCGTCGTGAATGAAGGACAGTCCGGCCAGAAGGGCCTTGAAGCCGCGATGCGAGGCATAGCCGCCAATCACCAGGGCGACACCGCTCTGGGCGGAGACGGCCTCGAGCGGGGTTTCGGTGAGCCGCTGCAGTTCCGACTCGAACAGGTTGCGCGCGCCGGTCGGCATCAGGTGGGCCAGGAATTCGGCCTGGGTGGCGGCTTGGCCGGGGTCGGCGAGCAGGCCGTAGATCCCGATCAGGATGGCCACGCCCGGAAAAATCGCCAGCATGGCGAAGAAGGAGACGCCGCCCACATAGAGCATCACGTCCCGCCCCCAGAGGCGGCCGAGCGCCCGTCCGGTCAGGGTGAGGACAATACGCGCCCAGTGGATGGGATCCCAATCCACGTCGCGCAGGCGCTGGAATCCCTGGCGCATCGACATGCGGCGGAAGGTGCGAAAGCCGCCGCCATGACGCAAGTCAAGATCGCCGATCTTTGGGAGAACCTCCCGAAAGTAGCAGCGCGCCGGCCCCGGGAAGGGATCCGGCGCGCCGCCGATGGGCGTGTCGTTCCATCGGGTCGGCCGTCGCGTCGAGGGACGGGAGATTGCGGCGTCCAACCTGGGGACAGGATCGCGCCGGCCGCCTGAACCCGACCTGAACGGGTCTGGCGGCGAGCGTTCAGCCAGCCAGGGCGCCCGATCCCTTCAGCGACTCGATCTCGCCGTCCGAAAAGCCCCACTCGGAAAGCGCCTCGCGATCGTGCGCCCCGATGGCCGGCGGCGGGCCCTGGATGGCGCCCGGCGTTCCGGAGAAGCGCGGCGCCGGCGCGGGCTGCACCACGCCGTCGATCTCGACGAAGGTCTCGCGGGCGGCGTTGTGCGGGTGCTTCGGGGCCTCGTCGAGGTCGAGCACCGGGGCGAAGCAGACGTCGGTGCCGCCCATGATCTCCGTCCACTCATCACGGGTCTTGGTGGCGATCACCGCGGCGAGCTTCTCGCGCAGGGTCTCCCAGCGGCCGCGATCCATCTGGGCGGCGAAATCCGGGTCCTCGATCCCTGTCTTCTGCAGCAGCAGCGCGTAGAACTGCGGTTCGATGGAGCCGATGGACACCCACTTGCCGTCGGCACAGCGATAGGTGTCGTAGAAGTGGGCGCCGCCGTCGAGCAGGTTGGCGCGCCGTTCCTCCTTCCACATGCCCGAGGCCTTGAAGCCGTAGAACATGGCCATCAGCGACGCCGCCCCATCGCTCATGGCGCAGTCGATCACCTGGCCCTTACCGGTTTCCCGGGCGCTGATCACCCCGGCCAGCAGGCCGAAGGCCAGGTAGAGCGCCCCGCCCCCGAAATCGCCCACCAGGTTCAGCGGCGGAACCGGCTTGTCCTTGGTCCCGATGGCGTGCAGGGCGCCGGTGATGGCGATGTAGTTCATGTCGTGGCCCGCGGCGTGGGCGTAAGGCCCGGTCTGGCCCCAGCCGGTCATGCGGCCGTAGACGAGCTTCGGGTTGCGGGCCAGCGCTACGTCGGGGCCGAGACCGAGGCGTTCCATGACGCCGGGCCGGAAGCCCTCGAACACCGCGTCAGCCTTCTCCATCAGCTTCAGGCAGGTCTCGACCGCGTCGGGATTTTTGAGGTCCAGGCCGATGGAGCGGCGCCCGCGGCTGGTGATGTCGGCCGGCGAGGATCGCCCCTGCCCCTTCCGGTCGATCCGCACCACGTCGGCCCCCAGGTCCGACAGCAGCATGCCGCAGAAGGGCCCCGGCCCGATGCCGGCGAACTCGACGATCTTCAGGCCGGTGAGCGGACCCTGGCGCATGTTTCGACTCCCTGCGTTTCGGATGGTCTTTACGGGTGCTGACGCATCGTCAGCCAAGCTCAGCCGCCACCGGGCAGCGACTGGCCGTCGTCGACGGTGATGATGCTGCCGGCGATGGCGCGGGCCGCCGGCCCGCTCAGCATCAGGAGCGCCGCGTCCAGGTCGCCGGCCTCCATCAGCCGCCGCCGGGGGAAGCCTTTCAACTGCTTCTGCCCGCCTTCGGTCTGGAACCAGCCGGCGTTGATGTCGGTCTCGATATAGCCGGGGCACAGCGCGTTGACGGCGATGCCGCGCCTGGACCATTCGCGCGCCAGGCTGCGGGTCAGCATGGCGACGGCGGCCTTGGAGGCATTGTAGGCGGAAAGCCCGGGCAGCACGGTGTGGGAAGCGATGGAGGCGATGTTGACGATCCGCCCGGCCTCCTCCGCCGCCACGCCCGAAGCGATCATGCGGCGCGCCGCGGCCTGGGCGGCGAAGAAGACGCCGCGCACATTGACCGCGAAGGTCTGGTCCCACACCTCCGGCGTCAGGTCGAGCGCGAGCCCTTCGCCGCCGACTCCGGCGTTGTTGATCAGGATGGAGATGGGGCCGAGCACGGTCTCCACCTCGTCGAAGGCCGGGCCGATGGCGGCCGCATCGGCCACGTCGAGCCGCAGGGCCATGGCGCGATGGCCCTCCGCGGCGATCTCGCCGGCGAGGGTCTCGACCATGTCGACCCGGCGGGCCGTCAGCGCGACGCTGGCTCCGGCGCGGGCCAGCAACCGGGCGAAGTGCGCGCCCAGCCCTCCGGAGGCGCCGGTCACCACCGCCACCCTGCCTTCCAAGACCTTCTCCATCGCCCGTTCCTCCCTGCGACCAGGCGTCGCTGCGCGGGCCGCTGGACGCCTGTATATTCCGGAGGCGGCTTGATTCCCGCCCATCCTGGGCCTGGGCGTCCAATCCGTTTGCGTCAAGGGTTCCAGACATGACGACGAGCGTTCAGGCGCGGGTCTTGATCGTCGCGCGGGACGATTCCCTCGCGGGCCCGCTCGCCGAGGGGCTCGACCGCCTGGGCTGGCGCACGGTGACGGCGCGGGGCCCCTACGCCGCCCTGGCCGCCCTCGCCGACCTGGGCGTGGAGGCGGCCATCGTCGACCTGGCCAGCGGCGGGCACGAGGCCCTGACCATGGCCCGCCGGCTGAAGGCGGCCTGCGCGCCCCGGCGCCTGCCGGTGATCGCCATCGGCGAACCGACAGCAGACCTGGAGACCTACGATTTCGACCTGATCCTCGCCGCGCCGCTGCATCCCTCTCAGGCAGCCTTGAGGATGGAGACCCTGGTCCGCACCGCCGTCGCCGAAGAGGAGTTCGAGCTGCGGGTCGAAACCTTCGCCGATCGGGGCCGACGGCTGGACCTGCCGACCACGGATTCCGCGCCGTTTCACATCCTGGCCATCGGCGAGCCGGCGCCGCAGTTCCTGGCGCTGTCCAACGCCCTATCGCGGGCCGGGGCCGAGGTGGTGGGCGCCTTCACCGCCTATACGGCCTTCGACTACCTGCACGAGCGGCCGTTCGACGCCGTGGTGCTGTGGGCCGGCGACAACAGCCAGGAGGCGCTCTCCATCGCCGCGGGGATGCGCCGGAACACCCGGCTCTATCACACGCCCGCCCTGCTCTACATGCGGCAGGAGAGCTATGTGACCATGTCGGAGGCCTATCATCGCGGGGTGTCGGACGTGGCCTCGCCGGAGACGCCGGAGACCGAAACCGCCAAGCGAGTGCTGGAACTGGCCCGCAGCTACCGTCGCCAGACCGCCATCCGGCGCGCCCTGGAGAAGGCGCGGGCTTCGGGCCTGATGGACCCGGCGACGGGCCTCTTCACCCGCGACCTCTTCGCCGCCCATCTTGGCCGGCTGGCCCAGGCGGCGCGGACGCGCCACCGGCCGCTGTCGGTCTGCGTGCTGAAGGTGGCCGACAAGCCGGACGTGACCGCCGCCCGCGGCGGCGGCTGGCTCGACCGCGCCGTGCCGCAGATCGGCTCGATGATCGGCCGCCTGGTGCGGGCGGAGGACACCGCCGCCCGTCTCGGCCCCGAGGTCTTCGCGCTGGCCCTGCCCGCCACCGGCCAGGCCGCCGCGCGGGCCGCCGGCGAGCGGATCGCCGCGGTCATCGGCTGCACCGCCTTCGAAGGCGGCGAGGGCAAGCCGCCCTTCGTGGTCGAGTTCGACATCGGGGTCGCCGAGGTAGGGCGCGCCGAGAGCGTGGTCCACGCCCTGGAGGAAGCCGCCGCCCGGGCGCACAAGGCCGCCGTCTGATGGGCGCAGGCGGCGAGGCTTCCGCCTTTGCGCCCTATGTCTGGCTGGTCGTTCTGGCGATCGTCGCCTACCGCCTGATCCGTCGCCTCAAGCCCCGGCCGTTGCGGATCGGGCGCATGTGGATCACCCCAGCTCTGATCCTTTCGCTGGTCGCCTTGAGCTTCGCCGTGCAGCCGCCGCCGCGGCTCGCCGTGGTGCTGGCAGGCCTGGCCGCGCTTGCGGCGGGCGCAGGCCTGGGCTGGTGGCGCGGAGCGACCACGCGCATCGAGATCGATCCGCAGACGCGGGAGCTGACCAGCCAGGCCTCGGCCTTCGGCATGCTGCTGATCCTGGGCGTCATCGCGTTGCGCATCGGCCTGCGCCAGTTGGCCGGCGATAACGCCCTGGCCTGGGGCGTGACGCCCCTGGAGATCGCCGACGTCTCGCTGCTGTTCGCGGCGGGCCTCGTCTGCGTCCAGCGGCTGGAGATGTGGCTGCGGGCGCGGCGGCTGCTCGCCGAGACCCCGAGCTCCTGATCAGGCCGCCGCCAGCTTGGCGAGCTCGCTCAGCACACGCTCCGCCGCGCCGAGCCGCTGCTCCGGCGTCTCCCACTCGCCCTTCACCACCACCTTGTGGTCGGGACGGATGCGCCAGGCGACCTGGTTCTTCTGGACGAAGCCGACCAGGCCCATGGGGTTCTTGAACTCGTCGCCACGGAAGCTGACCACCGCCCCCTTCGGCCCCACGTCGATCTTGGCGACATTGGCCTCGCGGCAGAGGCCCTTGATGGCCACGACCTTGAGCAGCTGGCCGGCTTCCGGCGGCAGGGGCCCAAAACGATCGATCATCTCGGCCGCCAGGGCCTCGCGGTCGCCCGCCTTCTCCGCGTCCGACAGGCGGCGATAGAGCGCCAGCCGGACATTGAGGTCGGGCACGTAGTCCTCGGGGATCAGCACCGCGGCGCCGGTGTTGATCTGGGGCGACCAGCCGCGGTCGACCAGGCCTTCCTTGCCGGCCAGCTCCTTCAGCTCGTTGACCGCGTCCTCCAGCATCTGCTGGTAGAGCTCGACCCCGATCTCGCGGATATGGCCCGACTGCTCCTCGCCCAGCAGGTTGCCGCCGCCGCGGATGTCGAGGTCGTGGCTGGCGAGCTGGAAGCCGGCTCCCAGGCTGTCGAGCGACTGCAGCACCTTCAGCCGCTTCTCGGCCGAGAGCGTGATCTGCTTCTCCGCCGGCGTGGTCAGATAGGCGTAGGCCCGCGCCTTGGCGCGTCCCACGCGCCCGCGCAGCTGGTAGAGCTGGGCCAGGCCGAACATGTCCGCGCGGTGGATGATCAGGGTGTTGGCGGTGGGGATGTCGAGGCCGCTCTCCACGATCGTGGTCGAGAGCAGCACATCGTACTGCCCGTCGTAGAAGGCGCTCATCACCTCCTCGAGCTGCGTCGGGGCCATCTGGCCATGTCCCACAACGAAGCGCACCTCCGGGACCTGCTCGCGCAGGAACCGCTCCAGCTCGGGCAGGTCGGAGATTCGCGGGGCGACGTAATAGGCCTGGCCGCCACGATACTTCTCCCGCAGCAGGGCCTCGCGCACCACCACCGGATCGAACGGCGTGATGTAGGTGCGCACCGCCAGGCGGTCGATCGGCGGCGTGGCGATGATCGACATCTCGCGGATGCCCGAGAGCGACATCTGCAAGGTGCGCGGGATCGGCGTGGCGGTGAGGGTCAGCATGTGCACGTCGGCGCGAAGCTCCTTGAGCTTCTCCTTGTGCTTGACGCCGAAGTGCTGCTCCTCGTCGACGATGACCAGGCCGAGGTCCTTGAACCCGACCTGCTTGGACAGCACCGCATGGGTGCCGACCACGATCTCGATCTCGCCGTTCTTCAGGCCCTCGCGGGTCTCGGCGGCCTCCTTGGCGGGGACCAGGCGCGAGAGACGGCGCACCTTCACCGGCCAGCCCTGGAAGCGCTCGGTGAAGGTCTTGTAGTGCTGGCGAGCCAGCAGGGTCGTGGGCGCGACCACGGCCACCTGCTGACCGCTCATGGCGACCACGAAGGCGGCGCGCAGGGCCACCTCGGTCTTGCCGAAGCCGACGTCGCCGCAGATCAGCCGGTCCATCGGCTTGCCGGCCCCGAGATCCTCCAGCACGTCGCCGATGGCGTTGAGCTGGTCCTCGGTCTCCTCGTAGGGGAAGCGGGCGCAGAACTCGTCGAACACCCCGTGCGGCGGGTCGACCGCGTCGGTGATCTTGCTGGCCCGCTCGGCGGCGATGCGGATCAGGCCGATGGCCATCTCGCGCAGCCGTTCCTTGGCGCGGGCCTTGCGGGCCTGCCAGGCCGCACCGCCCAGACGGTCGAGCTGCACGCCCTCGCTCTCGGCGCCGTAACGGGTGAGCAGGTCGATGTTCTCCACCGGCAGGTAGAGCTTGGCCTCGCCGCCGTATTGCAGCTCCAGGCAGTCGTGCGGCGCGCCCTGGACGTCCAGGGTTTTCAAGCCTTCGTAGCGGCCGATGCCGTGCTCGATATGGACCACGAGATCGCCGGGCGTGAGCGAGGAGGCCTCGGCCAGGAAGTTCGAAGCCCGCCGGCGTTTGCGCGGGCGCGCCAGGCGGTCGCCCAGGATGTCGGTCTCGGAGATGACCGCCAGCTTGTCGGTCTCGAACCCCTGGTCGAGCGGCAGGACGACCCGCTGCAGCTTCTTGGGATCGGCCGCGCGGGCGGCGTCCCAGTAGGGCGCGAAGGCGACATCCTTCAGGCCGTGGTCGGCCAGCATGACGCCCAGACGGTCGGACGAGCCCTCGGACCAGGAGGCGAACAGCACCCGCTTGCCCTGGGCGGCCAGCGCCTTGGCGTGCGCGCCGGCGGCCTCGAACAGGTTCACCGAATCCTGCATCCGCTCGGCGGCGAAGGTCCGGCCGATGCGCGCGCCCACGTCGACGACGGTTTCGCCCTCGGCCTCCTGAAAGGCGGAGAACCGGCGAGTCGGGCGCACGGCCAGGCGCTCGCCCCATTCCTCGGCGTCCATATAGAGCCGCGTGGGTTCCAGCGGCCGGTAGTGCACCTTGCGGTCGGCCTGGACGCGGGCTTCGTGGGCGTCGGCGATCATCGCCAGCCGCTCGTCGCGGGCTTCGGCGGCCAGGTGATCCAGCGCCACCAGGGCCTGCGTCGGGAGATAGTCGAGCAAGGTCGCCATCTCCGGATAGAACAGCGGCAGCCAGTGCTCCATGCCGGCGCGGCGGCCGCCCTCGCTGACCGTCTCGTAGAGCGGATCGCCGCCGGGCGCGCCGAAGGCCTCCACATAGCCGCGGCGGAAGCGGGCGATGGCGTCCTTGTCCAGCAGGGCCTCGCTGACCGGCAGCAGCGAGACCTCCTTGAGCTGCCGCGTGGAGCGCTGGGTCTCCGGATCGAAGGCGCGGATCGATTCCAGCGTGTCGCCGAACAGGTCGAGGCGCACCGGCTCCTCGGCGCCCGGCGGAAAGACGTCGATCACCCCGCCGCGGATCGCGAACTCGCCGCGCTCCGAAACAGTGGACGCACGCGCATAGCCATTGACCGCGAAGTAGCGCTCGAGATCGGCGATCTCCACCACATTGCCGACACGGGCGGAATAGGTGGCGCCCTCGACCGCGCTCTTCGGCGGGACGCGCTGCAGAAGCGCCGGGGCGGTGGTGACGAGCAGGACCGGGGTCTTGGGATCGAGGCCGCCGGCCAGCCGCGCCAGGGTCGTCATCCGCTCGGCCGCGACGCCAGGCGAAGGCCCGATGCGGTCGTAAGGCAGGCAATCCCAGGCCGGGAAACGCAGCACCTCGACCCCACGGGCGAAGAAGCCGAAGGCGTCGACGAAGGCCGAAAGCCGCGAGGCGTCGCGGGCCACAAAGACCGACAGCCCGCCCCGGGCGCGCACGATGTCGGCCATGGCCAGGGCGTCGAAGCCCTCGGGCGCGCCGACCAGGTCCAGGCGGCCGGGATCCTGGGCGATCCGCCGGTGGTCCGCCGCCGTGGGCGTCCGAAAGCCGTCAGCCGCCATGATCGTCTCCGCGCGCCTCGAAAGCCCGGTCACGGAAAGCCTTCAGGCGGCGCATCAGATCCCCGTCGAAGGCGGCGGGCGTGGGCGCGCGCTCGACGATCCATTCGTAGAGGTCCTGGTCGGGCTGCTCGAGCAGCGTCTCGAAGGCGGCGAGCTCTTCGGACGACATGGCGTCGGCATGCGTATCGGCGAACGGACCCAGGATCAGGTCCGCTTCCCTGAAGCCGCGGTGCCAGGCCCGGTACTTCAGTCGTCTCAGCCGGTTTTCGTCGGTGGTCATAGGAAGCGGCGGATATAGAGCGGCCGACGCTCCCGCGCCACCCCATCCGGCGGCGCAAAGGGCGGCGGAGGCCCGAGGGCCCCCGCCTCGAGACGGCTTAGCGGGTCTCGCCGGCCTGCTTGGCCGAATCCATGGCCGCCTCGCCGCGGGCTTCGACCGCGTCGGCCTCGGCCTCGGCGGCGCTGGCGGCGGCGTCCGTGGCCTCGCCGGCGGCGTCCATCGCCGCGTCGGCGGCTTCGCCGGCGGCATCGGCCGGAGCCATGGCGCTCATGCTGTCGGCGGGCGCCGCGGTGTCGGCCACGGTGGTGTCCTCGGCGGGACGCGAGCAGGCCGTCACGGCCAGGCCGAACACGAGCGCAGTCGCCAGTGCGGTATATCGCATGGGATCTCTCCTTGGATCAGGTTCCAGGTGACAGGCAGCGCCGATCGCGCCCCCAACGCAGCCCAAAACGAACCTCGGCCATAATGGTTGCATCACGTTCGGCACGGCCGGACTAAGCTTGCGCCATGCGGCCCGAGATTCTGTTCCCGCTCTATGCGCCGGTCACGACGCTGAAAGGTGTCGGGACGCGGATCGCGCCGCTTCTGGAAAAGCTCGCCGGCCCGGTGGTCCGCGACGTGCTGTTCCTCAAACCCCACAGCCTGATCCGCAGGCGTGCGGCCACCGTGGCGAGCGCCGTCGAGGGCGAGGTGCAGACCTTCTCGCTCGAGATCCACGCCTGCAAGCCGCCGCGCAGCCCCCAGCAGCCTTGGCGCATCGAGGCCCACGACGAGACGGGCGTCATCTCGCTGGTCTTCTTCGGCGGCTTCGGCGGCCGGCTGGCCGAGCAGCATCCGGTCGGCGCCAAGCGCCTGGTCTCGGGCAAGGTGGAGCGTTTCGGCCTTAACCTGCAGATCGCCCATCCCGACTACATGGTCCCGCCCGAACGGGCCGGCGAGATTCCGGAGATCGAGACCGTCTATCCGGCCACCGCCGGTCTGCCGCCGCGCGCCGTGCGGAAGCTCGCCCTGGAGGCGCTCTCCCGCGCCCCCGACCTGCCGGAATGGCAGGACCCGGCCTGGCTCGCCCGCGAACGCTTCCCAGGCTGGCGCGCGGCGCTGGAACGGCTGCACGCCCCGCAGGGCGAGGCCGACCTCGCCCCCCTCGCCCCGCACCAGCGCCGCCTGGCCTATGACGAGCTGCTGGCCCACCAGCTGGCCATGGCCCAGCGCAAGGCCGAGCGGCGCGCCGAGCCGGCCCCGCCAATCCCCGCTTCCGATCTTGCGCGGAAGATCGAGGCCGACCTGCCCTTCGCTCTGACGGGCGCCCAGGGCCGCGCCCTGGCCGACGTGCGGCGTGGCCTGGCCGCAGGCGAGCGCATGAGCCGCCTCCTGCAGGGCGACGTGGGGTCCGGCAAGACGGTGGTGGCCATGCTGGCCATGGCCGACGTCGCAGCCGCCGGCGGCCAGAGCGCCCTGATGGCGCCGACCGAAATCCTGGCGCGGCAGCATTTCGAGACCCTGGAAGGCCCGCTGTCGGAGCACGGGATCGCCGCCGTCCTGCTGACCGGACGCGACAAAGGCGTCGGCCGGGCCGAGAAGCTGCGCGCGCTCGCCTCCGGGGCGGTGAAGGTGGCCGTCGGCACCCATGCGCTCTTTCAGGACGACGTCGCCTTCCACGACCTGCGCCTGGCGGTGATCGACGAGCAGCACCGGTTCGGCGTGGCCGAGCGGCAGCGCCTGCAGGCCAAGGGCGCGGCCACCCACCTTTTGGCCATGTCGGCCACGCCGATCCCGCGCACCCTGGAGCTGACGGTCTACGGCGACCTCGACGTCTCGCGGATCGACGAGAAGCCGCCGGGCCGCACGCCAGTGGCCACCCGCGCGGCCCCCATGACACGCGTCGACGAGGTGGAGGCGCGCCTGCGCCAGGCGATCGCCGGCGGGGCGCAGGCCTTCTGGATCTGCCCGCTGGTCTCGGAATCGGAGGTCGTGGACCTCAAGGCGGCCGAGAAGCGCGCCGCCGAGCTGCGCCAGCGGATCGGGCCGGGCGTGGGCCTTATCCATGGCAAGATGCCGCCGGCCGAGAAGGACGCCGTCATGGCCGACTTCGCCGACGGCAGGATCTCGCTGCTGGTCGCCACCACCGTGGTCGAGGTCGGCGTCAACGTCCCCAACGCCACCATCATGGTGATCGAACAGGCCGAGCGCTTCGGACTGGCCCAGCTGCACCAGCTGCGCGGCCGGGTGGGGCGCGGTCGGCGGGAAAGCGCCTGCGTCCTGCTTTACGACCCGCCGCTGTCCGAGACCGCCCAGAAGCGGCTGGACATCCTGCGCCGCACCGACGACGGCTTCCTGATCGCCGAGACGGACCTGGAGCTGCGCGGCGGCGGCGATGCGCTGGGCCTGCGGCAGTCCGGCTTCCCGGCCTATGTGTTCGCCGATCCCTTCGCTCATCGCGACCTGATCGCCGCGGCCGGCGACGATGCGCGCCTGATCGTGACCCGCGACCCGCAACTCGCCTCTGAGCGCGGCCGCGCCCTGCGCGTGCTGCAAGAGCTGTTCGACTGGCGCCCCGGCTCGCCGCTGAAGGACGCCGGCTGAGCCGGTGCGGCCCCGCGGCGCATTACCGGAAATTATCTTGCCCATAGCCGCGCGAGGGCGGAAGGAGCCAAGCGCCGCCGTGTTCGCCTCCTGCCCTGAACCATGCCCCTGACCGCCTTCCTCGCCGCCGGATCGCTGCTGGCGCCCGCCGCCGTGGAGCTGCCGCGCCTGCCGGAGATCCGCCGCGACCCGCAGGTGACCTATGTGGACCGGTCGGGCGCGTGGCTGGGGACGCGGGGCGGCCGCTACGCCCCGCCAGTGGACCTGGCGAAGCTGCCGGCGCACGTGCCGGCGGCCTTCGTCGCCATCGAGGACCGGCGGTTCTATTCGCACGGCGGGTTCGATCCCGTCGGCATCGGCCGCGCCGTGGCGGTCGGCATCGGCGAAGGGCGCGCAACGCAAGGGGCCTCGACCATCACCCAGCAGCTGGCGCGCAACCTGTTCCTGAGCGCCGACCGTACGGTGGAACGCAAGGCGCGGGAGCTGATGCTGGCCGTGCAGCTGGAACAGGCCTATTCCAAGCGCCAGATCCTCGGCCTCTATCTCAGCCGGGTCTATTTCAGCTCCGGCGCCTATGGGATCGAGGCTGCGGCGCGTCGTTACTTCAACAAGCCCGCGGCCCAGCTGACGGTCAAGGAGGCCGCGATCCTGGCCGGGGTGCTGAAGTCGCCCACCAACTACAACCCCGCCGAACGCCGCCAGCAGGCCCTGCAGCGCTCCAACTTGGTGCTCGACGCCATGGTGGAGACCGGCGCCATCACGCCCGCCCAGCGAGCCAGGGCCAAGGCCGAGACGCCGCGGATCTGGACGACCGCGCCGACGGCGCCGGCCCAGTACTTCATCGACTGGATCGACGGCGAGGTCCGTCGCCTGGCGGGAACGCCGCGGCAGGACATGGTCGTGGAGACCACGCTCGACCTGCCGATGGAAGCCGCAGCGGCCGAAGCCGCCAAGGCCGCCGTGGCCGGGCCCGGCGTCCAGGGCCCCGCCCAGGCCGCCCTGGTGGCGCTGGACGGGACAGGCCGCGTCCGCGTCATGGTCGGCGGGACCGACTATGCGAGAGGCCCCTATAACCGCGCAGCCTCGGCCCAGCGCCAGGCCGGCTCCGCGTGGAAGCCGTTCGTCTATCTGGCGGCCCTGGAGGCAGGCTGGACGCCGGACATGCTGGTGATCGACGAGCCGGTGCAGATCGGCGCCTGGTCGCCGCGCAACTACACCGAGGCCTATCTCGGCGAGATCACCCTGGAGCGGGCCGTAGCCCAGTCGGTGAACACCGTCGCGGCTCGGACCGCCGACGAAGTCGGCCGCGACCGGGTGGCCGCCGCCGCCCGACGGCTGGGCGTCGCCTCTCCGATCAACACCGATCCGGCCATGGCGCTGGGAACCACGCTGGTCTCGCCGCTGCAGATGACCCAGGCCTACGCCGCCTTCGCCAACGGCGGGGATCGCGTGGCGCCCTACGGAATCGAGCGAATCCGCACGACCGGCGGCGCGGTGCTCTATCAGCGCAAGCCGCAGGCTCCGACGCCGGTCATCGAGAACCCCGCCCTCTCGGACCTGAACCGGATGATGCGCGCGGCGGTGACCTCCGGCACCGGGACGCGGGCGGCTGTGCCCGGACGCGATATCGCCGGGAAGACCGGCACCACCTCGGATTACCGCGACGCTTGGTTCTGCGGCTACACGGGCGGCTTCGCAGCCTGCGCCTGGATGGGCCGCGACGACAACGCCCCGCTGGGCCGGATCACCGGCGGCGGCCCGCCAGCCGAGCTCTGGCGCACCTTCATGACCACCGCGGTCAAGCGGATTCCCGCCCAGGCGATCCCCGCCGGGCGGCCGGCGCCTCAGCCGCCCGAGCCGGAGCCGGAGCCGGAGCCGGTCGAAGCCGCGTCAGAAGCCTCCGCGGAACCGCTCGACTGAGCATTCCAGGCCGCCAACCGCGCCTTGGCGTCGGCCTCCAGGTCCGCATAGAAGAGGTTGTAGCCTGGGACCTTGCGCCGATCGGCCCAGGATCCCGACGGTTTCAGCGAGCCCGACTTCGGCCGCGAGACCCTGAGCACGCCTCGTTCGCATCGGGCCGAGACCTGGCGGGTCAGGAAGGCGGGCCGCGCGCCCCACTCCAAGCCCGTGGCGTTGGCCGCGCCCTGGTGCAGCCTGGCCGGCGCCTCGGCCTCGCTCACCTGCCCCAGCAACGGGTTGAAGCACAGCGGGCGGCTGCCGTGCAGATTGTCCAGCGCGCCCTGCCGCCAGACCAGCGATCGGTCCTGGATCGCCTGGGCCCGTTCCAGGTCGTGTTCGTAGGCCGAGACCCAGGCCGCCAGGCATCCGGCCTGGTCGCGGCCCGTGCAGGGCGGCAGGGGCGGCGCATCGGCCGGAACGGCGGCTTCCACCAGATAGGCGGCCGCCAGCCGGGCGCGGACGGCCGGGTCGGCGGCGACCTCCTCGACCAGCAGGCGGGCGGCCAGCGTGCCGCCCTGCTCCACGCCAACGATCACGAACGGCCGGCCGCTGTTGTAGTCGGAGAGATAGCGGCGGAACGCCTGGGCCACGTCGCCATAGGCGAACCGGCGCGCCTCCTTGGCGTCCTCGCGCAGGGTCAGGAGCGAATAGAGGCTCGCCTGGCGATAGCGCGGGGCGAATATCCGCCCCACCCGCACGAACGGCCCGGCGTAGTTGGGCGCCATCACCCGCCGGAACAACGCGTCGGAGCGTGGATCGTCGAAGGGCGCGTTCCAGTGCGCCCCGCCGTCATAGGTGGTGGGCGAGACGAAGAAGACGTCGGCCGCAGGCTCGTCTGGCTTCGCCTGGGCCGGATCGGTCGGCAGCAGCGCCCAGGCTTCGCGCTGCGAATAGTCCGGCGCCGGCGGCGGTTCGTAGGTCTGGAACGGCTCCTTGGGGTCGAGTCCGGTGCGCAGGATGTCATCGCGCCAGACGAAGGCGCCGGCGCCCAGCACGCTTGCGATCAGCACGGCCAGGGCGATCAGTCCGCGCCGAAAACCCTTGGGACGTTCGGCCATCCCGTCCGCCTAGCGATAGGGATCGGGCTGGGACAGGTAATTGCCGACATAGTCGCCGATCCCATCCTCCAGCCGGGTCATCGGCTGGTTGTAGCCGGCCTGCTGCAGGCGCTCCATGTGGGCCTGGGTGAAGTACTGGTACTTGTCGCGGATCGCCGGCGGCATGGGGGTGTACTCGATCTGCGGCTCTCGACCGGCGGCGGCGAACACCGCCCGGGCGAGGTCCTCGAAGGTGCGCGCCGTGCCCGAACCCAGATTGTAGATGCCGTTCACCTGCTCGTTCTTCGAGAGCCAGGCGACGATGTCGGCCACGTCGCGGACATAGACGAAGTCCCGCATCTGACCGCCGTCCGGCACGCCCTCGCGATAGGAGCGGAAGAGCTGCACCGCATGGCCGTCGCGCACCTGCGGCCAGATCTGGGAGGCCACCGACTTCATCGAGTGCTTGTGCTCTTCGTTCGGCCCGTAGACGTTGAAGAACTTCAGCCCCACCCACTGCGGCGGCGCATAGCCGCGGGCCGCCTGGCGGGCGGCGAAGGTGTCGAACAGCGCCTTCGACCAGCCATAGGTGTTGAGCGGCCGTAGCGCGATGAGCGAGGCCAGGTCGTCCCGATCAACGAAATCCGTCGCGTCGCCGTAGGTCGCGGCCGAAGAGGCGTAGATGAACCGCCTCTGGCGGTCGGCGCACCAGCGGAAGAGGTCGCGGCTGAGGGTGAAGTTGGTGTGGACGATCTTGTCGGCGTCCGGCTCGGTGGTGGAGGACACCGCCCCCATGTGGATCACCAGCTCCACGTCGCGCCAGCGCTTCTCCAGCCAGTCGAACATCATCTCCGGCGCTACGAAGTCGCCGATCGGATGCTTGGCGATGTTGCGCCACTTGCCGAGCTCGGCCTCGTGCAGACGGTCGCAGACCACCACGTCCAGGCTGAGATCCTCGGCCAGCCTGGCCACGATGTTGGAGCCGATGAAGCCGGCCCCGCCGGTGACGAAGACGATGCGGCGGGTCATGCCTTCTCCTGCATCCGGGCGATGGCGGCGGTGGTGGAGAAGCCCTGAACGATCTCCGCCAGGCGCACCTGGCCGCCATAGGACTTCACGAAGTCGCCGCCCACCACCTCACTTTCGGCGTAGTCGGCGCCCTTGACCAGCACGTCGGGCCGCGCGGCCTCGATCAGCGCCACGGGCGTGTCCTCGTCGAAGGGCACGACGAGGTCCACCGAGCCGAGGCCGGCCAGCACCATGGCGCGGCTCTCCAGGTCGTTGACCGGCCGCCCCTCCCCCTTCAGCCGCCGGACCGAGGCGTCGGAGTTCACGCCCACGATCAGCCGGTCGCACCAGGCCCGGGCCTGGGTCAGATAGGTGACGTGTCCCCGGTGCAGGATGTCGAAGCAGCCGTTGGTGAAGCCGACACGCAGGCCCTTGGCCCGCCAGCGCGCCACCTCTTCGGCCATGCGCTGAGGCGTGGCGACCTTGGCCTCGGCCGGCGCCAGGTGAGCGGTCAGGGCCGCCTCGATCAGTTCTTCCGGCGTGACCACGGCGGTGCCGGGCTTTCCCACCGCCACGCCCGAGGCCAGCATGGCGAACTGGATGGCGTCCTCGACGCCGACGTCCTTGGCGGCCAGCGCGAGGCCGAGGGCGGCGATCGTGGTGTCGCCCGCGCCGGAGGCGTCGAACACCTCGCGCGGGATCCCGGGGAAGTGCCGGACGGCCTCGCCGCGGACGGCCAGCGAGATGCCCTTGGCCGCGCGGGTGACCAGGATCGCCTTGGCCTCGCACAGGGTCAGCGCGTGCAGGAGGGCCGCCTCCACCTCCGCGTCGGTGGAGGTCGGCATGTCGGTGGCGTGGGCCAGCTCCGCGGCGTTCGGCTTGACGATATCCACCTCACCGTAGCGGGCGAAGCTGCGGGCCTTGGAATCGACGATCATCAGGGCGCCGGTCGCCCGGCAGGCGGCGATCACCGCCGGCGTCACCACGCCCTTGCCGTAGTCCGACAGCAGAATGACGCCGGCGTCCTGGCCCACGTCGCGGATGGTGCGGATCAGGCGCTGTTCGCAGTCGCCGGTCACCGGACCGCTGGTCTCCATGTCCACACGCAGCAACTGCTGGCCGCCGGAGACGAAGCGGGTCTTCAAGGTGGTCGGACGGTCGGGATCGGTGACCACGAAGCCTTCGACGCCCTCCTCGGCCTCGATCAGGCGCAGGGCCTCGTGCCCCTCGGCGTCGCCGCCGATCACCCCCACCAGCCGCGCCTGGCCGCCCAGGGCTGCGGCGTTGCGCGCCACGTTGCCGGCCGCGCCCAGCATGACGATCTCGCGCTGGCGGGCCAGGACGGGGATCGGCGCCTCGGGCGAAACGCGGTGGACCTCGCCATAGACGAACCGGTCGATCATCAGATCGCCGACGCAGGCGATCCTGGCGCCGGCGACGGCGCCGAGCAGCTTCTGGAGGGCGGAAAGATCCATCGGCCCCAGCCTAGACCGATTGGCGAACGGCGCCATGCACCGCCTTGAGCATCGCCAGGAGGCCGCGGGCCTCGGAGAGCGGCAGGCAGCTCGGCCCGTCGCACAGGGCCTTGTCCGGATCGTGGTGGAACTCCAGGAACACCCCGTCGGCGCCGGCCGCCACCGCGGCCTTGGCCAGGATCGGCACCCCTTCCCGCCGCCCGCCGGTCGAAGCGCCGTTCGAGCGCGGATTGGCCCCCGGCAGCTGGACGGCGTGGGTGGCGTCGATGGTGACCGGCGCGCCCAGGTCCTTCATGGCCTGGATGCCCAGCATGTCGACCACCAGGTTGTTGTAGCCGAACGACACGCCCCGCTCGCACAGGATGGTCATGTCGGTTTCCACCGCCTCCTTGATCTTGTCGAGGATGTTGCGGCAGTCCCAGGGCGCCAGGAACTGCCCCTTCTTCACGTGCAGCAGGCCGCCAGCGGCCCGTGTCGCACGGGCGGCGGCGATCACCAAGTCGGTCTGGCGGCAGAGGAAGGCGGGGATCTGAACCAGGTCGGCGACCTCTGCAACCGGCTCGGCCTGATCCACCTCGTGCAGGTCGGTGCAGATGGGCAGGTCGAACTCGGCCTTGATCGCCTTCAGGATCTCCAGCCCCTTCTCCAGGCCGGGACCGCGATAGCTGCGGATCGAGGAACGGTTGGCCTTGTCGAAGCTCGCCTTGAACACATAGGGCAGGCCGAGCTCGGCGGTCACGGCCTTCAGATGCCGGGCGGCGTCGCGCGCCAGCTCCAGGTCCTCCAGCACGTTCAGGCCGGCGATCACCACCAGGGGATGGCCCTCGCCGATCGAGATGTTCCAGCGGGTCAGGGTGAGCGCGGCCATGGGACTCCCGAGGGTTTCTTCGCCGCCTAAGTGGCGTGGGCGGCGAGCCTTCACAAGCCGAAAACGATCCGTCCGCGGCCCGCCCGGTCGGGTCTAGGGGTGGCCTCCCGCGAAATTCCAGTGTTATGCTTATTAGGAAATCGAGGGTTGCGACAATGACCTTGGCGCATGAGCCGCTGGCGGCGATCGCCGCCTCGCCCCGGGCCTTCGACAGATTGCCCGCACTCGCGGGGGCCCCGGCCCCCTTCCGCTTCGCCGCGCGCCTCCTGGCGCTGAACTGGCGTGTCGGCCGCCTGACCTTCGTCATGCCCAACGGCCGCGAGCTCAAGCTTCAGGGCGAGCGTCCGGGCCCCGACGCCCGGATCGTCGTGCGCGACCACCGCTTCATGCGCCGGGTGCTGGCCTCGGGCGACATCGGCTTCGCCGAGGGCTACATGGCCGGCGAGTGGGATACGCCGGACCTCTCGGCGGTGCTGCTGGCGATGAGCGAGAACATCGACAGAGTAGCCCGGCTTTTGCATGGAAATCCCGTGTCCTGGGCGGTCAATTTCATCGGCCATGCGATGAACGCGAACACCCGGCGAGGCTCGCGCAAGAACATCCACGCGCACTACGACCTGGGCAACGCCTTCTATTCGCGGTGGCTGGACGCCACCATGACCTATTCCTCGGCCCTGTTCGAGGAAGCGAAACAGGATCTCGCCGCCGCCCAGACCAACAAGTACCGGGCCCTGGCCGAGGCCATGGACCTGCGCCCGGGTCACCACGTGCTGGAGATCGGCTGCGGCTGGGGCGGCTTCGCCGAGTACGCCGCCGGGACGGTGGGGGCGAAGGTCACCGGCATCACCATCTCGCAGGAACAGTTCGATTTCGCCCGCAGACGCGTGGCTCAAAAGGGCCTCTCCGACGGCGTGGACATCCGGATGGTCGATTACCGCGACGTGGAGGGCCGCTTCGACCGGGTCGCTTCCATCGAAATGTTCGAGGCGGTGGGCGAGCGCTATTGGCCGGCCTATTTCGGCAAGATCCGCGACGTGCTGGCGCCGGGCGGTCGCGCGGCCCTGCAGATCATCACCATCCGGGACGAGTTCTTCGCCGCCTATCGCCGACGGGCCGATTTCATCCAGAAGTACATCTTCCCCGGCGGCATGCTGCCCTCCGAAGAGCGGCTGAAAGCCCAGACCGATCGCGCAGGTCTGTCGTGGACCGGAATTTCCCGCTTCGGCCAGGACTATGCCGACACCCTGGCCCACTGGGGCCGGCGGTTCGAGAGCGCCTGGGACGAGATCGCCGGGCTCGGCTTCGACGAACGGTTCCGCAGGCTCTGGCGGTTCTATCTCAGCTATTGCGAGGCGGGATTCCGCAGCGGCCGCACCGATGTGGTGCAGCTTGGCCTCGCCAAAGCTTGAGCGCCCCCTGTTCTTGCAGGCGGACGCCGCCTAAGTAGCGGGGCATGACCGTCCTCCCCAGCGTCCTCGACGCCATCGGAAACACGCCGCTGATCCGCCTGCGCCACGCCAGCGAGATCACCGGCTGCGAAATCCTCGGCAAGGCCGAGTTCATGAACCCCGGCCAGTCGGTGAAGGACCGGGCGGCGCTCTACATCATCCGCGACGCGGAGGCCCGCGGCCTGATCCGGCCCGGCGGCCGCATCGTCGAGGGCACGGCGGGCAACACCGGCATTGGCCTCGCCATGGTCGGCCAGGCGCTGGGCTACAAGACCACCATCGTCATCCCGCGCACCCAAAGCCAGGAGAAGAAGGACGCCATCCGCCTGCTGGGCGCGGAGCTCGTGGAGGTGGATGCGGTCCCCTACTCCAATCCCGACAACTATGTCCGCTATTCCGGGCGTTTGGCGGAGGAACTGAACGCTAAGGAACCGGCCGGGGCCATCTGGGCCAACCAGTTCGACAATGTCGCCAACCGCCAGGCGCATGTGGAGACCACTGGGCCGGAGATCTGGGCCCAGACCGAGGGCAAGGTCGACGGCTTCATCTGCGCCGTCGGCTCCGGCGGCACCCTGGCCGGCGTCGCCCAGGCCCTGCGGGCGCGCAAAGCCGAGGTCGCCATCGGTCTTGCCGACCCCCACGGCGCGGCCCTCTATTCCTGGTACACGCAAGGCGAACTGAAGGCCGAGGGGAGCTCGATCAGCGAGGGCATCGGCCAGGGGCGCATCACCGCCAATCTGGAAGGCCTCTCCGTCGACCGCGCCTATCGCATCGACGACCGCGAGATGCTGAACGTCATCTACGACATGGTCGAGCACGAGGGGCTGGTGATGGGCGGCTCCACCGGGATCAACGTCGCCGGCGCCATCCGCATGGCCCGCGACCTGGGGCCCGGACACACCATCGTGACGATCCTGTGCGACCAGGGCGCGCGCTATCAGAGCAAGATCTACAATCCCCAGTTCCTGAAGGAACGCGATCTGCCCGTCCCGTCATGGCTCTGACCGATCCCCTCGTCTCGACGGCCTGGCTGGCCGACCGGCTGCGCACCGACGAGGTGCGGGTGGTCGACGGCTCCTGGCACATGCCGGCCGCCGGGCGCAGCGGCCGCGAGGAGTATCTGCAGGCTCACATACCGGGCGCGGTCTTCTTCGACATCGACGCCATCGCCGATCCGGCGACCGACCTGCCGCACATGCTGCCCAGCCCGGAGGCGTTCGCGAAGGCCGCAGGCGAGCTCGGCCTTTCGCGCGACCATGCCGTCGTCGTCTACGACACGGTGGGGATCTTCTCCGCGGCCCGGGTCTGGTGGACGCTGCGGGTCATGGGGTACGACCAGGTCGCCGTGCTGGACGGGGGCTTTCGCCAGTGGCTGGCCGAGCGCCGGCCAGTGGAGACCGGCGAGGTCTCGCCCCGCGTCGTCGACGTGGCGCCGGCCTTCAACGCCGAGCTCGTGCGCGACCTGGAGGCCGTGCGGACGATGCTCGCCTCCGGCAAGGACCAGATCCTCGACGCTCGGCCTTTGGCGCGTTTCCGCGGCGAGGCGGCTGAGCCCCGCCCGGGCCTGCGGGCCGGCCACATGCCCGGGGCGCTCAACCTGCCCTTCGATCAGGTCGTGGCGCCGGACGGGCGGCTGAAATCCCCTGAGGAGCTGCGCCAGGCGTTCAAAGCGGCCGGCGTAGACGTGAAGCGCCCCGTGGTGACCACCTGCGGCTCCGGCGTCACGGCCTCGGTGCTGGCGCTGGCCCTGGCCCGCATCGGCGCCGACCGCACGGCGGTCTATGACGGCTCGTGGGCGGAATGGGGTGGGCGGGACGACACGCCCGTGGCCACCGGCGCCTGATCGCTCAGCGCATCGGCGGGGCGTAGAGCAGGCCCGGCCGTGGCGCGTTCCACAGGGCGTTGAGGCCGCGCTCCAGGCGTAGGGGCGAGCCGGCGCCCAGATTGCGCTCGAAGATCTCGTCATAGGCGCCGACCTGCAGGATCGCCTGATAGGCCCAGTCCTTGGAGAGGCCGAGCGACCGGCCGTAGTCGGCCTCGTCGAGGCCGAGCAGGCGGCGGGTCTCGGGATTGGTGGTGGTCTCGGCCAGCAGCGGCAGGCTGCGACCGCTCAGCTTAAGCTCCTCCGCCAGGACCAGCGACCAGACCGTCCAGCGGACGATGTCCGTCCAGACCGCATCGTCCTCGCGCACCACCGGGCCCAGGGGCTCCTTGGAGATGATCTCAGGCAGGATCACGTGATTGCCGGGATTGTTCATCACCGAGCGGGCCGAGGCGAGCGCGCCGACGTCGGCGGTGAAAGCGTCGCACTGTTCGGTCTGGTAGAAGTTGCGCGCCTCAGCCTCGGAACCGGCGACCACCGCGCGGTAGTTCAGGCCGCGGGCCTGGAAGTACTCGGCGAGGCTGGCCTCGGCCGCGGTGCCCGCCTGGACGCAGATGCGGGCGCCGCTGAGCTCGGCGGCGCTGGTCAGGCCGAGCGCCCGCCGCACGAGAAAGCCCTGCCCGTCGTAATAGGTGATAGCCGCGAAATCGATCGGCCGGCCGGCGTCGCGCGAATAGGTCCAGGAGGTGTTTCGGGACAGGAGGTCGATCTGTCCCCCTTCCAGGGTCCCGAAGCGGTCCTGGGCCGAAAGCGAGGTGAAACGCACCTTGCCCGCATCGCCCAGCACCGCGGCGGCGACCGCGCGGCAGATGTCGACGTCGAAGCCGCGCCATTCGCCCCGGTTGTCGCGGAAGGCGAAACCAGCCAGGCCCTCATGGACGCCGCAGCGCAGGTAGCCGCGCGACCGGACCGCCGCCAGGGTCTTGCTGGGCTTGGTCGCGCCCTCGGCGATCGGCGCCGGCGGCGGGGTCTCGACCGGAACCGCGGGCGGGGCCGGCGCCTCGGGGCGCCGCTCGCACGCCGAAACCGCCAGGGCCAGGCCGCAGATCACGGGGAGAATCGTCCACGGGCTGCGGCGTCTTATGGCTCTGCTCCTTGATCGGAAGGCCCACGAGGGCTCTAAGTGCGAGCCTGGATTTTCGCCCCTGTTCGTTCCGGCCCGTCAACCCGTATGGATGAAGAAACCCGCCTGATCCGCGCCGGCGCCCCGCCTGCGGAGCTTTCCAAGACGGTGGGGCCGCCAATCCAGAAGGGGTCGACGGTGCTGTTGCCAAGCGCCGCGGCGCTCTATGACGACGACGCCTACATCACCTATGGCCGCGGCGGCCTGGCGTCGCAGGAGGCTCTGAAGGACGCGCTCGCCGAGATGGAGGGCGCGGCCGGCGTCAGCCTCTATCCCTCCGGCCTCGCGGCGATCACCGGCGCCATGTTGGCGGTGCTGAAGGCCGGCGACCAGGTGCTGGCCGGCGACAACATCTACAAGCCCAGCCGCCGGTTCTGCGACCAGGTGTTGAAGCGCTTCGGCGTCGAGGTGCGCTACTTCGATCCCAGCCAAACGCCGGAGGCCGTCGTCGGCATGGCCGGCCCGGCCACGCGCCTGATCCTGCTGGAATCCCCGGGCTCGCTGACCTTCGAGATGCAGGACCTCTCGGCCGTGGCGCAGCTGGCGCAGGCGCGCGGCGTCCTGACCATGGCCGACAACACCTGGGGCGCGGGCTATCTCTTCAAACCGCTGGCGCACGGAATCGACATCAGCGTCCAGGCCCTCACCAAGTATGTCGGCGGTCATTCCGACGTCTTCATGGGCTCGGCCGCGGCGCGCGATCCGAAGCTCGCCCAGGCGCTGGCGAACGGGATCCACCATCTGGGCTGGGCGGTCTCCCCCGAAGACGCCTACATGATGCTGCGCGGCCTGCGCACCCTGCCCGCCCGGCTGGAGCAGCAGGGCCAGGCCTCGCTGCGCATCGCCGCCTGGCTGCGCGAGCAGCCGGAGGTGGCGCAGGTGCTGCATCCCGCCCTGCCCGGCTCGCCCGGCCACGAGCTCTGGGCGCGGGACTATTCGGGAACCTGCGGCCTCTTCGGCTTCGTGCTGCGGCCCCGCTCCGAAACGGCGGTGAACGCCTTCCTCGATCGGCTCAAGCTCTTCGGCCTCGGCTTCTCCTGGGGCGGGTTCGAGAGCCTGGCGATCGTCTGCGACCCGCAGCTTCCCAGGCGCGCCTTTGCGCCTAAGTTCGAGGGGCCGCTGATCCGTCTGCATATCGGGCTGGAGACGCCCTCGGACCTGATCGAGGACCTGCGGGCGGGCCTCGACGCCTACGCCGCCGGCTGAAGGGAACCCCTCGCGCGCCGTCGATTGCCTGTCGCAAGCCGAAAGGGAGCGCCATGACTCAGTCTCGCGAGGAAGAATTCGCCCGCGACGCCGCCGGGGTCGCGCAGGAGCAGCGCGACATCCAGTCGAAGATCGACGCCAAGGAGCATCGGTCGTTCGAATCCAAGGACGGCGAGGACAAACCGCCCCAGACCGGCGCCCGCGAATATCCCGTCCCGCCCCTGCCCGAGCAGCATCAGGCGAAGCCAGGGATCGAGGCGAAACTCGAGCCCGCCCCGATGTACGACGCGCCGTTCTACAAGGGCTCGGACAAGCTGAAGGACCGTGCGGCGCTGATCACCGGCGCGGATTCCGGCATCGGCCGGGCCGTGGCCGTGCTCTTCGCCCGTGAAGGCGCCGACGTCGCCATCGCCTATCTCGACGAACACGAGGACGCCGAGGAGACCAGGCGGGCGGTGGAAAAGGAGGGTCGTAAGGCGATCCTGCTGCCGGGGAACGTCGCCGATCCGGCCTATGCCGAACACGCGGTGCGCAAGACCCTGGAAGCGTTCGGCCGGTTGGACGTGCTGGTCTCCAACGCCGCCTTCCAGGAGCACGTGCCTGAGTTCGAGGACCTGACCCCCGAGCAGTTCGACAAGACGCTCAAGACCAACCTCTACGGCTACTACTATCTCGCCAAGGCCGCCGTGCCGCACATGAAGCCGGGCGCGTCGATCATCGCGACCGGCTCGGTCGTCGGGCTTCTGGGGAACAAGCAGCTGCTGGACTACGGGACGACCAAGGGCGGCATCCACGCCTTCAGCCGCTCGCTCGCGACGCATCTGGCGCCCCGGGGAATCCGCGTGAACGTCGTGGCGCCGGGGCCGGTCTGGACGCCTCTGAACCCGGCCGACCGGCAGGCCGAGCAGGTGGCGAAGTTCGGCGCCCAGACCCCGATGAAGCGCCCGGCCCAGCCCGAGGAGATCGCGCCCGCCTTCGTCTTCCTCGCCTCGCCCCAGACCTCCAGCTACATCACCGGCGAGATCCTGCCGATCATCGGCGGCTACAGCGGCGGGTGAGGCGCGCGGGGCCTCATTTGGGGTCGGAGACCCCCTGGCCCTGCGGACGCAGGGCCAGCAGCGCCTCATCCTTCAGATTTGCGAGCCCGATCGGCCGCCCGTGCCGGTAGCTGTTGAAGCCGATGTAGTAGAGCGCAAGCTGCGCCAGGCCGACCACCAGGAAGAGAATGCTGCCGAGCGTGACGAGCAGGAGGGTGGATGCGGCCGCAAAGACCACGCAGGCCGCCGTCATGTGGTTACGGTTCAGCGCGTCCAGCCGTGTTCCGAAGGCGAAGAACCCCAACAGCGCCAGCACGAAGCCCACCAGGCCGACGATCGCCAGCGGCGGCAGAAGCAGGCAGCCGCCCGCCCCGATCAGCATGAGGAGATAGACGTTCCTGGCGTACTTCTGGCTGGGTATGAAGCCAAGGAGGAGAGCGTCGGCTCCGGGGGGCCGTTCGCCCTCGCCGGCGGCTGGCTTCGCCGACGAAATCCAGACCACCACCCCGACCATCAGCGAGACCATGCCGATCCAGAACACGACGGGACTGTAGGAGGGCCCCTCACTGAACATCCCCACACCCTGGCAGATCGCAGGAGACGAATAGAGGCAGGCCATCATCTTGCCCGCCATTTCCCGTCCGCCCAGGCCGCTGAAGGTGTCGATCGCCTCCGCATAGGCCGCGAAGAACCAGACGATCGACAGGACCAGGATAATGGCGCCGCCCAGGAACAGGAGCAGGCCGAGCTTTCGTGCGTTCATGACAATCCGCCTCGCTTCAGCAGGTCGTTGGGTCCCTCATGATCGCGAGACGTTTCCGCCGGCGGGCCAACGCAGCACGATGCGCTCCCGAGCCTGGGCGCGGCGGCCGGCCAAATCTTCACGGAACCCTCACGAATCCCTAACGGCGCGAAAACGGCTTTGACGTGTCGGGGCTGAGGCTCGTTTGATGCGTTCGGCGGCGAACGCCGCCGTCCAGAGGGCGGGGCCATGGACGAGGATCGGGACTTCGAAGGGGCGTTGCACCGCTACCGTTTCGGAACGGCGGAGTTCAATGAGGCGCGGTTCGAGCTGAGGGTGGATGGCCGCCCCGTCGAGTTGGAACGCCGGCCGCTCGAGGTGCTCGCCATGCTTCTGCAGCACGCCGGTGAGATCGTCACCAAGGCCGAACTCCTGGAGAGCGTCTGGGCCGGCCGGGTCACGGTGGAGAACGTCCTGGCGAACGCCGTGGCCAAATTGCGTAAAGGGCTGGGCGAAGCGAACGCCGGCCTCATCCACACCCAGGCGCGGGTCGGCTACCGGATCGTCGCCCAGATCGAACGGATGGCCGTGGGCCGCCGGCCGGTAAACCGCTTGGAGCTGAAGGCCGGCCAGCGGGTTCCGGGGCGCTCCCACTTCATTCTCCGCCGGCAGCTCGATGGAACGCGAGGCAGCGAAGTCTGGCTCGCGCGCCACGACAAGACCGGCGAACCCCGCGTCTACAAGTTCAGTCCCGACGGCGGGCGCCTGAGCGCGCTGAAGCGCGAAGCGACCCTGTCGCGCGTGCTGCGCGAAAGCCTCGGCGACCGGCGCGACATGGTCAGGATCATCGACTGGAACTTCGAGATCCCGCCCTACTTCCTCGAATGCGAATACGGCGGCCAAAGCTTGGTCGAATGGGCCGACGAATCCGATCGCCTGGCCGCCCTGCCGATCGCCGGCAGGCTGGACCTCGCGCTTCAGGCGATCGACGCCGTCGCCGCCGCCCACGAGGTCGGAGTCCTGCACAAGGACATCAAGCCTTCCAACGTGCTGGTCGCAGCCGGCGAGGACGGCGGCTGGCAGGTGCGGATCACGGACTTCGGCGCCGGTCGGCTGATCGCACCCGGCCGCCTCGAGGAACTCGGCGTGACGCCTCTGGGGTTGACGCTCGATGAGGCCGCCTCGTCCGAGACGAGCCTCGGCACGCCGTTGTACATCGCTCCGGAGATCCTGGCCGGGCGCACGCCGACCGCGCGCAGCGACGTCTATTCCCTGGGCGTCCTCCTCTACCAGGTGCTGGCCGGCGACATCCGCAAGCCGCTGACGACCGGCTGGGAGCAGGATGTCGGGGATCCGCTCCTGCGCGAGGACATCGCCCAGTCGACCAGCGGCGATCCGGCGTCTCGCCTGGCTTCCGCCGCCGAGCTCGCCGACCGGCTGCGCAGCCTGGAGGCCCGAAGGGTCGAGCGCCGCCGGCTGGAGGAGGCCGAGCATCGCGCCCTGGCCGCCAGTCGCGCGCTCGACCGGATGCGGGCCCGACGGCCTTGGGCAGCCGCGACCTTCGCGGCTCTCGTCCTCGGTCTGGGCGCCAGCCTGTGGCTTTACGATCGGGCGAGCCAGGCCCAGCGCGCCGCCGAGGCCCAGGCGGCCAGGGCCCAGGCCACGGGCGCGTTCCTGACCGATCTCCTGGTGAACGCCGATCCGGCGCGGCCGGACGGCGGCGGTTCGGTGACCGTGCGCGAGGCGCTCGACCGCGCGGCGGGCGCCATCGGCGAGCGCTTCGCCACCGATCCGGCCACGGAGATCGCGATCCGGCTCACCGCCGGCGACATCTATGGGGGGCTCGCCGACCACGGCCGCGCCGTCGAGCATCGGCGCCGGGCCGCGGCCCTGCTGGAGCGGGCGCACGGGCCAGCGGACCCGCGGACGCTTCAGGCCCGCTACCGGCTCGCCGAAGCGCTCGCCAACGGGTCGGAATACGACGAAGCCAAGGCCGTGCTCGACGCCGCCGACCGCGACGCAGCCGCGGCCGGCCGAAGCGACGATGCGCTGACCTATGTCGCCGCCCAGGCGCGCGGACGCTTCCGCCTCATGCAGGCCGACATCGAACCGGCCGCGGCCCAGTTCGAAGAGGCCTTGCGGCTGCAAGCCTCGGCCGCGCCGGACGACCTGCAGACGGCCTATCGCCTGCGCATGGACCTGGCGCAGTGCTACAGCCGCCTGGGCCGGCACGACGAGGCCGTCGAAATGCTCGCGGGCCTGCAGGACGCGACCTACGCAGAGGCCGGCGTCAGCCAGGGGCGGCAGGCGAGCGCCGCCCTCTATCATGGGGCCGCCCTGCTCTATGCCGGCCGCTACGAGGAGGCCGAACCGGCCCTGTTGAAGGCGACGGAACGGCTGAAGGCGGCGTTCGGGGCGAACTCCTCCCAGGTCCTCGAGGCGCAGAGCGCCCTGGGAAATCTCTATGCGACGTCCGGCCGTTGGTCCAAAGCCGCGCCGCTGATTTCCGCCGTCCGGAAGGATATGTGCGCCCTGCACGGGGCCGACCACCTCACCTGCATGATGAGTTCGGGCAACGAGGGCGTGATCCAGCTTCACCTGGGCGAGATCCAGGCCGCCATCCGCAGCCTCGCGCCCGCCCGCGAGGCCTTCGTCCGCCGCCTCGGCCCGGAATCGCCGGCCGTCCACGTGCTCGGTTACTACCTTGCCGAAGCGCAGCTCCAGGCGGGCCGGGTCGAGGCCGCGGCCCCGCTCGTCGCCGCCCTGGACCCGGCGAAGCTCGAATCCGGCAGCCCGGGGGATCGGTGGAACCTGCGCGTCGCCGGGCTGAAAGGCCGGGTGCTGCTCGGTTCCGGGCGGCCGGAAGGGCTCGCCCTGCTGGCCGACGCCGTCGCGGAGATGGAGCGCAGCGAGCTTCAGGCGTGGATCGTCGAGCCGCACCGTAAGGCGCTCGCCCAGGCTTGCGCGCAAGCCAAGGCCGCGTGCGCGAACCGGCGCTCAGAATGAGGCGATCGAACAGGCGAAGGAGCCACCCTGTCATGTCCAACAAACCTTCATGGGCCGTCGTCGCAGGCCTGGCGCTCGTGCTGGCGGGATGCGACGGCCGTTCTGCCCCCCCCCCCGCCGACGGCGACCAGGCCCAGCCCACGGTCGGGACCGATGCGGCCGCAGCCGCGGCGGCCGATCCCTCGCCCGCCGTCTCCGCCGATCCGATCGCAGAGCCGCAAGCCCAGGCCGCCAGCTCGACGCAGGCGGCGTCGGTTCAGCCGCCGCCCCTGGCCCTTCAGGGATCGCGCACGGACAGGATCGCAGGCCTGTTGCGGAACAGCGTCGGGCCGAGCCAATCCCGCGACTGGGACACCGCGCGGGCGGCGTTTCCGGGCGCCCGATGGCGCGCGCGCAAAACCCACCCGGCCCGGTGGGACGGCTCCACCGTCACCCATGGCGGTTCGATCGACCTCGGCGGGGCGGTCTACGAAATCCACCTCAGCGGCACGGCGAACCGGGTGAACCAGATCCATCTCTCGTCGCCCGGCGACGACACGGTGGAATGGGAGCCCATCGAGAAGGCGCTTCGAACGCTCGGCGTGCGGCCGCAGAACATCGGCTGCCACAGCCCGACCGGCTTCGGCTATGTCCGCCTGACCTATGGCGGCCAGTCGGCGATCCTGCACAAGTCGGTCAATTACGGCAGCGGCGTGCCCAGCACCGACGAATACATATTCGTGCTCGACGATCCGTTCGGCGGCCGGACGGAAGCGGAGGTCGCCCGCGATCGCAGCCTGTGCTCCTGACCCTCGCCTCGGCGGCTCCGGCGGCGCTCCGCTTCGGCGACGAGCCGCTCGCGTTAGAAAACCGTGATCCGTCCGTGAAGATCGGAGCCCGCAACGGTGCCAAGAAGTAAGCCGAATCCGCCGACGCGTCCGTCTTGAATCCCGAGGTATCCGTTATGCCGATGGACCCCTCCCCCATGGAACTGAAGAGCGGTCCCGCACGGCTGCCGCTCCTGTCGCCTCAGCGGCCGGTGTGGCAGCGCGTTCTGGTCTGGGTCGGCATCGGCTTTCTGGCGATCAATCTCCTGCCGCTCGTATTCTTCATCACAGGGAGCTTGGCGGGAAACCTATTCGGTCCGAGAAGCATGCTTGGCGGCTGGCTTGGCGCCTGGGGCGTCAATCTCGGCAGTTGGAGCATGCCGCTCTCGCTGTTTCTTTTGTTCCTTCCGTTCGGCGGTCTCAATCTGCTGCGCACCGGAGCCAACGGCGCGAGGGCCACATTCAAACGCCGCGACGATCCGGCAAGGGGCGGATACCTGTACGACGTGCGCCCGGCGCGGGCCTCATGGCTCACCGTGCTGACGCCGCTGCCGCTCTTTGCGGTGTTGAGCATGGTGACGCCGTGGGTGTTGATCTTCTGGCCGGCGCTCGTCGCGATCTTCGTGCTTCCCGGCGCACGGCATCGCAAACCGGTCACGATCTCCGTATCGCCGCAGGGCATTTACAGCAATGACGTGAGCCTGCCGCTCGACCGTGTCGCCGAGATGGAGGTGGTCAATCGGGGCGTCAAGGTCGCCCGAGAACCGCTGATGCCTGGGCCAGGCGGCCTCTCGACATCGGGCATGATCGGACGCGGCCTCGGCCGGCGGCAGGCGGCCCGCAGTTTCACGCTGACGCTGCGCAGCGACGGAGAGAGCCGCGCCACGGTGATCGCGGGCGGACTGACGGAAGATTGCGCCATCAACCTGCAACGCGACATCGAGAATGCCGTGGCCCGGTTCGAGACCGCGCCATAAGGCGCAGGTCGCGCCGCGCTCAGCCGAGCTCCTGGGCGAGCCCGATGAGGATCCCCTCGGGGCCGCGGATGTAGCAGAGCAGGTATGCGTCCTGGTACCGCACGACTTCGCCGACGAGCCGCCCGCCGCGATTGCGGAGCCTTTCAAGCGTCTCCTCGAGGTCGTCCACGGCGAACATGACGCGGAGATAGCCCAGGGCGTTGACCGGGGCGTTGCGATGATCGGCGACGACCGGCGGCGCGAGGAAGCGGGAGAGCTCGAGCCGGCTGTGGCCGTCCGGCGTGCGCATCATGGCGATCTCCACACGCTGATCGCGCAGCCCCGTGACGCGTCCGGCCCATTCTCCTTCGATCATCGCCCGTCCTTCGAGCTCCAGGCCGAGTTCGCGGAAGAAATCGATCGCCCCGCCGAGGTCGTCGACGACGATCCCTACATTGTCCATCCGTTTGAGCGCCATGTGTCCTGTTTAGGCGCGGCGCTCTCTGTCCGAAATGACATTATTCAGGCGAAATCCGCCATGCCCGAGGCCGCCCGCCGGGTCTGCCGGATGAAATCGGCCATGAGCGGCGCGGCCGTCTCCGCGTGGGTTTCGAGCAGCTTGTGGCCCGCGTCGAGCACGTGGCCCTCCATCCTCGGCAGCGCCTGCATCCACGACAGGACCTCGGCCAGGTCGAAGAACGGATCGTGGCGCGCCCAGAGCATCAGGGCGGGCGGCCGCCAGCGCGCGAGATAGGCGGCGAGTTCGTCGAACCGGGCGACATGGTTCCCATAGTCCCTGACGAGGGCGCGCTGCGTTTCCATCCGGCCCGGCAGCTGCATCACCCGCCAGTCCTCCTCCCAGGTTTCGGCGGCCGGGATCTTCGCCGCCACGTCCGGCGGCATCCCGCCGAGATACCCGTTGCGCACGCCCTCGAAGGTCAGGTGCGCGGTCGCGGCGGCCTCGTTGTCCGGGTTCGGACGCGTCCAGTAGTCGATCACCGGGGCCCATGGCGGCCCGAGCCCGGTCCGGTGAGCGTTGGCGTTCTGGACGATGAGGCCCAGCACCTGTTCCGGCGCCCGCATGGCGATGTCGAACCCCACCGGCGCCCCGAAGTCGTGCAGGTAGATGTAGCGCGGCCCGACCGCGAGCCGGTCCAGAAGCTCCGAAACGGCCTGGCTGAAGGCAGGAAACGAGGGCGCCGGCAGGACGTCCGACGCGCCGAAGCCCGGCAGGTCCGGCGCGATCACATGGGCGACCCGCGACAACTCGGGCGCGACCCCGCGAAAATAGTCCGCCGAGCCCGGAAAGCCGTGCAGGAGCAGCAAGGCCGGCCTGGCCGCATCGCCCGCCGTGACATAGGCGAGCTCCGCGCCGCCGGACAGGCGAAGACGTTGGCGGGGCAGTAGGGGCATGTCCGGCTTCCGCGCTGCATCCGAAGGAGGAACGGAGGGCGCGGGCGGCTGTTCCGCGGCCGAGCGCCGACAAATGGCGACGGGAAGGAGCGACACGCTCCACATCTTCTAAGGCGGCAGTTGGTACAGGTCGTCCGTGGACCTACTTCGGGATGCATCTGGGCAGCGCAAATGAGCCGAAGGTGGCGCGCCCTGCAGGATTCGAACCTGCGACCGTCCGCTTAGAAGGCGGATGCTCTATCCAGCTGAGCTAAGGGCGCGAAATCGACAGGTCAGTGGGTCCAGGGAATCTTGCGGTTGAAGGCGAAATTGTCCGCGTAGGCCTTGATGATGCGTTTCTGGGCCTTGGGCTCGATCAGCTGGAAGGCGATCCCGCGGTTCTGGGCGTAGGCGATCGCCTCCTCCTTGGTGTCGAAGGAGAGCCGCACCTGGCCGTCGGTGTCGGCGGTCAGCGTCCAGCCCATCAGGGGATCGGGCCGGCGCGGGGCCTTGGGGGCGAACTCGAGCACCCAGTCCTTGGTCTTGGCCCGGCCGGACTGCATGGCGTTCTTGGCCGGGCGATAGATGCGCGCGAGCATGCGGTGTACGAGCCTCCAAAATTTCGCCGGCGTGGTCGGGGCGGCGTGATTCGAACACGCGACCCTCTGCTCCCAAAGCAGATGCGCTACCAGGCTGCGCTACGCCCCGATATGCGCCGGCACGCGTGCGATATAAGGCTTTGCGCCGTCGGGCAAATGGAACGACGCAACCGACGGCCCCGACGCGGCGATCAGTCCCGCCGGTGCATCAGCTTGAACACGCCCGAGCCGCGGACCACGTCGTGGCCGCCGACATAGACGCGGCCTTCCACAAAGGCGACTTCGCGGGTCGCGCGGGTGACCTTCGCCTCTCCCAGCACCCACTCGCCCACCCGGGCCATGTGCAGGAAATCCACAGACAGGTGGATAGTGACGCCGGTGCGCCGGGTCGCCCGGAAGACCGCCGCCCCCAGCAGGCCGTCTAGGAACGAGGTCAGCATGCCGCCGTGGACGATGCCCAGGCCGTTGGCGTGCCGCGGCAGGGCGAAGAAGGCCTGCTCGGTCGCCTCCCCCTCCGCCCGGTGGAAATAGGGTCCGTTGTGGCTGGAGAACGGGCCGCGATTGCCCGAGCGGACGAAACCAGCCGGCGGGTGGGGGATCTGGTCCTCAGCCACCGGCGAAGATCCGGTGCTCGACCTTGTCGCCCGGCAGGAGACCGATCTCGGCGGCGCGGCCGCCGGCGATCTCGAGCACGCCGCGGATCGGCCCCCCGGAGGGGATCGGCGCCTCGGAATAGGGCGTGGTGTTGCGGGCGATCGTCAGGACCGTGCCGTCGGACTGGATGAAGATGATGTCCAGCGGGATCCAGGTGTCCTTCATCCAGAAGGCCACGGGCTGGGGCCGGTGGAAATCGAACAGCATGCCGCGGTCGGGGCTAAGCGAAGCCCGCCGCATCAGGCCCTGCTGGCGCTTGGCGTCGGTGTCGGCGATCTCCACGAAGAACCGGGTGCGGCCCTTCTGGGTGACCACCTCCAGCGCCTCGAATCCCGCCGGGATCGGCGCATCGGCGGCCGGATCGGGCGCGGCGGCCTTCTCGGCCGCAGCGGGCGGCGGCGCGGCCTCCGCGGCCGGCTGCTCGACGTCGCAGGCGGCGAGGGCGAGGATCGCGCCCAGCACGGCTGGGCCGCGCAGGCGGTGAGCGAACCGGATCAAGGAGGAACTCCGCGCAGGTGGCCTAGGTCAGGCCAGACCTACCGACTCGATCTCGGCCACCACAAGCCCTTTCGGACCTTCGGCGAAGCGGACCATCACGTCGTCGCCCGGCTGCAGGTCCTCGATGCCGGACCGGCGCAGGGTTTCGATGTGGACGAAAATGTCGCCGCTGGCGCCGTCGCGGACCACGAAGCCGTAGCCCTTGGCCCGGTTGAACCATTTGACCTTGGCTCGCTCCAGCGGCCCCCGCGCCTGCAGCGGGCGGCGCGCCGGCCGGGCGGCGAAGCCGTCGCGCTCCTGCCGGAAACCGCGTTCGCCGTGGCCGCGGCGCTCGGCCGGCGGCGTCGCGGAGGTCTCGTCGAGATTGACCACCTCGGCCACCTGCCAGCCCTTGGGGCGGCGGATCACGTCGCAGACGATCACCGCCCCTTCCAGCGCGCTCTCACGCCCGGAATTGCGCAGGCTGGTGACATGGAGCAGGACGTCCTTCAGGCCGGTCTGGCTTGGGTCGTCAGGAACGATGAAACCATAGCCCTTGCCGGCGTCGAACCACTTGACCCGCCCGCTGATGCGCACGGCTTCTTCATGCGCATCGACACCGTCGTATTCGTAACCAGACATCTGCCCCTCAGGCCCGGTCTCCCCCGATCCTTTCGGTATTGGGCCAACTATAACACTGTTCTTGTTAAGGGTTGGCCGTCAATGGGAGAATCGCGCCCGATGCACGCATCGGACGTGTTTTACACGCTGACCTGGCGCTTTTGGCGGCGTTCGCCGCTTCGCGTGGCAGTCCCTAGGGGAGTCGAACCCCTCTCTCCAGGTTGAAAACCTGGCGTCCTAACCGATAGACGAAGGGACCGCAGCGCGGAGGCGGCTCTATAGCCGCGACGCGCGGAGGACGCAAGCGGGTCGGCGCGAAGTTTTCGAGCCGGGAATTCAGCGGCCTGTGGATGGTTTGGGCGGCTCGCAGCGCAGGACCCAAGATCCCTCTCAGTCGCCTGACGGCGACAGCTCCCCAACGGGAGCGTCTGGGTCCTGCCCCTACTCCACCCGCCGCGGGTCGGCGACGTCCTCGATCTCCAGCTCGACGCTCTCGCGGCCCTGCCAGTCGTCCGGCTTGAGCCGGCCGGCGACGTGGACCGCGCCGCCGCCGGAGAGCAGGCGGCGGCCGATCTCGGTTTCTTCGGCCCGCCAGGCGACGGCCTTGAGCCGGCCGCCGGAGCCGTCCGTCAGGGTGACGCGCACATGACCGCCGCGCAGGGCCATGGGCCGTTCGATCCGCACATCGGCGGCGGCGAAGATCGGTTCGGGGTTCCCCGGCCCAAAGGGGGCGAGACCCTGGAAGGCGTGGTAGAGACTTCGGTCGCAGCCGCGGGCGGTGACCAGGGCGTCGATGTCGAGGCCGTCCTGCGCCGCGGCGAGCGCCTGCTCGGCCTGCAGCCGCTCTTCCAGGAAGGCGCGCAGTTCGGGAACGGCGTCGGGGCGCACCGAAAGGCCCGCGGCCATGGCGTGGCCGCCCCCGGCCAGCAGCAGGCCGGCGTCGAAGGCCGCCTGCACCGCAGCGCCCAGATTGACGCCCGGCTGAGAGCGCCCGGACCCCTTGCCGACATTGGCCGCCCGGTCGATCCCGATCACCAGGGCCGGCTTGCGGTAGCGTTCGCGCAGGCGGCTGGCGACGATGCCGATGACGCCGGGATGCCATCCCTCGGCGGCGACCAGGGCGATGGGGGCGTCGCCGAAATTGCTCTCGCGATCCAGGATACGGACCGCGTCGTCGAAGATCTCCTTCTCCACCTCCTTGCGGGAGGCGTTGAGGGCGTCGAGTTCCGCGGCCAGGGCCGCAGCCTCCTCCGGATCGTCGGTGGAAAGCAACCGCGCGCCCAGGTCCGAACGGCCGATCCGCCCGCCGGCGTTGATTCGAGGTCCCAGCAGGAAGCCGGCATGGAAGACGCTGGCCGCGCCCGAGCCCTTGGCCACCTCGATCAGCGCCTTGAGGCCCGGATTGCGCCAGGCCGACATCACCTTCAGCCCCTGGGCGGTGAGCGCGCGGTTGAAGCCCACGAGCTGGGTCACGTCGCAGATGGCGCCCAGGGCGGCCAGGTCGAGCCACTGCCGCAGATCGGGTTCAGCGCGATCCTGGAACAGCCCTCTCCGGCGCGCCTCGCGGTTGAGCGCGGCCAACAGGACGAAGGCGACGCCGGCGGCGGCCAGCACCCCCTGCCCCGAGCCGCAGCCCGCCTGGTTGGGATTGACCAGCGCCGCGGCGGGCGGCGGCTCCTCGCGCATCAGGTGGTGGTCGATCACCACCACCTCGAGGCCGATCCCCGCGGCGCAGGCGAGCGCGTCGTAGGCGGCCGCGCCGCAATCGACCGTGACCACCAGCTCCACGCCGGCCTCGCGCAGCTTGCGGAAGGCCGCCGGCGACGGGCCGTAGCCCTCGGTCATCCGGTCGGGGACGTAGATCGGCAGGTCGCGTCCCATGGCGCGGAACCAGCGCACCAGCTGCGCGGCGCTGGCCGCGCCATCCACGTCATAGTCGGCGAAGACCGTCGTCGGGCGGCCCGCCTCCAGGGCGTCGACAAGGATTTCGGCGGCCCGGTCCATGCCCAGGAAGCTGGACGGGTCGGGGAACAGCGCCTTGAGGGTCGGGTTCAGGAAGAGCTCGCCGGCGTCGGCGGCCACTCCGCGGGAGGCGAGCGCGCGAGCCAGGGGTTCCGTCAGGCCGAGCGCCAGCTGATGGCGACGCACCACCTCGGCGTCGGCGGGACGCGCCCGCCACAGCCGCCCCGAAAGCGAGCGCGTGACGCCGAGATAGCCCATGGGCGCAGATCCGTCCGCCATGGCCGGAGACTAGCCGGAGTCGTCCGGGCGGCGATAGGCGCAGGCCCTGAGTCGGTCCGCCGCAGGCGTCCGGATCAGACGTGGGCTGAATTGTTCGCCAGGGAGGCGTACGCTTCTTTCCTCTCCCGCAAGCGGGAGAGGGTGTCCGAAGGACGGGTGAGGGCGAGGCGCAGCCGAGGCCGCCGCAGGCGGGCGACGCGGAGCGGCGCAAGAGACTCCTGCGCTAGAAAGTGTTGGCGCCTGCGGCGCCAGCGGCTTCGCCGCCCTCGCGGCCTTCAGCCGCGAGTCCTCACCTGGCCTTGCGGCCTGTCCTCTCCCGCAAGCCGGGAGAGGAGAATGTGAAACGTCAGGCTGGGCGCTTCATGCGCACTTCGCGCACCGTGCGGGTGGAGGAGTTCATCACCAGGGTGTGGGTGTGAACGAAGCCGTCACGTAACGAAACGCCGTCCAGCAGCGCGCCCTTGGTGACGCCGGTGGCGGCGAAGATGGCGTCGGCGCGGACCATCTCGTGCAGGTCGTACTTCTTGTCCAGGTCGGTGATACCGACCCGGGCGGCGCGGGCGCGCTCGTCGGCGTTGCGGAACACCAGCCGGCCCTGGAACTGGCCGCCGACACACTTGAGCGCCGCGCAGGCCAGCACGCCCTCCGGCGCCCCGCCCTGCCCCACATAGAGATCCACGCCGGTGGCCGGGTCGGCGGTATTGATCACGCCAGCCACGTCGCCGTCGGTGATCAGGTGCACGCGCGCCCCGACCGAACGGACCGAGGCGATGATCTCGGCGTGACGGGGCCGGTCGAGCACGCAGACGGTGATCTCAGCAGGCTCGACGCCCTTGGCGGCGGCCAGGGCCTTCACATTATCCGCAGGGCTCTTGTCGAGATCGATCACGCCTTCCGGATAGCCCGGCCCGCAGGCGATCTTGTCCATATAGGTGTCGGGGGCGTTCAGCAGGGTGCCCTTGGGCGCCCAGGCCATCACCGCCAGGGCGTTGGCCATGGCCTTGGCGGTAAGCGTGGTGCCCTCCAGCGGATCGAGAGCGATGTCGATGGCGTGCTTGCCGCCCTTTCCGACCTTCTCGCCGATGTAGAGCATCGGCGCCTCGTCGCGCTCGCCCTCCCCGATGACGATCTCCCCGTCGATCTCGAGCTCGTTCAAGGCCGTGCGCATGGCGTCGACGGCCGCCTGGTCGGCGGCCTTTTCGTCGCCGCGTCCGGCCAGCTTCCAGGCGGCGACGGCGGCCACCTCGGTCACGCGGACCGCGTCCAGCACCAGGCCGCGATCGAGAACGTCCGAACTCATCTTGTCTCTCCAACCGCCCGTTCGGGCTCTCTTCTTTATGTCTTTCAGGAACTAGATGCGAGCGATGCGCAAAAGCCGCGGGCGCTCCAGCACGGCGGGCAGGCCGGCGATGCGGTCGATGGCTGTCGTCAGCACGGATTCGGCCACCGCATGGGTGGTCAGCACGATGGGCACGCCCTCGGCGTTCTCGACCGGCTTCTGCAGGAAGCTCTCAATGGAGACTCCCGCCTCGGCCAGGGTTTCGGAGACCGCGGCGATGACGCCCGGCTCGTCCTTCACCAGGAAACGTAGATAGGCCCGGCTCATGCTCTTGGCCGGGTCGACGGGCGTGAAAGGCGAAAGCGTGGTCGCCGGCTTCTGGAACACCGGCCGCTGGGCGCCGGTCATCACGTCGGCGATGTCGGCGGCGACGGCGGCGGCGGTCGGCCCCGAACCCGCGCCCGGCCCCTGAACGAAGATGCGGCCGACGCGGGCGCTTTCGATGAAGAGGGCGTTCAGCGCTCCGCCGGCCTGGGCTAGCGGGTGGTTCTGGGCCACCAGCGACGGGTGCACGCGGACCAGCACGCCCTCCGGCGAGCGGTCGGCCGAGGCGATCAGCTTGATCTTGTAGCCCAGGTCCTTGGCGAGCTGGATGTCCAGAAGGGCCACCTGGTCGATGCCTTCGATCTCGGCGGCGGCGTAGTGCGGCGCGCAGCCGAAGGCGAGCGCCGCCAGGATCGAAATCTTGTGGGCCGCGTCGAAGCCGCCGACGTCCATGGTCGGATCGGCCTCGGCATAGCCCAGGCGCTGGGCCTCGGCCAGAACGTCGGCGAAGGCGCGGCCGCCCGCCTCCATCTCGGTCAGGATATAGTTGCAGGTGCCGTTGAGGATGCCGGCGACGGACTTGACCTCGTCGCCGACCAGGGCCTCGCGCACCATCTTCACCGCCGGGGTGCCGCCCATGACGGCGGCCTCGAACAGCAGGGGCGCGCCCTTGGCTTCGGCCAGCGCCGCGAGTTCCGCGCCATGCTCGGCGATCAGGGCCTTGTTGGCGGTGACCACGGGCTTGCCGAGGTTCAGGGCGGCCTCGACTGCGGCCTTGGCCGGGCCGTCGGAGCCGCCGATCAGCTCCACGAAAAGGTCGTTGTCCGGCGAGGCGGCGAGCGCCACCGGGTCGTCGAACCAAGGCAGGTTGGAGATGTCGAACGGACGGGGCCGCGAACGCGAGCGGGCCGAGACGCCGGTCACGCTCGCGCGGCCGCCGGCCGGGGCGAAGTCCGGCCGCTCGGATAGGAAGTTGAGAAGCCCCGCGCCGACGGTGCCGAGCCCCGCCACGCCGATCCGCCAGTCCGTCTTGGTCATTGCGCCGCCAGGGTGTTGTGGGCCCGCCCGAGGATCTCGTCGGCGTTGGCCAGGAACTTCTTCACGTTGCGGGCGGCCTGGCGGATGCGGTGCTCGTTCTCCACGAGGCCGACGCGCACGAAGCCCTCGCCGTACTCGCCGAAGCCGACGCCAGGGGCCACGGCCACGCCCGCCTCCTCCACCAAGAGCTTGGAGAAGAGCAGCGAGCCGGCCTCCTTGAACTTCTCCGGCACCGGCGCCCAGGCGAACATGGAGGCGGGCGGCGCAGGAATGTCCCAGCCGGCGCGCTTCATGGACTCCACCAGGCAGTCGCGGCGGGCCTTGTAGATGGCGCGGATCTCGGCGACGCAATCCTGCGGCCCGTTCAGGGCGGCGGCGGCGGCGACCTGGATCGGCGTATAGGCGCCATAGTCCAGATAGGACTTCACCCGCGCCAGTGCGGCGCAGATGCGCGCATTGCCCACCACCATGCCGACCCGCCAGCCGGCCATGGCGTAGGTCTTGGAGAGCGAATTGACCTCGACGGCGATGTCCTTGGCGCCTTCGACCTGCAGGACCGACGGCGGCGGGTTGTCGTCGAAATAGATCTCCGAATAGGCGATGTCGGAGATCACCAGCAGGTCGTGCTTCTTCGCGAGCGCGATGGCGTCCCTGTAGAAGTCGAGATCGACGCACTGGGCCGTCGGGTTCGACGGATAGGAGAGGATCAGCACGCTGGGCGGCGGCGCGGAGTGCTTCACCGCACGGCTGACTCCGGCCAGGTATTCCTCCGGCGTGTGGGCGGGCACGTGCCGGATCACCCCGCCGGCCATGATGAAGCCATAGGCGTGGATCGGATAGGCCGGGTTCGGGCAGATCACCACGTCACCGGGCGCGGTCAGGGCCTGGGCGAGATTGGCGAAGCCCTCCTTCGAGCCGAGCGTGGCGATCACCTCGGTGTCGGGGTCGAGCTTCACGCCGAAACGGCGCTGATAGTAGCCGGCCATGGCCTTGCGCAGGCCCGGAATGCCCTTCGAAGCCGAATAGCGCCCGGCCTTGGGGTCGCGGGCGGTCTCGATCATCTTCTCGACGATGTGCTTGGGCGTCGGCATGTCGGGATTGCCCATGCCGAAGTCGATGATGTCGACGCCCTGGCCGCGAAGGCGAGCCTTGATGCGGTTCACCTCCTCGAGGACGTAGGGGGGAAGGCGTCGGATACGGTGGAATTCGGGTGTCATTTTGAGCTCAAGCCGCATCCTTGCGGCGGTGGGAGCCGAGGTCGCGCATGGATAGCCCCCGGGCGGGGGGTCGCCAAGCAGGTTCGAGGCATTTTACGCCCCCGCGGCCGGCTATCTGGGCGGCGGGGGCGGTGTAGCTCGCTCGCGGGCCTGGCGAGCGAACGCTTCCGCAGCAGCGGTGGCCGAGGGAGGCGCGTCGTCGGCGCCGGCGGCGCGGCGGGCGCGCTGGGCGAAGGCCTCGGTGCCCTCCAGGGTCCAGGTGCCGGGGGCGGTCTCGCGCTCCAGCTCGGCTGCGGCCGATTCGAGGTCGTTGGCCGCCTGCCCCCAGGCCGCGGGCGGGCGCTGGTCGGCGGGAACGGGCGGAATGTCGGCGAAGGTGGGGTAATCGCGCTGGAGGCGGGCGACCCGCGCCACCTCGGCCGCCACGGGCGAGGCCGGATCCACCTCGGCGGTGGCGAACGGATTTCCGGCGCAGGCTCCGAGCAGCGCGCAAAGCCCCGCCCCCGCCACCAGGCGGAGCGACGCCCCCATCCGGAGGGGCTGTGCGAAAAGTCGAAGCGGCGCGTTCATTTCTCTCCCGGTCTTATGCCATGATCGATCCGGGCGAAAGAGCGCGACAGCCAAAGCCCAAGGGAAGCGTGCGCAAGGAAAGCGGCCATGACGGAACAGCCCTCCGCTCCGACCAAGCCCAAGGGCAAGAAGAAGGCGAAGGACAAGGCCGCGGCCAAGGCTCCGAAAAGCGCCGCCAAGGCCCCTTCCTCGCCGCCCCCGCCGCCGGACCTCACCGCCAGCCCCGCCGCGGTGGCGGGCGCGGCCCAGTCGGCGTCGAACGGCGCGGGCCTCAGCCTGGAGGCGTCCGCCAGCTTCGATCCGAAGGCGCTCACCGCCGAGCAGCGGGCGGTGCTGGAGAAGCTGTCGGCGAACCTCGCCCGCGCGGCCCTGACCGCCCAGGGCGCGATCGCCGAAGCCGCCCTGCGCCAGGCCGATCGCCCGGCGGCGCTTTCGCCGGACCCGTTCCACGTGACGCCGGCGCTCACCGACGTGATGGGCCGCCTGGCCGCCCAGCCCGACCGGCTGGTGCGCGCCCAGGCCGACCTCTTCCAGCGCTATATGGAGCTGTGGCAGGCCGCCGCGCGCAAGGCCGCCGGAGAGAATCCGGAGCCGGTGGTCGCCCCGGCCAAGGGCGACAAGCGGTTCACCGATCCCGACTGGAGCGAGAACCCGGTCTTCGACGTGATCAAGCAGTCCTACCTGCTCACCTCCAACTGGCTGAACGGCCTGGTTTCGGAGGTGGAAGGCGTCGACCCGATGTCCAAGCGACGGGTCGAGTTCTTCATGAAGATGCTGACCGACGCGTTTTCGCCTTCGAACTTCCTGGTCTCCAACCCCGCGGCCCTGCGCGAGGCCATGCAGACCCATGGCGAGAGCCTGCTGAAGGGGGTGGAGAACTTCGCCGCCGACCTGCAGCGCGGCGGCGGCCAGCTGTCGATCAGCCAGACCGACTACGAGCAGTTCGAGATCGGCCGCAATGTGGCGACCGCCCCGGGCAAGGTGGTCTTCCAGAACGAGATCATCCAGCTCCTGCAGTTCGATCCGACGACCGAGCAGGTGCACGAAATCCCGCTCCTCATCTTCCCGCCGTGGATCAACAAGTTCTACATCCTCGACCTGCGCCCCGAGAACTCGATGATCCGCTGGCTGGCCGGCCAGGGGATCACGGTCTTCGTCGTCTCCTGGGTCAATCCGGACGCGCGCCTCGCCGAGAAGACCTTCGAGGACTACATGCGCGAAGGCGTCTATGCGGCCACGGACGCCGTCATGACCCAGGCGCAGGTCGATCGGGTGAACACGGTCGGCTACTGCATCGGCGGCACACTGCTCTCGGCCAGCTTGGCGCACATGGCGGCCAAGGGTGACAAACGCATCGCCTCGGCCACCTTCTTCGCCGCCCAGCAGGACTTCGCCGAAGCCGGCGACCTCCTGCTGTTCACCAGCGAGGACTGGCTGTCGGACCTGGAGAAGAAGATGGACGCCGGCGGCGGCGTGCTGTCCGGCCAGACCATGGCCGACACCTTCAACGCCCTGCGCGCCAACGACCTGATCTGGTCGTTCTTCGTGAACAACTACCTGATGGGCAAGGAGCCCAAGCCCTTCGACCTCCTCTTCTGGAACTCCGACCAGACGCGGATGCCCAAGGCGCTGCATATGTTCTATCTGCGCAAGTTCTATGGCGAGAACGCCCTGGCCAAGGGCGAACTGGTGCTGGACGACATCAAGCTCGACCTCTCCAAGGTGAAGATCCCGATCTATGTGCAATCCTCGAAGGAGGATCACATCGCCCCGGCTCGATCGGTCTACCGCGGGGCCAAGCTGTTCGGCGGGCCGGTGACCTTCACCCTGGCGGGGTCCGGCCACATCGCCGGCGTCATCAACGCGCCGGCCGCCAACAAGTACCAGCACTGGACCTGCGAGCACCTGCCCGACTCCGTGGAGGCCTGGATGGGCGGCGCCAAGGAGACGGGCGGCTCATGGTGGCCGCACTGGGCGGAGTGGCTGAAGGCGCGTTCCGGCAAGCTCGTGCCGGCGCGCGATCCGGCCAAGGGTCCGCTGAAGCCGATCGAGGACGCCCCGGGCTCCTATGTGAAGGTGAAGTCGTAAGCGCTTGATCGGGGGCGGAATGCTGAAGTTTCTGTTCGGGCTGGGCGTCTTCTCGGCCCTATGGATCGGTGCGGGCTTCGCGGTGACGGCGGCGGCCGGGCCGTTCGAGCCGGCCGGACGCTTTGTCGATATCGGCGGGCGCAAGCTGCGTCTGGTCTGCGAGGGGCCGAAGACCGACGCGCCCACGATCTGGATGGAGGCCGGCGCCTGGGGCCTGGCGGCCGACTTCGCCGCCCTCCAGCAGCGGCTGGCGGAACGGGGCCTGCGCTCCTGCGCCTACGACCGCGCCGGCATGGGCTTCTCCGATCCGGGCCCGAGCCCGCGGGATTCGGCGGCCATCGTCTCGGACCTGGAGGCCCTGATCGCCGCTTCGGGCGAGCCGGGGCCGTTCATCCTGATGCCCCACTCCATGGGCGGCCAGCACGCCCGCCTGTTCGCCGCGCGCAATCCGGACAAGGTCGCCGGACTGGTGCTGTTGGAGGCCACCACCCCCGAGATGGGCGAGGATCCCCGCGCCGAACGGTTCCTGAGCGGCGTGCAGTTCGTGGCCCGCGCCGCCGCGGTCTCGGCGAGCGTCGGCTTCACTCGCGTCCTCTACGGCTTCGGCGACCGTATCGGCCTGCCGCCGCAAGGATCGAAGGAGAAGAAGCGGGCCTATGTGTCCGGCCGTCACGCGCGCACCTCGGCCGACGAGGTGCTGCACTGGCGCCAGGGCGCGGCCCAGGCGATCACCGCGGGCGGCTATGACCCGGACTGGCCGGTGGCGGTGATCACGGCCGGTGATCCCGAACGCATGGGGGACTGGAACATCGCCCGGCGGGCGCCGGAGCGGGCCTCACGCGCCGGCTATTACGAGAACGACCCTGCCGCCGGCCACGCCACCCTGCTGGGCCTCACCCATTCCGACGCCGTGCTGCGCGGCGTCGACCATGTTCTGGCGGCGCTGGCCGCGCCGCCCCAGGAGACCCCATGAGATCGTCGATCCTCGCCTTCGCCGCCGCCACATTCGCCCTGCCCGCCTTCGCGGCGCCCGCTCCGGTGCAGGAAGCCTTCTTCGCGCGGCTGCAGAGCCTGTGCGGCCAGAGCTTCTCGGGACGGCTGGCGACCGACGATCCCGCCGACGCCGACTTCGCCGGCAAGCCGCTGGTGATGCAGGTGGCCGCCTGCTCGGACGACGAGGTGCGCATCCCCTTCCATGTCGGCGAAGACCGCTCCCGCACCTGGGTGGTGACCCGCACCGAGACGGGACTGAGGCTCAAGCACGACCATCGGCACGAGGACGGCTCGGAGGACGCGCTCAGCCAGTACGGCGGCGACACGGCCGATACGGGAACGGCCCGGCGTCAGGAGTTCCCCGTCGACGAATTCTCAAAGGCGCTGTTCACGCGCGAGAACCGCCAGGTCTCGCTCACCAATGTCTGGGCGCTGGAGGTGGAGCCTGGCGAGATCTTCGCCTACGAGCTGCGCCGGCCCGGAACGCCCGGCCGCTTCTTCCGCGTGGAGTTCGACCTGACCGCGCCGAAGGTGGCGAGCGTTCGTTAGGTCCGCGCGCGGTCGCCGAGGCCGAACCGGGCGCTGGCGCAGTTGCTGGCGCCTATGCCGCGACGAACCTCAGCGCCACGCCGTTGTTGCAGTAGCGCAGGCCGGTCGGCCGCGGGCCGTCCGGAAAGACGTGGCCCTGGTGGCCCAGGCAGCGCGCGCAGTGATACTCGGTCCGCGGCACGCCGATCTTGAAGTCGGTCTTCTTACCCAGAGCGCCGTCCACGGCGGTGTAGAAGCTGGGCCAGCCCGTTCGGCTGTCGAACTTCCAGTCCGACTTGAAGAGCGCCAGGCCGCAACCGGCGCAGACATAGGTCCCGCGGCGCTTCTCCTTGTCGAGCGGGCTCGTACCTGCGCGTTCGGTCGCCTCATGGCGAAGCACCTGATAGGCGGCGGGGGAGAGCCGGCGGCGCCACTCGGCGTCGGAGACTTTGCGCCAGGGCGAGCCGGCGTAGGGGTCGGGGGCGGCGCTCGCCGGCGCGCAGGCGCCGAAGCCCGCGGCCGCCAGGGCCGAGCCCGAGAGGAAGGCGCGACGGTCGATCATGCCCGACATAGGTCGGGACCGTGCTCGGCCGATGCAAGGCCCCTCAGGGCCGCCACTCGTAAAGGGCGTCCGGCTCCCGTTCCTCGTTGTCACGCCCGTCGGTCAGGCGGACGAGGACGAAGCCGCGGGCTTCGTAGAACCGGCGGGCGCGGAGGTTCTTCTGGAAGGTCCAGAGGCGGCGGGGCGCCCGATCCTTCAGCGCCTTGGCCAGCAAGGCGCCGCCGACGCCCCGTCCCTGATGCTCGGGGTGAACATAGAGGTGCGAGATCCAGCCGGGCTTGAAAGCGACGTAACCCGCCGGCGCATCGGCGATCTGCGCCAGCCAGGTCTCGTTATCCGGCAGCAGGCGTTCGGAGAAGAACCGCAGATCCGCTTCCGGCGTGTGCAATTCCGGCAGGAAAGGCAAAGAGAGGCGGACCGTCAGCCGATGGAGAACTGCGACGACCGCCGCATCCTCCGGCCCGGCCCGCTGAAGCTTCACAGCCCGGTCGCTTCCGGCAGGCCCAGCATGAGGTTGAGGCTCTGCACCGCCGCGCCCGAAGCGCCCTTGCCGAGATTGTCCAGCAGGGCGACGAGGCGGGCCTGGCCGGTCGCCTGATTGCCGAACACGAAGAGCTTCATGCGGTTGGTGTCGTTCAGGGCTTCGGGATCGAGCTCGGCGTTGTAGCCCCCGGCCCCCGCGCGGGCGGCCTGCAGGGCGGCGCATTCCTCGGCCGAGGCGACGGTGACGAAGGCCTCCCCTTCATAGGCGGCGGCCAGCGTCTCCAGCAGGGCGGCCGGGGTCGGCGTCTTCGGCAGGGCCCAGAGCTGCAGCGGGACCTCCACGATCATGCCTTGCGCATAGCGGCCCACCGCAGGCGCGAAGACCGGCGGGTGCGAGAGGCCGGCATAGAGCTGCATCTCCGGCAGGTGCTTGTGGGCGAGCGTCAGACCGTAGGCGCGGAAGGCGTCGTTCGTGCCCGCCGGCGTCGGCGCTTCGAACTCGGCGATCAGCCCCTTCCCGCCCCCGGAATAGCCGGAGACGGCGTTGACGGTGATCGGGAAGTCGGCCGGGATCAGGCCCGCAGTGACCAGGGGCCGCACCAGCGCGATGAAGCCGGTGGGATAGCAGCCGGGATTGGCCACCCGCAGCGACTGGGCGACCGCCGCCCGCTGTTCCTTGTCCATTTCCGGAAAGCCATAGGTCCAGCCCCGGGCGGTGCGGAAGGCGGTGGAAGCGTCGATCACCCGCACATGGTCCGACGAAATCATGCCTACGGCCTCGCGCGAGGCGTCGTCGGGCAGGCAGAGGATCACCGCATCGGCGGCGTTCAGGCGCTCGGCGCGGGCGGCCGGATCCTTGCGCTTCTCCGGATCGATGGAGATCAGCTCGAGATCGCGGCGGCTTTCGAGCCGCTGCCGGATCTGCAGGCCGGTGGTGCCGGCTTCGCCGTCGATGAAGACTGTCGGGGCCATGATCGGTAATCCAGCTTGGTCAGCCAAAGAGAAAGGGCGCTTCGGTTGCCCGAAGCGCCCTCCAAACGCGAATGCTCGCGCGCGGCTTAGCGCTTCGAGAACTGGAAGCTGCGTCGGGCCTTGGCGCGGCCGTACTTCTTCCGCTCCACGACGCGCGGGTCGCGGGTCAGGAAGCCGTGCGGCTTCAGCACGGTGCGCAGGCCCGGCTCGTAATAGGTGAGCGCCTTGGCGATGCCGTGACGAACGGCGCCGGCCTGGCCGGAGAGGCCCGAGCCTTCCACCGAGACGACGACGTCGAACTGGCCGAGGCGGTCGGCGACCTGCAGCGGCTGGGCGATCATCATGCGCAGCACCGGGCGGGCGAAATAGACCTCCTGGTCGCGGCCGTTGATGGTGATCTGGCCCTTGCCGGGCTTGATCCACACCTTGGCGATGGCGTTCTTCCGCTTGCCGGTGGCGTAGGCGCGGCCCTGGGCGTCGATCTTCGGCTCGCGGGGCGCCTGTTCGGCTTGCGGGTTGGAGGAGAGGCTCTGCAGGGCCTCGAAACCTTGGGTCTCGGACATCTGGCTTACGCGCTCCGCACGTTTTTGGCGTTCAGGTCGGCGAACGCGATGGTCTCGGGGTTCTGCGCCGCGTGCGGGTGCTCCGCGCCGTTATAGATGCGCAGATGCGTCATCTGCTTGCGGGCGAGCGGGCTTTCCTTCGGCAGCATGCGCTCGACGGCCTTTTCCAGGATCCGCTCGGGATACTTGCCGCCGAGGATCTTGTCGGCGGTGCGTTCCTTGATCCCGCCCGGATAGCCGGTGTGCCAGTAGTAGACCTTGTCGGTCAGCTTCTTGCCGGTGAACTTCACCTTGTCGGCGTTGACGACGACGACGAAGTCGCCGCAGTCGACGTGCGGGGTGTAGTCGGGGCGGTGCTTGCCGCGGAGACGCATGGCGATGAACGAGGCGAGGCGGCCGACCACGGCGTTCTCGGCGTCGATCACGATCCACTTCTTCTCGACGTCGGCGGGCTTCAGGGAAGCCGTCGTCTTCATCATGGGAACGATCCGTATGCCTTTGCCCTGGCGGACCCTTCCCGCCAGCGACATGAGGGCGCGCTCTTACGCGGCGCCTGCAAACATGTCAATCGGCGCCTGCCGCAATCCGTTGCAAAATCAGCATTTCCCGCACATGGTATCATGATACCACGATAATATGCGGGCCGGATTTTTGGTCATGCATTTGTGATGCGGGCGGAGTAGCACTCAGCCTCCGAGAGTTCAGGGGACAGGCGTCATGATTTCTTCCCGGCGGGGCTTCCTGGCCGGCGCGGCGGTGACCGCGGCGTTCGGCGGCTATGCATTGAAAGCCAACGGCCAGGGCGCGGCCGAAACCTATGTCAACGAGGTCCACGGCTACGGACCGCTGGTCCCCGACCCAAAGAAGATCTTCGATCTGCCGGAAGGCTTCTCCTATCAGGTGATCTCCCAGGCCGGGGAGACCATGAGCGACGGCTTCCTCGTGCCGTACAAGGCCGACGGCATGGCCTGCTTCCCCTATCGCGGCTCGCAGGTGGCGCTGGTGCGCAATCACGAGCTGCGACATACCGATCTCGACCACGGCCCGTTCGGGGTGGGAAGCCGCCTGGCCGCGAAGTTCGACCGGAACAAGGCCTACGCCCTGAACAAGGATGGCCTGCCCCTGCCCGGCGGCACGACCACCATGATCTACGACCTGAAGAGCCGCCGGATGGTCAGCCAGCACCTGAGCCTGGTGGGCACGACGGTGAACTGCGCCGGCGGCCCGACGCCCTGGGGATCGTGGCTCTCCTGCGAGGAATCGGTGCTGACGCCGGAATCGGGCTCCAGCCAGACCCATGGCTGGGTGTTCGAAGTGCCGTCCGCCGCCCGAGGCGTCGTCACGCCGCACCCCCTGAAGGAGATGGGCCGTTTCCAGCACGAGGCCGCCGCGATCGATCCGCGCACGGGGATCGTCTATCTGACTGAGGACAGCTTCGATCAGCGCGGCCTCTTCTACCGCTTCCTGCCCAACGACCGCCGCAACCTCGCCAAGGGCGGACGGCTGCAGGCGCTGGGCCTGCGCGAGGCGCCGGAAGGCGGCGACGTGCGCAACTTCAAGGGTGATCCGATCTTCTGGACGCCGGGCCAGGTGAAGGAAACCGTCTGGATCGACCTTGAGGGAACCGACAGCCCCAAGGCCGACCTGCGCCTGCGCGGCCAGGCGGCGGGCGCGGCCTTCGTGGGCCGCGGCGAAGGAATCTTCCACTCCGACGCCGGCGTCTATTTCACCTGCACCTCCAGCGGGCCCCAGGGGCACGGGCAGATCCTGCGCTATGTCCCAAGCCCCAAGGAGGGCCAGCCCGGCGAAGCCGACGAGCCCGGTCGCCTGGAGCTGTTCGTGGAGCCGAGCGACGGGCGGGTGATGGACTTCGCCGACAACATCGTCGTAGCGCCCTGGGGTCATATCCTGGTCTGCGAGGACCGCTATTCCGACACCCTGCGCAACCACCTGAAGGGGGTCACCCCCGACGGCAAGGTCTACACCGTCGGGCGCAACGTCTATCGCGACAACGCCGAGCTGGCCGGGGCCTGTTTCTCGCCGGACGGGCGGACGCTGTTCGTGAACATCTACTGGCCGGGCCTGACACTGGCGATCACGGGGCCGTGGGAAAGCTTCAGGGCCTGAAGAACAGCCCCGAGCTCAGGCTGCGCGCGATCCGCTCGGCCTTCTCGACGAAGACCTGCGCCACCTCGGCGGGAAACACCTCGTGCGCCGTCTCCCGCCACAGGCGAAGCCAGATGGGGAACCAGTCGGGCTGCAGGCCTAGCGGCAGGTGGGCGGAGAACGGGTCGCCCTTGTAGCGCCCGCTCGCCAGGGTCACCGACGACCAGAAGTCCGTAAGGGTCGCGATGTGCGGCTCCCAGTCGTGGATCGCCGAATTGAAGACCGGGCCGAGCGTCGGCTCGGCCCGGGCCTTTTCGTAGAAGCGGCGGACCAGGCGCTCGATGTCCTGTTCCGCCGCGACTTCGGGGCTGAGGATGGTCATGCCGCCTTGGGCCATTCGGCCTTCTTCCAGGCGGGCTCTAGCGCATGGTGCGGCGGGCACGGGGCGACGTTCGTCTTCGGCGGCAGGCCGGCCAGTTCGTCGGCATAGCCGTGGTTGACGTCGCGGTGGTGGGCCTCGTCGGCGCGGACCACCAGCACCACGTCGCGCAGCGTCGCCGTCTCCGGCAGGCCCCAATAGCGCTTGGCGATGGCCGGGGCGGCGACGTTGGGCGAACGGCCCTCATCGATCTCGGCGAGGTAGTGGGTGTAGCTGATCACCGCCTCTTCCTCGAAATAGCCGACCACGCGGTGGGCGGTCTTCGACGAGACCAGATAGAGGCCGAAGAAGAAGAGATAGAAGACCCACTGGACGGCCACGACGACGAAGCGTTCGAACAGGGTGGGCTTGGCGACCTCGATGAAGGTCATCAGGTGCATGCGCTCGTTCTCGGCCTCGTCCATCAAGGTCTTGATCCAGCCGCGGTCGTCGCACATCCGGCGCAGGCACTTTAGGTGGTTCAAGGTCGCGCCGACCATGCCGGGCACGGCGGCGACGGTTTCCAGCACCACGGCGCGGTGGCCGTAACGCTTGGCGAAGAAGGTGTCGGCGCAGAAGCGCAGGAGCTTCACGAAGCCGAAGGCGACGCGGTCCGAAAGCCCCGAGGGCTTGTGGTGGACGGTCTCGGCGAGCGGGGCGGTCATAATCCTGATCCTTGCGTACGAACCCGGGGGAGCGGGCAAGGCGAGGTATAGGCCGGCGGCCGGATGGCCGATATTCGGGAGCGTCCCCTACGGGCTGCTACGGAGACGTCACAGTCGGCGGACGCGCCAGGCGAAGGCGGTGGCGAGCCCCAGCACCAGGGCTGCGGCCACCTGGTGGGCGACGCCCAGGCTGATCGGCACGCGCAGCATCAGGGTGGCGATCCCCAGCGCCGCCTGAAGGCCGATGGCTGTGGCCGTGGCCAGGGCCAGACCCTTGGCCGCGCCGGACAGGTAGCGCGAGCGCCGGGCCCCGACGGCCGCCGCGACCCCGACGCCGACCAGCAGGTAGCCGACCAGCCGGTGGTGCAGTTGGACCGCGCCCTGGCTATGGGCGATCGTGCCCCAGACCCCCTCCCCCGCATATTGGGCCGGGAAGAAGCCGCCGCCCATCAGCGGCCAGTCCGTATAGACGAGGCCGGCGTCGTTGCCGGCCACCAACGCCCCCAGCAGGATCTGGAAGAGGACTAGCCCCACCAGGGCGAGGGACCGCCGGGTCCAGGGGCTGGGCAGGGTCTGGCGCGGCGCGCCCGCCCAGGCGTCCAGTGCGGTCCAGATCAGGGCGGAAAAGAGCACGAAGGCCAGGCCCAGATGAACCATCAGCCGCTCGGGCGCCACCGAGACCCTTTCGGAAAGGCCGCTGGCCACCATCCACCAGCCGATCGCGCCCTGGAGCCCGCCCAGCGCGAACAGGACGACGCAGCGCCAGACCAGCCGCCTGGGGATCTCCCGGCGGATCAGGAACCAGGCGAAGGGGACGGCGAAGGCCAGGCCCACGATGCGGCCCAGCAGGCGGTGTCCCCACTCCCACCAGTAGATGGTCTTGAACTCGGCGAGGCTCATGCCGCGGTTGACCTGCTGATACTGGGGGATCTCGCGGTAGCGGGCGAATTCCGCCTGCCAGTCGGCGTCCGACATCGGCGGCAGGACGCCGGTGACCGGCTTCCACTCGGTGATCGACAGGCCCGAATCCGTCAGCCGGGTCGCTCCGCCCACCACCACCATCGCCAGGACCAGGGCCGCCACCGCGAACAGCCAGACGGCCACGGGGGTGGAGCGGTCGGAGCGGAGGAAGGAGGTCATGGGCGTGTACTGGCGTCCTTAACGCGACGGTATCTCGGGACCTAGACGAGATAGGGCCGACAGTCCACGCCCCCGCCGCCGGCGGAACCGGACGGCCGCCGCGGCATTCCGCAGACGCAGAAGCCACGGAGAGGAAGACCCCATGAGCGGCGTCGGAATTCTGGGCGCGATCATCATCGGCATCCTGGCCGGCTGGATCGCCGAACAGGTGATGAAGCGCGACCATGGCCTTTTCATGAACCTGATCGTCGGACTGGCGGGAGCGTTGCTGGGAGCCTTCGTCGCCGGCGCGCTGGGCATAGAGTTCGCCGGATTCGTCGGAAGCCTGATCGTCTCCACCCTGGGCGCGATCCTGCTGTTGTTCATCTTCGGCCTGGTGCGTCGCCGCCGAGCGTGACGGCGGCCCGCCCGGCGCCTATAGAGGCGCGATGAACGCGCGGAGCCGGAAGTTCGTGGGCGGCGTCGGCATCGTCGCCTTCCTCATCGCCTATGCCTGGGGCGTGGTGATGCTGGGCGAACGCCTGCCCGACCACTGGGCGGCCCACCTGGCCTTCTACGGCCTTGCGGGCCTGGCCTGGGGCGTGCCGATCCTGCCGCTGATCTCGTGGATGAACCGGGGACGCCTCTGACAGGCGTCCGGCCGATGGTCGGAGCGGCGGGATTCGAACCCACGACCCCTTGACCCCCAGTCAAGTGCGCTACCAGGCTGCGCTACGCTCCGACATCGGCGAGCGGCCCTTCTAGCCGCTTGCGAGCCGCGGGCAAGCTGAAATTGCGGCTTACCGTTGAAGCAGCGCGTCCAGCCGGGCCTTGGCGGCCTCGAGGCCGTCGAGCGCCTCGACCAGCCGTTCGCGGCGCTTAGTTATCTAAGCACCTGAAGTCAGGTGCGCCATAAGCCTCGACGCGAGAACTTCCACAACGGCACCGAGTATCGCCTTGGGGATAACAGTCACAATCCAATTCAGCACGTAGTTTACAAAACGCTCGATCAGCTTAGTGGAAACACGGGGCTGCAGAATTGTTGCTTCGAAAGCAGCCAGTTCGCTGAGGGCGATTAAGCGCTCCTCCTCGCCTACATCATTGGCGCTCTGGACGGCGTCGCGAAGCGCCGTGATCTGCGAAGTGATGTCGGTCCGAGCGTTATCGGCGATGGAGACGTAGCGGTCAGACGCTGGCACAGGAGCTTCGCGAGCTATTGTCTCTTCCCCTGGCTCTGAGAGACCGGAAGGGACGGAGCGGTCAAAGAGCGACAGTGCGGCCTCGGCTATATTGCCGACACGGCGCTCACCTTGCTTAATCGTGCCGTTGTCCAGCATCAGGCCGCTTGTATTCCAGCCCGACCATATGTCGGCGCAGAAGGCTTCGAGGTGGGCGCGAGCAACCCTGGCGAGGGTGCCGTCTAGGTCAGCGGACCTCACGCCCTCGTACTCTTTCACAACCGAGAGCACGAGCTCGTGGACAATCGGGACAGTCAGGTTGTCTGAGCGGACGATGGTGCTTGCGGAGTGTAGGTCGGCTTTGGATCTCTGATGGAGTTGCGAAATCTCCTCACTGAGTTTTCTTCTCGCCGCGCCGGTGTGTTCAGCCAGCCGAGCCTCGAACTCCATCCTATTCATTGGCTATCCCTTGGGCGGATCGACCCGCAGCTTCGGAATTTCGCCCGCAGCAGCGCCGCTTCAGCGAAAGGGCGACTCGCCGAACCATGCAACTTAAATGTGCGATTTGCCGGGCGCACCGCCGGGTGTAACGGCCGAAATTGTCGTCGACACAAACCTTCATCTGTCGACGGGCCTAGGGCGAAATTACTGAAAAGAGCCAGTTTCCAGTCGAGACAAATGTCTAAGTAAGTCAAACAATTGGATGCGCTACCAGGCTGCGCTACGCTCCGACATCGGCGAGCGGCCCTTCTAGCCGCTTGCGAGCCGCGGGCAAGCTGAAATTGCGCCTATCGTTGAAGCAGCGCGTCCAGGCGGGCCTTGGCGGCCTCGAGGCCGTCGAGCGCCTCGGCCAGGCGTTCGCGCCCGGCCTCGCCCAGCCTGGGGACGTCGAAATCGCGGCCGAAGTCTTCCGCCGCCGCGCGGATGCGGCCCTCGGCGGCTTCCAGCAGCCCCTTCAGACCCCGATCCTTGTGCAGCTTCTGGACGCCCTTGATGGTGTAGCCGGCCTCGTGCAGCAGGCTCTTCACCCCGCGCAGCACGGCGATGTCCTGGGGCCGATAGAATCGGCGCCCGCCGGCGCGCTTCATCGGGCGGATGAAGGAGAACTTGGTTTCCCAGAACCGCAGCACGTGTTGCGGCACGTCGAGTTCCTCGGCGGCTTCCGAAATCGTCCGGAAGGCGTCCGGGCCCTTGGCCACGGCCTAGAGCGACCTCACCGCGAGAGGGCGCGGTCGACCCGCGCCTTCATCACCTGGGAGGCGCGGAAGCCGATCACGCGGCGCGCGTCGATGGCGGCCGGTTCGCCGGTCTTGGGATTGCGGCCCATGCGCGGGCGCTTCTCGCGCACCTGGAAGACGCCGAAGCCGGAGAGCTTGACCTGCTCGCCGCGTTCCAACGCCTGGGCCATCAGCTCAAGCGTGCGTTCGACCAGCTCGGCGCAGTCCTGGCGGGTCAGCCCCACCTCCTCGTGAACCGCCTCGCAAAGGTCGGCCCGTGTCACCGTTGCGCCTTTCATCGAACGCCCCTGCCCCGAAACAACCGCTACTTGCGTCTTACCTTACGTCGTCATGGACCGATTGTCGCAGCAAGTCAAAGGCTTCAAGCCCTCTTCTTGCCGTTCGCCTAAAGGCGCAGCACGCAGGCGCCCCAGGTGAGGCCGCCGCCCATGGCTTCGAGCAGCAGGAGCTGGCCCGGCTTGATCCGCCCGTCTTGGAGGCCCTGATAGAGCGCCAGCGGGATCGAGGCGGCCGAGGTGTTGGCGTGCTGGGCCACGGTGGAGATCACCTTTTCCTCGGCGATTCCCACCCGCTTGGCGACGCCTTCCAGGATCCGCTGATTGGCCTGATGGGGGATGAACCAATCCACGTCGTGGACGTCGATTCCGGCGTCTGCGGCCGCAGCGAAGATCGCCTCGGAGATGTTCACGACCGCGTGGCGGAACACCTGGTTTCCCTGCATCCGCAGATGGCCGACCTGGCCGTTGGTGGAGACCCCGCCGTCCACATAGAGCAGGTCCTGCTTGGTCCCGTCGGCGCGCAGGGCGAAGCCGAGCAGGCCGCGGTCGGCGGTGGTCCCCTCGCCTTCCTGCGGCTCGAGCACCACGGCGCCCGCGCCGTCCCCGAACAGCACGCAGGTGCCGCGATCGGTCCAGTCCATCAGCCGGGTCATGGTCTCGGCGCCGACCACCAGGGCGCACTTCGAACGCCCGCGGGCGACGAAGCCGTCGGCGGTCGACAGCGCATAGACGAAGCCCGAGCACACCGCCTGGACGTCGAAGGCGATCCCGACCGGACAGCCGAGCTTGCGCTGGACGATGGTGGCGGTGGCCGGAAAGGTCAGGTCCGGCGTCGTGGTGCCGACCACGATGAGGTCCACGTCTTCCGGCCGGCGGCCGGCGGCCTCCAGGGCCCGGCGCGCGGCCTCGACGGCGAGGTCGGAGACCGGCTCGTCCTCGGCCGCCTTGTGGCGCTGGCGGATGCCGGTGCGCTCGACGATCCACTCGTCCGAGGTGTCGACGATCCTGGCCAGATCGTCATTGGTGACGACGGTCTTGGGAAGGAAGCCCCCCACCCCGGTCACCACGCTACGCAGAACTTTCGTCACTCGGCGGCTCCATCGACGGCCGGCGGCTGCTCGGCCACCGCGGCGGTGAGCCGCGTCATATTCCGTTCGATCTCGGCTGCGAAGTCGCTTTGCGCAAGATCCGCGGCCACGCCTATGGCGTCGGCGAACTGACGGTCGACCGCCCCGCCGTGGCTCTTCACCACCACGCCATTGAGGCCCAAAAGCGGCGCGGCGGGGGGCGGGTTCATCTTTTCCCGGAACTTCAGGAGGCCGCCGCGGGCGAGCGCCGCGCCCAGCGTGGAGAGCAGCGAGCCGGTGAGCGCCTGGCGCAGCTCCGCGCCCAGATAGCGGGCCGTGCCCTCGGCGGTCTTGAGGGCGATATTGCCGGTGAATCCATCGGTCACGGCCACATCGACGGTGTTCTTGGACAGGTCGTCGCCCTCCACGAACCCTCGATAATCGAAGTCGAAATCGCCCGCGCGAAGCAGGGCGTGGGCTTCCCGAACCTCTTCGTGGCCCTTCATGTCCTCCGAGCCGACGTTCAGCAGGCCGACGGTAGGACGCGCCGCGCCGTGCGCCACGCGGTGGAAGGCCGCGCCGAGAATGGCGAACTCCACCAGCCGTTCGGCGTCGCAGTCCACATTGGCGCCCACATCCAGCACGGTGGTGACGCCCTTGTGGCCCGGCCAGCTGACCACCAGGGGCGGCCGGTCCATGGGCACGCTCATGCGCAGGAGCAGCAGCGAGACGGCCATCAGAGCGCCGGTGTTGCCGGCGGAGACCGCGGCGTGGGCCTCGCCCGCCTTCACCGCCTCGACGGCGCTCCACATGGAGGTGCCCTTGCCGCGGCGCACCGCCTGGGCGGGCTTTTCGTCCATGGCGATGACGCGGTCGCAGTGGCGGATCTCCGCCCGGCCTTCCAGCGTCGGGCAGCGGGCCAGCTCCGCCTCGATGGCGGCCTGGTCGCCGAACAGCAGGAAGCCGGCCTGCGGGATTCGGCCCGCGGCGATCGCCACGCCCGGCACGACCACGCCCGGGCCATGGTCGCCCCCCATGGCGTCGATGGAAAGAACCAAGGATCGGTTCAAGCAGTCATTCCCCCAGCGGCGCTCGCGCCGATCAGCGCCGCGACGATACAACCGCGCCGCGGACCTGCAAACGCGTGCGCGTTCACCCCTCGCGATCCTTCAGGCGGCGCAGCGCGGCGAAGGGCGAGTCCTCCGGGTCCTCGGGGGCGTAGTCGAAGACCGCTCCCGGCTTGCGCGGAAAGGGATCGATCTCCAGCGCCAGATGCTCGATCACATAGGCCGAAAGGTCGATCTCCTCGCCCTCGGCGACGTCCGGCGGATCCTCCGCCTCCAGGTCGAGGGCGACCTCGCCGCCCGGCGAATCGGCCGGCGCGGCCGCGCTGCCGGCCGGGACCACGCGAACGGCGATCTCGCCTTCGAGCGCCTGCTCGAACGGCTCGCCGCTGACGCCGCAGACCTGCTCGACCACCGCTTTCAGCCGGCCGCTGATCTCCGCGCCGTCGAGCCAGGGCCGCACCGCCAGCTCCGCAGAGAGCTCCGGCAAGCCTTCGAGCCCAAGGCTGCGGGCGATCTGCGCCCGCGCCTCGGCCGGCGGCTCCAGGCGCAGGGTTTGCGGGCCGCGCGCGACCTCCCTGAACCGGAGGGTCTTGGGCCAGGTCATGCCTCGCTCCACGGCGCGTCGCCCGCCAGCAGCCGCGCCACGGGCGCCTCGCGCAGGGCCGCCCGCTCGGTCACGACATAGGCCGCCAGTTTCGGGGCGGCCTGTGCGTCGCCGCCGGCATAGACGGTTCGGGCGACCAGCGCCTCCAGGGCGGCGGCGTCCGGCAGGGCCTGGAAGGCCTTCTCGTAGGACTTCACGCGACCGTAGAAGGCCTCGCCCAGCTTGCGCATCTTCTTGCCGACCGAAAGGTCGCCCACCCCCATCTCGCGCAGGGCGTCGTCCAGGGCGGTGACATAGGTGTCGAACAGGGCCTGCGACGTTTCGCTCGCCTGCGGGCCTTCGCCGCGCAGCCGGTCGAGCAGCAGGAAGACGTGCAGGGTGTAGAGCTCGAATCGCCCCTCCACCGTGTCGGGCGCCGCGTAATCCGCATAGAGCCTGGGATTGCGCGCACGGGCCACCGCCGCGGCGTAGAGCTTGGCGCCGGCGGCGAGCGCCGGGCGGCGCTTGAAGAAGCGGTCGAAGAACATTCAGGCCTCGATTTCGCCCTCAGGGCCGCCTAAAGCCGGCCATTGAACTAAGGGGCGGCGAGAGATAGGTCAAAGCCTCGGAAAAATGAACAGGTCCGGTTCGCACATGCATCGACGCGTCGCCTACGCCGCCTTCGCCGCCGGCCTCCTGGCCGCCACGGCCGCCTGCGCGCCGATCACCACCTATTCCGGGTTCCAGGCCATCGAGGCCAATCCGAAGGACGTGAAGGTCGGAACCGACACCAAGTCCACCGTGCGCGCCAGCCTGGGTTCGCCCTCCGCCACCTCCACCTTCGACCCGAACGTCTGGTTCTATGTCGACCAGGTGAAGGAGCGCGTGGCCTTCCGCCGGCCGGTGATCACCTCGCGCAACGTGGTGGCCATCACCTTCGACAAGGACAGCGAGGTGGTGCGGAACGTCGACACCCTGACGCTGAAGGACGGTCGCGTCATCGCCTTCAACGGCCGCGAGACGCCGACCCGGGGCCGCGAGCTGACCATCCTCGAACAGCTGCTGGGCAATGTGGGTCGCGGAACCATGCTGCCGAACCAGGACGAGAACATCCCCGGCAACCGCCCGGGCGACCGGCGGTAAGCCTCTCGCGTCTCGACAAGCGCAAAGAAAGACGCCCCGGAGATCGCTCTCCGGGGCGTTTCGTTTTTCCGCCCGATCTGATCAGGCGCTGTGGGCCAGCACGGCCAGCAGCAGCAGGGCCACGATGTTGGTGATCTTGATCATCGGGTTCACGGCGGGTCCCGCCGTGTCCTTGTAGGGGTCGCCGACGGTGTCGCCGGTCACCGCGGCCTTGTGGGCCTCGGATCCCTTGCCGCCATAGTGACCTTCCTCGATCAACTTCTTGGCGTTGTCCCAGGCGCCGCCGCCCGAGGTCATGGAGATCGCCACGAAGAGCCCCGTGACGATCACGCCCATCAGCATCGCCCCCAGCGAAGCAAAGGCGTTCACCTTGCCCGCAATGGCGTTGATGACGAAGAACAGCACCACCGGCGAGGCCACCGGAAGCAGCGACGGGACGATCATCTCCTTGATCGCCGCGCGGGTCAGGATGTCGACGGCCTTGCCGTATTCCGGCTTGACCTCGCCGGTCATGATGCCGGGGTTTTCCTTGAACTGGCGGCGCACCTCGGCGACGACGGATTCAGCCGCCCGGCCGACGGCCGTCATGGACATGCCGCCGAACAGGAAGGGCAGCAGGCCCCCGAACAGCAGGCCGACCACCACATAGGGGTTCGAAAGGTCGAAGGCGACCGTCCCCAGCCCCTCGAAGAACGAGCCCGGCTCGGCCGTGGCCGAGAAGAACTTCAGGTCCTCGGTATAGGCCGCGAACAGCACCAGGGCGCCGAGGCCGGCCGACCCGATGGCGTAGCCCTTGGTCACCGCCTTGGTGGTGTTGCCGACGGCGTCCAGGGCGTCGGTGGAGACGCGGACCTCCGGCGGGAGGCCGGCCATCTCGGCGATGCCGCCGGCGTTGTCGGTGACCGGGCCGAAGGCGTCGAGCGCCACGATGAAGCCCGCCAGCGACAGCATGGCGGTGGTGGCGATGGCGATGCCGAACAGGCCCGCCAGGCTGTAGGTGACGATGATGCCGACGATGATCACCAGGGCCGGCAGCGCCGTGGACTCCAGCGACATGGCGAGGCCCTGGATCACGTTGGTGCCATGGCCGGAGACGCTGGCCTTGGCCACCGACTTCACCGGCCGGAAGCCGGTGCCGGTGTAGTACTCGGTGATCACCACGATGGCGGCGGTGACGGCCAGACCGACCACGCCGCACCAGAACAGGCTCATGGCGTCGAAGCTCAGGGCGCCGACGGTGACGGCGTCGGGCACGAGTTGGCTGGTCACCCACCAGATGGCGCCCACCGACAGCACGCCGGTGACGATCAGGCCCTGATAGAGCGCGCCCATGATGTTGTTGTTCTTGCCCAGCCGGACGAAGAAGGTGCCGATGATCGAGGTGACGATGCAGACCGCGCAGATCGCCAGCGGCAGCAGCATCATGCCGGTCACCGCCTCGGTGCCGCGGAAGAAGATCGCCGCCAGCACCATGGTGGCGACCGTAGTCACTGCATAGGTCTCGAACAGGTCCGCGGCCATGCCCGCACAGTCGCCGACATTGTCGCCCACGTTGTCGGCGATGGTCGCCGCGTTACGCGGATCGTCCTCGGGGATGCCGGCCTCGACCTTGCCCACCATGTCGCCGCCCACGTCGGCGCCCTTGGTGAAGATGCCGCCGCCCAGGCGGGCGAAGATGGAGATCAGCGAGGCGCCGAAGCCCAGGGCCACGAGGGAGTCGATCACCGTGCGGCTGGTGGGGTCGAAGCCCATCGGGCCGGTGAGCACCGCGAAATAGACCGCCACGCCCAGGAGGGCGAAGCCGGCCACCAGCATGCCGGTGATCGCGCCGGAGGTGAAGGCCAGCGACAGGCCCTTGGCCAGGCTTTCGGAAGCGGCTTGGGCCGTCCGTACGTTGGCGCGCACCGAGATCAGCATGCCCGCGAACCCGGCGGCGCCGGAGAGGATGGCGCCGATCGCGAACCCAATGGCCGGCGGCACCCCGATCAGGACGGCCACGATCACCAGGATGACGACCCCGACGATGGCGATGGTGGTGTATTGCCGGCGGAGATAGGCCTGGGCCCCCTCCTGGATCGCGCCCGCGATCTCCTGCATCCGCGCCGAACCGGGCGAGGCCCGCAACAGGCCGGCCGTCCTGACTATGCCGTAGAGCACAGCCAGCAAGCCGGCGACGATCACCAGCAGTAGTACGGAACTCATATTCGAATCGCCCCTCTAGCGTTTCGCGCGGAACCGCCCGACGGACGCCACGAAAGCGGCGCCGGGAGTCCAGGCCCTGTTTGTTTCCCCGTAAGCGGGCGGGCCTGTTGAAATTGGCCCGCCTCGACAAGGCAGGGACGTTGCCAGTTGTATGGGGCCGGCGCAACGCCCGTTTCCAGGCGACGCAAGGGCGCCCCTCAGGGCTTGAGAGGCGGCGAAGGCAGGCCCGTCGAGCGCTTGGGCGCCTGGGCGGTGATGGCGACGCCGGTCACGTCCCTGCCGGCGATGGCCTGGGCTTCGCGCAGCATCACGGCCTTCAGCTTGGCCTCGTCGACCGCGACATAGGTCTTATCGCTGGTGACCGGGGCGCGATGCACCGCGCGCACCAGGGCGTCGCGGAAATAGGGCTCGCGCGAGCGCCACTTGGCGGCGTCGGCCGAGGCGGTCAGCAGCAGCCGGACGGTGACGAAGACGTAGTTGATCAGCCGCCCGTTGACGACGATAGGGGCCGCCACCGGCGAGAGGTCGACGTACTGGCCGATGGCCGCCGGCTTCTCGGCCGGCGCGCCCGCCGCATGGGCGGCGCCGGCGGCGAGCGTCGGCAGGGCGGCTAGGAGCGTGCGGCGAAGCATGGCCGTAGGTTTAGCGGAATAGGGTTTCGGGAGGGTTGATCCCTACCGGTGCTTCCAGCCGCCGGGGCCGGGGTCGATGCGGGCGCCCTCCAGCCGAACCTCCACCCCCTGCCCCGCCACGACCTCGCCGATGACGGTGAGGCCCAGCGCCGCGGCGGCCTCAGGCGGCGCGGTGCAGACGATCTCGTAGTCGTCGCCCCCCGAGGCGAGCCGCCGCAGGGCCTCCAGCCGGTCAGGCTGCTCGGCGAGCCAGGCCAGAGCTGCCTCGGAGAGCGGCATGCGGTCCAGATGGAGGACAAGGCCCACGCCGCTGGCGGTGGCGATGTGGCCCGCGTCGGCGATCAGGCCGTCGGAGACGTCGGCGGCGGCGCTGGCCTGGTCCCGCAGGGCCGTAATAAGGTCCAGGCGCGGGCTGGGCAGACGGTATCGACCGGCGAGATAGCCGTCGGGATCGTCGACCGCGCCCCGGGCGGCGCGAAGCCCCAGCCAGCCGTCGCCGATCGGGCCCGAGACCATCAGGATGTCCCCCGGCCGGGCGCCGCCCCGCTGCACGGCGCAGCCCGCCGGAACCCAGCCCAGCAGGGTGAGCGAGGCCGTCAGCGGCCCCGGCGTCGAGACCGTGTCGCCGCCCAGGAGGACCGCGCCGAACGCCTCCCCGTCGGCCTTCAGGCCATCGGCGAAGGCCTGTCGCTCCGGCCAGCCGCAGGGCGGCGGCCAGGCCACGGCGAGGAAATAGCCATAGCGCTCGGCCCCCATGGCCGCGAGGTCCGACAAGTTCACCCGCAGGAGCTTCCGGGCGACGAGGTCCAGCGGGTCGCCGGCCAGGAAGTGCACGCCCTCGACCACCGCATCCTTGGTGATCACCAGGTCGAAGCCCGGGCGCGACGGGATCACCGCCGCGTCGTCGAGAAGGTCCAGCGCCTCGGGCGCGCCGCCGGTCAGCGGGCGGTAGAGGCGGGCGATCTGCTCGAACTCGTCGAGCGGTTCAGGCGCGGCGGACATCCTTGGCCACTCCGTCGAGGGCCCCGTTCACGAAGCCCGGTTCCGGACCTTCGAAGAACGACTTGGCGAGCTCCACATATTCGTCGATGGCGACCTCGGCGGGCACGTCCGGCCGATGGGCCAGCTCATAAGCGCCCGCGCGCAGTATGGCCCGCACCGTGGCGTCCAGCCGCTCCAGCCGCCAGCCGCTGGCGAGCCTACGGGCCACGGCCGTGTCGATCTCCCGCTGGGCCGAGACCACGCCGCGCACCAAGTCGGCGAAGAAGCCCTCGTCGGCGGCCGCCATGGGCTGGGAATCCTCGCCCTCCAGGCCGCGGTCGAAGCGATGTTCGGAGAACTCGCGGATCACGGCCTCGACGCCGGCGCCGGAGACCTCCATCTGATAGAGCGCCTGGACGGCGGCCAGCCTGGCCACCGAGCGCCGGTTGTGGGCTCCGCTCATCGCGCGACCTGACCGCCCAGCAGCCGCCGCTTCAGCGCCACCATCTCCAGGGCCGCACGCGCCGCGCCGCCGCCCTTGTCGCCCTCGCTCACGCGGGCTCGGGCCCAGGCCTGATCCTCGTCCTCGACCGTCAGCACGCCGTTGCCGATGGCCAGGCGCCGGCCGATCGTCAGATCCATGATCCCCCGGGCGCTCTCGTTGGAGACGATCTCGAAGTGGTAGGTCTCGCCGCGGATCACCACGCCCAGCGCCACATAGCCGTCATAGCGCACCCCCGCCGGGCGGTGGCCGCCCTCCTCGGCGACGGCGATGGCGCCGGGAATCTCCAAGGCGCCGGGCACGGTGACGACATCGTAGTCGGCGTCATGCGCATTCAGGACTTCGGTCGCTCCCTTCAGGAGCTCGTCGGCCAGATCGTCGTAGAAGCGCGCCTCGACTACGAGGATGCGGAGCTTGTCTTCGAGCATGGGGTGGTTTCGTCCTCTTCGGGAGGACCCTTTAGGCCGTTTCGCGCCAGCGGGCGAGATACCGGGCGAGCATGTCGATCTCTAGATTGACTTTCGAGCCGGGCCGCAGCCGCCCCAGCGTCGTCACGTCCCAGGTGTGAGGGATCAGGTTGACGCCGAAGACGTCGTCCTCGACCTCGTTCACGGTCAGCGAGACGCCCTCGACGGTGATGGAGCCTTTGGGCGCGATGAAGCGGTGCAGAGGACGCGGAACGCGAATCTGCACCCTATGGGAGCCGCCTTCGCTCTCGACGGAGATCACCTCCCCCACCCCGTCCACGTGGCCCGAGACGATGTGCCCGCCCAACTCGTCGCCAACACGCGCGGCGCGCTCCAGATTGACCGGATCGCCCTCTCCCCATTGGCCGAGCGTGGTCTTGGAGAGGGTTTCGCCGGAGACCTCCACGGCGAACCAGCCTTCGCCCTTCTCCACCACCGTGAGGCAGCAGCCGGCATGGGCGATGGAGGCGCCGAGATCGACGGTCGAGAGGTCGAAGGCCGTCTCGATCTCGAACCTGCGGTCGCGGTTGGTGTCGCGGACGGCGCGGACGCGGCCCACGTCGGTGACGATTCCGGTGAACATTCAGATCCTCTCGTAACGCTCCCAGAGGTCGGAGCCGACCTCCCGGACTTCAAGACGGCGCAGCTTCGGCGCGTCGGCGAGCGCGCCAAGCGCCAGGGCGCCGATCCCGGGCCGCCCCTCCCCCCCGATCAGCATGGGCGCGCGGAACCATTCCAGCCGGTCGACCAGCCCGCAGCGGATGAAGCTCGCGGCCACCATGCCGCCGCCCTCGACGAAGAGGCGCTGCAGGCCCTCCGCCGCCAGGCTCTGGACCACATCCTTCAGCTCCGGCCGCTCTTCGCCAACCGCATGGACCTGGAGGACGCGCACACCCTGCTCGGTCAGCCGGGGCTCAGGCGGCGTGGTCGAGATGACGTAGGTGGGGATCTCTCGCGCCGTGGCCACCAGCCGACAGCCGTCGGCCAGGCGCTGGCGGCTGTCCAGCACCACGCGGGCCGGCGGCTTACCGCTCCAGCCCAGCAGGCGCACGGTCAGCTCCGGATCGTCGGCCAAGGCCGTCTCGACCCCCACGACCACCGCGTCATGTTCCGCGCGCAGCCGATGAACCGCCTCGCGCGCCTCCGGCCCCGTGATCCAGCGGCTCTCGCCCGTGGCGGTGGCGATCCGGCCGTCGAGAGAGGTGGCGAGCTTGAGGGTGATCATTGCAGCGCCGCTCATCCCCGCGAAGGCGGGGACCCGGGCCGAATCGAGGTCCGGGCTGCGGATAGCCCGCTTAGGTTCCCGCCTTCGCGGGAATGAGCGGGGTTATCTCTCATCCTCGGCGGCCTCGCTCAGGCCCTCCTCGCCCAGGAAGGTGGCGAACTCGCCGGCCTCGCGGAAGTCGCGATAGACCGAGGCGTAGCGGACATAGGCCACGTCATCGAGCTGCTTGAGCTGCTTCATGACCAGCTCGCCGATCTCCGACGACGGCAGTTCGGTCTCGCCCATGCTTTCCAGCTGGCGGACGATGAGAGAGATCATCCGTTCGATCCGCTCCGGCTCGATCGGCCGCTTGCGGGTGGCGATGGCGATGGAGCGGGCCAGCTTGTCGCGGTCGAAGGGCGTGCGGCGGCCCGAACGCTTGAGGATGGTCAGCTCGCGCAGCTGCACCCGCTCGAAGGTGGTGAACCGGCCGCCGCACTCCGGGCAGAGGCGACGGCGGCGAATGGCCGCCCCGTCTTCCGACGGCCGGCTGTCCTTCACCTGGGTTTCGGCATGGCCGCAGAACGGGCAACGCATGATGTAGCCCCTCCGCGGCCTACGATCCGCAAAATAGCGGGGTTAACCGTAGATGGGGAAGCGTTTCGTGAGCGCCAGGACCTCGTCGCGGACCTTGGCCTCCACGGCCGAGTTGTCCCCGCCCGCCGCAAGGCCGTCCAGCACCTCGCCGATCCACTTGCCGACCTGACGGAACTCGGCTTCCCCGAACCCGCGGGTGGTGCCCGCCGGGGAGCCGACGCGCAGGCCCGAGGTCTGCATCGGCGGCAGCGGGTCGAAGGGGATGCCGTTCTTGTTGGTGGTGATGTGGGCCCGCTCCAGCGCCACTTCGGCGTCCGCGCCCGAGACGCCCTTCGGCGTCAGGTCCACCAGCATCAGGTGGCTGTCGGTGCCGCCGGAGACGATCTTGAAGCCCGCCTGCTGCAGGCTGTCGGCCAGGGCGCGGGCGTTGGCCACCACCTGGGCGGCGTAGGTCTTGAACTCAGGCTTCAGCGCCTCCCCGAAGGCCACCGCCTTGGCGGCGATCACGTGCATCAGCGGCCCGCCCTGCAGGCCCGGGAAGACCGCGGAATCGATCTTCTTGGCCAGCTTCTTGTCGTTGGTCAGGATCATGCCGCCCCGGGGGCCACGCAGGGTCTTGTGGGTGGTGGTGGTGACCACGTGGGCGTGCGGGAACGGGTTCGGATAGACGCCGCCGGCGACCAGGCCCGCATAGTGGGCGATGTCGACCATCAGGATCGCGCCGACGCTGTCGGCGATCTCGCGGAACCTGGCGAAGTCGATGGCGCGGCTGTAGGCCGAGCCGCCGGCGATGATCACCTTGGGCTTTTCGGCGAGCGCCACTTCCGCGGCCTGGTCATAGTCGATCAGGTGGTCCTGCTGGCGCACCGCATAGGCCACGGGGCGGAACCACTTGCCCGACTGGTTGACGTTCTTGCCGTGGGTCAGGTGGCCGCCGGCCGCCAGATCCATGCCCATGAAGGTGTCGCCCGGCGTCATGGTGGCCATGAACACCGCCTGGTTCGCCTGGCTGCCGGAGTGCGGCTGCACATTGGCGAACTCGCAGCCGAAGATCTGCTTGGCCCGCTCGATGGCCAGGCGCTCGGCCTCGTCCACCACCTCGCAGCCGCCGTAGTAGCGTTTGCCGGGATAGCCTTCGGCGTACTTGTTGGTCAGGACCGAGCCCTGGGCCTCCAGCACGGCGCGGGAGACGATGTTCTCGGACGCGATCAGTTCGATCTGGTCCTGCTGGCGCTTCAGCTCGCCGGAGAGGACGGCCGCCAGGGCCGGATCGCTGTCGGCGACGCCCGTGGAGAAGAAGGCGTCGAGGGGGGTCTGGGCGTGGACGGTCATGGGCGGACCTTTCGGGAATCTGGGGCGGCGGGCCGAGCGCGCTCTTTAGGCCATTCGGCCGGCCGATCCAATCTGTGGGAACGATATGCAGGGGACGGGCGTTGCAGCCGCACCGGCGGACCCCGCGCTGCATGCGACGGGGGCTGGCGGTGTGCAGATTTGTAGCCAGGGGGCGCTTTATGAGCGTGGACGCCGCACCGGAAGCCCGTTCGAAGGAAGAGCTGCTCCGGTTGGGGGCCGACATCGTCGCGGCCTATGTGAGCCGAAATCCGGTTTCGGCCGACGCGGTGCCGGACATCATCCGCTCCGTCCACAGCGCCCTCCAGAGCCTTGGGGCGGAGTCCGCCCCGGCGCCTGAGGAACGGCCCAAGCCGGCCGTGCCGATCGGACGCTCGATCCAGAACGACTACATCGTCTGTCTGGAGGACGGGAAGAAGCTGAAGATGCTCAAGCGCTACCTGCGCTCGCGCTACGACATGAGCCCGGAAGAATACCGCCGGCGCTGGAACCTGCCGCCGGACTATCCGATGGTCGCGCCGGCCTACGCGGCCCGGCGGAGCGACTTCGCCAAGAAGATCGGGCTGGGCCGGGGCGTACGCCGCGGCAAGTGAAGTCTGCGGCCTGGCCGCATTGAGAACGTCAGCGAACCCGGAAGGTCTCCGCTAAGGGTTGACCCGCAGGCATATGCGCCGCCCCTGGCGTCGAGGCAACCCTTTTTCCTCGCCCGTCATGGGAGGGCGCGGCATCTGGCGATGCCGCGCCGCGCCTTCCCCTCCCACAAGCGGGGGGGGAGGGTTTCATGGGCGAAAGACCTCCCCCGAGGAGGAAGAACGATAGGCTGAGACGGGATCAGTCGTCCTGGCGAGTCTCGTAGACGTGATCCACGAGGCCCCATTCCTTGGCCTCTTCCGGGGTCATGAAGGTGTCGCGGTCGAGCTTCTCCTCGACCTCCTCATAGGTGCGCCCGGTGTGCTTGGCGTAGATCTCGTTCAGCCGGCGCTTGGTCTTGATGATGTCCTCGGCATGGCGCTCGATGTCCGAGGCCTTGCCGGAATAGCCGCCCGACGGCTGGTGCACCATGATGCGGCTGTTGGGCAGGGCGATGCGGTTGCCCTTCTCGCCGGCCATCAGCAGGAACGAGCCCATCGAGGCGGCCATGCCCATGCACAGCGTCACCACCGGCGACTTGATGTACTGCATGGTGTCGTAGATCGCGAGGCCCGACGTCACCACTCCGCCGGGGGAGTTGATGTACATCTGGATCTCCTTCTTCGGGTTCTCGGCCTCGAGATAGAGCAGCTGGGCGCAGATCAGCGCCGACATGCCGTCCTCGACCGGACCGTTCAGGAAGATCACCCGCTCCTTCAGCAGGCGAGAGAAGATGTCGAAGGCGCGCTCGCCGCGGCTGGTCTGCTCCACCACCATGGGAACGAGGTTCAGCGCGGTCATGGGGTCACGCATTTAGGGGATGCCTCTTTTCGGTGTTCTGTCCGACTCCGCCCGCGGAGCCGCCTCCCCTCCGATATCGCGTGGCGGAGGGTGGGATGCAAGGTGACCGATAGTCCTAAACAAAAATCCCTCCCCGGCGCCGGGGAGGGATTTTGTCGTCTGGATGAGCTTGTCGCCTAGGCCCCGTAGCCTTCCGGCATCTCGTCTTCCTTCATGAGGTCTTCCTTGGAGACCTTCTCGTCCTCGACCTTGGCCTGGCCGAGGATCAGGTCGACCACCTTGTCCTCGAAGATCGGCGCGCGCAGTTGCGCCTGGGCGCCGGGGTTCTGGCGGAAGAAGTCGAACACCTGCTGGGCCTGCGGGCCATAGCGCATGGCCTCGGCGCGCATGGCTTCGCCCAGTTCCTGGTCGGTCACCTGCACATTGTTGGCGCGGCCGATCTCGGCCAGCACCAGCCCCAGGCGCACGCGGCGCTCGGCGATCTTGCGGTACTCGGTCTGCAGCTGCTCCTCGGACTTTTCGGCGTCCTCGGGCGGCAGGTTCCCCTGCTCCTTGTCCTGCTGGACCTGGCTCCAGATGGAGGCGAACTCGGCGTCGACCATCTTCGGCGGCAGCGGGAAGTCGTGGCGCGCATCGAGCACGTCGAGCAGGGCGCGCTTCAGCTTGAAGCGCGAGGCGCCGGCGTACTGGCTCTTCAGGTTGTCCTTCAGGAGCTCGCGCAGCTTCTCCAGGCTCTCGACGCCCAGGCGTTCGGCGAGCGCATCGTCGGGCTCGGCCTCGACCGGCGCGCGGACTTCCTTGACCGTGGTCTCGAATTCCGCGGCCTTCCCGGCCAGGTTCGCCGCCTGATAATCCTCGGGGAAGTTCACCTTCACGGTCACGGCGTCGCCGGCCTTGGCGCCCACCAGCTGCTCCTCGAAGCCGGGGATGAACCGTCCCGAGCCCAGCACCAGCTCGGTGTCGCTGGCCGTGCCGCCTTCGAAGGCCTCGCCGTCGATCCGGCCGACGAAGTCGATGACCAGCTGGTCGCCGTCCTTGGCCTTCACGCTCTTGCCCTTGCGGGGCTCGTAGGTCTTGGCCTGGCCGGCCAGTTCCTTCACCGCCTCGTCCACTTCGGCCTCGGTCGGCTCATAGACCGGGCGCTTCAGCTCGATGGAGGCGAGGTCGGTCGGCTGGAAGTCCGGCATCACCTCGACGGCCAGTTCGAAGGCCAGGTCGGCCTTGCCTTCGATGACCTTCTCGATGTCGCCCTCGGGCTTCAGGTCCGGCTCGCCGGCCGGGCGGATGTTGTTCTCCTCCAGCACCTTCTGGCTGGATTCGTTGATGGCCTCCTGGACCACCTCGGCCATCAGCGCCTTGCCGTGCAGGCGGCGCACATGGGCCGGCGGCACCTTGCCCGGGCGGAAGCCCTTGATGTTGAGCTGCGGCGTGATCTCGGTGATCCGCGCCTCGAGCCGGTCGTTCAGGTCGGCCGCCGGCACGGTGACGCCATAGACGCGGCTCAGGCCTTCGCCGGACTTTTCAACGATCTGCATCGACATTCTTGTTCTTCGGCCCCCCGCGCGCCTGGCGCGCGGTTCGGTCCGCCTTCGGCTGAAAAGATGAGCGCCGCCGGCTGGGCGGCGGCGAGCGGGCGCCCTTATGTCACGGGCCTTCGGACAGTCCAAGCGCAAACAGCGGCCCCGCGGCGGCCGCGAACCCTGTTGGTGCGGGCGAGAGGACTCGAACCTCCACGCCTTGCGGCGCTGGAACCTAAATCCAGTGCGTCTACCAGTTCCGCCACACCCGCAACGGCCGATGCGGTACACCGGATGCCGACGCACCGGCAAGCGTTACAATCGGCGCACGAAGGGGTCGCAAAATCGCCTTAGCTCCACCGTAAGGCGCGCCGGATCATGCAACGGCCCTCCACCGAAGGGGGTGCCCGCGGCCAGGGGAGCGGGATGGATCTTCGGACGCTTGCGGTTCGCCTGCGGTTGGCGGTGCAGCTCGCCGCTGGCGCGGTGGTTGTGCTGCTCGCCGGCTGGTCGGTGTGGGCGGTGGCGCTGGCCTATTCCCCCACGCCCTTTCACGACCAATGGGGTTCGGTGCACCTCTGGCGGGTCATCCGGGAACAGGGTTTCGATCCCGCCCTGCTCTTCGCCCAGCACAACGAACATCGGCTGGTCTTCCCGCGCCTGGTCTTCCTCGCCGACTTCGCCTGGTTCCAGGGGCGCAACATCCTCAACCTCGTGGCGATCGGCGCCGTCCAGGCCGCCGCCGCCGCCCTCTACCTCCGCGCCGCGGACCTGCGCCGGACGGGTCTGCCGGGCCTGCTCGCCGCCGCGCTGGCCTGCGGGCTGATGTTCAGCCTGACCCAGTGGGAGAACTTCTTCTGGGGTTTCCAGGTGCAGTTCGTCGGGGTCTTCGCCGCGGCCGGCTGGGCGATCTGGCTGTTCTGCCGTGGCGGGCTCGATCCCGACGGCGTGCGCTGGCCTGCGCTGGGCGGGGCGTTCGCCCTCCTGACGGTGGCTGCGTTCAGCCTCTCGAACGGATTGACCGCGGGCCTGGCGATGGCTGCGGTCGTGCTCCTGGTCCGCGGCCGGCCGGCGGTGGCCGGCCTCGCCCTGGCGGCGACCGCCCTGCTGCTGGCGATCTACCTGAAGGGCTACCAGCCGGTCGAGGCGCACTCTCCCGCCCGCTTCGCCCTGGAGCGCCCGGTCGACTATGTGCGCTACGTCCTCACCTATCTCGGCAACGTCTGGAGCGGGGGCGGCCCGCGAACGGCCCTCGCGGCGGGGCTGGCGGGCGCGCTCGGCGCTGCGGCCATGGCCCTTGTGCTCCTGCGGGCGCCCCGGCCCGACGCGCCCCGCGCCGCCATGCTGGGCATTGTCGTCTTCGTGGGCATGACGGCGGGGCTGACGGCGCTCGGCCGCCTCAGCTTCGGCGTCGAGCAGGCGCTCGCCCCCCGCTATGCGACGCCGGTCGCGCATTTCTGGGCGGCCCAGGCGGTGTACTGGATGCTCACCCTCGCCCAGGCGCCGCGCCCGCGGCTGCAGGCCGCCGTGGCCTTCGCGGCGGCGGCGGGGCTGGCCGTTCTTCTCGACCTGCAGCCGAAGGCCATGGACCATCTCTTCCGGACGCACGATCGGGTGCTGGCGGGATCGAGCGCGATCGTGGGCGAGGTCGAGGACCCGCAGGCCCTGCAGGCGCTGTTCCCCGATCCGGAGGTCATCCAGGCGCTGACCCCCTTCATGCGCGAGCAGCGCCTGGGCCCCTACGCCGCGACGCCCGCTATCGCGGTCGGCCGCCCCCTGACGCTTCCGGTCGCCGAAGGGGGAGCCTGCCGCGGTCGGCTCGACAGCCTCGAACCCGCACCTGAAGGCGCGGCCTGGCGCGCTCACGGCTGGGGTTGGGACCGCCGCCAGGGCGAGGCGTTCGACCATGTCGCCCTGGTCGATTCGACCGGGCGGGTCGTCGGGATCGCGCTGGGCCACGCCGCCCGCCCGGACGTGTTGAAGGCCCTGCGCCGGCCGGGCGCCGAAGGAGCGGGCTGGATCGGCGTCCTCGAGCCCCCGCAGGGCGAGGTGGTCGCCTACGGCCTGGCGCAAGACGGCCGCGCCTGCGAGATCGGACGCCGCGAGGTCGGATAGGGCCTACTGCGCCGGCAGATAGACCACCACGGGCGGCTGGCTCTGCGGTCTCGGCGCGGCCTTGGCCTGGGCCGCCTTTTCCTCGCCGCCGGCCTCGCCCTCCCCTTCGCCGGGCGGGCGGATCGCCTCGACGCCGCCCATTCCCCCGCTCTCGGCCAGCAGCTGGTCCGACCGCGCCTCTTCGATCCGCGTCCCGATGCCTTCGGCCTGGACCCGAACCGTTTCGGCCCGGGCGCGCAGGTCGTCCACCGAGCAGCCGGCGAGGGCCAGGCCAAGCGCCAGGGCCGGCGTCAGGGCGAGCGCCACGTGAAGGGTGTTCCTCGACATGGCGCAAACCTACCTTGGCCGCCCGTCCTCGAAAAGCCGGCTCACCCGCCGCCCAGCAGCCCCAGAACGACGGGAATCAAGGACGCCGCCAGCAGCAGGGCCATCCCGATATTGAACGCCCGCAGCGCCGCCGGCCGCTCCAGGAACCGTCGAAGGGCGACGCCGAATCCGGTCCAGCTGGCGACGCAGGGCAGGTTGACCGCCAGGAAGACCGCCGAGACCACCAGCACGTTGGCCACATAGTTCTCCCGCGGCGCATAGGCGGTCACCGCGCCGAGGGCCATGGCCCAGGCTTTCGGATTGACCCACTGAAAGGCGGCCGCCTGCAGAAAGGTGAAGGGCCGTCCGCTCCCCTGCCCCGCCGACAGGCCCTGGGCGGTGGCGATCTTCCAGGCTAGCCAGAGCAGATAGGCCGCGCCCGCCACGGCGAGCACCGTGTGCAGCTGCGGATAGGCTGCAAAGATCCCGCCCAAGCCCAGGCCGACGGCGGCCACCATCACCCCGAATCCCAGCCCCACGCCCAGCAGGTGCGGCGCTGTGGCCCGAAAGCCGAAATTGGCGCCGGACGCCATCAGCATGGTGTTGTTCGGCCCCGGCGTAATCGAGGAGACGAAGGCGAACAGCGCCAGCGCCGCGAAGAGTTCGGGTGTGAAGGAGGTCATCGGGAGGCTCCTGGCTCAAGGAATCGGCGACGCGGAGCGGACACGAAAAACCCCTCCGGTCGCGGGAGGGGTCGAGGAAGGTCGAAGGTCGTCGAGAATAACCCTAGCTTCCGGCGCCCTCCGGCGCGCGCATGGCGGCCCGCCAGGCCGTTACCTGGCGGCCCATAGCCTCGGCGGCTGCGGCGCGGATGGAGAGCGCGGTCATGAGCGCGGCCATAGCATCCCCGGCCGCTTCAGGCCAGACGCAGGTCGTAGAGCCGTCGCAGCACGGCGGGCGTGAGGCCCGGCAGGTCCTCGGAGATCAGCCCCGGTCCGTGCAGCTCGGCGGCTTCCGCATGGATCCAGGCTGCGGCGCAGGCGGCCTCGAAGCTGTCCATGCCCTGGGCGACCAGCCCGCCGATCAGGCCGGCCAGCACGTCGCCCGAGCCCGCCGTCGCCAGCCAGGGCGAGCCGTTGACGTTCACCGCCGCTCGGCCGTCAGGGGCGGCGATCACCGTGTCGAAGCCCTTCAGCAGCACGATGGCGTCGGCCTGGCGGGCGGCGGCCCGCGCGGCCTCGATGCGGGTCGGCGAACTTTCCATGAGGCCGGGGAACAGCCGCTCGAACTCCCCTGGATGCGGCGTCAGCACGTCGTCCACGTCCAGCACCGAGAACAGCTCCTCCGGATCGTCGCGGAAGACGGTGATGGCGTCGGCGTCCAGCACCAGGGCCGCGCCGGTGCGCGCCAGCGCCAGCACGTTCATCAGGGTCAGGTCGTTGACGCCGGCGGCCGGGCCGATCACCGCCGCGTCCACGTCGGCGGCGAGCTGGGCCAGTTCGGCGTCGGTTTCGAAGGGGCGCAGCATCACCGCCTCCAGGTGGGCGGCGTTGACCGAAAGGGCGTCGGGCGGCGACAGCAGGGTGACGAGCCCCGCCCCCACGCGCAGGCCGGACCGCGCCGCCAGCCGCGCCGCCCCTGTGCTCCAGGCTTCACCGGAGACCACCACCATCCGCCCGCGCGCGTGCTTGTGCGACGCGCCCGTCGGCCAGGGGAAGCGGGCGGCCCAAAGCTCAGGGCCGTTCTCGAACAGGTCGCCGGAAGGCTCCCCGAGTCCGATGTCGGCGACCACCACCTCGCCGCACAGGCCGGCCCCGGGCTCCAGCACGTGGCCCGGCTTCTTCGCGTGGAAGGTGACGGTAAGGCCCGCACAGACCGCCGGCCCCTCCGGCCGGCCGGTGTCGCCGGGAACGCCGCTCGGGACGTCGATCGCCACCACATCGAGCGGCTGGGCGGCCAGATGCGCGGCCATGGCCGCCGCCTCGCCGGAAAGCGGCCGCGCCAGCCCGGCGCCAAACAGGGCGTCCACGAACAGGCGCGCGTGCAGAGGCTCTTCGAAAGGTGCAAGCCCGCCATCCCAGAGCGCCGCCATGGCCTTGGCGTCGGATGTCGCGGGCGGGGCGAGCGCCCGCACCTCCACCGGCCAGCCGCGGGCCTTCAGCAGGCGGGCGACGACATAGCCGTCGCCGCCGTTGTTGCCGGGGCCGCACAGTACGGTGACCGGCCGCACCGAGAACCGCTCGGCGATCGCATCGGCCACGGCCGCGCCGGCGCGCTCCATCAGCTCCACGCCGGGCGTTCCGGCGGCGATGGCGGCCTGGTCGGCCGCGGCCATCTCGGCCGTGGTGAGGATCCTGCGCGGGGTCACGGGCGCTCCACCGGCTGGCTTTAGAGGACGCCCGTGGAGGCTTCGCGCCCCCGTTCCACCAGGGTCAAGCCGGCTCCGTCGGTTTCAAGGGTGGTGATGGAAGCGTGATCGGGCCGGAAGACCAGCACCCGGTCGTCGGCCGCCAGGTGCGAGACCACGGCGTTGATCGCCACGTAATGGGAGAAGACGGCGGTGTCGCCGCGGGCGTGCAGCGACGCGACGATCTCCCGCCGCCAGGCGTCATAGTCGAGCTCGCCCTGGATCTCGCGCCACAGCCCCTGGAACGCTTGACGAAGCCAGGCCGGCCGCTCGGCGGCGCTCAGGGTCGCAGGCGTCGGGATTTCCCCCACCCGCGGATCGATCTCCACCTCCACGCCCAGCGCCTCGGCGGTGGGCAGGGCGGTCTCCCGGCACCGGCGAAGCGGCGAGGAGACCACCCGTCGCGGACGGTGCGCCTCTGGCAGAGCCAGCAGATGGTCCCGCGCCGCCCGCGCCTGGGCCTGCCCCGCCGCGTCCAGCCCCGGATCCTCGTCGGCCTCGCCCCAGACGGCGGCGGGCTTTCCGTGGCGGATCAGATAGAGGCGGGGCATGGGCGGCTAGTCCGGGACGAAGAGGTTGCGCTGACCATCCTCCGTCTGCCGCACTTGGCCCGTCCGGCCAACCGATTCCTGCGCCTCTAGGCCCGCAAGGGTCGCCTCGTCGGTGGGCGTATTGGCGACGAAGCGGCGGCCCTCAGCGTCGCGCCCGACCACGATCCCCATCAGGTAGCCGTCGCGCCCGTGCACCACGGTATAGGCCTCGATGGTCGCGGACCCGCTCGGGCTCTCCACGATCTCCGGATGCGGCAAGGCGTCGATCTGGCTCTGGATCACCGCCGGATCCTCGCGCGCGAACGGCGCCTTGGGCGGCGTGGTCGAATAGATCCCGGTCGACTGCTTGGTCAGGAACCAGCCGTTGGCGGTCACCAGGCCGTAAGCCCCGCGGTCCTTGCGCAACCGGTCCATCATCACCGCGATGGAGTGCATGGCGTAGTTGTTCCCCGGCCCGCCCATATAGGGCAGCCCGCCGGTCACGGTCAGGCCGCGGGGATCATCCAGCGCCAGCCCCAGCTCCTCCGCCCCGATCTCCACCGCGACGGGGAAGCAGGAATAGAGGTCGATGTGGGCGATGTCCGAGAGCCCGACCCCGGCCATCTCCAGGGCGCGCTTGCCGGTCAGGCGCATGGCCGGGCTGGAATGGAAGTTCTGCCGCTCCAGCGGATACCAGAGGTCGGCGGCGTCGGCGCAGCCGTGCAGATAGACGAAGCGGTCTTCCGGCACGCCCAGCTCGCGCGCCTTCTTCACGCTGGCCACGATCACGCCGGCGGACTGGTCCACCTCCATGATGGCGTTCAGGTACTTGGTGTAGGGAAAGCCGACCATGCGATTGCGGTCGGTCACGGTCACCAGCTCGTCGGCCGACCGCTCGACCGGGAACCAGGCCTCGGGATTGGCCGCCGCCACCTTGGTGAAGGGCGCGAACAGCTCGCCCAGCCGCTTCTGGTGGTCGGCGATCGACCGTTTGTCCCGCGCCCGCAACGCGTTCTCGAACAGCGGATAGACGTTGATCGGCCGGCCCAGGCCGTGTCGCGCCTCATAGGGCGTGACGCCGGGCCGCGGGTCGCCGATCCGCTCGGGCGGCGGCAGCTCCTCGGCGTCGTCCCAGTCGTCGAAGCCGAAGCCCTTGGTCATCCGCTTGACCGCCGAGCCCAGGAACTCGCAGCCGACGATCAGGGCGAGCTCGGTCTCGCCCTTGGCGATCCGCTCGCTGACGACGTTGACCAGCTGCTGGGGCGTGTTGCCGCCCATGTGCGAATAGACCGACCAGCGGGGCTGGGCGCCGATCCGGGCCGCCAGCGTCGCCGGCGGATTGGTGGAATGGGGCACGGTGCGCCCGCCCCCGGGCGCGTCGATGGTGAAGCCGACCACCGCCAGGCCGTCGATTCCCGCCAGGGCGCCTTCGGAAAGGCCGGCGTCGCGCGCCGCCCGTTCCGCCGCAATCTTCAGCAACTGCGTCGGCGAGGGCGAGTTCGCCGGATCGCCCCGATAGGTGAATTGGCCTGCTCCAATGAGAACCGGCGTGGCGTCGTCCATCTTCCCTCCCCTTCCGGCCTCGATCGGACGCTGCAGAGCGCGCGTAACCGACGGTAACGAGGCGTTTTCGGCGCTGCTCGATTTTTGGGCGCCGCCTGCTCATGAAGGCGGCATTCGCGATGATCGCACGCTCTCCCGACGGAACCGCAAGCCCCTGCCCTTGTGACGCTCCCGCGGACCGTGCTCGTAGCCCTCGACCGCGGGGCGCGCCCCGCCCGGGAGTACGTGTCGGGTCCATGAAAAAGATCGAAGCCATCATCAAGCCGTTCAAGCTCGACGAGGTGAAGGAGGCCCTGCAGGAGCTGGGCGTCCAGGGCATGACGGTGATCGAAGCCAAGGGCTACGGCCGCCAGAAGGGCCACACCGAGCTCTATCGCGGCGCGGAGTACGTCGTGGACTTCCTGCCCAAGATCAAGATCGAGGTGGTGGTCGCCGACGGCCAGCTGGAGGCCGCGCTCGAGGCCATCGTCGGCGCCGCCCGCACCGGCCGGATCGGGGATGGCAAGATCTTCGTCTCCGAAATCACCGACGTCCTGCGCATCCGCACCGGCGAGACCGGCGCCGCAGCCGTCTAGACCAAATTCATCGCGTTCATTCGAAGGGGATCATCCAAATGGCGACCGCCAAGGACATTCTGAACCAGATCAAGGAAAAGGACGTCAAATACGTCGACGTCCGCTTCACCGACATGCGCGGGAAGATGCAGCACGTCACCTTCGACATCGATCTGGTGGACGAGGAGTTCCTCACCGACGGCACCATGTTCGACGGCTCGTCCATCGCCGGCTGGAAGGCGATCAACGAGAGCGACATGAAGCTGCGGCCGGACCTCAACTCGGCCTATATCGATCCCTTCTACCAGCAGACCACGCTGTGCCTGTTCTGCGACGTGCTGAACCCCGACACCGGCACGCCCTACAACCGCGACCCGCGCTCCATCGCCAAGGCGGCGCTGAACTACGTCAAGTCGGCCGGCATCGGCGACACGGTCTATTTCGGCCCCGAGGCCGAGTTCTTCATCTTCGACGACGTCCGCTGGAACACTGCGCCGCACGACACCGGCTATTCCTTCGACTCCACCGAGCTGCCGGTGAACTCGGCCAAGGCCTATCCGGAAGGCAATATGGGCCATCGCCCGGGGCCGAAGGGCGGCTACTTCCCGGTGAACCCGGTCGACTCCTGCCAGGACCTGCGCGGCGAGATGCTGGCGGTGATGGGCGAACTCGGCATGCAGCCGGAAAAGCACCACCACGAGGTGGCCCCCGCCCAGCACGAGCTCGGCCTGAAGTTCGCCGATCTGCTGACCATGGCCGACCGGATGCAGCTCTATAAGTACGTCATCCACAACGTGGCCGCGGCCTACGGCAAGACGGCCACCTTCATGGCCAAGCCGATGTTCGCCGACAACGGCTCGGGCATGCACGTCCACCAGTCGATCTGGAACGACGGCAAGCCGCTCTTCGCCGGCGACAAGTATGCGGGCCTTTCCCAGACCTGCCTCTGGTACATCGGCGGCATCATCAAGCACGCCAAGGCGATCAACGCCTTCTCGAACTCCACCACCAACTCCTACAAGCGCCTGGTGCCCGGCTACGAAGCCCCGGTGAAGCTGGCCTATTCGGCCCGCAACCGCTCGGCCTCGATCCGCATCCCGCACGTGGACTCGCCCAAGGCCAAGCGGATCGAAGCCCGCTTCCCCGACCCGATGGGCAACCCCTACCTCACCTTCGTCGCCCTGCTGATGGCCGGCCTCGACGGCATCATCAACCAGATCGATCCGGGCGGCCCGGCCGACAAGAACCTCTACGACCTGCCGCCGCGCGAGCAGAAGAAGATCCCGGAAGTCTGCGGCAGCCTGCGCGAAGCCCTCGAAAGCCTCGACAAGGACCGTGCCTTCCTGAAGGCCGGCGGCGTCATGGACGACGACTTCATCGACGCCTACATCGAGCTGAAGATGGAAGAGGTCATGCGCCTCCAGCTCCACCCGCACCCGGTCGAATTCGACATGTACTTCAAGTGCTGATCGATCGGTTCTGATCTGGAATCGAAAGGGCCGCGGATCGCTCCGCGGCCCTTCTTCTTTTTGCGCGCCCGCCTCAGAGCTTCTGGGCGATCCACCAGTAGGCCAGGAAGGCCAGGCCCGCCGGCGCCCCGTAGGCCGAGGCGACCAGCCAGGGCGAAGCCTGGTCGGGCAGGAGCGAGACGATGCCCGCCCCGGCGGCGACCACGGCGAAGATCGCCGCGGCGGTGCCCGCGACGTTCACCACCTCCGGCGGCACGCGAAGAATTCGATCGGAAACCAGCCTGTTCGGCATGCGGTCATATCCTCCCAAGAACGCGGAGCCGTCCTCCGGCCATGAGGCCGTGCGCTCCGTCGTCAAAGCCAAGCTCGCTCCAAACCGCGCCGCTGGCAAGAGCGCCTGTGTCGCGCCATTGACGAACGCCGTTCGAACCGCCGTGATCCCGGGGAGGCAGAAAAAGAAGTTCCTGGGGGGAAAGATGAAGAGGCTTTGCGCCTGGGCCGTTGTGGCCTTCGCGGCGGCGGGAATCGCCGGCGGCGCCTCGGCCGCCGGCTATCAGGCCGAGATCGTCCGCACCAAGTACGGCGTCCCCCATGTGACGGCCCCGGATTTCGGCGGCCTCGGCTACGGCCAGGCCTACGCCTACGCCCAGGACAATCTCTGCCTGATCGCCGACAAGATCGTCACGGTGAACGGCGAGCGGTCGAAGCATTTCGGCTCGGCGGCGACCACCACGGTGGCTTTCCAGGACATCCCGAACCCGGAAAGCGACGCCTTCTTCCGCGCCCATCTCGAGATCGAGCCGCTGCGGGCCGGCTTCGCCCAGGCCTCGGCCGACTACCGCGCCCTGGTCGAAGGCTATGTCGCCGGCTTCAACCGCTACCTGAAGGACACGCCGCCCGGCGAGCGCCCCGCCGCCTGCCGCGACGCCGCCTGGGTGCGCCCCATCACGGTCGACGACATGCTGCGCCTCAACGAGGAGCGGATGATCCAGGCCAGCGGCGGAGCGTGGCTGCGTCAGACCAACGCCGCGGCCCCGCCGGCCGCCGCGTCCAAGGCCGCAGAACTCGGCCTGCCCACCGAGGCCCTCGCCTTCGGCCTCGGCTCCAACGGCTGGGCCTTCGGACGCGACGTCACCGAGAACCGCTCGGGCCTCCTGCTCGGCAACCCGCATTTCCCGTGGGAGACGACCAACCGCTTCTACGAGATCCATCTGACGATCCCCGGCAGGTACGACGCCATGGGCGTGACCATCGCCGGCGCGCCGGGGATGTCGATCGGCTTCAACAAGGACGTGGCCTGGACGCATACAGTGTCCACCGACCGCCATTTCACCCTCTTCGAGCTAGCCCTCGACCCAGCCGATCCCACCGCCTATTTCGTCGACGGCCAGCGCCACGCCATGGGGCGGCGGACGGTGACGGTCGAGACGCCGGAAGGGCCTCAGGCCCGCACCTACTACACCTCCATCTACGGCCCGCTGGTGGTCATGCCCCAGGCCGGCCTCGCCTGGACGAGCGAGAAGGCCTATGCGCTGAAGGACGCCAACAAGGCCAACACCCGCTCCGGGGACACCTGGCTGCGCATTGCGACGGCGCGCTCGGTGGAGGAAGTGAGGACGGCGATCTCCGAGACCCTCGGCATTCCCTGGGTCAACACCATCGCCGCCGACCGCGCCGGCCGCGCCCTCTATGCCGACATCACCGCCACGCCGAACGTCACGGCCGAAAAGCTCGCCGCCTGCGCCCCCAGTCCCGCCGCCGCGCGGCTGGCCGCGGCCAGCCGCATCTATGTGCTCGACGGCTCGCGCGCCGCCTGCGACTGGGAGGCGGCGGCCGGCACGCCCGATCCGGGTCTCATGCCCGCGGCGGCCATGCCGTCCCTCGTCCGCACCGACTACGTCCAGAACAGCAACGACAGCTACTGGCTCTCCAACGGCCGCGCGCCCATGGCCGCCGCCGCGCCGATCGTCGGCCCGACCGGGATCGCCCAGAACCTGCGCACCCGCTCGGGCCTGATGGAGATCGAGCGCCGGCTCGCGGGCGAGGACGGCCTTCCCGGCCGCAAGTTCGACGCCGCCAAGGTCAAGACCCTGCTCTTCTGGAACAAGGTCCTGGCCGCCGACCTCTACCTGGACGACGCGCTCACCCTCTGTCGCGCCGCGCCGCAGGTGCGGCGCGAGGACGGGCGCATCCCCAACGTGGGGCCAGCCCGCGAGACGCTGGCCCGCTGGGACCGCCGGGTCGACGCCGACAGCCACGGCGCGCACCTCTTCTACGAATTCTGGCGCAACGCCGAGAAGATACCCGAGGTCTTCGCCGTCCCCTTCGATCCGGCCGACCCGGTCGGCACGCCGCGCGGCCTGAAGACCGACGAAGCCTCCGCCGCAAAGATCCTGGAGGCCATGGCCGCCGCTGTGGACACCTTGCAGGCCCAGAACATGGCCCTCGACGCCCGCTGGGGCGACGTCCACTTCGCCGTCCGAGGCGAGGCGAAGATCCCGGTCCATGGCGGCGAGGGCTCGCACGGCGTGCTCAACGCCCAGCAGGCGCGGTTCAACCCCGCCGCCGCCGGCTACGTCCCCTATCACGGCTCCAGCTACATCCAGGTGGTGACCTTCGACCGGGCTGGCCCTGTCGCCGATGCGGTGCTGTCCTACTCCCAGTCCACCGACCCCGCTTCGCCCTATTACGGCGACCAGACCAGACTCTACGCCGAGGAAGGCTGGCATCGCCTGCCGTTCCACCGCAAGGACATCGAAGCAGAGGCCCTGGGCCCGCCCCTGAAGCTGAAGGAGGACTGAGCGGGTCCTAGATCCGTCCCTTTCGGGGGGCGGACGGCGCGGCCGGAATCCTAGGCGGTCCGCGACAGGGCCGCCTGGATGCGGGCCTGACCGTCTTCGCCCAGGCGCACCAGGTAGAACGAACGCTCGCCGCCGGTCGCCCTTCCCTCCGCATCGAGGTTGGGCCAGGTGATGTCCGCCCAGGCCAGTCGCTCGCTCAAGGGCTCGAAGCCGTTCAGTTCGCCGCGGGTCCCGAAGATTCCGCGGCTGCGGTAGTCGGCGATGGCCTGCTCGAAGAAGGCCTCCACCTCCTCGCGCGCCGTCACCGGGCGGGCGCCCTGATCGGCGAGCAGCAGGGCGGGCATGTCCCAAAGCCCGGCGAGAGTCTTGGCGTCGCCGGCGCTCAACGCGGAACCGATGCGTTCGACGAGTTTGAGCACCTGATCCCTGGTCATGCGCGCACGCCTTCGGCGACCTGCCGGACCGCCGCCCTCACCGCGTCCAGCGCCGCCATCTGCCGCACGCTGTCCAGCCCGCTAGTGATCGGCGGCCGGCCGCCCTGCACGGCGGCGACGAAGGCGCGCAGCTGGAAATCGTAGGTGGGATCGCGGGTGCAGGTTTCGCGCCGAGCGCCGTCCAGTCCCTCCACCTCGATCAGGTGCCCCAGCTGCGGGGCCAGCGGATTGGTCGCCTTGATCCGCCCCTCCTGGCCCTCGATCTCCAGGCAGGCGTGGCTTGGGCTGGCCATGTCGCAGTCGATGTGTCCGGTCACCCCGCCTTCGAAAGCGAGATTGGCGTGGGTGGAGATGTCGACGCCGGTCTCTCCGATCATCGCCGTGGCGCGGGTCACCCTCGGCTCGCCGCCGGCCACCGCCCGGCACCAGTGGATGCAATAGGTTCCGAGATCCATCAGGGCGCCGCCGCCGAGCGCCGGATCGTATCTCAGCTCCCGCGGCGTGGCGGCGATGGAGGTGCGGAACGCCGCCACGATCCGCCGGACCGGTCCGATCTCGCCGCTGGCGGCGATCTCCAACACCCGGTCGAACAGGGGGTGGTAGCGATAGTGGAAGGCCTCCATCAGCACCAGGCCGCGAGCCTCGGCCGCCTCCGTCATCTCGCGGGCCTGGGCGGCGTCCATGGCGAAGGGCTTTTCGCACAGCACCGGCTTGCCGGCCTCCAGCGCCGCCAAGGTCATCTCCGCATGGCGGGCAGGCGGCAGGGCGACATAGATCGCCTCGACCTCGGGATGGCGGATCAGGGCCTCGTAGTCGTCGGCGACGATGGGAAGGTCGTGCGCCTCGGCGAAGCTCCGCGCCCGGTCCGCATCGCGGGCGGCCACCGCCACCGCCCGGGCCGCGCCCGTCGCCCGGGCCGGCGAGATCAGGGCGAGCGGCGCGATCCTGGCCGCGCCCAGGATTCCGATGCGGAGCGGTTCGGCCGACATCGCTTCACCTCCCTCGGCGGCGGGAGCGGGGCGTCAGATCCAGCGCCTCACCTTCCGCGCATAGGCCTCGTAGGCCGCGCCGAACCGTCGGCGCATGGCCCGTTCCTCGAACCGGATGTACCAGAGGTCGGCGACAAGGGCGAACAGGATCGGCCCGGCCAGCGGCGTTGCGGTCCCCAGCAGCAGGGCCGCGCCCAGCAGCAGCAAGGTGAAGCCCAGGTACATCGGGTTGCGGCTGATCCGGAACACCCCTTCCGTCACCAGCACGTCGGGATCGCGGAAGGCGTTGATGTTGGTCCTCACCCGCCGGAAGGTCCCCGAGCCCGCCACCAGCAGCCACAGCCCCAGCACCAGCGGTGCGAGCCCCGCCCCGTTCCAGGGGACCGGCAGCAGGATCGGGCCCGGCGCTGCGAAGCGCGCCGCGACCATCGCGACCAGCAGAAGGAGCGTCAGGGCGGGCGGCAGGATTCTCATTTCGGCTCTCCTTGCGGCCGGTCGGCGGCGAGCGCCCGCCGCAGCATGACGCTCAGCGCCGCCAGGGTGCGGTCGCGGTCGGCGCCTTCGCCCACGGCGTCGGCCGCCTCGTGGACGAGGGCGAACACCAGCCGGGCGGTCGGCTCGGGATCGAGGTCGGCGAAGGCGCCGGCCTCCTGGGCGGCGCGCAGGATGGCGGCCACCCGGCGCACGGCGTCGTCCGCAGCCGGCCGTCTCCGGGCGAAGTCCGAGTGGAAGAGCACGTCGTGCAGCCGTTCCTGACCCAGGGTGAAACTGACGAAGGCCGCGGAGACGTCGTCCATCACCTGCAGCCAGTCGATCGGCCCGTCCACTTCGGTCGGCAGTTGGTAGTGCGCGTCGAACCGGGCGTAGGTGCGTGTGCGCACGGCTTCCAGAAGATCGTCCCAGCTCGGGAAGTAGTGGAAGAAGGTGCCCTTGCCCGCCCCCGCCTCGACCGCCACGTCCTCCACGCGCACGGCCGCGCCGTCGCGGATCAGCAGCCGCTCCGCCGCCGCCAGAATCTCTTCCCGCCGGGTTTCCGGGTCCAGCCGCCGCCGCGCCACTCAGACCTCCTATCGACTCTTGGTCGATAGATAATCGACCGCCGGTCGATTGACAAGGGCGGACGCAGGCCGCGAGAGGTCGCATTGATTTGCCGGCGCTTGCGATTCATACCGGGCCTCCTCGAATCGACGCACCCTCCCCGGATCATGTCCTCCAAGGCCACCGCCCAAGCTTCCCTGTTCGACGACGCGCTCAACCCGGCGCCGGCCGCCCCGCTGGCCGAGAGCCACGAGCCGCGTCCCGACCCCGCCGTGCTGGGGGTGAAGGGCTCCGGCTATTCGGCCAAGGACATCGAGGTCCTCGAAGGCCTGGAGCCGGTCCGCAAGCGGCCGGGCATGTACATCGGCGGCACCGACGAGCGCGCCCTTCACCACCTGTTCGCCGAGGTGCTGGACAACGCCATGGACGAAGCCGTGGCCGGCCACGCCAAGGTCATCGAGGTGCGGCTGGACGCCGAAGGCCGGCTGACGGTGAAGGACGACGGCCGGGGCATCCCGGTCGACCCGCACCCGAAGCATCCGGGCAAGTCGGCCCTGGAAGTGATCATGACCGTCCTGCACTCGGGCGGTAAGTTCTCGGGCAAGGCCTATGAGACCTCCGGCGGCCTGCACGGCGTCGGCGTCTCGGTGGTCAACGCCCTGTCGGAGCATGTCGAGGTCACCGCCTGGAAGGACGGCTTCGAATGGCGTCAGGCTTTCAGCCGCGGCAAGCCGCTGGGCTCCATCGAGAAGGGCCAGCCGACGCGCAAGAAGGGCACGGCCATCGCCTTCAAGCCCGACGAGCAGATCTTTGGCGAAGGGGCGGCCTTCCGGCCCGCGCGGCTCTACCGCATGGCTCGCTCCAAGGCCTATCTGTTCGGCGGGGTGGAGATCCGCTGGAGCTGCGATCCCTCGCGCATCCAGGACCAGACGCCGGCCGAGGCGGTGTTCCGCTTCCCCAACGGCCTGGCCGACTTCCTGGCCGAGCGGGCCAAGGGGATCGAGACGGTCACGCCCGAACCCTTCGCCGGCCGCTACGAGCGTCCGGGCGAGACCGGCAAGGTCGAATGGGCGGTCACCTGGACGCCGGCCGGCTTCGGCGAGGCCGACGGCTTCATGCAGTCCTACTGCAACACCGTGCCGACGCCGGAGGGCGGCACGCACGAGGCCGGCCTGCGCGCCGCCCTGACCCGCGGCCTCAAGCAGTATGCCGAGCTTACTGGCGAGAAACGCGGCGGCCTGATCACCGCCGAGGACGTGGTCGCCCAGGCCGGCGCCCTGGTCAGCGTGTTCATCGCCAATCCGGAATTCCAGGGCCAGACCAAGGAAAAGCTTTCCTCCTCCGAGGCCCAGCGCCTGGTTGAGAACGCCCTGCGCGATCCTTTCGACCACTGGCTGACCGCCCAGCCCAAGGCCGCCAGCGCCCTCCTCCAGTTCGTCATCGATCGCGCCGAGGAGCGGCTGAAGCGCCGGCGCGAGAAGGAGGTGGCCCGCGCCTCGGCTACCCGCAAGCTGCGCCTGCCCGGCAAGCTCGCCGACTGTTCCGGCCAGGCCACCGACGGCACCGAGATCTTCCTGGTGGAGGGCGACTCGGCCGGCGGCTCGGCCAAGCAGGCCCGCGACCGCCGCACCCAGGCGATCCTGCCCCTGCGCGGCAAGATCCTGAACGTGGCGTCCGCCACGCTCGACAAGATGGGTCAGAACAAGGAGCTCTCCGACCTGATGCTCGCGCTCGGCGTCCAGCCGGGCAAGAAGTTCAAGGAAGAGGACCTGCGCTACGAGCGCGTGGTGATCATGACCGACGCCGACGTCGACGGCGCCCACATCGCCTCGCTGCTGATCACCTTCTTCTACCGGACCATGCCGGACCTGATCCGGTCGGGCCGCCTCTATCTCGCCCTGCCTCCGCTCTACCGCATCAGCCACGGCGGCAAGACCATCTACGCCCGCGACGATGCGCACCGCGAGGAGCTGCTGGCCACCGAGTTCAAGGGCAAGAAGCCGGAGATCGGCCGCTTCAAGGGCCTGGGCGAGATGATGCCCGCTCAGTTGAAGGAGACCACCATGGACCCGGCCCGGCGCACGCTCGCCCGGGTCACCCTGCCGCGGGCCGAGGAGACCGTGGAGGAGCTGGTCGAGGCGCTCATGGGCCGCAAACCCGAGCTGCGCTTCCGCTTCATCCAGGAAAACGCCGAGTTCGCCGCCGCCGACCTCGACGTCTGATCGGAACGCAGGCTTGGCTGGCCGCGTTCTCCTGACCGACAGGAGTCCCGCCCATGGCCAAGAAGAAAGCCAAGAAGAACCACCTGCCCAAGCGGATCGCCCGGGTGAAGGTGCCCAAGAATGTGCGCCGCGGGCGGTTGGGCGCCCTGCTCGCCTCGCCCAGGGGCCAGGAGCTGCTGGCCGGCGCACTCATGACAGCCGCCGGCGGCGCCCTAGCCGCCCACGAGGCCAAGCGCGGCTCGGCCACCCGACAGTTCGCCGCGAGGGCCAAGCACGCGGCCGAGGAAGAGGCCCCTGAAGTCGCCGCCGGCGCCTCGATCTTCGCCCAAGCGCTGGGCGAAGCCGCTCGCTCCTTCGCCGATGCGCTCCAGACCGGGTCGGCCCGGCGCGAGATCGATTGGACCGCGCCCGACGACGCGTCAAAAAAAAAGCCGACCCCCGCCCCTCAGCCGGGCCTCTGAACCCCGGCGGCGCGCTCACGGTCATGCCGCCGGCGTGGCGTCCCGGCCTCGGCCGTCGCCTGGCGCGGGCCGCCGCCGCCCCGGCCGTGGGCTTCCTCCGCTGGCGCGCCCGCCGGGAAGACGAGGCTCTCCAGCGTCCGCCGCGGCGTCACCAGCAGGTGTTCCGCGGCTTCATCCAGATCAATCTCGTGCAGCGGCCGCACTGATCTGCCCATGAACGGGACCAGAGCCATGCGAAGTCTATCTCCGCCGGCGGACCTGCAATGCGTTGACTTGCTGCGGTCACGCCGTATTTTCCGCGGCGCGTGGCGATCGCCGCCGCGCCGCCGCGGTTCGCAAGCCTCCTCGGGGCGGGCCTGCCGCCTTCATTGCACCCGATGACCGAATTTTCCGAACTGGGCCTGTCGCCCGAGACGCTTCAGGCCGTGGCCCAAACGGGCTACACCACCGCCACGCCGATCCAGGCCCAGGCCATCCCCGTGGCCTTGCAGGGCCGCGACGTGCTGGGCATCGCCCAGACCGGCACCGGCAAGACAGCGGCCTTCACCCTGCCGATGATCGACCGCCTGGGCCAGGGCCGCTCCAAGGCCCGCATGCCGCGCTCGCTGGTCATCGCCCCGACGCGCGAGCTGGCCGACCAGGTCGCCGCCTCCTTCGAGCGCTACGCCAAGGGCCAGAAGCGCACGCTCTCCTGGGCGCTGCTGATCGGCGGCGTCTCCTTCGGCGACCAGGAGATGAAGCTCGACCGCGGGGTGGACGTGCTGATCGCCACGCCGGGCCGCCTGCTCGACCATTTCGAGCGCGGCAAGCTGCTGCTCACCGGCGTGCAGATCCTGGTGGTCGACGAGGCCGACCGGATGCTCGACATGGGCTTCATCCCGGACATCGAGCGGATCTTCAAGCTGACCCCGGCCAAGAAGCAGACCCTGTTCTTCTCGGCCACCATGCCGCCGGAGATCACCCGGCTCACCAAGCAGTTCCTGAACGATCCGGTGCGGATCGAGGTGGCGCGGCCCGCCACCACCGCCGAGACCATCAGCCAGTACATGGTGCGGCTGCCCACCTCCGACCCCAAGGCCAAGCGGACCGCGCTGCGGATGCTGATCGGCGCCGACGACGTGCGCAACGGCATCGTCTTCTGCAACCGCAAGTCCGAGGTGGACATCGTCGCCAAGTCGCTGAAGACCCACGGCTTCGACGCCGCGGCGATCCACGGCGACCTCGACCAGGCGACGCGGATGCGCACCCTCGACGCCTTCCGCAAGGGCGAGCTGAAGCTGCTCTGCGCCTCCGACGTCGCCGCCCGCGGCCTGGACGTGCCCGACGTCAGCCACGTGTTCAACTACGACGTCCCGCACCATGCCGACGACTATGTGCACCGCATCGGCCGCACCGGCCGCGCCGGACGGTCGGGCAAGACCTACATGATCGTCACCCCCGCCGACGCCAAGAACATCGACAAGGTGCTCAAGCTGATCGGCAAGACCCCCGAAGAGGTGGTGCTGGAGGGCGTCGACTTCGCCGCCATCAAGGACCAGCCGCGCGAAGGCCGCGGCGGACGCGGCCGCAGCGAACGCCCCGCCCGCGGCGGCCGCGAGCGCAAGCCCCGCGAGGAGGCCGCGCCCGCCGCAGAGGCCGCGCCGCCGGAAAGGCCCGCGCCCCGCAGCCGCCCCAAGCCCGAGGAACCCAAGCCTGTGCCGCCCGCCCGCGCCGAGGCGCCGCGCCGCAGCCCCCGCCCCGAGCGCGAGGATCGCGAGGACCGCGCCGTGAAGGGCTTCGGCGGCGACGTCCCGGCCTTCCTGCTGCGCGGCGTCCCCAAGACCAGCGAGACGAAATAGGCTTTCGGGGCCGTGCTTTAACGGCTCGTTTGACTCTCGCCTCTAACGTCTTTTCCCGAGCTCGAGAATCGGGCGTAACGCCGTTCTCGAAATGGGGGACAAGATGTCGGGGGACGTTGAACTCAAGCTGCGCGGGCCAGGCGCCTACGACCTCGCCCGCAAGGCGCTGGAGGCCATGGAGGCCAACAGCGTCTGGCCGACGCCCACCAATTACGAACTCTGGACCTATGTGGTCGCCGCCCCCGATTCCCCGCTGGCGCGCGAGATCACCCGGCTGATCTCGGTCGGCGAGGCCTTCACCGACAACCTGGCCGACGAGCTGGCGGCCACCTTCCTGCCCAAGGCGCGGCTGAACGAGCAGATCCGCGACGCGGGCGATGCGCTCAACAAGGAGCTGCTGGCCGTCTCCCGCGCCATCGAGACGGCCCAGAAGTCCAACGAGGCCTACAGCCAGACGCTGGCCGGCGCCTCGAAGTCCCTCTCGCCCGAACAGTCGGCCTCCGATCTCAAGGCCGTGGTCGAGACGCTGTCCACCGCCACCCGCCGCGTCCAGCGCGAGAACAGGTCGCTGGAGAAGCGCCTGGCCGATTCCACCGCCGAGGTCGCCAAGCTGCGCGCCCACCTGGAGCAGGTCCGCCGCGACGCCACCACCGACGGGCTCACCAACCTCGCCAACCGCAAGGCCTTCGACGAGGAGCTGGAGCGCGCCTGCGCCGAGGCCGACGCCGCCGGCGCCAGCCTGACGCTGGCCGTCATCGACATCGACTTCTTCAAGAACTTCAACGACACCTGGGGCCATCAGACGGGCGACCAGGTGATCCGCTACGTGGCCAGCGTCATCGGCCGCGTGGGCGCCCCGCCCCGCTTCGCCGCCCGCTACGGCGGCGAGGAGTTCGCCGTGATCTTCCCGGGCGAGGACGCCGAGGCCGCCGCCGCCGTTCTGGAGGAGATCCGCGACGAGGTCGCCTCGCGCATGCTCAAGCGCCGCTCCACCAACGACGACCTGGGCGCCATCACCGTCTCGGCAGGCCTGGCCCAGCGCCGCACGGGCGAGGCCGGCATGGCGGTCATGGAGCGCGCCGACCGCGCCCTCTACGTCTCCAAGCGCAGCGGCCGCAACCGCGTGACCAACGCCGAGGCCATGGCCAACGCCGCCTGATCGGCCGCCCGATTTTTGCTCTAGCCTGACGCGAGGGCAGAACGGTTTAGTCTCGCCGGAAGACACGCAGGCGGGAGGACACCATGGCCTATTCCAAGATCAAGACCTCGGTCGAGGACGGCGTCGGCGTCATCACCCTCTCCGACCCGGCCACCCTCAACGCCGCCGGCCTCGACCTGATGGACGAGCTCGCCCGCGCCTTCGAGGACCTGAAGTCCAAGGTCCGCTGCCTGGTCATCACCGGCGAGGGCCGCGGCTTCTGCTCCGGCGCCAACCTCTCCGGCCGGGCCGATGCGCCCGCCCCCGCCGATCCGGCCGAACGCGACGCCGGCGCGGCCCTGGAGAGCGTCTACAACCCCTTCATGAAGGCCCTGCGCGACTCCCCCATCCCCATCGTCACGGCGGTGAACGGCCCCGCCGCGGGGGTCGGCTGTTCGCTGGCCCTGATGGGCGACATCATCGTGGCCTCGGAGAGCGCCTATTTCATGCAGGCCTTCCGCCGCATCGGCCTGGTGCCCGACGGCGGCTCGACCTATCTCCTGCCCCGCCTGGTGGGCAAGGCGCGCGCCATGGAGATGGCCCTGATGGGCGAGAAGGTGCCGGCCGCCACCGCCGCGCAATGGGGCCTCGTCAACCGCTGCGTCCCCGACGACCAGCTGATGCCCACGGCGCTGGAGTTCGCCCGCAACCTCGCCGCCGGCCCCTGGGCGCTGGGCGCCATCCGCAAGCTGATCTGGGACAGCCTCGACGCCGAATGGGACGCCCAGCTCCACGCCGAGCGCATGACTCAGCGCGACGCCGGCCGCACCGACGACAGCCGCGAGGGCGTGATCGCCTTCCTGCAGAAGCGCCCCGCCGCCTTCACCGGCCGCTGAGCCTCTTAGAGCGCGTTCCGCAAAAGTGGGACCCGGTTTTGCGATCAGAACGCGCTCAAACTTTTGAATCTAGAACCCGTCGAACCGCGTTCTTGCCGGCCACGCGCTTACACTGTAAGCAATCGGCATGATCACCGTCCATCACCTGGAGCATTCGCGCTCCCAGCGCGTCCTGTGGCTGCTCGAAGAGCTCGGCGTCCCTTACGAGATCAAGGCCTACAGCCGCGATCCGAAGACCATGCTGGCCCCGCCGGAGCTGCGCGCCGTCCACCCGCTCGGCAAGTCGCCGGTGATCGTCGACGACGGCGTCACCGTGGCCGAGACCGGCGCCATCGTCGAATGGATCCTGGAGCGCCACGCCGGCGGCCGCCTGGCCCCGCCGGCCGGAACGCCGGAGCGCGCCCGCCTCGCCTACTGGCTGCACTATGCGGAGGGCTCGGCCATGCCGCCCCTGCTCCTGAAGCTGGTCTTCATGCGCCTGGCCACCGGCGTGCCCTTCCTGCTGAAGGGCCTGGTCGGCGCCATCGCCGGCCGCGCCCAGTCGAGCTTCATCGACCCCCAGCTCAAGGCCCACGCCGACTATTGGGAGGCCGAGCTTTCCAAGTCCGAATGGTTCGCCGGCCCCGACTTCTCCGCCGCCGACATCATGATGAGCTTCCCCCTGGAAGCCGCCGCCAGCCGCGGCGGCGCCCTGGAAGGCCGCCCGCACGTCAAGGCCTTCCTCGACAAGATCCACGCCCGGCCGGCGTATCGGCGCGCGCTGGAGAAGGGCGGGCCTTATGCTTATGCGGATTGAGGGGGGTGACGTTAGGTCGATTCCTCGGAGCCAACTCCACGTAAGGCAGTGAAGGGAATCCAACGTCGGCCTTGAGAACCTCAGCCTTAAGCCCGATGGCCCAAAGTTGTCCCGATCCGAACGCTCGCCATTTCCGAGAGTTGGAGATAGCTTAGCCTTAGAATGCGTACGGCGCGCTGCCTAAGGGCCAGGCCAGTGAGCACTAAGAATGCAAAACAGTCATCCGGCGGCGGCCGGAATCCCCGTACTAGCCCGCTAGGCGGGTTAAAGAGGTGGTTCAGACGTTCTCCCAATCGCGTCACCGGTCCTCCAGTGCCAGAAGGCGAGCGAAAAAGAGTAGACCTAAGGGCAGCTATCAACGCCGTGTCGGATGTTGTGCAAAACCGACCGAGGCCCCTCCGCGTTTTCGACCAAATCCACATGAAAACCGGAGATATGGTCCTCCAGAGCGAAATGGTCGCTGATTGGGCAGACGGAAAGCGCCTGGCCTTCATAGGCGACGGAGACGCCATAAGCGTATGCGTGGCCTACCTCCGTGCGCGAAACGTCCTAAACTATGGGCCTTCGCATATCACTGTTTTTGATTTCGATGAGCGAACGGTGGAAGCAGTGATGAATTTCGCCGATCGCGAGCGCATCCCGAATCTAGACGCGCAACTCTACAACGTGCTCGATCCAATGAATCCCCGTCTCCCATATGACTGCTTCTACACCAATCCCCCTTGGGGAGCATCGAATAACGGCGCCAGCGTCACTTGCTTCGTCGAGCGGGGAATTGAGGCCACTTGCCACGTCGGGGAAGGGCTGGTGGTGATCGCCGATGATGATGACCTTCCCTGGCCTAAGCACGTGCTGGCGAGCGTCCAATCGTTCGCTGCTCAGCACGGGTTCTACGTCTCGCGGATGCAACGGAAGTTGCATGAATACCACCTAGATGACGCGCCCGACTTGAAGTCTTGCAATCTCTACCTTACGGCCTTGCCCGGTAATGGTGCGTCGGCTCCGAGCGCAGCCTTCACGGACCCGGAACGCCTCAAGAACTTCTACGGCCTGTCTCAACCACCTAAAGTTCGGTACGTACGCGCCCGCCGCCGGCTTGATTATGGAGTCGCGCACGAAGACGAATACGAACTCGAATACTTGGAAAAGCCCCATGAATGAGATTATCAAACCCGGGTCCGGTTTGCTTTTTATGAAGATCGGCACTCACGCAAACGAAACGCTTGCGGACATTATCGCCCGGAAGACGGCCGAAATTCGCGATGCTGGCTTCGGAATGTGGGGCTACGGAGGAAATACGTGTCACCCCAGTTCGATGGTGCAGCCGTTCGCCAAGGCGTTTGCTGACCGCGGTCCGATATACCTCTGCATGGAAGCGATGAAATCTAATCACTTTGGTGAGGGAGTGGCGGCTGAGTACTCTCACGACGGCCGCGACTGGTCGCCGATCCCTGAGGCTATCGAAGTCAGGGGATCAAAATACGCAATGATCATCGAAGACCTGCACGAGGAGCGCTTCAAGTTGCCATTGGACCAGACGAGGGTGCCCGTCGGGCCTAGCCTTGGGCGTCTCGGAAGCAGATATGTTCAGGGCAGGGTTGATAAGGCCTGCCTTGAAGTCCTCGACGCCCCAGAGCTCGCAAACGATGCGCGACCGCGAGACATCGACATCCACTTCGTCGCGCGAACCAAAGCCCCCTACGCGGTTTTCTTAAGGGGGCAACGCTAAGCCTACGCCACTAGGTTAGCTAAGCTTTCACCAGGCAGAAGTACCCCAGCCGCGTCAGCCTGAATATCCTGGATATAGCTCTTTAGCCCTTCGAAGACGTCCCCATCGTCGGCACCGCCAGACTTGCATCCAAAGCAGATAGACATCGCTTGATCGGTCAACGGTTCTGCGCAGACCTTTGCCCGCACATTAGGTAATCCGGTTGTTTGGACAATCTGTCCGATCAGCTGCTCCAAGCAGGCGATGCGTTTCTCGACCTCCTGAGGACAGACCCCTGCGATCGCGCGTATAGCGCGCTTATCGCCCGTAATCATCAGACAGAACGCGCGGTTAATGACAATCGCTAAGAGCTGGCTCTCGCCGACATCAAGTTCCAAGCCGCGCTCACGAGCGTTTGCTTCGAAGTCGGCCGCAAGCGCTAGCTCAGTATTGTCGGGTTCAAGCATAGACACCCGGGCGAGAATTGCGTCAAACGAGGCCTGAGCGCGATTACGATCGATGAGCCTGCGGGTGCGCCGTATGCGCCCGCCAACTACGTACCGGGCGACACCGAGTAGAGACGGAGGAGAGCTCGCAACAGTCGTTGAAATCAAGAATTCGTCGTGTAGGGAATAACACGAGATTTTCAACGCTACATCATTATCGACAACAACCATCTTAGATAGAAGTCCCGCCCATGACGTTCTGAAGGTAATCGGCACCCTCCTCGCTCAACGCGCTCCAATCAAGCTGACTATTGGCAATCCCGTTGATATGCTGCCAAATGGGTCTGGGCTGAGAGTAAATAAAGCGCAACGCCGACATCGCTACCGGCCAGTTCTTCCGCCGATAGGCTAGACACAAAGCCAAGGTCCCCGGCTCCACCCCATACTCCGCGGACGCCTTTAGAACTGCGCCGGCCAATGTTGGAGCGTTAAATTCTTCAACGTTAGTCTGGATGTCAGGATTCGAGGAACCAGTCAGAAGGGTAAGGGCGAAGCAATCAGCTTCCATTTCCTGCTCGTCCCTCTCCAACGCGAATGCAGGGTCTTCAACGTCCACGAGGGCTGGTGCGCCGGCCAAATGCCCGCACAGCACATGGCCGAGCTCATGTGCGAGCGTGAATGCAACTGGAGCGGGATAGCTGGCATCGCGAGCGAGAAGGACCGCAAAGCGCCCATCCACGCCTACGACCATCGCATGCATCGACTTCGCTTCAAGAGGCAACACCCGAAGATGTATAACCGGTACTCCGAGGCCCCAGCAGGTCGCCACCAGCGAAGTAAGATCAACAAAGGGTTGGTTAGTTAGAATTGCGTTGCGCAATTGTTCAGCGGAAGCGGATGCGAGAGAAACGCGCGGCACTGCTTGAAGCAGAAGGCGCCCGACAGAGACACCAAAGGAAGTCAGGGCCGCTCTGGTTGTCCCGTCTTCTACGGATAGATGCTTAAAGCGAGCTTCATCGTTCCAGACAAACTCTACCCGCTCACCAAGGAGGGGCTTAGGTTCGAGTCCCAGCCTGCGAGCAAGCGCAAACCGCAACTCGGCCCTTCCGGAAGGCGAAGCATCCGCTTCCTCCGTCCACCAAGAAGGCCAAGCTGCCTGGATCGCAGCCGTGCTGAAGCCCGCTCTACGCAGCTCAGCGATCAGTTGTTTTGAGTCGTTGGCCACCGCGCTCCTCAACGGGCGGACTTCAGAAGACGGGATTCGACCGCTGAGGTCGACCTAAATTAATGTGCCTGATGAGCATGTTTCGGGATAGAGCGACGGCCCCGAAAGTACTGCTTTTACGGCGTCATACCAATGTCGGGGTGAGATTTTCTCAATGCTGGATATCGTCGCCAGCTTTGCAGCGTCGAGTTCGACAGGGTCCGTCAGGCGAACCCAGTAGCTTCCCGTTAGGCAAGCGCTGAGATTGATCTCGTAGTCAGCATGGGGGCTTTCTTCCTCTACGCGGCGAAGAAGTGCAGTAACCTGAGATGAACCCACGGGAGCGCCAGTTCCCGCAGCATTACGGTACGCCTTCGGATCGAATGGCCGTCCCCGCCTCAAGGCTAAGGGCTCCCGCGAATGGCACATTAGTGCGTAATGGGTTCTTTTTGGACCACTCCCGCTATTTCCGCGACTTGTGATCAACGCGTGTTGGGGAAGAGCGCGCTCCGCTCCATGTGCGTCAAGAAAGCGGCGCCAGGCCACTACACGCGCCGGAGCAACGTCAGTGGCTTTGGCGCGGGACTTCATCAGCGAGAAAACAACTTGCACAGGCACGTTCGCCCGGGCGAGCGCGCTTATGATCCTGGAGGGTGCGTTGCCCACCCCCCAGAAAAACAACCCCTCTCCGACTCGCCGCTCAAGTTCCTTCCGAGCCACTATCGCATTGAGGTCTTGACCAGCCTCTGCCTGCATCCTGGACCAACAGACATAAGTTGGGCCCGATTCAAGGGGGAGCCCAGCGTCATTGTTGTCTTGATTTCCGGCCACACCCAATCTCATTGAGCGGTTCTTGCATCCGGCTTCGACCCCCTCAACTGGCCAGCCAGTTCTGGGCGGCCAATTACGGTGGGTAGAAGCGGGGATAATTTGTGGACCACGCGCCTTAGATCGGGCGAGGCCTTCCCGTCGCGCCTCTTCCTCATAAGCGCTTTCGGATCTGTCGCCACCTCTAGTCCCCACGAGGCGCACTGCAGCAAAGGCCTTGGCCTGTGAGCGCCGGCCTGGTGCTCACGTCTGTCACCAACCCGGACCCTCCTCTAGGAAACCCCTACTCCGCCACCGCCCGCGGTACGATCGTCACGCTCTCGCCACACCCGCAGGCGTCCGTCTCGTTCGGGTTTCGGAACACGAACTTGGCCGAGAGCTTGGTGACTTCGTAATCCACGACCGTTCCGATCAGGAACAGCACGGCCTTGGGGTCGATCAGGATGGTGACGCCCTTGTCCTCCACCACCTCGTCCAGGGGCGAGGCCTCCTCGGCGTATTCGAGGGTGTATTCCTGGCCGGCGCAGCCGCCGTTCTTCACGCCCACGCGCAGGCCCGCATAGGGCTTTTCGGCCCGGCCCATGATCTCGCGCACGCGCGCGGCGGCGGCCTCGGTCAGGGTCACGACCTTGGGCCGGGGGCGGCGGGCGCGGGGGGCGGGGGTGGTTTCGAGCTGGCTCATCTGCGTTCCGATATGGGGTCAGAACATGTTCAGTTGAAGCTTGGCCTCGTCGGACATGCGCGAGGGGTCCCACGGCGGATCGAACACCAGATCGACCGAGACGTTCCGGACGCCGGGGATTTCCTTGACCGCGCCCTCCACCCAGCCGGGCATTTCGCCGGCCACCGGGCAGCCGGGGGCCGTGAGCGTCATGTCGATGGCCACGTCCTTGTCGTCGGAAACGTCGACCTTGTAGATCAGGCCAAGCTCGTAGATGTCGACCGGGATCTCCGGGTCGTAGACCGTCTTCAGCTTCTCGATCAGCTGGTCGGTCAGGGCGTCGAGCTCCGCCTGGCTCAGCGGCGCGGCGGCGGTGGGCTCGATGGCGGCGGCGTCATCCATGGGCGTGCTCAAGCGAAAAAGGCCTGGGTGCGGGTCAGGGCGTCGACGAAAGCGTCGGCCTCCCCTTCGGTGTTATATAGGGCGAAGGACGCCCGGGCGGAGGAGGTCACGCCGAAACGCCGCATCAGCGGTTCGGCGCAATGGGTCCCGGCGCGCACGGCCACCCCATAGCGGTCGAGGATCTGAGCCACGTCGTGGGCGTGCGCGCCGTCGACGGTGAAGGAGAGGATGGCCCCCTTGCCCGGCGCCTCGCCGATCACCTTCAGCCAGTTGGCGCCGGCCAGGCCCTCGCGCACGCGCGCATAGAGCCGCGCCTCGTGGGCGGCGATCGCCGCGCGGTCCAGGCCGTTCAGCCATTCGATCGCCGCGCCCAGGCCGATGGCCTCCAGGATCGGCGGGGTGCCGGCCTCGAACCGGTGCGGCGGGTCGGCATAGGTGATCTTCTCAAGCGCCACCTCGCCGATCATCTCGCCCCCGCCCTGATAGGGCGGCAGGGCGGCCAGTTCCGCAGCCTTGCCGTAGAGGATGCCGATGCCGGTGGGGCCATAGAGCTTGTGGCCGGAGAAGACGTAGAAATCGACGTCCAGCGCCTTCACGTCCACGGCCTGGTGGACGATGGCCTGGCAGCCGTCCAGCAGCACCTTGGCGCCGGCGGCATGCGCCGCCTCGATCACCTCGGCCACCGGGTTGATGGTGCCCAGCACGTTCGACATGTGGGTCAGCGCCACGACCTTGGTGCGCGGGCCGATCAGGGCCTGCAGGCCTTCCAGGTCCAGCCGGCCGTCGTCGGTGACCGGCGCGAACTTCAGCACCACGCCCCGGCGTTCGCGCAGGAAGTGCCAGGGCACGATGTTGGCGTGGTGCTCCATCTCGGTCAGCACGACCTCGTCGCCCGGCGCCATGGCCGCGCCCAGCCCTGCGGCGACCAGGTTGATCGCTTCCGTGCCGCCCTTGGTGAAGACGATCTCGCCCTCGCCGGCGTTGACGAACCGCGCCACCGCGCGGCGCGCGGCCTCGTAGGCGTCGGTGGTCTCGTTGGCGAGCGTGTGCAGACCGCGGTGGACGTTGGCGTAGGAGTGCTCCATCGCCCGGCTCATGGCCTCGATCACCGCCCGCGGCTTCTGGGCGCTGGCCGCGGAGTCCAGATAGACCAGCGGCTTGCCGTTCACCTGGCGCGACAGGATGGGGAAGTCGGCGCGGGCCTGTTCGACGTCGAAGGCCATGCTCACGCCCCCAGCCGTTCGGCGGCCCAGGCGCGCACGATCTCGCGGGCGGCCTCGTGCTCGATCCGGTCGACCACCTCGCCCACGAAGGCTTCGGTCAAGAGGGCGCGGGCGACCTCTTCGGGCATGCCGCGCTGCTCGGCGTAGAACAGGGCGTCCTCGTCCAGCGCGCCGATGGTGTTGCCGTGCGCGCACTGCACGTCGTCGGCGAAGATCAGCAGCTCGGGCTTGGCGTCCACCTCGGCCCGGTCCGACAGGATGAGCGCGTGGTGGCCCATGCGGGCGTCCGTGCGGTCGGCGCCCTGCGCCACCAGGATCCGGCCCTGGAAGACGCCGCGGGCCTGGTCGCGCACCACGCCCTTGGCGAGCTGGCTGGTCGTCCCGTCCACGCCTTCATGCGCGACTTCGGTGGTCAGGTCGGCATGGCGCTTGCCGGCCAGCAGATAGGCGCCGTCGAGCCGCACCTGAGCCTGGCCGCCGGGGTGGCGCACCCGCGTCTCCAGCCGCTGGCGCCGCGCGCCGCTGGTCAGGGTCGTCTGGGCGAAGCTCGCGCCCGGGGCCAGCACCACCTCCGCCTGGGTCACGCGCACGCCTTCGGCGCCGTCGCTCGCCAGCACGATGCGCTCCAGGCGCGCGCCCGGCGCCAGGCTGACGGCCAGCGCCGCGTCGGCGACATAGGCGGCCTCGTCGCCCTCATAGGTCTCGAACAGCGTCACCCGCCCGCCCTCGCCCACCGCGATCCGCGCGGTGGCGGCGTGGGAGCCTTCGCCGCGGGCCACGAACCGCAGGGCGAGCGCCTGCTCGGCGCCGGCCGCCACGGCGATCTCCGTCCCGCCGCCGTTGGCCAGCACGTGCACGGCCTGGGCCAGGGCGTCGAACGGCCCGGGCTCGGCGACCTGAACGGCCTCCGAGGCCGGCGGCAGGGCGCGCAGCAGGCCCTTCAGGTCCGTCCAGCGCCAGTCCTCGTCCCGCTTCCCTGGCAGCTGCGCCAGATCCCGCGTCCTGATGGCTTCAGCGAGGCTCAAGCGGCCCTCGCATACTTGTCGTAACCTTCGCGCTCCAGTTGCAACGCAAGCTCGGGACCACCGGAAGCGACGAGGCGGCCGGCGGCCAGCACGTGCACGCGATCAGGTTTAATATAGTCCAGAAGCCTTTGATAATGCGTGATAATCAGCATCGCACGGTCAGGGCTTCTGAGCGCGTTGACGCCCTCGGCGACGATCTTCAGAGCATCGATGTCGAGGCCGGAGTCGGTCTCGTCCAGGATGAGGAAGCGCGGCGAAAGCATCGCCATTTGAAAGATTTCCATCCGCTTCTTCTCACCGCCCGAGAAGCCGACGTTCAGCGCCCGTTTCAGCATCTCGAAGTCGATTTTCAGCGCCGAAGCGGTCTCTCGCGCCCGCTTCAGGAACTCCGGAGCGCTGATTTCGGGCTCTCCGCGGGCCTTTCGCTGGGCGTTCAGGGCCGTTCGGATGAAGGTCAGGGCCGGTACGCCGGGGATTTCGAGCGGGTACTGGAAGGACAGGAACACGCCCTTGGCCGCCCGTTCGCTGGGGTCGAGCGAGAGCAGGTCCTCGCCGTCGAGGCTCGCCGAGCCCTCGGTCACCTCATAGCCCTCGCGGCCGGTGAGGACGTAGGACAGGGTCGACTTGCCGGCGCCGTTCGGCCCCATGATCGCATGCACCTCGCCGGCCGGCACATCGAGGGTCAGGCCCTTGAGGATCGGCTTGTCGTCGACGCGGGCGTGCAGGTTGGAAATCGAAAGCATCAGCGGATCTCGTCGGCCAGGTACTGGGCCATGACCATCAGGGCGTCCTCGACGGTGTCGACCATCTGGGACTTGCGCGGGGCGGCGGTGGGGGTGGTGGCGGTGCGGCGGTCGGCGGAGCGGACATTGGCCCGGCCGCCCTCGAAATAGGCGTCGATCAGGAAGTCCTGGTGATTGAGGCTGACCGTGTAGCGGCGCAGGTCGAGGGTGATCCCCCGCTCGGCGAAGAAGGCCGCGTCTTCCGCAAGCGCCCGATGCAGGGCCTCGGCGCGGGCCAGGTCTTCTTCCTGCTGCTTGCGCTCGGCCTCCTCGCGGGCGCGGCGCTCGGCGTCGCGGCGGGCGTGCTCGGCTTCGAAGGCGCGGCGGAAGGACATGGTTTCGGTCTCGGTCTTGGCGGTCATCCGACGGATCCCTCGAGGGAAATGGCGACGAGCTTCTGGGCTTCCACGGCGAACTCCATGGGCAGCTCCTGCAGGACGTCCTTGACGAAGCCGTTGACCAGCAGCTGCACGGCCTCCTCCTCGGAGAGCCCCCGCTGCTGGGCGTAGAAGAGCTGGTCTTCGGACAGGCGGGTGGTGGTGGCCTCGTGCTCGAACACGCACTGGCCGTTGCGCGCCTCGACATAGGGCACGGTGTGGGCGGCGCAGGATTTGCCGATGAGCAGGCTGTCGCACTGGGTGAAGTTGCGGGCACCCTTGGCCTTGGGGTGGGCCGAGACCAGGCCGCGATAGGTGTTGGAGGACTTTCCGGCGCTGATGCCCTTGGAGATGATCCGCGAGCGGGTGTTGGCGCCCAGGTGGATCATCTTGGTGCCGGTGTCGGCCTGCTGCCGGCCATTGGTGATGGCGATGGAATAGAACTCGCCGCTGGAGCCCTCGCCGCGCAGCACGCAGGAGGGATATTTCCAGGTGATGGCCGAGCCGGTCTCAACCTGCGTCCAGGAGACCTTGGAGCGGTCGCCGCGGCAGTCGGCGCGCTTGGTGACGAAGTTGTAGATGCCGCCCTTCCCGGTCTCCGGATCGCCGGGATACCAGTTCTGGACGGTGGAGTACTTGATCTCCGCATCCTCCAGGGCGACCAGCTCGACCACGGCGGCGTGCAGCTGGTTCTCGTCGCGCATCGGCGCGGTGCAGCCCTCCAGATAGGAGACGTAGGACTCTGCGTCGGCGATGATGAGGGTGCGCTCGAACTGGCCGGAATTCTCCGCATTGATGCGGAAATAGGTGGAGAGCTCCATCGGGCAGCGCACGCCCGGCGGCACATAGACGAAGCTGCCGTCGGAAAAGACCGCCGAGTTCAGGCAGGCGTAGTAGTTGTCCGACACCGGCACCACCGAGCCCAGGTACTTCTTCACCAGCTCCGGATGTTCGCGGATCGCCTCGCTCATCGAGCAGAAGATCACCCCGGCCTCGGCCAGCTCCTTCTTGAAGGTGGTGACCACCGAGACGCTGTCGAACACCGCATCCACGGCGTATTTCGGCGCGCCCTGGACGCCGGCCAGGACCTCCTGCTCGCGCAAGGGGATGCCCAGCTTGGCGTAGGTGGCCAGGAGTTCGGGATCGACCTCGTCCAGGCTCTTGGGCCCCTCCTTGGCCTTGGGCGCGGCGTAGTAATAGGCGTCCTGATAGTCGATGCGCGGGAAGGCGACCTTGGCCCAGGTGGGCTCGTCCATGGCCAGCCAGCGCTCATAGGCGTCGAGGCGCCAGTCCAGCATCCACTGGGGTTCGTCCTTCTTGGCCGAGATGAAGCGGACGATGTCGGCCGAAAGGCCCTTGGGGGCGAACTCCTGGTCGATCTCGGTGACGAAGCCGTGCTTGTACTTTTCGAGGCTCTCGACGTGTTCGACGGTCTGCTTGACGGCGGCCATACTGACTTAACTCCTCACGCGGCAGGCGCGCGCCGACGCGCGGCGTGACGGGTACGCATTTCGATCCAGGCGTCGGCGAAGGCCGCCCAGTCGCTTTCGGTGGTGGCCCAGCCTCCGGAGACCCGGATGGCGCAGCCGGCGAGATCGGCATGACCCATAGCCGAAAGCACGTGGCTGGCTTTGACTTTTCCCGAGGAGCAGGCCGAGCCGGCGCTGACCATCACCCCGGCGAGGTCCAGGGCCATGACCTGCAGCTCGGCCGGATGGTCCGGCGCGGCGACGCAGAGGGTGTTGGGCAGGCGCGGCGCGCCGTCGCCCAGGACGATCGCGCCCTCGGCCTTCAGCCGCTCGGCGGCGGCGTCGCGCCAGGCGGCGTTGTCGTTGCGGTCGGAAAGCGCGGCGCGGGCGGCGGCGGCGAAGCCTGCGATCCCCGGAACGTTCTCCGTACCGGCCCGGCGGCCGCGCTCCTGCCCGCCGCCGTGCAGGCGCCGGACCAGGGTGGCGCGCGGGCCGAAGGTGAGCGCGCCCACGCCTTGCGGCCCGCCCAGCTTGTGCGCCGAGGCGGTAAGGGTGTCGGCGCCCAGAAGGCGGGAGTCGACGAGGATCTTGCCGGCCGCCTGGATGGCGTCGACATGCAGCCAGCCGTCAGCCTCTTGGACGATCTCGGAGGCCCCGCGCACCGGCTGGACGACCCCGGTTTCGTTATTGGCCAGCATCAGGGCGACGAAGGGACGGCCGTCGCCGGGCTCCCATCGGGCGAGCCGTTCGCGCAGCCAATCGAGATCGGACACGCCCTGGGCGTCGACGGGCAGGAGCTCGACGGGAAGCCCGGTCGCCTTTGCGGCTTCCAGCACACTGTCGTGCTCGGTGGCGCCGACGATCAGGCGCTTCGATCCCGTGGCGACGGCGCTTTCGATGGCGAGCGCATTGGCCTCGGTCCCGCCGGAGGTGAAGACCACGGTCGAAGCCGGGCCGCCAACCAGGGCGGCGACCTCGGTGCGGGCCTGCTCCACCCGCGCGCGGGCGGCGCGGCCGACGGCATGCACGGACGAGGGATTGCCGCCGGCGGCCAGGGCGGCGGCCACGGCCTCTACGGCCTGGGGGCGCACCGGGGCGCTGGCGTTGTAGTCGAGATAGATCCCGCTCATGCCACCTCCGCCTGAGGTTCGGGACGGGCGAGTCGGCCGCTCACCACGTCGGCGAGCGAGACGGAGGCGAGATAGGACTGCAGGTGGCGGCCCATCTCCTCCCAAAGGTCGTGGGTCAGGCAGCGCTCGCCCTTCAGCATGCAGCCCTTGGACTTGGCGCTGCAGCGGGTGGCGCGCAGGGGCTCGTCCACCGCCAGGACGATCTCGGCGATGCTGGTGGCCTCGGCCTCCCGGGCGAGGCGATAGCCGCCGCCGGGGCCGCGGGCGCTGACCACCAGGCCGCGCCGGCGCAGGCGGGCGAAAAGCTGTTCGAGATAGGAGAGCGAAATCTGCTGGCGGGCGGCGATCTCCGCCAGCGCCACCGCCCGGTCGCCTTCGCCCAACGCGCCTTCGCGCCGCGCGAGGTCGGCCATGGCCATGACCGCATAACGTCCCTTGGTGGATAGCCGCATTCTACTCCTCGGGCCCGAACGATTTTTCGAGCATTTCGCCGGCCGCCTATGTTACAGGCCCCGCCTTGCAAGCGCCTGCCGCCGACGCCGACGGACAGCCGCGATCTAGGAAGACCAAGCGCAGTAGTCAAGTATTCCGGCCTGCGCGCGACATTGAGGAATGGCATGCCAGAGGTGGTTCTGACCGGCGCGGCCGGGCGGATCGAAGGCCGGTACTCCCAGGGCAAGAGCGAGACGGCGCCGATCGCGCTGATCCTGCATCCGCACCCCAAGGCCGGCGGCCACATGAACAATCCCGTGGCGGTGCAGCTCTACCACCTGTTCATGAAGCGCGGCTTCTCGGTCCTGAGGTTCAACTTCCGCGGCGTGGGCCGAAGCCAGGGCGAATTCGACTCCGGCATCGGCGAACTGGCCGACGCAGCCACGGCGCTGGACTGGCTGCAGGCCACCAACCCCGCCGCCTCGCAGTGCTGGGTCGCCGGATACTCGTTCGGCGCCTGGGTGGGCATGCAGCTTCTGATGCGGCGCCCGGAGACCGATGGCTTCATCTCGGTCTCGCCGCCAACGAACATGTACGATTTCAGCTTCCTGGCGCCCTGCCCGGCCTCCGGCCTGATCCTGCACGGGGGCGCCGACACGGTGGTTCCCCCTGTGGAGGTGGAGCGGGTGGTCTCGAAGCTGCGCACCCAGAAGGGCATCGTCATCGATTACGAGGTGGTGGACGGCGCGTCGCACTTCTGGGTCGAGAACCTGCCCGACGTGGAAGGCCGGGTCGGCGCCTATCTCGACAAGCGGCTTGCGGCCGAGCCGGCCTGAGAGTCGCCTTAGAGCGCCGCTTCGCGCCGCCCGCCTGACGGCGGCTTCGGCTTCGCCTCGCCCTCACCTGCCCTTCGGGCATCCTCTCCCGCTCGCGGGAGAGGAGGAGGAGGAGGAGGAGGACGCGGGCGATGGGGGCCGGGGCCGGCGTCGCTGCAATGGGCGAGGATGGAGTCGCAGACGCTAGATCGCGATTCCAGGACCGTGCCGTTCCAGAACCGCAGGACCGTCAGCCCCCGGGCCGCCAGATGTCGGGTTCGGCGCGCATCATAGGCTTCGGCCTCGGCGTGCTGGCTTCCGTCCAGTTCGACCACCAGCCGCGCCTCGGCGCACAGGAAATCGAGGATGTAAGGGCCGCAGGGAACCTGCCTCCGCCACTTCCATCCGCCGAGGCGGCGGTCCCGTAGCGCGCGCCAGAGGCAGGCCTCGGCGCGGGTCTGGTCGGCCCGCAGGGCGCGGGCGCGTCGGGTGGCGAGCAGGCGGGTCATGTTCTGCAAATGTTCCAGATCGCATGCCGGTCGGCAAGAGGGTTTGCGCGCCGCTTCGCGCCGCCCGCCTGCGGCGGCCTCGGCTTTCGCCTCGCCCTCACCTGCCCTTCGGGCCTCCTCTCCCGCTCGCGGGAGAGGAGGATGATAGTGAGCTCTCTTCCTCTCCCGCTTGCGGGAGAGGACAGGCCGAAAGGCCAGGTGAGGGCGAGCGGGCGAAGCCTGCGAGGGCGGCGGAGCCGCTGGCGCCGGCAGGCGCCAACCCTCCAGCGCAGTGATTCTAGCGCCGCTTCGCCTCGCCCTCAGCTTCCTTTGAGGAAATCCAGGGCCAGCAGCGCCTGGGCGCGCACGCCGGTCTCCATGGCCGCCTCGTCGACGTCGAAGAAGGGCGAGTGGTTGGCGCCCTTGGGGTCGCCGACACCGAGGTCGTAGAAGAAGCCCGGGACTTCGCGCTGGTAGTAGGAGAAATCCTCCGCGCCCATGATGTAGTCGATGTCGTCGCGGATCCGCCCTTCCGCGGCGCGGGCGAGCGTCGGCTTCATGCGGGCGGTCAGTTCGCGGTCGTTGTCGGTGACCGGATTGGGCGTGCCCCACTCGAAGCGAGCCGTCGCGCCGTAGCGATCGGCGATGGTGGCCACGGCCTTCTCCGCCCGGGCGATGACGTCCTTGCGCATATCGGGATCGAAGGTCCGCAGGGTGCCCTGCAGGGCGAAGTCCTCGGGGATGATGTTGTAGCGCAGGCCGCCGTGGATCGTGCCGACCGTCAGGACCGTCGGGCTCTTGGCCACGTTCATCTGCCGGGCGGCGATGGTGTTGAAGGCCTGGACGATGTCGGCGGTCATCGACGCCAGGTCGATGCCGACCCAGGGGGTGGAGCCGTGCGCCTGACGGCCTTTCAGATGGATCTCGTAGCGGTCGGAGGCGGCCATCATCGGACCGGCCCGCCAGAAGAGCGCGCCGACCGGGCCCGGCACGGAATGCAGGCCGAAGATGGCGTCGACCTTCGGGTTGGCGAGCACGCCTTCCTTGATCATCAGCGGCGCGCCGCCCTCCTCGCCCGCCAGCAGGCCTTCCTCGGCCGGCTGGAAGACGAAGACCACCGTGCCTTCGATCTGGTCCTTCATGCCGGCCAGGACCTCGGCCGCGCCCATCAGGATCGCCACGTGGCTGTCGTGGCCGCAGGCGTGCATGACCGGCACCGTCTGGCCGTTGTATTCAGCCGTCGCCTTGGAGGCGAAGGGGAGGCCCGTCTGCTCGGCCACCGGCAGGGCGTCCATGTCGGCGCGCAGGGCGACCACCTTGCCCGGCTTGCCGCCGCGCAGGATGCCGACCACGCCGGTCTTGGCGACGCCGGTGCGCACCTCCAGGCCCAGCGACCGCAGGTGGTCGGCCACCACCTTGGCGGTCCGCACCTCGCGGTTCGAAAGCTCCGGATGCTGGTGGATGTCGCGCCGCCAGGCGACGACCTTGGGCTGGACCGCCCTGGCCGCGGCGAAAACGGCGGCGTCGTAGGCGGCGGGCGGCGGCGGAGCCTCCTGGGCCGCGGCCGGCGCGGCGGCGGCGAGGGCGACGGCGGCGGCGACGCCCGCCAGCCAGGTTTTCTTCGACATGGTTTCTAGTCCCCCGTCCTGGTGCGCGGCCGGACGATGCGGCCGCCGGTCATGGGCGCCGGTGCGCCCGTGGTCTTCGGAAACGAGATCGGCAGGCCTCGCGCGCAGCGGGCCGCCAGATAGGCGAAGGCTTCGGCCTCGATGGAATCGCCGCGCCAGCCGTGATCCTCGGCGGTGCGCACCGGCGCGGGCAGCCGCTCGGCCAGGGCCTTCATGATCTGCGGGTTGTGCCGACCGCCGCCGCAGACCACGACCTCGGTCGGACGCGCGCCCATGAGGGAAAAGCCGGCGGCCACCGCCTCGGCGGTGAAGGCGACCAGGGTGGCGGCCGCATCCTCAAGTTCCAGCTTCTCCAGCGGCTCCAGCGAGAAATCATAGCGATCCAGCGACTTCGGCGCGGGCGCCTGGAAATAGGGGTGGGAGAGCAGGACCTTCAGCACCGCCTCATCCACCTGGCCGACGCTGGCGTAGCGGCCGCCGGCGTCGTAGCGGCCGGCGCCGCGGGCCTGGACCAGCAGGTCGATCATGCCGTTGGCCGGGCCGGTGTCGAAGGCGGCGATCTCCCCGTCCTCCGACCAGAAGGTGACATTGGCCACGCCGCCCAGGTTCAGCACCGCCAGCGGGGGCGACAGGCCCGAAGCCTTGGCGCGGGCCAAGTGGTAGATCGGCGCGAGCGGCGCACCCTCCCCGCCCGCGGCCACGTCGGCGGTGCGGAAATCGAAGGCGACGGGAACGCCGGCGGCGTCGGCGAGCTGCTGGGCGTCGCCAAGCTGGACCGTGCGGCCCAGGCGGCCGGCCTGCGGGCGTTCGTGCAGGACGGTCTGGCCGTGCATGCCGACGAGGTCGATCTCGCTCCAGGCAAGCCCATGTTCGGCGAGGAAGCCCTCGGCGGCCTCGAAGTGCTCTTGGGCCACGGCGGCGGCGGCCTCGGCGAAGATCTCAGGCTCCGGCGCGCCGCGCGGCCAGGCCAGCGCGGCCTGGGTGGCGGCCAGCAGCAGCTCGCGCAGGGGCTCGGAAAGCTTGCGCTCGCCCGCCGGGCCGAAGGCGGAGATGGTTTCGCCGTCGGTCTCCAGGACCGCCATGTCGCAGGCGTCGAGCGAGGTGCCGGTCATGAAGCCGAGAACGCGCATGCGCCTTGACTGCCATGCTCGGGGCGGCGTAGCTAGCCAGCATGATCGAACGCCGCTCCGCCAATTCGGCCCGCTATTACCGCCTGCCCTAGCAGCAGGCGCGGCTTTCATCGTTTGCGCCACCCCGATCGGTCGGCGCCCGCACCCCCAAAGGAAATGACGGTCTCCGGCCACCCGCCCAAGGAGCCTGTCAGATGTCCCTCGAAAAGCTTGCCGAGCGCGTGCTAGAGCCCGACGCGCCCAAACCAGAGTCTCCTGTCATGTCCGCCGACCAGCCCTTCAAGTCCGAGTTCCTGCGCACCCTGCAGGCGCGCGGCTACATCAACCAGATCACCCACCCGGCGGAGCTGGACGAGGCGGCGGCCAAGGGTCCGATCACGGCCTATATCGGCTTCGACGCCACGGCGCCCTCGCTGCACGTGGGGCATCTGTTCTCGGTCATGACCCTGCGCCGGCTGCAGCAGACGGGGCATAAGCCGATCGTGCTGATGGGCGGCGGCACCACCAAGGTGGGCGACCCGACCGACAAGGAGGGCCAGCGCCCGCTGCTGACCGACGCGCAGATCCAAGCGAATCTCGCCGGCATCCGCGGCACGTTCGAGCGGTTCCTGACCTTCGGCGACGGGCCCACCGACGCGGTGATGGTCAACAACGCCGACTGGCTGGAGCGCTTCGGCTACATCGAGTTCCTGCGCGACTACGGAGTGCACTTCACGGTCAATCGGATGCTGGCCTTCGACAGCGTCAAGCTGCGGCTGGAGCGCGAGCAGCCGATGACCTTCCTCGAGTTCAACTACATGCTGATGCAGTCGGTGGACTTCCTGGAGCTGTCGCGCCGCTACGGCTGCGTGTTGCAGATGGGCGGGTCCGACCAATGGGGCAACATCGTCAACGGGGTGGAGCTGATCCGCCGAGTGGACGGCAAGCCCGCCTTCGGCCTGACCACCCCCCTGCTCTCCACCGCCTCGGGCGTGAAGATGGGCAAGACCGTGGGCGGCGCCGTCTGGCTGAACCCGGAGATGCGCAGCCCCTACGACTACTGGCAGTTCTGGCGGAACACCGAGGATGCGGACGTGGGCCGTTTCATGCGCCTGTTCACCGACCTTTCGGCCGACGAGATCGTCCGCTACGAGGCCTTGCAGGGCGCGGAGATCAACGAGGCCAAGAAGGTGCTGGCCAATGAGGCGACGCGCCTGCTGCACGGGGCGGAGGCGGCTGCTGCGGCCGCGGAGGCCGCGCGCGTGGCCTTTGAGGTGGGCGCGGTCTCCGGCGACATGCCGACTCACGAGACGCCCGCCGCCGAGCTGGCGGCGGGAATCGTGCTGGCCGCCCTGGCGGTCGACGCCGGCCTGGCGGGCTCCCGCGGCGAGGCCCGGCGCCTGGCGCAGGGGGGCGGCCTGCGCGTCAACGACAAGGCCGAGCCCGACGCCAACCGCATGATCACCGAGGCCGATCTCGTGGACGGCGTGGTGAAGCTGGCGGCCGGCAAGAAGAAGATCGTGCTGGTGAAGCCGGTCTAGGAGGAACGGAGATGGCGGAACTCGCCGAAGGGGCCAAGGCGCCCGACTTCGAGGTGCAGGGCGCGGACGGGCCGGTGCGGCGGGGCGACTTCGCCGGCCGGCCGCTGGTGGTCTATTTCTATCCGAAAGACGACACGCCGGGCTGCACCCGCGAGGCGCAGGACTTCACCGAACTGGCCCCCAACTTCGCCAAGGCGGGCGTGGCCGTGCTGGGCGTCTCGAAGGACAGCGTGGCCAGTCACGGGAAGTTTACCGCCAAGCACAAGCTCGCCGTCCCGCTCGGTTCCGACCCCGAAGGCGCCATGATCGAGGCCTTCGGCGCCTGGGTGGAGAAGAACATGTACGGGCGCACCTATATGGGGATCGAGCGCTCGACCTTCCTGATCGACGGCCAGGGCGTGGTGCGCAGGATCTGGCGCAAGGTGCGGGTCGCCGGCCACGCCGCCGAGGTGCTGAAAGCCGCCCAGGCCCTGGAAAGCTAGGCCGTCGGCGCGAACGCGTCGCCCGCCCTGGAACCGCCCCGCAGGCTTGGCGGTTGTTGAACCGTCGCAGCCCTCGCCTATCTGAAGGCATGCGCCGCGGCCGGCTTGCGCGATCGCAAAGCGCGGCCGTTCAGATTTGGTTCATCATCCCGGCCGGATGCTGACCTGTGACGCTTCGCCCCCGATTCGGATGGCGAAGCCTCTTGCATGCGCAGAAAAACTCATCGCATATCGCGCGGACCAGTTCCGTAACCGATACGGTGAGCATGACACGCTTCGCGCGCCTCCGCCGATCGCTCGAAGAGCTTTTCCCCGAACGCCACCTCTATGTCCGCTCCGGCGGCGAGATGCGGGCCTTCGTCCTGACCCCCGCCAAGCAGATCTCCGCCGCCGCCGCCGTGGCCGTGGGCGCGCTGTGGGTGGGCGTCAGCACCGCGGCCATGGTGATGAACGCCTTCTCCCTCTCGGCCAGCGACCGGGAAGTGCTGAAGGTGAAGTCGCAGTACGAGCGCTATGTGGCCGACCGCGAGGCGCGGCTGAACAGCGCCGTGGCCCAGCTGAACGCCGCCGAGGGCTCGGCCGACGTGCTGGCCGAGGTGGTGGAGAAGCGCCACGCCGCGCTGGCCATGCTGCTGACCGAGGCCAAGGGCTCGCCCGGCGCGGCCGAGGCCCTGGCGCCGGCGCTGGCCCGCGCCGCCACCCCGCCGGAGGGGGCGAGCTCGGTGCGCCGCATCGAGCTGGTGCGCGCCAGCCAGGAGCGCCTGATCGACGCGGCCAACGACTACGCCAAGACCCGCGCCGACCGCCTGCGCGTGGCCTTCCGCCTGGCCGGCCTGACGCCGGGCTCCTACGTGCCCAAGGGCGGCTCGCTGGGCGGCCCGCTGATCGAGGCCAAGGACCCCCGCGCGCTGGCCGTGGTGCTGGACGTGGACGAGGCCTTCGCCCAGCGCATCCAGGCTGCCGCCACCAACCTCTCCGAGGCCCGGGCGCTTTCGCAGACCGCCGAGAAGCTGCCGCTCGCCAAGCCCACCTATACCGGCCAGACCAGCGGCTTCGGCGTGCGCTTCGATCCCTTCACCCGCCGCCCGGCCTTCCATTCGGGGCTGGACTTCGGCGGCGGCTACAACACCCCGATCCAGGCGACGGCGCCGGGCGTGGTCTCCTTCACCGGCGTCCGCTCCGGCTACGGCAACACCATCGAGATCGACCACGGCCAGGGCTTCAAGACCCGCTACGCGCACCTGCAGTCGATCGGCGTGCGGCCGGGCCAGCGTGTGGGCGTGGGCCAGCGCATCGGGGCCATGGGCTCCACCGGCCGCTCCACCGGGCCGCACCTGCATTACGAGATCTGGGTCAATGGGCGCGCCCAGAACCCCGGTCGCTTCCTGAAGGCGGGGGAACATGTTCTCAAAGCCGGCTAAGACCAAGCTTCCCGACGCGGGCGCCGCCCGCCCCGACGCCGCGGCCGAGGCGCCGCGCAAGGCCTCCGTGGCCTGCTCGCTGATCGCCGAGAACCTGACCATAGAGGGCGCGGTCGCCGGCGAAGGCGACCTGCACCTGGACGGCGAGATCCGCGGCGACGTGCGCATCGGCAGCCTGACCATCGGCGAGACCGGCCTGGTGGAAGGCTCGGTGACGGCCGAGACCGTCGAGATCCGCGGCCGCGTGGCCGGCTCCGTCACCGCCAAGCAGGTCCGCCTCTACGGCACCGCGCATGTGGACGGCGACATCACCCACGAGCAGCTGGCCATCGAACAGGGCGCCTTCTTCCAGGGCCGCAGCCTGAAGTTCCAGCGCCCCGCCCCGGCCCTGACCCTGGCGGCCGAAAACCCCTCCGACGCGGTCGGCGGCCGCTCGCTCTAGGCCTGCGCGTAGGCGCCGCCCTGCAACAGCGGGGCGGTGCGGCTGACGTCCAGCTCGGCGGCGATCTCCACATCCTGCGCAAAGCCGCGGCCGATCAGCTCGCGGCCGGAGAGGCAGTCGCGCAGGCGCTCGGCCAGGCCCGACCCTTGCGCCGCCGCGAACGCCTCGCGGGCGACCTTCGCCTCGGCGCTCGCCGCCACGCCCAGCCGGTCGATCACCGCGCCGGCGCCGATCAGGTCCTCGACCGCCGGGCGCAGGGAGCCGTCGGGCCACCGCTCGCCGGCCGGGATCACGGCGATGTCCCCGCCGCCCGCCAGGCGCAGCGCGGCTCGCGCCACCGCGCCGGCGTTGCGCAGGCAGCCGGCCAGCACCGGGCGCCCCTCGCCCTCCAGCGACAGGCGCGAGCCGTTCGGCGAGGGCAGCAGCACCGAGGCGCCGGGCTCCACGCGCGCCAGGCTCGCCGGCGAAAGGCTGAGCTGGAGGCCCGAGCGCCGCCGCGCGGCCAGCACCGCCCCCACCCGCGCCGCCTCCGCCGCCGCGGCCGCCTCGTCGCCATGCGCAAACGGCCAGATCCGCGCCCCGCGCGTGACCGCCACGTCCACGGCGGTGCAGAAGGACAGCACGTCGACCACCACCACGACGGCGCACCGCTCGCGCAGGGCCTGGAGGCCGGCGAGGCCCCATTCGCAGTGGGCTTGGGTCATGGGGGCGTTCCTGGACGGCGGTCGGGCGATGGCTGAGAGAGGCGGATGTAGGCAGGACGCGGAGGTTGCGCATGGCCCCAAAGCCTCTCAAGGTTAAGCTTTGGATCGAGGGGCTGGTCGCGAGTGAAATGAGCGGGCTTGAGGGAGAGTTGCGGGAGGAGCGCATGTCCAAGAATAGCGGTGATCCTGGCGAACAGTCGAAGGCGGTTGCGGTTGCGGTTTTGAACGAAACGATATCGGGATTACCTGTGCCTGTTGCAAAAGGACTAGTTGGCGCAGCTTATCGTCTCCTTGGTGGCGCTGTGGCCTATCCTGCGGCGTGGCTCCAGCGCGCAGTTCAGGGTGTGGAGGACGGCACCGCTGCCCGCACCTATGTGCGCAACGAACTTGCTAAAGCAGCAGCAAGCCAAGCGATAGCGGATCCCAATATTGTCGACAGGGCGCTGTGGTCAATTCTCGGGAATGGGCTTCGAAAGCAAATAAACAAAGAGGCAGTCCTAAAGGCCGCAGCCGAGGAAACTGCACGAAAGCATGGGGAAGGGAAGTGTGACGAAACCTCGGAGCCCGATGCCGATTGGATGAACATTTTTGAACGCTATGCAGAGGATGCATCTAGCGAACGAATGCAAACCCTCTGGGGCCGAGTTCTGGCTGGTGAAGCGAGAAAGACAGGCACTTTTTCACTCAGATCGCTGCGCTTCTTATCGGAGGTAGATCAGGAAACGGCGCAGTGCTTCGAAGAGTTTGCGCAGCGTGTGTTTTCCGACTTCGCGCCTAAAAAACGCGGCGGTCGAATTGAGGGGCACGAGTTCTACGTCTTGAACAGGTTAGAGGTAGCGGGTCTTTTGACTGGATTAGATGGTAATAGAATAAAGATTTATACATTTAATGAAGATGGCAAGGAATACATCAATACCAATGACGTTGTTATAATATTACGCGGTGAAAGCGGCACAAGGTATACACCTTCTGTATATCTACTCACAGATGTGGGGCTCCAAATGCTTTCGCTCTTGACAGAAAGAGACGAGTGGCAGGCCGCGAAAAACTGCATCAAGGATATTGACAAGGGAGGGCTTAAAGAAATTTTGCTGTCAAAACTTGGGTCAGTGCCCGGGGATCCCACCAGGCTGTATCCAATTGGCGAGCCCGAGGTCATATGGCGAGCGTCGGCGTCGGACTAGCAACAAAGTCCAATCCATATGGAGCCCAAAAATTGGCGGGAAGTTGTTAAAAAGAATCGGCTCTATGCAGTTGCATGGCCGGGGACGCTATCGCTGCCTTTCCGCAGAGAGCGAACGGATCGACTCCAGCCTTGACCTCGGCGCAAGACCCGAGGGCTTGGGTCTCTGACGATGACCGGAAGATCGGTGAGCCTTATGATTAAACCGAGGCGTTCGTGCCTAGTGCGTAGCAATCGCAGCCGTTTCGCCGCCGGGCTTCAAATCTCAGACCTCGAAAAACATGGGCGATGGACCTAGGCTTCGTCTCCGAATGCTCGGGGGGCGACAATGCGGCGACCGGTGTTGATTGCGCTGACCTTACTGGCGCTGTGGACCGTGCTCGTCGGCCTTGGCGCACGCAACGGCTGGATGCGCCAGCAGGTGGCGTCCGACGGGGACTCCCCTGGGTTCCTGCAATGGGCGTCGGGTCGGTATGAGGACGAGTCCAAGGGCAATATCGCCATCCTGCTGCTTTCCGAAGGCAGGCCCGCAGCAGACTTCTTCGCGTCTCACGGCCGCGAGGTCGACGAGCACACGATCTTCCAGGTCGCGTCCCTGAGCAAATGGCTGACGGCCTGGGGCGTGATGAAGCTGGCCGAACAGGGCCGCGTCGACCTGGACGCGCCCGTATCCCGCTACCTGTCGCGCTGGCGACTGCCTGCGAGCGAATACGATCTCGACAAGGTCACGGTGCGGAGACTGCTCGCGCACAATTCGGGCCTGACCGATGGATTGGGTTTTCGAGGCTTCGAGCCCGGTCAGGCCCTCCCGTCGCTCGAACAGGAACTGACGAAGACGACGGACGTGCTCCCCTCCGCCGACGGCGAGATCCGGGTCGGCGCCGAACCCGGCTCCGGATGGCGTTATTCGGGCGGCGGCTATCTCATTCTGCAACTGATGATCGAGGAGGTCAGCCAGGAGAGCTTCGAGGCCTTCATGCGGCGCGAGATCTTCGAACCTCTGGGCATGGCCGACAGCACCTTCGTCGATCCGGACCCGAGCAGGCTCGCCGACATCTTCGATGCGGATGGTTCGGCGGCGACGCACTACCGGTTCGCCGCGACGGGCGCCGCATCGCTCTACACCTCCGCCGCCGATCTCAGCCTTTTCCTGCAATCCCAGGCGCCAGGGCGGCCGAACGCCCCGTCGGGACGCGGCGTGCTGACGCCGGAAACGCTGAGACGGATGGCGACGCCGCAAGCCTATCTGCTTGGTCTGCCGATCTGGGGTTTGGGCGAAAGCCTCTATGCGCCCACACGCGAGGGCTTCGTGATCGGCCACGACGGCCAGAACTATCCCGCCATCAACACCACGGCGCGCCTCGACCCCGCGACGGGGAACGGCGTCATCGTGCTCACCACCGGAAGCTCGACCCTGGCGCGCGAGATCGGCGGCGAGTGGACCTTCTGGCAGACCGGCAAGGTCGGTCTCGACACGCTGATCCTGTTCGACGCGCGCAAGATCTTGTTCGTCTGGCTTACTGGCGCGATCGCCATCGTGGTTCTCACGACGTCGGCGGCGATCATGAGACGTCGCCGGGCGCAGATCGCCGGCCTCGAGGGTCGAGGTCTGCGAGATCCCGAGGCTGTTTGAAATCAGGCCCCGCCGTGCTGATCTGCGCCTCGCCTCGACGGCTCAGCTTGCACAGAGGGGAGCTCCCGCACCATGGGCGCCATCCAGCAATTCGCCTTCGCCCTGGGGGGCGCGGCGGGGATCTTCCTGTTCGGCAAGCTGCTGATCGCCAGCGGGCATCGCGCCTTCGAGCCGGCCCTGGATTGGGTCCGGCCGCGGCTGGGGCGCGTGGACCAAGGCCTGGCGGTGTCGGTCGCAGGCTGGCTGGGGCTGGACGAGGGCAAGGCCTGGCGGCGGTGGGCGCGGCTGCTGGGCGTGCTGCTCGCCCTGGGCCTCATAGGCGCGCTGGCGCCCTGGCCGCTCGGGGTGGCGGCCCTGACGCTCGGCCTTGCGGCGGTGCTGGCGGTGTTCCGGCGCTGGGCCTGGGACGAGGAGGACCGCGCGCTGGGGCTCAAGGTCGAGGATCGCCGCTTTCCCCGCGGGGAGGACTATGGCGACGAGGCGCTGGCGGCCCTGGCGGCGGTGTTCATGCTGGCGAGCCTGCTGGTCTGGCGCCTGACCGGAGCCCACGCCTTCGAAGGCCCCGGCGCGGAGGGCGCGGGCGGCTATCTCGTCCACATCCTGTCGGAGGCGTTCGTCTCCCTGCCCATCGTCGGCAATGTGGAGGTGCTGGGCTACCAGGACCCGTCCGGCGTGCGCGCGGTGCTGCCGAACGGCGGCGTGGTGGCGTTCGCCCTGCGGATGGCGATCGACCTGATGGTCATCGGGGGCCTGCTCAAGGCCGTCGAGATCGCCCGCCGGATCGGCCGGGGGCAGGACCTGCGCCGCGAGGAGGCGGCGCTGTCCAGCCGGGAGCCGGCGCAGGTGCTGCCGTCGATCGGGCGGGTGCGCCGCCTGGCGCTGGGCGGGGACGCCAACGCCATGGGCCTGCTTTCCCAGACGGCCGCGGACGGAGGCCAGACGCCGCGCGCTCGGCTGTGCGCCATCCACGCCCTGCGCGAGATCGCCGCCCAGCATCCGGAATGGGCGGCCGCCATCCTGCTGGACAATCGGCTGGCTTGCGCCGCCGTGGCCGCCGATCCGGCCACGGCCGAGGCCGGCCTACGGGCCGCGGCCCATGTGGAGGAAGCGGAGAACGCCGTCGCCGAGGCGCATTTCAGCCAGGGCCACGTCGCTGCGAAACTCATCGACAGGGCGATCTCGGCCCTCGGCCAGGCCGTGCTCGAGCCGGGCCTGACCCCGCTGCCCGACGCGTTCCTGCGGGACGATCCGGAGCCGGCTTCGATCCTGCCGCGAGTGGAGATCGTGCTGCGCATCTCCAAGCTGCTGACGACCAAGGCCGAGCTGTCGCACGCGGAGAGCACGGTCGAGATCCTGACCGAGGCGCTGGGTTACGTCGAGACCGCGTTCAGCCACATGCCGGAGGCCGCGCCGCCCCGGCTCCGCTTCCGCGCGCACCAGCACCACGCGGAGATCCTGGCGCGGCTGGGCCAGCTGGACGCCGGGTACGACGGGAGCCTGCGGCTGACCGACGCCCTGGACGCCTTCGCCAGGGCCGAAAGCCTGCTGGACGAGGCCGACCTGACCCTGCGCGTCGGCCTCTGGGTGGGCCGCGGGGTCGCGCACGAGATCCTCGGCCGGCGCACCGAAGGCGCGCAGGCGCTCGGCCACTTCGCCGAGGCGGCGCAGCTGTTCGAAGCCGCCGGCGCCCTGTCGGCCAAGACCCAGGCCGACAGGGGCGAGACGGCGCGGTGCCTCCTCAACCTGGGCAATGCATGCTGCTTCGCCGCCGACGCCGCCGGCGAAGCGGAGACGGCGCGCGCCTGGCTCGACCGGGCCCTGCAGGCCTATTTCGCGGCCCTGCAGACCGTGGGCGCCGGCCACTGGCCGGCCCGCGTGCGCGAAGCCCACGAAGGGCTAGGCGCCGCGCACACGCACCGCTTCAGGCTGTTTGGCGAAAAGGACGACATCGTAAGGGCGCTCGGCGCCCGGCTCAGCATCCTCGACGAGATCGACCCTCGCCAGGACCCGGTGGACTGGGCGCTCGCGGCCGTCGAGCTCAGCCAGGCCGAGCACCTGACCCTGCCCTTCGCCGAGTCCACCGCGACGAGCCGGACCGCGCGCGACCGCCTGCGGCAGGCCCGCGACCTGCTCGACCAGGCCGGAGAGACGCAGGAGGCGCGCCGCTGCGAGGCCCTGATCGAGATCATCGAAGCCGAGATCGCCGCGCGCGACGGCGGGGCTTGAGGTCCCCTACCCCTCCCGCGTCGCCCCGACGCGCTGGGCGAGCGCCGCGCCCATGAAGCGGTCGAGGTCGCCGTCGAGGACGCCCTGGGTGTCGGAGGTCTCCACCTCGGTGCGCAGGTCCTTCACCATCTGGTACGGCTGGAGGACGTAGGAGCGGATCTGGTGGCCCCAGCCGATGTCGGTCTTCTGGTCCTCCAGGGCCTGCTGGGCGGCTTCGCGCTTCTGCAGCTCCAGCTCGTAGAGGCGGGCGCGCAGCATCTTCCAGGCCTCGTCGCGGTTGGCGTGCTGCGAGCGCCCCGCCTGGCAGGCCACCACCACGCCGGTGGGGATGTGGGTCAGGCGGACGGCGGAGTCGGTCTTGTTCACGTGCTGGCCGCCGGCGCCGGAGGCGCGGTAGGTGTCGGTGCGCACGTCGGCGGGGTTGATGTCGATCTCGATGGTGTCGTCGACCACCGGATAGACCCAGACCGAGGCGAAGCTGGTGTGCCGCTTGGCCGCCGCGTCGAAGGGCGAGATGCGCACCAGGCGGTGGACGCCGGCCTCGGTCTTCAGCCAGCCATAGGCGTTGGGGCCCTTGACCTGCATGGTGACCGACTTGATGCCCGCCTGTTCGCCGGCGGTCTCTTCCAGGAAGTCGACGCTCATGCCATGCGCGTTGGCCCAGCGGGCGTACATGCGCATCAGCATGCCGGCCCAGTCGTTGGACTCGGTGCCCCCGGCGCCGGAATTGATTTCCACGAAGGCGTCGTTGCCGTCGGCCTCGCCGGACAGCAGGGCCTCCAGCTCGGCGCGGGCGGCGCGCTCCTTGATGGCCTTAAGCTGGGCGCGGGCCTCTTCGAGCGAGGCCTCGTCGCCCTCCTCGTCGGCCAGTTCCGCATAGCCGACGGCGTCGGCCAGGTCGCGCTCCAGCGACTGCACGGCCTCCACGGAGGCGGCGAGCTTGGAGCGTTCGCGGCTGATGGCCTGGGCCTGGGCGGGATTGTCCCAGAGGGTCGGGTCCTCGACCCGGGCGTTCAGTTCGTCGAGGCGTCGGAGGGCTGGTTCCCAGTCAAAGACGCCTCCTGAGCAGTTCGATCGACTGCTCGATGTCGGCCTTGGCAGCCTCGACATCCGCTCTCATGGGACACTCCGAAAGTTGAGCCGGCGCTGATAGCCCGCGCCGGGGGGGCGAGGCAAGGGCCGGCCTCTTTTCCTCCCCCGTTTACGGGGGAGGAAGAAGGCTCAGTACAGCCCGCTCATGTCGTCCTGCTTTTTGGGCGGGGCGGCGGCGGGGGGCGCAGGCGCGCCGGTGATCTGGCCGTCGGGCCAGACCTGGCTGTAGGGCTGGGGCCCGCCGGGCGCGATCAGGGGAGCCGGCTGGGGCTCGGTGCCGGGCTTGAAGGCCTCGCGAATGCCGCGGACGGTGGCGAACTTGGCGTTGGCCGGGGGCTTCAGCTCGGCCTTGGGCCAGGGCTTGGCGGCTTCCTGCATGAACTCGATGAAGATCGGCACGGCCGCGGTGGTGCCGGTCTCGCCGTGGCCCAGGCTGCGGTTGTCGTCGAAACCGACGAAGATGCCGGCCACCACCTGGGGCGTGAAGCCGACGAACCAGGCCGAGCGGTACTCGTTGGTGGTGCCGGTCTTGCCGCCGGCCGGGCGGCCGAGCACCGAGGCCGAGGCCGCCGTGCCGCGCTGGACCACGCCTTCCAGCATGGAGGCGATCTGATAGGCGACGATGGGGTCGAGCACCTGCTCGCCGGCCGGGTCCACGCGGGGGCTCTCGTCGCCGTTGAAGCCTGAGATGCAGCGCGGGCAGTCGCGGCGGTCGGCGCGGAAGATGGTCTTGCCCTCGCGGTCCTGGACCAGCTCGATCAGGTGCGGCTCGATCCGCCGGCCGCCGTTGATGAAGGCGGCGTAGGCGGCGGTGAGGCGGAAGGGCGTGGTCTCCACCGCGCCGAGCGCCATGGAGAGCACCGGCTGGGCGTCGTCGACCACGCCCATTTTGATGGCGAGGTCGCGCACCTTGCGCACGCCCAGCGCATAGGCCAGCCGCACCGTCATGGCGTTGCGCGAGAGCTCCAGCCCGCGGCGCAGGGTGAGCGCGCCATAGTACTGGCGGTTGTAGTTCTCCGGCGTCCAGTCGCGGCCGTCGCCGCCGCGCAGGGTGATGGCGGAGTCCATCACCACGCTGGCGGGCGTGTAGCCGTTCTCCAGCGCCGCGGCGTAGACGATCGGTTTGAAGGCCGAGCCCGGCTGGCGCTTGGCCTGGGTGGCGCGGTTGAAGCTGGAGAGCGAGAAGGAATAGCCGCCGACCATCGCCAGCACACGACCGGAGTGCGGCTCCATGGCCACCAGGGCGCCGTTGACGATCGGCACCTGCTTCAGCCGGTAGCCGCCGCTCTCCGCCGGCTCGACGAAGATCAGGTCGCCGACATTCAGCCCCTTGCCGGCCCGGGCCCAGGAGACGTCCGCCGAGGCCAGGGCGCCCACATCGCCGGTCTCGGCCACCTGCACGCGGACCTGGGAGCCGGACACCTCGGTGACGGCGGCGGCGCGCCAGGTGCGGCGTTCGGCGGGCGGCGACTTGCTGCGGGCCGCCTGTTCCCAGCCCGGCGCGATCTCCACCCGGCCCCAGGCCCCGCGCCAGCCGTGGCGGCGGTCATAGGCCTCCAGCCCGTTCATCAGGGCCACCCGCGCGGCGCTCTGCAGCCGCGGGTCCAGGGTGGTGCGCATGTAGTAGCCGCCCTCGTTCAGCCGCTCGCCCAGGGTGGAGAGGCCCCGACGGCGGACCTCCTCCACGAAGAAGTCGGCGTCGCGGTACTGCGCGCGGCGGGGGGCGGGCTGGACCTTCAGGTCCTCGGCGATGGCGGCGTTGGCCTCGGCGCGGCCGACCCAGCCCAGGTCGGCCATCTGGTTCAGCACCCAGTCGCGCCGCGCCTTCGCCTGGGCCTTGCGGCGGGTCGGATGGTAGTTGTCCGGCCCCTTGGGCAGGGCGGCCAGATAGGCGGCCTCGGCCAGCGTCAGGTCGGAGATCGACTTTCCGAAATAGTTGTAGGCCGCAGCGCCCACGCCATAGGAGCGGTAGCCGAGCCAGATCTCGTTCAGATAGAGCTCGAGGATCTGCTCCTTGTTGAGCGTCTTCTCCAGGCGCCCGGCGAGGATCGCCTCCTTGAACTTGCGCCCCAGCGTGGCGTCGCTGGTGAGCAGCACGTTCTTGGCCACCTGCTGGGTGATGGTCGAGCCGCCCTCCAGCCTTCGCCCCTGAGCGGCGTTCAGCACGTTCTTGGCCATGGCCCGGGTCAGGCCCATCGGATCGACGCCCGAATGGCGGAAGAAGTTGCGGTCCTCGGCGGCCAGGAAGGCCTGGGCCAGGTGCGGCGGCATGTTGTCGTAAGGCACGTAGATGCGCCGCTCGCGCGAGAACTCCCCGATCAGGGTGCCGTCCCAGGCATAGGCGCGCGTGGCGGTCGGCGGGCGGTAGTCCACCAGGTCGGCCGCATCGGGCATGTCGTGGAACAGCCAGGCCGCATAGATGGCGATGGCGAAACCCGCCAAGGCCACAGCGCTCAGCACGGCGACGCCGGCGATCGCGACCCATCTTTCGGGAGGATTCAAATCAGACAGACCTCCGCGGGCGCCCTCACCCCGCGCCCACGATCTAGCGTGCGTCGCGCCGGGCGCCAACGGCCCTGCGACGGCTTACCGCGCGGAGGGGCGCGCTCTTGCGCCAGGTCAATGCGCCGGCGCGAGTGCGCGCCAGGATGGCGGCGAACCGATGGAGCCTTCCATGGACGCGCGCCTGAAACAGAAGATCGTCTCCCTGCTCGATACCCACCGGACGATGCGCCTGGCGACGCTCAGGCCCGACGGCTGGCCCCAGACCACCAGCGTCGGCTACGCCAATGACGGACTGACCCTCTATTTCCTGTGCGGCCAGGAGAGCCAGAAGGCGGCCAACCTGGCCCGCGACGACCGCGTCTCGCTGGCCATCGACGACGACACGCCCCAGGTCATGCAGATCCAGGGCCTCTCCATGGCCGCCCGAGCGCGCCGCGTGACCGACGAGGCCGAGGGCGCCCGCGCGCTCGGCCTGCTCTTCGCGCGCTATCCGGCGCAGGAAGGCATGACCTTCACCCTCCCCGCCCCCGCTGAGGTGGCCATCTTCCGCCTCACGCCCACGGTGATCTCGGTGCTGGACTACACTCAGGGCTTCGGCCACACGGAGCTCGTGCCCTGCGAGGCGGAGGCGGCGGGCTGAGGGCGGCGAGCCCCAGTCATCGATGATCGAGTTCGGTGTCCTGATCTGGGTCGGCGGTGGCGCCGGCCCCTCACCCGCCCTCGGCGTCGACGGCGATGATCACCGCCTTGCCACGCGACAGCGGCTCCCACCCGGCTTCGAGGGCCGAGGCGATGGCCTTGGCGACCAGTTCCGGCGCGATCTGCGAGGCCTGAAGCTGGCGCAGGCCGAACCTGGGCTGCGGCCCCGGCGGGAACTCCAGCACCGCCTCGCGCCGGCCCTCCCGATGACGCACGGCGATCCCCATGCCCCGCCGCTCGGCCGGATCGCTGGACCACTGCGGCCGGCGCTGCAGCCACCAGACATAGGGCTCGCCCCCGACCTCGATCTCGAACTCGTCGATGTGTTTCTTGCGGCTCATGGGCGGCGAGTTAGCGCGGGAGGGGGCGTGGGCCAGCCGGCGTGGGGCGTGAGTAATAGTCAGGTGCTTGCGCGGCAAGGGGTCCATGCCACTTGTCTGCGCTCGCGTTGCAAGGTCGAATACTTCTGCCATGAGCGAAACGCCCTTCTTAGACTCCCCCTCTGCATCGGCGCGCATCCTCGTCGTCGAAGACGAGCCCGTCATCGCGGCGGACATCGCACACACCCTCACGGAGGCCGGGCATCATATTGTCGGAATAGCAGGCACTGCGAGCGAGGCTTATGCTCAGTTCTTAGAGCATCAACCCGACCTCGTTCTGGCAGACTTGCAATTGGCTGATGGCTCGTCTGGCCGCGACGCCGTATGGTCAATGCTCAAGGTGCGCAATGTTCCAACAGTCTTTGCAACGGCCTTTCCGGAGCGTCTTCTGACGGACAAGCGCCCAGAACCGACCTTTCTACTAACAAAGCCATTTCAACCCGCAACGCTGGCGGCCGCGGTTACACGAGCTCTGACCGGCAAGCTGCCCACCGAACCCACACCTGGCGAAGCGCTTAGGTTTGCTGCCGCTCAGGCTCGCCAGACCTTGGAGAAACTTGCACCCGAAGAACCGTTCGAACTGAGAGACATTCCGCTGGGCCACAACGGACCACCCGCCGAGCAAGGTCTGCCCTACAACGACTTCACAATCACCATTGAAATCCTGCATCGCTTGGAGAAAGCACCTGAAACTCCTCCACCAGATCCCAGTGCGTTGTGCGAAGATAGGAAAAGGCTATCTCAGTCGGCGACGCGGATTGCGGAATGGGTGGCAAGTAGGGTGGCTGACGGTTTCCTGACTAGAGTTGGAGAAAACTTGGCCGATATCCGAACCATTATAGGTTTGTGGTTGATTGCTAGTGGAGCACTTGAGCGAGTAGTTAGCGCGCTAGTGATATACCTAGGGGCAGGCTAGAGGCAGAGCGCTCGACCGTCTGTTCGTCGAAACAGGCGTCGATAGCTTCGGCGACGGAGTCCATCAGCTGGTTGCGCCAGGCCGCGTCACCCAGGGCATCGACCATCCTCAGTCCGACGACCAACCGGGCGCCACGTAGTTTTTGAACGCGCAGACGCCGCCGGCCTCCGTGGCGCTGACGCCGTCCTGCCGCCCCGCCAGCCATCCCTCCACTGTCGCCCGGACCTGCTTGTACGTCACATTGGTTGGCGTCAAAGTAACCGTGACGTGGCGGTTGCAAGTATATTGGTCAACAAAGTACTTCCTAGGGGACGATCCGATAAGGTCCACCGTCGGGTTCTGCGTCAGCATGACCGTTTCCAACGGCGCAAATGGTTCCGATGACTTGATGAGAAACGTCATCTTTCGAATGAACGACCCGTTCTTGTAGTCCCCCTCTATCGCCGTCACCTCGAATTTTCCAACCGAGAAGCGCTCCACAAGCTTCGCTTTGACGGGCCCCATAGGATCGGTGAGCCGCAACTCGACGGCGTGGAAAAGGCGGCGCGCCTCAAGGTCATAGCCCTCCGCATCCTCCTTCGCGGCCAAGCTTCGAAGCGCGATGAAGTTGGGAAGCGGACCGAGACTGCCCGATTGCGGCCTTTGCACGTCTTCAAGCGCCTTGAGGGCGCTGTCGTAATCCTCTTCGTAGAGAGCGATCTCCGCTCGCATGGTCTGGGCATAGGGCAGGATCGGTGTGGAGGGGCATGTCGCGATCAGGCCGTCCAGAAGGGTCTTGGCCTCGTCAAACCGTTGCGCTTCGTAGGCCGCAAAGGCGGGCGTCCACGCCTCATAGATCGCGTCGTTGTCGTTGCAGTTCAACGCCGCCGCAGCAGCCAGTGCGATCCCCAACATTCAAACTTGCCCCTTCCCACTCAGCCACACATTGCAGCGCGGGTGCTGACAATTCAAATGCAATCTGGGGTGGCTTGCCCGACGCCCGCCGCCTTTCGCAGCGCCCGCTCGCTGGAGCGGTCGCGCCATTGCGCCTAAGCCCCCTACCGCGCCGCAATCCGGGTCTGTTCGCCGAAATAGGCGTCGATGGCTTCGGCGGCGGCGGCCATCAGCTGGCCGCGTCGGGCGGTGTCGCGCAGGACGGCTTCGTCATCGGGGTTGGTGATGAAGCCCATTTCCAGGAGCACGGCCGGCACGTCGGGGGCCAGGAGGACGGCGAGGCCGGCCTCGCGGTGGCTGCGGCGCAGGAGCGGCTGGTGGTCTGAGATGCGGGTCAGCAGGGTCTCGGCGAAGACCGCCGAGCGGTTGCGGGTCATGCGCTGGGTGAGGTCGAGCAGGATGGTCGAGACCCCTTCGTCCCCATGCGAGCCGGCGCGCATGAACCAGTCGTCCTTGTTGACGAACTTGGCCGAGCGGCCGGTGGCGCGGTCGGCGAGAGTGTAGACGCTGGCCCCGCGCAGCGAGGCGTCGGTCCCCGCATCGGCGTGCAGGGAGATGAAGAGGTCGGCGTCGGCGCGGCGGGCGGTCTGGACCCGCACGTCGTGGGCCACATAGACGTCGGCGTCGCGGGTCATCACCACCTTGTAGCGGCCGGTCTTCTCCAGGTGGGCCTTGAGCTGGCGGGCGGCGGCCAGGGTGACGTCCTTTTCCCAGCCCTGGGCGCCCTTGGCGCCGGGGTCCTTGCCGCCGTGGCCGGCGTCGATCACCACCACCTTCTTCAGGTTCAGCGGCTTGGCCTTGGTGACCGGGGCGGCCGCCGAGGTCAGCTTCACGTCCGAGGCCGGGGCCGCAACGCGCTGGGGCGAGGTGGAGGCCAGGTCGATTACATAGCGGTAGTGCGTCACGCCGTCGGCCGGCGGCAGCAGGAAGCGGCGCTTGACCGTCGCCTCGCCGGAGAGGTCGGCCTTGAGCCGCGCGCCGCCGGGGGCGTCTTCCAGCACCCAGTTCTTGACCAGGCCCTGGCCCGCGCCCTGCAGCCCGCCGGCGGCGGCCACGCCCGGCAGGTTGACGACCACGCGGCCGTCGGAACCGTCGGAGGCCACCTTGCCGGTGGCCGAGCGGTCGAGGTCGATGACGATGCGGGTCTCGTTGCGGTCGCCGCCCAGGCGCACCTTCAGCACGTCGGCGCCGGCGGCTGCAGCGTGGGAGGCGGCCACGGCGGCCATGCAGCCGACCGCCGTCAGGGCGGCCGCGAGCGCCCGCCCCCTGAACTTCCGCACCACTTCGCCGATACGCGCGAACATCACCCGCACCAATTCCCCGGATTCTTCAAAGGCATATAGCCGGGATCAGCGTAGACAAAGGGTTAACCCGCTTAAGGCGAGAGGATGCCGTCGCGCCGCTTTCCTTTTCCGCGCGAGTGTTGCAAAGTCCGCCCGCGCCGGAGCGCGCGCCTTGCGTCGCAGGGCGAGCCCCCGTGCCGTTCACCCCCGCGTCGATTCTTCGCCCTGTGCGACGACGCATCATCCGATCCGCGTTTTCTTCAAAAAGCGCGCCTGGGAACACACCAATGGGCAGCGCCGCCAGAGCCCAATTCCGGCCCAAAACCCGCGTCGTCGATTTCGACCACGCGAGGCGGCTGGCCGTGCGCGCCCTCCTGACAGACGGGCGGCGCCCGAGCCTCGTGCTCGCGGCGCGCCACGGAGATCCGTTTTATGTCCAAGAAGATGTTGATCGACGCCGCTCACGCCGAAGAGACGCGTGTGGTGGTGGTCGACGGGACCCGCGTTGAAGAGTTCGATTTCGAAAGCCAGAACCGCAAGCAGCTCAGAGGCAATATCTATCTCGCCAAGGTGACGCGCGTCGAGCCGTCGCTGCAGGCGGCCTTCATCGAGTATGGCGGCAACCGCCACGGCTTCCTGGCTTTCAACGAAATCCACCCCGACTACTACCAGATCCCGGTCGCCGACCGCGAAGCCCTGCTGCGCGAAGAGGCCGAGGAGGACGATGAGCCGCAGGAAGCCCGCCCTGCCCGCGCCTCGGACGACGAGGACGAGGAAGACGGCGCGCTGGCCGACGACGACGACGTGATGGAGGAAGAGGTCGCCCGGCGCCGCCGGCGGCTGATGCGCCGCTACAAGATCCAGGAGGTTATCCGCCGCCGGCAGATCATGCTGGTGCAGGTGGTCAAGGAGGAGCGCGGCAACAAGGGCGCGGCGCTGACCACCTATCTCTCGCTGGCCGGCCGCTACGGCGTTCTGATGCCCAACACCGCCCGCGGCGGCGGCATTTCGCGCAAGATCACGGCAGTCACCGACCGCAAGCGCCTGAAGGGCGTGGTCCAGAGCCTGGACGTGCCCGAAGGCATGGGCCTGATCGTCCGCACCGCCGGCGCCAAGCGCACCAAGGCAGAGATCAAGCGCGACTACGAGTACCTGCTGCGCCTGTGGGAGAACATCCGCGAGACCACCCTCCACTCGATCGCGCCGGCGCTGATCTATGAGGAAGAGGACCTGGTGAAGCGCACCATCCGCGACCTCTACGACAAGGATATCGACGAGGTCTGGGTCGAGGGCGAGGCCGGCTTCAAGGAAGCACGCGACTTCATGCGCATGCTGATGCCGTCGCAGGCCAAGAAGGTGCAGGCCTATCGCGAGCCGACGCCGCTGTTCGTGCGCCACAAGGTGGAAGACCACCTGTCGCAGATCTATTCGCCGGTCGTGCCCCTGAGGTCCGGCGGCTATCTGGTGATCAACCAGACCGAAGCCCTGGTCGCCATCGACGTGAACTCCGGCCGCGCCACGCGCGAGCGGAACATCGAGGCCACGGCGCTGAAGACCAACATGGAGGCGGCCGAGGAGGCCGCCCGCCAGCTGCGCCTGCGCGACCTGGCCGGGCTGATCGTCATCGACTTCATCGACATGGACGAGTCGAAGAACAACCGGGCGGTCGAGAAGAAGCTGAAGGACGCCCTGAAGGACGACCGCGCCCGGGTGCAGATGGGCAAGATCTCGGCCTTCGGGCTGATGGAGATCAGCCGCCAGCGCCGGCGCACCGGCGTGCTGGAAGGCACCACCCACGTCTGCGAGCATTGCGGCGGCGCCGGCCGGGTCCGGACTGTGGAATCGAGCGCGCTCGCGGCCCTGCGCGCGGTCGAGATCGAGGCCCTGCGCGGCGGCGGCGAGGCGACGCTGAAGGTCCCGCGCGCCGTCGGGCTCTATATCCTCAACGAGAAGCGCAATCACCTGACGCGCATCCATGAGAGCCTGGGCCTGTTCGTCACCGTGGTGATCGACGACGCCCTGGCCCATGCCGACCACGAGATCGAGCGGACGGCCTCGGAGACGCGGCCCGAGCACGCCGCCCTGGTCCACCACGCCCCGCTGCAGGCCTATGAGCCGGTCGAGGACGACTTCGACGATGCGGCGGTCGAGGACGAGGACGAGGACGAGGAAGAAGACGACGAGGCGATCGCCCGCGAGGCCAGCGACGACGACGAGGCCGAGCAGCGCTTCCAGGACCACGAGGACGGCGAGGATCGCGGCGGACGCCGCGGCCGGCGCCGGCGGCGTCGCGGCCGCCGCGACGGCGAGGGGCGCGAAGAGCGCCCGGCGGCCGAGGCCAAGCCCGAGCGCGACGACGACGCCAGCGGCCGCCGCCGCCGCCGGGGCCGCCGCGGCGGCCGCCGCATGCGCGACGACGGGCGCCCGCAGGACGCCTTCTCCTGGGTGCGTCCGTGGGTGCCCTATGGCGAGGACCCGTTCGTCTGGCACGATCCGGCCGAGGACATGCCGAGCCTGACCGCGCCGGCCGAGCTTGCGCCCGTCCCGGCTAACGATCCCCAGCCCGAGGTCGAACCCGCCGCGGCCGCGGCCGCGCCGGCGGCCGAGGAAGACGTGTGGGTCGAACTGCCGTCGCCCGAAGAGCCGGTGAAGAAGGCCCGCAGCCGCCGGGGCCGCGGTAAGGCTGCCACGGCGGCCGCGCCGGAAGCGCCGGCGATCGAGGCCCCGGTCGAGGCCGAAGCTGTGGTTGAGGCCCCCGCTCCGGCCCCCGCCGAGCCCGAACCGGAGGCCGCCCCGGCCAAGAAGCCGCGGACGCGCCGCGCCAAGGCCAAGGCCGAGGCTCCCGAGCCCACGGCGGCCGAGCCGGTCGCCCAAGAGCCAGTCGCGCTTGCGCCGGAGCCTGTCGCCGCGGCTGCCGAGCCCGAGCCGGAACCCGCGCCCCGCGAGCCGGATCCGGCGGAGATCACCGCGCCGCCCGCCGCGCCGCGCCGGGGCTGGTGGCGGCGAAGCTAAACGACTAGGTTCGGGCAGGGGGAGCGTTGGAGTTGTTCGGCATGGCCGCCCCTGCCCGTCCCAGGTCCTTCCGGAGGTTCGCCCGCTCGGCGCTGGCGGCTTTAGCCGCCCTGAGCCTCGCCCTGCCGGCCGCGCCGGCCCAGGCGCGGGAGGACGACGGCCTGACCCTGATCCGGGACACCGAGATCGAGGCGATCCTGCGGGCCAATTCCGAGCCGATCTTCAAGGCGGCGGGCATCGATTCGAAGTCCATCGAGATCCTGCTGATCGGCTCGAAGGAGCTGAACGCCTTCGCCGCGCCCTCGACCATGGGCGTGTTCACCGGCCTGATCCTGGAGGCCGACACGCCCAACCAACTGCAAGGCGTGATCGCTCACGAGGTGGGCCACCTGGCCGCCGGCCACAGCGCCCGCCGCGGTGAGCTGAACGCCGCGGGCATGCGGCCCTTCCTGCTGACCATGGGCCTGGGCGTGCTGGCCGCCCTGGCCGGCGCGCCGGACGCGGCGGCGGGCCTGGTGGGCAGCGCCAACTATTTCGGCACTCTGGGCGCCATGGGCTATTCCCGCGAGCAGGAAGGCCGCGCCGACCAGGCCGGCGCCAACCTGATGGAACGGGCCGGCCTCTCCGGCAAAGGGCTCGTCGAGTTCTTCGAGAAGTTCCGCTACCAGGAGGTCTTCCAGGAAGCGCGCCGGTTCGCCTATTTCCGCTCCCACCCGATCTCGTCCTCGCGGATCGAGGCCCTGCGCCACCGCGTGGAGGGCGGCCGCTATTACGACCAGACCGACACGCCCGAAGCCCTGGCCGAGCACGCGATCATGCGGGCCAAGCTGGACGGCTTCCTCAACCCCACCGTGGCCATCGTGAAATACGGCGAGAAGGATACGAGCTATCCTGCGCGCTACGCCCGGGCCATCGCCTATTATCAGATGAAGCAGCCCGACCAGGCGCTGAAGGCCATCGAGGCTCTCATCGAGGAGCAGCCGGAGAACCCCTATCTCTGGGAGTTGAAGGGCCAGGTGCTGTTCGAATTCGGCCGCGCGGTCGAGGCGGAAGAGCCGCAGCGCAAGTCCGTCGCCCTGATGCCGGAGGCGCCCCTGCTGCGCATCAATCTCGGCCAGACCCTGATCGCGCTCGACGACGAGGCCAAGGTCGAGGAAGGGGTTTCCGAGCTGCGGAAGGCCCTGACCCAGGAGCACGACAACGCCGTGGCCTGGCGCCTGCTCGCCCAGGCTTACGACAAGCAGGGCAAGGACGGCCTCGCCCGGCTCGCGACCAGCGAATACTTCTTTGCGGTCAAGGATACGACCCAGGCCCGGGTCTTCGCCATGCGCGCCCGCGACATGCTGGAGAAGGACACGCCGGAATGGCGCCGGGCCACCGACATCGTGCTCACCTCCAAGCCCAGCCGCGAGGACTTGAAGGAGCTTGCGAGCGAAGGCGCGGTGACGCGCCCCACCACGCGCTGATCCGTCGCCCCTTCGCAAATCGCTCCGCCTGTCCTATCTGCGGCGGATGAAACGCGCCCTCGTCCTTGGCCTGACCCTGGCCGTCGCCCTCTTCACCGCCGGCTGCGGCCGCGCCGACGACGCCTTCGGGAACCGGGTGCGGGCCTATCTGCTCGAACATCCCGAGGTGATCGAGGAGGCGGTCCAGAAGCTGCAGGAGAAGCGGCTGGCCGAGGCCGCCGAGGTGGCCCGCGCGGGCCTCGCCAAGCATCGCGAGGCGCTGGAGCGCGACCCGCGCGATTTCGTGGCCAATCCGGACGGCAAGATCACCGTCGTGGAGTTTTTCGACTACCGCTGCGGCTACTGCAAGGTGACCGCGCCGGAGATCCTGCAGATCATCGAGGAGAACCCGGACGTCCGGTTCGTCTTCAAGGAGTTCCCGATCTTCGGGGGCGTCTCGGACCTGGCCGCCCGGGTGGCGCTCTCGCCCCAGGCCAAGCCGAAGACGCTGGAGCTCTATCGCCGCTTCATGGCCGAGAAGTCGCTGGACGAAGCCGCCATCGACCGCCACCTGCGCGCCATCGGCGTCGATCCGGCGGCGGCCAAGGCCGGCGGCTCCACCCCTGAGATCGACAAGCAGATCGCCGATGTCCGGGCGCTCGCCCAGGCGCTCGCCATCGAGGGCACCCCGGCCTTCGTGGTTGGCGACAGGATGATCCCGGGCGCCGACATCCCCGCCCTGCGCGCCGCCATCGCCCAGGCCAAGGGCGGCGAGCTGAAGGCCGCGCCGAACCCGGACCTTTCCTAAGCGCGGCCTTTCCCCGCAAGCGCCCCGAAGGCGGCGTAGACCACCTCGTCAGGGACGAGTTCCGGCGTCAGGAAGCGCTGGAAAAACAATCCCTCGATCAGGGCGTCGATGACGCGCACCAGGGTCTCGGCCGGCATAGGAAGATCCTCGGCCGCGACCACGGTTTCGAACCAGGCCGCGCCAGCTTCGTAGCCTTCGGCCATCGCGTCGCGGAACTGTCGGCGCACATCCTCGTGCTTGAGCGCATAGGCGCGATAGGTGAGCGCCCCTACGGCCGCGGCGCGGCGGTCGGGCGCGGCAGCCAACACGGCCTCGGCGACGGCGTGCATGATCTCCGCAAAGCTCGCCCCAGGCCGGAAACGGGGTTGAATAGGCGCCCACTGGCGCTGCGCCAGGGCCATGAAGAGTTCATCCCGGTTGCGGAAGTTCCCGTAGATGGCGCCGGTGGTCATGCCCGCCCGTCGCGCCACGTCCTGCAGGGTCGTGCGCTCGAACCCCTGCTCGCGGGTCAGCTCCAGGGCCGCGTCCAGCAGCCTGGCCCGGGTGCGGGCCCGCTTGGCGCCCTTGGGGCGGCCGCGGAGCTGGGTCTCTTTCGTCATGCGTCCCTCTGGACTCTCACGCTGTAGCGTCACTATTTTATAATTAGATTATTTTTTGGAGGCGGTCATGACAGGCGCCGATCCGGTCGCGAACGCGCTGGCAAGCCGTATCGCCGCCGGCGAGCTGGCGGGCGCGGCGGCGTCGGCCTGGCGGGCCGGCGGGCCGGCGCTGACCTGGTGCGCAGGCAGCCGGGACATCGAGACCGGCGCGCCGGCGACAAGCGACACCCTCTTCCGCATCGCCTCCCTGACCAAGCCGATCACCTCGGTCCTGGCCCTGATGCTGATGGAGGACGGCCGGATCGCGCTGGAGGATCCCATCGCACGCTGGGCGCCGGAATTCGCCGAGATGCGCGTGCTGCGTGATCCGGAAGGCCCGCTTGGGGACGCCTCCCCCGCCCATCGGCAGATCACCTTCGAGGACCTGCTCACCCACCGGGCGGGCCTGACCTATGGCGATTTCCACGCCGGCCCCATTGCGGCGGCCTATGCCGAGGCCCTGGGCGGCGACATCGACAGCGAAGTTCCGCCCGACGCGTGGATCGCCCGCCTGGGCGCCCTGCCCCTGATCGACCAGCCGGGGGCCCTCTTCCACTACGGACGCTCCACCGACCTGCTCGGCCTGCTGATCGCGCGGATGGAGGGCGCGCCGCTCGGCGAGGTGATGCAGGCGCGGATCTTCGAACCCCTGGGGATGGCGGATACGGGCTTCCGGGTCCCGCTGGAAAAGCGAGACCGGCGCGCGGGCCATCACGGTTTCGATGCAGGCGGACGGCTGGTGAAGCGAAGCGCCGTTCCGGGCGAGGCGGCCCTGCCCGAACGCCCTGAGGGCATGGCCTATGAGTCCGGCGGCCAGGGATTGTGGTCGACCCTCGACGACTATCTGACCTTCGCCCGGCTCTTTGCGGAGGGCGGCGCGGTCGGAGGCGTCCGGCTCCTGCAGCCGGAGACCGTGAGCCTCATGACCGCCAATCGGCTCACGCCGCAACAGCGAGCGGATTCGCAGATGTTCGGCCAGCGGCTGTTCGCCGCCGGCCACGGATTCGGCCTCGGCGTGGCGGTGGTCGTGGAGCCCGAGCTGGCCGATCCCATCCGCTGCGGCGGCGGAACGGGTTCCGTCGGATGGCCGGGCGCCTATGGCGGCTGGTGGCAGGCCGATCCGAACGATGCGAGCGTGCTGATCTTCCTCACCCACAATATGGTCGAACTGCATCAGTTGATGGAGGGGGTCGGGTTGGGCTGCTACGCCGCCATCGGGGAATTCCAACGGCTGGCAACCGACGCCTTGAACTAGCCGCGCTTGCGGCTTTCGCGTGCGCCGGGAGGTTCCCTGCCGCCCAGGATTGCGCCAGGGTGGGCGCTGACCCTTTTCTTTGGAACGCGCATGAAACCGATCATCGCCGCGGCGCTGCTGACGCTGCTTTCGACCGCGCCCGTCCTGGCCCAACCCCAGGTGCGGGAACAGGGCCAGCTCGTCATGGAGAACGTGCCGGTCACCCCGCCCGAAGTGCGCGAGGCGCTGCAGCGCTATTCCAATACACGTTCGGCGCGCTTCCTGGACTGGCTGGACGACGGTTCGATGCTGATCTCCACCCGCTTCGGCCAGACCGCCCAACTGCACCGGGTGACCCAGCCCGGCGGACAGCGCACCCAGCTCACCTTCTTCGACGAACCGGTGATGACCGCCTTGGCCCAGCCGAACGGCGGCGGGCGCTTCCTCTATCCGCGCGATGTGGGCGGGGCGGAATACTTCCAGGGCTATCTGGCGAGCCTGACGGGGGCGGAGGCGGCGTTCACCGCGCCCGGCACGCGGAACCTCGGCTTCGTCTTCTCCCGCGATGGCCGGCGGCTCGCCTGGGCGCAGGTTACGCCGGGGTCGGGCGACTACGAAGTGATGCTGATGGAGGTGGACGATCCGGCCAGTCGGCGGGCCGTGCACAAGGGCGGCGGGGCGGTCTTCCCCATCGACTTCTCGCCGGATGGCGGCAGGCTGCTGCTGGGCCGCACCATCTCGGTCCAGTCCTCCAAGCGCTATCTCCTCGATCTGGCCAGCGGCGCGGCGGCCGAGATCAATCCGTCCCGCAGCGAGATCGCCTACGGCGGCGGGGAGTTCACGCCCGACGGCCGCGCTATCCTGATGCTGTCCGACCAGGGCTCGGAGGTCGCCCGGCTGGTCCGGTACGATCTGGCGACCAAGCGGTTTTCACCTGTCGGCGACGGCGGCCGATGGGAGGTCGAGGACTTCGACCTTTCCGCCGACGGGCGCACCCTCGCCTACACCATCAACGAGGAGGGCCGCTCGCGCCTGGTGGTGCAGGACGCCGTGACCCGCCGCGCCCTGCCGCAGCCGCCGCTGCCGGTGGGCGAGGTGGAAGGCGTCAAGTTCTCGCCGGACGGGCGGCGCCTGGCCATCAGGTTCAATCAGGCGACCTCGCCCCTGGACGTCTGGGTATGGGACCTGGACGCTGCTGAACTGACCCGCTGGACCCACAGCGAGATGGGCGGGCTCGATCCCGCCGAGATGGTCACCCCGGAGCTGATCCGCACGCCCTCCTTCGACGGGCTGGAGGTTCCGGCCTGGGTCTATAAGCCCAAGCGCGCCGGCAAGGCGCCGGTGATCGTCAGCATCCACGGCGGCCCGGAGGGCCAGTCCCGTCCGGGCTTCACCTCCACCTATCAGTACTATGTCAACGAGCTGGGAGCCGCAGTGGTCGTGCCGAACGTCCGCGGCTCCACCGGCTACGGCAAGACCTATGTCAGCCTGGACAACGGCGTGAAGCGCCACGACGCGGTGCGCGACATCGGCGCGATCCTGGACTGGATCGCCCAGCAGCCGGACCTCGACGCCGAGCGGGTGGTCGTCACCGGCGGGTCCTATGGCGGCTACATGTCGCTGGCCTCGCTCGCGCACTACAACGACCGCCTGGCCGGCTCCATCGTGGTGGTCGGAGTGTCGAACTGGCTGACCTTCCTGGCCAATACCGAGGGCTATCGCCGCGACTTGCGGCGCGTGGAGTACGGCGACGAGCGCGACCCGAAGATCCGGGCCTTCCTGGAGCAGGATTCGCCCATGAACCACACGTCGAAGATGACCAAGCCGCTGTTCGTCATCCACGGCTTCAACGACCCGCGCGTGCCCTGGACCGAGGGCCGGCAGGTCGTGGACAAGGTGCGGGCGAACGGCGGCGAGGTCTGGTGGCTGCTGGCCAAGGACGAGGGCCATGGCTTCCGCAAGAAGCCCAACATCGACGCCCAGCGCGAGGCCGAGACCCTGTTCCTGCGCAAGGTGTTCGGGGAATAGCCGCCGCCACGTCGCCCTTTCCCCGACTCCCGCGGTTGGTTAACCTCGCTTGAGAGGGCCGGCCGCCGGAGGGGGTGCGGAGGCAATATGGGCGAGCGTGTGCTGGTCATCGGCGCCGGGATCGGAGGGCTGTTCACGGCCCTCGCCCTTGCGCCGACCGGCCGCGACATCGTGGTGCTGGAGCGCGACCCGCCGCCGCCCGGCAAGGATCCGGAGCTCGCCTTTTCCGACTGGAACCGCCGGGGCGTCGGCCATCTGCGCCATTCGCACGCCTTCCTGGCCCGGCTGCGCACGGTGCTGCGCAGGGAGCATCCGGCCCTGCTGGCCGAGCTGACGCGGGCCGGCTGCCGCGAGCTCGGCTTCGAGCGGATGCTGACCGACCTGCACAAGGCCCGCTACGCCCCGCGTCCGGAGGACCGCGACTTCGTGGTGCTGACCAGCCGCCGCACCACCCTGGAGCTGACGATCCGGCGCTATGTGGAGACCTATCCCAATGTCCGCATCGCCTCGGAGACCTTCGTCCGCAAGCTCCTGATCCAGCACGACCCGGAGGGCCTGAGGGTGGCGGGCGTCTCGGTCGCCGACGCGGCCGGCGGGCGTGACGTGATCGGCGACGTGGTGATCGACGCCGGCGGCCGCACCGCCTCAGGCGTGGAGCAGCTGGTGGAGGCCGGAGCCGCGATCGCCGAGGTGGCCGAGCCTTCGGGCATCCTCTATTTCACCCGGCACTATCGCCTGCGCGACGGCCTCACCGAGCCTGCCCGCAACACCCGCGCACCCTCGACCGGCGACCTGGGCTACCTGAAATTCGGCGTCTTCCCGGCCGACAACGGCTGGTTCTCCATCACGCTCGCCACGCCGGAGCTGGAGATGGAGCTTCGCAAGGCCGCGGTGGACCCGGAGCGTTTCGACGCCGTCTGCCGCACCATCCCCGGGCTCGTTCCCTGGCTGGAGGCGGCCGAGCCCGCCAGCAAGGTGTTCGGCATGGGCGACCTCGCCCTGCGCTGGCGCAGCTTCGTCCGCGACGAGACGCCGGCGGTGCTGGGCTATTTCGCCGTCGGCGACAACCTGATCCGCACCAACCCGCTCTATGGCCGCGGCTGCTCCTTCGCGGCGGTGGAGGCCTATCTGCTGCGCGACGCCCTGGTGGCTTCCGACGATCCGGGGGAGCGCCTGCTGGCCTACGAGGCGGCGGTGGAGCGCGAGCTGCGCCCGTTCTACCTGGCGATGCGCGACCAGGATCGCTCGGCGATCCGGCGGGCGCGGATGGCCCTGACGCCGGGCGCGAGGCCCAGCCTGAAAGGGCGGCTGATGAAGAGCTTCCTCGAGGACGGGGTGAACATCGCCGTGCGCTCCGATCCCGACCTGCTGCGCGAAGCCCTGCGCGGCTTCCACATGCTGGAGCACCCCACCGCCTGGCTGAAGCGGCCCGACAATCTGGCCAAGGTGCTCTACTACTGGGCGCGGGGAAGGCGCCGCAACGCCGCGGCCTATCCACCCAAGCCCGGGCCGGAGCGGACGGCGCTGATGCGGGCCGTGGGCCTCTCGCCCGAGGCCGACCTGCTGCCGGGCCGACGCTAGATCAGGCCCGACAACGGCGAGGACGGGTCGGCGTACGTGCGCTTTGGCATCCGGCCGGCGATGTAGGCCTCACGCCCGGCGATGACGGCGTGCTTCATGGCCCGCGCCATGCGGATCGGGTCCTTGGCCTCGGCTATGGCGGTGTTCATCAGCACCGCGTCGCAGCCCATCTCCATCGCCTGGACGGCGTCGGACGCCGTGCCGACGCCCGCGTCCACCAGCACCGGCACCTTGGCCTGCTCGATGATGAGCGCCAGGTTCAGGAAGTTCTGGATGCCGCGCCCGGAGCCTATCGGCGCAGCCGCCGGCATGATCGCCGCGGCGCCCGCGTCTTCCAGCTTCTGCGCATAGACCGGATCGTCGCTGCAATAGACCATCACCTGGAAGCCGTCGGCGATCAGCAGCTTCAGGGCCCGCAGGGTCTCTTCCATATCGGGCAGCAGATGCCTGGTGTTCGACAGCACCTCGAGCTTGACCAGGTCCCAGCCGCCGGCCTCGCGCGCCAGGCGCAGGGTGCGCACCGCCTCCTCGCCGGTGTAGCAGCCGGCGGTGTTGGGCAGAAAGGTGAAGCGGTCGGGCTTCACGTGGTCGACCAGCATGGGCTGGCTGGGATCGGACAGGTTCACCCGCCGCAGGGCCACGGTGACGATCTCGGCGCCCGCCGCCTCCGCCGCTGCGGCGTTCTGGGCGTAGTCCTTGTACTTGCCGGTGCCGACGATCAGGCGCGAGCGGAAGGTGCGCCCGGCGACGCTCCACGTCTCCTCGGGGTGGGTCGCTCCGTCCATCTTCAGCCGCCTCCGACGAATTGCACGATCTCGATGCGGTCGCCGTCGGCGAGCGCCGTGGCTGCATAGGCCGATCTGGGGACGATCTCCAGATTGCGTTCGACCGCCACCTTGCGCGGATCGAGCCCCAGGGCGGCGACCAGTGCGGCCAGGTCGCTCAAGGGCCCGAAGGTGCGCGGCTCGCCGTTGATGGTGAGGATCATGACCGCCTCGTGAAGCCTCGTGCTTGTGACGCCTGCCGCCGGACGATACAAGACGCCGGAATCGACGGCGGAGCCGAATGTCGAAACCGATCTATGTGCTGAGCGGGCCCAATCTCAACCTCCTGGGCGTCCGCGAGCCGGAGATTTACGGAAAAGAGACCCTGGACGACGTCCGCAGCCGATGCGAGCGCCGTGCGGGCGATCTGGGACGCGCGATCGTCTTCCGCCAGACCAACCACGAGGGCGAGCTGATCGACTGGGTGCAGGAAGCCCGCACGCAGGCCTGCGCGCTGGTGATCAATCCGGCCGGCTATGGTCACACCTCCGTGGCTTTGCTCGACGCGCTGAAGATGCTCGATATCCCGATCGTCGAGTGCCACCTTTCGAACCCCGCGGCGCGCGAGGCGTTCCGCCGCGAAACCCATGTGTCCCTGGCTGCGACCGGCGTCGTTTCCGGCTTCGGCGCGGCGAGCTACGAGTTGGCCGTCGAGGCCGCCGCGGGTCTGGCCCGCTGAAGCCCCGCATCAGAAGAACAAGTTCGAGGAATAAAGTATGGCTAGCAGTCCGAAGGCTCCCGCCGCCGATCCGATCGACGCGCGCCTGGTGCGCAAACTGGCCGACATCCTCACCGACACCGGCCTCTCCGAGATCGAGGTGGAGCGCGACGGCCTGAAGATCCGCGTCGCCAAGAGCCTGACGGCCGCCCCGGCCCCGATCCACTACGCCCCGGCCCCGGCGGTCGCCACCGCGCCCGCAGCAGCCCCCGCGGCCGCGGCCGAAGCTGCGCCGGAAGCGCGCCGCAACGGCGACGTCGTCAATTCGCCCATGGTCGGCACGGTCTATCTGCAGCCCCAGCCCGACGCCCCGCCCTTCGTGAAGGTGGGCGACACGGTCACCGCCGGCCAGACCCTGCTGATCGTGGAAGCCATGAAGACCATGAACCCGATCCCGGCGCCGAAGGGCGGCCGGATCGTCGAGATCCTCGTCTCCGACGCCCAGCCCGTCGAATTCGGCGAGCCCCTGGTCGTGATCGAATAGGCGTCTCGATGTTCGAGAAGATCCTCATCGCCAACCGCGGCGAGATCGCGCTGCGGGTCCACCGCGCCTGCAAGGAGATGGGCATCTCCACGGTCGCGGTGCATTCCGAGGCCGACGCCAACAGCATGTGGGTGCGGCTGGCCGACGAGAGCGTCTGCATCGGCCCGGCGCCGGCGGCCAAGTCCTATCTGAACATCCCCTCGATCATCGCCGCGGCGGAGATCACGGGGGCGCAAGGCATCCATCCCGGCTACGGCTTCCTGTCGGAGAACGCCCGCTTCGCCGAGATCGTAACCGCCCACGGCTTCACCTTCATCGGGCCCAAGGCCGAGCACATCCGGATGATGGGCGACAAGATCACCGCCAAGCAGGCGGTGAAGGAGGCCGGCATCCCCGTGGTGCCCGGCTCCGACGGCGCCGTCACCACCGAGGAACAGGCCTTCGCCGCGGCCAAGGAGATCGGCTTTCCGGTGCTGATCAAGGCCGCCGCCGGCGGCGGCGGGCGCGGCATGAAGGTGGCCAAGACCGAAGAGGACCTGGCCGAGGCCGTCTCCACCGCCCGGGCCGAGGCGCGCGCCGCCTTCGGGGACGATGCGGTCTATATGGAGCGCTATCTCCAGACCCCGCGGCACATCGAACTGCAGGTGGTCGCCGACTCCTTCGGCAATGTCTGCCACCTGGGCGAACGCGACTGCTCGCTGCAGCGCCGCCACCAGAAGGTGCTGGAGGAGGCGCCCTCCCCCGTGATCGACGCCGCCGCCCGCGCCAAGATCGGCAAGGTCGTGGTCGATGCGGTGAAGGCCATCGGCTATCTCGGCGTCGGCACCATCGAGTTCCTGTACGAGAACGGCGAGTTCTTCTTCATCGAGATGAACACCCGCCTGCAGGTGGAGCACCCGGTCACCGAGGCGATCACCGGAATCGACCTGGTGCGCGAGCAGATCCGCATCGCCGCGGGCCTGCCGCTCTCCTTCACCCAGGAGGAGGTGGTGTTCGAAGGCCACGCCATCGAGTGCCGCATCAATGCGGAGAACCCGCGCACCTTCGCCCCCTCGCCGGGCCAGGTGACCGACTTCCATGCTCCCGGCGGCCTGGGCGTGCGGCTCGATTCGGCGCTCTACGCCGGCTATTCGATCCCGCCCTATTACGACAGCCTGGTGGGCAAGCTGATCGTCCACGGCCGCGACCGGGAGGAGTGCATCGCACGCCTGAACCGCAGCCTGGGCGAGATGGTGGTGGGCGGCATCGACACCTCGATCCCGCTGTTCCAGGAACTGCTGCACGAGCCCGACATCCTGGCCGGCGACTACAATATCCACTGGCTGGAACGCTGGATCAAAGCCCAGCAGGAAGCCTGAGCTACGCCCTGGCCCCGGCTTCGGCCAGGGCCTATGGGGTGGGGTCATGAAGCCGTTCGGCCCGCACGAACTCCTGGACTGCTACGCCCGGGGCGTCTTCCCGATGGCCGACGCGCGGGACGACGAGCGGATCTTCCTGATCGACCCGGAGCGCCGGGGCGTGCTGCCGCTCGCCGGTTTCCACGTGGGGCGGCGGCTGGCGCGGACGGTCCGCCGCGAGCCCTTCGAGGTGCGGGTCGACAGCGCATTCGCCGAGGTGGTCGCCGCCTGCGCCGAGGCCATGCCGGGGCGGGCGGAGACCTGGATCAACACCACCATCGAGCGGCTGTACGGCCGCCTGTTCGAGATCGGCCACGCCCACAGCGTCGAATGCTGGAAGGAGGGCGAACTGGTCGGCGGGCTCTACGGCGTCTCGATGGGCGGCGCCTTTTTCGGGGAGAGCATGTTCAGCCGAGCGACCGACGCCTCGAAGGTGGCGCTGGTCCACCTCGTCGCCCGCCTGATCGAAGGCGGCTACCGGTTGCTCGACGCACAGTTCATGACCGAGCACCTGCGCCAGTTCGGGGCCGTGGAGATCCCCCGCCGCGAATATCACCGCCGGCTGGCCGCGGCCCTACAAGTCCAGGGGGATTTTCAGCGGCTGGCGACGGCCTCCGGCGAACGCGCCCTGCAGGTGATCAGCCAAGCGTCGTAGACCGGGTGTTCCAGCGGATTGAGGCTGGGCGAGGAGGCGTACATCCAGCCGCGGAAGGCCTGCCGGGGCGGCGGCGTCGGCTTGCCGGGCGCCGAGCGGGGCTGCGACTGGACGGTGACGTGGGCGATGGAATCGTCCTGCGCCTCGTCCGCCGCGGCGCGTTCGCAGGCGCGCACGGTGAAGACCAGGCTGCGATAGCGCACCGGCTGCCCGACCTGGGCCTCGAAACGCACCGAGCGGGCGCTGATCTTGTCGAGCGCCTGGATCACGGCCACGTCGTAGCGCTGGCGCTTCAGCGGCTCCTCGGTGGCCTTGGTCGCGACCTTTTCGGCCGGCGGCGGCGCGGGCGCCACCTCCTGGGCCTCGATGGGCGGCGCGGCCACCACCGGAGGCGGGGGCGCGACCTTGGCCGGCGGCGCTTCCTCGGCCGGCGGCGGTCCGTTCGATGTCGGTGGGTTCAGGGGCGGGGGTTGCAGCGGCGGCGGCTGGATGGGCGCAGGCTGCTGAGCGGCCACCGCGCCCGCCCCGGCGGCGAGCGCGACGGTGAGGATCGCGCGGGTGCGGATCCGGCCCATGGCTATTCCGGCCGCCAGGCCTCGTAGTCGCCGGTCGCCCGCTGGCGCTCGCCGCCGCGGGCGATCGAGCCCTTGGGACGCCAGGCGTGCACCGTGCCGCTCAGGTTCGGGACGTGGTCCTTCTCCCACGGCTGGCGCTTCAGCGGCGCGGTGGTCGGCGGCTCCTCGAAGGTGTGGTGCAGCCACCCGTGCCAGTCCGGCGAGACCTTCGAGGCCTCGGCATAGCCGTTGAACACCACCCAGCGGCGCTTGCGGCCGTCGTAGGAGTCCTTGGTGTCCTTGGCTTCGTAATACTTGTTGCCCAGTTCGTCCTGGCCGACGAACACCCCGCGCCGGCGGATCGTATTCAGGATGCCCGGCGTGGCGCCGTTCCACCAGGTGAAGAGTTGTTTCAGCACGTTCACGCGATCCGGACGGGGTTGCGAAGCGGGCGGACTATAGGCGCCGGCGCCGGGCGCGTCCAGCGGCCGCCATGTCGCGGAACGGCCGCAATATCTTGGGGACACAAGGCGCTGTGACCGCAACATCTATTGCCGCCCCTTGCGCCGCTCCCTAGACTCGCTCGACGGGAGAGTCACATGCGTCACGAGACGGCGAGGATCGAACGACGGCAGCTCGAACGGGCGTCGAGCGTGGCCGAGGTGCTGGCCCCCGCGGCCTGGACGGACGCGCGGGTCGAAGCCTGGCTCGACTGGCTGGATGAGGCCTCCGACCTCCCCGCCGCCCTCTTCCGCTTCGCCGAATCCTTGGTCCAGCGCGGCGACGCCGCAGGACTGTTCGACTCCGCCCGCGCCCGCGCCGCCTTCCGCCGCGACCTGGGCGCGGCCATGCTGGCCGGGCAGATGGCGATGCGGGGCCCCCGCCCGGGGCCGGCGCTTCCGGTGATCCGATGGGGCGAGCCCGGCGCAGCCGGGGCGCTCGCCACCCTGCGGGCCGAACATCGCGGCCGGGCCATGGCGCGCGCCGCCGTGCGCGAGATGGCCGACCGCCTGCAGGCGGTGATGGACGCGATCCTGCGCTGCGAAGGCGATCCGGCCGCCTGCGCCGACCTCGCGGCCAATCCCAGCCTGGCCCGCGCCGCCGAGGCCGCCCGAGCGGCGGGCGCCACCGACGCCATGATCCTGGAGGCCATCGGCCTGGCGCAGTCGGGCGAGGACCAGTGGACGGCGCTGGCTCCGGTGTTCAGCGACATGGAAGGCCTGGAGATCGCCTGCGTCTCCCGGCCGGAGATCGAAGGCCCTCTGGCCGCCGCCGCCTGGGAAACGGGGGCCGTGGCCGTGGCGGTCGCCGAGGAGGTCGCAGCAGGCGTCGCGCGCGCGGCCGGCGGCGCCCGCGGCGCGATCGACGTGCTGGCCTTCGGCGCCGGCCAGGACTTCGACGGCGCGGCCTTCGATCAGGCCGTGGTGCTGCTCGGGACGGCGCTTGCCGCCTTGGCCGATGAGCGGCCGGCGGCCCTGGGCCTCGCGGGCGTGGCCGACTGGCTGGTGGCCCAGGGCCTGGCCTATGACAGCGAGGCGGGGCGGGATGCGGTTCGCGACCTCTATCGCCGGGCGGCCTCGGCGCTAGTGGGCTCCGGCCTGCGGCTGAACGGCGGCCTGTCGGTGTTCGACGATCCCGAACTGGCCCTCAGGCTCGGCGGGATTTCGACCTCGGCCGCGCCCTGGACCGGGCCGGTGACGGTGGCCCAGACCGCCGACGGGGCGATCACCCGGGTGCTGTCGGAGGCCGCGCTCCGGGGCCTGACCGTACTGGGCGCGGACATCGCCCAGGCGCGCGCCTGCCTGCTGGGCCAGCTCGACCTTTCCGATGCGCCCGGCGTCGACTACGCCGCCCTGCGCGCCCGCGGCTTCACCGAGCACGAGATCGCCGCGGCCGAGGCCGCCCTGCCCTTCGCCGAACGGCTGTCCGACGCCTTCCGGGCCGTCGACGCCGGCTTCCTGACCGACGTGCTGGGCGCCACCGAGGCGGACCTCGCCGATCCCGCCTTCGACGTCCTGGCGCTCGCCGGCTTCTCGGCCGACGAGATCGCCGCGGCCGAGCAGTACGCCCTCGGCTCCGGCGAGCTGTCGTCGGCCGAATTCCTGACCCCCGCCCAGCAACGCGTCTTCCGCTCGGCCGACGAACTGGGTCCGGCGCCCTATTTCGCCCTGCTGGCCGGCCTCGGATCGGCCCTGGCGGTCCCGGCGCTGGCCGAGTTCGAGCTCGATTTCGACAGCCATCCGCTCGACGCCCAGGAACTGCTCGCCGCCGCCGCCGCGGCCAGGGCCTTTGCGGTGCGCATCAAGCGCGCGCCGGCCCCGGCCGACCTGAAGCTCGAGATCCCCAAGGCCGCCGAACCGCCGCCGCGCCCTTCACGCGAACCCGTCGCCCAGGCCGAGGCGCCGCCGCAGGAGCGCATCGTCGAACGGATCGTGGAGCGCGACCGCACCCGCCGGAAGCTGCCGGACCGCCGCAAGGGCTATATCCAGAAGGCGGCCGTCGGCGGCCACAAGGTCTATCTGCATACCGGCGAGTACGACGACGGCGAACTCGGCGAGATCTTCATCGACATGCACAAGGAAGGCGCGGCCTTCCGCTCGCTGATGAACAACTTCGCCATCGGCATCTCCATCGGCCTGCAGTACGGCGTGCCGCTGGAGGAGTTCGTCGACGCCTTCGTCTTCACCCGGTTCGAGCCGGCGGGGCCGGTGACCGGCAACGACTCGGTGCGTTCGGCCACCTCGATCCTCGACTACATCTTCCGCGAACTCGGCGTGTCCTATCTGGGACGCGACGACCTGGCCAACGCCGACCCAGGCGAGCTCAACGCCGACGGACTGGGCCGCGGCAAGCAGGAGGGCGCGGGCCTGTTCGAGGAGCCGCAGCCGGCGAGCCACTTCATCTCCCGCGGCTTCGCCCGGGGGGCTGCGCCCGACAATCTGGTCTTCCTGCCCTCGGCCAAGGAGCGCGGCGCAGCCGGCGGATCGCACGAGGCCGACGTCTGTGCGGCCTGCGGCGACGTGGCGGTGGTGCGCAAGGGCGCGAGCCTGATCTGCGAGACCTGCGGCGCTAGGGCCGGCCAGCCGCCCGGCGACATGACCGGCTGAGGCGCCCCTACATGGCGCCCAGCCGCGCCAGCACCGCGCGCGGAATGGCGTAGTGGGCGATGACCGGCCGGTGATCGCGCGCCCCGCAGGCTTCGCGCTGGATGAAGAACTTCCACACAGCCTGGGCGGCGGCCTTCAGCAGCGCCTCGCGCCCCTCCTGCGCCAGGGCGTCGGGATCCTCCAGCCGGGCGAGCGCCGCCTCGACGGCCCGCCCGGCGCGCCCGAGGGAAAGCGCCTTCTCCTCCTGGATCTCCACCCCGAGAATATCCACGCCGGTCTGGAGCGGGGAGCGGGCGCCCAGGCTTTGGGGAAGTCGCACGGCCATTCCCCACAATAGCAGGCTCCCGAACATGGTCACCTGGCCTTAAGCTTGCTCGCCCATGGTCACGCTGCGCCAACGGGAGACGCTTGCGCCATGAGACCGATCGCCCTCGTGCTTGGACTGTCGCTGCTGGCGGCCGCGCCGCCGGCCCAGGCCCAGAACGCCGGACACATCGCCCAGGCCCGCCGAGGCGCCGACTGTCCCAAGTGCAACCTCTTCCAGGCCGATTTCGCAGGCCTGGAGATCCGCGGCCGCAATTATGCCGGCGCCCGCCTGCGCCAAGCCGACCTTTCGCTCTCGGTGCTCAACCGCGCGAACTTTTCCGGCGCAGACCTGCGCGACGTGGAAGCCTACGGCGCAGTGCTTTCGGGGGCGAATTTCTCGGGCGCGGATCTCACCAACGCCAGTTTCGTAGGCGCCTATCTCGAGGGGGCGAATTTCTCAGGCGCGAAGCTGGAAGGGGTGAATTTCGCCGGGGCGGAGCTTTCCAGCGCCCGAGGCCTGTCGCAAAACCAGCTGAATCGGGCCTGCGGCGATCTGTCCACTCGCCTGCCCAAGGGCCTGAATTTGCAGCCTTGCTAGGGCTAAGTGGCTGGAAATTACCGCGAATTAAATAGCGCCAGCGACCGCCGACGGGCACAACCTGCGACATGAAGCTTACGTCCAGAGTCTTCGCCCCAGCGCTTAGCGCCCTCGCCCTGGCTGCGGCCCTCCTGCCGTCGGCGGCCCATGCGGCCCTGAGCGACAAGGAAGTCGCCCGCATCACCTCCTTCGGCGGAGCCTGCAGCGGCTGCGAGCTCTCCGGACGCAAGCTCGCCAAGGCCCAGTTCATGGGCGCCAACTTCTCCGGCTCGGCCCTGGTGGGCGCCGACCTTCGCGAGGCCCGCTTCATCGGCGCCAATTTCGCCAAGGCGGACCTGACCCGCGCCGACCTCTCCGACTCCCAGATGATCGGCGCCAATTTCGGCGGCGCCGTGCTGTCGAACGCCAGGCTGCGCTCGGTGGAGGCCAAGGCGGTGAACTTCGGCTCGGCGGTCATGACCGGCGTGGACCTGCGCGACAGCGAAGCTGCGGGCTCCAACTTCGCGAACGCCAATCTGGCCAACGCCCGCTTCAACGACTCCGTCCTGGTGGGGGTGAACTTCAGCCGCGCCGACGCGAGAGGCGCCAGCTTCCGCGATGCGGAGTTGCGCGGGGCCAATCTCGCCCACGGCCGGTTCGATCAGGCCTCGTTCCGCGACGCCGACATGACCGCTTCCAATCTGGGCGGAGGCAGCTATGCGGGCGCGGACTTCCGAGATGCGAGCCTCAAGCACGCCAACATCGTAGGCGCGGACCTTTCCCGAGCCCGCGGCCTCACCCAGGACCAGATCGACCAAGCCTGCGGCGACGCCACGACCCGCCTGCCGGGCGGCCTGACCGCCAAACCCTGCTCCCGGAACCGGGTGCGGTTCGTGGCGGGCCCTGCCCCTGCAGTCGCCCCAAGCCTGAAGCCGATGCCCGCTCCGCCGGCCCCGCCTTCGCCCCCCTCGCCGGCCCCGCGCTATCTGATCGCGCTGGACTGAGGCCTTCCGCCGATCAGACCTTGATCGGCGGCGCCAGGCGGATGTGCAGCTCCTTGAGCTGCTTTTCGGTCACCTCGGACGGCGCGTTCATCAGCAGGTCCTGCCCCTGCTGGTTCAGCGGGAAGGCGATGACCTCGCGGATCGCCGTCTCGCCCGCCAGCAGCATGACGATCCGGTCGATGCCGGGCGCCAGGCCGCCATGCGGCGGGGCGCCGTGGCGGAAGGCGTTCAGCATGCCGCCGAACTGCTCCTCCACGAGGTTGGCGCCGTAGCCGGCGATTTCGAAGGCTTTCACCATCAGGTCCGGCAGGTGGTTCCGGATGGCGCCGGAGCACAGCTCGTAGCCGTTGCAGACGATGTCATACTGATAGGCGCGAATGGTCAGGGGGTCCTGGGTCATCAGCGCCTCCAGCCCGCCCTGGGGCATGGAGAACGGGTTGTGCGAGAAGTCCGGCCGGCCGGTCTCCTCGTTCAGCTCGTACATCGGGAAGTCGACGATCCAGCAGAACTTGAACTGCTCCTCGTCGATGAGGCTGAGGTCCGTCCCGACCTTGGTGCGGGCGAGCCCTGCGAACTTGGCGAACGCCTTGGGATCGCCGGCGACGAAGAAGGCGGCGTCGCCCTGACCCATGCCGAGCTGGTCCATCAGACCCTGGGTCGCTTCCGCGCCAAGGTTCTTGGCGATCGGGCCGCCCCAACCGCCCTGGTCCTCGCTCCAGAAGATATAGCCGAGACCCGGCTGGCCTTCGCCTTGCGCCCACGAGTTCATGCGGTCGCAGAAGGCGCGGCTGCCGCCCTTCGGGGCCGGGATCGCCCAGACGGCGTTCTTGGCGTCCTCGAGGATCCGCGCGAACAGGCCGAAGCCGCCGCCGCGGAAACGCTCGGAGACGTCCTGCATGACGATGGGGTTGCGCAGGTCCGGCTTGTCGGTGCCGTAGCGCTGCATCGACTGCACATAGGTCAGGCGCTCGAAGCCCTTGTGCTCGATGGTCTTGCCGAAGTCGTCCACATAGGACATCGGCTGGTCGATCGGCGAGACGCGCTTGCCGTTGGCGAACTCGGTGAAGACCCCGTGCATCACCGGCTCGATCGCCGCGAACACGTCCTCCTGCGTCACGAAGCTCATCTCGACGTCGAGCTGGTAGAATTCAAGGCTGCGGTCGGCGCGCAGGTCCTCGTCGCGGAAGCAGGGCGCGATCTGGAAGTAGCGGTCGAAGCCCGCCACCATCAGGAGCTGCTTGAACTGCTGCGGCGCCTGGGGCAGCGCGTAGAACTTGGTCGGGTGAAGGCGCGAGGGCACCAGGAAGTCGCGGGCGCCTTCGGGGCTGGAAGCCGTCAGGATCGGCGTCTGGTACTCCAGGAAGCCCTGCTCGATCATGCGGTTGCGGATCGAGTGGATCACCTTGGACCGCAGGACGATGTTGCGGTGCAGGGTCTCGCGCCTAAGGTCCAGATAGCGGTGCTTCAGGCGGATCTCTTCCGGATAGTCGGGCTCTCCGAACACCGGCAGCGGCAGTTCGGCGGCGTCGGACAGCACCTCGGCGCCGCGCACCCGCACCTCCACCTCGCCGGTCGGCAGGTTGGGGTTCACCGTCTCAGGGCTGCGGGCCACCACCTCGCCGTCGATGCGGATCACGCTTTCGGCGCGGGTGTGCTCGATGGTCTCGAAGCCGGGGGTCTCCGGGCTGAAGACCAGCTGGGTCAGGCCATAGTGGTCGCGCAGGTCGACGAACATCAGTCCGCCGTGGTCGCGCTTGCGGTGGATCCAGCCGGAGAGGCGGACGGTCTTGCCCGTGTCGGCGGCGCGGAGCTGGCCGCAGGTATGGGTGCGGTAGGCGTGCATCGGGAGTCGCTAAGGCTCAGAAAAATCGAGGCGCGGAAGGGCGCATGCGCGCCCTTCGATGTCAAGGCGGCGGGGCTGTTTGGCCCCGCCGCGTCGTCCTACTTCGGCCGGAACCGCTTGGACGTGGGGAAGCCCTTGGGGGCCAGCTTGCCGGCGGCCGCGCGCTTGCCCAGCCAGTCGCGCCATTCGGGCCAGACGCGGGTGCGGCCGGCGGAATCGATCCAGCTCGCCCCCTCCTCGGCCTTGAAGATCGCCGCGTCGCGCAGGCCGCCCTCGCGGTAGGACTGCAGCTTCACCCCCTTGCCGCGAGGCATTTCCGGCAGCTCCGCCAAGGCGAAGACCAGGATCTTGCCGTTGTCGCCGATGACCGCGATGTGGTCCCCGGCCAGAGGCATGGCGAAGGCCGCGCCCTTGGCCCCGGCGTTCAGCACCTGCTTACCCGCCCGACGGAAGGAGATCGCCTCCTCTTCCGGGAGGATGAAGCCGTAGCCCTCCTTCGAGGCGATCACCCGCCTGGTCCCCGGCCGATGCGGGAAGATGTCGACGATGCCGACCCTGTCCTCCAGGTCGAGCATCAGACGCAGCGGCTCGCCATGGCCGCGGGCGGAAGGAAGCTTGTCGCAGCCCAGGGTGAAGAACCGGCCGTCGGAGGCGAAGATCAGCAGCTTGTCCGTGGTCTCGGCCGGCACCACGAAGGCGAGCTTGTCGCCCTCCTTGAACTTCAGCTCCGAGGGATCCTCCACCCGGCCCTTGGCGGCGCGGATCCAGCCGCGTTCGGAGAGGATGACGGTGATCGGCTCGCGCACGATCATGGCTTCGATGGCCGCGTCGGCGTCCACCTGGGGCGCCTCGGCGAAGGTGGAGCGGCGCTTGCCGAGCGCGGTGTCGGGGCCCAGCACCTCGCGCACCGACCTCAGGCCCACGCCCACCAGCTTCCACTGGGCCTTGTCGGAGGCCAGCATCTTCAGGATGCCTTCGCGCTCCTCGGCCAGTTCGGCGTGCTCGCGCCGGATCTCCATCTCCTCCAGCTTGGCGAGCTGGCGCAGGCGGGTGTTGAGGATGGCGTCGGCCTGAATCTCCGAGAGCTCGAAGGTCTCGATCAGCTTGGCCTTGGGCTGGTCCTCGTAGCGGACGATGCGGATCACCTCGTCGAGGTTGAGATAGGCGATCAGCAGGCCGTCGAGGATGTGCAGCCGCGCCTCGATCTTCTCCAGCCGGTGTCGCGCCCGGCGCACCAGCACCTCACGGCGGTGGTCGAGGAAAGCCTTCAGGGCCTGGCGCAGGCCCATCACGCCGGGCGAACCGCGGGCGTCGAGCACGTTCATATTGACCGAGAAGCGGGATTCGAGCGCCGAGAGCTTGAACAGGCTCTCCATCAGCACCTCGGGCTCGACGTTGCGGCTCTTGGGCTCCAGCACCAGCCGCACGTCCTCGGCGCTCTCGTCGCGCACGTCGCCCAGCAGCGGCGCCTTCTTGTTTTCGATCAGCTCGGCGAGTTGCTCGACCAGATCGGCCTTCTTCACCTGGTAGGGGATCTCGGTGACGACGATCTGGTAGGTTCCCCTGCCCGTCTCCTCTTTCTCCCAGCGCGCCCGCACGCGCACGCCGCCGCGGCCGGTGGCGTAGGTCTCGACCAGGCTCGCCTGGGGCTCGACGATGACCCCCCCGGTGGGGAAATCAGGGCCCTTCACGTGGGCCATCAGCTCGGCCGTCTCGGCGTTGGGGTTTTCCAGCAGCAGCAGGCAGGCGTCGATCAGCTCGGCGGCGTTGTGCGGCGGGATGGAGGTGGCCATGCCCACGGCGATGCCGCTGGCGCCGTTGGCCAGCAGGTTCGGGAAGCCGGCCGGCAGGACCACCGGCTCCTCGTCCTCGCCGTCATAGGTGGGGCGGAAGTCGACGGCGTCCTCGTCGATGCCGTCCAGCAGCAGTTGCGCGGCGTCGGTGAGCTTGCACTCGGTGTAGCGCATGGCCGCGGCGTTATCGCCGTCGATGTTGCCGAAATTGCCCTGGCCGTCGATCAGCGGGTAGCGCTGGGCGAAGTCCTGGGCGAGGCGGACCAGGGCTTCATAGACGGCCACGTCGCCATGCGGGTGGAACCGGCCGATCACGTCGCCCACCACGCGGGCGCACTTCTTGGCGGTGGTGTTGGGGTCCAGGCGCAGCTGGCGCATGGCGTAGAGCAGCCGCCGGTGGACGGGCTTCAGGCCGTCGCGCACGTCCGGCAGGGCGCGACCGGTGATGGTCGAGAGCGCATAGGCCAGATAGCGCCGGGACAGCGCCTCCGACAGCGGTTCGTCGATGATGCGGTCGCCGTCGCCCGGCGGAGCTGTGTGTACGGTCATAGCGAATCAGGCGTGAGGTTTCCCACCCGTTCTAGCGGGCGGAGCCGGCCGCGTCCCCGCGGCGGATGGACTCCCTCTCCTCACATGGCCCGACGGATCTCCGCAAGGCCGAAGGCCGCCAGCACGGCCCCCGAAACGCGGTCGATCCAGCGCCGGGCGCGCCGGCCAACGGCGTGCCGTGCAGCGGCGACGACGGCCACCATGCCGATCCACCAGAGCATGGAGCCTGTGAAGACCCCGGCCACCGTCACGGCCGCCGTGGCGGGCTGGAACCCATGGGCCGGCGCCAGGGCGGCGAAGACGGCCGCGAACATGATGATGGTCGGCGGATTGGTCAGGGTCAGCAGGACCGAGCCTGCGAAGGCGCCGGCGAGCGAGGCGCTTTCCGGCCGTACGGCCTCGGCCTCCTCGGCCTTGCGGAAGAAGGTCTTCAGGCCGAGCCAGATCAGGAACAGGCCCGCAGCCAGGTGCAGCGGCTCCTGATGGGCCAGCATGAAGGCCGAGACGCCAGCCAGGCCCAAAGCCGCCACCGCGGCGAAACAGGCGTCGCCGACGGCGATGCCGGCGCCGGTCGCCAGCCCCTGCCCCCACCCGCGCGTCAGGGTGCGCCGCATGCAAAGCAGCGCCATCGGACCGACCGGCGCGGCCACGGCCAGGCCCACGCCGCAGGCCTTGAGGAACAGGGGAAGGGTCTCCATCGAAGTCTCTCCAGGGGTGGAAATGCAAAAAGCCCCGCCGAAGCGGGGCCTTGGGTTCGCCGGTTCGCTTGTGGATTCGGCCTTAGCCGTCCCGCGCGCACAGCCCCGCCCCGCCGCCGGCCTGGCGACGTTGCTGGTTGGGCCGTTGCTGTTGGATGCGGACCATGGGCGGGAGCCTAACCCGACTGCGCCGGTTCGGCCACCGCCTCGATGATGACGAAAGCCTGGGCGTAGGGGTGGTCGTCGGTGAGCGAGAGGTGGATCACGGCGCGATGGCCGGCCGGCGTGATCTCCTCCAGACGCTTCAGGGCGCCGCCGGTCAGCGCCATGGTGGGTTGGCCGGAGCGCATGTTCACCACCCCCATGTCGCGCCAGAAGACGCCGCGCTTCAGGCCGGTGCCGAGCGCCTTGGCGCAGGCCTCCTTGGCGGCGAACCGCTTGGCGTAGCTGGCGGCGCGATCCGGCTTCCGCTCCGAGCGGGCCCGCTCGATCTCGGTGAAGACCCGATGGGTGAACCGCTCGCCGAAGCGTGCGAGGCTGTTCTCGATCCGCCGGATGTCGGAAAGGTCCGATCCGATCCCGACGATCACGCCGCGCGCCCCGCCCGGGCCTCGTCCATCAGCGCCCGCATCCGCTGGATGGCGGGGCCGAGGCCGGTGAAGATCGCCTCGCCGATCAGGAAGTGGCCGATGTTCAGCTCGGCGACCTGGGGAATAGCGGCGATCGGCTTGACCGTCTCGTAGTCGATGCCGTGGCCGGCATGGACCTCCAGGCCCAGGCGCGCGGCCTCCGCGGCGGTGACCCGCAAGGCTTCCAGCATGCGGCCCGCCTCGGGCGAGCCTTCCCGCACCGCGTCGCAATAGGCGCCGGTGTGCAGCTCGACCACCTGGGCGCCGGCGGACTTCGACGCCTCCGCCTGCGCCGGATCGGCGTCGATGAAGCAGGAGACGCGGATTCCAGCGTCCGCCAGCCGGCGCACGACGGGCGCAATGGCGTTGTGCCCGCCGGCGACGTCCAGCCCGCCCTCGGTGGTCCGCTCCTCGCGCCGCTCGGGCACCAGGCAGGCGGCGTGGGGCAAGTGGGCGAGCGCGATGGTTTCCATCTCCGCGGTCACCGCCATCTCGAAGTTCAGCGGCCGGCCGCGCTTGCGGGTGATGGCGGCCAGAGCCTCGATATCGGCGTCGGAGATATGCCGGCGATCCTCCCGAAGATGGGCGGTGATCCCGTCGGCGCCCGCGGCGATCGCCATCTCGGCCGCCCGCAACGGATCGGGATAGGTCGAGCCGCGGGCGTTCCGGATCGTCGCGACGTGGTCGATGTTCACGCCCAGGCGGATGCGGTTCACGCGTGCAGCCTCCGGCTGCCGGGGTCCTCGACGGGGATCGCCGCCAGGTCCGGGGGAAGCTGGTCGGCGGGATAGGCGGGGACATCCAGCCTCGCCAGCGCCACGAACGGCGCGCCGGGATCGGCGCGGCCGCCGGAGCGGTCCACGATGCAGGCGGCGACCACCACGTCGCCGCCGTGGGCCTTGATCGCGTCGACGCACTCACGGGACGAGAGGCCGGTGGAGACGATGTCCTCCACCATGGCGATCCGCGCGCCCGGCGGGATGGAGAAGGCGCGGCGCAACTTGAAGGCGCCCCCTTCCCGCTCGACGTACATCGACGGCACCCCCAGGTGGCGGGCGGTTTCGTAGCCGGGGATGATCCCCCCGACCGCAGGAGAGATGCACAGATCGACCTCGCCCACCGCTTCGCGGATTCTGGCGGCCAGGGCCTTGCAGAGGCGTTCGGTGCGGTCCGGGTACTGGAAGACCAGGTTCTTCTGCAGGAAGACCCCGGAATGCAGACCGCTGGAGAGCACGAAATGCCCTTCGCGCAAGGCGCCGGCGGCGCGGAACTCTTCCAGGACCTCTTCGGTGTTCATGCGGGCCTCCTCCGTCGTCCAGCGGATAACGCATGGCCGGGCCGGCTGTCATCGGCCATTTCGCGGCGCAGGAACGGACCAATCGCGCTCAGGCGAAGCCCGAAAGGTCCGGCATGCGGCCGTTCCAGCCGGACAGGCGCTCGAAAGCGGCGGCCAGGGCGACCACTGTCGCCTCGTCGCCCGTCCGTCCCATGATCTGGAACCCTGCCGGCAGGCCTTCGCGCGTTAGCCCCATGGGGACGCTGGCCGCCGGCAGGTCGAGATAGTTGGCCGCCCGCGTCAGGGCGGAGAACGGCGAGACGGTCTCATCGACCTCGGCGATCGGAGGGGCAGGGATCGGCGCAGTGGGGCTGACCAGGGCGGCGTAGGGCGCCATCCAGGCGCCGAAGCGCGCCTGAGCCTCCGCCCGCTGCGCCTGGGCCCCGGCGAGTTCGGCGTCGGAAACCCCGCGGCCGGCTTCGAACCGCTGGCGGACCCACGGATCCATCTCCTCGCCGTGCGCCTGGATATGAGCGCCGCGCACGCGCCAGCCTTCGGCCGACATCAACCAGCCGTTCGGCAGGAAGTAGTCCGAGAACGGCCGAGGCGTGACGGCGGGCTCGACCTTCACCCCCAGCGCCTCCAGCCTGGTGAGCGTCTGGCGGTAGAGTTCGGCGATGTCGGGGTGGACCGTCGGCATCGCTTCAAGCGGGAGCGCTGCGACCCGGCCCCCGCCGACCTGGGTCGCCAGCGCGGCCTCGGCGTCGAAGGGGCCCCGTCGCGCGCTCCCGCCGTCGGGGCCCGAGATCGCCGCCAGCATCCGCGCCGCCTCTGGCACGGACCGTGCGAGGGTTCCGACGGTGTCGAGACTGGGGGCGAGGTCATGCACGCCGCGGGTGGGAACCAGGCCGCGGCCAGGCTTCAGCCCCACCACGCCGCTGGCCGCAGCGGGGATCCGCACCGAGCCTCCCGTGTCCGTGCCGAGTGCGACGTCGCAGAGCCCCGCGGCCACCGCGACCGCCGAGCCGCTGGACGAACCTCCAGGCGCCCGGCGCACCTTCGCGTCCCACGGGTTCCACGGCGCGCCCACCGCCCGGTTGGTTCCCCAGCCGCCAAAGGCCAGCTCGACCGTGTGGGTCTTGCCCACGGCGCCGTAGCCCGCATCGAGCAGCCGCTGAACCACTGTGGCGTGCGCCGCCGGACAAGTGGCGAGCGGAACCTTCCCGCCGCCTCCGGTTGGGACGCCGGCCACATCGATCAAGTCCTTCACCGCAAAGGTCGGCCCGGAGTCGTTTCCGAGCGGGGGTTCAAAAACCTGCGTGAAGACGTGCAGGCGCTCGCCCAGTCGACGACGTTCGTCCACGTCTATCGGCGGCCGCTCGCTCGGCCGGATCGGATCGCCAGACATGGTTGGGTCTCGGGAAGAATCGTCTGTCCGCCCGTCGATCGCCAGGAACAGGCGGGCGGCGCGGGAATTGATATAGCAGTGCTATATCAAGGAGCCCAGCCGATGAAATGGCTTAACCTCATTACCCTGGCCCTCGTGATCGTGGGCGGGCTGAACTGGGGACTGGTGGCGTTCGGCGGCTATGGCGCCGATCTCGTGGCCAGCCTCTTCGGCGGCGCGGACACGGCCGCGGCGCGGGTGGTCTACGGCCTGGTGGGCCTGTCGGCCCTCTGGCAGCTGGCCCCGCTGTTCCGCTCGGCGCGGATCGGCGAGGTGAACGCCGAAGCCAACGTCCGTACGCACTAGTTCAGTCGGACGACAGGAGAAGCGCCGCGGTTCACCGCGGCGCTTTTTCGTGGTCAGCCCTTCGCCCGGTCCACGGTCTCGATCGACGGATTGGCGCGCAGGGCGGCGGCGATGTGGGTCAGGTGCTTGGCGTCCTTGACCTCGACATCGAAATCCACGTCGAAGAAGTCCGACTGGCGCCGGTGCATGCGCAGGTTGACGATATTGCCCCCGGCTTCGCCGATCACCGTACAGGCCTGGCCGAGCACGCCGGGCGCGTTACGGATGGTGGCGGTCAGCTTCGACAGGGTGACGGTGTTGCGCTCGGCCTCCGGCGTCCATTGCAGGTCGCGCCAGAGTTCCTCGCGGTCCTCGAACGCTTCCAGGGTCTCGCAATCGATGGTGTGGACGGTCAGCCCGCCGCCGTCCGGTTCGAGGATGCCCACGATCCGGTCGCCGGGCACCGGCGTGCAGCAGGCGCCGAAATGCAGCGAGACGCCTGGCGTGAGACCGCTGCCCCGGACATAGAGCCGGGCGGCCTTGCCGTCCTCGATCCGCCGCACGGCGCTGGCGGCCTCGCGTTCGGCGGCCTTCAGGCCGGGGAAGATGACGTCGAGCACCTGGGTCGGCGAGACCCGCCCGCGGCCCACCGCCTCGAACAGCTCGTCCTCGCCGGCGGCGGCGAAGCGCTCCAGCGCCGGACGCAACGAAACGTCCTTCCGCGCCTTTCCTGCGCGTTCGAAGGTCTGGTCGACCGTCGCCAGGCCCAGGCGCACGAACTCCTCGCGCTCGGTCTGGCGGATGTGCCGGCGGATGGCGGAACGGGCGCGGCCGGTGACCGTGAGAGAGCGCCAGTCCGGCGGCACCACGGGCTTGGCCCCGCGCACCACCTCCACCACGTCGCCGTTCTGAAGAATCGTCCGCAAGGGCTTGAGTTCGCCGTTGATCTTCACCCCGATGCAGGTGTCGCCCACGTCGGTATGGACGGCATAGGCGAAGTCGAGCGGCATCGCCCCGCGCGGCAGGCTGACCAGGCGGCCCTTGGGCGTGAAGACGAACACCTGGTCGAGGTACATTTCGAGCTTGGCGTGCTCGACCAGCTCCTCCACGTCGCCGCCGTGCTCCAGCACCTGGACCAGGTGGCGCAGATTGACCAGCGGGTCGCGCCCGCCGGCCGCGGCCTGGTGCTCGGCGTCGAAGCCGTAGGAGGTTTCCTTGTAGCGCCAGTGGGCGGCCACGCCCTCCTCGGCGACCCGGTCCATGGCCTCGGTGCGGATCTGCATCTCGATCCGCATGCCCTTAGGCCCCACCACGGTGGTGTGCAGCGAACGGTAGTTGTTCCGCTTGGGCGTGGAGATGAAGTCCTTGAACCGCTCGGGCACGCTCGGCCAGGCGCGGTGGATGACGCCAAGGGCGCGGTAGCAGTCCTCCTCGGTGTCGACGATCACCCGGAAGGCGTAGATGTCCGACAGTTGGGAGAAGCCGATCGACTTGCGCTGCAGCTTGCGCCAGATCGAATAGGGGTGCTTCTCGCGGCCGAAGACCCGCGCAGGGATGCCGGCCGCCTCCAGCTTGGCGGCGATTTCGCCGGACACCAGCGCCACGGCCCCGCCCTGATCGTGGCGAAGCGTTTCCAGTCGCCGGCCGATGGCGTCGCGGGCCACCGGGTTGAGGTGTTCGAAGGCCAGCTCCTCCAGCTCCGAACAGATGCGATGGCAACCGATGGATCGCGCCAGCGGGGCGTAGATGTCCAGGGTCTCGCGGGCGATGCGTTCGCGCTTGGCCGGGCTCTTGATGTACTGGAGCGTCCGCATGTTGTGCAGGCGGTCGGCCAGCTTGACCAGCAGCACCCGCACGTCTCGGGAGATGGCCAGGATGAACTTGCGCAGGTTCTCGGCCTGGCGCGTGTGCTCGCTGGTGAGCTCGAGTTGCGAGAGCTTCGTCACGCCGACCACCAGCTCGGCGATCTCCTCGCCGAACAGCTCACGGATGTCGTCGGGCGTGACCGGGCAGTCCTCGATCACGTCGTGCAGCAGGGCCGTCACGATGGTCGAGGTGTCGAGCCGGTAGTCGGTGAGGATGCCGGCCACCTCGATGGGGTGGGCGAAATAGGGGTCGCCGGACGCACGCTTCTGCGAGCCGTGCATCCGCATGGCGTAGACATAGGCGCGGTTCAGCAGCGCCTCATCGGCGGTGGGGTCGTAGGAGCGGACCTTTTCGATCAGCTCGTACTGCCGAAGCAGCTTGGGCCGCTTAGGCGCGGCCGGCGCGACGGGACGTCCGGCGGGCTTGGCCGCCGTGGCGGTGAGAGGGTCTGCGCCTTCGGGGCTCAGTACCGCTCCTCCTGGCCGCCGTCGCGGTCGCTCTGCAGGGCGCGGACCAGCTCCAGCTCGCTCATCTGCATGTGGGTCGGATCGGCCAGCAGGGCGAGGGTCTCGGCCTCTTCCTCGGCTTCCGAACGCTCGTCCACCCGCTGCAGGGTGCCGATCAGGTTCTCGCGCAGCTCATCGGCGTCGACCACGTCGTCGGCGATCTCGCGCAGGGCGACGACCGGGTTCTTGTCGTTGTCGCGATCGACCAGGAGCTGGGCGCCGGCCGAAATCCCGCGGGCGCGGTGCGCGGCCAGCAGAACCAGGCTGAAGCGGTTCGGAACCTTCTCGATGCAGTCTTCGACGGTGACGCGGGCCATGGAGTCCTCGGATCGGGGATAGAACCGTTGAAAATAGAGCTTTCGGCGCTTTTGTGCAACGCCGCAAAGGCGGTCAGGCCGCCGCAGCCAGGATGTCGGTCGGGCGTTCGAAGAAAAGCTCCGGCTTCTGCGCCTGGAGAATGTCCCGCGTCGCATAGCCCCACGCGACCGCAGCCGCCGGCAGCCCAGCCTTTCGCGCCGCCTCGATGTCGCGGACCTCGTCGCCGACGCAGAGGGTCTGGGAGCGTTGCGCGCCGGCGCGCCGCATCACCGCGCGGAACTTGGCCGCCTTGCCGAAGATCGAGGCGCTGCAGGCGTAGTGGTCGATCAGCCCCGCCAGTTCCGGCCCCAGCACCCGACGCACCACCGCCTCGCTGTTGGAGGAGACGACGGCCACGGTGACGCCGCGGGCCTTCAACTCCCACAGGAGGGCCGGCACCTCCTTGAAGAGCTTCAGGCGCGAGGCGGCGCGGGCGGCCTGCTTGCGCATGTGGGCGGCGATGAAGGGCATCTTCCAGGCCGGCACGCCCAGATAGCGGACGATCTCGCGGTTTCCCTGATCTCGAAGCTGGGCCACCTCGGTCGCGCCGACCGTACGGAAGCCGTAGGCGCGGGCGGTGTCGTTCAGCACGCCCAGGAACCAGAGCATGCTGTCGGCGAGCGTGCCGTCGAAATCGAAGATGATCAGCTTGCGGGTCACGCGACGCCTCCGCCGAAACGAAAGGGGCGGCCTCTAGACCTGCGGGTGGGCGGGGTCAACAGGACTCGCGTCGCGCCCCACCGGCGCCTTCGCGGCGAGCGCTGCGGCTGTTTCGCCCAGGACGGGATGGCGCCAGTCCGGCGCAATTTCCGCGAGCGGACCCATGACGAACAGGCGCTCGTGCGCGCGGGGGTGCGGCAGGGTGAGAGCAGGGTCGTCCGACACCCGCCGGCCGTGGGCGATCAGGTCGAGGTCGAGCGTCCTCGCCGCGTTTTTTTCGCCCCGCCTGCGGCCGAACGCCTGCTCCACCTCGAACAGCGTTCGGATTATGGCTTCCGGGCCAAGCCGAGCCTCGACAAGCACAATCCCGTTGCGATACTCGTTGGCCGTCGGGTCCGGCCAGGCGGCGGAGCGCCACCAGGACGACCGACGCAAGTGGGGCAATCCCGCCTCCGCCAACCGAGCGAGCGCCGCCTCCAGAAGGGCCTGCGACGAACCGAACGCGCCGGCGAGATTTCCGCCAAGGGCGACGACGACGGCCTCGTCCAGGTCCACTCCAGCCCCTTTCCAGGATTTTCCGAACACCATGACTTTCTACCCCACGGACAGGATCGCGCTCTTCATCGACGGAGCGAACCTGTACTCGGCCGCCAAGGGCCTGGGCTTCGACATCGACTATCGCAAGCTGCTGGAAGAGTTCCGCAAGCGCGGCGTGCTGGTGCGCGCCTACTACTACACCGCGCTGGTGGAGGATCAGGAATATTCGCCGATCCGGCCGCTGGTGGACTGGCTCGACTACAACGGCTTCCGCCTGGTGACCAAGCCGGCGCGGGAATACACCGACGCGCAGGGCCGCAAGCGCTGGCGCGGGGACATGGACGTCGAGATCGCCGTCGACATGATGGAGATGGCCGGACCCGCCGATCACCTGGTGCTGTTCTCCGGCGACGGGGATTTCCGCGTGCTGGTGGAGGCCGTGCAGCGCAAGGGCGCGCGCGTGACCGTGGTGTCGACCGTGAAATCCCAGCCGCCCATGGCTTCGGACGACCTGCGGCGGCAAGCCGATTCCTTCGTGGATCTGGCCGATCTGGCCGACATCATCGGTCGGCCCTCGCGGCTGCCGCGGTTCATCCAGGAAAGCCGCGCCGGCGCCGAGCGCGACGCCGACCTCGACGCCGAGGTCTGATGTCGGTGGAGCTTTGGGGCGCTGAGCCGCCCCGGGACTGCCCGCTGTGCCCCAGGCTGGTGGCCTATCGCGCCGTCAACCGCACCCAGAATCCCGACTGGTGGAACGGACCTGCGCCGTCTTTCGGCGATCCGCAGGCCCGCCTGCTGGTGACCGGCCTGGCGCCGGGCCGCACCGGCGCCAACCGTACCGGTCGCCCCTTCACCGGCGATCATGCGGGCTGGATGCTCTACGAGACCCTGGTCAAGACAGGCTTCGCCCGCGGAACCTATGACGCCCGCCCCGACGACGGGCTGGAGCTGGCGGACTGCATGATCACCAATGCGGTGCGCTGCGCCCCGCCCGGCAACAAGCCGGAGACGTCCGAAGAGGCGACCTGCCGCCAATTCCTCACCGCGCGGCTGGAGGCCCTGCCGCGGCTGAAGGTGATCGTCACCCTGGGCGACGTGGCGCGGCGCAACGTGCTGCGGGCCATGGGCTTGAAGGCCTCGGCCGGGATCGCCGGCCACGGCACGGAATTCCGGGCCGGCCCCTATGTGGTGCTGAACAGCTATCACTGCTCGCGGCTCAACACGAACACCGGCCGGCTGACGGCGGAGATGTTCGAGGCGGTGTTCCAGCGCGCGCGCGAGCTGGTAGGCGGCTAAGGCCGGCTCAAGCCTTACGCCAGTACCAGTAGCGGCGACGGCGCTCGAACCCGAACCGGCGATAGAGCCCGCGAGCGGGGTTCTCCTCCGTCACCTGCAGGAAGACCTTGGCGACCCCGCGCGCCTGGGCCTCGGCGGCCAAGGTCGCCAGTATGCGGCCAGCCGCCCCCTCCCCGCGCCGGTCCTGCGCCGTCCGCATGCCGTGAATGCTGGCCCAGCCGCCGTGGAAGGACATCACGCCTACGGCGACGGTGCGGGCCCCGTCGCGCACGCGGCCGTAGAGCGCACCAGGCGAGCGCGTGAACGCGGCCACGCGGTTGAAGCCGTCCTCCGGATCGAACCCCTCGCCGGTGAAGACCGCGGCCCAGTCGGCGTCTGGCGCGTCGATCAGTTCAGCGGGCGCGCCCCGAAAGGCTGCGATCATCCTCGCTATGGATCCGGTCTTCAGGAGGGTCGGGGTGTCGGGGCGGTAGCCGCGCTCGGAAAGCGCCACCCGGATCGGTTCGTGCCCCGGCTCGTCGCCGATCCGCCAGACGGGCGAAAGGCCGGCCTCGGCGTAGAGCGCCTCGATCCGCGGCACGGCGTCGGCCGTCATCTCGAGCGAGAAGGGGGCGGCGCTGTGCGCCCGGCCGATGGTTCCCTGATCGAGGGCCAAGACCCAGCCGGGCAACTCCATCACGCGCGCCGGCGCCACAGCCGCCACGGTGGCGCGCTCGATGGATTCCAGCTCGTCCGGGCTCAAGCTCAGCCCCGCTCCCGCAGGAGCCGCGCCTTGTCGCGCTGCCAATCGCGCTCGGCCACCGCTTCGCGCTTGTCGTGGGCCTTCTTGCCCTTGGCGAGGGCGACCTCCAGCTTGGCGATCCCCTTGTCGTTCCAATAGAGCTTGGTGGGGATGATGGTGCGGCCTTCGCGCTGGACCGCGCCGATCAGCTTGTCGAGCTGCTTACGGTGCAGCAGCAGCTTCCGCGGCCGCCGCGGCTCGTGGTTGAAGCGGCCTGCCTGGGCGTAGGGGGGGATGTCGGCGTTGATCAGCACCACCTCGTCGCCCTCCACCGCCGCGTAGCTCTCGGCGATGTTGGCGCGGCCGTTGCGCAGCGACTTGACCTCCGATCCGGTGAGGACCAGGCCCGCCTCCATGGCGTCTTCGAGGAAGTAGTCGAACCGCGCCCGCCGGTTCTCGGCGATGAGCTTGCCGGACATCAGGTAAGGCCGAGTTCCTTGAGCGCCGCCGTCACCTCCTCGCGGGCGGACGCCGAGCACGGGGTGATCGGCAGGCGCGCGTCCTCCCGGCAGAGGCCGAGGTGCGACAGGGCGAACTTGGTGGGGCTGGGCGAGGCGTCCGCGAACAGCGCCTTGTGCAGGCGGAAGAGCCGATCCTGCCAGTAGAGGGCGCCCTTCCAGTCCTCGCCTAGGGCGGCGTTGTAGAAGGCCGCACAGAGGTCGGGCGCCACATTGGCGGTGACCGAGATGCAGCCGTGGCCGCCATGGGCCATGTAGCCCAGCGCCGTGGGGTCGTCGCCCGACAGCATCGTCCAGCCTTCGCCGCACAGGGCGCGCTGGCGCGTGGCCCGTTCCAGGTCGCCGGTGGCGTCCTTCACGCCCACGATATTGGGCAGCTTGGCGAGCCGGGCGAGCGTGGCGTCGGAGATGTCCACGCTGGTGCGGCCGGGCACGTTGTAGACCAGCACCGGCAGCTGCACGGCCTCGTTGATGGCGGCGTAGTGGGCGTAGAGCCCTTCCTGGCTGGGGCGGTTGTAGTAGGGGGTGACCACCAGGGCCGCATCGGCGCCGATCGTCTTGGCGTGGCGGACCAGCTCGATGGCCTCGGCGGTGGAGTTCGACCCTGCGCCGGCGACCACGGGCACGCGGCCGGCGGCGGTCTTGACGCACAGCTCCACCACGCGGCGGTGCTCGTCGTGCGACAGGGTCGCGGTTTCGCCGGTGGTGCCCACCGGGACCAGGCCGTGCACGCCGCCCGCGATCTGCCGCTCGACCAGGGCGACGAAGGCCTCTTCGTCAACCGCGCCGTCGCGGAAGGGCGTCACCAGGGCCGGCATGACGCCCTTGAACAATGGATCCGACATCTCTGCAAAAAGCCGTGATTTGAAGGCGGATTATTCTCGCCTCAAGATTTGGCCGGACAATATGTCCGCCTGCCCCCGCGCCGCAACCTGATACTCGTGCCCCTTACGCGTGACCGGAGACATAACTTGCCCTCCAAGGCCCGCAAAGCGTTCCTCGCCGCCGCCTCCATCCTGGCCCTCACGACGGTCGCCCAGGCCCAGACGGCCCGCGCCCCGGCCGCCCCCCACCAGGCGACCGAGGGCCCCAAACCCCTTGAGCTGACGCAGACTCCGCAGGTGGCCCGCCATCGCCCGGTGTCGGACGCCGAGGCCGCGGCGCTGCGTACGGCGCTGGCCGCCGCCCGCCGGAACGACATCTCCGGCGCGCGCGCCGCCATGGCCAGTCTGAGCGATCCGGTGGCGCGGAAGGTGGCGACCTGGGCCCTGGCCGACGCGGCCGCCGAATCGATCGGCTTCTTCGAGATCGATCAGGCGCGACGCGACCTGGCCGGCTGGCCGCGGGGTCAGCGGCGGCAATTGGCCGCGGAGAAGCTCTTGGCGACCTCGGGCCAATCGCCGCAGGCGATCCTGGCCTGGTTCGGCGGGGCCGAGCCGCAGACGGCCGAGGGCGCCATGGCGCTCGCCTCCGCCTACGAGGCGACGGGGCGTACGGCCGAAGCCCAGGCCCTGATCCGCAGCTTCTGGCGCGACAAGGTCTTCGAGGCGCCCGCCCAACGGGCCATGCTGGCGCGCTACGGCGCCTGGCTGACGCCGGAGGATCACATCCGCCGGGCCGACATCCTGCTCTATGGCCCGCAAGGCCCCGCGGCGCGGGAGATGATCGCCCTGCTGCCGGCCGATCACCAGCAGCTGGCCCAGGCGCGGATCGCCCTGCGCGCCAACGAAGCCAACGCCAACACCCTGGCGAGCGCGGTCCCGGCGCACCTGCAGTCTCATACCGGCCTCGCCTTCGAGCGTGCCGGCTTCTTCCGCAAGCGCGGGCTCGACACCCTGGCCGTCGAGCAGCTTCGCCTGATGCCGCGCGAGGTCCATCACTCGGACATGGCCTCGCGCGCCTGGAGCATCCGCTATCCGCTGATCCTGGCTTCCATCCGCAGCGGCGATCATCGCAACGCCTATGCGGCCGCCGCCGATTCAGGCCTGACCTCGGGCGGCGACGCGGCCGATGCGGAATTCTACGCCGGCTGGATCGCGCTTTCGAAGCTGAAGGACCCGGCCCGCGCCGACGTCCACTTCGCGAACCTTGAGAAAATCGGTTCCTCGCCGATCACCCGCGGGCGCGCCCTCTACTGGCGCGGCCGGGCGGCCGAGGCGCGCGGCGACCAGGCCGCCGCCCAGCGCTGGTACCAGGCTTCGGCCCAGTTCGGCACCACCTTCTACGGCCAGCTCGCCGCCGAGAAGCTCGGCCAGCCGCTGACGCTGGGGGCGGACCCGCCGATCGCGGCGGCCGACCGCGCCCGGTTCGAAGGCCGCGAGACGGTGCGCGCCGCGCGCCTGCTGCAGGAGATCGGCGAGCGCGACCTGTTCCGCGCCTTCGTCCTGGCCCTGGACGATGTCCTGCCGACGGCGGAGGAGCTGGCCCTGCTGGTCGACCTGGCCCGCGGGTACGGCGACCAGGACACCTCGATGAAGGTCGTGCGCACCGCCGCCCAGCGCGGCTTCATTCTGCCCGACCGCGGCTATCCGGTGCGCAATGCGCCGTTCGTGCCGGGCGCGCCCGAACTGGCCCTCACCATGGGGATCACCCGTCAGGAAAGCGGCTTCGACCCGATGGTGCGCTCGCATGTGGGCGCGCGGGGCATGATGCAGCTGATGCCGGCCACGGCGCAGCTGACGGCCAAACGGATCGGCGTGAACTATTCGGCGAACCTGCTGGACGACCCGGACTACAACATGCAGCTCGGCCAGACCTATCTGGCGCAGATGCTGAGCACCTTCTCCGGCTCCTATCCGATGGCCATCGCCGCCTACAACGCCGGGCCCGGGCGGCCCGCCCAATGGATCGGCTTCTGCGGCGACCCCCGCACCTCGGCCGTGGACCCGATCGACTTCGTCGAGTGCATCCCGTTCTCCGAGACCCGGAACTACGTGATGCGGGTGATGGAGGGCATGCAGGTCTATCGCGCCAAGGCCGCCGGCGGCCAGGCCCCCGTCACCCTGACCGCCGACCTGAAGCGCGGCGGCTACGGAACCGCCTATGCCGGTCCGATCGAGCCCCCGCCCGCGCCGTTGCCGATCGGCGGGGCCAGCAGGCCGGTTCCGAATCCGTAGAGCACGATGCGGTCAGACGTACTCGTCCGACCGCATCGTGCTCTCGATTCTAAAGCTTGAGCGCGTTCTGTTCGCAAGACCGGGTTCCACTTTTGCGGAACGCGCTCTGGGCTCAGTCGGCCACCAGGCCGTGCATCAAGCCGTCGAGGGTGACCGAAAGGAGCTCGTCGGTCGGCGCCCATTCGAAGTTCGGGCGGTTGATCAGGAGCGTGACGACGCCGTGGCAGGAGGCCCAGAGCGCCTGGGCCGCGGAATCGGCCGTGCCGGTGCGCAGGCGGCCCTCGGCGGCGATCTCGCGCACCACGCCGGAAAATATCTCGTAGCAGCGCGCGCCCAGGTCGGCGGCGGTCGTCTCTTCATTGACGATCGCCGAGAGCTGCCGGACGTGGGTGAAGACCAGTTCGTAAGCGTTCGGATGCTCCAGGCCCCAGCGCATGTAGGCGTCCAGCATCCGGCGCACCCGAGTGACCGGATCGAGCGGCATGGCTGCAATCTCGGCGTTGCGCTCCAGGAGTTGAAGGATCGTTCCTTCGCAGATCTCCAGCAGGATGCAGCCCTTGTCGGGAAAGTGCATGTAGAGCGCCGTGGAGGACACGCCCACCTCGTCGGCGATCTTGCGGATGGTGGCGCCCTCATAGCCCTCGGCCACGAAAATCCGCTCCGCGGCGGCCAGGATCTCGGCCCGGCGCAGATGGCCGTCGCCTTTCGGCTTACGGGCCGAGCGTTTCGGAGCTGCAACCGTCGACACGAGATACCTTCCACTTCCCCCTAGAGCGCGATGCGGTCGGATAGACTCATCCGAACGTTGAATCGTGCCCTCAATTCAAAAACTTGCGCGCGTTCTGCTCACAAAGCCAGATCCACCTTTGCGGAACGCCCTCTGGCTTGCAGCGGAAACCAAAACCACCGCGGAGGCAACCCCGTGGGCGGCCGATTGCGACAATTTGGTGGCGCCGGGCGGCCGGCGCGAACCAACCGCGGCCGTCGTCCATTGTTGACGGAGCGGGAGGGCGAGCGCCCACTGGGGCCCGCACGTCCGCCTTCGAAAAGGAGGGATCATGAGACTGCCCGACGACCAACTGGAACGCCTGGCCCTGCACAGCGCCTTCGGCCTTCACCTGATCGCCAAATGGATGTCCGGCCGCTCGGACGTGGACCCGGAAATCCGCGACCGGCTGCGCGTGCACATCGCCGCCATCGACGGGGTGCTCTCCACCAACGGCCACGACTGGATCCGCGACGAGATCGAGGCCACCGAGACCGCGCTGCAGAGCTGATCCCTGCCCCTTCGTCCCTCTCCCGCCATGCGGGAGAGGGTGTCCGAAGGACGGGTGAGGGCGAGGCGCAGCCGAGGCCGCCGCTAGGCGGGCGGCGCGAAGCGGCGCCTAATCCTGATGCGTTGAAGGGGTGGCGCCTGACGGCGCCAGCGGCTCCGCCGCCCTCGCAGGCTTCGCCCGCTCGCCCTCACCTGGCCTGACGGCCTGTCCTCTCCCGCTTGCGGGAGAGGAGGACTCCCGCCCTGGACGGCGAGGCCTTGCAGGGGCTAGTCCAGCGGCATGGACAAGACCCCCGTCGTCGCCGAGAAGCCCGGCGTCATGCGCACGACCGGCTGGACCGACTACGCCCTGATCGACAGCGGCGGCGGCCGCAAGCTCGAGCGCTACGGCCCCTACTCGGTGGTGCGGCCGGAGCCGCAGTGCATGTGGACGCCCAGGCTGGCGGCGGACGAATGGGCGCGGGCGGACGCAGCCTTCGACCCCACCGACGAGGAGGACGCCGGCCGCTGGCGGTTCAGGGGCAAGCCTCAGGAGACCTGGCCGCTTTCCTGGCGCGAGGTGCGCTTCTACGGCCGCTTCACCGCCTTCCGACATCTGGCCTTCTTTCCCGAACAGGCCGCCAACTGGGCGTGGCTGGACGAGCGGGTGCGCAACCTGGAGGGCCAGCCGCGCATCCTGAACCTGTTCGGCTATACCGGCGTGGCGAGCCTGGTCTGCGCCGCGGCCGGCGCGGCCGTGACCCATGTGGACGCCTCCAAGAAGGCGGTGGGCTGGGCGAGGGACAATGCGGCGCTTTCCAAGCTGCAGGAGCGGCCAATCCGCTGGATCGTCGAGGATGCACGGCGATACGTGCAGCGCGAGGTTCGCCGCGGGTCGCGCTATGAGGGGATCGTGCTCGATCCGCCCAAGTACGGCCGCGGTCCGGACGGCGAGGTCTGGCGGCTGTTCGAGGATCTGCCCGAACTTGTCGCCCTATGCGCCGAACTTCTTTCGGAAAACGCTTCGTTCCTGCTGCTCAACGCCTATGCCGAGCGGATTTCCGGCCCGGCGCTCTCCTCGCTCCTGGCCCAGAAGCTGGCCGGACGCGGCGGACGCATCGACTGGGGCGAGCTGGCGCTGGTTGAAGACGCGCCCGACCGGCAGATCGGGATGAGCTTCTACGCCCGGTGGTCGGCGTGAGCGCTCGGGCGGTCACCTCGCTGACGAATCCGACGGTGAAGGCCGTCCGCGCCCTGCACCTGCGCAAGGAACGCGACGCCACCGGCCTGTTCGTCGCCGAAGGCCTGAAGATCGTCACCGAGGCGGTGGAGTTGGGTCATGCTCCGCGCATTCTGATGCACGGCCGCGAAGCCGAGGGCCATCCCCTGCTCCGCCGCGCCCTGGAGGCCACGCGCGCCGCCGGCGGTGAAGCGCTGGAAGTCACCCAGGACATCCTCGCCAAGGTCTCCCGGCGCGACAATCCGCAGGCGGTGGTCGGCGTCTTCGCCCAGGCCTTCACCCCGCTTGCGGAGCTGAAGCCGCAATCCGCACCCTGCTTCGTGGCGCTCCATCGCGTGCGGGACCCCGGCAATCTCGGGACCATCGTGCGGACGGCCGATGCGGCGGGCTGCGGGGCGGTGATCCTGGTGGGCGAATGCTGCGATCCCTATTCGGTGGAGGCCGTGCGGGCGACCATGGGCTCGATCTTCGCCGTTCCCATCGTCAAGGCGAGCGAGGCGGAATTCGCCGGCTGGCGCTCCGGCTGGCCGGGCTCGGTGGTGGGCACCCTGCTGACCGCCTCGGTCGACCATCGGCAGGCCGAATATGTTCAGCCCGCCCTTATCCTGATGGGCAACGAGCAGCAGGGCCTGACGCCGGAGATGGCGGCGCTGTGCGACGTCAACGTCAAGATCCCGATGCGCGGTCGGGCCGACAGCCTGAACCTCTCCGTAGCCACGGGGATCATGATCTACGCCGCGACGGCGTGACCCCGATGAAGACCCTGCTGATCGTCTGGCACTCCCGGACCGGCGGGACCCGGCAGATGGTCCAGGCCGCGGCCGAAGCGGCGCGCGCTCAGGGCGAGGTAGAGGTTCGGGTTCTGGAGGCGCAGACCGCCGGCGCGGCGGACCTGCTGGCGGCGGACGGCTACATCTTCGCCTGCCCGGAGAACCTGGCGGCCATGACCGGCGAGATGAAGGCCTTTTTCGACCGCACCTACTATCCGGTGCTGGAGCGCCTGAACGGCCGGCCCCATGCGGCGATGATCTGCGCCGGCAGCGACGGCTCCAATGCGGCGCGCCAGATCGCCCGCATCGCCACGGGCTGGCGCCTGAAAGCGGTGGCCGAGCCGCTGATCGTCAACACCGCGGCCCAGACGCCGGAGGCGATCCTGGCGGAGAAGCATCTGGACGAGGCCCAGCTCTCCCCCTGCGTCGAGCTCGGCGCGGCCATGGCCGCCGGCCTGGCGCTCGGCGTATTCTGACGACGATCAGGTCCCACGCGGCTTGGCGCGGGCGGTGGGGGCGGCTGCGGCCGGGTCTTCCGGCCAGACATGCTTGGGATAGCGGCCGCGCATGTCGGCGCGTACGTCCTTCCAAGAGCCCCTCCAGAACCCGGCCAGATCCTTGGTGGTCTGGATCGGCCGATGCGCCGGCGACAGGAGCGCGAGCGTGATCGGCGTCCCTCCGACGGTCGGGTGTTCGGAGAGCCCGAAGACTTCCTGCACCCGGACTTCCACCTTAGGCCCCCCATCCGCGCCGTAGTCGATGGCGAAGCTGTTGCCCGTGGGCGCAGTCCAGCGTGGGGGCGCCGCCGCCTCGAGCCGGCGCTGGAGGTCCCAGGGAACCAGGCTGCGCAAGGCGCCATCCAGCACCTCGGGCCGCAGGGCCGCCAGCGACCGGACGCCCGCCAGCAGCGGCGTCAACCACGCATCCAGCCGGGCCAGCAGGGCGGCGTCGGAGAGGTCAGGCCAGGGCTCCCCCTCCCGCTCGCGCAGGAACTGCGCCCGCTGCCGGAAGGAACGGGCGCCCTCGCCCCAGGCCAGCGCCTCCAGCCCCTCGCGCTGGACGCGGGCGGCCAGCGCCGCGGCGATCAGGCCCGGGTCGGGGTTCTCATCGATCTCCTCGCGGATCGCGAGGCGGCCCAACCGGACGATGCGCTTTGCGCGCAGGCGCCCGCCGCCGCTCTCTTCCAGGCGCTCTTCGGTTTCGAACTGATCGGCGAAGGCCGAAGCCAGCTCGGCTGCGTCCAGAGGCGCGGCGAGCAGGATGCGGTCGCGGCGCTCGCCGCCGCCGAGTTCGGCCACCGCCAGCCATTTTTCCCGCGCCAGAGCATCGGTGGGCTCCACGAAGGCGCCGCGGCCGGTGACCAGCTGGAACTCTCCCTGCCCGCCGCGGGCCTCGGCGATGCGCTCTGGATAGGCGAATGCGAGCAGCAGGCCGTCGGCCAGGGGATCGCCCTTCCCGCCCTTGCCAGCCAGTCCCGCCCAGCGGTCGGCGAGCGCGCGGGCGTCACGCGCCCGGGGCGAGCGATCCCGCTCGAACGCCTCGAGCCGATGGCGCAGATCGGCGTCGCGTCCGCCAAGCCCGCGTTCGGTCACCAGGGCGGCGATGCGCGCCGCCCGCGCCGCCTGGCCGGTCTCGGCGGCCTTCAGCACCATGTGGGCGAGCCGGGGCGGCAGCGGAAAGCCGCTCAAGACGTCGCCGTGCGGTGTCAGCACGCCGTCGGCGGTCAGGGCTTCCAGGCGCTCCAGCAGGCCCCTCGCCTCCGCGAAGGCCGCGGCCGGCGGCGGGTCGAGGAAGGCCAGGGCGGCCGGGTCCTTCGCCCCCCAGCGGGCGAGGTCTAGGGCGAGGCCCGCGAGATCGGCCTGCAGGATCTCCGGCTCGGCGAAGGCCGGCAGGGCGCGGGTCTCGGCCTCGTCCCACAGGCGATAGGCGACGCCCGGCTCGGTGCGGCCGGCCCGGCCCCGGCGCTGGTCGGCGGCGGCCCGGCTGACGCGAACGGTGGCGAGCCGCGTCAGGCCGCTGGCGGGGTCGAAGCGCGGAACCCGCGCCAGGCCGCAGTCGATCACCACCCGCACCCCTTGAATCGTCAAGCTGGTCTCGGCGATGGAGGTGGCCAGCACCACCTTGCGTACGCCGGGCGGCGCGGGCTCGATGGCGGCGTCCTGTTCGGCGGGGTCGAGGGCGCCGTAGAGGGGGGCGATCCGCACCTCGGGCCGCCGGATCCGCTCGGCCAGCAGCTCGGCGGTTCGCCGGATTTCGGCCTGGCCGGGCAGGAAGACGAGCAGGCTGCCGCTCTCCTCGGCCAGGGCGCGTTCGACGGCGCGGACCACGCGGTCCTCCAGGCGCAGGCGCTCGTCCCGGCCCAGATAGCGGGTCTCGACCGGATAGGCCCGACCGTGACTCTCGATCACCGGCGCATCGTCCAGCAGGCGCGCAACCGCCGCCCCGTCCAGGGTCGCCGACATGACCAGGAGCCGCAGATCCTCGCGCAGCAGCCCTTGAGCGTCGCGGGCGAGCGCCAGGCCGAGATCTGCGTCGAGGCTGCGCTCGTGGAATTCGTCGAAAAGCACCGCGCCCACGCCCTCGAGGCTGGGATCCTCGAGGATCATGCGCGTGAAGACGCCCTCGGTGACCACCTCGATGCGGGTGCGGGCCGAAACCCGCGACTGCATCCGCACGCGGTAGCCGACGGTCTGGCCGACGCGCTCGCCCAGCGTGGCGGCCATCCGCTGGGCCGCGGCGCGGGCGGCGAGGCGCCGGGGCTCGAGCACCAGCACCTTGCCGCCGGCGAGCCAGGGCGCATCCAGCAGCTCAAGGGGAACCACGGTGGTCTTGCCGGCGCCCGGCGGGGCGACGAGCACCGCGGCGTTGCGCCGGGCGAGCGTCGCCTTCAGGGCCGGCAGGGCCTCGTGGATCGGCAGTTGCAGCGCCTCGCCGGGGAGGCTCGCGCCGCCCGCCATCAGCTGATGAGCTGCGGGAACAGGCCGAACAGCAGGATCAGGGCGACGGCCAGGGGGCAAACCCAGGCGATCAGCGCCCGCCAGAGCGGCAGGAAGCGACCGGGCCTCAGGCCGGTTTCGGGGTCCACCAGCTTCTTGTCCGCGACCCAGCCAATGAAGATTGCGGTGATCAGGCCCGACAGCGGCAGGAGCAGCTTGCCGGTGACGCCGTCGATGGCGTCGAACCAGGTGGCGTTCTCGAAGCCGGGCAGGAACGGAAGCGGCCGCTGGTCGGCCCAGATGTTGAAGGAGAAGAGCGAGACGAGCCCGATCAGGAAGAAGCCGAGGCCAAGCAGGCTGCTGGTCAATACCCGGCCGAGCTTGAACCGCTCCATCACCCAGCCGACCCCGATCTCCAGTAGGGAGACCGACGAGGTCACCGCCGCGAAGAAGGCCAGGACGAAGAAGGCCAGAGCCACCAGCGCGCCGCCGGGCATGGAGTGGAAGGCCGCCGGCAGGGTCTGGAACATCAGGGTCGGGCCGGCGTCCGGCGACAGGCCGACACTGAAGACGATAGGGAAGATCGCCAGGCCCGCCACGATGGCGACGGCGGTGTCGGCGAAGGCGATGGTCCCGGCGCTGGAGGAGAGGTTGGTCTCGCGCGAGGCGTAGGCGCCGTAGGCCACCATCGCCCCGCCGCCGAGGCTGAGCGAGAAGAAGGCCTGTCCGAGGGCCGAATTCAGCACCTGGGGCTGGATGGCGCGCTGGAAGTCCGGCTGGAACAGGAAGGCCGCGGCGGCGGCGAGGTCGCCGACCACGGCGGAATAGGCTGTGATGCCGATCAGCAGCAGGAAGAAGGCCGGCATCAGCCAGACGGCGGCCACCTCGATGCCGCTCTTGACGCCGCGCGCCACGATGAAGGTCGTGATGATCGCGAACACGGCGTGGAAGATCAGCATCTTGCCGGGATCGGCGAACAGATCGGGCATCTGCGCCCTCACCTGCTCGGTCGTCAGGCCGGCATAGGCTCCGGCGAAGGGCTGGCCCGAGGCGACGGCCCCGGCCACGTCGCCCAGGGAGGTGGCGACGTAATAGAGCACCCAGCCGGCGACCACGCTGTAGAAGGTCAGGATCAGGAAGTTGGCGATCAGGCCGATCACCGCCAGCGCCGCCCATCCGGACGAGGCGCCCGACTGCTTGGCCAGGATCGCCGCGCTGCCGATGGTCGAGCGCTGGCCGTGCCGTCCGATCAGCGTCTCGGCCAGCAGGAGCGGCGCCCCGATGAGCGCGACGCACAGCACGTAGATCAGGACGAAGGCCCCGCCGCCATTGGCGCCGGCCTCGCTGGGGAACCGCCACAGATTGCCCAGGCCGACGGCCGAGCCCACCGCCGCCAGCACGAAGGCCGCGCGCGACGACCAGTGGGCCTGGCCCGGCGCGGAGTTCACGTTTCCTGCCATATGAATTCTTCCTGCGCCTCGTTTGCTGTGCGCGATTTTCGCAGCCGGCGCATTCGCCCGCCGCTCGAAGCTATCCTTGGACGGCCGCGCCCCGGCGATCAAGCCGAAGCGCGGCTTCGCCTATTCGTGGTCGGGCCCCGCAGTCTTGTCCCCCTTGGCGAGGGCGAAGACCACGCCCGAAAGCAGGGCCAGGGCCAGCAGGTTGGGCAAGGCCATGGCGGCGTTCGAAAGGTCGCCCAGGCGCCAGACGAAATCGATCTCCTGGAAGGAGCCCACGAAGATCATCACCACCCACAGCACGCGGAACGGAATGGCGAACCGCTGCCCGAACAGGAAGGTGGCCGCCCGTTCGCCGTAATAGCCCCAGGTGATCAGGGTGGTGAAGACGAAGAGGATCAGGGCCACCGAGGCGATCAGCCCGCCGATGGTGACCTGGCCGAACACCTTCAGCGGGAAGGCCGCGGCGTAGGCCGCCTCGGTCATGGCGAAGCCGCGCAGATCCGAGGTCCAGACGTGCTCCTGCATGGTCTGGACGCCGTCAGGGCCGGTGTGGGGGAATGCGCCCTGGACCGTCAGCAGGACGAGGCCGGTGGCCGTGCAGATGATGATGGTGTCGATGAAGGTGCCCATCATGGCGAAGCGGCCCTGGCGGGCCGGGTCGGTGGTGCGGGCGACCGCGTGGGCGATCGGAGTCGAGCCTTGGCCTGCCTCGTTGGAGAAGAGCCCCCGGGCGACGCCGGCTCGGATCGCCATGATCATCGCCGCGCCCAGGAAGCCGCCGGTGGCCGCCTGCCCGTTGAAGGCGCTGTCGAAGATCACAGCGAAGGACGCCGGCAGGTCCTCCAGGTTCAGAGCCAGTGCGACGACCGCCATCAGGATGTAGGCGATGGCCATGGAGGGCACGATCTTCTCAGCCACGGCGCCGATCGACTTGATGCCGCCGATGATCACGGCGAACACCGCCGCAGCGGCGATCAGCCCGGCGACCCAGTCGGGCAGGCCGGTCAGGGCATGCACGGAATCGGCGAAGGAATTCGCCTGGATCATGTTGCCGGTCGCGAACGAGGAGAACAGCAGGCCGATGCAGAAGAACACCGCCAGCCAGCGCCATTTCTTACCGAGGCCGTGCCGGATGTAGTACATCGGCCCGCCCTGATAGGGACCGTCGGGCAGCTTCTCGCGGTAGCGGATGGCGAGCGAGCCTTCGGCGAAGGCCAGAGCCATGCCGAACAGGGCGGTGATCCACATCCAGAACAGGGCGCCTGGGCCGCCCAGGGTGATGGCGGTGGCCACGCCGGCCAGGTTGCCGGTGCCGACCTGGCCCGAAAGCGCGGTGGAGAGCGCCGCGAAGGGCGAGATTTCCCCCGCCTCGGGCGACTTGTCCTTCTTGAACAGGCCCGCGAACGCCGCAGGGAGGTGAGTGACCGGATAGAACCGCAAGCCCACCATCAGCCAGAGCCCGACGCCCAGCAGGATCACCACCATGGGGGGGAAGAGCAGCACCTGCTCCCCGTTCCAGGTTCCGCCCCATACGAAGTCGCTGACGTTGGTGACCCCGTCGTAGAAGCGCTGAAGCCCTGGGCTTGTGGCCATTCGAATCCCCCTCGGAACGCCGAAAAAGCGAACCTATGCCGAGGCGGGGCGGATTGACCAGCCCGTCGCGGGGCACGACATTCCGCGCATACCGCCGATGAACGCAAATTGATCCCTTTTCGAGCGTCGCCCCGAGGATTCCTTGCACCCCCCAATCAAAGCCCTGATCGCGCCCGTCACGCCGCTGGCCCAGAACTGCACCATCGTCTGGTGCGCCAAGACCCGGAAGGCCGCCATCATCGATCCCGGCGGCGAGGTCCCGCGCCTGCTGGAAGCCCTGAAGGCGCATGACCTGACCCTGGAGAAGATCTGGATCACGCACGGGCACCTCGACCATGCCGGCGGGGCGGCCGCTCTGCAGGCGGCGACCGGCGCGCCGATCGAGGGGCCGCATCCCGACGACGCCTTCTGGATCGAGGACATCGGCCAGAGCGGCGCGCGCTGGGGCGTGCCCGACGCCAAGTCCTTCACCCCCGACCGCTGGCTCGCGGACGGCGACGTCGTGACCCTGGGCGAAACCCAGTTCGAGGTGTTCCATTGTCCGGGCCACACGCCGGGGCACGTGGTCTTCTTCCATCGCGAGGCGCGCTTCGCCCAGGTGGGCGACGTGCTGTTCCAGGGCTCCATCGGGCGCACCGATTTTCCCCGCGGCAATCATGGCGACCTGATCGCCTCGATCACCGGCAAGCTCTGGCCGCTGGGCGACGACGTGGCCTTCGTGCCCGGCCACGGCCCGATGTCGACCTTCGGAGCGGAGCGCAAATCCAACCCCTTCGTCGCCGACGCCGTGCTGGCCGAGAGCTGAAAACCTCTTTCAGCCGTGAAATCCGCACGTTACCCAAGGGCGCGAAAATGACCCCGATGGAACCGCGCCTCGAACCTTCCGCGCCCGCCCCGCGCGAGACCGCCCGCATCCTGATGGTCGACGACGATCCGGGAATCCGCGACGTGGTGTCCGACTTCCTGGGCAAGCACGGCTATGCGGTCGAGACCGCCGCCGACGCCCGGGAGATGGAGCAGGTGCTGGAGCGGACCTCCGTCGACCTGATCGTGCTGGACGTCATGCTGCCGGGCGAGGACGGCCTGGCCATCTGCCGCCGCCTGGCGGTCTCCGAAGGTCCGCCGGTGATCATGCTGTCGGCGATGGGCGAGGACACCGACCGCATCGTCGGGCTGGAGCTGGGCGCCGACGACTACCTGGCCAAACCCTGCAATCCGCGTGAGCTGCTGGCCCGCGTGCGCGCGGTGCTGCGTCGCGCCGAGCAGCGCGCCCAGGCCGGCGGCATGGGCGCGGGCTGCGAGTTCGCCGGCTGGCGGCTCGACCTGGTCCGGCGGGAGCTGCGCTCGCCGCAGGGGGTGGTGGTGAACCTCTCCTCCGGCGAGTTCTCCCTGCTGCGGGCCTTCGTGGAGCGGCCCCAGCGCGTGCTGACCCGCGACCAGTTGCTCGACCTGGCGCGCGGCCCGGACTCCGACGCCTTCGACCGCGCCATCGACGTGCAGATCAGCCGGCTCCGCCGCAAGCTCGACGACGGCGGCCAGGAGCTGATCCGCACGATCCGCAACGAGGGCTACATGTTCACCGCCAAGGTGAAGCGCACGTGACGGCGCCCTGGGCGGGGCGGCCGACGGCGTCGCTGTTCGGCCAGCTTCTGGCCCTGATCGGGCTGTCGCTGATCGCCGCCCAGGCGATCAGCCTGATCGTGCTGTTCAGCCTGCCGCCGCCGGCGCCGGACTTCTATCGTCTGAGCGAGATCGTGCAGGCCTTCCGTGGCGCGCCCCCCACCTTCACCGAACGCCGGCCCCTGAAGATCCTGACCCGCGACGCGCCGCCCGCCCAGCCGATGGAAAGCCGGATGGCGCCGGTGATCCGCCATGAACTCGCCCGGGCGCTCGGCGTGCCCGCGCGGGACGTGGTGATCGGGTCGAAGTCCCGCTTCCCGATCTCCGACCGGCGGGTGTTCCGGATCGTGCGCGACCGCATCGCCCGTGAAGGCGAGCGCGAGGAGCACTTCCTGATCGCGCCGTTCGAGGTGGCCGTGCGCCAGGCCGACGGCCGCTGGCTGGCCGTGCGGCCCGATCGGGGCTTCGGGCTCGACCCCTGGCAGCAGCGGATCGCGCTCTATTTCCTGCTGACGCTCGCGGTGATGGCGCCGGTGGCCTACGTCTTCGCGCGCCGGCTCTCCGCACCCATCGTCATCTTCGCCGACGCCGCCCGGGCCATCGGACGCGATCCACGCGCCCCGCCGCTGTCGCTGCGGGGGCCGGCCGAGATCGACGTGGCCGTCCGCGCCTTCAATGAGATGCAGGAGCGCCTGCGCCGCTATGTGGAGGACCGCACGGCGATGGTGGGCGCCATCGCCCACGACCTGCGCACGCCCTTGACCCGCCTGCGATTCCGTATCGAAGGCGCGCCGGACGACCTGAAGGCGAAGATGGCGGCCGACATCGACCAGATGGAGGAGATGATCTCGGCGGCCCTCACCTTCGTGCGCGACGCCACCCGCGCGGCCGAGCGCACGCCGCTGGAGCTCTCGTCCCTGCTGGAGAGCGTCTGCGACGAGATGGCCGAGACCGGCGCCGACACCGAGGTGGAGCGCGGTGAGAAGGTGGTGCTGCACGGCGATCCCGTGGCCTTGCGGCGGATGTTCACCAACCTCCTGGAGAATGCGGTGAAGTTCGGCGGGGCGGCCCGCGCCCGGGTGTTCAAGGCGGGGGCCTTCGCCGTGGTCGAGATCGAGGACGACGGGCCGGGCGTCCCGCCGGAAGACGCCGAGCGGGTGTTCGAGCCGTTCTACCGCCGCGAGCCGTCGCGCAGCCGGCAGACTGGGGGGGCGGGCCTCGGTCTGGCCGTCGTCCGCTCGGTCGCCCGCAGCCACGGCGGCGACGTGACCCTCGAGAACCGGGCCGGCGGCGGCCTGACGGCGCGCGTGCAACTGCCGCTCTGACGGCTCCGGCGAAGGCCGATGCGGCGGCGCCGAAACGCTCCGCCGCGATTAAGCGGAACGAATTGCATTTTCTTCGCAACCTACGCCGCATCTCGCGGGTTTGCTTGACCGTAACACGCCCGAGGCGTCAGCCCGCCTCCCCCGGTCGACGCAAAACGAGGAGCCGCTCATGGATCTCGATCCCAACGCCAAGCCGAAGTCCCGCCGCGGATTCGCCGCCATGAACCCCGAGCGCCGCCGCGAGATCGCCCGCAAGGGCGGGGCGAGCGTGCCGGGCGAGAAGCGCAGCTTCGCCAAGGACCGCGACCTGGCGGCCTCGGCGGGCCGCAAGGGCGGGGAATCTTCCCGCGGCGGCGGCCGCACCCGCGGGGAACGGCCCGAAGGCTGACGCGGTCGAAGCGCGTTCCGGCGTCGTGCTCGGAGCGCGCTCCATCCTCTGCGACGAGATTCTGGAACGGTCAGGCGATTTCGTCTGACCGCGTCTTGATTCAGGCCCGCAGCAGGACCACCGCGAAGCGGGGCTCGGGGCTTTCCCAGCTTCGCTCCAGCCTCCAGCCCGCCGCCTCCGCCAGCTTCGCGAAGCCCTCGACCGTGAACTTGTAGGAGTTCTCGGTGTGGATGGTTTCGCCTGCGCGGAAGGCGAAGGTCCGGCCGGCGGCGGTCGCCGTCTGGTCGATCTTGCTGCGCAGGTGCATCTCCATCCGGCTTTCGGCCGGGTTCCAGACCGCCAGGTGTTCGAAGGCCGAGAGGTCGAAGTCGCCGTCCAGCTCGCGGTTGATGCGGGTCAGGAGATTCAGGTTGAACGCCGCCGTCACGCCTGCGGCGTCGTCATAGGCCGCCACCAGGGTCGCCTCGTCCTTGGCGAGGTCGATGCCGACGAGGAAGCCCGCCCCCGCCCCTAAGAGCCGCCGGGCGGCGGCCAGGAAGGCGATCACCTCGTCCGGCTGGAAGTTGCCCACCGTCGAGCCGGGGAAAAACCCCAGCCGCGGGCGTTCGGCCGCCGCCGCCGGCAGCCGCAGGGCGCGGGTGAAGTCGTCCACCAGCGGGGCGACGGCCAGGTGCGGATAGCTGGCGCGGATCGAGGCCGCCGCGGCTTCCAGGGCCGAGGCCGAGATGTCGATGGGCACGTAGGCCGCGATCTGCGGCGCGGCGTCGAGCAACAGGCGGGTCTTGGTGCTGGCCCCGCTGCCGAACTCCACCAGCACCGCCCCGTCCGGCGCGGCATGGGCCATTTCGCCGGCCTTGTCCCGCAAAAGGGCGATCTCCGTGCGGGTTGGATAGTATTCCGGCAGCTCGGTGATGGCCTCGAACAGGCGCGAGCCCTCGGCGTCGTAGAAGTACTTCGCCGGCAGGGCTTTCCGCCGCTGCGACAGCCCCGCTTTCACGTCTGCGGCGAATCCGTCCTCCCGCGGCCGGCGGCGAGAATGGGGCTCGGCGTCCCACGCCAGACGCAGGCCGGAGAACATCCACCGCTGATGCGGATGGAAGAAGTTGCGATAGGTCGGGCGCACATGGCCCGCCGGCGTGACGCAACAGCCCCCGCGCAGCACCATCTGGCCGCTCATGAACTTGCCGTTGTATTCGCCCACCGCGCCGGCGGCGGGACGGAAGCCCGGATGAGGCCCGTAGGCGCTGCGCGTCCATTCCCAGCAGTCGCCATAGGCCTGCCGCAGGCCCTGCCCCGGCGCGGCCGCCGACGGGCCGAACTGGCGATCCTCCAGGAAGTTGCCGCGCACCGGCAGGCCCTGGACAGCGTGCTCCCACTCAGCTTCGGTGGGCAGGCGCGCGCCGGCCCAGGCGGCGTAGGCCTCGGCCTCGTAGAACGAGATATGGGTGACCGGCGCGTGCGGCGCGATCGCCCGCAGCCCCTGCAGGGTCATGGCCAGCCAGCCCCGCTCGCCCTCTTCCCAGTAGAGCGGCGCCCGCCAGCCTTCGGCCTGGACCAGCGCCCAGCCGTCGGACAGCCAGAGTTCGGGCCGCGCGTAGCCGCCGTCCTCCATGAAGGCCAGCCACTCGGCGTTGGTGACCAGGCGGTCGGCCAGACGATAAGGCGCAAGATAGGCCGTGTGCCGCGGCCCCTCGTTGTCGAAGGCGAAGCCCGCGCCCGCGTGGCCGATCTCCACCAGGCCGCCCTCGAACTCCACCGCGCCCATCGGGCCCGGATCGGCGCCCACCGGAAGGGCGGGCGCGCGAGCGTAGGCGGGCTTCAGCGGCGACTGGGCGTAGAGGTGCAGGAGGTCCATCAGGATCAGCTCCTGATGCTGCTCCTCGTGCGCGAGGCCGAGGTCCAGCAGGCCGGCGACGGAGTCCGGCCGCTCGGCCAGCAGCCGCGCCATGCCGGCGTCCACATGGGCGCGATAGGCCAGAACGTCGCTGAGCGGCGGCCGGCTGAGCAGGCCGCGCTGGGGGCGGGGCTGCCGCGGGCCCAGCGCCTCGTAATAGGAGTTGAACAGATAGGCGTAGGCCGGATGGAAGCGCCGGTAGCCCTCCAGCTGCGGCTCCAGCAGGAAGGTCTCGAAGAACCAGGTGGTGTGCGCCAGGTGCCACTTGGCCGGGCTGGCGTCGGGCATGGACTGGATCGTCAGGTCCTCGATCGGCAGGTGACGCACCAGCGCCGCGGTCGCCTCGCGCACGCGCGCGTAGCGAGCGGCCGGATCCTGTGCGCGTGCGGCTCGCAACGGGGCCGGGGCCGCCTCTCCCAAAGGCTTCATGTGCTGCTCCAATCGCGCTGGTTTCGACTTGACGGCGACGCTCGCCGGACGCCTGCGGCCGAACGTCGCGGACGCAGCCCAGGTTCCGAATTTGGGTGTTCCCGTCCCGTTCGCAACCCCCGGAACGGTTGGACTCCGCGTGCGTTCAAATGCGGTCGGAGCGCACGGCCGGCCAGGGTCATTCGGGCGACGGGGCGGATCGAGGTCCAGCATGAGCAGTGACGGCGAATGGCGCGATAGTGTGGTGGCCATGATCCCGGCCCTTCGCGCCTTCGCTTGGTCCTTGAGCCACAACGGATCGGACGCCGACGACCTGGTCCAGGACACGCTGATCAAGGCCTGGACCAACCGCGACAAGTTCGAGCCCGGCACCAACCTGCGGGCCTGGCTGTTCACGATCCTGCGCAACACCTACTACACCCAGGTGATCCGCCGGCGCCGCGAGGTGCGCGACGAGACCGGCGAATACGCCAACAACCTGCGCGCCCCGGCCACCCAGGACTGGAGCGTGGCCATGAACGCCCTGGCCGCGGCCCTGAAGCAGCTGCCTGACGAGCACCGGGAGGCGCTGATCCTGGTGGGGGCGGCGGGGCTTTCCTACGAGGAAGCCGCCGAGATCTGCGGCTGCGCGCTGGGCACGATCAAGAGCCGGGTCAACCGGGCCAGGGCGCGGCTCCTGAAGATCATGGACGCCGAGGACGCCACGGACGTGATGGCCCTGGAAGACCTCGCCGCGGCGAACCAGGCGTAGGCGCCTCGCGCGCGCTCGCTACTATGGCCTTCGAGTCAGTTCGCAGGGCCTTCCATGTTCCGACGCCTCACCCTCGCCGCGGCGCTGGCCGCCGCGATCGCGCTCCCGGTGTCCGCCGCGCCCAAGGACGAGGTGGCGCAGATTGTCGAGAGTGCGGCGTTCAAGACGGCGGTCCAGACGCTGGCGGCCGAGCACGACCGAACGGTGGCCGACATCGTGGCGATCACCCAGATTCCCGCGCCCCCCTTCAAGGAAGCGGCGCGGGCCGAGGCCTACCGCGCCATGCTGGAAGCGCACGGGCTTCAGGACGTGGAGATCGACGCCGAAGGCAATGTCATGGGCCTGCGCAAGGGAACGGGCGACGGGCCGCTGGTGGTGATCTCGGCCCATCTCGACACGGTCTTTCCGGAGGGAACGGACCTCACCGTGCGGCGCGAGGGCACGCGGCTCTACGCCCCAGGGATCGCCGACGACAGCCGCAGCCTGGCGGTGCTGCTCGCCTATCTCCGCGCCCTGGACGCGGCCGGGATCCGCACCAGGAGCGACGTCCTGGTTCTCGGCACGGTCGGCGAGGAAGGCGCGGGCGACCTGCGCGGGGTGCGCCACTTCTTCGAGAAGGGCAAGTACAAGGATCGGATCGGCGCCTTCTTCTCCATGGACGGGATCGATCCGGCCAACCTGGTGCATGTCGGCGTCGGGTCGAAACGCTATCGCGCCGTGTTCAAAGGACCCGGCGGCCACAGCTACGGCGCCTTCGGCATCGTCAATCCGATGGCGGCCCTCGCAGGGGCCATCGTCGAGTTCTACGAGATCCGTCCGCCGACGCGGCCGAAGGTCACCTATTCCGCCTCGGTGATCGGGGGCGGGACCTCGGTGAACGCCATTCCAGACGCGGCCTACGCCGAGTTCGACATGCGGTCGGCCGACGCAGGCGAACTCGCCAAACTGGAAACGCGGTTCAAGGCCATCCTCGAAGCCGCGGCCCAGGCCGAGAACGCCGCCCGCTCCACCCGCTTCGGCGCGGTGGAGGTGGAACTCATCCCCATCGGCGACCGGCCGGCCGGATCGACGCCCCGGACCTCGCCGCTGGTCGCCCGGACCGCGGCGGCGATCGAAGCCTTGGGCTATCGGCCGGTGTTCAGCGCCTCCTCCACCGACGCCAACGCCCCCATGGCGCTGGGCGTCCCGGCGGTGACCATCGGCTCCGGCGGATCGGGCGGCCGAGCCCATTCGCTGCAGGAGTGGATCGACGTGGAGCCTGTGGAGAGCGTGCGCGGGATGAGCGTGGGTCTGGCGGCCCTGCTGGCCGCGGCGGGCGTGGAATAGGCGGATTCAGCCCCGCTCGCGCTTTGCTTTCAAGGGCTTCGGCGTCTCGGCGCCGTCGAGTTGATCCAGGACGGAAAGGATCGCGTCCGGAACGGGCCGGGCTTCCAGCGCCTGGAACATGACCTTGAGCTCGGCGTCCGGCGCCTTCGGCTTGCGCGACTTCCGCGGCATTCCCCAGATCCCCTTGTGCCCAACAGAATGAATAAAGGAAAAGCCTTAACGAGCCCATCGGGCTCGCCCGGCGGGTGAAGCGCGGAACAGGACCCCGCCCGCGGCCGTTCCGGCTTCGAACCTTGAGCGGAGGGTGAAGCCATGCCGGACAGATACGGTAAAGGCCCCCGAGGACGTCCCGGGAGCGAACCGCGCAGCTTCGAGGAACGCGGCCGGTTCTCCTCCGACCAGGCGCGCTACTACGGCGCGGACGAGCGCGACTACCGCCCGCCCGCGCGCACGGCCGGACCGAGAGCACGCGGAATCTTCGGCTCCGACGAAGCGCACGACTATCACGCCTATCCCGGCGATCTGCATCGCGAGCAGGAGTATGGGCTGAGCGCTGGAGGACGAGAGCGCGGGCCACGGCACGCCTTCCGCGGCGACCCGAGGCGGGAGGTTCCGTATGGCGACGAACCCCTGCCCCACGGCGCGGACGTGAACGCCTTCGGCTTGCCGGCCGACTACGCCTATCACCCCGACCTGCAGCGCGACCTCGACCGCGACTACTTGGCCTGGCGCGAGGAACGGCTGCGGGGGCACGATCGCGATTACGCCCAGTGGCGGGACGAGCAGCGCCGACGTTACGACGACGAATACCGCAGCTTCCGCCAGGAGCGCCGCGCCGAGTTCGGCAAGAGCTTCACCGACTGGCGGTCCCAGCGCGACGCCGTCTCGCAGGACCTGTCGAGGGGGGCCGAAACCCCCGACGACAAGATCTGAGCCGTCAGTTCCCCTCCGGATAGATCACCGGCAGCACCAGGGCCGAAGGCCGAGCGGCCTCGTGATGGACGGCGTTGGTCGCCACGCGGGGCTTCGCCTTTCGGGCGCCTTCCGGTTCGCCGGTGTTGGGGTTCACGTCGAACCGGGGGCTGTTGGAGGAGGTGATGTGCAGGGCGATGCGGTGACCCTTTTCGAAGGTGATCGCCGTGCCCCACAGGTCGAGGACCAGTTCCTCCGGCGCGCCGGGCGTCATCGGCTTGACGTCGTCGGGCATGCGGCCGCCCCGGAACCGTGCGCGGATCGGGGCGTCGAGGACGAGCGCCTCGTAGCCGTCGGGATAGACGTCCACCAGCTTGGCGACGAAGTCGGTGTCCGGTCCGTCGGTGGCGGCGTGCAGCTCCACCTTCACGGGGCCGGCGATCACGACGTCCTGCTCCAGCACCGGCGTCTGGAACCGCAGATAGTCCTGGCGGGGCGGGATCGCCCGCTGGTCCATCGGCCCGCGCTCGAAGGTGAGGTTGGCGCCGCCCACGGTGGGGACCGGGCGGGCCGGATCGAAGCGGTAGCTGGTCTTGCCCCCGTTTGCGGCCGGCGGCCGGGTCGAGAGCCCCTTGTCCGGGGTCAGGTAGTAGCGGACCTCGCGATAGGCCGGCGGCCAGTTGGCGAAGGCCATCATCCGGTTCTTCGGCGAATAGGCGCCCTTGCGGGCCGAGGCCATCATGAAGGCCTGGACCGGGGGTTCGTCCATGATCCCGTTGTCGATCCCCTTCAGCCAATAGTCGAACCAGCGGATCTCCTCGTCGCCGCTCAGCGCCAGGCGGTCGTAGCCGGGATAGGCCAGGTCGCCGGATAGTTCGCCGTGGCCGAAGGGGCCCATCAGCAGCTTCTGGTTCCCCCGCGCGCCCTTGGCGCCGTGGTTCTGCAGCCAGGTGAAGTTGTCGGTGTTGCCGTTGTTGAAGATGTCGTACCAGCCGCCGACATTGTAGATCGGGATCCGGATGTACTTGCGGTTGGCGCTCATCGCCCCGCGGTTCCAGACCACGTCGTCGACCACCCGCGCGCGGACGGAGTTGCGGATCTCCTCCGAAACCCCCTGCCCCTCCAGCCAGCCGAGGGTGTCCTTCTCCTTCAGGACGCCGCCCATATAGGTGTTGTGCAGGCGGTCGTAGGGGGCGACCACCACATAGGCGGCCTTCAGGGCCGGATGGGCGGCCATGGCCGCGGCGTTGCCCGTTATGCCGAGCGCCGAGCCGCCGGTGATCCCGATCCTGCCGTTGCTCCAGGGTTGGGCGGTCAGCCACTCGAGGGTGTCGTAGCCGTCCTCGATGTCGTTCTCGAAGGCGGCGTAGAAGCCCTCCGAGCGTCCCTTCCCGCGCACGTCCTGCAGGACGTAGACATAGCCCGCGTCGGTATAGCGCTTGGCCTGGGCGCGCAGCCGATCGGCGGCTTCCGGACGATCGGGCGGTCCGTCCTTCAGATAGGGCGTGCGCGAGACGATCACCGGCCAGGGGCCGGGGCCTTCCGGCTTGAAGATGTTGGCCGCCAGCTTCGTCCCGTCCCGCATGGCGGCGAATTCTTCGGCATGTGCGGGCGGCGCGGGGGCCTGGGCCTGAACCTGCAGCGGCGCGACCGCGAGGCACAACGCCGCGGCCAGCATGGCGAGCTTCTTCATCAATCCCCCCTGCGCGGCCTGGGCGGCTGCGATCTATGGCTTTGGTTTCAAATCTCGGCCCTGCGCCTTGGCGCTGGCCGCAACGCAGTGTGGCGCCGGTCGCGGGATCCCGCCACCGGCGCCTTCTGCAAAATGGGGGGTCAGGCGAACCGTGTCGAACGGCGCAGGCCGAGATACTGGAGGGCTGCAAAGCCGCCCACCGCGGCCGCCTGGGCGATCACGAAGGCCGTCCCGAGCGCATTGGGTGAAACCCAGCCAAGCGCCAGGCTTCCTACGCTTTCGAGAGACCAGACCGTGTTGATGCCGATCACCGCCCAGACCGCCGGCGCCGGGACCACCCGCAGCGCCGCCATGGCGCCGGGCAGGAACGCGTAGGCGATCAGGAAGAGGCCGACCGGGCGGCTCATGTCCGCGGGCAGTCCCATCAGCCCCTCCAGGGGCTGGGCGGCGGTCGCCAGCAGCGCCCCGGTGGCGGCGGTGGCGACGGCGTCGAGGGCGAGGACGCGGCGGAGGAAGACGGACGCGACGAGCGAGGACATGGCGGGTTCCTTCGAGAGGTTTCGGACGCCGGGCTTGCCGCCCGACGTCCAGGAGCATGCCGCCCGCCCCGCCGTCTGCCGATTACGCCGGAGGTAAGGAATCCCAGCCGCCGCCGAGCGCTTTGTAGAGCGCCGCCACGTCTGTATTGAGCGCCGTCTGCGCCAGGCTGAGCCCGTCTTCCGCCGCCAGCAGGGTGCGCTCGGCGTCCAGCAGGACAAGGAAGTCGATCTCGCCCTCGCGGTAGCGGATGCGGGCGAGCTCGGCCGCCCGGCGCGAGGCCGCCGCCTGTTCGGTCAGGCTGCGCAGCTGGGCCTGGCGCTGGGCGTAGGCGACGAGCGCGTTCTCCACATCCTCGACAGCGCGCAGCACCGCCTGGTCGTAGGCGGCAAGCGCGCCTTGGGTGCGCGCTTCCTGCGCCCGGAGTCGGGCGCGGGCGCCGCCGAGATCGAGCCCGGGCCAGCTGACGGCCGGCGTCGCCGACCAGGCGCGGCTCGCCCCCTCCCCCAGCGCCGAGAGGTCGCCGGCCAGAAAGCCGACGAAACCCGTGATCCGCACCCGCGGGAACAGGTCGGCGGTCGCCACGCCCTGGCGGGCCGTCTCCGCGGCCAGCCGGCGCTCTGCCGCCTGGACATCGGGCCGGCGGCGCAGGAGGTCGCCGGCTTCGCCGATGGGCAGGGGCCGGGCCAACGGAGCCTTCCGCGTCATCGGCTCGGCGAGCCGCGCATCAAGCGCTCCGGGCCTCTGGCCGGTCAGCACGGCCAGCCGGTGCGCCGCCTGCCGTTCGGCGGCGATCAGGGCGGGGATGGTCGCCTCGGTGGCGGCCAGGCGGGCGCGGGCGCTCTCGGCGTCTATGGGATCGCCCCGGCCGACATCGAAGCGCACCTGGGTGATGCGCATGGTCTCGCGCTGGCTCTCCAGGTTTCGGCGGGCGACATCGAGGCGAGTCTGGGCGCCGCGCAGCTCGAAATAGGTCCGCGCCACCTCGGCGGCGACGGTGACCTGGGCGTCCCGGAGCGAGGCCTCAGCTGCGCCCGCCTCCGCCCGGGCCGCCTCCACCCCGCGGCGGACGCGGCCGAAGAGGTCGAGCTCCCAGGCGGCGTCGAAGCCGAGCTGATAGGTCTCGCTCTCCACCCGCGCGCCGCCCGAGCCCGGTTGCTGCTGTTCGCTGGCCGAATAGGCGCCGAGCAGCGTGGCGCGGGGCAGCTGGTCCAGCCGGGCGTCGGTGAACAGCGCACGGGCTTCGGCGACGCGGGCGAGCGCGATCCGCAGGTCGGTGTTGGCGACCAGCGCCTGGGCGATCAGGTCGTCCAGCACCGGATCCTCGAAGCCCCGCCACCACGCGGCCTCCGGATTGGCCTGCGCATAGACCGCCGGATCGGCGTTGCGGAACTCCGCCGGCGCGACAATCGGCGCCTTGTAGTCCGGACCCACCGCGCAGGCGGCCAGGACCAGGGCGGAGGCTGCGGCGAGGATCGGAGAGAAACGGCTCATCCCTGCACCTCCGAAGCCAGCGCCGCGGCGGTGCGGGTCCGCCCGGTGAAGCGGCGCACCAGAAGGTAGAAGACCGGCGTCAGGACCAGGCCGAAGAAGGTCACCCCGATCATGCCGGAGAACACCGCCACGCCCATGGCCCGGCGCATCTCGGCCCCTGCCCCGCTGCCGAACACCAGGGGCGCCACGCCCATGATGAAGGCGAAGGAGGTCATCAGGATCGGCCGCAGGCGAAGGCGGCAGGCCTCCAGCACCGCATCCCAGGTGGGGATCCCGTGCTCCTCGCGGTCACGGGCGAACTCCACGATCAGGATGGCGTTCTTGCACGCCAGCCCCACCAGCACGATCAGCCCGATCTGGGTGAAGATGTTGTTGTCGCCGCCGGTGATCCAGACCCCGGCCAGCGCCGAGAGCAGGGTCATGGGCACGATCAGGATCACCACCAGCGGCAGGCTCCAGCTCTCGTACTGCGCGGCCAGCACCAGGAAGGCCAGGAGCACGCAGAGCGGGAAGACGAACACCGCGGTGTTGCCGGCCAGGATCTGCTGGTAGACGAGCTCGGTCCACTCATAGCCCATGCCGTTGGGAAGCTCCTCGCGGGCCAACCTCTCCATCGCCGCCTCGGCCTGGCCGGACGAGAAGCCGGACGCGGGGCCGCCGTTGATCTCCGCCGACAGATAGCCGTTGTAGTGGGTCACCCGGTCGGGCCCGGTGGCTTGCTGAAGGGTCACGAAGGCGCCCAGCGGGACCATCTGACCTTCGGCGTTTCGGGTCTGGAGCCGCAGGATGTCTTCCGGCTCGAGGCGATGGGCCTGGTCGGCCTGGGCGTGGACTTCATAGGTCCGGCCGAAGCGGTTGAAGTCGTTCACATAGACCGAGCCCAGATAGACCTGCATGGTCTCGAAGAGTCCCGTCAGGGAGACCCCCTGGGCCCGCGCCTTCTCCCGGTCGATGTCGGCTGTAACCTGCGGCACGTTGATCTGGAAGCCGCTGAAGAGGCCCATCAGCGAAGGCTCGTTCCCGGCTTTTTCGATCAGGCCCTGGGTCTGGGCGTAGAGCTCCTCGGCCCCCAGGCCCGCGCGGTCCTCGATCTGGATCTTGAAGCCGCCGATGGTGCCGAGACCCATGACCGGCGGCGGCGGGAAGACCGCGACATTGGCGTCCTCGATGGCGCCGAACTTGGCGTTCAGCTCGCCGGCGAGCGCGTCGGCCGAAAGCGCCCGTCCCTTGCGCTGCTCGAAAGGGTCGAGGGTGACAAAGACGATGCCGGCGTTGGGGCTGTTGGTGAAGCCGTTGATGGACAGACCGGGGAAGGCCACGGCGCTTTCGACCCCCGGGGTCTTCAGCGCCAGGTCGCTCATCTGGCGGATCACCGCCTCGGTGCGGTCGAGCGAAGCCGCGTCCGGCAGCTGGGCGGCGGCCACCAGGTACTGCTTGTCCTGGGCCGGGATGAAGCCGGCCGGGGTTCGCATGAAGCCGATAGCGGTGACCAGGATCAGCACGCCATAGACGGCCATGGCGACGCCGGAGCGGCCGAGGGCCTTAGACACCGACCCCACATAGCCGTGCGAGGCGCGGCCGAAGAAGCGGTTGAACGGGCCGAACAGCCAGCCGAAGGCCGCGTCGATGAGGCGCTGGAAGCGATCCTTCGGCGCATCGTGCGGCTTCAGCAGCACCGCGGCCAGGGCCGGCGACAGGGTCAGCGAGTTGAAGGCCGAGATCACCGTCGAGATGGCGATGGTCAGGGCGAACTGGCGATAGAACTGCCCGGTCAGGCCGCTGATGAAAGCGGCCGGCACGAAGACGGCGCAGAGCACCAGAGCGGTGGAGACGATCGGGCCGGTGACCTCGGTCATCGCCTTGCGGGCGGCGGCCAGGGGGGCCAGCCCCTCCTCGATGTTCCGCTCGACGTTCTCCACCACCACGATGGCGTCGTCGACCACCACGCCGATGGCCAGCACCATGCCGAACAGGGTGAGCGTGTTGAGCCCGAAGCCCATCATCAGCATGACCGCGAAGGTCCCCACCAGCGAGACCGGAACGGCCACCAGCGGGATCACCGAGGCGCGCCAGCTTTGCAGGAACAGCACCACCACCAGCACGACCAGCAGCACGGCCTCGGCCAGGGTGTGGGTCACCGCGTCGATGGAGCCACGGACGAAGACGGTGGGGTCGTAGACGATGGCGTAGTCGACCCCTTGCGGGAACTCCTTCTTCAGCTCGGCCATGGTCGCCCGCACGTTCTGCGAGATCTGCAGGGCGTTGGAGCCGGGCCGTTGGAAGATCGGCAGGGCCACGGCCGGCTGGTTGTCGAGCAGCGAGCGCAGCGCGTAGCTGGAGGAGCCCAGCTCCACGCGGGCCACGTCGCCCAGGCGGGTGATCTCGCCCGAGGGGCCGGTGCGCACGATGATGTTGCGGAAGTCCTCTTCCTCGGTCAGCCGCCCCTGGGCGTTGATGGCCAACTGGAAGTCGGCCTGGCCGGGCGCGGGCGGCGCGCCCAGCTGGCCTGCGGCCACCTGCACGTTCTGCTCGCGGATCGCCCGCAGGATGTCGCCGGCGGTCAGCGCCCGGGAAGCCACCTTCTCCGGATCGAGCCAGACGCGCATGGCGTAGGGGCCCGAGCCGAACATCTGCACGTCGCCCACGCCCTCGATCCGGGCCAGCTGGTCGCGGATGCGCAGCTGGGCGTAGTTCGACAGGTAGAGCATGTCGTAGCGCCGATCCGGCGAGATCAGGTGCACCACCATGGTCAGGTCCGGGGAGGCCTTGGTGGTGGTGACGCCGGCGCGCTGCACCTCCTCGGGCAGCTTGGGCAGGACCTGGGCCACCCGGTTCTGCACCTGCACCTGGGCCTTATCGAGGTCGGTCCCGAGAGAGAAAGTGACGGTGAGCGTCATCACCCCGTCGGCGGTGGACTGGGAGGACTGGTAGAGCATCCCCTCCACGCTGTTCAGCGCCTGTTCCAGCGGCGAGGCCACTGTCTCGGCGATGACGGTCGGATTGGCGCCGGGGAAGACCGCGCGCACCACGACGGTGGGCGGCACCACCTCGGGGTATTCGCTGATCGGCAGGCGCGGCAGGGCGATGACGCCCGCCACGAAGATCAGGATCGAGAGCACCGCAGCGAACCGCGGCCGATCCACGAAGAAGCGTGAGAAGTTCATGGCAAGGCGTTCCTGGGCCGCATTGGCGGCGGGCGTTTGGGGCACGCGGGGCCGCTCCTCCCGCAGTTGCGGGGAAAGCGGCGCGCCGCGCGGCTTGGATCAGTTGGTCTTGGTTGCGGTGGCCAGGGCGGCGGTCTGCAGCGGCTTTGCCTCGATCTGGGCGAGCGCGGCGGCCGGCAGTTCGTAGGCGACGCGGGTCGGCGCCATGGCGTCGCCGGGCCGCACCCGCTGGCCGCCGCCGATCACCACGACATCCCCGCGCTTCAGGCCCTCGCGGACGATACGCAGGTCGCCGACCTTCGGCCCCAGGACGACCGTACGGTACTGGGCCTCGTTCTTCGGTCCCACCACCAGCACGAAGCGTTTGCCGAGGTCGGCGGCGATGGCGCGGTCGGGGATCAGGGCCACGTCCTCCGCCGCCTCGCCGACCAGCTTGATCCGCGCGAACAGGCCGGCGGTGAAGCGGCCGTCCGGATTGGTGAACAGGGCCCGCCCGGCGATGGTGCCGGAGCCGGCGTCCATGGCGTTGTCGACGAAGACCAGCCGCCCCTCGTGCGGATAGCCCGCCTCGGTCATCAGGCCCATGTAAACCGGCGCCTGGCGGCCGCGGGAGGCCGCGGCGTACTTCAGATAGGTCTGCTCGTCGGCGTTAAACGACGCATAGACCGGGTTTTCCGAGACCACGGTGGTCAGGAGGTCGGCGCTGGTGACCAGGTTGCCCGCGGTGACCACGGCGCGCGAGACGCGCCCGTCGATCGGCGAGGTCACACGGGTGAACTCCAGGTTGAGCCGGGCGGAGGCCAGCGCGGCCGAGGCCGCTTCCAGCGCGCCGCGGGCGGCCTTTTCCTCGGAGACTAGGCGCTCGAACTCGCTGCGGGAGAGCGCGTTCTGCTCCACCAGCCGCTCGCCGCGGCCGCGGTTGGCCGAGGCGAGGTCGAGCTTGGCGCGGCTGGCCTCGACCTCGGCGCTCAGGCGGTCGACCTCGGCCTGGAAGGGCCGCGGATCGATCTGGAACAGCACCTGGCCCTTGCGGACCTGGGCGCCCTCCTGGAAGCGCACGCTGTCGATGTAGCCGCCCACGCGCGGGCGGACCTGAACCTGCTCCACCGGCTCTAGCCGGCCGGTGAATTCATCCCAGGGGCGGATGGACTTGAAGACCACTTCGGCGGCGGAGACCTGCGGCGGCGGCGGGGCGTCGGTCGCCTGCTGCGCCTGCGCGCCGCAACCGGCGACCAGCAGGGATAGGGCGAGGATCGAGCCGACGGAGGCGAAGGATTTCAGAGGCATGGGATCGTTCCGGCCAATTTGTCGCGGCTGGCCCGCGCTTGACGCGCCGGCCCGTCGGTGCTTTAGGGAGGATGTGACGATACCGGTCGGTAACGTGAGCTGTAGATACTGACCGGTCACTCTCACGTCAAGACAAGGAAAAATGAAAATGTCGGGGAGCGAACCTAACGGGGGGCCGGCTGCGGCCGAAAAGTCACGCCGGCCGGCGCGGGACCGGATCTTCGAGACCGCCCGGGAGATGTTCTACAAGCACGGGATCCGCGCCGTCGGGGTGGAGACCATCGCCGCCGAGGCCGGCGCCACCAAGATGAGCCTCTACCGGAACTTCCCGTCGAAGGACGAGCTGGTGGCCGAGGTGCTGCGCGAGCAGTCCCGCGAGGCCTTCGACTGGTGGGACGAGGTGACCGCCGGAGAGGACGATCCCCGGGAGAAGATCGCCGCCCTGTTCGAGGCCCTGGCCGGCAAGAACTGCTGCGAGGAATCCCACGGGTGCGCACTCGGCAACGCCGCGGTCGAGATTCACGAGCCCGACCACCCCGCGCGGCTGGTGGCCCACGAGCACAAGCGCGAAACCCATCGCCGCCTGCTGCAGATGGCCCACGCAGCGGGGGCCGAGACCGACGACCTTGGCGACGCCCTCATGCTGCTCATGGAAGGGGGCTACATGGCCCGGGTGACGCTTTCCCCCAAAGGCCCGGTCCGCAACCTCGCCGGCGCCGCCCGGGCGCTGATGCGGGCTTATCTGGATTAGGTTTGTCGAAAGGCGCGCGCGCCGCGTTGCAAGGCGCGCGCGAACCGGCTATCCGTCCCGGCCCGGATGGTGACGTGGCCGAGTGGCTGAAGGCAACGGTTTGCTAAATCGTCATACTCGAAAGGGTATCGAGGGTTCGAATCCCTCCGTCACCGCCAGGCTCTTCCGCCAGTTCCGGCACATCTGACCACCGCCGCCCATTGCCCCAACCCGCGATTCCGCGCCATCTCCGGTTCGGGACGGAACGACGGGGCGCGGCCTTGAGCGATATCGACGACATTTCCAGCCCCTCGCCTGCGCGCCGGATCGCGGGTTTCGTGCTGGGGCTGGCCGCCTTCTTCGCGGTGCTGCTGGCGCCGCCGTTCACGCCCGAGCCTGAGGCCCAGAAGGTGGCCGCCGTCACCCTGCTCATGGCCATCTGGTGGATCAGCGAGGCCGCGCCCCTGGCGGCGACGGCCCTCGTGCCCCTGGTCCTGTTCCCGATCCTGGACGTGGCCGGCATGCAGGCGGCGGCGGCGCCCTACGCCGATCCGGTGATCTTCCTGTTCCTGGGCGGCTTCATCCTGGGCGCGGCCATGGAGCGCAGCAACCTGCACAAGCGGGCGGGCCTGGCCTGCGTGGGGGCCATCGGAACCACGCCGCGCCGCCTGCTGGGCGGGGTGATGATCGCCACCGCCCTGATCAGCATGTGGGTCAGCAACACCGCCACCACCGCCATGATGCTGCCGGTGGCCGCCGCCGTCCTCGCCTTCGTGGAGAGCCGGGGCGAGGCGCTGGACCCGGTCTCCCGGCGCAATCTCGGCGCAGGCCTGATGCTGGGCGTGGCCTACGCCTCCAGCGTCGGAGGCCTGGCCACCCTGATCGGCTCGCCGCCCAACGCGCTGCTGGCCGGCTACATGGCGCGCGAGCACGGGATCGAGGTGGGCTTCGCCCAATGGATGCTGGTGGCGACGCCGATCTCGGTGGTTCTGCTGGCGGCCGCCTGGGCGATCCTTGCGCGCCTGCACCCGGTGCGCGCCGCCCTCCCCGACGCCGCAGGCATGCTGGCCGAGGAACGGGCGAGCCTCGGCCGCATGTCGCGAGCCGAGTGGCGGGTGGCGGCGATCTTCGCGGCCACCGCCCTGGCCTGGATCACCCGGCCGCTGTTCCAGGACCTCGCCCCCGGCTTGAGCGACGCCGGCATCGCCGTCACCGCCGCCCTGATCCTGTTCCTGACGCCCTCCGGCTCAGGGACCGGGACGGGCCTTGTCGAGCTTTCCGACCTGAAGCGGGTGCCGTGGGACGTGCTGCTGCTGTTCGGCGGCGGGCTCAGCATGGCCGCGGCGATCTCCAGCAGCGGCCTGGCGGCCTATCTGGGGGGCCTGCTCCACGCGGCGCACGCCATGCCCGTGGTGCTGATGGTGGTGGTGCTGACGGCGGCCATGATCTTCGTCACCGAACTGACCAGCAACACCGCCTCGGCCGCCACCTTCCTGCCGATCGGCGGGGCGCTGGCTCTGTCCATGGGCGCCGATCCCCTGGCCTTCGGCGTGCCCCTGGCGCTGGCGGCGACCTGCGCCTTCATGCTGCCGGTGGCGACCCCGCCGAACGCCATCGTCTACGGCAGCGGGCGGATAGCCCTGGGTCAGATGATGCGGGCCGGGCTGTGGCTGAACCTGGCCGCCATCATCGTCATCTCGGCGGCCGCGCTTGGGATCGCGCCGGCGGTGTTCGGCCGCTGAGGCCTATTTCAGCTTCTCCCAGCGGTAGGGTTCGTCCTCGCCGTTGCGGAAGTCGCCGCGCAGATCCGCCTCGCCGTCCCCATCGGTGTCGTAGAACGCGGCGTCGAAAGCGCCGTCGCGATCGAAATCGAGCAGGGTGAGCTCCACCTTGCCGTCCCCATCCTCGTCGAACATGTAAAGGACGGGATCGCGCTTGCGCTTGGGCTCGAGGATCACGAAGTCCGGCTCGCCGTCGCAGGTCTCGTCTACGATGAACATGATCCCCGCCGGCTTCTTCGTAGGCTCTTCGGCGAGCACGGTCAGCTCGCAGCCTTCCGGGATGCGCGACGGCGCCTTCGGGGCCGCGCGGTCCTCGGCGAGCGTCAGGAAAGCCTTCACGTCCTCGGCCGAGACGGCGAAGTTCAGCCCCTCGCCTTCGCTCTTGAAGCTGTTGATGCCGACGATGGTCAGGTCGTCGGCGATCAGCGGCCCGCCGGAATTGCCCGGATTGATCGGCGTCTGGGTCTGGATCAGGGTCGCGCGGTGCTCGGTCCGCGCATCGATGCTCCAGGGGTGGTCCTTGCGGATCTGACTGACGATGCCGCGGGTGTAGGTCCAGGTCCGGCCAGTCGGATGGCCGATGGCGTGGACGTCGGCGCCCACCTGCAGCTTGCCGGAATCGCCCAGGACAAGGGGTTTCACGCCGGGCGGCGGCTCCACCTGAAGCAGGGCGAGGTCGGTCATCCCGTCGCGCCGGATCACCTTGGCGGTGCGGATGTCGGGCTCCCCGACCTTAGCGTCCTCGGCGGCCGGCTTGAAAACCACGCCGACCGTCTCGGCGGCGCCGACCACATGCAGGTTGGTGACGATCTTGCCGTCCTCGCTGATCAGGGCGCCGGAGCCGAACGCCTCATCGGTCACCACCAGCACCACGGCGGGCGCGGCCTGCTGGTAGACCTGCACCTCCTGCGGGCCCCGCGTCGTCGCACGGCCTTCGGGCTGCAGGCCTGCCAGGGTTCCGGCGAAACGGGCGAGCGGCGGACGCGGCGCGGGCTTCGCCAACACCGAGGGACGGCTGACGGCCGGCCGCTCCGACCGAGGCATGGGCTGGCCCAACAACCCTGCCGCGTCCTGAGCCCACGCATAAGATGACGTGGCGAGAATCAACGCCGCCGCGCCGAACTGGAGCCGCCCCATGGCTTTCCTACCCCCGACTGGTTCGCTACGGCGAAGCCTAGCGGTCTCGCTGCTCGCCGCAAGCGTCCTTCTCGCGCAGCCACGACCTGCGGTGGCGGCCGAGGCGGCGCCTGACAGGATCAACGCGGCCTGGGGCGCCTATTTCGAGGGGCGAGGGCTTACGGCGCGCCAGGACCTCACGGCCCTGCTGGGCGAGCCGGCGACGCAGGAGTCCTGGGCGCGGCTGGCCGTGCTGGGCGCCCTTCTCGACATCTGCATCCGAATGCAATCGGACCCCTGCCTCGCCGAGCACGCACCTCAGTATGTCGACGCCGCGGAGGCGGTAGCCGAAACCGATCCGCAAGTCCGGGCGCAGCTCGCCCGACGCGCCGCCTACTACTTCGATCACGGCCGTCTGGCCCTGCGGCGGCCGGAGGTGACGGCCCAGATCCTCGATTGGGCGCCGTGGAAGGTGGAGAACGCCTTCGACGTTCCCCTCTATCTGCAGCGCCAGGTTCTGGCCGCCGAAGTCCAGGTCGCGCTGGACGACGCCCGCGGCGCGACACGCTCGCTCGACAAGGTCCTGTCACTGATCGCCTCGGTGAAGAACCCCCAGGATGGGCGCTACACGGTGGCCTGGACCGGCGCGGAGGCTGTCAGCCTGCTGATCGAGCTGGGCGACAGCGACCGGGCCTATGGCGTCTATGCGGCCCTCGGCCCGATGGTGGCGCAGACCCTGCCGCCGCTCAGCGTCGAAGCGGCGCGGTTCCGGCTTTCCGAGGCGCAGCTGCTGCAGGAGCGCGGCGACCTGCCGGCCGCTGTGCGCGCGGCCGAGGCCGCGGCGGCGACCCTGCGCGTCATCGAACTCGACCCGGAGGAGCGCGAACGGCTGCTGGGAGCGGCGCTCACCCTGAAGGCCGCGCTCTGCGCGATCCAGGGCGATCCGGACTGCGCGGGGGCGGCCCTGGCCGAGCATCCCTTCGCCGCCCGGCACGCCAAGGCCGGCCGCGCCCCCGCCTCGATGGCCGAGCTGACCTATCTGACCGCCCGCGCCCTGGCTCACGCCCTGACGGGCGAGGCCGATCCCGTCGCGGCGCAGGCGCTCGCGAAGCCGGCGGGGTTCGCGACCACGCCGGCCACCGACGCCCTCATCGAAGCCTACCGGGCGCTCGGCCATGCCCTGGCCCAGCCGCAGGGTGACGGTCGGGCGAGCGGCCTCTACGAGACCGGCCGGCGCATGACCGCAGCCCTTGCCGCGCAGCCGGCTGGCGGTTTCGGCGCCTGGCGGCGGCCGGACGCGATCGACCGCACCATCGTGGCGCTGGCCCTCACCCAGGCCGCCGCGGAGCAGCCCGACGCCGACGAAACGGTGTTCGCGCTTCTCCAGTTGGCGGGGCGGATGGGCGCGACCTCCGAGTCCGACGCCCTGACGGCGCTGTCCCAGGCCAAGGACGCCCTGCAGCGGCGTTCGATCCACCAGGCCCTGCGCCTGCGGGCGCGGCGAGACCGCCTGGAGCGGCTGGAGCTGCGCAAGGTGGCCGAGCGGATGTCGACGGCCCCCACCAGCCAGGGCCTGAGCCATGATCACGACACCCGCAGCCTGTTCCGCGACTTCGCCAAGCGGCTCTCCGAGACCGACCGCCGGCTCTCGGCCGACGGGATCGAGGCTTCGGGCCTCAACCTCGTCTCGCTCGCGGACTTCCAGGCGAGCCTGGGCGAAGACGAGGCGGCCTTGAGCTTCACGCTTGTCCCCGGCGGCGTGGCGCAGATGTGCGTGCGCCGCGACGGCGTGCGCCGCCGCGTGGGTCCCCTCGACGCGAGGCGCATGCTGTTGGACCTTCGAGCCCTGCAGGGCTCGCTGACCGCCGGCCACGCGCCTTCGGAGGACCTGGACGCTCAGTTCCCGGCCGAGGCGGCGGTGAGGCTCTACGATCTGCTGATCCGCCCGCTGGACGCCTGTTTGAAGCCCGGCGACCACGTGCTCTGGCTCCCCAACGCCGGGCTCTTCCCCCTGCCGCTCGGCGCCCTGCTCGAGCGGGTCCCCCCGAAGCTCGGCGACGGCTATGATCTCGCCGCCGCCGACTGGTTCGCGAGGCGCCATGCGATCAGCTATCCGGGCGCGGCGAGCGTGGTGGCCGCCATCCGCTCCGCGCCCGCCGGCGAGACCGGCTATTTCGATTTCCTGGGCGTGGGCGATCCGATCTTCTCGGGCGCCACACCGGCCGGCGAGGACCGCGCCAAGGTCCTGCTGCGCGGCGCGCGGCTTTCGGCGCTCCAGCCCCTTCCCGAGACGCGGGACGAGCTGGAGCGGTCGGCTGCCCCCTTCGCCGCCGCCCGCGTGCTGCTGCAGGGTCAGGCGACCGAGCGGGCGGTGCGCGGCGAGTTGATCGGCGGCTACCGCCACCTTTCCTTCGCCACCCACGGCCTGATCCGCGACGAGCTGGAGGGGGTGACGGAGCCGGCCCTGGCTCTGACGCCCGTGTCGGCCGGCGATCCCGCCGATGACGGCCTGCTGACCGCCTCGGAGATCGCTGACCTGAGCCTGGCGGCGCGGTTCGTGGCGCTCTCGGCCTGCAATACCGCCAATTACGACCTGAGCCGTATGTCGGGCGAACTCTCGGCGCTCGCCTCGGCCTTCGCGGTGGCGGGGACGCCGGCGGTGCTGGGGACGCTCTGGCCGGTGGAGTCCGAGACCGGAAAGGAAGTGGTCGCCGGCGTCTTCGAACGGCTGGGCGGGGGCGAAGCGCGCCCGGCCCAGGCCCTGGCCGACGCCCAGCGCGCCTTCCTGGCCGCTCCGCCGGGGCGGGCCTATCTGCATCCGCGCTTCTGGGCGCCGTTCCTGCTGCTGGGCGACGGCGGGCGCGGGACCGCGGCGGCGCCTGCGCCGGCGGCGCTCTCGATGGAGGTTCTGACCCGCGGGACCGGCGGGGCGAGCGAGGTCCTGGGCCTGGCCCGCAGCGAGGCGGGGATCGTCGCCCGCTTCATCGGCGCGGCGGACGCTGAAGGCCGCCACGGCGCCGGGATAGCCGCCGTGTCGGGCGAGCGGACCTGGCGGCGGGAGGACCGGAACGCCGGCGCCGGAAACCTGATCGTTCCGCTGGGTCGCAGCCTGCTGACCAGCGGCTATGTCGCGGCCGGCGGGGACCGCTTCATCCCCACCCTGGAGCTCTTCGACGCCAAGACCGGCCGGCGGACCAAGGCGTGGCGCGGCGACGCGGCGGAAGGTGCGAGCGCCTTCGTCCTGGGCGGCGCGGCGCTCGGATCCGATCAGGCTGTGTTCGTCACCGCCGAGCGGAGCTTCGATCCGAACCGCATCACCCCGGCGCGGCTGCGCGCCTTCGAGGTGGATGCGAAGCTCGCGCCCCGGCCCCTGTTCGAGATCGCCTTGCCGGCGGGCGTGCAGGTCGACGAGGCGACGATCATTCCGCGCGGCGAGACCCTGCTCCTGACCTACAGCCGCCGCCACGGCGCCTCCCCGCCCCTGCCCGAGGAGCTGGACGACTTCGAGTGGCCGATCTGCATTCCGCCCCCGACCACCTGGATCGAGGTGCGCGACGGCCGAACCGGAGCGCTCGTCGCCCGGCGGGAGCTGCCCGGCTGGGCTATCGCCGCCGGCGCGGCATGGCGGGACGGGACCGCGCTCGCCGGCGCGTTCAAGGCCGACTGCGCGACGGACGAGAAGGCCGGCCTGCTGACCCTCGGCCCTGATCTCGCGCCGGAAATCCTCAACCTCGACGACAGCCTCGGCGTCTCCGAGATTCGCGCCCTGGCGGTCGCGCCAGACGGGGCGTTGATCGCAGCCGGGCGGAAGGAGAACCTGCTGGACTATCGCCTGGGAGACGCGCCGCTCTCCGGCGGCAAGCGGGCCTCCTACAGCGGCGTGGTTCTGACGGTCGGGCCGGACGGGACGGTCTCACAGCCGCGCATGCTGGACTCCGGCGGAAACCTCTTCCTGTTCAGCGTCGAGGCGAGCGATCCCGAGTCGGTGGTGCTGGGCGGCGCCGTTGGCGGCGAGGCCGCGGTCTTCCGGCTCGACCGGGGCGCCTTTCCCCCAACACGTTAGTCGAACGCTGGCCCGTTAACGGCTCGTCCAGGGCGCGCGTGCATGCTGCAGCTCCATTTCCTGGGCTGCGTCCGCATTCGTTCAATGACTTCCACCGCCATCCTGGAGCGCCCGTCGAAGGCCGCCGGCTCCGCCGATCCGGCTCATCCCGACCGGCGCGGCCCCTTGCGGCCGGCTCAGCTGGCGCCCACGCGCGCGCGCCTGCCCGGGCGCGTGGTGGCCTGGCTCGCCCAGCTTTCCGACATGGGCGGCCTGCTGGCGGCCGCGCTGCTGCTGAACCGCGCGGCGGGCGTATCGGCGGCTTTCGCCGCGGCCGCCGCCCTGGCGACCTTGCTGGCCCTTTCGCTGATGAACGCCTACGGCTTCGGCCGGCGCGAAGGGCCGAAACTGCACCTGGCCCGTGCCGGAATCGCCCTGGCGCTTGGAACCGGCGGCGCCTTCCTGGCCCTCGCGCCCGTCACGCCCCTCGCCGCCCTGACCGCGGGGCTCCAGGCCTGGATCCCTGTGGCGGGCACCGTTCTGCTGACCACCCACCTGGGCTGGTGGTGCGGCGTTCAGACCTGGCGGCGCAACGGGCGCCTCACGCCCAATATCGTCGTGGTGGGCGCGACGGGCGCAGCCGAGCGCCTGATCGCCGCCGCCCTGAAGAGCCGCGAGGTCAACATCCTGGGCGTCTTCGACGACCGCGCGGCGCGGCGGCCCAAGGACCTGCGGGGCGTGCCGGTGCTGGGCGGGTCCGAAGCGCTGCTCGGCCACCGCGTGCTGCCCTATGTGGACCGCATCGTCATCACCGTGCCCGCCAAGGCCGGCGATCGCATCCGCCAGCTGGTGGAACGGCTGCGGGTCCTGCCCAACGAGATCGTCCTCTTGCTCGACGGCGCCGACCCGGCCGCCGAGGCCGAGGCCATCGACCGCATCGCCGACGTGCCCCTGGCGCGGATATCCGGCCCGCCCTCCGATCACGGCAAGGCGCTGGCCAAGCGGGCCCAGGATCTCGCCGTCGGCGCGCTGGCCCTGCTGCTCGCCGCCCCCGTCATGGCCGCCATCGCCGTAGCGATCCGCCTGGACAGCCCGGGCCCCGCCCTGTTCCGTCAGCGCCGCCACGGCTTCAACAACGAAGAGATCGTGGTCTGGAAATTCCGCTCCATGCGGGTGGAGGCCGCCGACGCCACGGCGAGCCGCCAGATCACCGCCGACGACGACCGCGTCACCCGGGTGGGCCGCTTCATCCGCCGCACCAGCCTGGACGAGCTGCCGCAGATCCTGAACGTGCTAAAAGGCGAGATGTCCCTGGTCGGCCCCCGCCCGCACGCCGTGGGCATGAAGACCGGCGACGTGGAGAGCGCCCGCCTGGTCGCCGAATACGCCCACCGACACCGCATGAAGCCGGGCATGACCGGCTGGGCCGCCATCAATGGCTCGCGAGGGCCCGTCGACACGCCAGAGCTCGTCCGCCGCCGCGTGGCGCTGGACGTGGAATACATCGAGCGCCAGTCCTTCTGGTTCGACCTCTACATCATGGCCATGACCATCCCCTGCCTGCTGGGGGATAGCGAGGCGGTGCGCTGATGTTCTGGCGCGGCGTCCTCGGATACCTGCCGGTCAACATCGTGCAGGGCCTGGTGGGCCTGGCCACCATCGTCACCTTCACGCGCCTGCTGACGCCTGGGCAGTTCGGGGACTACGCCCTCGGCTTCTCGGTGATGACCTTGGTCCATACGGCCGCCTTCACCTGGAACGAAGCGGCGCTGGCTCGCTTCTGGGCCGCCGAGTCGGGCCGCGACGGGGGCAAGGCGCTTTCCGCCACGGTGCAGCGGACCTGGCTCCTGCTGCTGGCGGTCCTGCCGCTGGCGGCCGCCGCGGCGCTCTTCTGGCCGATGGGGCCGGGCCTGAAGTTCGCAGTGCTCGCAGGCCTCGCGGCCGTTCTGCCCCGCACCTTCGCCAAGATCGCCCAGGAACGCGCCCGTGCGGCCGGAGAGGTCCGCACCGCCGCCCTGATCGACGTGATCCAGACCCTGGGCGGCTTCCTGATCGGCGCGGGCCTGGCGCTCGCCGGGTTCGGCGGCGCGGCGCCCCTGCTGGGCTTCGGCCTGGCGGCGGCGGTCTGCATGGCCTGGCGGCTGCCGGCCGAGGCAAGCCTCGCCCGCGGCGGGCGGCTCGAGACCGCGCGGCTCCGAGAACACGCGTCCTATGGCGTGCCGGTCGCGCTGTCGCTGATCCTGGCCCTGGTGCTGGCCAGCACCGACAGGTTCCTGCTGGCCGCCTTCCTGAACGCCGAGGCGGTGGGCCTCTATCACGCCGGCTACAGCCTCGCGAACCGCACCCTCGACGTGGTCTTCATCTGGCTGGGGGCGGCCGGCGGACCGGCCCTGATCATGGCGCTTGAGCGCGGCGGACGCGGTTCGCTGCGGCGGGCGGCGCGCGAACAGGCCAGCCTGATGATCCTGCTCACCTTCCCCGCGGCCGTCGGGCTGGCGCTCGTCGCCGCGCCGCTGTCGCAGCTGATGGTCGGCCAGGCCATGGCGGCCGGCGCCGCCCATGTCACACCCTGGATCGCCGCCAGCGGCCTCTTCGCAGGGCTCACCACCTATTATTTCCATCAGGCCTTCACGCTCGGCCGCCGAACGACCCTGCTGCTGGTCGCCATGGCCATCCCGGCCGGCGCCAATCTCGTGCTCAACCTGGTCCTCATCCCGCGCTTCGGCCTGGACGGCGCCCTGTGGGCGACGGCGGCGAGTTACGCCCTGGGCCTTGTCGCCTCGGTCCGCCTCGGCCAGGGCCTCGCGCCCCTGCCGATCCCATGGCGCGTGGTGCTGCAGGCCGGCGGCGCCAGCGCCTTGATGGCTGGCGTCGTGATGAGCCTGCCGTCCCTCGGCGGCCTTCCCGAACTGCTCATCAAGGCGGCGGCCGGCGCGGCCGTCTATGGGGTGACCGTCTATCTGGTGGACGCCGGCGGCTTCCGCAGCCGCGCAGGCGATGCGCTGGCCGCCCTCCGCGCCCGGAGCGCCGCATGAGCGCCCAGACCGAGGTTCTGTTCGACAACGCCCTCTGGGCCGCCGGCGGCGCGCGCCTGTCGGTGCTGATCCCTTTCAAGGGCGACGATCCCGTCCGGCTGCTCCAGGCGCTCGGGACGATCCCTGCTGCGGCCGAGGTCGTCGTGCTCGACGACGGCACCGGCGACGCGGAACTCGCCGCCAGGGTCGAGGCGGCCGTCGCCGCCCTGCCCCACCCTGCGCGCTTCGTGCGCCTGGCGCGCAACGAGGGCCGCTCAAAGGGGCGCAACCGCCTGGTCGGCCACGCCCGCGGCGCCTGGTTCCTGTTCCTCGACTCCGACATGCTGCCGGACACGCCGGACTTCCTGGTCCGCTGGCTCGAGCTCATCGAAGCGGAGAACCCGGCGGTCGCTTTCGGCGGCTTCTCGCTGGACCAGCTGCCGCCGCGCCGGGAGCACGCCCTGCACCGGGCCATGGCCGTCCATTCCGACTGCCTGCCCGCCGAGGTTCGCCGACGGAACCCGGAGAAGCACGTCTTCACCTCCAACCTGCTGGTGCGCCGCGACGTCTTCCAGACCGAGGCCTTTGACGAGGCCTTCTCCGGCTGGGGCTGGGAGGACGTCGAATGGGGGATGCGGGTCGCCCGCCGCTGGCCGATCCTGCATATCGACAACACCGCCACGCACCTTGGGCTCGATACGCCCGGCGCCATGGCCGCCAAGTACGAGCAGTCGGCGGCCAATTTCGCCCGGGTCGTGGCCGCCCATCCGGAGGTGGTCTCCACCTATCCCAGCTATCGCGTCGCCCGGGCGCTGAAGCGCGCGCCCTTGCGCGGGCTGTGGCGGCCGCTGCTGAAGGCCTACGCCAAGGCCGACGCCGCACCGCTTTCGAGCCGCGCCTTCGCGATGCGTCTCTATCGCGCCGCCCTCTATGCCGAGGCCGTATGACCGCCGCCTACGACGAAGCCTATCGCGCCAACGCCGGCCTCGACGGCAAGATCCGCCGCCGGGTGGCCCGCCTGCTCCACCGCCGCCCCCTGGCCCGCGCGCCGGAACGGCCCATGCTGTCCATGAGCTTCGACGACGCCCCGCTGACCGCGGCCGTGACCGGCGCCCAGATCCTCGAAGCGCGGGGCCTGCGCGGCACCTTCTACGTGTCCGCCGGGCTCGCCGGGGCGGAGATCCCCATGGGGCGCTGCGCCGAACCGGCCGACTACCGACGCCTGGCCGAGGCCGGGCACGAGATCGGCTGCCACACCTTCTCCCACCTGGACTGCGGCCGCGCCTCAGGCGCGGAAGCCGAAGCCGAGGTGGCCCGTAACGCCGACCTGCTGGCGCAATGGGCGCAGAAGCCGGTGGAAAGCTTCGCCTATCCCTACGGCGACGTGGCGCCGGGACCGAAGGCGGCGCTGGCTCGCCGCTACGCCACCCTGCGCGGCCTGCACCACGGCATGATCGAGAAGGGCTCGGATCTCAACCAGGCCCCGGCGGTGGGTATCGAAGGCGAGAAGGGCGAGTCCACCGCCCGCTACTGGCTGGCCAAGGCCCGGGCGAAGACCGCCTGGCTGATCCTCTACACCCACGACGTGCGGCCCGATCCCTCGCCGTGGGGCTGCACGCCCCAGGCCCTGGCCGGCATCCTCGACGACGCCCTGGCCGAAGGCTTCCAGGTGATGACGGTGGGCGAGGCCGCGCGGACCCTTGGCGTCACCGCCTGACCGTAGCGCTAATCGGATAGGCGAGCTTCACCGCGATCATCACGAACAGCGCCCAGCGGAAGTCGTGATAGGTCACCGCGATGCTCTCGGTGAAGGACATCAGGCTGTAGACGATCAGGAACGGGACGGCGAGAAACGCCCCGCGGTCGCGGAAGATCGCCACAGCCGCCAGGATCAAGGCCTGGGCGTACATCAAGGCGAAGGCCGCGAGCCCTGGAAGGCCCATGCCGATCCATTGCTCCACCCAGGCGCTGTGGGCGTGGATCGGTGTGAAGTTGGCGTCCTTGACGATCCAGGCGAGCGGGGTCCATGCCCCCTTCACTTCCCAGACCACGCCGTAGCCGTAGCCGGTCCAGGGCCGCTTCTCGATCTGGCGCATCGCCGCCTCCCAGATCTCCGTCCGGCCGGTCAGCGTGGCGTCCTTGCCCAGGAGCTCGAAGAAGACGTCGGCGGCCACCAGCATGAAGCCGCCCAGCAGGGCCGCCCCGAACACCGCCAGCCAGACCATGCCGACACCCAGCGCCGCGTTGCGCCGGACCAGCGCCACGAAGACCAAGCCCCCGAAACCCAGCAGCAGCGAGACGAGAGAGGTCTTCGAGGTCGACATGAGCACGAGGAACAGCGCCAGGACGGCGAACCCGCCCCAGAGCAGCGCCCGCTTCGGGTTGAGCGCCGCGGCGGCGGCCAGCACCACGAAGCCGATCGCCATGTTGCCGCCCAGCGCGTTCTTTTCCGGCCAAACGCCACGCCACGCCCCGGGGAACAGGTCGGGCATAACGCCCAAGGAGGGGACCAGCAGGGCCGCCAGGATGGCGATCACCGCCAAGGCGGCGAAGCAGCCCGCCAGCAGCTCCGCCAGCTCGGCCCAGGAATAGCGCACCGCCAGCACGATAGCGCCCAGGCAGGTGAAGCCGAGCGCGATCACCCGGCGGAAGCTCTGGTCGGGCGCGATGGACCAGGTGATCGAGGCGGCGCAGATCAGGAGCAGGAGGATCAGGAAGGGCTGGCGCAGCGTGGCGCGCACCACTTCCCATGGCGAGAGCGCGAACAGGAAAAGCGCCGCCGCATAGGCCGGCAGATAGAGGTTGCGCACCAGGCCGCTGGCCGCCGGATCGCCGTCCTCGCCCAGGATCGGAAAGACCCAGAACTGGCTATAGATCAGGAAGACCAGCGCCGCGGCGCCGACGGTGGCCAGGCGCCAGAGCGTCCAGCGCGCTTCCGCGGCAGGCGGGGCGCCGGCCCAGGCGCCGTGGGTCACGGCAGGATCGCCTTCAGGAAGCCCGGGCGCTGCACCACGCCGCGATTGAAGAACAGGCCCGAGACCTGGCCGCCGGCCGCGGCGACGGCGTCGCGCAGGCGCGCAGGCGCCTTCACGTCCGGCTCGTCGGCGGCCACGACCATGACGATCTGGTCCATGAAGGGGGCGACCATCAGGCCCGCCTGGGAGCGCTCGGGCGAAGGCGCGTCGACAACCACCAGGTCGGCGTGGGCCCGCATGGCGTTCCAGTAGTCGGCGGTCGGCCGGATATGCACGCTCTGACGGCCGCGCAGGGCCTCGGCCCGGAACCGGGTGATCCACAGGCGTGCGCTTCCAACCCGACGGGCTTCCAGATAACGGGCGTCGGGCCAGGGCGTCCCATCGGCGGTCCGCGCCGGCGGCTGGACGGTGAAGAAGGTCGAGCCGTCAGGGCTGGCGGCCACGGGCTCGCCCAGCGCCCCATAGCGGCCCGCCTCGCGGTTCAGGGCCTCATGCTGCGGCGCGCCGAGCAGGTCGAGGTCCACGAGCCAGACCCCACGCGCGGCGCGGCGAGCGGCGTGGGCGGCGAGCTCACGTGCGACGGTTGAGGCGCCCTCCCCACGGCGCGCGGCGATCACCTGGACGATCCGCGCGCGGCCGCCCGCCGGCGCGCCGAGCGACGCCCAGAGGTCGGCCATCTCGGCGCTCAGATCCACCATCGCTCGAATCGCCGTCCGTACAATCGGCTCAAACTAACCCAAATATCCGCCGTCGCTCACGCCTTCAGCGGCGCTGCGCCCAGCACCGGCAGGTCGAGAGTGCGGGCGGCCGATTCCGGGGTGGGCAGGCCCGGCCGCAGGAACATCCGCAGCAGGCCGGCGCAAAGCGCGGTGAAGGCGGCGAACATAAAGGCCAGCATCGCCACCGGCCGCTTCAGGCTCTTGCCCTTGGTGGCGGGGATCGCGCGCGAGACGATGCGGATGTTGTCGTTGGTGCGCGCGGCGATCTCCTGATTGGCCCGGCTCTGCTCCTCCTTGACCGTCAGGTCGCGGACATTGGCCTGCAGCACGTCGCGGCCGAGCGAGAGCTCCTGGAACAGCGGCTCGAGCTGGGCGAGCCGCAGCCGCCGGCGGGTGACCTGCTCGACCTGATCGGCGAGCGCGGCCTGGCTCTGGCGCAGGGCGGCGACCTCGGCGGCGAGCTGGATCTTCTCGGTCTGCAGGGTCTGGTGGACCGGATTGACGCCGATGCGCCGCGCGCCCTCCCCGGCCGTGCGGCCTGCGGCCATCCCGGCCTCCAGCTGGGCGATCTGGGCGTCGAGTTCCTGCACCGGACGGGCTTCAGCCTTGTAGCGGGACAGCAGGTCCTCGCGCTGCAGCTTCAGGGTCACCAGCTTCTCACCCGGCGCGCCGGAGACGTCGCGATAAAGACCCACCTCGGGAGACACCTGGGCGAGCTGACGCTCAAGCGTGGCGAGCCGGCCCTCGCGTTCGCTGAGTTGGGCGTCGGTCTGGTATTTCTGCTGCTCGATCTGGGCCTGAAGCGCCGAGAGCGAGGCCTTCTCGGCCACGAAATCGCCGATGCGGTTGTTGGAGAGGAAGTCCTCATAGGCCGAATCGGCCTCCGCCAGCCGCCGCTGGAACGCCAGTCGTTGCTGCTCAAGCGCCGAGGCGCTGGGGTCGAGCAACACCGAGCGGCGATAGACGAGGTACTCTTCGAGCAGCGTGTTCAGCACCAGCGCGGCGGTCTCGGCGTCGGTATGGGCGAAGGACACCCGGATGATCGGGGTGTCGGGCGCGGTCTCGATCTTCAGGTGACGCTCCAGGCCGAGCACCGCCTGGCCCATGATCTTGGCCTTCTCGGCCGGGCCAGCCTTGGCGTATTTCGGCGCGAGCTCCGGATAGATGCGGGCCAGGCCTAGCCGGTTGATCACCCGATGCTTCAGCTGCCCGGCGCCCAGGATCTCGGTTTCGGACTGGATCACCTGGTCGGGGTCGAGCACCGCGCCGCGGCCGGCGTCGCCGGCGCGGGGCTCGTACACATACTCCTGGCCCAGCCGGACCAGCACGCTGGAATAGGCGGGAAAGGTGGTCTTCAGGGTGAAGGCGAAGGCGATCCCAAGGCCGAACAGCACGAGGAAGACGGCCAGCATCAACCAGCGCTCGCGCCAGAGCAGGGTCGGAAAATCCGTCCAGGCGTAGCGGGGCCGTGCGCTCCAGCCGGAGCGCGCCGTCATGTCCTGCCCTGCCCAAGCCCCCGGCGACGCCATCGAATCCCGACCGTTCACACCCTTCACGGCGCAAGCTGGCGGGGCGCGATTAACACTCCGTTACCCATTCTCCTTAACCTTTGGGCCATGCGATCCGCAGTGTCCCTGGCCATCACCCTGACCGCCGCCCTGGCGCTCGGCGGTTGCGCGGTTCCGCGGCCGCCCAATGTCGACTTGCTGGGCGTGCGCGACGAGCCGGCGCCCAAGCGTACGCGCGGCGCCTTCGCCGATATTCCCTATGCGAGCTGGACGGACTACGAGCCGGACTACCGCTTCTATCCCGGCGACGAGATCGAGCTGACGGTGCCGTCCGCCCCGGAGCTGAACAAGGTGGTCACCGTGCAGCCGGACGGGCGAATCATCGCTCCGCTGGTGGGCCCGGTGATGGCCGCCGACCGCTCGGCGCACGAGCTGCAGGCCGATCTCCACCAGGCCTATTCCGGCCAGCTCCTGCGGCCCTATGTGGAGGTGACGCCCAAGGCCGCGCCCTTGAAGGTCTTCGTCGGCGGCGAGGTCGACAAGCCCGGCGTGATCGATCTGGTGGGCGACTCCGACGCCCTGCGGGCGGTGATCCAGGCCGGCGGGTTCAAGGTCACGGCCGACAGGTCGAAGGTCATCGTGATCCGCCGCGGCCCCGACGGGCGGGCGATGATGCGTCACGCCGACCTTCTGCGGGGACTGGGATCGCCGGACGCGGACCTGGTGCCGCTGCGCCGGTTCGATATCGTCTATGTGCCCCGCAGCGGCGTCGCCAATGCGGGACTGTGGATGCAGCAGTACTTCCGCGACGTCTCGCCGATCACCTTCGGGTTCAACTACGCCCTGGGCGACCGGGTGGTTCAGTAAGGCAAGAGGCGGCGGCTCAGCCGTGGGCGAGCCACTCGCGGGCCTGACGCTGGGCTTCGGCGACCTCCTCGGCGGCCATCTCCTGGCTCAGCTCCTTGCGGTAGATCTTGGCCTCCACCGAACCGCGCATAGCGGCGAGGTTGAGGAGCATGTGCGCCGAGACGTAGTCCAGCGGCGCCCCGCCCTGCCCCGTCGAATAGAGCAGGCCCATCTTGAAGAGTTCGTCGCCCGTGGCGGTCGGGTCCGGCAAAGGCAGGCCGCCGTCCATTTCCATGCTCGCAGGCATGAGCAGTTCCCCTTTTCCCCGGACCGCCGCGCCCCGTTCTGGAACACGCGCGGCCCTTCCGATCAGAGGATGAGCCGATATGCGTTAAACATAGGGTTAATACGAAAGACTGCGGCGGCAGGCCGCAGTCTTGGCGCACTATTCATGCGTTTTACTCGACGGAAATCAGTGTCGAGAAAGGGTTAAGCTCAGCGGGCGCGCTGGCCGAACAGCACCTTGCGCGCAGCCTCGGCGTCGGCCGTCGCCGCCCCCAGATTGCGGTTGGTGATGCCCTTGCCCTTCTCGGCGCTGCGCTGCACGGCCGGCCGCGCGGCGATGCGGTCGTACCAGGCCTTGAGGTTCGGGAACTCGTCCATGACGATGCCCTGCAGCTTCCAGGGCGTGACCCACGGCCAGGCGGCCATGTCGGCGATGGAATAGTCGCCGGCGACATACTCCCGGTCCGCCAGACGCTTATCCAGCACCCCGTAGAGCCGATGCGTCTCGTTGGTGTAGCGGATGGCGCCATAGGCGATCTGGCGCTGATCGGAAATCATCGCCGGGGCGTACTGGCGGAAGTGATGCGTCTGACCGGCCATGGGTCCCAAGCCCGCCATCTGCCAGAACAGCCACTCGTCCACCTCGATCCGCGCCCGCTCGTCGGCGCCGTAGAACTGACCGGTCTTGCGGGCCAGGTACTGCAGGATCGCCCCGGATTCGAACACCGACACCGGCTTTCCGCCCGGGCCGTCCGGATCGACGATGGCGGGCATGCGGTTGTTGGGGCTGATCGCCAGGAATTCCGGCTTGAACTGCTCGCCCGCCCCGATGTTCACCGGCACGATGTTGTACGGCAGGCCCATCTCCTCGAGCGCGATGGTGATCTTGTAGCCGTTGGGCGTCGGCCAGAAGTGGACGTCGATCGGTTCAGCCATGGCGTTCTCCCTTGCAAGCCGGTCGGACATAGATGGCGGTCGACGCGCTTCGCGCAACCGCCAAGCCTGACAGTTCTGTTCAGGTCGAGTTCAGCCGCGCTTGATCATGGTTACCGCCAAGGGACCTTCAAGCCGGGAGGCTTCGCAGATGAAACACCTTGTCCTGGGCCTCGCCGCGGCCGCCGCCGTCGCCGGCCCGATCGCCGCCGGCGCCACCGCCGCCTACGCCCAGCCGCGTGACTATTACGACCGGTGGGATCGCAGGGACGACCGCCGCGACAACCGTTGGGACCGCCGCGACGACCGGCGGGACTATCGTCGCGACCGTCGCGACGACCGGCGCTACAGCCATTGGGACCGCGGCCGGCACAACGGCTACTACTACAACAACCGCTGGTACTACGGCCCGCCTCCAGCCGCCTACTACGGCAGCCCCTACTACCGCCCGGGCTACACGGCCTGGCGGCGCGGCGCCTATATGCCGCCCTACTACCGCGAATACGTGATCTACGACTACGACCGCTATCGGCTCCGCCGCCCGCCGCCGGGCTACGCCTGGCACCGTGTCGGGAGCGACTACCTGCTGGTGGCGCTGGCTACCGGCCTGATCCTCGAGATCATCAACAACTGACCTGGGCGAGAGGGCCTCGAAGCGCACGCTTCGAGGCCTTTTCCGTCGGTTCAGACGCCCAGCCTGGCCTTCAGGAGCTGGTTGACCGCTCCGGGATTGGCCTTGCCGCCGGTGGCCTTCATCACCTGGCCCACGAACCAGCCGATGGCCTGGGGCTTTTCCTTCACCGCGGCGGCCTGGCCGGGATTGGCGGCGATCAGGTCCTCGATGATCTTCTCCAGGGCGCCGGTGTCGGAGACCTGTTGCAGGCCCTGCTTCTCGACGATCTCGCGCGGGGTCCCCTCGCCCGCCCACATGCGTTCGAACACGTCCTTGGCGATCTTGGAGGAGATCACGCCCTCCTCGATCAACTGGACGAGTTCGGCGATGGCCGCGGGCTTGATCGGACTGTCGGCGATCTCGATCCCGCCGGCGGCCAGCTTGGCCGCCAGGTCGTTGGTCACCCAGTTGGCGACCAGCTTCGCGTCCCGCCCCTTGGCGGCTTCCTCGTAGAAGTCGGCCCGGGCCTGGTCGGAGATCAGCACGCCCGCGTCATAGGCGCTGAGCCCATACTGCGACTGTAGGCGCGCCTTCTTGGCGTCGGGCAGCTCCGGCAGGGAAGCCTCGATCTGCTTCACCCAGGCCGGGTCCAGCTCCAGGGGCAGCAGGTCGGGGTCGGGGAAATACCGGTAATCGTGCGCGTCTTCCTTGGAGCGCATGGACCGGGTCTCGCCCTTGTTCGGATCGAAGAGGCGGGTCTCCTGGTCGATCTTGCCGCCGTCCTCGAGGATCTCGATCTGGCGGCGCGCCTCGTACTCGATCGCCTGCTGGATGAAGCGGTAGGAATTGACGTTCTTGATCTCGCAGCGCGTGCCCAGGTGACTGAAATCGCCGGTCTCGCGGAACTTCTCGTAGTCGCCGGGACGGCAGACCGAGACGTTCACGTCGGCCCGGAGGTTGCCCTTCTCCATGTCGCCGTCGCAGGTGCCCAGATAGACGAGGATCGTCCGCAGCTTCTTCACATAGGCCGCGGCCTCGGCCGAGGTGCGCATATCGGGGCGCGAGACGATCTCCATCAGCGCCGTTCCAGCCCGGTTCAGGTCGATGTAGGTGGCGTTGGGGTCCTGATCGTGCAGGCTCTTGCCGGCGTCCTGCTCCAGGTGCAGGCGCTCGATGCGCACGGTGAAGGTGGAGCCGTCGTCGTGCTCGACGATGACCTCGCCTTCCCCGACGATGGGCTGCATGTACTGGCTGATCTGATAGCCCTGCGGCAGGTCCGGAAAGAAGTAGTTCTTCCGTTCGAAGCGGCTCTTCAGATTGATCTGGGCCTTCAGGCCCAGGCCCGTGCGCACCGCCTGCTCCACGCAATGGCGGTTGATCACCGGCAGCATGCCGGGCATGGCCGCGTCCACGAGGCTGACCTGCTCGTTCGGGCCGGCGCCGAAACCTACCGCCGCGCCGGAGAACAGCTTGGCGTTCGAGGCGACCTGGGCGTGCACCTCCAGGCCCAGAACCATTTCCCACGGGCCGGTGCGGCCCTCGATCACCTTGGACGTCTCAGTCATGGGGGGTTACTAGCGCCAGCCGCGGAGGAGCGGAAGCCGGCGCCGCGAAATCCCTTGCACACGGCGCCGCTCGCTGGCGAAATCCGCGCTCGACGCGAACGGGAATGAGGAAACACCCATGAAGATCACGCTTGCCGCGACGCTCGCCGGCGCCGCCCTGGCGTTCGCCGCCGCCCCCGCTTTGGCCGAAAACGCGCACGCCGGCCATGAGGGCCACGCCGAGGCCCCGGCCAAGCTGTCGGCCGAAAACAGCCCCATCGCCGACATCGCCGCCAACGAGGCCGGCAAGGCGGCGCTGGAGAAGAACCTGCCCGGCATCACCAGCCACGAGGCCTACGACCAGTTCAAGGGCATGACGCTGAAGCAGCTGCAGCCCCTGTCCCAGGGCATGATCACCGACGATTCCATCGCCGCTGTGCAGGCCGAGTTGGACAAGATCTGATCTGCGGTCAGCCTTGACAGACAAAAGCCCCGGCCGGCGGCCGGGGCTTTTCTTATGGCGTCACCACCACTTGGCCGGCTTGGCCTTGAAGTCGGCGGCCTTTTCCAGCGCGCCGCCCAGGGAGAACAGCGTCCCCTCGTCCAGCGCCTTGCCGATGAGCTGCAGGCCGAGCGGCAGGCCGTTGGCGTCCACGCCGGCCGGGATGCTCATGCCCGGCAGGCCGGCCAGGTTCACCGTCACGGTGAAGATGTCGTTCAGGTACATGGCCACCGGATCGTCGGCGTTCTCGCCGAGGCCGAAGGCGGCCGAGGGCGCGGTCGGGGTGAGCAGCGCGTCCACCTTCTCGAAGGCCTGGTCGAAGTCGTCGGCGATGCGCCGGCGCACCTTCAGCGCCTTCAGGTAATAGGCGTCGTAATAGCCGGCCGAGAGCACATAGGTGCCGATCAGGATCCGGCGCTTGACCTCGGTCCCGAAGCCGGCGGCCCGGGTGTTCTCATAGGTCTCGATGAGGTTCGCCCCCTCCTCGCGCAGGCCGTAGCGCATGCCGTCATAGCGGGCGAGGTTCGACGAGGCCTCGGCCGGCGCCACGATGTAGTAGGCCGGCAGGGCGTACTTGGTGTGCGGCAGGGAGACTTCGACGATCTCGCAGCCGGCCTCCTTCAGCCAAGCGATCCCCTGCTCCCACAGCTTCTCGATCTCGGCGGGCATGCCGTCGACCCGATATTCCTTGGGGATGCCGATCCGCAGGCCCTTCACCGACTTCCCGACGAAGCTCGGGAAGTCCGGCGTCTCCACCGGCAGGCTGGTGGAATCCTTGGGATCGTGGCCGGCCATGGACCGCAGCAGGATCGCCGCGTCCTCGACCGTGCGCGCGATCGGCCCGGCCTGATCAAGAGAGGATGCGAAGGCGACCACGCCCCAGCGCGAGCAGCGGCCGTAGGTTGGCTTGATCCCCACCGTGCCGGTGAAGGCCGCCGGCTGGCGGATGGAGCCGCCGGTGTCGGTCGCCGTGGCGCCGAGGCACAGCTCCGCGGCCACCGCCGCGGCCGACCCGCCCGAGGAGCCGCCGGGCGTCAGCTTGGCGTTCGAGCCTTCCGAGCGCCAGGGATTCACGACCGGACCGAAGGCCGAGGTCTCGTTGGACGAGCCCATGGCGAACTCGTCCATGTTCAGCTTGCCCAGCATCACCGCCCCGTCGCGCCACAGGTTGGCGGTGACGGTGGATTCGTAGGTCGGGACAAAATTGCCGAGGATGTTGGAACAGGCCGTGGAGCGCACGCCCTCGGTGCAGAAGAGGTCCTTGATCCCCAGCGGCGCCCCGTCCAGCGGCCCGGCCTCGCCCTTGGCCCGGCGGGCGTCGGAGGCCTTGGCCATGTCCAGGGCCTTTTCGGGCGTCTCCAGGATGTAGGCGTTCAGCGAGCGGGCGGCTTCGATGGCTTCCACGTGCGCGCGGGTCAGCTCCTCGGACGAGAAGGCTTTCGACTCAAGGCCTTCCAGCGCGGCCTTCAGGGTCATGGTGGTGAAGGACGACATCTATTCCACCACCTTCGGCACGACATAGAAATTGCCCACGCTCTTGGGCGCGTTGGAGAGCACCTTGGCGGGATCGCCGCCCTCGGTGACCACGTCCTCGCGCATCGGCAGGGTGGCGTGGACGGCGGTGGTCATGGGCTCAACCCCGTCGGTGTCCACCTCGTTCAGCTGCTCGATCCAGTTGAGGATGCCGGTCAGCTCCCGGGCGAGCGGCTCCAGCTTCTCTTCCGGCTCGGCGATACGGGCGAGCCTCGCGACCTTGCGCATGGTCGCGGCGTCGATGGCCATGGGGGCCTCCTGATTGTTCGGGGCACGGGTTAGCCGCGCGGGCCTCCCTTTGACAAGCCATCCCCGCTAAGAGGAGCCATGGCCGTCGTCGACCTGAGCGAACTTCCCGCCCTTCTGCCCCGTTACGGCGCGCTGATCGGCCTGGATCTGGGGGAAAAGACCATCGGGGTCGCGATCTCCGACGCCACCCGCACGGTGGCGAGCCCGCTGGAGCTGATCCGCAAGACCAAGTTCACCGAGGAGGCCAACCGCCTGTTCGCCCTGATTCAGGACCGCGACGCCGCCGGGATCGTCATCGGCCTGCCGGTGAACATGGACGGGACGGAAGGCCCGCGCTGCCAGTCCAACCGCGCCTTCGCCCGCAACCTGCTGCGCCTGCGCGACCTGCCCATCGCCTTCTGGGACGAGCGGATGTCCACCATGGCGGTCAACCGCTTCCTGATCGACGAGGCGGACATGACCCGCGCCCGCCGCGCGGACGTGGTCGACAAGATGGCGGCCGCCTGGATCCTGCAGGGCGCGCTGGAGCGGCTGCGCGCCATCGGAGGCTAGGCGGCCGCTTCGACCCCGGGCTAAGCTCTTCCCCAATCATAGAGCACAGGGAGGGCGGCGCATGAAGGACTTCGCCGGCAAGATCGCGGTCGTCACGGGCGGCGGCACGGGCATGGGCCGCGAACTCGCCCGCCAGCTGGCCGCGGAAGGCTGCAGCGTGGCCATGTGCGACGTCTCGGCCGACGCCATGGCCGAAACCCTTCGGCTCTGCGAGGCCGAGCGCCTGCCCCAGGGCGTTAAGGTGACCGCCCACCGGGCCGATGTCTCCGACGAGGACCAGCTGGTCCGCTTCCGCGACGAGATGGCCGAGCAGCACCAGACCGACCGGCTGCACCTGCTCTTCAACAACGCCGGGATCGGCGGCGGCGGTAGCATGATCGCCGACGACCGCGCCCAGTGGGAGCGGACCTTCAACATCTGCTGGGGCGGCGTCTATTTCGGCGTGCGCACCTTCCTGCCCATGCTGATGGCGGCCGAGGAGGCCCACATCGTCAACACCAGCAGCGTCAACGGCTTCTGGGCCAGCATCGGCCCCAACACGCCGCACACCGCCTATTCCGCCGCGAAGTTCGCGGTGAAGGGCTTCACGGAGGCCCTGATCACCGACCTGCGGGTGAATGCGCCGCACGTGAAGTGCTCGGTGGTGATGCCTGGCCACATCGGCACGCCCATCGTCGCCAATTCCCGCAAGGTGCTGGGCGGCGACGGGGCGCTCACCCCCGAGGACCTCGCCCGCGCCCGGGCGCGGATCGCCGCCATGGGGGTCGACGTCGCCCAGCTGCCGGACGAGGCCATCGCCGCCCTGGTCGCCGAACAGGCCCGGCGCTTCGAGGAGGACGCCCCCACCAGCGCCGCCGAGGCCGCGACCATCATCCTCGACGGCGTGAAGGCCGACCGCTGGCGGATCCTGGTGGGCGACGACGCCCACCGCCTTGACGAGCGCGTGCGCGCCGCGCCGGAGAAGGCCTACGAGCCGGAGTTCTTCCAGGGCTTTGCGGCGGAGGCCAACTGGCGCGTAGCCAACTAAGGCGGCTGCCGGCCTTGGCGCCCGCGCCGCCCTCGCCTATGAGCGGGCTTTAATGAGCGCCGCCCCCACAGGTCTGAACGAGGTCCTCGGCCGGACCTTCCCCTTTCCCAAGCGGCATTTCCTGTCGGTGCTGGACCTCGATCCGGTCGAGGTGACTCGGCTCCTCGATCTCGCCGATTCGTTCGTCGCCCTGAACCGCCAGACCTCGAAGAAGCTCGACCTGCTCAAAGGTCGAACCCTGATGAACCTTTTCTTCGAGAACTCCACCCGCACCCAGAGCTCCTTCGAGCTGGCCGGCAAGCGGCTGGGAGCGGACGTGGTCAATATGAGCCCGCGTTCCTCCTCGATCTCCAAGGGCGAGACCCTGATCGACACGGCGGTGACGCTGAACGCCATGCAGCCGGACCTGCTGGTGGTGCGCCACGCCTCCTCCGGCGCGGCCTCCCTGCTGTCCCAGAAGGTCACCTGTTCGGTGATCAACGCCGGCGACGGCCAGCACGAGCATCCGACCCAGGCCCTGCTGGACATGCTCTCCATGCGCCGCACCTTCGGGCGCATCGCCGGGCTGAAGGTGGCGATCTGCGGCGACGTCCTGCACAGCCGCGTGGCCCGCTCCAACGTCGCCCTCCTGCAGATGATGGGCGCGGAGGTGCGGCTGGTCGGGCCCTCCACCCTGATGCCCGCGCAGGCGGACCGCTGGGGCGCCGCCGTGCACAACGACCTGCGCAAGGGCATCGAGGGCTGCGACGTGGTGATGATGCTGCGCCTGCAGCTGGAGCGGATGGACGGGGTGATGGCGCCGTCCCAGCGGGAATACTTCCGCTTCTACGGCCTGGATCGTGAAAAGCTCGCCCACGCCTCGCCTCAGGTCCGCGTCATGCACCCCGGCCCCATGAACCGCGGCGTGGAGATCGATTCCGACGTGGCCGACGACCTGTCGGTGTCCCTGATCCAGGATCAGGTGGAGATGGGCGTCGCCGCGCGCATGGCGGTGCTGGCGGCCCTGGCGGCGCGGCTGGAAAACGCCTGATGGCGCAGCTCGCCTCCGTCTGCGTGTTCTGCGGCTCCAGCCCCGGCGCCGATCCGGCCTATCGCGCCGCGGCCGAGGCGATGGGGCGCGAGATCGCCGGCCGGGGCCTGCGGCTGGTCTATGGGGGCGCCAAGGTCGGGCTGATGGGCGCGGTGGCCGATGCGGCGCTGGCGGCCGGCGGCGAGGTCGTGGGGATCCTGCCGCACGCCCTCTCCGACAAGGAGATCGCGCACACCGGCCTGACCCGGCTGGAGATCGTCGGCTCGATGCACGAGCGCAAGGCGCGGATGGCCGAGCTGTCCGACGGGTTCGTCGCCCTGCCCGGCGGGGCCGGCACTCTGGAGGAGATCTGCGAGATCTGGACCTGGGCGCAGCTCGGCTTCCACGCCAAGCCCGCCGGTTTCCTGAACGTGCGCGGCTATTACGACGGCCTGCGCTTCTTCGTCGACCATGCGGTGGCCGAGGCGTTCCTGCGGGCTCCGCATCGCGACATGCTGCATTTCCGCGGCGAGGCCGCCGAGCTGCTGGACGCCTTTTCCGCCTATGCCCCGCCGGCGGTCGAGAAATGGATCGGACGACCCGAGCTATGACCCAACGCCCGACCGCCTTCGTAGGCGCCCGCCTGGTGGACCCGGCCTCCGGCTGGGACGGCCCGGGCGCCCTTCTGGTGCAAGATGGGAAGATCGCCGATCTGGCCAAGGGCGGGGAGCTCGGCGCGCTCTCGGCCGACATCGAGGTCGTCGACGCGCGCGGCGCCATGCTGGCGCCGGGCCTGGTCGACCTGCGGGTGAAGACCGGCGAGCCGGGCATGGAGCCCAAGGAGACCCTGAAGTCCGCCGCCCTGGCCGCTGCGGCCGGCGGGGTCACCTCCATCGTCGTGCAGCCCGACACCAACCCGGTGGTGGACGAACCGGCGGTGGTCGACTTCATCCTGCGCCGGGCGCGGGACATCGAGCTGGTTCACGTCTATCCCGCCGGCGCGGCCACCAAGGGGGCCAAGGGCGAGCGGATGGCCGAGATCGGCCTGATGCGCGAGGCCGGCTGCGTCTATGTCACCGACGCCGACCGGCCCATCGTGAATTCCAAGGTGCTGCGCCGCGTGCTGGCCTACGCTAAGGGGTTCGACACCCTCGTGGCCCACCGGCCGGCGGATCCGTGGCTGGCCGCGGGCGCCGCGGCGACCGAGGGCGAGTTCGCCGGCCGCATGGGCCTGCCCAGCGTGCCGCCGGCGGCCGAGAAGATCATGCTGGAGCGGGACCTGGCGCTGGTGGAGCTGACCGGCGCCCGGTTTCTGGTCGATCAGGTGACCACCGCCTGCGCGCTGGAAAGCCTGGCGCGCGGAAAGGCCAAGGGCCTGCCGGTGACCGCCACCACCTCGATCAACCACCTGTCGTTCAACGAGATCGACATCGGCGACTACCGGACCTTCCTGAAGTTCGACCCGCCGGTGCGCAGCGAGGACGACCGGCAGGCGACCATCGAGGCCCTGGCTTCGGGCCTGATCGACATCGTCGTCTCGGCCCACGCCCCTGCGCCCGCCGAGGACAAGCGCCTGCCCTACGACGAGGCGGCCCCCGGCGCGGTGGGCCTGCAGACGCTGCTGCCGGCCCTGCTCGCGCTCCAGGACCGCATCCCGCTTATCGACCTGATGCGAACGGTTACAAGTCGGCCGGCCGAACTGCTGGGCCTGCCCGCCGGGCGCCTCGAAAAGGGCGCGACCGCCGACCTGGTGCTGTGCGACCTCGACGCACCGGTGGTGGTGGACTTGGAAAAGCTGAAGTCCAAGTCCCGCAACTCGCCCTTCGACGGGCGGCGGTTGTTCGGCGAGGTGAAGATGACCCTGGTCGACGGTCGCGTGGTCTATCGCGCCTAAACCCCGCCGGCGCCGGCGAGATAGTCCATCTTGCCGAGGGGAACGCCCTGGTTGCGCAGAACGGCGTAGGCCATGGCGACGTGGAAGAGGAAGTTGGGCAGCGAGAACTGGAAGAGGAAGTCGCGGCCGCTGAAGGTCATGGTCTGGTTGGGGAACTTCAGTTCGATGACCGCCTCTTCCCGGCCGTCCACCTGTTCCCGCCCTACGCTCTCAACGAATTCGATCGTCTTGGCGATGCGCGCCTTCATCTCCTCGTCGGTCGTCTCGGTGTCGGCGAAGCTCGGCGGCGTCAGGCCGGCCAGGCGCGCGGCGGCGCCCTTGGCCGCATCGCTGGCCAGCTGGATCTGGCCGATCAGCGAGTGCATGTCGGGCGCGAGCCGTGCGTCGGCCAAAGTCTTGAGCGGAATGCCGTTGGCCTTGGCGTGGCCTTCGCCCTTTTCCAGGATGGCCGCAAGATTGCGCAGCATCCGCAGATAGCCGGGGATCGAGGCGTCATAGAGCGAAAGGGTCAAGGCGGTCTCCCATAGCCGAGGTTGTGCAGGCCAGATGGGGTGGTCCATGCGCGCCGCAAGTGCGCCCAGCGCATCGATCTTGCCCCCGCCCGGCCCGGCGACTAGGTTTCTCCGCAGTTTTTCGGGGTTTAGCCAACCGGCGATATGACCGACGCAAACGCCTTCAAGGCCCTCGGCAACGAACGCCGACTCCAGATCCTGGCCTGGCTGAAGGACCCGCGCGCCCATTTCCGGCCTCAGGTGGACGGCGATCTGGTGGACGACGGCGTCTGCGCCCTGCTGATCGCCGAGAAGCTGGGTGTCAGCCAGCCGACGCTTTCGGAGCACATGCGGGTTCTGACCCAGGCCGGCCTCGTCACGCCCAAGCGGATCAAGCAGTGGACCTTCTACAAGCGCAATGAGGAGCGGCTTCAGGCCCTGACACGCGCCCTGGCCGAACAAGTCTGAACATCCGCCGTTGAACCTCGCGCCAGGCGAGGCTATAGCCATTGGAACAAAGGGAGAACTCGCATGACCTATCACGGCGGATGCCAATGCGGCGCGGTGGCTTTCGAGGCCGACGGCGAAATCGAGCAGCTGATCGAATGCAACTGCTCGATCTGCAAGCCGAACGGCTATCTCCTGTGGTTCGTGCCGGAAGCGAATTTCCGGCTGCTCACCGACGAGGGCGCGCTCAGCGAATACCGCTTCAACACCCATAAGATCGCCCACCAGTTCTGCTCGACCTGCGGGGTCTCCACCTTCGGCCATGGGCCGGGGACCTACGCCGTCAACGCCCGCACCTTGAAGGACTTCGACGTCGCGAGCGTTCCGATCCAACAGGTCGACGGCGCTTCCCGGTGACGGCGGGCCGCGGCGCAGGTTAGGACTCCCAGGCAGACCGGGGGGAACCGATGCCGACAGACCAGCTCAGCCCTATGCTCATCGCCGCCGCGCTAGCCGGGGGCTACCTCTTGGGCTCCATACCCTTCGGGGTGATCGCCACACGCCTGGGCGGCGCGGGCGACGTGCGCAACATCGGCTCCGGCAACATCGGGGCGACGAACGTGCTGCGCACCGGGCGCAAGGACCTGGCGCTGATCACCCTGCTGGGCGACGGGGGCAAGGGGGCGCTGGCGGTGCTGATCGCCTGGCTTGCGACCCGCCAGGCGAGCGCCGAGATCCAGGCGACCCTGACGGCGCTGGCGGCCGGAGCAGCCTTCCTGGGCCACATCTTTCCGGTCTGGCTGAAGTTCAAGGGCGGCAAGGGCGTGGCCACCTTCTTCGGCACGCTTCTGGCCGCGGCCTGGCCGGTGGGCCTGGCGGCCGGGGCGACCTGGATCGCCATGGCCTTCCTGTTCCGGATCTCGTCACTCGCCGCCCTGACCGCCGCGGCCCTGGCGCCGATCTACGTCTTCCTGCTGGACCGCCCCTATCCGATCGCGGTCCTGGCCCTGTTCATGGCGGTGCTGATCTATCTGCGACACCGGGAGAACATCGCCCGCCTGCTGAAGGGCCAGGAGCCGCGCATCGGCGGCGGCAAAGCCAAGGGCGGCGATAGCGCGTGAGCCGCAAACTGACCGAGGCGGCGCGGCGCGACTGGCTGCGGCTGGCGCGGACCGAGAACATCGGCCCCGTCACCTTTCGGGAGTTGATCGCCCGCTACGGCGAAGCCTCGTTGGCGCTGGCCGCCCTGCCCGACCTCGCCCGTCGGGGCGGGCGGGCCTCACCGCTGGGCGTGCCCAAGGTGGAGGCGGTTCTGGCCGAACTGGAGGCCGGCGAGGCTCTGGGCGCGCGGCTGCTCTGCGCCTGCGAACCCGACTTTCCGCAGATGCTCGCCGCCCTCGACCCGCCGCCGCCGGTGATCTGGGCGCGCGGGAACTTGAGCCTGATGCATCGGCCGGCCGTGGCGGTGGTCGGCGCCCGCGTCGCGTCGGCCGGCGGGCAGCGATTCGCCCGCGGCCTGGCCGCCGACCTCGGCGCGGCGGGCTTCGTGGTGGTCTCGGGCATGGCGCGCGGCGTGGACGGCGCCGCCCACGAAGGCGCGCTGGCCATCGGGACCGTCGCGGTGCTGGGCGGCGGGATCGACGACGTCTATCCGCCCGAGCATCGCGATCTCTACCAGCGCATCGTCGCCCAGGGTTGCGTCGTCTCGGAGAACGCGCCCGGGCGTACGGCGGTCGCCAAGGATTTCCCGCGCCGGAACCGGCTGATCTCCGGCCTCTCCCAGGCCGTGGTCGTGGTGGAGGCGGAGGCCCGCTCTGGCTCGCTCATCACCGCCCGCATGGCGGCCGAGCAAGGGCGCGAAGTCCTGGCGGTGCCAGGATCCCCGCTCGATCCGCGGGCCCGCGGGACGAACGACCTGATCCGTCAGGGCGCGGCTCTCTGCGAGGGCGTGGAGGACGTGCTGCGCGCCCTGGAAGGTTTCGGCGGCCTCGGCGAACCAGAGCGCGCCTTCGCCCCGCCGGTCGCAGCCTCCGAGGGTGAAATCGACGCGGTTCGCGAGCGCGTCGCCGGCCTCCTCTCCCCCACGCCCGTCAGCCGCGACGAGATCGTGCGCGCGGCCGGCGCGCCGGCTCCGGCGGTGATCGCCGCCCTGGTGGAGCTGGCCCTCGCCGGCCGCGCCGAACTGCTGCCGGGCGGACTCGTCGCGGGATGCTGAAACACGCCGCGGTTGACAGCGGCCCGGCCCCGCCCCCACTTTTCGCGCCCCTGAATTCGGGCGGCCTGCAGACCGCCCGGTAGAAAAAGCACGCATGAACGTCGTCGTCGTCGAAAGTCCGGCCAAGGCCAAGACCATCAACAAGTATCTGGGCTCGGGCTACACGGTCCTGGCCTCGTACGGCCATGTCCGCGACCTGCCGGCGAAGGACGGCTCGGTGAAGCCCGACGAGGACTTCGCCATGAGCTGGGACGTCGACGCCAAGTCGGCCAAGCGGCTTTCGGACATCGCCGAGGCGGTCAAGGGCGCCGACCGCCTGATCCTCGCCACCGACCCGGACCGTGAGGGCGAGGCCATCTCGTGGCACGTTCTGGAGGTGCTGCAGAAGAAGCGCGCCCTCAAGGAGGCCAAGGTCCAGCGGGTGGTGTTCAACGCCATCACCAAGTCGGCCGTGACGGAAGCCATGAAGCATCCGCGCGACATCGATATGGAGCTGGTGGAGGCCTATCTCGCCCGCCGGGCGCTGGACTATCTGGTGGGTTTCACCCTCTCGCCGGTGCTGTGGCGCAAGCTGCCGGGCGCGCGCTCGGCCGGCAGGGTTCAGTCGGTGGCCCTGCGGCTGATCGTCGATCGCGAGCTGGAGATCGAGCGGTTCAAGACCCAGGAGTACTGGACGGTCGAAGCCGACGTCTCGGCTGGAGGCGACCCGTTCACCGCCCGTCTCGTCAAGCACGAAGGCAAGCGGCTCTCGAAGTTCGACCTGGGCGATGCGGCCGCCGCCGAGGCCGCCAAGGCCGCCGTCCAGGCCGCCGCCCTGAAGGTGACGGCGGTCGAGAAGAAGCCGGCCCGGCGCACCCCGCCCCCGCCCTTCACCACCTCGACCCTGCAGCAGGAGGCGGCCCGCAAGCTCGGCTTCTCCGCCCAGCGCACCATGCAGGCCGCTCAGAAGCTCTATGAAGGGATCGATATCGGCGGCGAGACCGTGGGTCTCATCACCTACATGCGGACCGACGGGGTCCAGGCCGCGCCGGAAGCCATCGACGAGGCGCGCCAGGTGATCGGCGGCCTCTACGGCCGCGAATACGTTCCCGAGAGCGCCCGGATCTACAAGACCAAGGCCAAGAACGCCCAGGAGGCGCACGAGGCGATCCGGCCCACGAGTCTCGCCCGCAATCCCGGCTCCCTGCGCCTGGAGAGCGACCTTGGCCGGCTCTACGAACTGATCTGGAAGCGAATGATCGCCTCCCAGATGGAGGCCGCGCGCATCGAGCGGACCACCATCGAGCTGGAAAGCGCCGACGGAAAGACCGGCCTGCGCGCCACCGGCCAGGTGGTGTTGTTCGACGGCTACCTGGCCGTCTACGAGGAAGGCCGCGACGACGCCGAGGACGAGGACGGCGGCCGCCTGCCCCAGGTGCGCGAGGGGGCCGAGGCGCGCGTCGCCACCGCCCGCGCCGACCAGCACTTCACCGAGCCGCCGCCGCGCTATTCCGAAGCGAGCCTGGTCAAGAAAATGGAGGAGCTGGGCATCGGCCGCCCCTCCACCTACGCCTCGATCCTGACCGTGCTGCGCGACCGCGCCTATGTGCGGATGGACAAGAACCGCTTCGTGCCCGAGGACAAGGGCCGGCTGGTCACCGCCTTCCTGGAGCAGTTCTTCTCCCGTTATGTGGAGTACGACTTCACCGCGGCGCTGGAAGAGAAGCTCGATCAGGTCTCGGCCGGCGACCTCGATTGGAAGACCCTGCTGCGGGAATTCTGGCAGGGGTTCCAGGCCGCGGTGGGCGAGATCGCAGAGCTGCGGGTCACGCATGTTCTGGACGCCCTCAACGATGCGCTCGGCCCCCACATCTTCCCCGACCGCGGCGACGGGACCGACCCCCGCGCTTGCCCGACCTGCGGGACCGGGCGGCTGTCGCTGAAGACCGGGCGATTCGGCGCCTTCATCGGCTGCTCGAACTATCCGGAATGCCGCTTCACCCGGCCCATCGCCCAATCCGAGGAAGACGCCGCCCAGGAAAGCGGCGACCGCGAGCTGGGCGTCGATCCGGTCACCGGTGAGACCGTGTTCCTGAAGGCCGGACGGTTCGGCCCCTACGTCCAGCTCGGCGAGGGCGACAAGCCCAAGCGCGCCAGCCTGCCCAAGGCCTGGCCGGCCGCGGCCATGGACCTGGAAAAGGCCCTGCGCCTCCTGCGCCTGCCTCGCGAGGTCGGCCCTCATCCCGAGGACGGTCAGCCGATCCTCGCCGGCATCGGCCGCTACGGGCCGTTCGTCCAGCACAACGGCACCTATGCGAACCTGCCGAGCGTGGACGAGGTGTTCGAGGTTGGTCTGAACCGCGCCGTGACCCTGCTGGCCGAGAAGCGCGCCGGCGGCGCCGGCCGCGGCCGCGCGGAGGCCGCGGCCCTGAAGGAGCTGGGCGCCCACCCGGCCGACGGCGCGCCGGTGCGGGTGCTTTCCGGTCGCTACGGCCCCTACATCAAGCACGGCTCGACCAACGCCAATATCCCCAAGGGCAAGGATCCCGCCGAGATCACCCTCGAGGAGGCCCTGGCCCTCATCGCCGAACGCGAAGCCAAGGGCGGAGGCAAGAAGAAGCCCGCCAAGGCTAAGGCCGCCGCCAAGCCCAAGGCCGAGAAGCCGCCCGCCAAGAAGCCAGCCGCGAAGAAGGCGAAAGCCTAAGGCGCGCCATGGATCTGCCTGTCCGGGAGTTCGCCGCCTCGGGCTACAGGTCGCTGCAGCGGATCGTCTATCCAGTCTCGCGGCTGGACGTGCTGGTCGGCGCCAACGGCGTCGGCAAGTCGAACCTCTACCGCGCGCTGGAGCTGCTGCGCGCGGCGGCGGCCAATGGGCTGGGCGCGCAACTGGCGCAGGAGGGGTTGGAAGCCGCGCTGTGGGCCGGTCCCCGGCGCTCCGAGCCGGTGCAGATCGGGCTAGGCGTGACGCTGGCCTCGCCTCACCGCACCGACGCCACGCTCCGCTACGACGTGGCGGTGGGCTTTCCTCCGCCGACCGCCGCCGCGTTTCAGCTCGAACCGCAGATCAAGACCGAACGCCTGACTCATGCGACGTCGCAGCGGAAGGTCGTGCTGGCGGAGCGTGACGGCCCCTCGGTAATGGCGCGCGGCGAAGACGGCCGGCCTGCGACGGTGGAGATCGACCTGCTGGCGTCCGAGACCATGCTTGGGCGCCTTGAGGATCCATCTCGCTATCCCGCGCTCGATCTACTCCGGCGGACTCTGCTGGAGTGGCGGTTCTATCACGACCTGCGGACCGACCCGGGCTCGCCGCTGCGGAGGCCCTGCACGGCCGTGGCCGCGCCCAACCTGGCCTCCGACGGCTCGAACCTGGCGGCGGTCTTCGCCACCCTGGCGCACATCCGCGGCGACACCGCCGAACTGGACGCGCTGATCGAACGCGCCTTTCCCGGGGCGAAGCTCGTCGTCCCGACGCCGGACGCAACGGCGAGCTTCGGGCTACGCCTGCCGGACTTTCCCAGGCGGGTGTTCGACGCCGCGGAGCTCTCCGACGGCACTCTGCGATTCCTCGCCCTGGCCGGCGCCCTGATGGCCTATCGCCTGCCGCCCTTCGTGGCCCTGAACGAGCCGGAATCCAGTCTGCATCCAGACCTGATGGAGCCGCTCGGTGCGCTGATCGCCAAGGCTTCGGAACGCACCCAGGTCTGGCTCGTCACGCACTCCGAGCGCTTGGCGGCCGCGGTGGAAGCGAGCGGTGCAGGCGCGGTGCGCACGGTGCTGAAACGGAACGGCGCCACCGCCATCGAAGGCCTAACTCCGTTTGGCGCCTTCCGCGACGACGAGGATTGAAGCTGCGACGGCTTCGATCTGCGCACGCGAGGACGATTTCCGCGTTATAGGGGCTCATGGCACGACCCCGCACGCCCAAGGCCGAGCGATTCGCCGCCGGAAAGAAGCCCGCCCAGGGCCTGCCGGACCGCGAGACTCTGTTGAAGTACATCCGCGAGGCTGGGGAAACCGACCGCGGCGAGATCGCCCGCGCCTTCAGCCTGAAAGGCGCCGACCGGCGGGCCCTGCGCGAGATGCTGAAGGAGCTGGAAGAGTCCGGCGCGCTCGGCCGCCGCGGCCGCAAGGGCGTGGCCGAGCCCAGCGCCCTGCCTGAGGTCGGCGTCGCCGATGTGGTGGAGCGGGATCCGGACGGTGAATTGCTGGTCCAGCTGACCCGCGCCGAGGACGCCCCTCTCGTGCGGTTGGCCCCGGATCGCCGCGAGGCGGTCGGTGGCGCGCCCGGCCTGGGCGACCGGCTGCTGGTGCGGTTCACGACCCTGGAGAGCGGAGAGCCGGAGGCGCGGCTCATCAAGCGGCTGGGTCAGAGCGCCCACCGGATCCTGGGCGTGGTGCGCAAGGCGCGGCGCGAGGTGCGGATCGAGCCGGTGGACCGCCGCTCGAAGGAGAGCCTGATGCTGTCGCCCGGAGAGGGCGAAACCCTACGCGACGGCGATCTGGTGCTGGCCCAGGTGGGACTGCAGGAGCGCCGCTACGGCCCCAAGCGGGGCAAGATTCTGGAAGTGGTGGGCCGCGAGGACCAGCCGCGCGCCGCCTCCCTGATCGCCATCCACGCCCACGGCATTCCCACCGGCTTCTCCCAGGCCGCGGAGGCGGAGGCCGAAGCGGCCGAGCCCCCAACCCTCTCGGGCCGGGAGGATCTTCGCGACATCCCGTTGATCACCATCGATCCGCCGGACGCGCGCGATCACGACGACGCGGTCTATGCGCAACCCGATCCAGACCCAAAGAACGAAGGCGGCTGGATCGTCTGGGTCGCCATCGCCGACGTAGCGGCCTATGTGCGGCCAGGCTCGGCCCTCGACAAGGAAGCCCGCGACAAGGGCAATTCCACCTATTTCCCGGACCGGGTGGAGCCGATGCTGCCCGAGCGGCTGTCGGCCGGCCTGTGCTCCCTCCGCCAGGGGGAGAACCGCGCCTGCCTGGCCGTGCGGATGGTGTTCGACAGTACGGGCAAGAAGCGCAGCCATCGGTTCGTGCGCGGGCTGATGCGGTCCGCCGCCAAGCTTTCCTACGAGCAGGCCCAGGCCGCCGTCGACGGCTTTCCCGACGACCACGCCAACCCGCTGCTGGAGCCGGTGCTGAAGCCGCTCTGGGCGGCCTACGCGACCATGCTGAAAGGCCGGCGCGCCCGTTCGCCGCTGGCCATCGAGAGCCAGGAGCGCAAGATCGTCATCAGCCCTGAAGGCGAAGTGGTCTCCATCCAGCCCCGCGCCTCGCTGGAAGCGCACCGGCTGATCGAGGAGATGATGGTCCAGGCCAATGTCTGCGCCGCCGAGACCCTGGAGCAGAAGAAGACGCCGCTGATCTACCGGATCCATGACGCGCCCAGCCAGGAGAAGCTGCAGTCGCTGGCCGAATTCCTCCAGACCCTGGGCGTCAACTGGAGCAAGGGGGAGGCCCCACGCACCGACCGGTTCAACCGGCTGCTGGACGAGATGCGGGAAGGTCCGCATGCGGCCATCGTCAACGAAGTGGTCCTTCGCACCCAGATGCAGGCCATCTACGCGGTGGAGAACATCGGCCACTTCGGGCTGAACCTCGATCGCTATGCGCACTTCACCTCGCCGATCCGGCGCTATGCCGACCTGATCGTGCACCGGGCGCTGATCCGGGCGCTTGGCTTCGGCGATGACGGCCTGACCGACCGCGACGTCGCTCAGCTGCGCGACACCGCCGAGCGGATCAGCTTCGCCGAGCGTCGCTCGATGGCCGCCGAGCGCGATGCGACCGACCGCTATGTCGCCGCCTTCCTGGCCGACCGGGTCGGCGCCGACTTCCAGGGCCGGATCACCGGCGTGACGCGGTTCGGCCTGTTCATCCGGCTGGAGGAGACCGGCGCCGACGGCCTCGTCCCGGTCTCAAACCTGGGCGGCGAGTACTTCTTCCACGACGACCGCGCCCACGCCCTGGTCGGCGAGCGCACCGGCCGGCGCTGGCCGCTGGGCATGTCCGTCGAAGTGCGGCTGAAAGAGGCGACGCCCCTGACCGGCGGCCTGCTGTTCGAGATGCTGAGCGAGCCGCTGCCCGCCGATCCCACGGCGAGCCGCCCCCGGTTAGGAGTGCGCGACCGCGCCTTCGCCGGCCCCAGGCGCGGCCGGATCGGGAAAAGCGGCGGACGCCGGGGACGCTGACGCCCTCAGGCGGCGTGGGCGATCACCTTGTTGCGGCCAGAGGCCTTGGCCTCATAGACCGCCTCGTCGGCGCGCTTCAACAGGGCTTCAGGCCGATCTTCGGCGCCCAGCGTGGCCGCGACGCCGATGGAGATCGTCACGGTCAGCAGCTCCGAGCCGCCCATCACACGGAAAGGCGAGCCGGCCACATGCAGGCGGATCCGCTCGGCGATCCGTTCGGCGTCGGCCAGCCGAGTGTCGGGCATGATCACCACGAACTCCTCGCCCCCGTAGCGGCAGGGCAGGTCGACGGCGCGGACGTTCGAGGCGAGCCGCACGGCGAACTCCCGCAGCACCTCGTCGCCGACGTCGTGGCCATAGCCGTCGTTGATCATCTTGAAGTGGTCGATGTCGATGACGAGCGCCGCCACCTGGTCGCCGCCGTGGGCGGCGCGCTTCACCAGGGCCTCGAGCTGGCCGGACATGTAGCGCCGGTTGTGCAGGCCGGTGAGTTGGTCGGTGACGGCCAGCTCCAGCGAGTGGTCGAGATTGTCGCGCAGGTAATCGGTATAGCGCTTGCGCCGGATCTGGGTGCGCGCCCGGGCGGCCAGCTCCTGCGGGTCGATAGGCTTGGAGAGGATGTCGTTGACGCCGATCTCAAGCGCCTTCACCAGGCGTGGGCGCTCGTCATAGTCCACCACCGCCAGGATCGGCAGGTTGCGGGTGGCCTCGTCCGACCGCAGGTGGGCGGCGAAGCGTAGTCCGTCGAAAGAGCGCGCCGTGGCGTTGACGATCACCAGGTCCACCGGGCCGCGGACGGCGATCAGCGCCTTCTCCGGATCGGTCTCCACCACGGGCCGATGCTCGATGGACAGCTCGGCGGCGACTCGCTGGGCCTGGCGCTCGTGATCGTCGACAATCATCACCCGACCGCCCGTGCCGCCCAGGCGCGCCGCGGCGCCGGCGATCACGCCCATCCGCCGGCCCGAGGCCTCGCGCTCGCGCAGCTCGTCAATGACCATCTTCAGGCGCGTCAGGCTGCGCACCCGGGCGAACAGCATGACGTCGTCGATGGGCTTGGTGAGAAATTCGTCGGCCCCGGCCTCCAGCCCCGCGATGCGGTCGGCCCGCCCGTCGAGGGCGGTGACCAGAACGACCGGGACGTGGCGCGTCTCCGGATCGTCCTTCAGCCGACGGCAGACCTGGAAGCCGTCCATGCCCGGCATCATCACGTCCAGCAAGACGATATCGGGCTTCTCGGCCGCGGCGATAGCGAGCGCCGTCGGCCCGTCGTACGCCGTCAGCACCTCGTAGTACTCGGCCGTCAGCTTGGCTTCGAGGAGGCGGACATTCGCCTCGATGTCGTCGACGACCAGAATACGTGCGGTCATTGGCTCAACTCAAAAGGCGCCGGATCGTGTCCAGGAAGTGGGACACCGAGATCGGTTTGGAAATATAGGCCTCGCACCCCCCCTCACGGATGCGCTCCTCATCGCCCTTCATGGCGAAGGCGGTGACGGCGACCACAGGGATCGAGGCCAGCTCGTCGTCTTCCTTCAGCCACTTGGTGACCTCCAGCCCTGAGATTTCCGGGAGCTGGATATCCATGAGAATCAGGTCCGGGCGGTGTTCGCGGGCGAGCGCCAGCGCCTGCAGCCCTTCGCGGGTCTGCAGGGTCTCATAGCCTTGAGCATCGAGCAGATCATGAAAGAGCTTCATGTTCAGCTCGTTATCCTCGACGATGAGGACCTTCTTGGCCATTGTCGTCTCAACAATGCTACGAGCCCGCGGAGAATCGTCCGCTCGCCCCACCTTTGAGCCTTGATCCCACGGATATCCTTAAACTCGCGTTAGTCGAAGAACGCCGCTTGACCGATCAGCCTCCTGTCGTCCGAACCGTCCGCGCCCCCGACCTGCAAAGCCTCGGGATCGATCCCGCCCGCCCGCTCCTACTGGTCGACGTCGACGAGGTGCTGGGCCTCTTCATGGAGGGGTTCGGCCGGTTCCTCGCCGACCAGGGTCTGGAGTTCCGCGTCGACCGCTTCGCCCTCTTCCAGAACATCTATCGCCCCGGCGAAGACACGCACCTGGCGGTGGAGGAAGGGCGACGCCTGTTCGACACCTTCTTTCGGGAGGCCTGCTCCGACATGACGCCGGCGCCCGGCGGGCCGGAGGCCCTGCGCGCGCTCTCGAACAAGGCCGGCGTGGTGATCCTGACCAACGCCCCGGATCACGGCCGCTTGGCGCGTGCGCGCTGGCTGGGCCGTACGGGCCTGGACTACCCCCTGGTTCTGAACAGCGGACTCAAAGGGCCCGTGGCGGCGGAGCTCGTCGCTCAGGTGCGTGCGCCGGCGGTGTTCGTCGACGACCTGATCCCCAACCTCGACTCGGTCATGGAGCACGCGCCGGAGGTGGCGCGCTTCCAGATGGTGGCCGATCCGCGCCTGCGCCCGCTGGCCCCCAGCGCGCCCGACCGCCACCGGCGCATCGACGACTGGACCGAGCTGCGCGCCGCCATCGAGGACGTGCTGGCTTAAGGGTTCGCCGCCGCGTAGGCGTCGATCTCCGCCAGGCGCCGGTCGATCTCGGCCGGTTCGAGGAAGGAGCCGGTGAAGCTGTTGCGGGCGAGAGTCACGAGATCGTCTCGTGTCAGCCCGACGGCCTTGGCGGTCGCGATCCAGTTCTCCCCCAGATAGCCGCCGAAATAGGCCGGATCGTCGGAATTGATCGTCGCCTTGAGCCCCAGATCGAGCATCCGCTTCAAGGGGTGGTTCTTGAGGTCGTCCACCACGCAGAGCTTCAGGTTCGAGAGCGGGCAGACGGTGAGCGTCATCCCCTCGCGCGCCAGCCGCTCGACCAGGACGGGATCCTCGAGCGAACGGTTGCCGTGGTCGATGCGGTCGACGCCGAGAAGGTCCAGCGCCTCGTGCACGTAGTCCGGCGGCCCTTCTTCGCCCGCGTGGGCCATCAGCTTCAGCCCCCGCTCGCGCGCCGCCTTGAACACCCGCACGAACTTGGACGGCGGATGGCCCACTTCGGAGGAATCGAGCCCCACGCCGACGATCCGGTCGAGATAGGGCTCGGCCTGGCGCAGGGTTTCGAAGGCCGCCTCTTCGGACAGGTGCCGCAGGAAACAGAGGATGAGCTTCGAGGTGATCCCAAGCTCCCGTTCGGCCTGCGCCATGCCGGCCAGCAGGCCGTCGGCGACCACGGCGAAGGGCACCCCGCGGTCGGTGTGGGTCTGGGGATCGAAGAAGATCTCGGCATGGCGCGCCCCGTCGGCCGCCGCCCGTCGGAAATAGGCGAGCGCCAGGTCGCGGAAGTCCTCTTCGGTCAGCAGCACCTGGGCGCCCTGATAGTAGATGTCGAGGAAGTCCTGCAGGTTGGAGAAGGCGTAGGCCGCTCGCACCTCCTCCACACTGGAGAACGGCAGGGCGATCCGGTTTCGCCGGGCGAAGGCGAACATCTGCTCGGGCTCGAGGCTGCCCTCGATGTGCAGGTGGAGCTCGGCCTTGGGCAGGCCGCGGATGAAGGTGTCCAGCGCGCTCATGGCGCCATCTCCGGACCGTGGGAGCGGAACGTCAAGGCTTGCGACGGCTCCGCGGCTTCCTGCGGGGCGGAAGCTTGCGCTTTTCGACCACCACTGCGCCCGCGGTCGCGCCCTTTCGCTTCGGGCGCGGCTTCTTGGCGGCGCGAGCCTTGGCGGCGGCCACCTCCTCGCGCGCGGCGGGATTGCTCCGCCGTACGTGCTTCGGGGGCTTGAGCTTCTGGCGCTTGCGGGCCTCGACGTCCTGCCGCAGCGCCTCCTCCCGGGTTTGGGCGGTCCGGGCGGTCAGCACGTGGATCTGCGCCCGCAGCCGATGCTTGCGCCCGCTGAGCGAAGAGGCGGCGTAGATGTTGGCGTTCCACCCGATCAGGGTGGAAGCGCCCCGGTACGATCCCTTGGACATGCGCGATCAGGCCCCGCCCGGCGGCGCGGCGGCCTTCCCGCTCATGAGTCGATGGACGCCGGATCGCATGGGTGTTGAACTCCACCGCGAAGCGGAACAAATCAAGACCTCATGATCCGGATCGGGGTGGATTTCGGCGGGACCAAGATCGAGGCCGCGGCGCTGGACGCCGAGGGCAGGTTCCTGGCGCGCGTGCGACGGCCCTCGCCGCGGGAATACGAACTGGGGCTGGAAGCGGTGCGCGAGGTCGTGGCCGAGGCCGAGCGTCAGTCCGGGGCCAGGGTTGGGCGGATCGGCGTGGGCGGCCCAGGCTCGCCCTCCCCCGCCACCGGCCTGATGCGCGGCTGCAATTCGACCGAGTTGAACGACCGCCCCTTCCCCGCCGACCTCGCCCGGGTGCTGGAGCGGCCGGTGCGCTACGCCAACGACGCCAACTGCCTGGCGCTTTCCGAGGCCATCGATGGAGCGGGCGCCGGGGTCGAGGTTGTGTTCGCCGCCAACCTCGGAACCGGCTGCGGCGGCGGGGTGACGGTGGGCGGCCGTCTCGTCGAGGGCCGCAATCGGTTCGCCGGCGAGTGGGGGCACATGCCGCTGCCCTGGCCAACCGCAGCGGAGTATCCCGGTCCCGCCTGCTGGTGCGGCCGGCGAGGCTGCCTGGAGCTCTGGATCTCCGGGCCTGGCCTGCAGCGGGACCACGGCGCCGACCTCACCGGACAGGAGATCGTCGCGGCCGCCCGGACAGGCGACGCCGCGGCCGCCGCGGCGCTGGATCGGTATATTGACCGCCTGGCCCGCGGATTGGCGGTCATCTGCGACGTGATCGACCCGGACGTGATCGTGCTGGGCGGCGGCATGTCGAATGTCGACGAACTCTATGCGCGCCTGCCCGCCGCCATTGCGCCGCACGTCTTCTCCGATGTCTTCACCACGCCCGTGGTCCGCCCGCTGCATGGCGATTCCTCGGGCGTGCGGGGCGCAGCCTGGCTCTGGCCCCTGGAGCCATGAGCGCCTTCTGCCGCGACTGCTTCGCCCGCGGCGACTTCGTCCGCCGCTGTCCCACTTGCGGCTCGCCCCGCGTGGTGGCGCACACGGAACTTGAGACGCTCTCCATCGCCCACATGGACTGTGACGCCTTCTACGCGACGGTGGAGAAGCGGGACGATCCCAGCTTGCGGGACAAGCCGGTGATCGTCGGCGGCGGCAAGCGCGGGGTGGTCACCACCTGCTGCTACATCGCCCGCATCTCCGGCGTCCGCTCGGCCATGCCGATGTTCAAGGCGCGGCAGCTCTGCCCGCAGGCGGTGATCGTCAAGCCGGACTTCCAGAAGTACCGGGCTGAAAGCCGGCGGATCATGGAGATGGTCCGGGCGCTCACGCCGCTCGTCCAGCCGCTCTCGCTCGACGAGGCCTGGATGGACCTTTCCGGCACCGAACGCCTGCACGGCGCGCCGCCGGCCTTGACCTTGGCCAAACTCCAGGCGCGCATCGAGGCGGAGGTGGGGATCACCGTCTCCATCGGCCTAGCGCCCAACAAGTTCCTGGCCAAGGTGGCGTCGGACCTCGACAAGCCGCGCGGCTTCTCCGTGATCGGGGCGGCGGAGGCCCGCGCCTTCCTCGCCCCGCGGCCGGTAGGGCTGATCCCCGGGGTGGGGCCGGCCATGGTGCGCTCGCTGGAGGGGGCCGGCTATCGCACGGTGGGCGACCTGGCCCGCGCGGAGCCGAAAGTGCTGGCGAAGGCGTTCGGCGCGCATGGCCTGCGCCTGCACGACCTGGCCCACGGCCGCGACAATCGGCCGGTGAATCCCAACGAGGGCCGCAAGGGCATCAGCGCCGAGACCACCTTCAACGAGGATCTGAGAGGGCTGCCGGAGCTGGAGGATCAGCTCGCCTGGCTCTGCGACAAGGTCGCCCGTCACGCCCGTGCGAACGGCCTAGCCGGCCGCGTGGTGACCCTGAAGCTGCGCGGCGCGGACTTCCGCATCCTCACCCGCCGGAGGGCCATCGCGGTTCCGACCCAGACAGCCAGGACGCTGTTCGCGGTCGGCCGGGACCTCCTCGCCAAGGAGGCGGACGGCCGCCCCTGGCGGCTGATCGGGATCGGCCTGGCGGAGCTGGTGGGCGCCGATGCGGTGGAGCACGACCTGTTCGCCGACGGCGAACGCCGGGCGCTGCTCGGCGAAAAGACCGCCGACTCACTACGGGCGCGATTCGGCCCCAGCGCGGTGACCTCGGGCCGCGCCCTGCGCGCCAAGGCCTCTCCCGAGGATTGACCGGCGAGGCCTGCGGCGCCCGCCTGCGTGGCAAAAACGCCCATCCGGAACGGCCGCGGCTTCTCGCCGCCATTTGCACCCTTCCAAAGGCGCATCTTTTTCATATCTAATTCGTAGATAGAGCGGGCCACACGTCCGCCCAGGAGACCTGTTCGATGGCCGAGCGAAAGCAAGGTGATCAAGCGACGGGCGTCCGGTCGGCGGTCATCACCCAGACCAAGCCGAAGACGCAGAAGCCTTCGCTGTATCGTGTACTGCTGCTGAACGACGACTACACGCCGATGGAGTTCGTCGTCTATGTCCTGGAGCAGTACTTCCATAAGTCGCGCGAAGACGCGACGCGGATCATGCTGCACGTCCACCAGCACGGTGTCGGCGTCTGCGGCGTGTTCACCTACGAAGTGGCGGAAACAAAGGTGGCCCAGGTCGTTGATACCGCCAGGCGGCATCAGCACCCGCTTCAATGCACCATGGAAAAGGACTAGGCCCCGTTGCCGTCATTCTCGCGCCAGCTCGAAGAGACCCTCCACCGCGCCGTCGCTTTCGCCAATCAGCGCAAGCATGAATACGCGACGCTGGAGCATCTCCTGCTGTCTCTCATCGACGATGAGGACTCCGCCGGGGTGATGCGCGCTTGCGATGTGGATCTCGCCGCGCTGCGCACCACCCTCACCAACTATGTCGACAACGAGCTGCGCTCGCTGGTCGTGGACGACGGCGAGGACGCCAAGCCCACCTCCTCCTTCCAGCGCGTGATCCAGCGCGCGGTGATCCATGTGCAGTCGTCCGGTCGCGAAGAAGTGACCGGAGCGAACGTGCTGGTGGCGATCTTCTCCGAGCGCGAGAGCCACGCCGCCTATTTCCTGCAAGAGCAGGACATGACCCGCTACGATGCGGTCAATTACATCGCCCACGGCATCGCCAAGAAGGCCGGCCACGACCAGCCCAAGCCGGTGAAAGGCGCCGAGGACGAGGACAAGGCGCCGGTCAAAACCGGCGGCGAGGCGCTCGAGGCCTACTGCATCAACCTCAACGAGAAGGCCAAGCAGGGCAAGGTCGACCCGCTGATCGGCCGGGCGGCCGAGGTGGAGCGCTGCATCCAGATCCTCTGCCGACGCACCAAGAACAATCCCCTGCTGGTGGGCGACCCCGGCGTGGGCAAGACCGCCATCGCCGAGGGCCTGGCCCGCAAGATCGTCAACGGCCAGGTGCCGGACGTGCTCTCCGGCTCGACCATCTTCTCGCTCGACATGGGCGCGCTCCTGGCGGGCACCCGCTACCGCGGCGACTTTGAGGAGCGCGTGAAGCAGGTGGTCAAGGAGTTGGAGAACCACCCCGACGCCATCCTGTTCATCGACGAGATTCACACGGTGATCGGCGCCGGCGCCACCAGCGGCGGGGCGATGGACGCCTCGAACCTGCTGAAGCCGGCCCTCGCCTCCGGCAGCCTGCGGTGCATGGGCTCGACGACCTACAAGGAGTTCCGCCAGCACTTCGAGAAGGATCGGGCGCTGGTCCGCCGGTTCCAGAAGATCGACGTGAACGAGCCGACGATCGACGACACGATCAAGATCCTCAAGGGCCTGAAGACCTATTACGAGGAGTTCCACAAGCTCCGCTACACCAACGACGCCATCAAGTCGGCGGTGGAGCTGTCGGCCAAGTACATCACCGACCGCAAGCTGCCGGACAAGGCCATCGACATCATCGACGAGGCCGGCGCCAGCCAGATGCTGCTGCCGGAAGGCCGGCGGAAGAAGACCATCGGCGTGAAGGAGGTCGAGGCCGTCGTCGCCAAGATCGCCCGCATCCCGCCCAAGTCGGTCTCCAAGTCCGACACAGAGGCGCTGAAGCAGCTGGAAAGCGACCTGAAGCGTGCGGTCTACGGCCAGGAAGACGCCATCGAGCAGCTCAGCGCCGCCATGAAGATGGCGCGCGCCGGCCTGCGCGACCCGAACAAGCCGATCGGCTGCTACCTGTTCTCAGGCCCCACCGGCACCGGCAAGACCGAGACGGCCCGGCAACTGGCCTCGACCATGGGCATCGAACTCCTGCGCTTCGACATGTCGGAGTACATGGAGCGCCACACGGTCAGCCGCCTGATCGGCGCGCCTCCCGGCTATGTGGGCTTCGATCAGGGCGGCCTGCTGACCGACGCGGTCGACCAGCATCCGCACGCGGTCGTGCTGCTCGACGAAATCGAGAAGGCCCATCCGGACGTCTTCAACATCCTGCTGCAGGTCATGGACCACGGCGTGCTGACCGACGCCAACGGCAAGAAGGTCGACTTCCGCAACGTGGTCCTGATCATGACCACCAATGCGGGGGCCTCCGACGCTCAGCGCAACGCCATCGGCTTCGGCCGCGGCAAGGCGGAGGACGAAGTGGATGAGGCGCTCAAGCGCCTGTTCACCCCGGAGTTCCGCAACCGCCTGGACGCCATCGTTCAGTTCAAGGCGCTGACACCGGAAATCATCCGCCAGGTGGTGCAGAAGTTCGTCATGCAGCTGGAGGCCCAGCTGGCCGACCGTCACGTCACCATCGAGACCTCGGAAGAAGCCGCCGACTGGCTGGCCAAGAACGGCTTCGACGAGCTCTACGGCGCCCGGCCGCTGGCCCGGACGATCCAGGAGCACATCAAGAAGCCGCTGGCCGACGAGATCCTGTTCGGCAAGCTGGTCAAGGGCGGCCACGTCAAGGTGGTGCTCAAGGACGGCAAGCTCGGCTTCGAGATCGAAGGCGACGACCGGGCGCCCGGCGCGCCGATCATCGAAACTCCGACCGAGGAGTCGGCGGCCGAACTCGCCGACTGACCCTGCGGGACTCCCCATGTGGCCCCTTCCCTCTCCCGCCGTGCGGGAGAGGGTGTCCGAAGGACGGGTGAGGGCGAGGCGCAGCCGAGGCCGCCGCCAGGCGGGCGGCGCGAAGCGGCGCTAGAACTTGCAGCATCCGAGACTGGCGCCTTTCGGCGCCAGCGGCCTCGCCGCCCTCGCGGCTGGCGCCGCTCGCCCTCACCTGGCCTTCGGCCTGTCCTCTCCCGCGAGCGGGAGAGGAGATATTCGTGATCACATCACGGCGGGCTCGCGCGCGAGGTCGCGGCGGAGGGCTTCGATCACTAGGTGTTTCGGCAACCGCACCGGCCGCCAGCCGCGTCGCGGCCAGCGGGGCAGTCCGGTGCGCAGGTTGGGCGGTAAGCGCACGTGCAGCCGACCGGCCTCCACATCGGACAGCATCGGCGTGTAGTAGATGCAGTTCTCGAAGTAGTTGTGGACGACGAGGCTCCGCCGGGTGGCGCCCGGCTTCTCGATCGGCGCTCCGCCGTGCGCCAGGTTGGCCGCCCAGACGAAAGCCCACCCCTTCTTGATCAGAGCCTGGCTACGGGGCAGGCCGGACGCCTCGATAGCCGCGGCGTAGCGCGGCACATAGGCGGCGACGTAGTCGTCATAGGTGGGCTCGGGATTGTTCACGCCGGCCCCGCGCATGGTCATGACCGGCAGCTTGTGGCTGCCCGGATAGTAGATCAGCGGCCCGGCTTCGGGGCGCACATCCTCCAGGGCGATCCAGACGCCGCACATGAACCGCTCGGGCGCGGAGTGGAAATGGATGGTGTCGGAATGGACGCCCTGCTGGCTGCCCTGCCGGAAGTTGAGCGTCTGGAAGGGAAACGGGTCGCGGCCGTAGGCGGCCTTCAACAAGCGACGCATCTTCGGCCAGGTGGCGAGCCTGCGCACCGCCGGGCTGCGGTACCAGGCATCCTGGACTCGACTGACGCCCTCGACGAAATAAGGCTCGGTCTCCGCCACCGCCTGGTCGCAGAGGCGGCGCGCCTCGTCTCCCAGGTCCACCGCCACGACGCCGTCGCGCGCGAAATCGCGGATGAAGGACTCCGTCTCCGGGTCGAACCTCGAACGGGCCAGATAGGGCTCAAGGTCGTCGGACTCGAACCACGGCGCGACCGCCTTGCGCCGGCCCAATGAAAAGAGACCCAAGGAACGCTCCAAGCTTGACCTTAGGCCTACAAGATGACCTCGCGTGCGCCCTATGCAAGGCTTGGGTCAGTCGATTTTCGCCGCGATCTGCTCCGCCAGAGCCTTCAGCTCGGCAGGATCGGCCATGCCGCCGGAAGCATGGCGCCCGACCGGCACGCCCTCCCAGCGAGGGATGATGTGGAAGTGCAGGTGGAAGATGGTCTGGCCGGCCGGCGCGCCATTGAACTGGGTCACCACGATCCCGTCCGGCGTCAGGGCCGCGCGCACCGCCCGGGTCACCCGCTGCACGCCCAGGATCAGCGGCTGCAGCGCCTCTGGCTCTACATCGAGCAGATTGCGCGCTTTAGAGTGCTTCGGGATCACCAGGGTGTGGCCCTTGGACTGGGGGAAGACGTCCATGAAGGCGAAGACGTGGCCGTCCTCGAACACCTTGGCGCAGGGCGCCTCGCCCCGCAGGATCTTCGCGAAGATGTTGCCGTCGTCGTAGGTCCCGTCCAGGCTCATGATCCGCTCCTCTGCTTCAGCCGAGGTGGTAACAGGAAGGGGCAAGCCATGGGAACCGTCCGGCCGCACCTGACCGAGCGCCAGGAGAAGTGGTTCGCCTCCGTCCACGCCGGATTGGAGCGCGACACCGGCAAGACCCTCGCCGAATGGGTGGCCATCGCCCGCGCCTGTCCCGAGACGAAGCACAGGGCGCGCCTCGCCTGGCTGCGCACCCATCATGGCCTGGGCGTCAACCGCGCCTCTTACGTCCTCTCCGAAGCCTTTCCCTCGGAGGATCGCTGGGACCAGCCGAACACGCTGCGCTCGAAACTCTGGACCGACCCTGCGGCCCTGGCGATCCTGGAAGCGCTGGAGGCCGCCGTAGCTCCCCTGCCCGGCCTGGTGGTCGGTCAGCGCAAGGGCTTCACCGCCTTTTCCAGCAAAGTCCAATTCGCCGCCGCCAAACCGCTGAAGGACAGGCGCGTGGCGCTCGGCCTCGCCGTGGAGCCGGCGGCCGATCCCCGACTGCAGCCGCCGAAGAACGAGAGCTGGTCGGAACGGCTGAAATCGAAGCTGATCCTGGCGGATCCAACAGAGGTGGACGCCTCGGTCTTCGCCCTCCTGAAGGCGGCCTGGGCCCGGTCCTGACCGTCAGCCGCCGTCGCGACGGAACGGCGAAAACTCCTCCGCCAGCCACTCCATCTCGCCGTCCACCGCCGCCCGTTCGCGTTCCACGAAATCGGCTACCGGCGCGCGCAGCCGCGGATCGGCGATGTAGTGGGCGGAACGCACCGGAACCGGCAGATAGCCGCGGGCGATCTTGTGCTGACCCTGCGCGCCCGCCTCCACCCGCCCCAGCCCGCGGGCGATCGCCCACTCGATGGCCTGGTAGTAGCAAAGCTCGAAATGCAGGAAGGGCACGTCCACGATACAGCCCCAGTTGCGGCCATAGAGGCAGTCGCCGCCGATCAGGTTCAAGGCGCCGGCGATCCAGCGGCCGCCGCGCCGCGCCATGACCAGCAGCACCCGGTCGGCCATCCGCTCGCCCAACAGGGAGAAGAACCGGCGGTTCAGGTACGGTCGCCCCCATTTGCGCGAGCCGGTGTCCATGTAGAAGGCGAAGAAGGCGTCCCAGTGATCTTCGGTGAGATCTCCGCCCGTGAGGCAGGCGATCTCGTCGACCCCGACCTGGGCCTCGCGCCGCTCCCGCCGGATCGTCTTTCGCCGGCCGGAGGAGAGCGCGCCCAGGAAATCCTCGAAGTCTCCATAGCCGGGATTGCGCCAGTGGTACTGCTGGCCCTGGCGCAGCAGCAGGCCCTGCTCGCCCATCCACGACCACTCGGCCTCGGTCGGAAAGTTCACGTGCAGGGAGGAGGCGTCGTAGCGCTCGCAGACCGCCAACGCCCCGCCCAGGAGGATCGCCCGGGCCTGGCCCGGATCCACGTCGGGCCGAACCAGCAGCCTGGGCCCGGTGACCGGTGTGAACGGGGCCGCCGAGATCAGCTTCGGATAATAGGTTCCGCCGGCCCGCTCATAGGCGTCGGCCCAGGCATGGTCGAAGACGTATTCGCCCTGGCTGTGGGACTTCAGGTAAAGCGGCATGACCGCCGCCACGCGGCCCGCCTCGTCCTCCACCGACAGGTGCTGGGGGCCCCACCCGGCCCGCTCCACCGCACAGCCCGCCTGTTCGGCGATGTCCAGGAAGTCGAAGGCCACGAACGGGTTGGCGGCGTAGTCTGGATTGCCCGCGCAGGCGTCCCACGCCTCGCACCCCACCTCGGCGATTCGGCGGTGGACCTGGACCGCCGGCTTGAGGTTCACGCCCGGAAGCCCTCGAAGATCAGGTTGTCGCAGTGCGCCTTCACGCCGTCCCACTGGTCCTGCGAACGAACGGTCCAGGCGACCACGGGCATCCCCTGCTCGCGCAGCTCGGCGGCGCGGGGATTGGGCAGCATGTCGACGCTGAGCGCCAGGAAGTGAGGCCGGGCGATCTCCACGTGCTCCAGGCGGGCGAAGGCGGCGCGTTCCTCCTCGGCCAGTTGCGGCGCACGCTTGTAGTCATAGGAGTCGAGGCCACGAAGCACGCCCGGAAACCGCTCGGCGAACCAGGCGTGGGAATAGGGATTGAAGCCGATCACGCAGACCGGGCCGGCGTGGTCGATCAGGACCTCGTGGACGCGCCGCTCCAACGGCCCGACCTCGCCGTAGGGGGTCTTGAGCTCCACATGCACCATGGCGCGGTGGCCGACGATGGCCATGGTCTCCAGAAGGGTCGGAATCCGCTCGTCGGAGCCCGCGAGGCGGAGTTCGGCCAGATCGGCGGCGGAATGGTCCTTCACCCGCCCCTCCGCGCCGGTCATCCGCTTGAGCTCAGCGTCATGGAAGACCATGGCCTCGCCGTCGGCGGAGAGCTGGACGTCGAGCTCGATGCCGTAGCCGGCCTGGCACGCGGCCTGGAACGCGCCCAGGCTGTTCTCCGGCGGGCCGTCGGGTGACCACAGGCCGCGATGCGCCACCGGCGGGTGGAAAAGAAGATCCCAGGCCTCGCCGAACCGGGCCCTCACCGGACCTCCACCACCGCATCGACCTCAACGGCGAAGTTCAGCGGCAGGCGATAGACGCCGACGGCGGAGCGGGCGTGGCGGCCGGCGTCGCCGAAGGCCTCGACCATCAGGTCCGAACAGCCGTTGACCACCTGCGGGATGTCGAAGAAATCAGCGCCCGCCTGGACGAAGCCCCCCAGCTTCACCACCCGCGCCACGCGATCGAGGTCGCCGTCGCAGGCGGCCTTCATCTGCGACAGCAGGTTGATCCCGCACAGCCGGGCCGCGCCTTTGGCGGTCTCCAGGTCGACGTCCTCGCCGACGACGCCGCGGACGCCGCCGGCGGCGTCCACCGACACCTGACCGGAGATGTGCACCAGCGCGCCGCTTCGTACGAAGGGCACATAGTTGGCGACGGGCGGATTGGGCTTGGGAAGCGTGATCCCGAGGGCGAGCAGACGGTCTTCGACGGCGGACATGGCCGCAGGTCTAGCGCCGGCGTGGGAAAGAGAAAAGGCCCGCGCAAGCTGCGCGGGCCTTTCCTGGGAGGAACCCCCACCCGTAGGCGGAGGCGACTGGAGCTTGGCTTAGCGAGCGGCTTGGAAACGCTCGACCGCGGCCGTCACGCGCTCGTTCAGCGGCTTCATGCTGTCCTTCATCGAGGCGGAGACGATCTCCGACATCTTGCCGACCTGAGCCATGTAGGTCTCCAGGGCCGACTTGGCGAAGGCGGTTTGCAGTTCGACCACTTCCTGCACCGACTTGGCGCCAGCGAGCGACTTGGCAGCGTTCATGTTGGCTTCGACCGATGCCTTGGAGAAGGCCATGGCCTCGGCGCCCAGGGCTTCGGCGCCCTTGGTGGCGGCGGTCACCGAAGCGATGACGGCTTCCAGGTTCTTCTTGGAGTGGGTGTTGACCTCGTTGAGGTTCGCCAGGGACTTCTCGACGGCGTCCTTGAAGGCGACATTGCCGGCGGCGGTGAATTGCTCGACGGTGGTCTTGACGGTTTCGGCGGCGGCCATGGGGTAACTCCTTGGGCGGGGGCTTGGAGCGGCTGTCACTGCATTGCAAACAATGTCGGGCACATTGCCCTTGAACTCGCGGCGGTTTTCTCATGTTGCAGTGCAGCAGTCAAGCGGATTTTTGTGCAGCGCACAAAAACCCATCACGCGAGATTTGATCGCCCCTCCCGCGACAAAACGGCGCCATTCAACACCTGTTTACCCTCACGCAACGCGATTGGAGGCATGCTAGGGTCTCGCAAGGGCGCAGTTTCGCCCTCCACAAACCTTTGATTCGACGGACGAACCCGATGCTCGAGCGCGCCCGCCGCCTGTTCGCTTCCCTCGCTCTCGGAGCGGTCACGGCTATCGCCCCGGCCGCCGCCACCAGCGCCCAGGCTCAAATTCCGTATACCGAGCTCTCCGCCAGCGAACCGAAGTACGCGGCGATCGTGGTCGATGCGACCAGCGGAGAAGTCCTGTACGCCAAACGCGCAGACAGCCCGCGATATCCCGCCTCGATCACCAAGGTGATGACGCTCTACCTGGCCTTCGAGGCCCTGGCCGCGGGGCGCATCAAGCTGGACGACCCCGTCGTCGTATCCCCGCGGGCCGCGGCCCAGGCGCCGACCAAGCTCGGCCTGAAGGCGGGCGAGAGCCTCACGGTCGAACAGGCCATGCTGTCGCTCGCCACCAAGTCGGCCAACGACATCGCCGTGGCGCTGGCGGAAACCCTGGGCGGCACCGAAAGCCGTTTCGCCGCGATGATGACCCTGCGCGCGCGCGAACTGGGCATGACCCAGACCCGCTTCGTGAACGCCTCGGGCCTGCCAGATAGCCGCCAGATCTCTACAGCGCGCGACCTCGCCATCCTGTCGCGCGCGGTGATGCGAGACTATCCGCAGTATTACGACCTGTTCAGCACTCGGAACTTCACCTTCCGCGGGACGTCCATGCGGAACCACAACGGGATGCTGAACTCCGTGCCCGGCGTGGACGGCATCAAGACCGGCTACACCAACGCTTCGGGCTACAACATCGCGGTCTCGGCGGTGCGCGACAATCGGCGCCTGATCACGGTGGTGCTGGGCGCGCCCTCGACGGCGGCCCGCAACCAGAACGCCGAGCAGCTGCTCCTCACCGGCTTTGACGTGATGAACCGGCGCAGCCGCGGCGAGTTGATCACCGTGGCCCAGACCATCTTCGAGCCCGAGCCGATGAACGCCATCTCGCGCCCCTCCTACCAGCAGGGCGACAGCGACGTTCAACTGACGTCCGCTCCAGCTCCCGCGGCGGCGCGGCCGCCGGCCCAGGGCGCCGCCCGGAGCGGAAACTGGATCGTCCAGGTGGGCGCCTTCAAGTCCAAGGCGGACGCTACGGAGCAGCTCGGCTTCGTCACCAAGCGGTTCGGCGCCCACTTCGCCGGCGCCAAGCGCCTGCCGCCGGACAAGCAGGGCGGAACCTATCGCGCCCGTTTCACCGGCTTCACCGAAGCCTCCGCCAAGCAGGCCTGCAGCGCCATGAAGGCCAAGCGCCTGGACTGCATGGTGGTCCGGCCGGGCTAAGCCCCTACCCCTTCAGCAGCCGGTCCCGGGCGGCGTTGAGCTGGGCGGCGAGCCCGCTGGTGCCGCCCTTGTCGGGATGGGCCATGCGCATCAGGCGCGAATAGGCGGCCTGGATCTCGTCGGGCGTCGCATCAGGGCCGACACCCAGGATCGAGCGAGCCTCGGCTTCACTGAGCTTTTCGGATCGCCGCGCGGAAGACCCGCCGCTGGCGGGTCCAAGGCCGGCGCGGCGGGTGGAGACGGCCAGCCACAGCCCCAGCACCACCATGGCTATGGCCCACGGCCAGCCGCCCTTCAGCGCCGAGAACGCCGCGCCGGTGAAGGCGGCGAGCGCCAGGGCGCCGGACAGCAGCCGCCATTCGCGCCGCTTCAGGATCACCCCGCCCCGGCTCAGCCAGAGGATCGCGACCAAGGCCGCGCAGCCGAGCCCGAGATAGAGCACCGGCCTATTCGGCCGCCATCAGCGCGCCGCGCGGGACCGTCTCCAGGCCGAGCGACGTCATCAGCGCCCGCAACTCCTGGCGCGCGGCCACGTGCTGCAGGCCCATGGCCACGGGGCGGATGGTCGGCGACAGGTCGGCGATGGTCAGGCCGAAGGGGAAGAGCTCGCGATAGATCACCCGGTCGCGCAAGCCAGGCCCCACGCGGAACCCGACCCGGCGGGAGAGCGCCTGCACCCGCTGGTCCAGCCGCTTGCGGTTGCGGGCTTCGGTGGGCGCCAGGCGATTGCGCAGCACCACCCAGTCGATGGAGCGACCCGAGGCCGCCGCGCGGGCCTTGCGGCTGTTCCACACGGTTTCGGAATAGAGGCTGGGCCGTTTCAGGTCCAAGGTGACCGGATCGACGACGCCCAGCATGTCGAAGTCGACGAAGCTGTCGTTCATGGGGGTGACGATCAGGTCGGCCAAGCCGTGCGCCGCCCGGCTGACGGCGGTGTCGCCGCCGGGGGTGTCGATCAGCACGAAGTCAGCCTGGGCCGAGACGTCCTCGAAGGCGGCCTCGAACCGGGCCAGCGCCTCGGCGTCCGGCGCGGCGGCCAGGTCGGCGCTCAAGGGATGCAGCACCGGCATGGGCGCTTCGGCCTTGTTGGCGGCGAGCCAAGCCTGGCGGTTGGCGAAGAAGTGGCCGACCGACTGCTGGCGCAGGTCGAGATCGAGCACGCCCACGCGGGCGCCCGCGTGCAGAAGGCTGGCGGCCACGTGGATGGCGATGGTGGACTTGCCGGCTCCGCCCTTCTCGTTGCCGACGACGATCACCTTCGGTTGGGACATCGAATCACACTCCAACGGCGGCTGGCGCCGATTCATTGGGTTAACAGGACCCTTACGCCGAGTCGCCGTCAACGCGCGTGACGTCGCGTCCTGTGGATGGAATGGACGCCGCGCCCGGCCCGCGCCATAAGCGCCACGCCCAAGACCGGAGTCGCCGATGCCGCCGCCCCTCCCCGTCGCCCGCACCGTGGCCGAACTGCGCGTCGCCGTGGCCGGGTGGAAGCGCGCCGGCGAACGGGTGGCCATGGTTCCGACCATGGGCGCGCTGCACGAGGGGCACCTGTCGCTGGTCACGCTCGCGCGAACTCGGGCGGAACGGGTGGTGGCCAGCGTCTTCGTCAATCCGACCCAGTTCGGCCCCAACGAGGATTTCGACGCCTATCCCCGCGACGAACAGCGCGACGCGGCGCTGCTGGCGGGAGCGGGCTGCGACCTCCTCTATGCCCCTGGCGTTGCGGAGATGTACGCCAACGGCTTCTCCACCACAGTCACCGTCTCCGGCGTCACCGAGCACCTGGACGGGATCGCCCGCCCCGGCCATTTCGCGGGCGTGGCCACGGTGGTGACCAAGCTGCTGCTGCAGTGTGGGCCGGATCTCGCAGTGTTCGGCGAGAAGGACTACCAGCAGCTCCAGGTGATCAAGCGCCTGGTTCGCGATCTGGACATTCCGGTGGAGGTTCTCGGCGCGCCCACCGCGCGGGCCGAGGACGGCCTGGCCCTCTCCTCCCGCAACGCCTATCTGACGCCGCCTGAGCGCGAGATCGCCGGCCGGCTGAACCGCGCCCTCGCCGACGCCGTGGACCGCCTGCGCGAGGGCGTCTCGGTGGAGCGGGTGGAGGCGACCGGCCGCGCGGCCTTGGAGCGCGCCGGCTTCCAGAAGACCGACTATTTCGAGGTGCGCCACGCCGAGACCCTGGAGCGCCTCGATCCCGGCCCGCTCCAGGCGCCCGCCCGCGTGCTGGCCGCGGCGATCATCGGTCGCACGCGCCTCATCGACAACATGGCGGTCTGAGCTTCACCAGGCTCCGGCTTCGCGCAGGCGACGGGCGAGATCGCTCGGCATCTCCTCGTCGGAAGCCTCGCCGAGGTCGGGCGGCGCGTCCTCGGTCCGCAGATAACGCCAGCCCTGGAAGGCGCGCCTGGGGGTCGGCGCCACGCGCACCACCTGCGGCTCCAGGGTCACCTCGCAGCGGGCGTTTACGCCCTCGCCCACCGTGTCGACCGCCAGGATCGGCTGGCGGCAGAGGATCACCCCCTTGAAAACGCGGTAGAGAGAGCCCCCTTCCAACAACTCCGCGGCCCGCTTGGGTGTCTGGCGCGTGCGCATGATCCACGGGCCGCCACGGCTTTCATGCCAGGCCAGCAGCTCCTCGACGGTGTCGAGGCCCACCACCAGCTTGATCATGTGCAGGGGCATGGAGACCCTATTACTGCGCCCAGCTCGGCTTGCGGCGCTCCAGGAAGGCGCGCACGCCCTCCTGCCCCTCCGCCTCCACCCGCGCGCGGGCGATGCGGCGGGAGGTCTCCTCCATCACCTCGTCCAGCGGGCGATAGGCGACGTCGGCCACCAGCTGCTTGGCGGCGGCCACGGCGCCCGGCGCGCAGGCCATCATCTCCTCGGCGATGCGCTCCGCGGCTTCGGAGAGCGCCTGGGCGTCAGCCACCACCTCGGTGATCAGGCCGATCTTCTCGGCGAAGGCGGCGTCGAACACCCGTCCCGTGGCGAAGAGGCCCCGCGCCCGACGCGGGCCGATGGCGTCGATCACATAGGGACTGATGGTCGCGGGGATGAGGCCGAGGCGCACTTCCGAGAAGCTGAATTTCGCGTCCGCCGTGGCGATGGCCAGGTCGCAGGCCGCGGCCACGCCCGCCCCGCCGCCGAACGCCCCGCCCTCGACCAGGGCCACGGTCAACGCCGGAATGTCCGCGAGGCTCTTCAGCATCCTGGCCATCTCGAAGGCGTCGTCGCGGTTGTCCCGCTCGGTCCGATCGGCGGCTTCGCGCATCCAGTCGAGGTCGGCGCCGGCGCTGAACATGCCGCCCGCCCCGCGCAGGAACACCACCCGCACCGCTTCCTGCTCGTCCAGGGTGGTGAAGGCCTCGTGCATGGCGGCGATGAGCCGGGCGTCGAAGGCGTTCTTCCGTTCGGGTCGATTGAGCGTGACGGTCACCACACCGGCCGGCGTGGCGTCGATCCGAACCAAATCGGAGGTGGCGTCGGTATCGGGGATCTCGACGAAGGGGTCGGCGATGGGGTTGGTCATGCGCAGCGCTCCTCTGACGCCAATGAAACGCCGAACCGGCCTTGGGGTCGATGCGGAAGGCGACGGCGAAGCCATAGCCGCCCGGCGCGGCGCGCGCTAGGCTCCGCCCTTGTGGCCAGCCTCCCGGACATTCCCACGAACTCCGCGCTCGCGCGACTGTTCGAGACCGAGCGCGCCCAGGGCGAGGCGGCCTGGTTCTCGCTGCCGGGCGGAGCGACCCTCTACAAGGCCGGCGAACCCGCCGACCACCTCTATTTCGTCCGCGCCGGGCGGCTGGGCGCCTTCCGCCACGAGGAAGGCTCCGAACCCCAGTTCCTGGGCGTCATCCGGCCCGGCGAACCGGCCGGGGAGATGTCGCTGATCGCTGGCGCGCCGCATTCGGCCGAGGTGGTCGCACTGCGGGACTCCGAAATCTTCGCCCTGCCCCGCGACGCCTTCTTCGACGCCTGCGAGGCCGACGCCACGGTGATGACCGAGCTCGCCCGCCTGATGATCCGGCGCACCCGGCAGGCGGCGACCAAGGCCTCCATCGGCGAGCCCTCGGTCTTCGGCTTCGTGGCCGTCGGCCCGCCGCTGGCCGTCCGCCCGATGGTCGAGCGCATCGGACGCGAGATCGGCAAGCTCGGCTATTCGGTGACGGTGATCGGCGCCGAGGCCCAATCGGCCCCCACCGAGTGGTTCTCGGAAGTCGAGCGGGACTACGACTTCGTGCTCTACGCCGCGGAGTCCGACGATCTCGGCTGGCGACCTGTCGTGGGGCGCCAGGTCGACCGGCTTTTCCTGATCGGGCGCGGCGATGCGGCCCCGCCCCGCGGCGGGCTGGGTTACGCCGCCGATCCGCTGCAGTCGCAGAACCTCGTGGACCTGATCCTCGTTCAGAAGCGCGATACCGTCCGCCCCGCTGGCTCGGAGGCCTGGATGCAGGCGGCGCGGCCCGCACGCCTGTTCCACCTGCGGCGCGACCATGGGGAGGACGTGCGGCGCATCGCGCGGGTTCTGGCCGGCCAGTCGGTGGGCCTGGTGCTCTCCGGCGGCGGTGCGCGCGCCTACGCCCATGTGGGCGCGATCCGCGCCCTGCAGGAGCGCGGCGTGCCGATCGACTTTATCGGCGGGGTCTCCATGGGGGCGATCGTCGGCGCGGGCCTGGCCATGGGCTGGGGCCAGGCGGAGATGGAGACGCGCATCCGCGCCGCTTTCGTCGACACCAGCCCGCTCGACGACATCGCCTTTCCGCTGCTGGCCATGACCCGGGGCGACAAGGTCAAGGAGCGGCTGGCCCAGCATTTCGACGACGTGCAGATCGCCGACCTGTGGCTGCCCTATTTCTGTCTGTCCTCGAACCTGACCACCGGCGCCTATCACCTGCACAGGAGCGGGCGCCTGCGCGACGCCCTGCGCGCCACCATCGCCCTGCCCGGCGTGCTGCCGCCGGCCACCACGGCCGACGACAACGTGCTCGTGGACGGCGCGGTCATCAAGAACTTCCCCGCCGACGTGATGCGCACCGCGCACCTGGGGCCGGTGGTGGGCGTCGACGTCAGCCGCGGGCGCTCGATCACCGCCACCGACGTGGCCCGTCCGGAATCGGTCTGGCGCTGGATCGCCTCGGGCCAGTGGCGCAAGGGCCCGCCCATCGTCTCCTTGCTGATGCGGGCGGCCACCGTCTCCACCAGCCGCGACCTCGCGGCGGCGCGGGAAGCCACCGACGTCCTGATCACGCCCGATGTGGCCGGCGTCGAAATCCGCGACTGGTCGGCGTTCGAACCGGCCGTCGCCGCCGGCTACAAGGCGACGCTGGAAGCGCTGGACCGGCTGGAGCGGCCCGTCGCCGAGCTCCGCCGCCGGGAGAGCCGGCACGAGTCGGCCGCCTGAACGGTTCAGGCGCCGGAAAACCACACATCCGCGGCGAAATCGCCCAGGCCGGCGGCCGGCATTTGCGACTCAGGGCTAGCCGGCCCATATTCGAATTCCTGTTCAAACAGCTGAAAGGAGGTGATCCAGTGTCTCATAGTTTCATCCGCAATGCGGACACCCGGACCTGGACCTCCGCTAACGAGGTCCGCGCCTAAGCCTCTGTTTCGGCAAAGGTTCGGCACCGCGCTGCGGTCCGACTATGGAAAGGCCGGTCCCGACAACGGGCCGGCCTTTCGCATTTCTGGCCTCAACGCCAACCGGTCGCGCGGGCGGCGGCCTCGGCCTCGCCGTCCAGCGGCTCGCCGGCGATCGCATCGTCCACCGCCGCCAGCACCGCAGGCGGGGCCGCGGAAGCGGCCATGCGGTATTCGCCGGATTGGGCCTGGTAAGCGGCGGCGATGCGCACCGCCCAGCCGCCGCCGTCCTTGCAGGCCAAACCGGCGAGCGCGTCCTTTTCGATGGCGAAGGTCCGGCAATAGGCGCCTTGGCGGTCGCGGAAGGACAGGCCGATGCGAATTGGGCCGGGCTCGGCGGCGAGCTGGCTTTCCAGCGCCCCGGCCAGGGCCCCCTGGGCCAGCAGTTCCCCCCCACGGCTCGCGAACGGCGAAGGCTCGATCAGCAGGCGCCCCACGAACACCCCCGCGACGAGGCAAGCGGCCATCGCCGCCCACTGTGGTGGGCCCCAGGCGCCCAGTCGGCCGAAGTGCGGGCGAACCACCACGGCCGCCGTCGCCGCCTCGGCCAGCCGTTCGGGAACCGGCTCCTTCAGCACCTCGGCGAAGGCGCCGCCGACGGCCTGGCGCAGTTCGGCGTGGCGCGCCACCCGCTCGGCGAGATCGGGATCGGCGGCCATCGCGGTTTCGAAAGCCTCGGCCTGCGCCGCGTCCAACTCGCCATCCACATAGGCCAGGATCGTGGCTTCGTCGGTCATGGCCGCGCCTCCCCCTGCAATTGCGCCAGCAGGGCCTGGCGGCCGCGCACCAGCCGGCTGGTCAGCGTGCCCATCGGCGTCTCCATCACCTGGGCGGCCTCGGCGTAGGACAGGCCCTCGATCAGCACCAGGGCCACCGCCATGCGCTGGTCCTCCGGCAGGCGGATCAGGGCGCGTTCGACCTCGGCGACCTCCAGCCGGCGCTCGGCCGCGGCGGCGCCCTCGTCGCCCACCCGCTCCCCCGCCTCGGCAGGTGCAAACACGCCATCCCGCCGGCGGCGGGCGCGGGTTTCGTCGATCCAGGCGTTCTTCATGATGCGAAACATCCAGCTGTCCAGGCGGGTGCCCTCGATCCATTGGCCCTGCCGAGCCAGGGCGCGTTCCACCGTCAGCTGCACCAGGTCGTCGGCGTCGGCCGGGTCGCGGGCGAGCACCCGCGCAAACCGCCGAAGCCTCGGCAGGAGCTCGACCATCTGGCGCTGGAATGCGTTCAAGAGCAGCCTCTGTCGAAGGATGAAACGCTCCGCCGGGCGCGTTTCATCCATAGCGCACTTGATAAACCTCGCCGTGGATCGCCGCATGCCCCCTCGCCCCAAGATCGGAGCCCGCCGCCTAAGCCTCGCCCTCGGCATGGCGCTGGCCCTGGCCGGCCCCGCGGGCGCGCAGATCGGCGGCGTTCTGCCTGGCAGGCTCCCGACCCCCGCCCTGCCCCCGGTGGCGGTGCGCACGCCCGATCCGGCGCCCGTGCTGGAAACCGGCCGTGGCCTCACCCGCCGGGCGCTGACGACGGCGCGCCAGCTCCGCCTGGATGCGCTCGTTCGGGATCACCCGGATCTCATCGAGCGGGATCGCGCAGGCGCTCCTGTGGTCCGCGGCGAGGTGCTGGCCATCTCCCCCACGCGGGAATCCTTGGCGCGGCTCGAGGCGGCGGGGTTCGGCGTCAAGCGTAGAGCCGCGCTCGAGCCGCTCGGCCTCGACCTGGTGGTCCTGACGGCCCCGCCCGACTTGGCCGGACCGGCGGCGCTGGACCAGGCCCGCAAGCTGGACCCCGGGGGCGATTACGACCTCAACCACATCTATTCGGAGGCAGGCGCCGGCGGCGCCCGCGCCCCCTCTTCCTCGCGAGGAGCAACGCAGGCTGCGCGGATCGGAATGATCGACTCCGGCTTTGACCCGCGCCATCCGGCGCTCGCCGCCGCCCACATAGCGCAGCGCGGCTTCGCGCCCGGCGGCGTGACGCCCCACGGGCACGGGTTGGCCGTCGCAAGCCTGTTGGCCGGCGCTCAGCCGCCCTTTCGCGGCGCGGTCCCGGGCGCCGCCCTCTACGCCGCCGACGTCTATGGCTCGACGCCTGCCGGCGGTTCGGCCGCGAGCCTCGCCCAAGCCCTGGCCTGGATGGCCGAAGTCCACGCCCCGGTGGTGAACATCAGCCTGGTGGGACCACCGAACCGCACCCTGGAAGCCGCCGTCCGCGCCCTGAGGGCCCGGGGCCATCTGCTGGTGGCGCCGGTCGGCAACGACGGGCCGGCCGCCTCACCCCTCTATCCAGCAGCCTATCCAGGCGTGATCGCCGTCACCGCGGTGGACGGCCGCCGGCGGCGGTTGCCGGAGGCCGGGCGCCCGCCGCGGGTCGATTTCGCCGCGCCGGGTGCCGACCTGGCCGCGCCCGCGGGGGCGGGCGGCTTCGTGGCGTTGCGAGGCACGTCCTTCGCCGCGCCCATCGTCGCGGGGCGACTCGCACTCCGGCTGGCCGCGCCCGACCCTGCGCAGGCCGCCCAGGCGGTGGAGGCGCTCAGCCGGGAGGCCCAGGATCTCGGCGCCCGTGGGCCCGACCCCGTGTATGGCCGCGGCCTCGTGGGCGCCGACCTCGTCGTGACGCCCCGGGCGGCCGCGGCCCGCGGCCTGCTGACCGGACGCTGATTTCTTTTTTCCATCCGCCGGGATGAATCCGAAGCGCGCGGTCGTTGGACCCTGCGAGAGGCCGGCTGCGGCCTCGATGAACCGCAGGAGACCACAATGCGCACCAAGACCACCATCGCCATCGCCGCAGGCGCCGCCCTCCTCTTCGGCGGCGCGGCTCACGCGCAGCTGCTGGGCGGGACTCTGGGAGGCTCGGGCTCGGCGCTCGGCGGCGTGACCGGCGGCCTCGGCGGCCTGACCGGCTCGGCGGCCGGATCGCTCACGGGCTCCGGCGCGCTCGGCGCCGACACCGGCCGCGTCGGCTCGCGCCTCGACGAAGCCCGCGGCGGACTGACCGACCGGACGACCCGGCTGCGGGATCGGGCCGGCGAGGCGGGGGCTGAAGCGCGCGGCCAGGCCCGCAAGGCGCGGCGCGGCGTCGAAGGCGCCCTCGACCAGGCCACGGCCCTGGAAGGCGCGGCGCAAGGCGCCGCCGACGCGGCCCTCGACGCCTCCTCCAACGGCGTCGGCTTCGACGCCGCCGGCGACGCCTCGGGCGCGGCTCAGGGCGGCGGGGCCGCCGAAGCCTCGGCGAGCGGCGGCGGGCAGGCTTCGGGCTCGGCTTCCCGCAGCGGCGCGCGGGCCAACGTCGCCGCCGAAGGCTCCGCGCAAGGCGCCGCCTCCCAGCCCCGCTAGGGCCATACTGACATCGCGGCGCGGCGAACGGAGAGGCCCGAGAGGGCGCGCCGCCGCCGTCGGTGAGGAAGGCCGCCGGATCGCTCCGGCGGCCTTTCGCATGGGCCGTTACCTCGCAGGTCATGGAGCCGGCGCGACCGGCAGGTTACCTAAGCGGCATGAACACGACATCCGCCGCCGTCGGCCACCACATCCGCGAATGGCGCCAGCGCCGCCGCCTGAGCCAGATGGACCTGGCGCTGGAGGCCGAGATCTCGACCCGCCACCTCTCCTTCCTGGAAACCGGCCGCGCGCAACCGAGCCGGGAGATGGTGCTGCGGCTGGCCGACCAGCTCGAGATTCCCTTGCGGGAGCGCAATGTGATCCTGGTCGCCGCCGGGTTCGCACCGGTCTTCCCGCAGCGGGGGCTGGACGACCCGGCCCTCGCCGCCGCCCGCCGGGCGGTGGAGATCATCCTGAAGGGCCACGAACCGCATCCAGCGCTCGCCGTGGACCGGGCCTGGAACCTGGTCAGCGCCAACCGCATGGTCGCGCCGCTGATGGCCGGCGCCGATCCCGACCTCCTGCAGCCGCCGGTCAATGTGCTGCGCCTGGCCCTGCATCCCCGCGGGCTGGGACCGCGCGTGGCCAATTTCAACGAATGGCGGACCCATATCGTCGAGCGCCTGCGCCGGGAGGTGGAGCTGACCGCCGATCCGCGGCTGGTCGAACTTCTGACCGAGATCAGGGCCTATCCGATCGCCGAGGGCGAGCCCCCCGGCGGCCGCGACGAGTATGGCGGCGTCGCGGTTCCCTTTCGGCTGCGGACGCCGCAGGGGGAGCTTTCGTTCTTCACGACGACGACGGTGTTCGGCACGCCGGTGGATGTGACCCTTCAGGAACTGACCCTGGAGACCTTTTTTCCTGCCGACGAGGCCACCGCCCGGGCGATGACAGCGCTCGCCGCGACGGCGCCCTGAAGGCGCCCTGGCGCAGCCGCATTCGAAGCTCTGCGTTGTGGCTGCAGAACCAGTTCGGAGAGCCCGCCTTGAAACTGCCCGCCGTCGCCCTCGCCGGCCTTCTGATCGCCGCACCCGCGGCTCATGCCCAGCCCGCGCCGGCGCCCGCCCTGCAGATCGCGCCGGGCGCCACCCTCCTCAACGTCACCGCCGAAGGGCGCAGCCGCCGCGCCCCCGACGTGGCGCACTTCTCGGCCGGCGTGGTGACGCAGGCCAAGACGGCCGCCGAGGCCCTGACCGCAAACGCCCGGCGCATGGATGCGGTGATCGCCGCCCTGAAGCGGGCCGGCGTTCCCGACCGGGACATCCAGACCTCCAGCCTCAACGTCCAGCCGCAGTACCACTATCCGGAGCGTGACCCGACGCCGCGCCGCGATCCCGACCTGCCGCGCCCGGAACCGGAAGGGCCGCGGATCGTCGGCTACGAAGCCCGCAACACCGTGCAGGTGCGCGTGCGGCGGCTCGATGGGCTGGGGCGCATCATCGACACCCTGGTCGGAGCCGGGGCGAACCAGGTGGACGGTCCGAACTTCTCCGTGGAGGACCATGACGCCGCCTTGGACGAGGCGCGCACCCAGGCGATGCGGAGGGCGCGGGAGCGCGCGGAGCTCTATGCGGGGGCGGCGGGCCTGCGGGTCAACCGCATCGTCGCGATCAGCGAACAAGGCGGCTACTACCCCGTCGTGCAGGAGGTGATGGTCACCGCTCAGCGCTTCGGAGCGGGCGCGCCTCCGCCGCCGCCCTCGCCGGTCCAGCCCGGCGAAGTGGCGCTGGGCGTCAACCTGACGGTCCAGTTCGAACTCGCGCCGCGCTGAGCCGGTCAGAAGGCGACGCAGGCTTCCTGGGTGACCAGCAGCACCGATTCCTGACCGAACCGGTCCTTGTAGGCCTTGCGGATCTCCTCGACCTTGCGCATCCGGCCTTCCCCCTTCGGGATGACCAGCACGACGATCTTCGAGGCTTCGCGGATCAGAACGTTCTCCGCACCCTTCCACTGTCCGCCGCCTTCCAGCACCGTCAGGCCGGTGGGGAAGCGCGGCGTGACGACCTCGTCCAGGAAGCGCTGGAAGTCTTCCTGGCTCACCGCGGGGCGATCGCCGATGTTGCGGCCGAAAAAGAGTTGGGCGGTGCGCATCGGTTCCTGCCCCGCCGGACAGACGGGCGCCGGGGCGGGCGGCGGCGCGCTGGCGCACGCGCTCAGGCTGAGCGCCGCTCCGGCCAGAAGCCCCAGACCCGTCCCGATCCGTCCCATGCCGCCCGCCTTAGCACGCCCAGGCGCGGGCTAGAACCTTCTCAGGCCTCAGTCGCGGTCTTCGTCGTCGATGTCGCCGACCTGGCCCAGGCGTTCGAGGAACAGATAGGCCGCCCGGCCGAGCACCACGAGCCCGACCAGCGACACCAGCCAGCCGAACACCAGGCCTTCGTTCGGCCCGCCGAGGGCGCTGACCGCCCAGACCACGCCGATCACGAAGACGATCGCGCCGAAGGTCGAAAGCCCCACGAGCGGCAGATAGCTGCGGCGTTCCGGCTCGGCCGGCGCCTCGCTGGCGTCGAAGTCCGCGGCCGGGGGCGCCACATGCAGCGCGGGCGGGAAGTCCGGCTCCGGCTCCATCGCCGGCTCGGCGCCCTGGGTGAAGGTGAGCGGCGGCTCTTCGGTCTCCGGCGCCGGGGGCTCCTGCCGCGGCTCCGGCTCGGGCTCCACGGGGGGTTCCGCGGGCGGCGGCTCGGGTTCCGGTTCAGGCTCCGGCGGCCGTTCGGCGTCGGTCGGCTCCGGATCGTTGGCGGGAATCTCAGGCGCCTCCGGCGGCGCAGCCGCCTCCTCGGGCTCCGGGAACAGGGCGGCGAAGCGTGCGCCAAGCGCCGCCGCGGCCGCCTGGGCGGGCCCCTCCGTTTCCTCCACCTCGCGGAACTCCGGCTGGGAGGAGCTTTCCCAATGGGCGGCGGCGAAGGCCCCGTCGAGGGGCGCGACCACCTTGGCGGGCGGCTCCCGCGGGATCCGGCCGTCCGAATCGAGGTCCACGCCGGGGGGCAGCACCGGGGTCGGGACTGGCACGAAGCCGCCGGGCGGCGTCAGGAACAGCGCCTTCTCGGCCGCGCGGCGGCGGACGAGGGCGTCGATGACCATGGGTTCGCCTTCGAACTCGGCCTTGCGCCACAGCTCCATGGCGCAGGCCGCTTGCAGCAGCGCGCCCTGATTGATCCGGCGCAGGACGGCCGAGCGGCGGAAGTTGTCGAGGCCGATATTGAAGGCGAAGGCGCAGAGCGCGTCGAACTGGTTCTGGGTAAGCGGCGTGAAGACCTGTTCGTTGACCGTCCGGGCCACGGCGATCAGGTCGTACATCAGGAGCGCCTCGGCGTCCTTTTCCGAGACTTCGGCCCCCTCACGGGCGGTCTGGGTGTGGCCATAGCCGATCGTCCACCGGCCGTCGGCAAGGCGGGCGGCCTTCGAGCGATAACCCTCGAAGCGCTTGATCAGCTCGATCGCAGCGCGGGAGACCTGATGACGCGGTTTCATAGCCGGGCTGACCCAAGTTGAGACACGAACGCGAACGCTCGACCTCTGCGGGCAAGATGAGGGCCGGCTAGAGCAGGATCAGGGCGGCGAGGCCAAGGAAGGCGAAGAAGCCCGTGAAGTCGGTGGCGAAGGTGACGAAGACCGAGGACGAAACCGCCGGGTCCCGGCCGAACCGCTCCAGGACCAGCGGCGCCAGCACGCCCACCAGCGAGGCGACGAACAGGTTGATGATCAGCGCCAGGCCGAAGGTGAGGCTGAGCAGGCCGTCGCGGAAGATCAGCCAGATGACCGACCCCGTGACCACCGCCAGGGCCACACCGTTGGCCAGGCCCACAGCCATCTCGCGATAGACGGTGCGGTAGGTGTTGACCTCGGAGAGCTCCTTGCTGGCCAGGGCGCGCACGGCGACCGCCAAGGATTGGGTGCCGGCATTGCCTCCCAGGGAGGCGACGATGGGCATCAGCACGGCAAGCGTCACCAGCTTGGCGATCTCGCCCTCGAAGGCGCCGATCACGCTGGCCGCCGCAGCCGCGGTCAGGGTGTTGATCATCAGCCAGGGGAGGCGCGAGCGCACCATGTCGCCGACGCTGGCGTTGCGCCCGGCGTCGGAGACGCCGGCGAGAGCCAGGATGTCCTCTTCGCTCTCCTCGTGGATGACGCCCACGATGTCGTCGACGGTGATCTGACCCACCAGCCGCCCGCCCGGCTCCACCACCGGCGCCGAGATCAGGTGGTACTTGTCGAAGATGTAGGCCACCTCCTCCTGGTCCATGCCCACGGGGATTTCGGTGACCGGTTCCATGATCTGGGCCAGCGGCGTGCTCCGCGGCAGGCGCAGCAGATGGCTGACGGGCGCAGCCCCCACCGGCTTGTAGCTGGGGTCGACCACATAGACGTCGAAGAACAGTTCCGGCAGGTCGTCGGCCTCGCGCCGGAAGTGGTCGATGGCCTGGCCTACGGTCCAGAACTGCGGCGCGGCCACCACCTCCCGCTGCATCAGGCGGCCGGCGGTCTCGTCCTCATAGGCCAGCGAGGTCTCGATGGCCGCGCGATCGGTCTCGGGCATGGCTGCCAGGACCTGGGCCTTCTTGTCTTCCTCCAGATCGTCGACGACGTCGGCCGCGTCGTCCGAATCGAGCTCCTCGAGCGCCTTGGCGAGCGTCGCCGGGGCGACCGTCTCCAGCACCTCCTCGCGGATCTCTGTGTCGAGCTCGGAGAGGATCTCGGCCAGGGCCTCGGGCGCCAGGTGGGCCAGCACCGCCTCGCGGTAGTCGGCGGTCAGGAAGCCCATCAGGTCGGCCACGTCGGCCGGGTGCAGGGCGCCCAGGAGCTCGCGCAGCCGCTCGGCGTCGCCGCGGTCGGCCGCGTCGATCACCATCGTGACGAATTCGGGATTGAGGGCGTAGTCTTCGCCAAGGGCGAAGTCTTCGAGGTCTTCTTCTTCGTCTTCGGGCGCTTCGCGGGAGGCTTCGGTCAGGTCGGCCGTTTCGCGGCTCATGCGGACCTCCCCTCGCCTCGACGGATTTGCGCTCTCAGACCGGTTGAAGACCCTGATTCACTGGTGCGGTCGAGAAGACTCGAACTTCCACGGGTTGCCCCACAGCGACCTCAACGCTGCGCGTCTACCAATTCCGCCACGACCGCTCGTGGTGAGGCGCGGCAGGTAGCAAACCCCCGCAGGTTTGTGAAGAGCTACTGTCCGCCGGCCATGAAGTCGTACACGTCGGCGGCGCGGGTGACGGCGATGGAGATGCGGTCTTCGTTGATCTGGATCTCGCCGCGGGCCACTGGATGGTTGTTGGCGAGGATCCAGACCTCCTCGTTCACGCTGGCGTCCAGGGGAATCACCGCCCCCCGGCCCATGCGCAGCAGCTGCTGCATGGGAAGGCTGGAGCGGCCCAGCAGGACCGAGATCTCGACATTGACTTCGTTGACTTGACTCAAGACCTGAAGCCTTCCGGAAACCGAACGCACACCGGGGCTTTGTTCGCGCCCCCACCGGCCCCACATTGCAGCTGACATGCTTGACCGCTCGTTAAACCCCGCCGCGACGCGCCGCCTCCTCCGCGCCGATGCAGAGCCCGTGGGCTGGGCGACCTCCACAGGCCTCGTGGATTACGAAACGGCCGTGGCGGCCATGGAGGCGCGGGCCGCGGCCATCGCCGAGGGTCGCGCGGGCGAACTCGTCTGGCTGCTGGAGCACCCGCCGCTCTACACCGCCGGGGTCTCGGCCAAGCCCGGCGACCTGCTGGCGCCGGACCTCTTCCCCGTCTTCCGCACCGGCCGCGGCGGCCAGTTCACCTATCACGGCCCCGGCCAGCGGGTGGCCTATGTGATGCTCGACCTGACCCGGCGCGGACGCGACGTGCGCGCTTTTGTCGCCGCCCTGGAGGCCTGGGTGATCGGCGCCCTCGACCGCTTCAACGTGGAGGGCCAGGTGCGCGAGGGCCGGGTCGGCGTCTGGGTCGAGCGGCGCACGCCCGGCGCCCCGCCGCGGGAGGACAAGATCGCCGCCATCGGGGTCAAGTTGCGCCGCTGGGTGTCCTTCCACGGGATATCGCTGAACGTGGAGCCGGACCTCTCGCACTTTTCCGGCATCGTCCCCTGCGGTCAGACCGAGCATGGGGTGACCAGCCTGGTCGACCTGGGGCTGCCGGTCACCATGGACGAGGCGGACGCCGCCTTGAAGGCGAGCTTCGCGAAGGTTTTCGGCCCCATAGAGGCGGCGGAGGCTCCGGTCGGCTAGATCGTCGCCGCCCTCAGCGGATTGGGGCCATAGCGGTTGGCGCCCGGTTCCCCGCCCATCACCGCCAGCTCCACCACGGCCCAGATCAGAACCAGGCCGAACAGGAAGTCGAGGAACCCCACCGGCCAGGGCCAGACGGCGAACAGCGCCGCCAGGATCACCGCCGCCCACCAGCCCGAGCGCCCGCGATCGTGCAGCCGCTTGGACAGCACGCAGGCTCCGCAATAGACCAGCGGCGGATAGACGAACCAGCCGGTGATCCAGTGCAGGGTCGGGTGGCCCGCCACCGACTCGTAGACCACCAGCAGCCCGACCAGCACGGCCGAGGCGATCAGGAACGAGGCCCGGCCGATCCGCCCGTCGGCCGAGAAGAACAAGACGCCCCAATCGGTCCCGCCGCCCATGGCCGAGGCTCAGCGCAGCCGCACGGCGGTGCCCGACGCCGTGACCATCAGCATGCCGTTCTCGGCGCCGAGGGCCTCGTAGTCGAGATCGACGCCGACGACGGCGTCGGCGCCCATCCCGCGGGCCTCGTCGCACATCTCGCGCAAGGCGATGTCGCGGGCCTCGCGCAGGGCCTTCTCATAGCCGCCGGCGCGGCCGCCGATGATGTTGGTGATGCCCGCGAAGAGGTCACGGAAGATGTGGGCCCCGATGATCGCCTCGCCGCTGACCACGCCGATGGTCCGGGCGATCTCGCGTTCGGCGACATGGGGCGTGGTGGAGGTGATCATGCGGCTTCCCTGGCGCACTTCCGATTGTTTGAGTAGGAACTTAGATTGCTCCGCATGAGCACGCCAGCCGCCTCGCCTTCGGGCTTCGACCTCGCCCCGCCCTCCCCCGACGAACGCCAACGCCTGGAGGCCGACCTTTCTCAGGAGGAGGCCGACGTCCTGCTGCGTCACGGCACCGAGGCGCCGTTCTGCGGCGGGCTTCTGGAGAACAAGGAGCCCGGCGTCTACTGCTGCCGCCTCTGCGGCCTGCCGCTCTTCCGCGCCCAGACCAAGTTCGAGAGCGGCACCGGCTGGCCCTCCTTCTACGCCCCCTACGACGAGAGCCACGTGAAGGGGATCCGCGACACCAGCTACGGCATGATCCGCATCGAAACGCTTTGCGCACGGTGCGGCAGCCACCAGGGCCACGTCTTCCCCGACGGCCCGCCGCCGACCCGCCTGCGCTACTGCATCAATTCTGTGTCCCTGGAATTCGTGCCCCACGGCCAGCCCCTGCGCGATCCGTTGGGCCGCGGCGACGACGCCCATCTGAAACCCGCCTGACTCAGGAAGCCGTGACCTCGATGTGGAAAAGCGGCGTCTGGGCGGTGGCGGCCAGCCTCGCCATGGTCGCCTGGATCGCCTACGGCAATCTTGCGGAGGACGAGGCCGCGGCCGGGACCGCCTTCCGCTCGGTGGGCGGAACCGATTCCGGGGTCGAGCAGGCCGCGCTCGAAAGCCTGCTTTCCGAGACGCACGCCGTGCTGCGCTCCGAGGCCTTCGAACGGAACCTCGCCGCGCTCGACCGGCGCCACCCCGTCGTCTACGCCAATCCGCAGCGGCAGTCCCTCGCCCCTTCCGAGGTCGCCGAGATCGTCGCCCTGAAGAAGCCCGGAGCCCGGTACGGCCGGGTCGAAGTCCAGCTCGTGGGCGGCCGACAGGATCCCGGCGGCTGGGTGCACGCCAGCGCCGGCGAGATGGGCGAATCCGGCCGCTACGCCGGCATGGCGATCGGCCGCGGGTTCCTGGAGCTGTATCGCTCGAGCGACGTGGTCGAGCGGTCGTGTGCGATCAATGTCGCCGCCCATGAATACGCCCACACCATCTCGACGACCCCGATCTGGTTCACCCACGCCTTCACCGACACCACCGCGCGGCAGGCGAAGATCCCGAACCGCCGCCATCCTGGCACGCCGGTGGCGAGCTACCTGATCGGCTCGGTCGCCCAGTGCACCTGGCTGCAGGCGCAGGGCCGGATCGCCGCCTCCGACGTACCGGCCTGCGTGGAGGTGTTCGGAACCGCCGCGGCCAACGACGCGCGCTGCCGGCAATTCCGAAACGGCCAACCGGTCGCCCTACGGCCAGACCTCGCCCCAGCCGCTTCGCCCCTCTGACGGCGAGCGGCCCCTCCGTCTCGCCGTCCTGCGCACGTCGATCCACCTCTCCCAAGAGGGGGACGATCTGGAGGCCCCGACAGCCGCCTCAGAGGCCGAGTTCGGCCTTGGCGATTTCGGCGACTTCGATGGCGAAGCTCGGATCGTGGCCGTCCTCAATGGACCAGCAGGCCGAAAGCGCAGCGTGGGCCAGGATCCATTGCAGAAGCCGCCGCGGCTCCAGTTGCGCCGCCTCGGCGACCACGGCGACTTGGCGCGCGAGCCTGCCCGGCGCCGTGGCGGTCGCGCGGTCCGGGTTCTTGAAGAGATTGGCGTAGTCGTAACCGCGCTCGCCGACCACGCCTTGCGGGTCGATGGCGAGCCAGCCGTCGGCTCCGAAGTCGAGGATGTTCCCGTGGTGGACGTCGCCATGCAGGACGACCATGTCGCGCGGCGCGTCCAGCAGCTCGCCTACGACGGCCCAGGCGGTCCGGAAGACGCCGCCCTGGGCCGGGGGGGGGGGGGGGGGGGGGGGGGGGGGGGGGGGGGGGGGGGGGGGGGGGGGGGGGGGGGGGGATGTCGGGGGGGGGGGGGGAGGGGAGAGAGGAGGGGCGCACAAGATGCGCAACGCGCGCCGCACGCCGACACCC
>NZ_JBKBUH010000012.1:0-1621 GCF_046290725.1 Phenylobacterium sp.
CCGACCGGGCGGTGAAGGTCATCACGGCCACCGAGGCGGGCGAACTGCTGCCGCGCTCGTTCTCCGATCCCACCCATGTCGAGTGCCGGATGTGCCCGTGGCAGGACCGGTGCTGGAGGGCCGCGCCATGAACGACACACCGCTGCACCAGGTGCTCGGGGAGCGCCTAATCGATGCACGCGAGGCGGCGCTGGCGCTGAATCTGCCGCTCTACTGGCTCACCCACGCGAAGGAGCGCCGGCGTCTCGGCCTGCCGCACTACCGGGTCGGCAAGCTGCTGCGTTTCAAGCTCTCCGAACTGATCGCGTGGATGGAGGAAAGCCAAGCCCTGCACCCGGCCGACGCAGGGCACGAGGAGGAGGCGGATGCTGGACTTCAATGACACCGCGACCGAGCCCGAGATCCCGGCGTCCGAACGCCGCGAGGCCGTACGCGCCGCCCTGCTTGCGAGGCTGGAGTCGGTGCTGTTCACCCTGTTCCCCGCCGGTCGGACGCGCCGCGGCAAGTTCTTCATCGGCGACGTGCTCGGCAGTCCGGGTAAGAGCCTGGAGATCGTGCTCGACGGCGACAAGGCGGGGCTGTGGACCGACCGCGCCACCGGCGAGGGCGGCAACGTCTTCGACCTCATCGCCGCTCACCATGGCCTCGATACGCACACCGATCTCCATCGGGTGCTCGAAGCCGCCGCGGACCTAATGGGTCGCGCTCGACCGGTCGCGCCGCGCGGACGGAAGAAGGACGCTGCGGTCGATGACCTGGGCCCCGCCACCGCCAAGTGGGACTACCTCGACGCTCAGGGGCGGCTGCTCGCCGTCGTCTACCGCTACGACCCGCCCGGGCGCAAGAAGGAATTCCGGCCCTGGGATGCGCGCCGCCGCAAGATGGCCCCGCCCGAGCCGCGGCCGCTGTACAACCAGCCGGGGATGACCCGTGCCGCGCAGGTGGTCATGGTGGAGGGCGAGAAATGCGCGCAGGCGCTGATCGACGCCGGGGTGTGCGCCACCACCGCGATGCACGGGGCGAATGCCCCGGTGGACAAGACCGACTGGTCGCCGCTGAAGGACAAAGCCGTGCTGATCTGGCCCGACCGCGACAAGCCGGGCTGGGAGTACGCGATGGCGGCCGCGCAGGCCGCACTGGCCGCCGGCGCCGCCTCGTGTGACGTGCTGCTGCCCCCGGAGGACCGGCCCGAAGGCTGGGATGCGGCCGACGCGATCGCCGACGGCTTCGACGTCGCCGCCTTCATCGCCGCGGGCCCGCGGATGAGCATCAAGCCAGCACTTGGGCAGCCGACGCAGGAGCCTTCCGTCTGGGCCACCGACGACGCGCTGGCGCTGAGCTTCACGGCCCGCTACAGCGAAGACTGGCGCTACTGCGCCGCTTGGGGCAGGTGGCTGCTGTGGGACGGACGGCGCTGGCAGGCGGACGAGACGCTGTTGGTGCACCACCTCATCCGCGCGATCTGCCGCGAGGCCGCCCTCAAGGCCGACTCCCACCGGCTGGCGGCCAAGCTCGCCGCGAGCAGCACGGTCGGCGGCGTGGAGCGGCTGGCGCGCACCGACCGGCGGCACGCCTCCACCTCGGAGGAGTGGGACGCGGATCTGTTCGCGCTCAACACGCC
>NZ_JBKBUH010000006.1:0-40818 GCF_046290725.1 Phenylobacterium sp.
TCTTTCCTCCTATGCAATGACCACGTGCAGGTTTCCCACCCACCCCCCCCCCCCCCCCCCCAAACCCCCCCCTCCCCCCCCCCCCCCCCCCCCCCACCGGGGTACGTCGGCTATGAGGAGGGCGGCGTGCTCACCGAGGCGGTGCGGCGACGGCCCTACCAGGTGGTCTTGTTCGACGAGATCGAGAAGGCGCACCACGACGTCTTCAACGTTCTCCTACAGGTCCTCGACGACGGACGGCTGACGGACGGGCAGGGCCACACGGTCGACTTCTCCAACACCCTCATCATCCTCACCTCCAATCTCGGAAGCCAGTTTCTCTCGAGCCTGGCGGAAGGCGAAAATGTCGAGAGCGTGGAACCACAGGTCATGGAAGTCGTGCGCGCACATTTCCGGCCCGAGTTCTTGAACCGACTCGACGAAATCATCCTGTTCCATCGCCTCGGCCTTGAGCACATGGGTCCCATTGTGGACATCCAGGTCGCCCGACTGCAGCAGTTGCTGGCGGATCGGAAGATCACGCTTGAACTGAGCGAAGAGGCGCGCGCCTGGCTCGGCCGGGTAGGCTACGACCCGGTCTATGGCGCGCGTCCGCTCAAGCGAACGGTGCAGCGACACCTGCAGGATCCCCTGGCCGACATGATCCTGAAGGGCGAGGTGGGCGACGGCGCGACTGTCCGCATCACCGAGGGCGACGGTTACCTTCAGCTGACGGCGACGGCTACGTCGTCCTCACAAATGGCCGCCTAGGTGTCGTCGCCGAAGAGGTAGTGCACCCAAGTCGCTGGGGTTGCGAAGCCCGCAAACCACTCCGGCGATCCCTGGTTGAATATGCAAAAGAATGCGGTGCTGTCTCGGCGTGGTCGCGCCATATTGATGTCGCGGATCGATCGAAGGTTAGAGGGTCGAGGCGGAGGCGCTCTTGGAGCCGACGGCATGCCTGATGGGCCTGTCGGCGGCTGAGCGGCGAGCAAGCGCTGCCGCGCTGCGGCGCACACGGCCGAGGATTGGGACGACGCTGCTGGCATCGATGATGACATATCCTGAAAGGGACGCCCTGACGTGCCACTGACAGACTCGTTCAACGGTTGACGATGCGCAAGCCTTCCTGAGCAGCCTGCAACTCGGCTAGCGGCCGGGGCCTGCGTGGCCGCATGCCGTCAAGCGTCCTCGCCCTCGATCGGTCGAGGCAACGAACACCTGGATGAACTCGATAGGGCGGGCTCTGCGGCGGTCGGAACGGAGCCGTTTGGTGGGCGTGCCGCCGCAGTCCGGCTTGAGACCAATCAAACCCTAGAACCCCAGTGTGCACGATAGTCCCCTGGCGCTTCCCGACCTCTACGTCCAGCTTCCAAACCCAAAGCATGATGAGGGAATCGGCGGCGTGGCCGGAAAGCTGCAGGCACCACTGGAAGATGTCTCATTGCGAGACGCCGAGCAAACGGCCCGCCCCATGCCGTCGAAGACAGGAGCCGCAGACGCTCTCGCCGCCGAGCGGCTGAAGCACCTGATCGGCACGCCGTCGATCGTGTTGGCCGCAGCGCCCGAAGCCGTGGCGACCGCGGTAGAGATCGCCAGCGCCCTCGGCAGCGACCTGGATCTCATGTTCGTGGAAGGGGTCGCTTCGCCCTCCGCCCCGCGCGCGCTTGTGGGCGCCATTGCCGATGCAGGCTCTCTCGTCACTCTCAAGGCGCCCGGCGACGACTTGGCCCCCGACGTCTTCGCCGCGCAATGGCGACTCGCGCTCGAGGCCCTACAGCGTCGCCAGACGCTCTACGCCCCCTTTCGGCGCAGCCTTGGAGCCGCCGGCAAGACTGCGATCTTGGTGATTGATACGGCCGCGCCAGCCGCGCTAGCCTTCGCTGCCATCGCCGCGGCGCGGCGGCGAAGTCCGGCCCGACTGGTGCTTATCGCCCGCCGAGCCTTCGATGAAGACCTGCAAGCCCTCAGCATCGAGGCCGACGAGTTGATCGTGCTGCAGCCGTTGCCGAGGACCGCCGAGCTCGACGTTGGGACGGAATCCCAGATCAGTGATCGCGAGGCCATCGGATTGCTGACCGCCTATCGACAGGGGGGACCGCTCCACTAGCGACGTGGGCTGGAGGCGCGATCCGCGACCGGGATCAGCCCCCAATGGCCTGGTCAGCGTTGCTGGATTCCTGCGTCACCAGGCATGGGCGGCGTCGCAGGCCCCAAGTTCCTTGGCTTGCTTTCCTGTTTTCTGGCGGGGGGGCGGGCATCCGCCAATCCAGAGCCGGCGGCCGTGACGCGCCAGTTCCCCGCGCTCGCAAAGTTGGACCACGGCGCGGCACAGGGTCTCGGGCGCGACGCCGAGATAGTTGGCGAGATCAACCTGGCTGAAGGGCAGGCAGATCCCGCTTCGGCCACCGCTGGTGATGCGCTCGCCCATCCGCGCGATGAATGCGCGAAGCTTTTCGGCCGCCGACGGTTGCCCGCGCCCGACCTCGACGCGCTCACGGTAGTGCTTCGTGCATGCCTCGAAGAGTTCCAGTAGCGCGACCGGATCGGTTCGACCGATCCGCAGGAGCCCGGCGACGGGGATCACCGTCAGTTGCAGGTCGGTGCAAGCTTCTGCGGTGCAGTCTCGCACTTGCAGGTTCGCCCCGAAGTAATCGCCTGGGCCCACGAACGCGAAAATCCGGCGCAGCCCGTCTTCACCATCGAGCAGAAGCCGCACCCAGCCCTTGTCGACGCGGTAGACGAACTCGGCAGGATCGCCCTCATGGTAGAGGCTTTGCCCCGGCCGCCGCTGAATCCGCCAGAGGCGAAGCTGCTGAACAAAGGCCCCAACTTGATCGTCGTTTACGAGAGCAAGCTTAGACATGTCCCTCACGCCTTCCATGTTTGCCTCTTGAAAGGTTAACACAGGCTGCGCGCGACGAGTCCTTGACGACGGTCAACATCCGAACCGGCTCGCGCTCCCGCTATCGCGTCCGGCCCGCCGTCGGCGCCGACGGCGGGCACGGCTAGTCGCGTAGGCGGCGCCGCCTCAGGCTTCAGCGCTCTTGCGCTCGGCCTTCAGGTCACCGATCGCCTTCGAAATCCGCTCCTGCAACTGCTCCAGCCCGGCCTTGATGTCCGAGCCGCCCTTGGCCTGGCGCTCGACTTCACGAATCTCGGCCAGAAGCGCCTTACGGACGTCGCGACTGGCGTAGCCGAGCGCCTCGGTACGTTCGAGCGCGGCCCGCGCCGCCTCGACATGCCCAAGCTTCTTCTGGGCGTCCGTATCCGCCTTGGCGGCTTCCACGGCCGTTTCCGCCGCCAGCAGCGGCAGCGGTATGGCGACATCCGTCATGGCAAGCGTGCTTCGGGCGCGATCCAGAGCCTCGGCCGCCCCAGTCAAGTCACCGCGCTCCACCAGCCCGGCCGCAGAGGCGAGCGCCGCGGGGTAGGTGGCGAGGGGCAGATAGTAAGTGCGCACTCGAATCTCGCTGCGCATGCCATCCAGGGCCACCCGCGCCTTCGGGAAGTCGTCGGTGAGCACCGCAAGCTCGACCGCGCGGCGAAGCTTGCGCACCTGGCCCAGGTCGGCCGGCGCCACGTCGATGATCTGTACCTCCGTCGCCGCCGGAATGAGCGCGGCCGCTGGATTTCGGCCGACAAGTATATCCGCCTTGCCGGCGGCCTCCTCAAGGGCCCGGATCGCTCCCGCCTTGTCCTTGGCGGCGATCCGGCTCTGCGCCTCGTCGGTCTTGGCCAGCACCGCGACGGCCTCGGCGTCCAGCGCCTGCTGGGCGCCGGCCTCCGCCTGCGCACGCTCAGGCTCATAGCGGTTGGCAGGAGACGGGGTCTGGCTGGCCACGGGGCCGGCCTGCGGCGACGGAGTCGGCGCGGCCTCTCGCCAGGGTTTCCAAATGAACAGGGCCACGATCACGACCACGGCAATCGCGAGCAGTATCCAGACGCGCTTCGATCGCATGCTTGCTTCTCCTTCAAGCGGCCGTCAGGCGATCGCCGCTGCGACCTCTGCGCGCCGTGGACCGGAGAATGGCGGAGCCCGCGCGGCCGGTCTTGATGGTCGTCAAGATGCCCCTGGCGGGGGGTGGGACTGTCCTGACGTCGGCCCCCCGCCGGCGCTAAAGCATAGGAGAACCCTGACCATGGCCCTTTTCAGAACCGACACCGACATCAAGCGCGACGTCGAGGACGAGATCCGCTGGGATCCCTCGATCGAGGACGACAGCCACATCGCCGTGGCGGTCAACGACGGGGTGGTCACCCTCACGGGCTACACCAAGAAGTACATGGATTCCTATTACGCCGAGCGGGCCGCCAAACGTGTCCAGGGCGTCAAGGGCGTCGCGAACGAGCTGGAGATCAAGTACGACACCGGCAGCGAGCGGCCCGACCCCGACATCGCCGAGGAGGCGGTCAAGGCGCTCAAGCGGGACCTCCCGCTGACGCACGAGAAGCTTAAGGTCATCGCCAAAGATGGCCGTCTCACCCTCGAAGGTGAGGTGGAGTGGAACTACCAAAAGGAGACCGCCGAGCGGGCCGTCCGCACCATCCGGGGCGTGAAGTCCATCAGCAACCTGATCACCGTGAAACCGAAGGTTACCCCGTCGGACGTGAAGAAGAAGATCGAGGACGCCTTCGTGCGCAGCGCCCAGCTCGACGCCAACAAGGTCACGGTCGAAGTCGACGGCAGCCGCGTCATCCTGCGCGGGTCCGTCCGCTCCTGGGCGGAACGGCAGGAGGCGGAACGCTCCGCCTGGTCCGCCCCCGGCGTCACCAGCGTCGACAACCGCATCGTCATCGCCTGACCGTCGGCGCCGGTCCGCGCCTGTTGCGGTCGGCCGACGACCGCAACAGGCGCGCAGACCGGGGAGGGAAGCCATGAACGTCGAGCAGCTGCACGGGATCGCCCACGATGTGCGCAACGACCTGATGATCATCCAGGCTGCGACAAGGTCCCTGCGCCGCGCCTGGTCGAACCGCGAGGCGGACGAAGCCCAAGCGTCAGCCTTTACGCCCGGGCTATTGTTCGGCGCCCTCGATCTTGCCGTTTCCCACTCGGCCGCGCTTCTCGCCGGCTGGTCGGATTCCTTGCATCCGAACGGCGGCCCCCATCTCAGCGGCGGCGTCGCCGATCTGCCGCGCGCCCTCTATGCGGCAGGGGCGGCCTTCCAGCCCTGCCTGGCGGCAGGTCAGCGTCTGGACTGCGAGGTGTTCGGTCGCTTCTCGCCGCTCGGCGCGGGCTCTGCAGAGCTGGTGGCCGTATTGATCAATCTCCTCAAGAACGCCAAGGAGGCGCTCGACGAGCGGCCAGGGCGCATCGTCATCCGCGCCCGTGCGCTCCGGCAGCCAGCCCAGCCCGTCGGGAGCTGTGTGCGAATTGTGGTGGCGGACACCGGCCCGGGAATCCGTCCGGACGACCTGGCCAGGGCTACGAGCTTCGGTTTCTCGACGAAGGGTCAAGGGCGCGGCCTTGGCCTGTGGCGCGCCCGCAAGTTTGCGGAGGCCGCGGGCGGACGCCTGCGGCTTCGCTCAAGGCCCGGACGCGGGACGGCGGCCGTTCTCATCCTGCCGCTCGACGATGTGGCGCCTGGAGCGCCGATGGAGGACTACCCATGAGCCAACCCGACGCCCCGCCGATCGAGGTCGCGCGCGTGCGCGAAGTCGTCGGCATCGCCGACTCGCGAGACGCCTTCGATCGCATCGTCGAGGCTCTGCTCCTGGCCGGCGTGGATCGCGCGCGCATCTCGTTGATGGGTAGCCGAGAGGCGATCCTGGACAAGCTGCACCACTACTATGTCGAGCCCACCGCGCTAGCGGAAGTCGACCAGTTGCCCAGGCGTGACCTGGTCACTCGCGACGATGCGGCCGCTCTGAACGTGCTGGTCTTTGGCACCTTGCTCGCGGTCGCCACGCTGGGCGCAGGCGCCATCGTGGTGGCCTCCGGCGGCGCTGCGGCGGCGGCGCTGAGCGCGGCCGTCGGTGGCGGCGTGCTGGCGACGACGCTCGCCAGATCCATCCGCCGCCGCGTTCTCGGCGAAGCCGATCCCGACATGCTCGAGCACGACCTGGCGATGGGCGGTTTGGCGATCTTCGTGCGCGTCGATGACGGGCAGGAGGAGGCCAGGGCGCTGGCCATACTTCGCGAGCATGCGCGCAATGTCCACGTCCACGAGGTCGACCTCGCCAAGACCCTGCTGGACATCCCGCTGGGGCGGATTCGCCCCGACCCGTGGTTGGATGATCGGCCTCTGGCCGCCCCACCCAACAGCTGAGCTGTAAAGACCGACACGGAGGACCCCGACATGACTATGAAGAACGCCACGGCGACGACCGTCGGAGCGAGCCGCCCCCGCCGCTTCGGCGTGAGGTTCTGGCTTTCCCTCGACGCCGTGCTCTGGATATTGCTGGGCGTACTGGCCATTGTGGCGCCGCTGATCGCCGGCCTGGCCACGGTTGCTCTGTTCGCTGTCTTGTTGATCGCCGCCGGCGTTGTCGGCCTCGTCGGGCTTTTTCGGAGCGGGCGCCGCGGCGCCTGGGGCTGGCGGCTGGTGTCGACAATCGCGGCGTTCGTTGCCGGCGTGCTGCTCCTGCTCGATCTCTTTCTCGGCGCCTGGACGATTACGCTGTTGGTAGCGGCCTACCTCATCGCCTCCGGGGTCACGGCCGCCGTCGCAGCGTTCCGGATGCGACGCGTCGAGGCTCGGGGCTGGTATTGGCTGCTGGTGGCGGCCGCAGTGGATATAGCTCTGGCGGCCTTAGCGCTGCTCATCGCCCCGATCGCGGCGCCAATCTTCCTCGGGTATCTCCTGGGGGTCGATCTGGTCCTGTCGGGGGCGGGCTTGTTGGCGTTCGCGCGAAGCCGATCTGTGGCCGCCTGGGACCAAGTGGCGCCGCGGACATAGTGCTTCAGGCCGCCGGCGAAACTGATCTCGTGCATTGCCTCGCTAGGGATTTTCGACGGTGGCCGCGAGCGCCGGCGCATCGCGACCGGCGGATTCGGGCGCGCGCGCCCATCCGCGGCCATCATCTATCCCGCAGCGGGTGGCGGCTCTCCAATGAGTCAGCGGCCGCGGCGGGCGCCGATCTCCTTGATGGCGGTGCAGAAGGCCGCGGTCGGTGCAGGCTTGCTGACCGCAGCATCGGCTCCAAGGTGAAGCGCGAGAGACAGAAGATAGTCGGGCTGCAACGCGCCACATCCCGCCGTCGTGGCGACGACCGCGACCTCGGGCCAGAGCGCTCGCGCCTTGAGAATCGCCTCGACGCCATCTGTCTCTGGCATAAGCATCTCTACGATCAGCACTTCGGCCGGGGTGAGCGTCGTGGAGACGGCGCGGCCGTCCTCCCCCTCTCGAACGGCGAAGCCAGCGCTCCTCAAACAGGTCGCCAACTGTGAGCGGAACGCTTGATCGGGATCGAGAAGAAGAACGTGCTGGAACACTGTCGCCTTGGCGTGCGCGAGCGGAATTGCGCTGGCCCTCATCTGCCGGCCCCCGCCAGCTCGAGCAATATAGTGCACGGTCGATCGGCTCGAATGCGGCGAAGGCGTCGCACCGACGGTCAATCACCTGGCCCGCTGGCATGCCGGGCCCCCGATCAGGCGGCCCAAGAGCCATCAAGCCGATGGCGCGCGCCATACGCTGACTTGTCCGCCAGCTTCGCCGACCTAGATCGTGGAAGTACAGGACGGGAGGGGACCATGCTTCACAACGTCTCCATAGTTCCCACAGCCGCCGGATGGCTGGTTCATTCCGACCTTCTGGCTGGACCGCTCGTCTTTCGCTCCGGCGCGAAAGCGCAGGACGCGGCCTGCCGTGTCGGACGCGCGATCGCGGACAACGGCGGCTGGGCGGAAATACAGCTGATGTCGCATGATTGCCGGCAAGCGAGCCGCTTCCTGTGTCCGCCGCTGGCGCCTGATGCTGGCGCTGGCGGGGTCGAGCCGTAGGGCTCCGGTCAAGGGGCGGACACCCAAATCGCTGTGCTCCGCGCCGCCGATGGACGGCTCTCCACGGGAAGCGCCGTCGGGCGAGCCCCAGAAGCCTAGAATGCGCGACGGCGCTGGCAGACGTTCCGTTCGCGGCGAGCGAGGTCTTCTCGGACGTCGTTCACGCCGCCCGATGTGTCGTGTGTTTTTCCGAAGGAGGCTCGAAATGGCGGATGCTGGGGTCAAATCCGTCCCAACGCGCCCCTTCGACGATCAGAGGCCCGGAACCTCGGGATTGCGCAAGCCGGTCTCGACGTTCCAGCAGCGCCATTATCTTGAGAATTACGTACAATCGATCTTCGACTCCGGAGCCCTCTCGCGAGCCGCCCCTCTCGTGATCGGCGGCGACGGCCGCTATCACAGCGGCCCAGCACTCCAGACGGTCGCCAAGATGGCCGCCGCGAACGACTTCCCAGTGCTGTTGGTGGGCCAAGGCGGCCTTCTTTCCACGCCTGCAGCCTCTTGCGTCATCCGCAAGCGCGCCGCGGCGGGCGCAATCCTGCTGACGGCCAGCCACAACCGAGGGGGGGCCGGGGGTGACTTTGGGGTCAAGGTGAACCTGGCCAATGGCGGACCAGCGCCCAACCCCATAATGCAGGCCATATTCGCGGCGTCACAGCGCATTCGCAGTTACAGGACCATGGATCAATCCGACCTGAACCTCGAACGGATTGGGTTGACGACGCTCGGGCATACAAGGGTTGAGATTTTCGATCCCGTGGCCGACTACGCGGCGCTGATGGAATCATTGTTTGATTTCGACCGGCTCTCCCGACTGCTGTCCGGTGACAGGTTCCGGCTGCGCTATGACGCAATGCACGCCATTACAGGGCCCTACGCTCAGGAAATCCTTGTGCGGCGGCTGGGCGCGCCCTGCGGATCCGTGGTCAACGGCCTGCCAAGGCCCGACTTCGGCGGTCTGCAGCCCGACCCTAACCCGACACACGCGCGCGCCCTGCTGGAGGCCATGTTCCGAAGCGACGCGCCCGATTTCGGGGCCGCTTCCGACGGCGACGGCGACCGGCACATGATCCTCGGTCGCGGTGTCTTCGTTACGCCGAGCGACGGCCTTGCGGTGATGGCGGCCAATGCGACGGCCGTACCGGCTTACGCACGTGGAATCGCGGGCATCGCACGGTCGATGCCGACGAGCCGGGCTGTGGATCATGTCGCCCGCGCCCTCGGCGTGCCCTGCTATGTTACCCCCACCGGCTGGAAGTACTTCGTCGCCCTGCTTGACCGGGGTCTGATCAACCTGTGCGGCGAAGAGAGCTTCGGCGCGGGCTCCAGTCACATCCGGGAGAAGGATGGTCTGTGGGCGGTGCTGTTCTGGCTCAGCATCCTGGCGGCGCGGGAAGGGGACGTAGCCAGAGTTATGCAGTCGCACTGGCGACAGTTTGGCCGTCACTACTATGCTCGGCTGGACTACGAGGATCTTCCCGCGCAGAGCGCCCATGGAATGATGGCGGCGCTGCACGGCCGTCTTCCGACACTCGAGGATCGTTGGATTGCCGGACGGCGCGTCCTCCATGCCGGCGATTTTCGCTACGTCGATCCCGTCGACGGCACGGTGTCTGAGCATGAGGGCGCGCAGATCGTTTTCGCCGACCAATCGCGAATAGTGTATCGGTTGTCCGGCACCGGCACCAAAGGTGCGACCTTGCGCGTTTACGTGGAACGATTCGAGGCTCACCCGGCGCGCCAGGCCATGACCGTCGGCTCCGCACTGGCCTCGTTGGCGGCAGCCGCTCGAGATATCGCCGAAGTCGAACAGTGGACCGGCCGCTCGAAGCCCTCTCTCGTGACCTGAGTCCCGGCGGCGACGCTCGAAGCTGGGTCGACCAGATCGAGGCGCAGGTTCCGAACCCGGAAGCAAACGGTGCTCGCAATCGACGTCTCTGATTCGCCTCGAACGCGAGCTCGGGCGCTTGGCTGATCCTCGGCTGAAGCGTCTTGGGCTGTGCGGCGGGACACAAACAGCCGCGCTCGAAACCGCCGGCGATCCGACTGTTTGGGCGCATCCGGAGGCCGAGACGACGTCGGCGAGCGGCGGCCGACCTATCCTACTGGCGGTCCAAATATTGCTGAACGCCGCGATTATCCGTAGTGAACCAGCAGGATAGCACTCGTTGCGAAGCCCCCCTGCTGGCATGGCCCGCTCGCTTGTGCTCTATAGTGCACAGGCATGCAGCCGAGCCCGAGAGCACCCGTCCGCGGGCAGAAGGTGGGAGGAAGTGGTGGACATTGCGTCGCACGGGCGCCGCATCCGCTTGCACGGACTGTGGCGTGAGACCGGCGTCGGAGCAAACCCACCGTACGTTGATCGGCGCGCCGGCTTTCGCCGGCCCGCCTTGAGCGTTGTCGGAGCCCAGGACCGATGAGGCCCGATCCGGTCCAGGATCCCATGCTGGTTCTGTGTCCGATCGGCCAGGAGGGACACGTTAACGGCGAACTTCTGCGCGACCGCGGCCTGCCGGTGCGGGTGATCGACGGCTTTGCCATTCCAGGCGGCTATGCTGAGACCGGCGGGTTGCTAGTCGCCGAGGAAGCCTTCGACCGGTTCGATCCGCAGCCGCTCTTCTCCTGGCTTGAGACGCAGCCGCCCTGGTCCGACTATCCGATCATCCTGCTGCGCAACCGGGAGAGCAGCGTCACCGGTCAGATAGAGGCGCGCTTCGAACGTCTGGGCAATCTAACGATCCTCGAGCGACCGCTGCACCCGACGACGTTGGTGAGCGCGGCGAACACGGCCCTGCGCGCGCGGCTCCGGCAGCGCGAGGCTGAGGCCTACATGCTTGAACGCCTGCGGGACGCCGAGGCGCTGCGCGAATCTGAAGGCCGGTTCCGCAGCCTTGCCGACAACGCCCCATCGCTGATCTGGATGACGGACCGGGACGGCCAAGTTATCTATGCCAACAGGCGGCATTCGGACCTGTTCGGCGAGCCGCCCGAGGGGTTCGCTGGCTCAGGTTGGCAGATCCCGATCCTGGATGAGGACCGGTCCGCGGTAGAGGCGGCTTGGCGCCAGGCCCGCCTGGCGCGTGCGACGCTCAATCTCGAGTACAGGGTCTGGGGCAAGGACGGCGCCCTGCACTGGCTGCACTGCGAGGCAGCCCCGCGCGAGTGCGACGGGGCCTACCTTGGCCATGTCGCCTCGGCCACGAACATCACCGCGCTCAAGACGTCAGCGGAGCTGCTCGAGCGCCGCGTGGAGGAGCGCACGGCGGAGCTCGCCGCCGCAAACCGCCAGCTGCTCTCGGAGATCGCTGAGCGCGAGAAGATGGCGGCGACGCTGCTGAAAACGCAGCGCCTAGAGGCCGTTGGTCAGCTCACAGCTGGCATCGCCCATGACTTCAACAACCTGCTGCAGTTGATCGTAGGCGGCCTCGGCATGCTCGAACGCGGCGGCGATCCCGACCGGGCGCAGGCGCGGATCCAGATGATGCGGCAGGCCGCCGAGCGCGGCGCGATGCTGACCAAGCAGCTGCTGGCTTTCTCTCGCCGCCAGAAGCTCACGCCCCAGCCGGTCAACCTCAACGAGGCGCTGGAGAGCATGCGCAGCCTGCTGCAAGGCGCCATCGGCGGCAGCATGGCGCTTGAGCTGACGCTCGGGAGAGCTCTCTGGCCGGCCCTGGTCGACCCGACGCAGATCGAGATGATCGTCTTGAACTTGGCCATTAACGCGCGCGACGCCATGGACGTGGGCGGGCGCCTTACTGTCCGGACCGGCAACGTCACCATCACCGGCGCCCGGGTGCGGCCGGAAGAACCGGAACCGGGTGATTATGTCATGGTGGCGGTGAGCGACACAGGCTCGGGGATGCCCGCCGAAGTATTGGCCCGCGTTTTCGAGCCCTTCTTCACAACAAAGCCTGCGGGCATGGGGTCGGGCTTGGGGCTCAGCCAGGTGCTGGGCTTCGCCCAGCAGTCGGGCGGTGGCGTGGCGATCGAGACGGAGCTCGGCCGTGGCACGACCGTAAAGGTCTACCTGCCGCGGGCGACCGCGGCCCGGGCAGACCCCCATACCTCGCTGCTGGCCGACGGCTTGAAAGTGGCGGAGAAGGGCGGAACGGTCCTCGTTGTCGATGACGACGAGTTCGTCCGCGAGATCACATGCCAGATGCTCCAGCAACTCGGCTATCGGGTGCTGCAAGCAGGCAGCGGCGGCGCGGCGCTGGAGTTGCTGGCAGGACGCCACAAGATAGACCTGCTCATCGTTGACTTCGCCATGCCGGGGATGAACGGCATCGAGCTCGCCAAGCTCGCGGCCGGCAAGTGGCCGCAGCTGCCGATCCTCATGGCTACTGGTTTTGCCGACCACAGCGCGATCCAGCACCTGGCCGCCGAACAGGTGCTCACCAAGCCGTTCTCGCAGGCGGAGCTCGCCCAGCGTGTGCGCCGGGCGCTCGAGAATAGCGTCGCAGCCACAGCTTGAAGCGCCGCCCGGTCTGCAACAGTTTGGCGGCCAGCGCATTTTCCGGGCATGAACCGCCGCTTTGTTGTCGCCAAGCTACGGGGCTCGCAGGATATCTCCGGCATCATCCTGCCGGAGAGCACCGATCGCGCGCAGTTGCTGCAACGCGGGGCCGAACTCCTCTCGCACCTGACCGCCTCGCACGTGCGGCCAGATGAGGTCGAGCTGCTGCCTTACTTCCCGCCGGAGCGCGACCAGATCCGCCTCGCTTCCTAGCCTTCGGGAACGCCGATCGGCCATCCAGCAGGCGCCGTCCTGCATCCTTGGGGAAGGGCCCTTCTGAGAACCGGTCCAACGAGCGCCACTGCGACACGCAGGGCCGCCTTTGGCTTGGGACCATGCATAACAACATCGCTCCTGACGGCGCCCCACGTCCGGTCACCCGGTTCACCGGCGGCCTCTCTGCCATGGAGCCAGATGGTCGCAGCCATCGCCTTCTTGGCGACAACGGCGTCGCCAAGACCCTGGCCTGGAGCCCCGAGGGCGAGCGGCTCTATTTCGCCGACAGCCGCCGAAAGCTGATTTGGCGCTGCCGCTACGAGCCAGAACAGCCATCGCTGCATGACCAGGAGGTGTTCATCGAGGGAGGCCCGGGCGTGGCGGACGGCTTCCTGTGGATCGCGAGATGGGGCGCGGATTGCCTGATCCGCTATGCGCCCGACGGCCGCCAGCTGCAGCTGCGCGTCGAGACGCCGGTCTGCCCCTCCCAGTCTTCGCCGGGTGAATGCAAGACGCAAGGTTGGCCCTTGTGCGCCCAAGGCTTTGACCTAGTTCTCCGTATGCCGCCGATGTGGCGGCCGAGGAGTTCGTCGGCCGGGGACCTGGCCGGCGCGCCGCACGTGGCGACGCGGCACGGTCCGGTGTCATGGACAGCCGGTCAGGCGAGCGCCGAAGCTTGCGTCTCCCAGCCGGCGGACGCCCGCGCCCCGCGCCGCGGACTCCTCGCGAATTGTTCCAGCAAGGAGGCAAGCGATGGATCATAAGGATCTCGCCACGCAAGGGGCGAACGACCGCAGTCCCGCCGCTCAGTCGCGTCAGGACTGGTTCGGGCCGGCCTTCGATGGATTCGGTGCGATGGCGGGGCTCCGCGACCAGATGAACCGGCTCTTCGATTCCGTCTTCAAGGATCTCACCGCCCAGACCTCGGCCGTGAACTGGCCGAGCATCGCGGTGCAGGACAAGGACGGCGTCTACCGGATCAGCGCGGAGCTACCGGGCCTTGACGAGAAAGACGTCGAGGTCTCGCTGCAGGACGGCGTGCTGATCATCTGCGGCGAGAAGAAGGCGGAGACCGAGGACAAGGAGCGGCATTACAGCGAACGCTACTACGGCCGCTTCGAGCGCCGCCTGTCCCTGGGCGAGCTCGACGAGGAGAAGATCACCGCCAGCTTCCACAATGGCGTGCTGACCATCACCGCGCCGAAGTCGCCCAAGGCCGAGGCTCAGGCCAAGCGAATCCCGATCAGCACGGGCCAGACGGTCCACTGATCGGGCGGGGCGCCGTTCAGCGCTCCGGACAGCCCCGGGAGAGCGGTTCTCGCCAGTTCCGCCCTCTCCCGGGGCCTTCTTCTTTGTGGGCGTGGCCCGGCGTCCAAGCGTGCAAAAAAGAAGGGCGCCTAGTCAGGCGCCCATGAAGATCGCTCCGACGACGAAGCCTATGGCGGCGATGAGGACGGCGATTGCGCTGTAGGCCAGGATCTCCTCCTCCTTCGACATGCCCGACGTCGCCGTGCGGGTCTTGGTTTCAGCCATCCGATCTCACCTCCTTTCCGTGCCGGTTATGGGGTCGCCTCAGTCCCGCCGCTGGCCGAACAGGGACAGCAGGAATTGGAAGAGGTTGATGAAGTTGATGTAGAGGCTGAGCGCGCCGTAGCTGGTGGCCACCCCGCGCGCGGCCTCGATCCCGCCGAGCTCGTAGTAGCTCAGCTTGAGGCGCTGGGTGTCGTAGGCGATCAGGCCCGCGAACACGAACACGCCGATCACGCTGACCGCGAACTGCACGGCTTCCGAGCGCAGGAACAGGTTCACCAGGCTCGCGATGATCAGGCCGATCACGCCCACGATCAGGAAGGAGCCGAAACCGGTGAGGTCCTTCTTGGTCGTGTAGCCCACGAGGCTCAGCGCCCCGAAGGCGGTGGCGGTAATCAGGAACATCGAGGCGATGGAGGCGCCGGTGTACATCAGGCCCACCACGCCCAGGGACGCCCCGATCAAGGCGACAATGGTCCAGTAGAGGGCGCTCGCCGCGCCGCTGGTGGGGTTTCGCATCGCAAACCCCGAAACCAGCAGAATGCCCAGCGGGGCGAAGGCGACGATCCAGCCCAGCGGGGCCATGCCGGCCAGTCGGCCATCTGCGCTCACCACGAACATCAGGTCGCGGATCGGCGCAACGCTCGAGGTCAGGTAGGCGAGGGCGGCCGAGACGACCAGGCCCAGGGCCACCTTGTTGTAGACCCCGATCATGAAAGATCGAAGGCCCGCATCCACCGCCATGTCGGCGCGCTGAGCGGGTATCGATCCGTATTGGCTTCGATAAAGATCGCTCATTGCTGAGGTCCCTAGATTGAAGAGGTCTTCCTCCAGCTTTTTGAATCTAGGACGGGTCCGCGGACGCACAAGACCACGCTTCAGGCGAGGTATTGCCCGCCGTTCACGTTCAGCGTCTCTCCGGTGATGAACCCTGACTCGTCGGCCGCAAGGAAGGCGGCGCAGCGGGCGATCTCTTCCGGCCGCGCCAGCCGTCCGACGGGGATCTGCGCGATGATCTCGTCGAGCACGGTTTTCGGCACGGCCGCCACCATCTCCGTGTCCGTGTAGCCGGGCGAGACGGCGTTCACCGTGACGCCCTTGCGCGCGCATTCCAGGGCTAGGGCCTTGGTGAAGCCGAGGACGCCGGCCTTGGCCGCCGCATAGTTGGTCTGGCCGATCTGGCCCTTCTGCCCGTTGACCGACGCGATGTTGACGATCCGGCCGTAGCCGCGCTCCCGCATGCCGGGCAGGACCTGACGCGTGACGTTATAGAGCCCGGTCAGGTCCACCGCGAGTACGGTGTCCCAGGCGTCAGGCTCCATCTTGTGCAGCATGGCGTCACGGGTGACGCCGGCGTTGTTGACCAGGATGTCGACCGGTCCCAGTTGCGCCTCCACCTGGGCGACGGCGCGGGCGCACGCCTCCCGATCGGCGACGTCGCAGGTCACAAGCGGCATGGCCAGATCGGACCTGGAATCCGTGGCCGTCCGGACGTTGAGGCCCGCCACGCGATGCCCCTCGGCCGCCAGCCGTTCGCAGATGGCGCGGCCGATGCCCCGGCCGGCGCCGGTCACGAGCGCCACGCGGCCCATGGTCAGCGCTCCATGACATAACGCCCGGGCGCGGCCTCCACCTCGGCGAGTCCGCCGAGCGGCCTGGCCTTGGCCGGCGGGCGGTCCGCGGGTCCGGATCGGTCGGCGAGCCAGCCGGTCCAAGCCGGCCACCAGGAGCCCTCTTGCCGCGGAGCGCTCTCCACCGCCTGAGGCGGCATGTAGGGCGATCCGGCCGCGGCGGTCACAATGCGGTAGTAGGCCTTGGGTTTGCCCGGAGGGCTGACGACGCTGGTGTTGTGTCCGCCGCCGGTGAGAACGAAGGTACGCTCGCCCGAAGCGTGGAGCTCAAGGCGCTGCACCGATCGCCAGGGCGCAATGTGGTCGAGCTCGGCGCCCAACACGAACAGCGGCGCCCGAAGATCCTTCAGGCCGACTTGGGCGCCGGCGACGATCATCTCGCCGCGCGCGAGGCGGTTCTCCAGATAGCAGCCGCGCAGATATTCGGCGTGCATGCGCGCCGGCATGCGGGTCGTGTCCGCCAGCCAGGTCTCCAGGGGACCTGCCGCGGCTGCCTCACCCTTGAGATAGCGGTTCACGATCCGTGGCCACAGCATATCGTTGGCGCGCAGCCCGTAGAAGGACAGCGCCATCTGCCAGCCCTGGAGCACGCCCTGCGCCTGCATCGCGGCCTCCAGGGTGGCCACGTCAGCTTGGGTGAGGAGCTTGCGGTAGTCGCCGGCGTCCTCGAAGTCGGTCTGCGCGGCCAGCAGGCTCACGGAAGCCAGCGCCGGGTCGCCGAGCCGGCCGCGCCTGGCGGCCTCTATGGCCAGCAGCGTCCCGCCCAGGCAGTAACCGACCGCATGTACGGACGCGCCGCAGATCGATCGCGCAAGCTCGATGGCGGTCTCCACGCCCTCGCGCCGGTAGTCGTTCAGAGCGAGCTCGCGGTCCTCGGCGCTGGGGTTGCGCCAGGAGATGGCGAAGACGGAGAAGCCTTGCTCGAGCAGGTGACGGACGAGGGACGCCTCCGGCGTCAAATCCAGAATGTAGAACTTCATGATCCACGCCGGCACGAGCAGGACCGGCTCCGGCCGCACGCTCGGGGCGACCGGATCGTACTGGATGAGCTCCATGAGGCGGTTGCGGAAGACGACCTTGCCCAGCGTGGCCGCCACGTCCCTCCCAACCTTCAGCACATCCTCGCCGGCAAGCGGCTTACCCTGCAGAAGCCTGCCGGCGTCCTCGAGCCAGAGCGCGGCGCCGTCCTGGAGCGTGCGGCCCCCGCTCCTCGCCGCGGCGGCCAGCACCTCTGGGTTGGCCCATGGTTGGTTGCTGGGGGACATCGCCCCAAGGCTCAGCAGGCCCAGGTGCTCGACGCGGCGGCGATCCGGTTCGGCAAGGCCCGGCAAGGGCGCGCATCCGGTCCGCCAGAGGCGCTCGAGAAGGAGCTGTGTCTGGGCCAGGGCTGAGAAAGGCGGCGCCTCCCATCCGGCGCCAGCGAATCGCTTGTCGTCGCGATCGGGCTGGAACGCCCACTGGCCGCGCGCCGCAGGGGCGGTCGCAATGGCGGCTGCGCCGCGGGCCAGCGCCGCGCCGAGTTCGCCAAGGCGCTTGGGATGTCGGCAGACCTGCTGCGCCCAATTGGAGAAGGCCGCCATCGTAGGCGCGGGATCCACACCGCCGGTCGCGCAGGCCAGCGCCTGCCGCAGCGCTTCCGGCCAGGTCGGCGACTGAGCGTCGGCGACCTTGTCGGCAGCCTCTTGAGAGGAAGCATCGAAAGCCACGGTTCACCTCGACTTCGCGGATGCGAAATGGGTCAAGCCACGGGAGAGTCAAGAGGTATGGACAGGCGCCGACGACGACCTAACTCTATGGTCGGAGAGCTCCGATGGAGGACGTACTCATCGACATCGAGCAGTGGCTACGCGCGGGGGTCAGCTGGGCCGGACCAGCTCTCGCGATTGGCGCGCTTCTGGAGTCGTTGGTGCTGGTGGGCGCAGTCGTGCCGGCGACCCCCGTACTGGTGGTCATCGGCGGCGTGATGGCCGCGGGGCACGCGCCGCCAACCCTGCTCGCCTGGGCGGCCGCCGGCGCCTTCGCGGGCAACTGGACCTCCTACGAACTGGGAGCCGCCGCGCGCCGGCGAAATCTGCGGCTCCCCAGCCGTCTTGGGGATCAGGTCGGCCAAGTGACGGAAGGCCTCTTCGCGCGCTGCGGCCCCGGGGCGATCATCGCCGGCCGCTTCCTGGGCCCGGCGGCGTCGGTCGCGCCGTTCGCGGCCGGGTGGAGCGCCATGCGCCGCTCGCGCTTCCTGCTGGCGAACGCCACGACCTGCATACTCTGGCCTTCGGTGATGGCCAGTCTCGGCTATTTCGGCGTAGAAGCGATCCTGGCGCTGTAGACCGGCCGTACGGATGGGCGGCTGCTTAGCTGGCGCCGTAGGCGTCCAGCCCTGTCTGCACAATTGGCCGTCAGGCGTCGAGGGCGCGATAGGCCTCCTCCGCGACGACGACCAGTTCGTCGAGCGGCAGATCCTGTGGCGTGTCGACGGGACGGTCAGGGATCGCGCCGATGGGCGCTTGGAAGCTCTTGAGGATTTCGATCTCGGGATTTTCGCTGTCGGGCATCGTACGCACCCAGGGTTAGTGTCTGACGATCAGGATATATGGCGCGCGTCGGACGAGGCAGGGTTCGAGGCGCCGCGTCGGCCAGCTGGAAGCACGAGGAGCTTGCGACACGCCCGCGCAAGGCGCCCCGCCTCGCAGAGTTTTCGCACCTCTCGGCATGTGGCTTCAGGCGACAGGCCGATGAAGTCCGTGAGCTCGATCTGGCTCAGGGGGAGGGCGCCGCGCCCGCCACCAGCAGATGCGAAGAGGCATCCAGACAGGCGGCGATCCGCTCGGCGGCGATCCGCTCGGCGGCGGGCAGACTGCGGATCGAGAGCAAGCGCTGGGCGAAAACGCGTTAGTGGCCAAGGCAGCGCTGGGCGACCTGCATCAGCGGATCAGGCCGGCCCTTCGTCGAGCGGACGAAGGCTGCACCCGGATAGGCCATGAGTTCGAGGTCCGCCCTCGCCTCGGGGGTGCAGTCCCGGTCGTCGAGCGCGAAGCCGAACAGGTCGCCCGGGAAGCAAGAGCCGACGATCTGTCTGCGACCGTCGCTTGAGTAGAGCAGGAGACGCAAGCAGCTCATCAACGAGTTCGTGACCCAGGCTCTGGCGGCCGGAGCTGGCGATCCCGGGCTCGCGGTCGCCGGCTCGCGTCAGCCCGGGGTGGTCACGGTGATCGGCTCCGGCGCCGGCGACCTTCCCCGACAACCCGCTTGCCGAGCGTATCTTCCATGTGGTTGGGCTTCTCGCGCTTGCGTTCCAGCATCTTCTCCACCGGAATGCCGGTCCAGCGGGAGGCGACGCCCGCGATGTGCTGTGCGACACCAAGCTCAAGCCGGGTGACTACTACAGGGATGTCGATGGCGTTTGGCATCGCAAGTAGCCCTGCGGCGCAGGGCGTGAACCCTTCGTCCAAAACGGCGCTATCGCTCGTCGGGCGCAGGGTCGCGGCCATCCGCCCCCTCGCGCAGCGGCATGGTTGACGCCATCTTAAGCCCTGGCGCCGAATGGTCGGGGTCTCGGAATTCCATTAACGTCCCGCGGGGCATTGAAGACGAATCGTCATGGCGCGCGGCGAGCTGATGAAGAAACTGCTGGCGAGCTACGGCCGGGACGACGAGTTCCGGGCCGTCGCCGAGCAGATCATCCTCGAAGAGGAACAAAAGAACAACCGCGTGCTCGCCCGCTCGCTTCGCAAGACCCTGGATAACGCCCAGCCTGCGACGCCCGCCCCGAGGGCCCTGGCGCCCCTGATCCCGTTCCCCGACGCCGCCAGCGACTTCGTCGAGCGGGTCGAGCCGGAGCACAATAAGAGCGACATCGTGCTCAGCGATGAGAACGTGCGCGTGTTCGTCGACCTGATCCACGAGTTCCGCCGAGGGGACGAAATCCGTCGGCGCGGCCTCGACGTTCGCTCGAAGCTGTTGTTCTGCGGGCCTCCCGGGTGCGGCAAGACCCTCTGCGCGGAGGTGTTCGCAGCCGAGCTCGGGCTACCCCTCTACGTGGTCAAGATCGATCGGCTGATCTCGTCCTACCTTGGCGAGACGGCGGCCAACATCCGCAAGATCTTCGAGTTCGCTCGGAAACAGCCCTGCGTCCTGTTCCTCGACGAGTTCGACGCTCTGGCGCGGTCGCGCGACGACACCAGCGAGCACAATGAGCTGCGGCGCGTCGTCAACAGCCTGCTGCTGTTCATCGACCGCATTCGTCCCAAGGGCTTCATGATCGCCGCGACGAACCTCGACCAGTCGCTCGACCCGGCGATCTGGCGCCGCTTTGACGAGGTGATTTGGTTCGACAGGCCCGACCGGCAGATGATCGAGCGGTTCCTTAAGCTGAAGTTCAAGAACGTGGCCCTTGACTTCGATCCGCTCGCCCAGGCGGGCAAGCTCGAAGGCTATTCCTATGCCGAGATCGAGCGCGTCTGCGTCCAGGCCATCAAGTCGGCCGTCATTCATCGGCGCAAGACCGTCCGCGAGCAGGACCTCCGCCGCGCCATCGCCGATGAGGTTCGCCGCCGATCCGGAAGGGCGCGCCTGAAGGCCTCGGACTGAACAAGCCGGCATGCCGCGACACGACCACTTGCGGCTTGTCCGCCTGCCTGAGCAGCTGGAGCGCCGCAAGCGGCCTGGCGGCGGCGGCGCGCCCGCGCGGGATCCGGGTCATCACAGCGGCCGGCTCGAGGCCGAGCTCACCGCGGCGGTGGAAGAACAGCAGCGCCGCCGTCGACCGGAGTTCGTCGATCCGTCCCTGATCCTCCGCGTTCGCATGAACGGCATGACGCTGGAGGAAGACTGGGAGCGGCTCGGCCTGACGGTGCTCTCCACCGATGAGGACAAGACGCTCGTCCTGTTCGCTTCCGAAGATGATCTGCGCGGCTTCCGCGAGCGCCTCGCCGCCTATGCGCGGGGCGTCCCAGACGGGCAGGCCTCACCAGCGTACAGCGGGTTCATCAATCGCGTCGAAGAGATCGCCGCGGTGACCCCTCGGGACCGCATCGGGATCCGCCTGCGCGAGGAGGGCTTCTCCGCGCCTGCGGACTTCGCCGATGGTCGCGAGTTCGTCCTGGACCTGGAGCTCTGGGACTTCGGGCGCCGCGAGGCGCGAACGCGCAAGCTCGACCAGATCGCGGACTACATCGAAAGGCGGGAAGGGGAGGTCCTGGACCGCTATGTCGGCCCGTCGATCACCATGCTGAGGCTGCGCGCCGACGGGGCGGTCGTCAGGACGCTGCTCGATGTAGAGGAGGTTGCGGCTCTCGATCTCCCGCCTGAGCCGGACGTGGCCATCGGCGAGGCGTTGAACCTCACGCTGGAAGAGCTTCCGGCCCTCGCCCCCTTGCCGGACGACGCGCCCATCGTCGGCGTCATCGACAGCGGGGTGAATGATCACCCGTTGTTGGCCGACGCCATTGTGGGAGCCATAGGTGCGCCGGAGAGCCTGGGCACAGCCGACGAGTGGGGCCACGGCACCCGGGTGAGCGGCGTGGCGCTGTTCGGCGACCTGCGGGCGCAGCTCGAGGCCGGACAGCTCGCGAGAACCGCCAGGCTGGCCGTCGCCAAGGTGATCAACGACCGCGGCGGCTTCGACGACCGTCGCCTCGTGCCGACCCAGATGCGTGAGGCGATCGCCGGCCTGCACGGACGGTTTGGCTGCCGCATCTTCGTCGTGGCGCTTGGCGATCCAAAGCGTCCGTATGACGGCGGCAAGGTCGGTCCCTGGGCGCAGACGCTGGACGAGTTGGCCCGCGAGCTCGACGTCCTGATCATCGTCTCGGCCGGCAACCGCGCGCCGCGCGGCGGCAATCGGATCGAGCAGGCGGTGACAGACTACCCGGGCTATCTCACCGAACCCGCCAATCGCATTTGCGAGCCCGCCGGCGCCATGAACGTCCTGACCGTCGGCGCCTTGGCGCATGGGGAGGGGCTGGGGCCAGAGTTCGCCGACGACGTGCATGTTCGGCCGATTACGCGGGAGCTGGAGCCAGCCCCGTTTTCCCGCGTCGGCCCGGGGATCGGGGGCTCCACGAAGCCGGACCTGGTGGATGTCGGCGGCACGATGGTGTTCGACCCTATGGTCGGGCGGCTGCGCCTCGGCGAGGATCTCGCTTCCGCCGGCGTGCTGACCCTCCATCATCGCTTTCTGGACCGTCTCTTCACCGCGGGCTCCGGCACGTCATACGCAGCGCCCCTGGTGGCGTCGAAGGCGGCGCGGCTTCTGGGCCGGTTCCCGAACGCGTCAGCCAATTTGATGCGGGCCCTTCTCGCCGGCGCCAGCGAGGTCCCGCAGCCGGCGGAGCTGCGGCTGCAGCCGCTCGGCAATGACGCGGTAAGGGCGGTCTGCGGGAATGGCCGGCCCGACGCCGAACGCGCTGCCTACTCGGACGACCATCGCGTGGTCCTGTTCGCCGAAGGCGAACTGCCGCTCGACCATTTCGCCGTCTATCAGATCCCCATACCCGAACTCTTCCAGGCGGGAGGGCGCCGCACCATCCGAGTCAGCCTCGCCTACGATCCCCCGGTCCGCCATACCCGCGCCGACTATGCGGGCGTCGGGATGAGCTTCCGCCTCGTTCGCGGTTGTGATCCGGCGCTGATCTTCGATCACTTTCGCCGTCGCACCCAGGCGGAGGGTCGCCGCCCCGATCTCGACAATCGGTTCAACTGCGGCATGGCGCCGGGGCCGCGCGAGCGCGAACGGAACACCGTCCAGACCGCCAGCGTGACCTTCACGCGAGACACCGACGCCTACGGCGGCTCCTACCACCTGGTGGTCCGATGTGAAGCCGGCTGGGCGGCCTCGTTCGAGACGCGCCAACGCTTCGCCCTCGTGGTCGAGATGCAGCACCAGACCGAGGTTCAGCTCTATGCCCGCCTCCGCGCCCAGGTTCGCCTGCCCGCCTAAAGGCGTTCAGGGTCGCGCTGCAGCCTGATCTTGATCTACCCCTCCGCACGCTTGGCTCAGCTGCAGCAAAATCTGCGTCTCCAGCCTCTTGTGGGCCCACCCAAGCGACCTAAATCGACCAAGGCTACGCTTGCGCAGGAGAGGAGGAACAGCGGTGCTTCATCCCATTTCGGTCATCCCCACGCAGGCGGGTTGGATGGTGCAGTCTGAACAGCTCGCCGCGCCGCTCGTTTTCCGATCGGGCGCGATGGCGGAAGACGCAGCCTGGCGCATTGCACGGGCGCTCACGGACAAGGGCGCCTGGGCGGAGATCAAGGTGACCTCACCCGACTACGTGCGGCTGAGCCGCTTTCTCTGTCCCCCAGCGTCGGTAAGCGACGGGTCGTGTACGCTCCCAGAGTTCGCCACGGCGGCATGAGGAAAGGGCCGTCGGGCGAGGCGACGCCGCTAGGTCTCTCGCGTTGGGACCCGCCGAGGCGCGCATCTATACCTATATACCTCTACGGGCTCCCGCCCATGTCGCCGTCGGCCTGTCTCTACGCGGGCGGTCAGTCCCGCGAGATAGACCATGGCATCATCATCGACCCTGCGTGACACGCCTGACGAGGTGCTGGCCCGGTTCGATCGCGCCGGCGGTCCTGTCGACCTGACGGACGTGGCTGAGGCGCTGCGAGTCGGTGCAGCCGAAGGCGAGCCAGAGCTATGGAAGCCCGATCGGCTGGCGGCCGAAATCCGGCCGTATCCCCGCAACCCCAGCCCCTGGGGCGGCTACTTCGGACCCCGCTTCAGCGCCACCTATGAGAATGGCGAGGTCGTGGAAAGCCCGCCTCTGGCGGCCGTGGATGCGGACGTGCTGAACGCTTGGCGGCTACGCGCCGATGGGCTCACGACGCCCACCTTGAAGGCCCACTACGCCGACTTGATCTGGGAACTTGGGCCGAAGGTGCTGACCGGCGCGCGGCGCGAACCCCACTTCGCGCGATTGGCCATCGACGCTTACCGCGCCGCGAGCGGCGTTCCCTCCGAGCAGCGTCTCCACGCCTTCATGCACCTGCGCCGCGCGCTCGGGCTTGCCATTCAGCTGGATGATCAAGCCTTTGTGGACGCGATCCGGGCCGAGATCCTGCAGCTCCACGGGGTGGCGCTGAGCGAAGGCGAGCTCTGGTGGCAGGCCTATGACATCCTCTCGGAGCAGCGGAAGTCCGGCCTGACCGAGGCGGAGAGGGCGCAACTCGTGGCGGACCTGGAAACCGTGCTCGCCGGCTACGCCGACGCCGCAGACCCGAAGCGCTTCGACGTTCATTTCGTCGAACGCACGGGCGAGCGGCTTATCAAGCACTACCGTCAGGCAAAGCAGGGCTCCGAGGAGAAGCGCATTCACGCGATCATCGCCCGCGCCCGCGAACACCATGCCAGTCGCACCGAGGCGCTCGCCGCCTCGAGCGTGCTGAACGACAGCATGGAGTCCTATCGGAAGGCCGGGCTCGCCGACGACGTCGAGCGGGTCCGCCGCCTCATGCAGGCCAAGGTCCGCGAAGCACGCGACCAGATGGCGGAAGTCAGTCAGGAGGTCCGCATCTCGTTCGACGAGGTGGAGGCCTTCCAGGCGCGGATCGTCGAAGGCTCGGTCGTGGATGCGTTCGCTCGCATCGGCGCTGAGTTCATGCTGCGCCGAGCTCAGCTCGAGGAGCAGCTGTCGACCATCGGAGACGCCGCGCCGCTTATGGCGATGATCCCGCAGCAGATCATCGGCGAGGACCACGTCGTCGCCACCGTCGGGAGCATCGAAGACGACCCCTATGGCCGCGTCCTTCGGCACGCCCATTTCAGCCTCAGCATGAATACGCCCTGGCTGGGGTGGGCGTTCGAAGCCGCGATCGAGCATTACCGGTTGCACGCTGGCTACTTTGTGGCCTGGAGCAATCGGGGCGGGCTGTTTGGCGACGGCGCGCTGTTGTCCGACGGACTGGAGGCTTGGTTCGAGGGCGACCACGTGAAGGCGGTGCATGTGCTGGTGCCGCAGATCGAACGCGGTTTCCGCAACCTGATGGGCCTGGTTGGTCGGCCGACGAGCAAGCCGCACCCCAAGTTCAAGGGCGCGCAGGTGGCGGTGACGATGGGGGACGGGCTCTACAGCAAGGAGACCGTGGCGGCGCTCGGCCGGCACGGACCCGACCTCGCGGTGCATCTCGCAACCCTTTATGCCGATCCGCGCGGCCCGAACCTACGCAACGAAGTCGCCCATGGCCTGCTCGCTCGCGATCAGATGGAGCAACAGACAGTCCTTTGGCTGGTCCAGACCGTCGTGCTCCTCGGCCTGTGGCGGGCTCCTGGCGCCGCGGCGACGGCCAACCAATCGTTAGAATCGTCGACCTCAGGCACGGAGGCACGAATCACTGGCTGAACTAAGCTTCAGCGGACGATCGAGGTCCTGATGCATCCTGCTCTGAAACGGCTGATCGAAGCCAACGCCGAAGTGACAAAGGCCCAGCAGGCGCTGGAGGCCGCCCAGGACCAAAGGCGCGCCTGCGCTCTACAGCTGTCCGAAATTGAAGATGAGGCTGAGCGGTGGCAGGCGGCGCTGTTCGCCTACGCCAATTTCGGGAAGGGGCTCAGCCTCCAGCTCGCTGAAGCTGCGACGGGTCTGCCAGGCCGGCGCGCCCAATCCACCTTTCTCGTACGCGCAGGGCGCAAGGAGCACCAGCCCAAGGGACACGGCGGCGGTTCAGTCCAACCTGCGGAGCCGATGACGGAGTGGCCGGCGCCTGATGCGCTCGAGAGGGAGCTCATCCATTCCCACATCGCACATGGACAAGCCTATTGGATCGATAAAGGCCTTGGATGGGGGAACGTCAGGATCGCCCTCGAGCCTCAAGTGGCGGAGGAATACCTGGTGGATCCGACGGGCGCCATGGCGCGCCAAGCTGGCCTCAGCCGCGAGGACTTCGTCGAGTGGCTCTCTTCGGAGGGGTCGATCCGCTGCGAGGGCGTCACTCTGACCGGCGCCAGGTGCAAGGCTGGCGTCGTCGGCGTTTCGAGCCAGCTTCCTGTGAAGGCTTGGAAAGAGGCTAAGGCAAAAGGCGGCTACTGCAGCCGCCACGGCGGATGAGTCGCGGACAGTGAAGATCTGGCATGCTTAATGGTATACCAGGACTTCATCAGCATTGCCTGAGATTATCAAGAGATTCTGTCAATATTTCCGATAAGATATATTAGGCGCAAATAGTTTCAGGTAGGCGGATTCACTTCTAAGCCTCTAACAGGTCAAAGTTTTTGGGGTAGCCGCCGATGGAGACCTGCGCAATCAGCGTCTGGCAGCAAGGGAGCACGTCGACCGGCCGTGAAGTAAGAAGCGCAAACAACGGATCCGAACTAGTGGAACCGTCAAGCTAGACGGGCACAACTTCGAAGCGATCCATTTTGGCGCAACCCCTGTTAGTGGCTAAGCTCGTTTTCAGAACGATGTTTCACGATTCGATGGAGCTGGGGGTTGATCGACAACAGCGCCTTCGCAGCTGCCCCGTCGCTCGCGGGCTACCTCTACCAAGCCCGTGTCGCGCTCGCTCTATGCCTGCGCTACGCCTATGTCGAAGGAAGCGTCGAAGTGGCGGTCGAGCGCCTGGACGACGTCTCTTTCGAGAGTGACGGCCTGCCAATTGAACTACTTCAGACAAAGCATCGCTTAACGCGCAGGAGCGACCTGTCGGACGCTTCGGCTGATCTTTGGAAGACGCTGCGAATCTGGAGTGAGCAGGCCAAGGCCGATCCCTCCCTGCCCAGTCGAACGCGGCTGGTGCTCATGACAACCGGCGTGGTTGATGACGGTGCAATTGCCGCTCTGCTGCGGCCGGCGGAGCCCGGAGGCGTTATCTCGGGCGAAACGGCGCGCGAGGCCTCTGAACGCCTGACGCTTGTCGCTGAGTCCTCTGCGAACACCGCGTTGAAGCCTTCCTTCGACGCCTATCTGGCTTTGACGCCTCGTATGCGCGCCGCGTTGATCAGCGCCGTGCAAGTTCTGGACGGGCAGCCAATGGTCGCCGAGGTCGGTGAGGTGATTGAAGCGGCGCTTCGCATGGCCGCCCCACGTGGTCAGGCGGGTCGAGCGCGGGAGTTACTCGAGGGCTGGTGGTGGCCGCGGATCATCGAGGCCTTGGTCCAGACGCCAGTGCAGCCGATCTCGATCCTGGAGATCGAAACCAAGCTGGACGAAATCCGCGAGACCCTCCAACGCACGACTCTGACGACGGAGTTCGAGGACGCTTCACCGCCGGACGCTGAACTGAAGGCGTACGAGGGTCATGGGTTCGTTCGTCAGCTCCGGGCCATTGGCATCGGCGGCAACCGGATCGAGCACGCCAAACGCGACTACTATCGAGCGTTCTCGCAACGCTCTCATTGGGTCCGCCAGCACGCAGTCCTCGACGGCGAGATGGCCCGCTTCGAGGCGACCCTCGTCGAGGAGTGGGAGCCTCGGTTCAACGCCATGTGCGATCGCCATCCGGCGACCCCGCCGGACGACCAGGCGCTCCTGGAGGCCGGCCAGGAAGTATATCACTGGGTAGAGACCGAAGCCCGCTTCCCATTCCGCACGCTCGTGAAGCGTTTCCTCAACGTCGGCTCCTACCACATGCTCGCCAACGCACTCCGCGTCGGATGGCATCGCGACTTCCAGAAGATCGGCCGGGACGAGGACTGAGGTGGCTGAGACCCGCTGGAGCTTGAGATGGAACGAGCGGCCGTCCGAGGAGGCGGCCCTGTTTAATCCGGCCTTTTGCGGCGAGCTCATCTACCGCTGCGTCTTCGAGTACGAGGGCATCCGGGCGACGCCCATGCCGCTCGCCCTGGCGTTCGTCGTCCTGCCCCTGACCTTGCATCCGGCGACCCGCGTCATCCTGCCGGGACGAGCGAACGCGACCCTAGTCACCTGGGCGGCGGAGCGTGGACCACATCTTGCGGAGTTGCCCGACCGCGTGCTCGCGCTCCGTCCAATCGCGCGCGAGGCGCTGCTGTTCATGACCCAGGCCGGGGCCTTGGCGGTCACAGCGGCCGGACTTCAGCGTGGTGACGCCCCACTCAGATTGTCGGCTAAGCGCCCGGCGGCGACCCCTGAGTCCGAGGAGATCCGCCGCGCCGCCGGTTTGCTCGGACGCTGGTTCGCGAACCAGGGCGGCGCCGCAGCCGTACTCCAAGCTCTAGGAGTGAGACCTTGACGCTGCAACTTCGCGCTATCGCGATCTATTCCCACACAGGTGAGCGCCGCGAGGTCACGTTCGAGCTCGGGGCGTTAAACATCGTCACCGGCGGGTCGCAGACGGGGAAGTCGGCCCTGCTCGACATCCTCGACTACTGCTGGGGACGGGACGAATGCACCATCCCGCGTGGCGAAATCCGCCGGTCCGTTTCCTGGTTCGCTGTTTTGCTCGACCGGGACGGTGAAAACGTTCTGATCGCCCGCCGCAACCCGGAAGGTTCGGCGAAGGTCAGCGACGAGATTCACTTCGAACGCGGCGTGGCGGGCCTGCCAGTGGACGCTTCTGGCCTGGCGAAGAACTGCACGGCCGATGGCCTGAAACTGCGGCTATCCAGTCTGCTGGGCATCTCCGAGAACCTCTACCAGCCGGAGTCCGGCGCGACGCGTCTGCCCCTAGAGGTCTCCTCACGCCACGCCATCCTTTTCTGCCTGCAGTTCCAGTATGAAATCGCCAATCCGCGACTGCTCTTCCACCGCCAGAGCGACGACTACGTGCCGGCCGCGATCAAGGACTCGCTGCCCTACTTCATGGGTGCCATGGAGGAAGATCACTTCCTCAAGCTGAAGCGATACGAGGACGCGCGGCTGCGCCTGCGGCGGCTCACCCGTCAGTACGAGGAAGCAAAGGCGCTGACGGACGAGCAGGCCGGCACAGGCCGAAACCTTCTCGCGGAGGCCCGGCGCCATGGTCTTGTGCCGGCCGATAGCGCGCCGGACAGCGTAACGGAAATCCGCGCCTTGCTGTCGACCGTCGCGGCTGGAAACGCCCTGCCCACCGCTGGGTTAGACGATCCTGCGGCGGACCTTTCGGATCTGGAGGAGCGCCGCCGCGCCGTCCGAGCGCAGCTCGGCGATGTCCGGGAGGAAATCAACGACCTGCATAGGCTGCAGCGCGAGGCTACGGAGTTCGAGAAGGAAGCGGGCGAGCAGCGCGCGCGATTGGCGGCCATCGGCCTCGTATCCGGCGACGCAGCCGCCAACGATGTCTGCCCTCTCTGCGACAGCCACCTGGCGACACCAGTGCCATCGGTGGAGGATGTCGAGCGCTCCCTGAGGAACCTGGAGACGCAGCTTCTGACGGTCGAGCGCGACAGCCCGCGCTTGCAGGGCCGGCTCCAGGACCTCGAAGCCCAGCGTGCCAAGCTGGAGGAGGACCTTCGCACCATCCAGGGCGACATCTCGCAGCGTATCGCCGAGAACGAACGGCTGCGGACGGAGCAGGCCCAGTTCACAGAGCAGGCGCGGGTCCGCGGGCGGATCGGCTACTATCTGGAGAAGGTGCAGGTCGTCGCCGCAGACGAGGGCTTGAGGCTCGCCCTGGCGCGAACGGGCGCCGAGGTCGACGAGTTGGCCAAGGCCATCGACCGTGAGGCGATGGAGGAGCGTGTGGCGACGGCGCTCGGCGTGATCGCTCGCGAGCTGACGCGATACGCCGGCGTTCTGGCCCTAGAGCATGGCGAGAACCCGCTGCGCCTGGACCGGAAGAACCTCACCGTCGTCGCCGATACGATGGAAGGACCGTTGCCGTTGACCCAGATCGGCAGCGGCGAAAACTGGGTCGGCTATCACTTGGCCGCGCACATGGCCCTGCACAAGCTGTTCCGGCTGCGCCACCGGCCGATCCCGGCATTCCTGATGCTCGACCAGCCGTCTCAGGCTCACTACCCACCCGAAAGCGACGTCGGGCAGATCAGCGGCGCTGACAACGAAGATCAGCGCGCGGTGGCCCGGCTATACCGGGCCCTGTTCGATTTCGCGGCCGATCTGAAAGGCGAAATGCAGGTGATCGTCACCGACCACGTCGAACTGCTTCAGCCGTGGTTCCGCGAGTCGATCCGTGAGCGCTGGCGCGACGGCATCAAGTTCGTTCCCATCGACTGGCTGCGCTAGGCCGCGCCCCGATATCTTCTGCGTCGGCGCTCCTCCGAAGCCGGCGCAGCAGCATGGGGCTACGTAAACGACGGATTTGGGCGAATTCGACCGGTCGCGAGTGACCGGTCCAACCCCGTTACTCGTTATCCGCGTTTCCCGGTTATCCGGCTTCCCGGTGCATCCTGATTCTGTCAGGACGTTGACGTCCGGACCAGGAGTGGACATATACGTCCTGTCGAACCGGACATTGATGACCGGTCGACCACCATTGAAATGCCTGTCCGGGATCAACATTGTCCAGGGCGACAAGGAGATCCCGATGAGTGAAGACACTAACACAGGCGATGAAGAAGTCACGCCCCACCCCACCGGTCGGGCGAAGACCACGCGGCAGTCGGAAGAGAAGTGGGGTGCCGAGGTGATGGCGCTCGGCTTCTGCGTCCTGCCGTCGCTGCTGCTGCGGGCCCAGGCGCGGCTCGGCCTCAACCCGACCCAACTCGCGGTGCTGCTTCAGCTTGCGGACTTCTGGTGGTCGCCTGAGCGAAAGCCCTTTCCCAAAAAGGCTGATTTGGCCGCCCGCCTGAGGCTCAGTGAGCGCCAGGTCCAACGGCACATCGCCGATCTGGAGAAGGGCGGCTTTGTCCAGCGGATCGAGCGGACCTACGGGCGCCGCGGGAAGATCTCCAACGAGTACGACCTGTCGGGTCTCGTCGAGAAGCTGAAGGTGCTGGAGCCGCAGTTCCGTGAGGTGGCCGAGGAGGCCAAGGCGCGCAAGAAGGCAGTGTCGACGCCGGGGTACAAGCCGAAGCCCAAGTCCAAGGCGAAGGCCGAGCCCGTGGCCGGAGACGCGGCGTGACCCAGCTCATGCCGAAAGCGGGGCACGCCCAGCCGTGACCGCCGCGCTCAACAAGAAGGTTCTGTGCTTCATCGACGAGTACGGCACCGCCGGCGCCGGCGACCTGTCGCTAGGCGCAGTGCTGGTGCTGGCTCGCGACGCAGGGCGCATCGACCGGTGCTTCACTGGCCTGCTCGAAGCCAACGCCAACGAAATCCATGCTGCGGACATGGACGACGGCTACCTGCAAGGTTTGCTGCACCGCTTCCGGGAGACCGCGCCGGCCGACCGCCTTGTCATGGTCAATCAATGGATCGGGCCACGAGAGGGCGCCGGGCCTTTGATCTACGCGCAGGCGGTGGTGGAGACCGTAAAGATCGGCCTGAAGCGGTTTCAGAAAGACGTGTTGAAGCGCGGGACCATCGGCAACGTTGAGGTCATCACCGATCAGAACCATCACAATGATAATGACGACTTCCGGCGGGAGATCGCACGCTCGCAGCAGCACGATGGCCGTTTCAAGGGCGTCAAGCGCGTGGTGACAGTGGACTCGGCGGCCTCGCGCCTGCTCCAACTTGCCGACGTCGTGGGCTATGCGCGCAAATGGGTCGATCAAGGCGCATTCGACGCCCGCGCCCTGCGCGAGCAGTTCGGAATCCAATTGCCGTGAACGAGAAGGGCCGCCCAAAGGCGGCCCTTGAAAAGGTGTAGGAAGTCGGTGGTCGGCAACCGAGGCTTTTGGCTTCGGGTAACCACGGCGCTTGCCAAACACACGGCCGGACAAGTCGCCTGCAGGACTTCCTGCATTCCCAATCTAGCGAAACGGGCCTGAAAAATCAAGTTTGCCCGGTCACTGATGTCTCGTGGGGCGGCGAAACCACTCCAGGCGCCAAACGATCGGAGCGCGCGCAAAGTTGCGTCTGCATCCCTTCACATGGTGCTCAAATGCCTAGCTGGCAACCCAAGTTCGAAGCTTCAACGCTTGGACGACGGCCAAAGGTCGAACCCAACCCCTTCACTTGAGCCGACCTTCCCAACGTCAGCTAAGAGTCACGAGTGGCGGTTCGGCGAGCGGGTCTGCGTGCAATCACTTCGCCTCCGCGACATCAACTTGCAGCACGCTAGCCAGAAAAGAGCTCTTCTTGCGGACAGAAATTCGCGGCAAGGGGTAGTTGGGGTCTGCCCGCGGACAGCAACTCTGATCCGTTAGAAAGCCAGAGTTGTAGTCCCGAACCCCCACCTCGCGGAACTCATCCGCCGCACCTGCCCCCGCCAGGCGCTCAAGAGGTTTGAGAGCTGGGCGCAGGCGCCCGAGCGCGAACAGCTATAGATATAGCGCGGGCGGATGAACTAGAACTCCAGAGCTCAAGCCCGCAGGTCCGGCACTGCTGCCAAGGCTAGTCAGTTTTGACACATGCGACCTGGCAGCCGATCATGGTCGACGAAGATTTCAGCATTCCTTGGGCATAGGCTTTCAACGCCTGCGCCTCCTCAGGATGCTGCGCGATAAGGTCGCCGACATGGGCGAGCGCCATCCTCACGAATGACATGCAGACGATCGCGCGGCGCTCTGCCGACGTGAGCGCGCGCAAGGGGCGCATCATGCCCTCGATGACGGCGTCGGTACGCTGATCCAGCTCCGCCAGGCCTGCAGGAGAGCGGATGTCAGGACGCCAGGCGTGCCGGGCATCGAGGTTGCCGTGGTAGCCCCACTCCAGACTTGCAAGGCCGTCTTCTTCAACCCGATCGGCCATTGACCGGAGCAGGCTCGCCGCCTCGAACCATCGGTCTTGGCTGCGGCTTTTGTAGGTTGGCCCACTGACAGCCGCGGCGACAAAGGCTTCGGCGATGTCCCAGCCCACCTCGTTGCGAGATTCGCCCAGTACCGCGGAATCAAAGTCCCTCAGCCTGAAGAAGGCGTTGAGGAGAACGTCGTAAACCTGAGCCTTGTACTTCGTGCGCTCCGCTACGTCCGACATCGATCCCTCTGCGCCTAGCGCATCTCGACCGTCCCGACCACGTTCGACGGACGTTTCAGAGCGATCGAAATGCAGTATTCTATCAATGGACTATCAGGCTGCTCCGCCGTCCGATTCCTGAGCACCGCCGGCGGCTCTAAGGCGTAGGCGGCGGAGGTGTCCACATGGAGCACCTTAGCCACTCGGCGATTTCTTCGATCTTCCTGGATGCGCCCTCGCATGGTGGTCCCTGCTGGTACAGAAACATACCCGGCCGGTTTCAGGACGGAGACGTGCAGGAAGGTGCCGCCGGAGCCGTCCTCCAGTTCCATTAAGGTGAATTTCTTGACGAGCTGAAACCAGCTCACCCGACCGGACCCGGTTATAGTCGCCTTATCGCCACTGCTGCCCCCACAAGGCCTTGGGTCCGGCTCGCTTGTCAGGAGCGCATCCACGTCTGTCGACTGGTTCCATTCGCGCTTCGCTCAGGCTCACTCTGGCGCCATCCTTCTCGCTTGCGAAGGGGGCTACTCGGTGAGGGCCAACGGCGCCTACTCTGAGAAGAGCGTAAGTCCCGTGGCCGCCCTGCCCTCGAACACGATGATCCGGCGTTTCCCCTGCCAGAGTTCCGCCGATTGGTTGGCGCGCCGCTCCTCGGCGAGCTCAATGGCGGCGTGATCGGTGGATGCCATGAACTCGTCGCTGCTCGTGATGTGTCCCGCACCATTGAGGAAGTAGAGTCTGTACCCAAACACGCCCGCAACCTCCGGCACGCGCCTTGGCGCGTAGACCGTCCCAACCCGTAGATTTCAACCGGGGCCAACCCCTCAGCGGCGCGCCCTGCCCTCAGCCTCGCATCACCAGTTCCGCTTCGCACACCGTATCGGCCGCGGATTGGATGTCAGAACAGAGGAAGGCAAGGGTGTCTCTGCAGCTGCAGGCGGAATCGGCGAGGCCGTCGGCGTCGAGCACCTCGACCCCCCGACCGCTCTTGATCACGCGGCGCTTCTGCAGCGAGGAGATCGAGGCTGCGATCGTGGTGCGCTGTACGCCCAGCCGGCCCTCGCAAGGTGTAGTCATCCCGACAACCTCACCTTGGCGACTTGTCTATAACGCTCCCATGACGTGCGAGGTCACCGAACGCTTCTATACTTTCCTGGGAGTCCGCGCCGATGGCGGCGTTCCCGTCATGGATCTCCGCCCGGCCTTGGACGATCAAACGGCGATCCGCCTGGGCCACGCGCTGCTTCGGGAGCACGGCACATGCACGCGCTTCGAGGTCTGGCGAGATGGCGAGATCGTCACCGTCCTTAGCCGTGACGGCTTTAGCGGGTGTCGCGGTTCAGCTCTATAAAGTCGGCCGTCGATGACTGATGTTGACTACGTCAAGCGAGCGGATGAAGCCGAGCATCTTGCGCGACTTGCTCGCACGCCGGGGGAGCGCGCTCACCTGATGAAGATCGCCGAGCTGTGGCGCCAGCTCGCGCATTCTGGCGCGGGGGCCCGCAAAGGTGGCCCGGCGACGCCTGAAGGTTGACCCGACCCCCCCCCGCGTTTAGCCTGGTTTAGGCAGAGGCGGCCAAGGTGGCCGCGACACGGCAACCCAATACGGCTGGGGCGACCCTAAGACGGAAGGGTCGCATGCCTCGGGAAGAACTGGACCTCCAACGTTGTCCCAGCGCTCGTGCTGCTCAAGTCAAACCGCCCGCGCACCTGGTCCGTCAACGCCCGGATCAGCTTGCGCCCAGAACCATCGCTGGGCGCCTTCTCGCTGATCCCCTTGCCGTTGTCGGAGATCCGCAGCAGCGCCTTCTCGTTCTTGGTGGCTCGAAGCTCCACCGTGATGATCCCCCCGTCGGGACCGAAGGCATGCTTCACCGCATTGGTGATCGCTTCGTTGATGATGAGGCCCAACGGCAGGGCCTGTTCGATCGACACCTGTAGTCGATCCAGGTGCAGGTCGAAGGCGATGTGTTCGACCGAGTGACCTACCCCCCGCCGGTCCCTCGATCATTGTGAGAGCCCTGGGGGTTGATAGTTGATCTCCAGCGTCGGCGGTAGCGGCCGGCCGGTGGAGCTGATCACGTTGCGCAGCCGGCCGGCCGCGGGGTTCAGCCGCACGGCTTCCGGGGTCAGTCCGCCGTGCGCCGAGTGCGGGCGCACGTGGTTGTAGTCGAGCCGCCAGCGCTCGATCACGGCGCGGGCCTCGGCCAGGTTGGCGAAGACCTCCTCGTTCAGGCATTCGTCGCGCAGCTTGCCGTTGAAGCTCTCCACGAAGCCGTTCTGCTGCGGCTTGCCGGGCGCGATGTAGTGCCAGTCGATCCCGGTGCGGTTGGTCCATTCCAGCATCGCCCGGCTGGTCATCTCGGTTCCGTTGTCGCTGACAATGGTCGCCGGCTTCCCCCGCCGGGCGATCAGGGCGTCCAGCTCGCGGGCCATGCGATGGCCGCCGATCGAGGTGTCGACCACCAGCGCCAGCGCCTCGCGGGTGAAGTCGTCGACGATGCACAGGATCCGGAAGCGCCGGCCCCAGCTCAGCGTGTCGGCGACAAAGTCCAGGCTCCAGCGCCGGTTCGGGCCATCCGGCAGCGCCATGGGCGCTCGCGTGCCTGTGGCGCGCTTGCGACCACGGCGCCTGCGCACCGCCAGGCCCTCCCCGCGGTACAGCCGGAAGAGCTTCTTCTTGTTCATGCTGACGCCCTCACGCTCGAGCAGGATGCCGAGCCGCCGGTAGCCGAAGCGGCGTCGCTCCGCCGCCAGCCCCCGCAGCCGCTCGCGCACCGCCACATCGCCCGGCTCAGCCACGCGACGCACCGTCTTCGGATCGACCTGGACCAGCCCGCAGGCGCGCCTCTGCGAGAAGCCGCGCTCCGCCATCAGGCGAAGCACGGCCTCCCGGCGCGCTGCAGGCCCGATCAGTTTTTTCCCAGCAGATCCTTCAGCGCCGACACGTCCAGCATCGACTCCGCCAAGAGCTTCTTCAGCCGCCGGTTCTCGTCCTCCAGCGTCTTCAGCTTCTGGGCGTCCGACACGCTCATCCCGCTGTACTTCGCCTTCCACCGGTAGAAGGTCTGCTCGCTGATCCCGTGCCGCCGACACACCTCCGCCGTCGGGCTCCCGGCCTCCTGCTCCCGCAGCACGCCGATGATCTGCGCCTCGTTGAACCTGCTCTTCTTCACGTCCGTCTCCTTGCATGGACGGACTCTCACTCAGAACGAGGGATCAGGAAGGGGGCAGGTCATCTTGCATGGGCTCGGCGCGTCGGGTGAAGGTCTGACGGCCACGCTTCTGTCGACGTTCGTCGGCGAACGCCGGGCTCAAGCCACATATCCCGACATCATGGGCTGTGAGGTGAGCTGCGAGGTCGTGGCGACTGGCTGGCCGTTCGTGTTCGTTCGGGACTACACCGGCATGTCGGTCGTGAACTCGGCCGACATCACCGAAGTCATATTTGCTGGCGACAAGCTCGACTGGGCGCCGTTCGCTGCAGATGTTGTGCTTTGGTCCGCCGGATTCCTGCTGCTGATCTGGGCTTTGCGGCGCGGGCTGCGCGCGCCAATGCGTTGACCAGGCCTCGTGCCCGCGCCGAGGTGCGGGATCGGGCCGGAGGCAACCCGGGAGCGGTCCCGCGGGGGCGCTCGGCACGCCTTCGCACCTCGGGGTGGCCAGCCCGATTGTCACCTGCGCACCGGATGTTGTCGGATGTCATGGGTATCGTGCGTCCTTTCAGACGAAAGCCACCGTTTCGCGGGCAGAGGAGAACAGCATGCCGAAATTCTTGGCGATCTATACGGGGGAGCCGGACAAGCCCGGTGCGCGACCCGACGACCAGGTAATCGCAGAAGGCATGAAGGCATGGGGCGATTGGATGGCCCGCTATGCGAGCCGGATCATCGATGCCGGCGGCCCCCTGGGCGCAACGAAGAAGGTCACGTCTGCCGGCGTGGAGGACACGCACAACGCAATGGCGGCCTACGTCATCGTTGAGGCTGAAGATCACGAAACGGCGGCGCAGATGTTCATCGACCACCCCCACTTCCGGATTTTCCCGGGGCTAGGCGTCGAGGTGATGCCTTGCCTCCCGGTGCCCAGCGCACCCTGACCGCTAACGCCTGACCCGATGCTGTGCGCAACGAGGTCAGTTGCGCTTAGCTCCTCAGGCGGGCGGACCACGCGACGTGTAGCCCCGCAGCGGACATACCGGTCTCGTGCTCAAGCGGCCCAACCAACGGGCGCAAAGGCCAGGGTCCGCGGCGCCCCGGCGCCGCGGACCGTCGCCTGCTATGAGGGATGAGCGCAAGTGCTCAAGGCGCTCTACTTTTCCTCACTCGACCCGCTCCGCCTCCACTTCAAGGCCGAGGCCCTCCAACTGGGGGCGCACGCGGGCGGCGTCCCCGACAACGATCCAGACGATCTTACCCGGATCGATCATTGCGCGCGCCGCGGCGTCGAGCTGCGGCGCCGTCATGGCGCGATAGCGCTCCGCGACCCTCTCCCAATAGTCATCGGGCCGTTTGTAAAGGGCGTTGCTCCGGAGCGCGCCAAGGACGGCGGCCGACGTCTCGAACTGCCCGGCCAACTGGCGGGTGTTGGCATTCACCACCTGCCGCAGCTCCGCCGGCGTCACGCCCTTCTCGGCGACGAGATCACGGACGTGACTCAGAAGCGCCTGCACGGCCGGGCCAGTCTTGTCGGCCTGAACCGGCGCAATCAGCAGCAGGCTCGATCGATCCTCGAGCAGGTCGACGCTGCTCCGGGCGCCGTAGGACCATCCCTTGGTCTCGCGGAGGTCCATGTTGATCCGCGAGAGGAAGTTGCCTCCGAGGACCTCGTTCACCGCCCGCAGATGCAGCGTGTCATCGGCGCCGCGAACAGGGAGAACCTGCCCAGCGTAAATGTACGACTGCGGCGATTGAGGCCGATCCACCAGGACCACCCGCGGTCGGGCGACTGGAGGTTCGACCGCAAAGCTCTTCCGGCCCATGGGCGAGGCGGGCGCCCGCCAGTCGCCGAAGCGGCGCTCCAGCTCCGCCACGAGCGTCGATAACGGGACGTCGCCGACCGCGAAGAATGTCGCCGTGTCAGGCCGGATCCAGCTCTGATGCAATCGGACAAGGTCGTCGCGCGTCACAGCCTTGATCGCCGCCGTGTTTCCGACGCCGCTCGGCGGGCGTCCATAAGGGTGATCCGGACCGTAGATGAGCGGCGGCAGCGCCCGCTGCGCCAGGCCGGACGGCTGCGTCAGCTCCTCGGCGATCAGCGCCAGCTGCTGGGCCCGCAGCCGCTCCACTTCGGCCGGCGCGAACGCCGGATTGCGGATGACGTCGGCCAGAAGGTCGAGCGAGCGCCCCAGGTTCGGCGTCAGCGCCGTGAGCATGATCGCCGACCGGTCCCGGGTGACCACGGGTTGGAGTTGGGCGCCGAGCCGCTCCTGCTCCTCGGCGATCTGGACCGAGCTACGCGTCGTGGTGCCTTCCGGCAACAGCCGCAGCATGAGGGTCTGCTGACCAGAACCATCGCGCGGATCAGCGGCGACACCCGCGTTGAATTCCGCAGCGAGGCGGATCACCGGCACAGTCTGCCGACGGGCGTAGACGACCTCTATGCCGTTGGAGAGACGCGCGCGCTCCACCGCGGGGAAGTCGAGATTGGCGATCTGGCCCACCGCTGGCGGTGTCCGCCGTGCGCGCACAGCGCCGTTCGCCCCATTCCCGGCCGGCTTCGCAGCGGCCGCCTCCCGCTGCGTTTGAGACGATTTTGCGCGCAAGAGAGCGCCGGCGGCGGCCGCCTCTTCGTACGGCCCCCGCTCGCCGGGCGCCACCGTGAGGGCGTAGACCGGGCGGGCCAGCCACTTCTGCAAGACCCGCTGCACGTCTGACGGCGTCACCCGGCCGAGCGCCAGGAGCTGCTTGCGGTAAAACTCCGGATCGTTCGCATACAGCGCCCCTTCGGCGAGCGCCGTGGCCTTCCCGCCGAAGCCGCCGACCTGCTCCAGCCCGCGGATCCGACCGGCGACCTCTGTCGTGACAACCCGCTGGACCTCGTCAGCCGTCGGTCCCTTGTCGCGAAGCTCGGCGATGATGGCGTCGAGCCTGCGCGCCACGGCGGTTGCGTCGACGCCTGACTTCACGTCCACCTGAACCTCAAAGATGCCCACTCGGTGGAACGCCTGGTTCTCGGCGGACACCCGCACCGCCGTCTGGTCCTTGCGCACGAGTTCGTTGTCCAGCCGCGAGCTGGACAAACCGCCCAGGACCCCGGCGGCCACCGTCAAGGCGGCGCTGTCAGGATCGAGCAGCCCAGGTACGGCCCAATTGCGATAGAGCCGCGTGTTGGCGACGCGGTCCTTCATTTCCTCGGTGACGGGCCGCGGAAGGGTCGGCACCGGGGCTTCGGCCGGCCGGTTTTCGGGCCCGCGAGGAATGTCGCCGAAGTACTTCTCGACCAGCGGCCGCGCCTCCGCGGCCGAGATGTCGCCGGCCAGCACCAGCACGGCGTTGTTCGGTCCGTACTTGGCGCGGAACCACGACGCCACGTCCTCGAGCGAGGCGGCGTCGAGGTCAGCCATCGAGCCGATCGTGGCGTGGCGGTATGGATGTCCCGGAGGGAACAGCGCCGCCAGCTGCGCATATTCGACCAGGCCGAAGGGCTGGTTGTCGCCCTGGCGCTTCTCGTTCTGGACGACCCCCACCTGGTTCGTGAGCGTCTCCTGGTTCACTGCTCCGAGCAGGTGGCCCATCCGGTCACTCTCGAGAAACAGCACGCGCTCAAGCGCCGGTCGCGGTACGGTCTGGAAGTAGTTGGTTCGGTCGAACCAAGTGGTCCCGTTGAAGTCCGTCGCCCCCACCTCACGCAGCGGCTCGAAGTAGTCGCCGGGCGCGTTCTCTGAGCCGTTGAACATCAGGTGCTCGAAGAGGTGGGCGAAGCCCGTTCGCCCTGGCGCCTCGTCCTTGGACCCCACGTTGTACCAGACCGACACCGCCACCACCGGGGCCTTGCGGTCCTCGTGCACGATCACTCTCAGCCCGTTGGCCAGGGTGAACTGCTCGTAAGGGATATCCACCTTTCGCAAGAGCTCCGCGACCGCCGCGGGCGGCGGATCGGAGATCGAGACGCCCGGCGCCTGCCGAGCCTCGGCTGCTAAAGCCGTCGCGCAGCCAGCGACCATCACTGTCGAAACCATCAGTAATCCCATAAGCAAGCGGCGCATCCGACCTCGTCCGCACATGTATCTGAAACGGCGGCCAAGACGCCGCGCATCCGAGGCGGCGATGTAGGGCGAAAGAAGCGGCGCGGAAGACTCGTCTGCGAGTCATGCCTCCTCGATGCGACGGAGCGCGTCACGGATCTCCAGGAGCGGAACCGGCTCGTCGGACCCCGGAAGCTGGCGCAGGCCGGGGTGATCCGCCGGCGCGAAGGCGTCGGAGGCCCATGCGGCGAGGATTTCGCGCTTCTCCGCCGCCGTCAGGCCCGGATCCTTCACCACGTCTTCAGGTCGGTTGAAGCCGATCGGCGGGCGCATCAGCTGCGTGAGAAACAGGAACCGGGCGTGCCCGCCCGCAGCGCTATCTCGCGGCTCCAGCATCTGCCTTCTCCAGAATCTTGCCTCGGAGTCCCAAGTAAGCTGGGGCGTCTGTCAGCCTCTTCAAGAAGCTCAATCGTGGCCGGGGACGTTGGGAGCCCTCACACGGACTGGGTCAGTTGAGGATCTCCTTGAACGGCGTCCGCTCGAGCTTCGCCGCCCGCACCTTGGTGCGGATGAAGTCCCGCAGGTCCCCTTCCCTCTCCAGCAGCGCCACGATTTCCCGCAGGGTGCAGAGCACCAGGACGCGGTGCTGCAGGAAGTCGCGGCAGGTCTCCAGAGCGGCGGGCGTGAAGTTGGAGGCGGAAATGAAGATGCCCGAGACGCTGTTGCGCATCATCAGCCGCGTGATGTGCGGGCTGATGTCGCCGGGGCCCAGATCGACGCCCCACCACTTCATCTCCACCAGGTAAAGGTCGTTATCGATCTCGACGACGCCGTCGATCTGCTCCACGACGCCGCTCGTCCCCCCGCCTTTCCGGCGAAAATCCTGTTCTCACCATCCCTTGTTCGGCACTGTAGGTTTTGCACGCCGGCGGCCGCGCCTATCTAGGCTGTAGACCGTAACG
>NZ_JBKBUH010000004.1:0-187769 GCF_046290725.1 Phenylobacterium sp.
ACTATCTGGCAGACACACGGCGGGTGCTAACGTCCGTCGTGAAAAGGGAAACAACCCTAACCATCATCTAAGGCCCCCAAGTAACGGCTAAGTGGGAAACGATGTGGGATTGCTTTGACAACCAGGATGTTGGCTTAGAAGCAGCCATCATTTAAAGAAAGCGTAACAGCTCACTGGTCAAGCGATCCTGCGCGGAAAATGTAACGGGGCTAAAGCCGTTCGCCGAAGGTATGGGTGTGCGCAAGCACGCGGTAGCGGAGCGTTCCGTAAGCCTGTGAAGGTCAGTCGCGAGGCTGGCTGGAGGTATCGGAAGTGAGAATGCTGACATGAGTAGCGACAAAGAGTGTGAGAGACACTCTCGCCGAAAGTCCAAGGGTTCCTGCGTAAAGCTAATCTGCGCAGGGTTAGCCGGCCCCTAAGGCGAGGCCGAAAGGCGTAGTCGATGGGAACCAGGTGAATATTCCTGGGCCAGTTGGAAGTGACGAATTCCGTAAATTGTCGGGGCTTACTGGATTGCTCCCGGCAGTGAAGGAGTTCCTGGAAATAACTCCAACGGAGACCGTACCCGAAACCGACACAGGTGGACTGGTAGAGCATACCAAGGCGCTTGAGAGAACTATGCTGAAGGAACTCGGCAAATTGCACGCGTAACTTCGGGATAAGCGTGACTCACCCTGGGCAACCAGGACTGAGTGGCACAGGCCAGGGGGTAGCGACTGTTTATCAAAAACACAGGGCTCTGCGAAGCCGTAAGGCGACGTATAGGGTCTGACGCCTGCCCGGTGCCGGAAGGTTAAAAGGAGGGGTGCAAGCTCCGAATTGAAGCCCCGGTAAACGGCGGCCGTAACTATAACGGTCCTAAGGTAGCGAAATTCCTTGTCGGGTAAGTTCCGACCTGCACGAATGGCGTAACGACTTCCCCACTGTCTCCAGCATAGGCTCAGCGAAATTGAATTCCCCGTGAAGATGCGGGGTTCCCGCGGTCAGACGGAAAGACCCTATGAACCTTTACTGCAGCTTCGCCTTGGCGTTAGCGGCAACATGTGTAGGATAGGTGGGAGGCTATGAAGCCGGGGCGCCAGTTCCGGTGGAGCCATCCTTGAAATACCACCCTTGTTGTCGCTGACGTCTAACCGCGGCCCGTTATCCGGGTCCGGGACATGGCGTGGTGGGCAGTTTGACTGGGGCGGTCGCCTCCCAAAGTGTAACGGAGGCGCGCGATGGTGGGCTCAGAGCGGTCGGAAATCGCTCGTCGAGTGCAATGGCATAAGCCCGCCTGACTGCGAGACTGACAAGTCGAGCAGAGACGAAAGTCGGCCATAGTGATCCGGTGGTTCTGCGTGGAAGGGCCATCGCTCAACGAATAAAAGGTACTCTAGGGATAACAGGCTGATTTTGCCCAAGCGTCCACAGCGACGGCAAAGTTTGGCACCTCGATGTCGGCTCATCACATCCTGGGGCTGGAGCAGGTCCCAAGGGTTCGGCTGTTCGCCGATTAAAGTGGTACGTGAGCTGGGTTCAGAACGTCGTGAGACAGTTTGGTCCCTATCTGCCGTGGGTGTACGAAGCTTGAGAGGATCTGTCCCTAGTACGAGAGGACCGGGATGGACACACCTCTGGTGGACCTGTCGTGGCGCCAGCCGCGCAGCAGGGTAGCTAAGTGTGGAATAGATAACCGCTGAAAGCATCTAAGCGGGAAACTAACCTCAAAACAAGGCTTCGCTGAGAGCCGTAGTAGACCACTACGTTGATAGGCCAGATGTGGAAGCGCGGTGACGCGTGTAGCTTACTGGTACTAATCGCTCGATCGGCTTGATCGTTCTTAGTTGAACTCATGCAAGCTTTGAGCTCGATGTCTTCTCGTCATCCGTTTCGTTGACCTGGTGGCTATGCCGAGAGGTCCCCACCCGATCCCATTCCGAACTCGGTCGTTAAGCCTCTCAGGGCCGATGGTACTTCGTCCTAAGGCGCGGGAGAGTAGGTCGTCGCCAGGTCTACCAAACGGATGAACGTCCAGACCCTTCAATCACGATCCTCATACCGGCTTTGCCGCGGGGTGGAGCAGCCCGGTAGCTCGTCAGGCTCATAACCTGAAGGTCACAGGTTCAAATCCTGTCCCCGCACCCAAAGTTCTATGCGTCAGGCCCCCTCACGGGGGCCTTTTGCGTTTTCGGCCGGCGTCAGGTCGAGGCGACGGCGGGCCTGGGTCCAGGGCGCCGCCTCGATCTCGACCGCGTCAGCGATGCGCCCCAGGATCTCGACCACCCGGCGTTCCGGGGCGCTCAGGCGCCAGGCCCGGCCGAGGCCCAGAATGCTCCGGACCTTGGCCGGAACGAGTTCGACCGCGGCGCGGATCAGCAAGCCTTGCAGCGACCGCAGCGGCGCCGGAAGGATTGGAGTGCGGCGCAGGATGTCCAGAAATTCGAAGACGATCTCCGAGCGTTCGAGCCGGGGGCGCATGGCTTCGAACAAGGCGAACACCTCCGCCTCGGAGCGCGGCGTGGCGCTTGCCCCGTAAAGCGCCGCGGCGGGCGCGCCTTCGGCGTAGAACCGGTCGCGGTCGGCCGCCGCGACCGGCCGCACATAGGCGCGGTAGGCTTCCAGGAACCCGAACGACGCCGTGGCGTGCACCCAGGCCAGCAACTCCGGATCGTCTGCGCGGTAGGGCTCCCCCGCGGGGGTCACGCCCGCCACCAGCCCGTGGCGCGCCCGGACGCCGGCGATCATCCGCTCGGCCGTGCTGCGCGCGGCATAGACCGTGACCATGGCGGCCATTCCGGTGCGCCGCAGGCGCGGCAGGGGATCGGTTCGGAAGCTGGTATGCTCCCAGACGCCTGTCCGCACGCGCGGCTCTGCCAGCTCCAGCAGCACGGCGGCCACGCCGCCCACGAACAGGGCCACAGGATTGCGAAACACCCGCCAGGATACGGAATCCGGCGCGGCGAGTGCGGGTTCGCCCAAGGGGTGGGCGAAGTCGACCTGGGGGACCCCCGAACCTTCGAGGAATTCGCGCAGGCCGGCCTCGACCCTGCACTTCACGAACCTTGGCAGAACGGGCGCGGCGGGCGGCATGGCGATCCCTTCCCGTCTCCAGATCGGGTCGGGCCGCGGCCGCCGCAAGGCGGACGCCGCCTCAGCGCGCCATGTTGATCACCTGGCTCTGGGTGAACTCCGCCAGCCCCGCCTCGCCGAGCTCGGTCCCTACGCCGGAGAGCTTGGCGCCGCCGAACGGCACGCCGGGATCGAGCTCGGCGTGCTTGTTGATCCAGACGGTGCCGCTCTCCATGCGGCCGGCCAGGTCATAGGCCTTTTCCAGATCGTTCGACCAGATCGAGCCGCCCAGGCCGTAGATCGAGGCGTTGGCGCGGGCTAGCGCATCTTCGCCGTCCTTGATCCTGATCACCGGCAGGACCGGGCCGAACTGCTCCTCGTCCACCAGGCGCGCCCCGTCCTCGATGTCGCGCACGATGGTCGGGCGGATGAAATAGCCCTTGCCCTCCGGCGCGGTTCCGCCCGCGACGATCTTGCCGTCCTTGCGCGCGTCCTCGATGAAGCCGAGCACCTTCTCGTACTGCATCTTGTTCTGCAGCGGACCGAACTGGACGCCCTGCTGCAGGCCCTCGCCGACGACCGCCGCGTCGGCCAATCTGGCGAGCTCCTCGCACATGCGGTCGTAGATGCTCTCGTGCACGTAGGCGCGCTTGACGGCGATGCAGACCTGACCCGAGTTCTGGAAGGCGGCGTTGAAGATCTTCGGCGCAGCTTCGGCGGGGTCGACGTCGCCCAGTACGATGGCCGCATCGTTGCCGCCCAGCTCCAGGGTCACGCGCTTGAGGGCGTCGGCGGCGCCGGCCATCACCTTGCGACCCGTCTCGGTGGAGCCGGTGAAGGAGATCTTGCGCACGTCCGGATGCTTGGTGAGTTCGCCGCCCAGGTCGTTGGCGTCGGCGATGACGTTGAGCACGCCCGGCGGCACGATGTCCTTCACCAGTTCGGCGATCCGCAGGGTTGAGAGCGGCGTGGTGGCGGCCGGCTTCAGCACCACGGTGTTGCCCGCCAGAAGGGCGGCCGGGACCTTGAAGGCCATCAGGACCAGCGGGAAGTTCCAGGGCACGATGGCCCCCACCACGCCTAGCGGCCGGCGGCGCACCTCCACTTTGCGATTGGGACCGTCGTCCAGCACCTTCACCGGCAGGTCGAGGGTCGCGAAGTAGCGGAAGAAGGCCGCCGCCCCATAGGCTTCGCCGACCGCGGCTTCCAGGGGTTTGCCCTGTTCCTGGGTGAGCAGGCGGCCGAGTTCCGGCGCGTGGGCCTGGATGGTCTCAGCCATGGCGAGCAGGGCCTTGCGGCGATCGTCGATCGGCGTGTCGCGCCAAGCGGGAAAGGCGGCCTTGGCGGCGGCGACGGCGCGGTCCAGCTGGGCCTTGGAGGCGCGGGGGCAGACGGCCAGCGGCTCCTCGGTGGCCGGGTTGACGACGTCCATGGTCGCGTCGCCGTCTTCCAGGCGACCATCGATCAGCAGCTTGAACGGACCCATGGGCTTCCTCCTCGTTTTCGGCGTTCATCAGGCGCGGCTGACGCAGCGGCGGTCAAGCGGGTCCGGGGAGACGTGCGCCGGGAACAGGGTTAGTGAGTAGCCATTGGGTTCGTACCCGCCCGCGCGGCGGCAGGAGGTGTCGATGATCATCGCCGGTTGGATCCTAGCGCTCATCGGCCTGGCCCAGATCGTCTATTCGGGCACGATCGAGGTGTCGCAGCTGACCGAAGGCAACCGGCTGCTCGGCGTGCCGCCCAGCGTGGTGGCCAATGTCGACCTCGTGGGCCAGAGGGCGATGATCCATATGTCGGGGTGCGCCACCTTCCTGGCCGGCGTGATCTTCGTGGGCGCCGCCTATCTGAAGCCGGCGCCGCCCGGCCAGGAGAGCAAGTCCTGGACGAGCATGGCCGCCATCGCCGCCATGGTGCTGACACTCGCCGCCGGCGGCGGCTTCGGCGCCTTCCTCTACGCCCTGCACGAGCGCAACGCCGACCAGCGCCTGGTGGACGAGATCCGCGCACGGGAGGCGCGCAACCTCTCCACCGAAACCCTGATCGAGGAGGCCGAGCGGCGCCTGCAGCGCGAAACGGAAGCCGCCGAAGCTTCCCGCGCGCCATAAGGTCCCCTTGCGCAGGCGCCGAAGCCTGAGCATGAGGGGAGCATGACCGAACGGCTCTTCTTCGACCTGCGCGCCACCCACAATCCGCACCGCTGGTACCTGCCGCTGTCGCCGGCGGTCTGCGTCGGGCCGGCGGACAATCTCTTCATGTTCGGCGGGGTGGGTCTGGCCTCGGCCATCGGGGCGCTGGAGCGCACCTGCGGCCGGCCGGTGGTCTGGGCGACGGCGCAGTACCTATCCTATGCCCGGCCGCCCAGCGTGGTCGATCTCGATGTCTGGGAGCCGGCCTCGGGCAAGTACAACACCCAGGCCCGGGTGATCGGCCACGTCGGCGACAGGGAGATCTTCACGGTCAACGCCGCGCTGGGCGCTCGGCCCAGCGACCGGTCGGGCCAATGGCTCGCCGCGCCGGATGTTCCACCGCCGGAAGACTGCCCCACGGCGGCTCATTGGCGCGGCGGCGGGAACGATCTGCACAGCCGGATCGAGGTGCGGGTGGCCAAGGGCGACTACGGCGGCACGGACGCCGGCGGCGATCCGGCCGACGGGCGGCTGATCCTCTGGATCCGCTCGCGGGAAGGCTTCGCGATCGACGCCCCCCTGCTGGCGATCATGGCCGACTTCGTGCCTGGCGCCGTGGGCAACGCGCTCGGGCTCAACGCCGGCGGCAACAGCCTGGACAACACCATCCGCGTGCGCCGGATCGTGCCGACCGAGTGGGTGCTGTGCGACATCCGCATCCTGGGGATCCACGGCGGCTTCGGCCACGGGGCCATGTACCTGTTCGCGCAGGACGGGGAACTGATGGCCACCGCCAGTCAGTCGCTGATCGTCCGAATCCGCAACGAGCCTTAAGCGAGCGCTTCCAGAACCGGGATCCTGGCTAGGTCCTTCGGCCGCCCAAAGAGGCGGCAGATTTCGATCTGCTCGGCCGGGGAGGGGATGAAGATCGCGCTCCGCCCGTGCGGAACCGCCACGCGTGTGCCGGGGCGCAGCGGAACCCATCGTCCCTCAGCCCTCACTTCCAGTCCGGCCATGATCTCGATAGGCAGCGGGGCGACCGCGGCCTTGACGAACACCCTCGAGCGGAACTGCGGCGAAGGGGCGGGCGGCGCGACCGGCAGGCCCCAGAGTTCCGCCAGCCTCCGGGCGTCCTCCTCGCTGGTCAGGAGGTCGACATCGGGCGGTTCGAGGCCAGACGCACCGGCCAGCGTCATGCCGGCGCTGCCGAACACCCACCAATCGTCGGTCAATCGAGACGCGGCGGCCGCCAGAGCGTGAAGCGTGCGGGCGAGGGGAGACGTGGGACGCATGGCCCCTGATAGCAGACAAGCGAAAGGCCGGCGTCGCCGCCGGCCTTCCTGGAACCTTAAGAGGCCGGTCGCCGTCAGTTGGCGGCGAAGGCGGTGCCGTTCTGCGCCTTGATCTCGGCGAGCTTCACGGTGGTGACCTGGGCCGTCTGCTTCACGCAGCGGCGGTAGGCGTCCAGCGAGAGGGTCTCGTTGCGGGTGGCCTTGAAGCAGACGTTGCGCACGGCGCGCGAGACGTCGGCCTCGATCTGGGCGTCGCTCTTGCCGGTCAGGGCGACGCGGGCGCTTTGGGCATGGGCCGGGGCGGCGAAGGCAATAGCGGCCGCGGCGGAGAGAACAATCATACGGATCATAATGTGCAGTCCCGAAAGGGGGTTGGAGCCAACCGCCTCCCGACGTTTCCCTATTCGGCTGCGGTCAAATCTGACGCGACCGCTTCGCCATGACCGCCTTTTGCCGGCCTTAAGCTGCGGTTTCAAGCGAAGATTTTGCAACGCAACATAACGCTGTTGCGCTGCGGGATAATTGGGCGGCCCGCCCGCTTCTTGAGCGCGTCGCGGCCGTGGCGCCGCCGTTGCGGAGGTCTGTTCGCGAGGCGCCGAAACGAAACAGCTTGCATCGGAGCGGCCTTCACCATTCAGTAACTCTGATTAACAGCCGAGGTCCCATGTCGCTTATCGCACTCGCCGCCGCCGCCGCCGTTTCTGCGACCCAGGCGGGGCAGCCGGCCTCGGCCACCGCACCCGTCGCCGAACCGATGCGTATGACGGCCGTGCTGCTCGACTGCCAGGTGAAGGAGACGGGCCTGACCGATTGCAAGGCGCTGGACGCCGAGGGCGCCACGGCCGAGGCCGCCGTGAAGATGGCCGCCCAGGTGGAGGTTTCCGAAGCCTTCGCCCTGGCCAATCCCGGCCGCATCGTCCTGAGGATGACCGTTACCAACTGACGCCTCGGCGCTTCCCTCCCGCCGGGCCGCTCTCTACAGAGAGCGGCGTCAGCAGGTCGACAGGGAGCGCGCGGGATGGATAAGCGGAAGGTCGGGCCGTTCGAGGTCTCCGCCATCGGGCTGGGCTGCATGAGCCTGTCCTCCGGCTACGGGCCGCCCGCGCCGCGCGAGCAGGCCGAGCAGGTGCTGAAGGGCGCTCTGGACGCCGGCTACACCTTCTTCGACACCGCCGCGGTCTATGGCATGGGCCACAACGAGACCCTGATCGGCGAGGTGCTGAAGGACCACCGCAACGAGATCGTGCTGGCTTCCAAATGCGGCCTCACCAACGGCGACCGGCGCGAGATCAACGGCCGGCCGGAGGTGCTGAAAGCGACCTGCGAGGCAAGCCTCAAGCGCCTGCAGACCGAGGTTATCGATCTTTACTACCTGCACCGTTGGGACAAGCGCGTGCCGATCGAGGAGAGCGTCGGCGCCTTGGCCGAGCTGGTGGCCGAGGGGAAGATCAAGGCCATCGGCCTGTCTGAAGTCTCCGCGCCCACCCTGCGCCGGGCGCATGCGGTCCATCCCATCGCAGCCTTGCAGACCGAATATTCCCCCTGGACCCGCAACCCCGAGATCGCGGTGCTGGACGCCTGCCGCGAGATCGGCGCGGCGTTCGTCGCCTTCAGCCCCGTCGGCCGCGGCTTCCTGGCGGGCGGGGCGCGGAACCCGCAGGCGTTTGCCGAGGATGATATCCGCAAGGCCATGCCCCGATTCCAGGGCGAGGCTTTCGCCGCAAATCTGAAGCTCTTCGACGCCTTTGCGGCCATCGCCCGCGACGCCGGCTGCACGCCGGCCCAGCTCTGCCTGGCCTGGCTGCTGCAGAAGGACGAGATCATCGTGCCGATCCCAGGCACCACCCGCCCCGACCATATGCGGGAGAACGCCGGAGCCGCGGAAGTCCGCCTTTCGCCGGACATCGTGGCGCGTCTGGAGGCGACCGTGAATGTCGGAACCGTCGCCGGCGAACGCTACAGCGCTCAGCTCCAGGCGAGCGTCGATACGGAGATCGCCTAAGCCTGTTCCAGGCTGTCGGCGGCGTCGGCCAGCGCCGCGCGCGCGAGGCGCTTGGCCCGGTCGGCGACCTCCTCGGCGGGAAGCTCCTGCAGGCCGCGCGGGCGGGGCAGGCTGACCTGCACGGTGACGCCCTGGGCGACCAGCACCGAAACCCCCACGCTGGTTGGGCCGACCGTAACCGAGGGCGGAAGGGTGATGTCGGACATTGCGGCGTCTCCGGACTTCTCCCCCCTCGCTCTATCTTGGGGTGCGGCAGGCCGATGTCCAGGCACGGTTTTATGACCCGTTGCGGGCGGAACCTGGGCATGACGCGAGGGCAAGTCGTGTATCAGGGGCGGCCATGACGCCCGTCCTGCCGCCCCCCGAAGTCGAAGCCGTGATCGTCCAGCCGCCGCGGCTGCCTGCCTTGGGCGGCGAGGCGGTGTTCGCCGTCCAGCAGATCGACGCAGAGGCGCTGGCCGCCGCGCCGCGGCTGGATGCGGCGCTGAAGCAGGCGCCGGGCGTCTCGCTGTTCCGCCGCACGGGGAGCGAGGCGGCCAATCCCACCATCCAGGGTGTGTCGCTGCGCGGGATCGCGCCCTCAGGCGCCGGCCGGGCCCTGGTGACGCTCGAAGGCGTGCCGCAGAACGATCCGTTCGGCGGGTGGGTGATCTGGTCGTCTCTGCCGCCCGAAGGACTTGGGGCGGCCCGGCTGGTGCGCGGGGCAGGGGCGGGGGCTTACGGCGCCGGCGCGCTGACCGGCGTGGTGGCTCTGGACGAGCGGTCGACGCGCGAGGGCCTCTCGGCGCTCGATCTCTCGGTCGCCGAGCGAGGCGGCGCGCGCGGGGCTGCGGCTTTCGGGACGCGCCGCCTGCTGGCGACGCTGAGCGCCGAGACCAGCGACGGCTACGTGCCGGTGCGCGGCGCCCTCGCCGGAGCGGCTGACCGGCCGACCCGCTTCGACGCGGTCAGCGCCTCGGCCCGGCTGCAGGCGGATATCGGCTCCGTCGACGCCGCCTTCCGCCTGGCGGCCTACGAGGAGCGCCGCGGCGCCGGGCTCGCCGGCGCAAACTCGACCGCCAGCGGCGGGCAGGCCAGCCTGACCCTCGCCGATATCGGACCCGACGGCGGCTGGCGCGCTCAGGCCTGGCTGCGCGCCAGCGACCTGAAGAACAGCTCCATCGCGGTGGCCGCCGGCCGCGCCTTCACCACACCGGCCAACGACCAGTACGCCACCCCGGCGCTCGGCTACGGCTTCAGTGCGGCCCGGCAGGGACGGGGCGAGGCCTGGTCTTGGGAAGCCGGCGGCGACCTGCGGGTGACGGAAGGGCGGGCGAAGGAGCGGTTCCGCAACATGGGCGGCGCCTTCACTCGCAGCCGTGAGGCTGGGGGTGAGACTCTCGTCGGCGGCCTCTACGCCGAGGCCGCCTGGGCGCGCGGGCCGTGGCTCGCCACCGGCGGCGTGCGCCTGGACGGCTGGGCGCAGCGTGATGCGACGCGCATCGAGCGCGACCTGACGACGGGCGCGGTCGTCCTGCAGCAGGGGGCCTCCGACACCTCGGGCCAGACCCCGACCGCCCGCTTCGGCGTCCGCTATGAGCTGAGCGACGGCCTGTGGCTGCGCGGCGCGGCCTATGCGGGTTTCCGACCGCCGACCCTGAACGAACTGCATCGCCCCTTCCGGGTCGGGAACGACATCACCGAGGCCAACGCCGCTCTGGAGCCCGAGACCTTGCAGGGCCTCGAGCTCGGCCTCGGCGGCGCCTCCTGGAGCGCCACCGTCTTCGCCAACCGCCTGAAGGATCCGATCGCCAACGTCACGATCGGAGCCGGTCCCGCCACCTTCCCGGTCGCGGGGTTCGTTCCGGCCGGCGGCGTCCTGCGCCAACGCCAGAATGTGGGACAGATCGAGGCCGTGGGGCTCGAGCTCGACTGGCGCGGCGCTCTCGGACCGGTCTCGCTCAACGCCGCCCTTTCCGCCGTGAGGGCGGAGGTCGACGGCGGCTCGGCCGCGCCCCAGCTCACCGGCAAGCGGCCCGCCCAGACGCCGGAGGTGACGGTGACCGCCGGCGCCGCCTGGAGCGCGTCCGAGCGCCTGAACCTCTCGCTCAACCTGCGGTTCGAGGGCGAGCGGTTTGAAGACGACCTCAACACCCGCCGGCTCGCAGCCTCGGTGGGCGTCGACGCCCGCGCCGCTTGGCGGGTCGCCCGCGACGTCGATCTCTACCTCGCCGCCGAGAACCTGACCGATGCGCGCATCGAGGTGGGCGAGACCGGCGACGGGGTGGAGAGCTTCGCCGCCCCCCGGACCCTGCGGCTGGGCGTCTCCATCCGGAGGTAATGCAAGTCAGCTCTTCGGCTCGGCGCCCGCCGCTTGGCCCTTGATCATCTCCACGATCTCCGGCCGGATGTTGTCGGCGCCCTTCTCCATCATGTGCTGGACGATCCGGGCGCCGACCGCGGCGCGCATCTGGCCGGTGAAGTTGTCCTTGTTGGCCCCGACCCAGGCCATCGAAGCTTCTCGATTGGCGTTCAGTTCCTGGAACCGCGGGGCCACATAGCGGGCGACGAGCTCGTAGGAGCGCTTGGTCGCCTCCCAATTGGCCCAGTTGTGCGCCATGAACAGGAAGGCGCCGAAGCCGCCGCTCTCGTCCACCAGCTGCTGGATTCGCGCCGCGGCGTCGTCCGGGGTGCCGATGATCGCCATGCCGGAGGAGACCATCGCCTCGACCGGATCGCCCGGGCCTTCCGGCACGACCGGTAGGTTAGCGATCTCCCGGAAATAGTAGATCCACTTCTCCAGGCCGAAGCGGATGTCGGCCATGGCCTGTTCGCGCGTCTCGGCGATATGCATCGGACCGACCAGGCGCCAGGCGCTCCGGTCCATCGCATGGCCGTGCTCGGCCGCCTGCTCGCCGGCGATGGCCCAGTTGGAGGCGAGCGCGTTGAAGCCGGCCGTCGAGGTGGCGCCCAGCGATAGGAGGCCCAGGCCGTGCTTGCCCGCCGCCCGCGCGCCGGTGGGCGAGACCTGGCTCGCCACGGCGATCTCCACCGACGGCCGGGAATAGGGCGTCATCTGCAGACGCGCCTCGTGCAGCTCGAACCAGTCGGAGACGTGGCTCACGGTCTCGCCGCGCAGCAGGCGGACCAACACCTCCAGCGCCTCGTCCATGCGGTCGCGCTGCTTGGCCGCCGGAATCCCCATCATCGCTGCGTCGGAGACGAGGGCGCCGGGGCCGACGCCGAACATCACCCGGCCGCGGGTCATGTGGTCCAGCTGGTTGATCCGGTCGGCCAGCATCAGCGGATGGTGGTAGGGCAGGGAGGAGACTCCGGTGCCCAGGCGGATGTGCCGGGTCCGCTCGGCGGCCGCTGCGATGAACACCTCCGGCGAGGCGATGAGTTCGTAGCCGGCCGAGTGGTGCTCGCCGATCCAGGCCTCTTCGTAGCCCAGCCGATCGAGCCATTCGACCAACTCCATGTCACGATGGATGGCCAGGGTCGGGTTCTCGTCGATCGGATGGAACGGCGCGATGAACGCTCCGAAGCGCAGTTTTTCCCCCGCCATGGCGGCCCTCCCGTGTCGTTTGGGAAAGCCTAACGCCGATCCGCGAAAGGCGCCTAGGGTGACCCGCCGTCAGGTCGGACTCGCCTCTTCCAGGAATCGCAGCACCGCCAGTTCGAAGGCGCGCCCCGAACCGGCGCTCTTCAGAGGCAGTTCGCCAGCCTCATAGGCTTCCAGGATCCTGGGATGGATGTAGGCCGAGCGGCAGACCGCCGGGGTGTTGCCCAGCACGCCGGCGACCGCCTTGATGCAGGTGGCGATATTGCGCCGGGCCTCGGTCGGGCTCGCGCACTCGGGCAGGGTGAGAAGCGCCCGGGCCGCCGCGACCGTGCCGGCGAAGGTGCGGAAATCCTTGGCGGAGAAGTCCTCGCCCATGGCCTCCCGGATGTAGGCGTTGACGTCGGAGGACTCTACGGCGTGGCGGCGTCCCTCCTCATCCAGGTACTGGAACAGCCGCTGCCCGGGCAGGTCCTGGCAGGACTTCACGATGCGCGCCAGGCGGCGGTCGCGGAAGCCGGTGCTGTGGACCTTGCCGCTCTTGCCGCGAAATTCGAAGCGGCCCCCGGTCCTCCCGAGCTTGGCGTGGCGGTTGCGGAGCGTGGTCAGGCCGAAGCTCTTGTTGGTCTTGGCGTATTCCTCGTTTCCCACGCGGATGAGGGTCAGCTCCATCAGTCGCACTACCGCCGCCAGCACCTTCTCCCGCGGCAGGCCGCGGCGGGCGAGGTCGGCCTCGACGCGCCCGCGCAGGCGGGGCAGGGCGCGGCCGAAGGCGATCAGGCGGTCGTACTTGTGGCTGTCGCGCACCCGCCGCCAGTCGTCGTGATAGCGGTACTGCTTTCGCCCCCTCTGGTCCCGGCCCGTCGCCTGGATGTGGCCGCGGGGCGAGGGGCAGATCCACACCTCGGTCCAGGCCGGCGGCAAGACCAGTCTGCGGATGCGTTCCAGCGCAGCCTCGTCGCGGATCGGCCGCCCCTCAGCGTCGCGATAGCCGAAGCCGCCGCGAGCCTTCACCCGGCGGATTCCGGGGTCGCCGTCATTGACGTAAAGGAGGCCCGCGCTCTCCACCGGCGCGGTCAGTTCGGCGGTGTCGCGCGGCATGGGCGGCAAGGGACTCCTGTTTGCGATCCCGCCGGGCCGTGGCACAGAGCGGCGTCTCGCCCGCGCTCAACGTAAGGCGAGGCGGCGAAGTTCCTCCCGATGCTCGAGGCCTAAGACCTTGAATTACCGCCACGCTTTCCACGCCGGGAACTTCGCCGACCTGGTGAAGCACGCCGCCCTGCTGGCGCTGCTCGACCGCCTGCCGCGGCCGCTGCGGGTGATCGACACCCATGCCGGTCGCGGCCTCTATGATCTGAGCGGGTCGGAGGCTCAGCGCTCGGGAGAGGCCGAGGCCGGCGTCGGGAAGCTGATGCAGGCGCCCGACCTCCCGGCGGCCTTCCGCCCCTTGCGCGACGCGGTCCGGCGCCTCAACGGCGGCGATGTCGCCCGCCTCTATCCGGGGTCGCCGCTGCTGGTCGCCGGCGCCCTGAAGTCCGGCGACTCCTATCTCGCCTGCGAACTCCGGCCCGAGGAGCACTCGGCCTTGGCGCAGGCGCTGAAGGGCAAGGCTGGCGTCGGGACCCGCTGCGCCGACGGATACGCCGCGGCGGTCGCCGAGCTTCCCGACAAGGGCGCGGCCCTGGTCCTGATCGATCCGCCTTTCGAGCGGGCCGACGACTATGCCCGCTGCGTGGAGGCCCTGTCTGCGATCGCCCGCCGCAATCCCGCAGCGACGGTGATGATCTGGCTGCCCCTGAAGGACCTGGAGACCTTCGACGCCTTCCTGAGAGACGCCGAGGACGCTGGGGCCGGCCGGCTGCTGGTGGCCGAGGCGCGGATGCGGCCGCTGACCGACCCCATGAAGATGAACGGCTGCGCCCTGGTCCTCGCCGGCGCGCCTCCGGGGTTGGAGCCCGTGCTTGAGCAGATCGTCGGCTGGACCGCCCAGGCCCTGGGCGAAAACGGTCAGGGCCGGGTCTGGACCGCCGCATAAGGTTCATTTTTCGCCGGCGAGATGGTGGGTTAGGTTTGTTGCACTGCAAAAACCTTGGCCGTTCGGAGGCGAGCATGTTTCCCCTGGCTGTTTCGCAAGACCAAGGCTCCGGCTCTTCGGAGGCGGCGCCGATATCCCTCTATCTGCCGGTCGGCGCGGCCTCGCCGCTATGGCCGGTGTTCGCCGGCGCCGTCGGAGCCGGGCTCGCCTATTGGTGGATGACCCGCTGGCCGGCCGCGACCAACCTCGAGGCCCTTCTGCCGCATCCTGTCGGTGAATCGCCGCCTGGGCCGGAGCCTGCCGCGGAGTTCGCGCCTGCCGCGCCGGAACCGGCGGTTCCAGCGGAGACCGTCAAGGCTGTGGCGGAGGCCGCTCAGGCGGTGACCGAGCAGGTGGTCGAAGCGGCGGCGGAACCGGACCAGGCCCCCGTCCCGGCGACGGTCAAGCCATCCAGGCCGCGCCCTCCACGCCCGCCGGAAGCCTGATCTGGCGGGCGGCGCCCGCCCGGGCTAAGCCTCTCGCCTGATCCGGCGGGGAGGCGGCGTGGCCAAACGGGCGTTCGACATCCTGGCGGCCCTCCTGGGGCTTCTCCTCCTGTGGCCGTTGCTGCTGGGGCTGGGCTTGGCTGTCCGCCTCGAAAGCCCCGGACCCGCCTTGCACTGGTCCCGGCGGGTGGGCCGCTTCAATCGCATCTTCGCCATGCCGAAGTTCCGCACCATGCGGACCGGCGCGCCGGACGTGGCCACCCATCTGCTGCAGGACCCCGCCGCCTGGATCACGCCGCTCGGCCGGTTCCTCCGCCGCACCAGCCTCGACGAGCTGCCCCAGCTCTGGAGCGTCCTGAAGGGGGACATGAGCCTGGTGGGGCCGCGGCCGGCGCTCTTCAACCAAGACGACCTCGTGGCTCTCCGCACCGCATCCGGCGTCGACCGCCTGCGGCCCGGCCTCACGGGCTGGGCTCAGATCAACGGGCGGGACGAGCTGCCGATCGAGGAGAAGGCCAGGCTCGACGCCGATTATCTCGCCCGGCGCTCCTTCGTCCTGGATCTCGCCATCCTCTGGCGCACGGCCGCCGCCGTCCTCGGTGCGCGGGGCGTCAGGCACTAAGCGGCCGAAAACTCACGGCCATCTGGCGCGTTAGCTCCGCGAAGCTGGAGCGCCATGTGTCGACCGAACCCTCGCCTCGCCGCCCCCAAGAAAAGCCTGACAGGCGAAGCGCCGCCGCGCGGTTGCGCGCCTTCCGTCCCCGGGTCGGGCGCGCCGGAACCTGGGCGCGGGAACGCATCGCCGCGCGGGTGGCGAAAGCGCCGACACCGAGCGAGACGGCCCTGGTCCGCGCGGGAGCCGCCGCCGGCGTTGTGGCGCTGGCCCTGATCGCCTTCCTCGCCTGGTTCGACTGGAACATGCTGCGAGGCCCCATCGCCCGCATCGCTTCGGATCGCACCGGGCGAGAGGTGGCGATCCAGGGCGACCTTCGCGTCCGACTGCTCTCCTGGGAACCCAGCGCCACCGTGGAAGGCCTGCGGATCGGCCATCCCGCCTGGGCGGGGCAGGGGAACACGGTCGACCTGGCGCGGCTGCACGTCCAGATCCGAGCCCTGCCGCTGCTGCGCGGACAGGTGATGATTCAGCGCCTCGAGCTCGATCGTCCGACCTTCGTCCTGATCCGCGACGCCCAGGATCGCGTCACCTGGGACTTCTCGAAGGACACAAGGGACGAAGGCGAGCCCTTCAAGATGCCCCCGGTGCGGCGGTTCGTGATCGAGGACGGTCGCCTGCGGTTCCAGGACGCCAAGCGGAACATCGTCCTCGACGCCACATTGGACGCCAGCGAGCGCCAAGGCCGCGCGAACCGTGGCTTCCAGCTCGCCGGCAAGGGTTCGATCAACGACGAAGCCTTCCTATTGGAGGTGAGCGGCGGACCGCTGCTGAACATCGACCCAGGCAAGCCCTATCCCTTCGACGCCGACATCCGGGCCGGCGCCACCCGGGTAACCGCGCAGGGCGCCATCCCCAGGCCGTTCGATCTTGGGCGGCTCGGCATGGACCTGACGGCGCAGGGTCCCGATCTCGCCGATCTCTTTCCCCTCACCGGCGTCGCTCTGCCCAACACGCCGCCCTATCGTTTGACCGGACGGCTGGGACGCAACCAGCGGCTCTGGACCCTCGAAGGCCTGAATGGGCGGGTGGGCGACAGCGATCTGGCAGGCGGGCTCTCAGTGAACACGGCCGGCGAACGGCCGCTCCTGACCGCCGACCTGCGCTCGCGCAGCCTGGACTTTGACGACCTTGCTGCTGTCTTCGGCGGCGCGCCGAAGACGACGGGAAGCGAAACCGCCTCGCCGCGGCAGCAGGCCATCGCCCGTCAGATGGCCGCCCAGCAGCGGATATTTCCCGACGCGCGCCTGAACGTCGAACGCATCCGCGCCATGGACGCCGACGTCCGCTACCGAGCGGAGAACGTGCGCGACGCCATGCTGCCCCTGCGCGGCGCGGCCACTCATGTGAAGCTTGAGAACGGCCTCTTGACCGCCGATCCGGTGCGCTTCGAACTGCCCCAGGGGGCGATCTCAGGCTCGGCGAGGCTCGACGCCCGGCGCGACACGCCGGTCAGCAGCATCGACCTGCGGCTCGCCAATGCCCGCCTCGAACAGCTCATCACGGTCTCGGGTACGCCTCTGGCCGGCGGCCTCGTCGGCCGCATCCAGCTGACGGGCGCTGGGGATTCCGTGCATCGGGCCGTCTCCGACGCCGACGGCCAGGCGGTGGTGGTGATCCCCGGCGGCGAGATCCGCGAGGCCTTCGCCGAGCTGTTGGGGATCAACGTGGTTCGCGGGCTGGGCCTGCTGCTCTCGAAGGATCAGAGCCGGACCGAGATCCGCTGCGCCGTCGCACATTTCCAGGTGCGCGACGGCGTGCTGCAGGCCGAGCGCATCGTCTTCGACACCGGGCCGGTGCTGGGCGCGGGCTCGGGCTCCATCGACCTTGGCCGTGAACGCATAGCCCTGCGCATCGAAGGGCAGCCGAAGGAGGCGCGCCTGATCCGCCTCATGGCGCCGATCACGCTGGAAGGGCCGATCCGCTCGCCCAAGCTCGGGGTGGAGGCCGGCGGCGCCATCGCCCAGGGCGGAATCGCCGCCATCCTGGGCTCGGCGGTCGCGCCGCTCGCAGCCGTGCTGCCCTTCGTCGATCTCGGCCTTGCGGAAGACGCCGCCTGCGGCGCTCTGATCGCTCAGGCGCGCAAGGAAGGGGCGCCGGCGCCTCGGCCTTAGTTGACGCCACGGCCAGGCTCTTCCAAGTTTCCGGATCGCCCCTCCGGAGAGTCCCGCCATGCCGCCGTCCCAGACCAAGACCAGCGCCGCCGCCATCGCCGTCGTCCTGGCCGTGACCGCAGGCGGAGTCGCCTTGGCCCAGACGGCGGCGCAGAATGCGGTGGCCGCGCGCCAGGCCGGTTTCAAGACCATGGGCGCGGCCTTCAAGGCGGTGAACGACGAACTCAAGAAGGGGCAGCCCGATATGAAGGTGGTGGCCGCCCAGTCCCGGACGGTGAACGTCCAGGCCCACGCCCTGCCGGGCTGGTTCGCCAAGGGCTCCGGCGCGGAATCCGGCGCCAAGACCAAGGCCAAGGCGGAAATCTGGACCGATTCAGACACCTTCGCCGCCGCCGCCCGCGCGCTCCAGACCGAGACCGCCAAGCTTCAGTCCCTGGCCGCCGGCGGCGACGCCGGCGCCGTGCGCGACCAGGTGCGGGCCGTGGGCGCCGCTTGCGGCAATTGCCACAAGCCGTTCCGGGCCGACTGATGACCGATGCGCCTCAAGGAGCCGCCTCAGCGCCGCTCTGGGACCTGCCGACCCGCATCGTCCACTGGGCCCTGGTGGTCCTGATCCTGGTCTCCTGGTTCTCGGGCGGCGAGAACATGCAGCTGCACCGCTGGTCCGGCTACGGCGTGCTGGGGCTGTTGGTGTTCCGCCTCTGGTGGGGCGTGGCCGGCGGCTCGACGGCGCGTTTCGCCAGTTTCCTGAAAGGGCCGGGCGCGGTCGCCGCCTATGCGCGCACGGTGTTTCGCCGCGAGCCCGGCGAGGCGGCCGGCCACAATCCGCTGGGCGCCTGGAGCGTCATGGCCATGATCGCCGCCCTGGTGGTGCAGGCGACGCTCGGCCTCTTCGCCAGCGACATCGACGGGCTGGAATCGGGCCCGCTTTCCTACATGGTCGACTTCGACACCAGCCGAGCCATAGCCGAGGCGCACGAGCTCGTCTTCCGCATCGTCCAGGCGCTGGTCGCGCTGCACATCGTCGCGGTGCTCTACTACTGGGCCTGGAAGCGCCAGAACCTGATCGGCGCGATGATCACCGGCAAACGCGCCTTCTCCGGCGCCGCGCTGAAGCCGGCGCCGCTCTGGCGGCTCGTCGTCGGGGTCGTTCTGGCCGTCGGCGTCGCCTGGCTGATCGCCAAGGGCCTGCGCTTCTAGGGCGGCCTTCGCCCAGCGGCGCGCCGGTGCTGGCCATGGCCCAGATCGAGCTCTCCGGCGTCGCCAAGCGCTACGGCTCCCATGTGGCGCTGGCGGGGATCGACCTGGCGGTGGCGGAGGGCGAGTTCGTCGCCCTGGTGGGCGCGTCCGGCTCGGGCAAGACCACCCTGCTCAAGACGATCAACGGCCTGGTCGCACCGGATGCGGGCGAGGTGCGGGTGCTGGGCGGAGCAGCAGCCGGCGCGCCGCATGAGCTTCGCCGCCGCATTGGCTATGTCTTCCAGGAGGTGGGGCTCTTCCCGCACCTGACGGTCGCGGAGAACATCGGCGTGACGTCACGCCTGCTGGGCTGGGACAGGCCGCGCATCGCCGCCCGGGTGGAAGAGCTGCTCGACCTCGTCGCCTTGCCGCGGGAGATGGCCAGCCGCATGCCGACGGCGCTGTCGGGCGGGCAGAGGCAGAGGGTCGGCGTCGCCCGCGCCCTGGCGGCCCAGCCGGCGGTGGTGCTGATGGACGAGCCGTTCGGGGCGCTGGATCCCGTCACCCGCGACGGGCTCGGCGCTGACTATCGCGCCCTGCACGAACGGTTGGGCCTGACCACGGTGATGGTCACCCACGACATGGCCGAGGCGGTGCTGCTGGCCGACCGCATCGTGGTGCTGGAGGCCGGGCGTCTCCTGGCCGATGGGCCGCCGGCTCGGCTGGCGGGTTCGGACGATCCCCAGGTCCGCGCCCTGATGGATGCTCCGCGCCGTCAGGCCGAACGCCTGCGCGCGCGGCTGGAGGGCGGCGCGTGACCGGCCCCGTCGCTCAGGCTTTCGCGCTATTACCGGACTATCTGGCCTGGCACGTCCTGCTCAGCGCCAGCGCCCTGGCGCTCGGAATCTCCATCAGCCTGCCGCTGGCGGTCGCGGCCAGCCGCAGCACGCGCCTGCGCTGGCCGCTGCTGGCCTTCGCGGGGCTGATCCAGACCATTCCCAGCCTGGCCCTGCTGGCGCTGTTCTATCCGCTGCTGCTGGCGCTTTCGGCGGCCAGCGCCGCCGTCTTCGGCCGCGGGTTCTCCGCGCTCGGTTTCCTGCCGGCCCTGCTGGCGCTCACCCTCTATTCGATGCTGCCGATCCTGCGGACGGCCGTGGCGGGGCTCACCGGCGTCGACCCCGCCGTGCGCCAGGCGGCCGACGGGGTGGGCATGACATCGCGCCAGCGGCTCTTCCAGGTGGAGCTGCCCCTGGCGGCGCCGGTGATCATGGCCGGCGTGCGCACGGCCGCGGTCTGGACCATCGGGGCGGCGACGCTGGCGACCCCCGTCGGCCAGACCAGCCTCGGCAACTACATCTTCGCCGGGCTGCAGACGGAGAACTGGGTCTTCGTCCTGTTCGGCTGCGCGGCCTCGGCCCTGCTGGCCCTGAGCGCCGACCAGCTTCTCGGCCTGATCGAGGCCGGCGCTGCGCGGCGCCGGCGCGGCCTGGCGGCCCTGGGGGCGGGGCTGCTCGCCGCCGGCGTGGCCGCCGCCCTCCTGCCGCTGGCGAGCTTCGGTCAGCCGGGCGGCTATGTGGTCGGCGCCAAGAACTTCTCCGAGCAGTACATCCTCGCCGAGCTGATGGCTCATCGGCTGGAGCGCCAGGGCTCCCACGTCCGCCGCAAGGAGGACCTGGGTTCGGCCGTGGCCTATCGCGCGCTCGCCGCCGGCGAGATCGACGCCTATGTCGACTATTCCGGCACGCTCTGGACCAATGTGCTGGGTCGCACCGACAATCCGGGCCGCGAGGCGGTGTTGGCCGAACTCACCGCCGAGCTTGCCCGCCGCGACGGCGTGGTGGTGCTGGGCTCGCTCGGCTTCGAGAACGCCTACGCCTTCGCCATGCGCGCCGACCGTGCGCGGGCGCTGGGGATCTCCGATCTCGCCGATCTGGCCCGCGCCTCGCCCAGGCTCGCCCTGGGCTCGGATCTGGAGTTCCTTTCGCGGCCCGAATGGCGGGCGGTGGAGGCCGCCTATGGCTTTTCCTTCCGCAGCGCCCGGGCCTATCAGCCGACCTTCATGTACCGCGCCCTGGCCGGCGGCGACGCCGATGTGATCTCCGCCTTCTCCTCCGACGGCCGGATCGCCGCCGACGATCTCGTGGTTCTGGCCGATCCGGAGGGCGCGATCCCGCCCTACGACGCGGTGATCCTGATCTCGCCCAGGCGTTCGGGCGACGAGCGCCTGATCGAAACCCTGCGCCCGCTCATCGGAGCCATCCCGGTCGAAGCCATGCGCGAAGCCAATTACAGCGTCGACCGCGACACCGGAAAGGCCACGCCCGCTCAGGCGGCGCGAGCCCTCGAGCGGAGGCTGGGATCGGCGCTTGGCCAGTAGGCCGGATTCTCCCTTCGTTAACCATAAGCCGGCAAATTCGGCCTACCTTCCATTCCGCATCAACGCGTAGCGTAGAGAGGCCCCCATGAGCGGCGCCGAAGTTCTGGATGTCGCCCGCGACGCCATCTGGCTCACCATCCAACTGTCGGCCCCGGTCCTGATCGTCGGCCTGGTGGTGGGGGTGGCCATCGGCCTGATGCAGGCGCTCACCCAGGTGCAGGAGGCGACGCTGGTCTATGCGCCCAAGATCGTGGCGATCTTCATTTCGCTGCTGGTCTTCCTGCCTCTGATGGGAGCGTTGATGAGCAGCTTCATGCGCCAGATCGCCGCCCGCATCGCCGGCATGTGAGCCGCACGGCGGGCAGATGGAGTCCTACGCCGCAGCCGCCCAGGTCTATGCCGCGGGCCTGATCTTCGCCCGCATCGGGGCGCTGGTCATGGTGGTCCCAGGCTTGGGCGAGACCAGCGTGCCGCCGCGCATCCGCCTGGCCTTCGCCTTCCTGATGACCCTGATGCTGGCGCCGGTCATCGCGCCCAGCCTGCCGGTTCCGCCGACCGTGTCCGGCGTCGCCGGCGCCGTGTTCAAGGAAGTCCTGATCGGGCTCATGATCGGGACCATCCTGCGCCTGTTCTTCACCGCCCTGGCCACGGCCGGGGAGGTGGTGTCGCTGCAGACCACACTCTCCTTCGCGCAGACCGCCGCGCCGGGACAGGCCGCCCCTCAGACGACGCTCGCCACCTTCCTGAGCGTGCTGGGCGTCACCCTGATCATGACGACCGACCTGCACCACATGTTCCTGGCGGGCATGGTGCGGTCCTATGCGCTGTTCCCGTTCGAACGGCCGATCCCGATCGCCGACGGCGCCACCCTGGCGGTGCGCACCGCCGCCGATTCCTTCCGCCTGGGCCTGCAACTCGCAGCCCCCGTGGTGGTGTTCGCCATCGTCTTCAACGTCGCCACCGGCCTCGTCGGCCGGGTGATGCCGCAGTTCCAGGTCTTCTGGGTGGCTTCTCCGCTGATCGTTCTCCTGGGCCTTTCGATCTTCGCTCTCAGCCTGGGCGTGATCGGCATGGTCTGGGTCGACGCCTACCGGGCGCTGGCGTCGACCTTCGTCGGATAAGCCATGGCCGACGAAAACGACTCCGCATCGAAGACAGAAGAACCCACCCCGCGGAAGCTGCAGCAGGCGCGGGAAAAGGGGGACGTCGCCAAGACCCCGGACCTAGCGGCCCTGATGGCGCTTTCCGGCGCGGCGGCGGTGCTGGCGCTCGGAGGCGGATGGCTCGGCCAGAACCTGGCGGCGGGCCTGACACCCTTCATCGCCCGGGCCGGCGAACTGCGGCTGGAAGGCGGCGGGGCGGTGGAGATCGTGCGCCATGCGGTTCTCGCCGGCGCGCCGCTCCTGCTGACCGTGCTGGCCGCGGCGGCGCTGCTCGGAGCGGCGGGCAACCTCGTCCAGCACGGCTTCATGTTCACGCCCGAGAAGGTGAAGCCTGACCTGAAGAAGGTTTCGCCGCTCGCGGCCCTCAAACGGATCTTCGGCCCCGACGGCCTGATGCAGTTCGTCAAGTCGGTGACCAAGATCGCCATGGTGGCCGCCGTCGCCTGGATCGTCATGCGACCCTACGGCCCAACCCTGCGCACCCTCTCGGCGATGGACGCCGCGGCCATCCTGCCCCTCGTGGCCGAGATCCTGCGCAAGCTGGTCTTCGCCGTGGCCGCCCTGATGCTGGTGATCGCCGGCGCCGACTATCTCTGGCAGCGCCAGCGCTTCATGAAGCGCATGCGCATGTCCAAGGAGGAGCTGAAGGAAGACTACAAGGCCACGGAGGGCGACCCCCACGTCAAGGCCAAGCGCAAGCAGATCCAGATGACCCGTTCGCGTCAGCGCATGATGCAGGCCGTGCCCTCGGCCACGGTGGTGGTCATGAACCCGACCCACTACGCCGTGGCGCTGAAATACGAGGAAGGCCAGGCCAGCGCACCCCAGTGCGTCGCCAAGGGGCTGGACGCCCTGGCCCTGAAGATCCGCGCCGTGGCGGAGGAGGCCGGCGTGCCCGTGATCGAGGATCCGCCGCTGGCGCGCGCCCTCTATGCGGCGGTGGAGGTCGACGACGTCATCCCGCCCGCCCACTACGAAGCCGTCGCCAGGATCATCGGCTTCGTCTTCCAGTCCGGCCGCCGCGCGGCGGCCAAACGCCAAGACTCTTAAAACGTGAGACAATCTGTGAGTGATTCGTCTGGGGGCGACGCCTCCTTGCTTCGGATGAACCAGGGTCGCCCCATGGTCGAGCAGAACTCGCAGGATCGTGCGGCCCGCCGCTTCGACCCCATGACCGCGGTCGCCGCGGCCTGTTTCCTGGTCGCCGTGGGCTTCGCCGCTGTGCCGGCCTTGCACGCCGGCCCCACGACCATGGCCGGACTGTTGCTGCTGATCGGACTGGCGGGCGTGGCGTGCCTGGGCCTCTTCGCGCTGCGCTCTTCCGCCGAACCTGTGGCCGAGGCCGAGCCCGGCGCCGACCAGTTGGTCCATGCGCTGACCGAGCCGGCCGCCATCGCCGCCGCCGACGGCCGCATCCACGCCTGCAACGCCGCCTGGAACGAGACGGTGGGCGCGGCCCCGCGCCTGCCCAAGGCGGGTCCCTCCGCCGCCAGTCTGTTCTCTGCGCTCACCGCCGCCCGCCGCGGCGAGATCGGCCAGGCCGCCCTGCGCACCAACGGGACTGAACACGCCGCCACCGTCGCCCCGCTGGGCGCCCGCCGCTTCCTCGTGCGGCTGGTCGACGCTGCGCCTGTGCCGTTGGCCCTCCCGGACGCCTCGCCCGCACAGGCCGCAGCGCCACCCGTCTCGGCCGTTCCCCCGCCCCAGGCGCTCGACGCCTTCGCCGCCGCCTCGCCGTTCGGCGCGGCCCTGCTGGAGGGGGAGGATCCTTTCGAGGCCCGCATCGTCGAGGCCAATCCCACGCTGGCGGCGGTCGCCGGCGGCGGCGAGGCCGGCCAGGCCTTCGGCGAACTGATCGACGCCGCCTCCCGCGAGGACGCTGCGCGGCGTCTGCGCGAGGGCCATGTGGGCGCGCTGGAGGTGCGGCTGGCCCGCGATCCGACCAAGATCGCCCACCTCTACCTGTCGAGGTCTGAGGGCCGCTGGGTCGCCTATCTGGTCGACGTCTCGGAGCAGAAGCAGATCGAGCTGCAGCTCTCCCAGAGCCAGAAGATGCAGGCCATCGGCCAGCTGGCCGGCGGGGTTGCCCACGACTTCAACAATCTGCTGACCGCCATCTTCATGCAGCTGGACGTGCTGGCTCAGCGCCATCCGGTGGGCGATCCCTCCTACGAGGGCTTGAACGAGATCCGCCAGACCTCGGCGCGGGCGGCCGACCTGGTGCGCAAGCTGCTGGCCTTTTCGCGGAAGCAGACGGTCCAGCGGGAGGTGCTCGACCTCGGGGAGCTGATCAGCGAGAGCGAGGTGCTGCTGCGCCGGGTGCTCTATGAGGACGTGAAGCTCGAGACCGAGTACGGCCGCAACCTGCCGCAGGTGAAGGCCGACCGCAGCCAGGTCGAAACCGCGGTCATGAACCTGGCGGTCAACGCGCGCGACGCCGTGCGCGCCCATGGCGGCGGCACCGTCACCATCCGCCTGGCTCGCGTCACCCAGGAGGAGGCCGCCGCCCTCGGCTATCCCGCCGCCCAGGGCGACCAGGCGATGATCGAGGTGTCGGACGACGGCCCCGGCATTCCGCCGGAGGTGATGGACAAGATCTTCGACCCCTTCTTCACCACCAAGCCGGTGGGCGAGGGGACGGGGCTGGGCCTGGCCACTGTCTACGGCATCGTCAAGCAGTCGGACGGCTGGATCAGCGTCGCCTCGAAGCCGGGCGAGGGCGCGGCCTTCCGCATCTTCCTGCCCGTCCATATCGCCACCGAGGAGGCGCCTGCGGCCGTCGTGACGGTCAAGGCGCCGCCCAAGGCCCGGGATCTCTCCGGCGCCGGCCGGATTCTGTTCGTGGAGGACGAGGACGCCATCCGGGGTCTGGCCGCCAAGCTGCTGCGCGCCCGTGGCTACGAGGTGATCGAGGCCGGCTCGGGCGAGGAGGCGCTGGACCTGGCCGAGCAGCACGCCGGCGAGATCGATCTGATGATCTCCGACGTGGTCATGCCCGGGATGCAGGGGCCGGATCTCTTGAAGCAGGCGCGGCGCTATCTGGGTTCGGCGCCGGTGATGTTCATCTCCGGCTATGCGGAGGCCGAGTTCTCGAACCTGCTGGAGGGCGAGGACAACATCTCCTTCCTGCCCAAGCCGATCGACATCAAGACCCTGGCCGAGCGCGTGAAGCAGGAGCTGCAGAAGGCCGCCTAAGGAGAGACGTAGCCCTTGGCGCGCAGGCTCAGCCGGCCCATCGCCGGATCGCCTTGGAAGAACAGGCCGCCCTCGCGCGCCGAGCGCTCCGGAATGTAGTCGAAGGTGGTTTCGGCGGTCTCGATCCCGCCGCCCGGGCCGATGAGCTCGCCCTCTATGGTCACCGCGGCGGCCGGCGACTGGCCGATGTTGCGGGCGCGCACCTCCACCACGTGGCCTGCGGGCGTCGCGACCACTTTGCGGACTTCCGCGGTGACGGCCGGCGGCCCGCCGTCGGACCTCGCGGCGTCCCAGGCGATCACGGCGATCAGGGCCAGGGTCAGACTCAGACCCGCACAGGCCGAGACATACTCCAGCAGCGGCGTCAGCGGCCCGCTCTTGGGCGGCGGCTTTGGGCGGCCTTTCGCCATCGTCAGATCACCAGCCGCGCGGTCGCGCAGCCCAGGGCGGCGGGAAAGGCCAGCACGGCGGTCATCGCCGCGGCCGCCGACAGCGAGGTCCCGTCCAGGCGGCCGAAGGTCCAGAGCGCGTAGAGGCTGATGGCGATGGCGATGGCGTAGCCGGGTGCCGTGAAGGCCAGGAACGTTCCCGCAAATCCGCCGCGGCGCAGGCGCGAGCCCTCGCCTGGGAAGCCCAGGCGATAGACGATCAGGTGCAATATGGCCAACGAGGCGGCGATCAGGGCCAGCGCCTGGTGCGGCGACATCTTGTGGGCGATCAGCGTCATCTCCTCGGTGGGCGCCACGTTGAAGGCCAGATAGACCGCCCCCACCAGCATGACGAACAGTTCGCCCGCATAGCCGCCGTCGGCCTTGGGCCAGGCCTCGGTCACCGCCCGGTCTTCCAGCTGTTTTCCCGCCAGCAGCGCCCCCATGGCCCCAGGCACGGCGCAGAGCGCGATCTTGCCGACCGTTTCCTCCAGGCCGTGATCGGCGTCCAGCACGCCGAACACCGCGAGCGCCGCCGCCGAGAGCAGTATTCCCACGCCGAGCGCAGCGAAGGCGTCGAGCACTTCGTCCTTCAGCCGGAAGGTCGCCTCGAAGCCGGCGAAATAGGACAGGCCCAGCAGCAGGGGCAGGCTGGCCAGAAGGAAGATCAGCAGCCGCGGCCGGTCGACCGCCGCGCCCAGCTCCCACATCTCCATGGTCATCAGCAGGGGAAAGGCGAACAGCAGCGCCCCGCCGAAGGCGCGAGCCAGGCCCCTGGCGTATTCGCGATTGGCCGCGGCGTCGATCTGCATTCGGGGTTTCCAAGCTGCGCCATGGGCGGAACGCCGGCTTGCCCTGATCGTTCCCCTCCGCGACCCGGCCGGCGCCGGGGGCGCGGAGGCTTGGATTGGCCGAGGACTTGACGATGGAGGCGTCCGAGCGGTCGGCGCGCCCGATCCTGAGCACGCTGGCTCGGCTGTCGCCGATCCTGCTGCTGGTTCTCCTGGCGGTGGTGCTGGGCCGTCAGCTCGACGATCTGCGGATCGAGGATCTGCGCCTGCACGAGGCGGAGCTTAGGCAATCCATCGCCGAACGACCGGTGCTGGTGGTGGGCGCGTTCGTCGCCCTCTACGCCGGGGCCACGGCGGCCTTCCTGCCGGTGGGGATCGTGCTGATGCTGGGCGCGGGTTTTCTGCTGGGGCCGTGGCTGGGCGCGGCCGCCTGCGTGGCAGGCAACACCGGCGGGGCGCTGATCGCCTATCTCGCCGCCCGCTATTCGGGTCGAAGCCTGCATCGGCGGGCCCAGGCGGGGCGGCTCGGTCCCTTCATCGACGGCTTCGGACGCAACGCCTTCGCCTACATGCTGGCCCTGCGGCTGTTGCCGTTCAGCCCCTTCGGCCTGGTCAACCTGGCCGCCGGGGTGGCTCGGGCGCCCATCCGGCCGTTCCTGGCGGCCACGGTCGTGGGGGCGATCCCCACCTGCCTGATCTACGCCCATCTGGGCGCGGGGCTGGGCACGGTGTTCCGCGCCGGCCGCGCGCCGGACGTCTCGATCATGACCGAGCCCCGGATCTTCGTGCCGCTGCTGTGCCTGGCGGCCCTGTCGCTGGGCGGCGCGCTGATCTCGCGCCGCCGGCATCGCAGCGGCTGAACCTTGCGCGCCGGACTCCCCGGCGGCTTAATCGGCCCATGTTCGATCGACGCGAAGTTCTGGCCGGCGCAGCCGCCTCGGCCCTGGCGGGAGGAGGCGCGGCCCCCATGTTCGGCCTGCACGGCAAGATCGTCTGCGCGCCTGGCGAGCGCGACCGCTTCGTCGCCATTCTGACCGAGGGGCTGGATTTCCTCCGGACCTTCCCCGGATGCCGCATCTATGTCGTGGCGATCGATCCTTCCTCGGCCGACGATGTCTGGGTGACCGAAGTCTGGGACGACGAGGCGGCCCACGCCGCGTCCCTGAAGACGCCGGAGGTGCAGGCGCTCATCGCCCGCGGCCGTCCGCTGATCGTCGGCGGAACGCGCCAGGTGACGCGGCCGCTCGCCGGGGTGGGCCTGGGCTGATCCTCAGGCGGTGGCGGCGAGCGCCTGCAGGGCCCGCTCGCGGCTGGTCTTGTAGTCGACCTTGCCGTTCGGCGCCCGCCCGATGGAAGGCACCACCACCAGCTCCCGCGGGGCCTTGTAGCCGGCGAGCCGCGTCCGCACGTGGCCGGCCAGCTCATCGAGGGTGGGGGGCGCCGCCTCCGCCTCCGGTTCGACCACAGCGCAGATCCGCTCGCCGAACCGGGCGTCCGGCACGCCGACCACCACCGCATCGCGCACGGCGGGATGGGTCTTGAGCGCCTCCTCCACCTCCTCGGGGAAAACCTTCTCGCCGCCCGTGTTGATGCACTGGCTGCCGCGGCCCAGGAGCTTCAGGGTCCCGTCGGCGTTCACCTCGGCCCAGTCGCCCGGCACGCTCCAGCGCTGGCCGTCCATGATCCTGAAGGTCTTGGCGCTCTTCTCCGGGTCCTTGTAGTAACCCGTCGGCAGGAAGCCCGACACCGCCACCAGCCCCCGCTCGCCGGAGCCGGGTTCGACGCGTCGCCCATCCTCGGTGAATACGGCGCAATTCGGCCCCAGCATGAAGGCCGCCGTCGCCGCCTCCGCTCCGGCCGCCGAGGCCGAGGCCCCCAGGCCGACGGCTTCAGACGAGCCGAAGGAGTCCATGATCATCGCGCCCGGGATGTGGGAAAGCAGGCCGCGCTTGTTCTCCTGGCTCCACATCGAGCCCGACGAGCTCATGGTCTTCACCGACGACAGGTCCCAACGGCCGGGATTGGCCTCCAGGGCCTCCAGCATCGGGGTGGAGAAGGCCAGGCCGACGATCACCACCCCGGCGGCCTTCAGCCGCTCGACCTCGTTCCACAGCTCGATGGCGTTGAACTGGCGCGACGGCAGGCAGGCGACCGCCCCGCCCAGGTTCAGGGTGATGAAGGCGGAGAACTGGCCGGTGCCGTGCATCAGCGGACAGCAGACCAGCGACAGCGGCGGATCGGGCCAGCCGGGGCCGATCCGCTCGGCCGCCTCTTCGATCCGTTCCAGCGGCGGGATGCCGGCCAGGGCCTGGCCGCCGGCGCCGATGACGTTGAAGAGGTCGTCCTGCCGCCACATCACGCCCTTCGGCATGCCAGTGGTGCCGCCGGTGTAGAGCAGCAGCAGGTCGTCGGGCGAACGGCCCCACGGGGCGCGGAACGGCCGCCGGGCCGGCGTTCGGGCGACGATCGCCTCGTAATCCTCGGCCCAGGCCGGGGCCGGGCGTCCCGGCTCGGCCACGGCGATCCACAGCTTCACCTTCGGCAGGCGCGTGCGCAGGGGCTCCAGGGTGTCGGTGAAGCCCGAGTGGAAGATCACGGCTTCGGCGTCGGCGTTGTCGAACAGATAGGTCAGTTCGTCGCCGCCGTAGCGATAGTTGGTGTTGAAGGGCGCGAGCCCCGCCTTGAAGGCGGCGTAATAGGTCTCGAGGTACTCCGGGCCGTTGTAGAGATAGGCCGCCACCTTGGCTCCCTGGCCGAGGCCCGCGGGGACCAGCCGGTCGGCGAGGGCGTCGGCGCGGGCGTCGAAGTCGGCCCAGCTCACCATCCGCTCGCCCTGGATCAGCGCCGGCCGCTCGGGCTGCTTGCCGGCGATCGCCTCCCACACGTCCGCAAAGGTCCAGGCGGTCACCATATCCTCCCAAGTCTTGTGCTTTGGGAGGCAGTTGGGGGCGAGGGCGGCGCCTTCGTCAATCCTGACGCCGGGGCAGTTTACGCTGGGGGAAGGGCGATCGTTCCGTCAGGCCAGGCGGGGGCGGCGGCGGATCTCGCGGAAGGAGACCAGCCTTTGGGCGGCCTCGTCCCACAGCGCCAGGCGCACGGTCTTGAACCCCTCCAGGAAGCCGACGCGGCTCATGGCCTTCAGCTCCGGATGGTCCTTCAGCACCTGCGGCAGGCGGTAGAAGGGGATGCGGCTCGACAGGTGGTGCACGTGGTGGATGCCGATATTGGCCGTCAGCCAGCGCAGCGGCTGGGGCAGATCGTAGTGTGAGGAGCCCTTCAGGGCGGCCTCGTCGCGCTTCCAGTCCTTGCTGCGGGCCCACGCCACGCCCTCGAACTGGTGCTGGACGAAGAACAGCCAGACCCCGATGGTCGCGGCCACCACCATGGTGGTGAAATTGACCAGCACGATCGGCAGCACGCCGACCAACCACATCAGGACGGCAAGGCCCGCCACGACCGCGGCCGTGTTGCCCAGGGTGGAGAGCCAGGGCCGCCAGCCGGCCTTCATCATGCCGATGGGCAACCGCTGCTGGAGGAAGAAGACGAAGACCGGCCCCAGTCCGAACATCACGACGGGATTGCGATAGAGCCGGTAGCCCAGCCGCTTGAGAGGAGGCAGGGCCAGGTATTCGTCCACGGTGAGCATCTCGATCACGCCGAGGCCGCGCCGATCCAGGTCGCCGGAGGTGGCGTGGTGCATGGCGTGGGTGCGCCGCCAGTAGTCGTAGGGGGTGAGGGTCAGGACGCCGATGGCACGCCCGACCCAATCGTTGGCGGCCTTGGCCTCGAAGAAGGCGCCGTGGCCGCAGTCGTGCTGGATCATGAACAGCCGCACCAGGAAGGCCGCGGCGGGGACCGACAACAGCAGGCCCGCCCACCACAGGCCGAAATCCGTGGCCACCCAGCCCAGAGTCCAGATCCCCGCCAAGGCGGCGGCCGTCAGGACCAGCTCGAATACGCTGCGCCGCCAGTCGGGGCGCTTGTAGGGGGCGAGCCGGCGGCTCCAGTCGGCGGGTTTGGCTTCGGCGGTCACGTTCGGCGGGTTCTCGGCTTCTGGAGTCACGGGCATGGTCTGCCTGCGAAATGCGTCGTCTCTAAGACGGGGCGTATCCTTGCATTACGGCGATTTAACCCGCCGCGCCACGCCCTCGTCTTGCCCCTGCGCGGCTGCGCCCCCTAGGGTCCCGTCACATTTGTAACAATCGGGGTGGAAGCGCCATGCAGAGCCGTCGCCAGTTTCTGTTCTCCGCCAGCGCCGTCGCGGCCCTGGCGCCCGTCGCCGCCTGGGCCCAGGGGCCTGCGGAGGCCCAGCTTTCGGCCTTGCTGGAGCGGTTCTTCGAACAGGCGTTGGACGACTCGCCGCAGCTGGTCACTCAACTGGGCCTCGATTCCGGCGCCCGGGCGGCCGCCAAGTTCAAGCTGGACGACGCATCCCTGGCCGAGCGCGAGCGCAACAAGGCGCAGAACGCCGAACAGCTGCGCCAGCTCAAGGCGATCGATCGCAGCAGCCTCTCCGGCATGGCGGCGGTGAACTACGACAGCGTGCTGTTCGGGATCGAGACCACCGATGCGGCGGCCCGGCGCTTCGACTACGGCTTCCTGGGCGCCGGCTTCCCCTATGTGGTCTCCCAGCTCAGCGGTTCCTACCAGTCGGCGCCGGACTTCCTCGACAGCCAGCACCGCATCGAGACCAAGGAGGACGCCGACGCCTATCTGGCCCGGCTGGAGGCCTTCGCCACGGTGATGGACCAGGAGACCGAGCGGGCGCGCCGCGACCATGGCCTAGGCGCCCTGCCGCCTGACTTCGTCATCGAGCGCGCCCTGACTCAGATGACCGGCCTGCGCAGCGCGCCGGCGGACTCGCCGCTGGTCTCGTCAGTCGTCCGCCGCACGGCCGAGAAGGGTATCGCCGGCGACTACGGGGCGCAGGCCTCGCGCATCTACACCGACAAGGTGCTGCCGGCGCTGGAGCGCCAGATCGCCCTCTTCGAGGCCGCCCGGCCGCGGGCGGTGCACGACGCCGGCTGCTGGCGCCTGCCCGACGGCGAGGCCTATTACGAGCACGCCTTGCACGCCTCGACCACCACCCGGCTGACCGCCGAAGAGATCCACCAGATGGGTCTCGACCAGGCCCGCTCGCTCTCGGCCCGCGCCGATACGATCCTCAAAGGCCAGGGCCTGACCCAGGGCTCGGTGGGCGAGCGGATCCAGGCGCTCTTCAAGGATCCGAAGCATCACTATCCGAACACCGACCCCGGCAAGGTCCAGCTGATCTCCGACCTGAACGCGATGGTGGCCGAGGCCTACAAGTGGCTGCCCCAGGCCTTCGGGACCCTGCCCAAGGCGCCCATGGAGGTCCGCCGCGTCCCCGCCTTCATCGAGGCCGGCGCCCCGGGCGGCTACTACAACCAGCCGAGCTTGGACGGTTCGCGGCCGGGCATCTACTGGATCAACCTGCGGGATTCGGCCGAGAACCCGAAGTGGACCCTGCCGACGCTGACCTATCACGAGGGCGTTCCGGGCCATCACCTGCAGCTGACCCTGCAGCAGGAGGCGGACCTGCCGATGATCCGCCGGGCCACCTTCCTGTCGGCCTATGGCGAGGGCTGGGCGCTCTATTCCGAGGAACTGGCCAAGGAGATGGGGGTCTACGACAGGGACCCGCTGGGCGAGCTCGGCATGCTGCAGGCCGCGCTCTTCCGCGCCGCGCGGCTGGTGGTCGACACCGGCCTGCACGCCAAGCGCTGGAGCCGCGAAAAGGCCATCGAGACCATGACCTCCATCGACGGCTCGCCGGCCTCGGCCGCCACAACCGAGATCGAGCGCTACTGCGTCTGGCCGGGTCAGGCCTGCAGCTACATGGTCGGCAAGCTGGAGTGGCTGCGGCTGCGGGAGAAGGCCAAGGCGGCGCTCGGCCCCCGCTTCGACCTGCGCAAGTTCCATGACGCCGGCCTGCTGATCGGGGCCGTGCCGCTGACGGTGCTGGAATCCGTCGTCGACGGCCATATCGCGCAGACGCGCGCCTGAGCCGGGAGGCGTCATGAAGCCCTTCGATCGCCGCTCCTTCCTCGCCGGCGCCGCCGGCGCGGCCCTTCTCGCGACCCAGCCGGTCCGCGCGCTTGCGCAGACGCCGGAAGACGCGCGCCTGCGCGCCCTGTTCGACGCCTTCTTCGACGAGGCGCTGGACCGCTCGCCGGAGGGCGTCACCCGGCTCGGCCTCGACAAGGGGGCTCGCGCCGCGGCCAAGTCGCAGCTGGACGACGCCTCCCTCGCCGCCGTGGCGCGGGACAAGGCGCACAACGCCGACCAGCTCCGCCGGCTGTCGGCCATCGAGCGCGCGCGCCTCTCGCCCGGCGAGACGCCGAACTACGATGCGGTGAAGTTCACGCTGGAAACCAACGCCGAGGCGAACGCCCGCTTCGCCTATGGCGGAACCGGCGCCGGCAGCCCCTATGTGCTCTCCCAGCTGACCGGCGCCTATCAGGACGTGCCGGACTTCCTGGGCTCCCAGCACGGGATCGAGACGGCGGCGGACGCCGAAGCCTATCTCACCCGCCTGGAAGCCTTCGCCACGGTGATGGACCAGGAGCTGGAGCGCGCCCGCCACGATGTGGCGCTCGGCGTCATCCCGCCGGACTTCGTGGTCGAACGCAGCCTCACCCAGATGCGCGGCCTGCGGACCGCGCCGGAGGCCTCGCCGCTGGTGGCTTCGGTGGTGGACCGGACGCGGGAAAAGGGGATCGCCGGCGACTGGCGCGGCCGGGCCGCAGCGATCTATTCTGAAAAGGTGGCGCCGGCGCTCGGGCGCCAGATCGCGTTCATGCAAGGTCTGCAGCCGCGGGCGGTCCACGAGGCCGGCGTCTGGCGCCTGCCGGACGGCGAGGCCTACTACCAGCTCTCGCTGCGCCACTACACGACCACCCGGCTGACCGCCGACGAGATCCACGAGTTGGGCCTCGACCAGGCCCGCCGGCTCTCCGAACGGGCCGACGTGCTGCTGCGCGGCCAGGGCTACACCCAAGGCACGGTGGGGGAGCGGATCGCCGCCCTCTTCAAGGATCCCAAGCACCACTATCCCGACACCGACGAGGCCAAGGTCCAGTTGATCGAGGATCTGAACGCCATCGTCCGCGCCATCGAGCCGCGCCTGCCCGAGGCCTTCGGGGCGCTGCCCAAGGCGCCGGTGGAAATCCGCCGCGTGCCCAAGTTCATCGAAGCCGGCGCGCCGGGCGGCTATTACAACCGCCCCGCCCTCGACGGCTCCCGGCCCGGCATCTACTGGATCAACCTGCGGGATTCGGCCGAGAACCCGAAGTGGACCCTGCCGACGCTCACCTATCACGAGGCGATTCCCGGCCATCACCTGCAGCGCTCCCTGCAGCAGGAGGCGGACCTACCCATGCTGCGCCGTATCGCTGGCTTCCCGGCCTATAGCGAGGGCTGGGCGCTCTATTCGGAAGAGCTGGCCAAGGAGATGGGCGTCTATGAGAACGACCCGCTCGGCGAGATCGGCATGCTGCAGGCGGCCCTTTTCCGCTCCGCGCGCCTGGTGGTCGACACCGGCCTGCACGCCAAGCGCTGGAGCCGGGAAAAGGCCATCGAGACCATGGTCTCCATCGACGGCAGCCCGGAAAGCGCCGCGGCGACGGAGATCGAGCGCTACTGCGTCTGGCCGGGCCAGGCCTGCAGCTACATGGTCGGCAAGCTGGAGTGGCTGCGGCTGCGGGAGAAGGCCAAGGCGGCGCTCGGCGCCCGCTTCGACCTCCGCCGTTTCCACGACGCCACCCTGCTCTCCGGCGCCATGCCGCTGACCGTGCTGGAGGCGGTGGTCGACCGCCATGCGGCGGGGTAGGGGGGGCTGAGCAGCTCTTACGCTTCGGCGACCCAGCCCCGGAAGGACAGGCCGGCGTAGAAAAGCGCCACGTCGGAAAAGCCGGCTTCCCGAAGCACCGCTTCGTCCGCGTCGGACGACAGGAGGGGCAGGCGCTCGGCCATGGCCGTCGCCGAGGCGGAGGCCTGCGGAGAATCGACGCTCGCGCCGCTCGCGAACGCCGCCGACCGGGCCAGCCAGCGAACGGGGTCGGCGTCCTTTGGAATGCTGTGGTGCGCGACGATCAGCGGCGCGCCGGGCTTCAGGCGCTGGCGGATGTTCCGCAGCGTGTGCAGCCGTTCGTCCCTGGCGAGGAAATGCAGGGTGAGCAGGCAGGTCGCGCCGTCGAACGGGCCTGAGGGCGCGGCGTCGACATAGCCTTGGTGCAACGCGACGCCCGATTGCAGCGGCCCCAGGACGCGGCGCGCCAGGTCGAGCATCTCGGTCGATGGGTCCACCCCGACGAAGCGCCAGCGGCTCTGCGCCTCGGCGAACGCCTTCAGCTCGAGACCTCCGCCCGCGCCCACCACGAGGATGTCGGCCGCCGCCGGCGCGCGTTCCGCCAGCAAGAGCCTCGCCATGCGGTGGAGGTCCGCGAAGCCCGGCACCTTGCGGGGCGTGTGCTCCGCATAGCTGGCCACCATGACCGGATCGGCGAAGGGCTGCATCGGGTCCGTTGCTAGTCGAGCGCTGAGTGAGCGGTGGGAGCGGCGTCATGCTGCATGGTTGGCCTCCAGGGCGGGCGATCCGCCGCGCTCGGCGAGGCGGGCGTGAAAGTCGGCGCTCAGCGCGGCGAGGGAGATTTCGCCGAACCGGCGAAGGAGCAGCGCCTCGGCTTCGTCGAACGTCTCGCCGAGCGCCGCGTTGACGGCCTGTTCGACAAGGCAGCCGGGCGCCTCGGTGCGATTGCCCATCGCCAGCAACCCTGGCCGGCCCAGCGCGTCGTAGATGTCGCGAAGCGTGACGTCGCCAAGATCGCAGGCGATCGTCCAGCCTCCGCCGTGGCCTTTCTCGGATCCGACATAGCCCCGGTCGCGGAGGCCGCCCATGATCCTGCGGACCACGACGGGGTTGGTGTCCATGGCGCGCGCCAGCGCTTGCGATGTGCTCGGACCGGATTGCTCCGCCATGTGAAGCAGGACGTGGAGAACGCCCGACAATCGGCTATCTCGTCTCATGCAACTTTATATGTTGCGTGATGGGGCGGTTATCAAGCCTGGACGGTCAATTTCGTTTGCGAGGCTTGCTGCGATGGCGGCCGTGAGCCGCCTAACCCCAGCTCTCCGCCGCGCCGGCGCGGCGCATGGCAGGCCGCACCTTGTTGGGCGAGACGGCGCTTGAGATCGGCTGCTCGGGGCGCTCGGCAGGGGCGCCGTAGCGCCAGCCCTGGGCGAAGTCGACGCCGGCGCGGCGCACGGCCTCCTCCGACTGAGCGTTCTCGACCATCTCGGCCACGGTCCGCACGCCCAGTTCCGAGCACATGGTGACGAGATGGCGGATGAAGGCGCTCTCGCGGCCGCCGTGCTGCAGCTCGCGGATATAGCGCCCGTCGATCTTCACCAGGTCGAGGGTGAGCTGCTGGAGATAGGCGAGCGAGGCCGCCCCCGCGCCGAAATCGTCCAGGCAGGCCTGCACGCCCAGCGCCCGCAGCGCCCGCAGGTGCCGGTCGGCCACGGGCAGGTCCTCGATGGCCGCGCTCTCGGTGATCTCCAGCAGCAGCCGTTCGGCCGCGCCGGGGTGGGCGGCGAGCATGCCGCGCACCGCCTCCACGAATCCCGGGCTGCAGATCGTGCGGCCGGAAACATTGGCCGCCAGCTTCAGGGACGGGTCGCCGGCCAGCACCTCGATGGTCTGCTCCACCACCGCCAGGTCCAGGGGCTCGATGAGGTCCAGTTCCTCGGCCATGCGGATCATGGGGAAGGGGCTGCCGTTGTCGCCGAACCGCACCAGCACCTCGTGGTGATGCAGCCTGCCGCCGTCCTTCAAGTCCACCACCGGCTGGTAGACCAGGCGGAAGTTGCGCCCGTTCACCGCCTCGCCGAGGGCGCCGACGTCGGTCAGGGTGCGTTTCAGGGACTGGCTGACCGCCTCGCCGAGGCTGGCCGGCGCGGTCCCAGCCGCTCCGTCCTTGATGAAGGCTTCGAGCGAGTAGCGGATGGCGCGCAGGGCCTGGGCCGGCGCAACGTCGCCCGCCAGGGCGATGGCCTGGGCCGAGGTGTGCAGGTCGCCTGCGCCGTCCAGCGGCAGGAGCGACATCAGCCGGTCGGTCATAGCGTCGACGCTCTCGCCCCGCTGCCGGACCAGGGCGTAGCGATCGTCACCCAGGTCGGCGGCGGCCGACCCGCCGTGGGACTGGGCGCGCAGGGCGCCGGTCAGCCGCAGCTCCAGGTCCTTGAGCGCGTCGGGGCCCAGCATCCGCCGCACGTGATCGAGGCCGGCCAGCTCGACCAGGGCCAGCTCCAGCTCCAGGCCGGTCGCCTTGGCGGTCTCGAAGAGGTTGGTCGTCACCGTCTCAAAGGTCGCGCGATCGTGCAGGCCGTGCGTCGACTGCGCCGCTGCCCGGGTGAAGGCGCAGGAGACCGCGCCGTTGTTGCCTGGCATGCGGAACGCGCAGAGCGAGGCCGCGCGCGGCGCGCCGTCCTTGCCGGCGGGAAGAACGACCACGACGGGGCCGCCGCGGCCGCCGTCCTTCAGCCCTTCCAGCAAGGCCTCCACCATGGTCCGGTCCAGGGGATCGATGAAGTCGCGCCAGTTGCGCCCGACCAGCTCGGTCTCCGCCGCGCCGGACAGGGCCTCGCCCGCGCCGACGGCGAAGGCGATCCTGCCATCCGGGGCGATCTCGATCAGGAGGTCGGCGCTCGCAAAGGCGAGGCCGAGCAGGCGTTGCGAGCCGAGCTGCAAGCGGACCTCCCCATAGGCTCCGGCCAGCAGACTGGCCATATGGCCTTAATTTCGCGTTGAAACCGGCGGCGCCGGGGGGCAGGAGCGGGAAACCATGCGCGAACGCCTCACCGCCCGGGTCCTGTTGTTCGACCCCGCCGATCGCCTGCTCCTGATGCGCGGCCGGCTGCCCGGCCGCCCGCCGGAGAGCGCGGCCTGGTTCACCGTCGGCGGCGGCGTCGATCCCGGAGAGACCCTGATGGAGGCCGCACGGCGCGAGATCGCCGAGGAGACCGGCTTCACCGAGGTGGACCTTGGGCCGGTGGTCTGGCTGCGGGAAGGGGCGGGCGTCCTGGTCGGGGGCGAGCGGGTGCTGTTCCGCGAAAGCTATGTCGTCGCCCGCTGCGCCGGCGGCGAGCCCAGCCGCGACGGCTGGGCCGACTACGAGACCGAGCTCGTCGACGACATCCGCTGGTGGAGTCTGGCGGAGATCCTGTCCGCCGTCGGCGAGCGGATCTATCCCGAGCGCCTGGCCGAACTTCTCCCGGCGGTGATCGCCGGGGACTATCCGCCCGAACCCCTTGCGATCACCGTCACGAAAGCGCGCTAATCGGCCCCAATCGACGGGAGGAAACGATGGCGGCGAACCTGATCCTTGCGGCGGCCCTGGCCTTGGCCTGCGACCTGGAGGCGCCCTCAGGCGCGGCCGGCTGCACCCGGGCCGAGGTCGACGCCCTGAAGATGAACGCCCTGCAGGCCGTGGGCACGCACAATTCCTACAAGCTGGCTATCTCGCCGGCCGAGCTGGCGGCGATCGCCCGAGCCGATCCGCGCCAGGCCCTGGCCCTCGACTACGCACATGCCCCCTTGCGGGACCAGCTGGACGCCGGCGCCCGGCAGCTGGAGCTCGACCTCCTCTACGACCCGGAGGGCGGCCGCTACGCCCGGCCTCTAGGCCAGCAGCTTCCCGGGGCTGCGCCCTACGACCTTGCGCCGCTGGAGCGGCCGGGCCTCAAGGTCATGCATGTCCAGGACATCGACTACCGATCGAGCTGTCCGCTGTTCCGCCTGTGCCTGGAAGAGATCCGCGCCTGGTCCGACGCCCATCCCGATCACGCGCCCATCGCCATCCTCATCAACCTGAAGGAAGGCGGCCTTGCCGGCGTGTCCGGCGCCACCGAGGCCGTGGCCTTCGACGCGGTGGCCATGGACGCCGTCGACAGGGAAATCCGCGCAGAGTTTGGGCCGGAGCGCCTGATAACGCCGGACACCGTGCAAGGCGCCCATCCGACGCTCCGCGAGGCGGTCGCAGCTGGAGCCTGGCCGACCCTCGGGGCTGCCCGCGGCAAGGTGTTCTTCGCCCTCGACGCGCCGCCCAGCCAGGTCGAGATCTATCGTGGCGCACGCCGCTCGCTGGAAGGCCGGGCGATGTTCGTCAATGTCGACGAGGCCTCGCCCGCGGCCGCCTACATCACCCTCAACGATCCGAAGGCGGACGGCGCGCGTATCGCCGCCGCCCTGGCCGCGGGCCTGATCGTGCGCACCCGCGCCGACGCCGACACGGTGGAGGCCCGAGCCGGGGACGCCAGCCGCCGCGAGGCCGCCTTCGCCTCCGGCGCCCAGTACGTTTCCACCGACTACATGAATCCCGATCCCAGGCTGGGCGATTATCGGGTGCAGCTGCCGGGCGGCGGCGTGGCGCGGCTCAGGTCGGCGGGCCGTTGAATTCCGCCTCCCGTGCCGCGGCGTCCACGGCCGGCGGGGCGATCTCCAGCGGCGGCGGGGCGATCGGCGGAGCGACCGCGAGCTGGGGCGGCGAAGGCTCGGCAGGTTCGGGCGGCTGCGGCGGCCTGCGCTTGAAGAGCTTGCCGAGGAAGCTGCCGACGCCGGCGCCCACCTTCTGGCCGGCCACGGCGGCGGCCGCGCTCCCCAGGGGGCCGCCGGCCGCGGCGCCTGCGGTGGAGCCAAAGGTGCCGCCCACCGCGCCGCCGACCTGTTCGAGCAGGCCGGGGCCGGCGGCCTCCTGAGTCTGCTCTTCAGCGGTCTGCGCCGCGACGGGGGCGGCGACGAGAACGGCCGCGCTGGCGGCCAAGATCGTGTTTCGCATCGTCCTGTTCTCCGCTCCCGTCGGGGTCCGCAACGCCGAGGGCGCGAGACAGGTTCTGGCCAAGCTCAGACCGGGCGCTCGTGCGGATGCTGCGGCCGGTCGTCGGTGATCGGCCACCAGTCGGCCTTGGACGCCACGTGGAAGTGGAAGCCCACCTCGCTGCGCACCGGCGCATCGAGGGTTCCGGCCCGCAGGCGCATCACCTCCGGCCTGGCGCGAAGCCGGCTGAAGATCGGGCTTCCGCAGTCGGCGCAGAAGACCCGCTGCTTGCCAGGCGAGGACTCATAGGCCTTCAGCCGATCCTCGCCCGAGATCAGCCGGAAGTCGGCGGTCGCCACCGGCAGGTTCGTGGCGAAGGCCGAGCCCTGAGCCTTGCGGCAGTCGCTGCAATGGCAGACCTGGATCGGGGCGAGTTCACCCCGCACCTCGTAGCGCACGGCCCGGCAGAGGCAGGATCCGGTGTGAATTAAGCTCATCGTTTTACAGCCCATTGACCGACCCGCGTTATCTTCCGTCCATGTCGCGCTTCCTGCTCCAATATCCGGAAACGCCCGACAAGCCCCCGCACAAGGGCTGGGGCCCCTGGCGCGTCTTCGTCTGGACGCTGCTCGTCGCCTCCCTGGCGCTTTGGGGCTGGGCCCTGCTTTCCTGATCCTGCTGGCTCGGCCCTTGCCAGCCTGACCCGATGAACGGGACCGCCGTCCCGGGAGGGGACAGCATGGGGCGTACAGATTCCTTTCACAGCCACGATTCCAAGGGCCGGCTTTTCCGCTGGCTGCGGCGGGGCCTCGACATTCTCGCCGTCGGCGTGCTGGCCCTGGCCCTGATCGAGACGATCTCGTTCCTCACCAGCCTGACACGCGGCGTGCTGAGCTGAACCTCAGGCGGCGGACTTCAGCCGCGCCGGCTCCGGATTGGAGAACTCCATGACGCCGTCCTCCAGCGACCCATAGCGTAGGGCCATCAGGTCCAGGGCGTAGTTCTGGTGAAGCTTCCAGGGCGCCTTGGACCCCTGCTTGGGGAACTTCCCGATCGAGCGCTGGACATAGCCGGAGGAGAAGTCCAGCCACGGCTCCTCGGTCACCGTCGGGTCGCTGTTGCGCGGCGTGCACTGGCGCAGGCCCTTTTCGGCCATGTGGTTCAGGAGTCGGCAGACATATTCGCAGGTCAGGTCGCACTTCAGCGTCCAGGAGGCGTTGGTGTAGCCGAAGGACGAGGCCAGGTTCGGCACGTCCGAATACATCATGCCCTTGTAGCTGAGGGTGTGGGCCGGATCGACGCGGCGGCCGTCCACCGTCAGCTCCAACCCGTTCAGCACCTTCAGGTTCAGCCCCGTGGCGGTGACGATGACGTCGGCGGCGAGCTCCCGGCCGGACTTCAGCCGGATTCCCGTCTCGGTGAAGGTCTCGATGTGGTCGGTCGCCACCGAAGCGCGGCCGGCCTTGATCGCCTGGAAGAGGTCGGCGTCCGGCACCAGGCACAGGCGCTGATCCCAGGGATTGTAGCGGGGCGTGAAGTGGGTCTCGACGTCGTAGTCGGGGCCGAGCTGCTCGCGCACCATGCCGACGATGCGCTGCTTCACCGCCTCCGGCTTCTCCCGCGACATGCGATAGAAATACATGCCGAACAGCACGTTGCGCCAACGGATCAGCCAGTAGGCGGCCTTCGCGGGCAGCCACTTGCGCAGGGCGTTGGCGAACCGGTCCTCCGCCGGGCGCGAGACCACATAGGTCGGCGAGCGCTGCAGCATGACCACATGCGCGGCGTCCTTGGCCATCTCCGGCACGAGCGTCACCGCCGTGGCGCCGGAGCCGATCACCACCACCTGCTTGCCGGCGTAGTCCAGATCCTCCGGCCAGTGCTGGGGATGCACGATTTCGCCTTTGAACCGCGCGGCGCCCGGAAAGTCCGGGCTGTAGCCCTGGTCGTAGTCGTAGTAGCCGCCGCAGAGGAACAGGAAGCTGCAGGTGAAGCGCACGGTCTCGCCGCCGCGCACCGCCTCGACGGTCCAGGCCGCGTCCTCGCTCGACCAGGACGCCCGCTCCACCTTGTGGCCGAAGCGGATGTGGCGGTCGACGCCGTGGTCGCGGGCCGTCTCGCGCACATAGTTCAGGATCGAGGGGCCGTCGGCGATGGCCTTGGCCTCCTTCCAGGGGCGGAAGGAATAGCCCAGGGTGTACATGTCGCTGTCGGAGCGGATGCCGGGATAGCGGAACAGGTCCCAGGTGCCGCCGATGGCGTCGCGCCCTTCCAGGATCACGTAGGAGCGGCCCGGCGCCTGGGTCTGCAGGTGATAGCCCGCGCCGATCCCCGACAGGCCCGCGCCCACGATCACCACGTCGAAATGCTCGCTCGCCATCTTGAGGTCGCCCGCTCCCGCGCCGGCCGCCCAGGCGCCGGCGATTTTCGAATTTGCGGTGTGTATAGCCGATGGCGGGCGGATTGTCCTCAGGCGCTGGCGGCGGCGCGGCGGGCCAGCAGGGCGCTTATGGCGCGGCTCAGGTCCGCGGATTCGTAGGGTTTGTTCAGGATCGGAAATTCGTCGACGATCCGCTCGGCGGCCTGGCTGTAGCCGGTGGCCAGCAGGATCGGCAGATCGGGACGCTCCTTGCGGAGTTGGCGGGCCAGGTCGAGACCGTCCATCGGGCCGGCCATGACGATGTCGGAAAACACGAGATCCGGCGTCGAGCCGTCGGCCAGCGCCTCCAGCGCCGCCTGGGCGCCGCTCACCACCTGGGGCCGGGCGCCGAGCTGTTCGAGGAGCTTGGCGACCACCTCGGCCACCTCGGGATTGTCTTCCACCACGAGGATGCTGGCGCCGTGGTCGGCGGCCGGGCAGTCGGGCTCCCGCCCTTCGATCACTTGGTCGGGGCGGCTTTCGGTGCGCGGCAGATAGAGGGTGAAGCTCGTCCCGTGGCCGAGTTCGCTGGCCGCGATCACCCGCCCGCCGGACTGTTCGACGAAGCCATAGACCTGCGAGAGGCCGAGGCCGGTCCCGCGGTTGACGTCCTTGGTGGTGAAGAACGGCTCGAAAATCCGTTGCAGGATGTCGGGCGGAATGCCCTGGCCGGTGTCGCGCACCGTGATCGCCACGAAGTCGCCGGCCAGCTCCTCGGCGCCTCCATCCAGGGCGACGTTCTCGCCCCGGATGGTCAGCACGCCGCCGGACGGCATGGCGTCGCGGGCATTGACCGCCATGTTCAGGAGCGTGAGGTCCAGTTCCCCGGGGTCGACTTCTATGGCCCACAGCGACTCCGGGAGGTCCACTTCCAGCCGTACGGCGGAGCCGAGGCTGGCGCTCAGCAGGTCGCGCAGGGCCCGCGCCCGATCGCTCAGCCGGATGGCGGTGGGACGCAGCCTTTGCCGACGGGCGAAGGCCAGCAATTGCCGGGTCAGGTCCTGGCCCCGGCGGGCGGCCATCTCGATGGCCTCCAGCGCGCGCAGGGCGCGTGGATTGTCGCCCACCTGCTTGCGCAGCAGCTGCGCCTGGCCGCTCATCACCATCAGCAGGTTGTTGAAGTCGTGCGCCACCCCGCCGGTCAGCTTGCCGACCGCCTCCATCTTCTGGGCCTGGGCGAGCTTCTCGTGAGCGCGCTCGAGGTCCAGCTGAGTTTGCCGCCGTTCGGAGATGTCGCGGGTGACCTTGGCGAACCCGATGTGCCGGCCGCCTTCGTCATAGGTCGGGGTGATCGTCACCCAGGCCCAGAACCGCTGGCCGTCCTTGCGCACCCGCCAGCCTTCGGCCTCGAAGCGGCCTTCCGTCCGGGCTAGGTGCAGCGCCATGTCGGGCACGCCGGCGTCCAGGTCCTCGGGCGTGTAGAAGCGGCTGAACCGCTGGCCGATGATCTCGTCGGCCCGATAGCCCTTGATCCGCTCTGCGCCACGGTTCCAGTTGGTCACTACACCATCGGTGTCGAGCATATAGATCGCGTAGTCGCGAACCGAATCCACGAGCAGCTGGAAGCGCCGTTCGCTTTCGGAAGCTAGGCTCGTCATGATGGGAGGGTCGGCCGATCGTTGGTGAAATGCAAGCCGGGAGGGCTCGCGGCGCGCCGCTTCCCCTCGTCGATCCGACGAAAACTCTTTCAGAAGCCCAACGGTTCCCGGAACTCTTGCGTCGATTTCGGTCGTATCCTGCGGGGCGCCCCTCGGCGGAACATCTTGCGAACTCGGAACAAACGCGGTACGCATTTTCCCGACGCCGTCGCCTCCGGGCGGTCGCGATGTCGGGTTGGAATCATGGAATAAGGAGCGCCCAAGGTGACTCAGACGGCGTTGAAACTCGTGGGAAAAGACGAAGGCGACAAGGCGCGCGCGCTCGAAGCGGCCCTGGCTCAGATCGACCGGGCGTTCGGCAAGGGCTCGGTGATGAAGCTGGGCGAGAAGAGCCATATCGAGGTGGAGGCGGTCTCCACCGGCTCGCTCGGCCTCGATCTGGCGCTCGGCATCGGCGGCCTGCCCAAGGGCCGGATCATCGAGATCTACGGACCCGAAAGCTCGGGCAAGACGACGCTCGCCCTGCATGTGGTGGCCGAGGTTCAGAAGGCCGGCGGCACCGCCGCCTTCGTGGACGCCGAGCACGCGCTGGATCCGCAATACGCCCACAAGCTGGGCGTCAATCTGGACGACCTGCTGGTCTCCCAGCCGGACACCGGCGAACAGGCGCTGGAGATCACCGACACCCTGGTGCGTTCGGGCGCCATCGACGTGATCGTCATCGACTCCGTCGCGGCCCTGACGCCGCGGGCGGAAATCGAAGGCGAGATGGGCGATTCGCTGCCGGGCCTGCAGGCGCGCCTGATGAGCCAGGCGCTGCGCAAGCTCACCGCCTCGATCTCCAAGGCCAAGACGCTCGTCATCTTCATCAACCAGATCCGCATGAAGATCGGGGTGATGTACGGCTCGCCGGAGACCACCACCGGCGGCAACGCGCTGAAGTTCTACGCCTCGGTCCGCCTGGACATCCGCCGCACCGGCTCGGTCAAGGTCCGCGACGAGATCCTGGGCAACAACGTCCGGGTGAAGGTGGTGAAGAACAAGGTCGCCCCGCCGTTCCGCGAGGTGGAGTTCGACATCATGTACGGCGAGGGGATCTCCAAGCTGGGCGAGATCATCGACCTGGGCGTCAAGGCCGGGGTGATCGAGAAGTCCGGCTCCTGGTTCTCCTGGAACAGCCAGCGCATCGGCCAGGGGCGCGACAATGTCCGTGAGTTCCTGAAGAACAATCCCGACATCGCTGGCCAGATCGAGCGCCAGGTGCGCGGCGCCAAGGAGGTGATCGAGGAGGAGCTGCTGGTCGGCCCAACCGAAGGCGAGGACGAAGCCTGATCGCAGCGCAGGGCGGCCGCTGACGGCGCGCCTCCCCCCGGCCTGGCGGCGTTCCCAACCCGACGCCTGGTCGGCGCCCGTCGACCCCGCGTGGCCCTCCTGTGCGGCTTGGAGGACGCTCGAACCTCGCTGGTTCGGGCGTCCTTTTCCTTTGCGGGGGCGCGGGCTTGGCGTAAACGGTCGCCCGACTTCCGCGGGGGGCGGGCGCGAAGGCCGCGCCGTCCCCATATATCCCTGCCCGTTTCAGCGTCCGAAATCAGCCATGCCGAGCGTCAACGAGATCCGCAGCCAGTTCCTGGGTTATTTCCAGAAGAACGATCACCTGATCGTGCCGTCGGCCCCGCTGGTGCCGCAGAACGATCCCACCCTGCTGTTCGTCAACGCCGGCATGGTGCCGTTCAAGAACTATTTCACCGGCGCGGAGTCCCCGCCGGCCCTTCGTGCGGCTTCGTCGCAGAAGTCGGTGCGCGCCGGCGGCAAGCACAACGACCTCGACAATGTCGGCTACACCGCCCGCCACCACACCTTCTTCGAGATGCTGGGGAACTTCTCCTTCGGCGACTATTTCAAGGAAGGCGCGATCGAGCTGGCCTGGACCCTGCTGACCAAGGAGTTCGGGATTCCGGCCGAGCGGCTGTGCGTTACCGTCTACCATACCGACGACGAGGCGGCGGGCCTCTGGAAGAAGATCGCCGGCCTGCCCGACGAGAAGATCATCCGCATCGCCTCCAGCGACAACTTCTGGTCCATGGGCGACACCGGCCCCTGCGGCCCCTGCTCGGAGATCTTCTACGATCACGGCGCCCATATCCCCGGCGGCCCGCCCGGCAGCCCGGACGAGGATGGCGATCGGTTCGTGGAGATCTGGAACCTGGTCTTCATGCAGTTCGAGCAGTTCGCCGACGGGACCCGCCGCGACCTGCCCAAGCCGCAGATCGACACCGGCATGGGGCTGGAGCGCATCGCCGCCGTCCTGCAGGGCGTGCACGACAACTACGATATCGACCTCTTCCGCACCCTGATCGAGGCCTCGAAGGCCATCGTCGGGACCGGCTCCAACGGTCCTTCGCACCGGGTGATCGCCGACCACCTGCGCTCCACCAGCTTCCTGATCGCCGACGGGGTTTCGCCTTCGAACGAGGGGCGCGGCTACGTGCTGCGCCGGATCATGCGCCGGGCCATGCGCCACGCCCATCTGCTGGGGGCCGAGGAGCCGTTGATGCACCGCCTCGCGCCGGTGCTGGTTTCGGAGATGGGCGAGGCCTATCCGGAGCTGAAGCGCGCCGAGCCGGTGATCGTCGAGACCCTGCGCCAGGAAGAGGAGCGGTTCCGCCGCACGCTCGGCCGGGGCATGGCCCTGCTGGACGAGGCGACCGCCAAACTGCCCGAGGGCGGCGTGCTGCCGGGCGAAACCGCCTTCAAGCTCTACGACACCTACGGCTTCCCCCTGGACCTGACCCAGGATGCGGTGCGCAACAAAGGCCTGACCGTCGACCTGGACGGCTTTGAGGCGGCCATGAAGCGCCAGCGGGATCAGGCGCGCGAGGCCTGGACCGGTTCGGGCCAGGCGGCTCAGGCGGCCGAGTGGTTCGCGATCCGTGAAAAGCACGGCGCCACCGAGTTCATCGGCTACGACACCACCGAGGCGACCGGCGAACTCCTGACGTTGGTGGCCGGCGGCGGCGAGATCGCCGAGGCCAAGGCAGGCGAGACCGTTCAGGCGCTGTTCGACCGCACCCCCTTCTACGCCGAGAGCGGCGGCCAGGCGGGCGACGTCGGCGAGATCGAATGGGCGGGCGGCCGAGCCAAGGTGCTCGACACCCAGAAGCAGGCCGGCGATCTGCACGTCCACGAGGTCGAGATCCTCGAAGGCGTGCTGAAGCCCGGCGCGCCCGCCCGCCTGGCGGTGGATGCGGAGCTGCGCACCTCCACCCGGGCCAATCACTCCGCCACGCACCTGCTGCACGCGGCCCTGCGCCACGTCCTGGGGCCGCACGTGTCCCAGAAGGGCCAGATGGTCGACGGCGAGCGCATCCGCTTCGACTTCAGTCACGGCGCGCCCCTCACGCCCGAGGAGATCGAGCGGATCGAGGCCGAGGTGAACGCGGTGGTTCGCCAGAACCTCCCGGCCGCCACCGAGGAGATGGCGCCCGAGGCGGCCATCGAGGCCGGCGCCATGGCGCTGTTCGGCGAGAAGTACGGCGAGAGCGTGCGGGTGCTGACCCTCGGCCGCGCCCTGGAGGGCGAAGGCGCTTATTCGGTGGAGCTCTGCGGCGGCACCCACGTGGCGCGCACGGGCGACATTGCGCTCTTCAAGATCGTCTCCGAAGGCGGCGTGGCCGCGGGCGTGCGGCGGATCGAGGCGCTGACCGGCGAATCCGCCCGCCGATGGCTGGTGGATCAGGCGCAGGTCGCCAAGGCCCTGGCCGACCAGTTCAAGGTTCCGGTGGGCGAGGTGCTGTCGCGTGTCGACGCGCTCGAAGCCCAGCGCCGCAAGCTGGAGAAGGAGCTGGCCGAGGCCAAGCGCCAGCTCGCCATGGGCGGCGGCGGGGCGGCCGCAGGGCCGGAGGAGATCGCCGGCGTGAAGGTGCTGGCTCGGGTCATGGAGGGCGTCGGCGGCAAGGACCTGCGGCCCATCGCCGAAGAGTTCAAGAAGCAGCTCCCTGACGGCGTTGTCGCCCTGATCGGTTCGGCCGAGGGCAAGGCGGCCGTCACCGTGGCGCTCACCGGCGCGGCCGCCGGCCGGTTCAACGCCGTGGAGCTCGCCAAGGCCGCCGTCCAGGCCATGGGCGGCCAGGGCGCAGGCGGGCGGCCGGACTTCGCCCAGGGTGGGGCCCCCGACGCCGCCCGCGCCGAGGCGGGCCTTGAGGCGGTCAAGGCGGCGCTCGCGGGTTGATTTGAGGCGCAACGGCTCCCGATCCGGGCCGTTGCGTCGGCTTCCCGACCCTTAATTTTCCCCTATGGGGTGAAAGTTGTGCATTTCAAGCACTAACGCGCCTAAATGCTTTGCTTAAGCTCGTCTTAATGGATAGGTGGAGCTGACGTGCGGCGGGCTGTCGCACGGCGATGTGACACAGGGGTTGGAACTATGAAAAAACTGATGGCGCTCGCCGCGATGGCCGCGGCGCTGCTGTTCGGCGCCGCCGCTCCCGCGGCCGCCGACACCGATTTCGAAGGCTCGCATTCCGTGACGCTGAACAACAGCGATCCCGGCCTGGTCGTGCATTCGAGCCCGATCAACACGAACTTCAGCTTCACCCTGGCCGAGGGTGGGTCGCAGACGATTTCGCTGTTCTCGCTCTACACGCTGGAAAGCGCGATCAACGCCGACGACCTGACGCCCAAGCCGATCGAGGTCCTGTTCGGCTTCACCCTGCCGGTCGCCTTCGGTGGCTCGGTGGACGGCTCGACGGTGGGCTGGCGCTCGCTGACCGGCTTCTTCCAGGGCGGCTCCGTCACCTGGAACGGCCCGGTCCAGCTCGCCTTCGGCAACGGCGGCATCCTGGAAGTGGCGCTGAACAACACCACCTTCAACAACGGCATCCTCTGGGGCACCGGCAACGTCGGCGCCACGATCGAAGGCACCTTCACCCTCGTCCAGGCTGCGGCCATTCCGGAGCCGGGCGTGTGGGCCCTGATGATCGCGGGCTTCGGCCTGATGGGCGCGGCGCTCCGTCGCCAGCGCGCCCTGGGCTTCGCCGCCGCCTAAGCGGACCGAAGATCCCAAGACGTCGAAGGCCGGGGCTTCTCGCCCCGGCCTTTTTCGTTGTGCAGGTGACCTCGAAAGCCGGTCAGGGCTTGGCGTAGACGGCGATCTTGTTGCCGGTGGGATCGCGCATATAGGCGCCGAAGAAGCTGGTGGATTCCGGCGGCCGCGGGCCCGGCGCGCCCTCGTCGGTCCCGCCGTTGGCCAGGGCCGCGGCGTGGGCGGCTTTCACCGCCTCGGTGGACGGCGCCTTGAAGGCGATCATGATGCCGTTGCCGGCCCGCGCCGCCTGGCCGTCGAACGGCGGGCAGATGAAGGTGTCGGCCTCGCCGCCGGCCGGTCCATAGCCGGCCCAGCCGCCGTCCAGGAACTTGCGCTCGTAGTCGACGGCGCCGAGCACAGCGTCGTAGAAGGGCAGGGCGCCCTCCACGTCCAGGGCCCCGATGGTGACATATCCGATCATGACGATGTTCTCCTTCCCGTCGCGCGCAAGCTAGACGAGAGGGAGAACAAATCAAGAACTATATTATGAGAACCGCCGAGGCGGCGCGCCGTCAGCCTTGCTTGAGCGCCAGGTCGAGGTTTGCAGCCACCTTGTCGATGAAGCCCTCGGTGGTCAGCCAGCCCTGGGTGTCGCCCACCAGCAGCGCCAGGTCCTTGGTCATCGAACCGCTTTCCACCGTGGAGACGCAGACCTTCTCCAGGGTGTCGGCGAAGTGGGTCAGGTCGCCGTTGCCGTCCAGCTTGGCGCGGTGCTTCAGCCCTTGCGTCCAGGCGAAGATCGAGGCGATCGAGTTGGTGGAGGTGGACTCGCCCCGCTGGTGCTGGCGGTAGTGGCGGGTGACGGTGCCGTGGGCGGCCTCGGCCTCCATGGTCTGGCCGTCGGGCGTGATCAGCACCGAGGTCATCAGGCCGAGCGAGCCGAAGCCTTGCGCGACCTGGTCGGACTGCACGTCGCCGTCATAGTTCTTGCAGGCCCAGACGAAGCCGCCGGACCACTTGAGCGCCGAGGCCACCATGTCGTCGATGAGGCGGTGCTCGTAGACGATGCCGGCCTCCTTGAACTTGCCTTCGTACTCCGCGGCGAAGATCTCGGCGAAGATGTCCTTGAAGCGCCCGTCATAGGCCTTGAGGATGGTGTTCTTGGTCGACAGATAGACCGGATATTTCCGCTGCAGGCCGTAGTTGAAGCAAGCGTGGGCGAATTCGCGGATCGAGTCGTCCAGGTTGTACATGCCCATGGCCACCCCGCCGCCGGGGAAGCTGAACACCTCGTGCTCTATGGTTTCGCCGTTGTCGCCTTCCCACTTGATGGTCAGGCGGCCCTTTCCGGGCACCACGAAGTCGGTGGCCTTGTACTGGTCGCCGAAGGCGTGGCGGCCGACGATGATCGGCTGGGTCCAGCCCGGAATCAGGCGCGGCACGTTGCGGCAGATGATCGGCTCGCGGAAGACGACGCCGCCCAGGATGTTGCGGATCGTGCCGTTCGGCGACTTCCACATCTTCTTCAGGCCGAATTCCTCGACCCGGGCCTCGTCCGGGGTGATGGTGGCGCACTTCACCCCCACGCCATGGCGCTTGATCGCCTCGGCGGCCTCGACCGTCACCTTGTCCTCGGTCGCGTCCCGATGCTCGATCCCGAGGTCGTAATAGTCGATCTGCAGGTCGAGGTACGGGAAGATGAGCTTGTCCTTGATCATCTTCCAGATGATGCGGGTCATCTCGTCCCCATCGAGGTCCACGACGGGGTTGGCGACTTTGATCTTGGCCATGAGGGCGAGGCGCTCCGGGCGAAACGGATAGGGTTCGGGCCGTATACCCACTGGGGCGTGTGAGAGCAAACCGGCATCACCCTGCGGCGCCGTCCGGGGAGGTTCGGCCGGCTTCCTGCTTGGACGGGCTCCGGCCAGCGGTCCTGAACCCGCGGCCGCGGATCGCTGCAAGCCTCCGTGAGCTCAGCTCACGCACGCCCGGCCCAATAGTCGTTTGCGGCCCCGCCGCCCGGCGCCCATTCTCGACCCCAGGTCGAGAGAGCACGTCGATGATCGCCGACGAGACTGCGATAGGGATCGAAGCGCCGTCCCGGGCCGGCGGGGCCTGGAGGGCGACGCTTTCCCATCTCTGGGCGTGCTGGTGGTGGACCCTCAGGGTGCACGTCGCCGCCAGCCACGGAATCCCTCGCAGCGCGCTCTCGCCGCCGCCGGCCTACTGGCTGGCGTCCCTGGCCGCGTCCTCGCTGCCGCTCCCCCGGCGGCGGGGGCGCGCCGATCCCGATTGAGGGCCCGATCAAGGGAACGCCGCTATTGTCCGGCCTGTCGCTCTTGGCGATAAATCTTCCATGTCCGTGAGCTGAGGCGCCATGCCCAAGCGAACCCTGCCGCCGCTCACCGCGCTTCGCGCGTTCGAGGCCTTCGCGCGCCTTGGGCGGATGAACCTCGCCGCCGACGAACTCTGCGTCACGCATGGCGCCGTCAGCCGCCAGGTGCGAAGCCTGGAGCGCCTGTGCGGCGTGCGCCTGACCCACGGCCCGCGCAACCGCCTGCGCCTCACGGAAGCCGGGGCGGAGTTCGCCCTGGGGGTGGCCGCGGCCTTCGACAGCCTGGAGACCTCCTATCTGGCCCTGAAGTCGTCGGCCGAGCGGGAGCTGCACGTCTCCTGCGTCGGCACCCTCGCCATGCGCTGGCTGATCCCGCGCCTGGCCGGCTTCCACGCCCGTCATCCGGAGTTGCGGATCCGGGTGACCGAGGCCTACGGCCCCGTCGACTTCCTGCGCGAGCCGTTCGACGCCGCCATCCGCCTGGCCGAGCAGGTGTCGGGGGAGGGGCTGCAGGCCACGGCCTTCCTGGAGAACTACCATGGCCCGGTCCTCGCGCCGGCGCTGCTCGGGCGCCATGGAGACGGCCTCGCCGCCCTGGCTGCGGTTCCACGCCTCCACACCCGGCCTCACCGGCAGGCCTGGCGGGAATGGGCGGCGCACGCCGGCGTCCCGTTGCGCGAGGCCGCCGAGAATCGGGAGTTCGAGCACCTGTTCTACATGCTGGAGGCGGCCGCCGCCGGCCTGGGGGCCGGCGTCACGCCCTGGATCTATGTGGCCGGCGACATCGCCTCTGGCCGGCTCGCAGCTCCGCTCGGCTTCGTGAAGAGCCCGGCCCGCTTCCACTTCATCGTTCCCGAAGGCCCGCCCCGCCCCGCGCTGGCGGCCTTCCGCGACTGGCTGATGGAGGAAGCCCGGGCCGCCCCGCCGCCCCCCGCGCGCCGGGCCGCGCCGGTCGGCGCCTTTCCCTGACAGCGGCGCTCGGCTGGCTCGGGCGGCGGCTATCGCACGCCGCGCATCGCTGCGCGGGCGGTCTCGGCGATCAGTGCGTCCCGCGCGGCCGAGTCCAGGGTGGCGCCGGAGAGGAAGACCGCCGCGGCATAGTCGCGACCGTCCGGCAGGCGGACGAGCGCGACGTCGTGGGTGGCCGACGCGACGCCCAGCGTCACACGCGCATCGCCCGGCGCGTGGACCGCCTGCGCGCCTTCCGGAAAGCCCGCCGCCAGCCGCTCCGCACGGCCCGACTCAGCCATCAGGGCCAGCAGGCGTTCCGTGGAAGCCTCGGAAAGCAGTTCCCCCGTCGAGAGCCGCCTCAGCAAGGCCAACATGCCGCGCGGGGTGGCGGTGTCGCGCGGGTCCTGGAGGCGGGCGCTCGCCGCCGCGACCCGCCGCTCCATCGGCACGGCCGAGAGCGCTCGAAGAAAGATCGGCTCGTCCTTCCACGCGATGCGAAACGAGCTCATGCCCGCGCTCTCGGTCTCCAGCTCGCGCGCATAGCGGTCGATCCGCACGCCGGGGATGTCGGCCTGCGCCAGCCAGGCGCTCACCCCGCCGGGCCCGCCGATGCGCCGCAGAAGCACGTCGGCGGCGGTGTTGTCAGCCTCTCGCACCATCGCGGCCAGCAGGTCGTCCAGCCGATATTCGCGCCGCGCCGGCCAGGCCGCGGCGATCCCGCTGGGGGGCGGGGAGATATCGTTCTCCTCCAACGTCAGTCGCTCGTCGAGACCGACGCGGCCGGCGTCCACCTCCGCCAGCACGGCTGCGGCGATCACCAGATGGGCGAGCCCGCCCAGGGGAAACCGCCGGTCGCCGTTGAAGGTCCAGACCTCGCCGCTCTCCAGGTTCAGCACGCCGGCGCCCAGCACGCCCGGGCGGGCGCGCTCGGCCAGATCGCCGATCTCCTGGTTCAGGCGTTCGCCGTGCAGGGCTGGGGTGGTGGAAACCTGGCGCAGCAACGGCTCTTCGCGGCAGCCGGCCAGGGCGAGGCCGGCAAGCAGGACGGCCGGCGCCAGTCGCCTTGCTCCTGCTTTCCGCCTTCGGGTCTTGCCTTCTTTGGCCACCCCATCTCAAAACGCGCCATGACTTCCGGTTCCGCCCCTTGCGTGATCCTCGACAAGCCGCAGCTCGCCGAAAATATCGGGGCGGTCGCGCGGGTGATGGCCAATTTCGGTCTGTCGGACCTTCGCCTCGTCAATCCGCGCGATGGCTGGCCCCAGGAGCGGGCCTGGGCCTCGGCCTCCGGCGCGGAATGGCCGCTGAACGGGGCGCGGGTCTATGACAGCGTCGAGGCGGCCATCGCCGACCTCCAGCTCGTCTACGCCACCACCGCCCGCCCGCGGGAGCTGCAGTTGCCGGTGATGGGCCCGCGCGAGGCGGCTGCGAACCTGGCTCGGGAAGCCGCCGTCGGTCACGCCACGGGCCTGCTGTTCGGCGGGGAGCGCGCCGGCCTGGAGACCGCCGACATCGCGCTCTGCCAGGCTGTGGTGACGCTTCCCATCGATCCGCGGTTCCGTTCGCTCAACCTCGCCCAGGCGGTCGCCATCAACGCCTACGAATGGCGTATGACGGTCGACACCGGCGCGCCGCCGATCTTCCGCGAAGGCCCGCCGCCGGCCACGGCCGAGGCCCTGCAGGGCCTTTACGAGCATTTCGAACGCGAACTCGAGGCCGCCGGCTTTTTCCATCCGCCGGAAAAGAAGCCGTCCATGATCCAGAACCTGCGCGCCGCTCTGGCCCGCGCCCGGTTTTCCGACCAGGAGGTGCGCACCTTCCGCGGCGTGGTCACCGCGCTCTCGCGCGGCCGCGGCCGGGTGCTGGAGAAACTGGCGCGCCAGAGGGCGCAATCGGGCGAATGACGGGGAAAGGAAGGGGAGGGATATGGACCATCTGGAGGATCTGAGGACCGCGGCGAAGCTGGCCTGGCTGTTCGCCCTGCCGGCGGTGGAGATCGCCACCACCCGCGCCCGCGGCGCGATGGGCGGATCGCAGATGAACGCCTTCGGCCATATGCGGAAGCTGGCCGACCACACCTCGCGGGCCGTCACCACACCGAACAACGACACCCTCTATTCCAGCGCGCAGGTGGACCTGTCCGCCGGGCCGGTGACCCTCAGCCTGCCGGCCGCGGGCGAACGCTACCTGTCGCTGGCCCTGATGGACGCCTACACCAACAACTTCGCTATATTGGGCACGCGAACCACTGGGCCTGACGGCGGGGTCTTCACCTTGGTAGGACCTTCCGACGCCGCCGAGGGCGCGAACGTCGTGCGCTCGCCCACGCCGCACGTCTGGGCCCTGGCGCGCATCCTGGTGGACGGCCCGCACGACCTGGAGGAAGCCCAGGCGGTCCAGCGGGCCATCTCGATGCAGGGGCCGGCGGTGGAGACGCTCGGCCCCTTCGCCCCGCGCAGCGCCCCCTGGCCCGACTATTTCGACACCGCCGGCCGGCTCATCGCCGCCAATCCGCCGCCGGTCACCGACCGGGCCGCCTTACACCGGATGGAGCCCCTTCGGCTCTCCGACTTCGATCCGGGCCGGTTCTCGGCCGAGGAAGCCCAGGCGATCGAGGCGGGTGTCGCCGAGGCCCGCCAGGCGCTGCGCCGCAGCGGCCTGGGCGGCGCGGGTTTCATCGACGGCTGGTCCTATCCCGCCCCGCGGCTGGGGGACTTCGGCCAGGACTACGCCTATCGCGCCGCCGTGGCCCTGGCGGGCCTGGCCGCCCTGCCGCCGGTGGAGGCCATGTACATGCGCGGCCAGGGCCACCTGCCGCGCGCCCTCTACGACGGAACGCGGGCCTGGCGGCTGCACTTCCCGGCCGAACGCCTGATCCCGGTGGACTCCTTCTGGTCGCTCAGCCTCTACGAGGCGACCGACGACGGGCAGTTCTTCTTCACCGACAACCCGCTGAACCGCTACGCCATCGGCGACCGTACGCCGGGGCTGGCCTACAACGCCGACGGCTCGCTCGACATCTGGATCGGCCATGCGAGCCCGGGCGCGGAGCGGGAGACGAACTGGCTCCCGGCGCCGGCCGGCCCCTTCGCCCTTTTCATGCGGGCCTACCTGCCCAAGCCCGAACTGCTGGACGGCGCCTACCGCCTCCCTCCGGTGACGGAGGCTTGAGGATGGAGCTTAGAACCGCGAGCTCGTGAGGGTCACGTCCGCCAGGCGGAACGCCTCCTTGTGAGCCGCCGTGGCCTGAGCCGCCTCGGCGGCCTTGCCCTGGGCCTCCAGCGCCTGAGCCAGGCCGAACAGCGCCCAGCCGTCGCGGCGATAGTGCTTCAGGCTGTCGCGATAGACCGCCTCGGCCTCCGCAGGCCGACCCGCCTGCATCAGGGCCGCGCCCAGATAGTGCGCCACCGGCTGGTGCCAATAGGCGGGTTCCGTATAGGGCAGCCGCCGCTCGATCTCCTGGGCCCGGCGGAAGCTGACGATGGCCGCATCCAGATTGCCGTCCAGCCGCGCGATTTCCCCGTCCAGCATGGCCAGAGCCACCTGCGTCATCGCCTTGGCCGGCACGCCGAAGGCGTCGAAGGGGGAATAGTCGGCCTCCGTCAGGGCGGCCAGCGCCGTCCGATCGGCCAGCGCGGTCGCCCGATCGCCGGTATTGGCCGCCGCGAAGCCGTGGACGTACCGCCACATCGCCGTGTCCAGCTTCAGGGTTTCCGGCGGCGGGGCTTCGGCCAGGATCTCGCGCCACTGGCCGAACCGCAGCAGGTTGACCGCTGGGGTGAAGACAAAGAGCTCGGCCAGCGGCAGGTCCGCCGCCGTGGCTTCGGCGTCCACCGCCTTCACCAGGCGCCGCGCTGCGGCGTGCGAGGTCTCCCGGCGCCCTTCCATCTCGGCGGAGGTCCAGAGGAAGTGGATGTTGTGGCCGTAATAGCCCGCCGGGTAGAAGCCCTGCGCCTTGCAGGCCAGGATGTATTCCTCGTCCATCAGGGCCGCCATTTCGTTGGCCTTGGCGGCGTCGGCGTAGCGCCCCACCCGATAATAGATGTGCGAGGGCATGTGCACGATGTGCCCGGCCTTCGGCATGAGCGGCAGCAGCCGGTCGGCGGCCGCCTCGGCCCGCTCCGGCGTGGTCGAGGCCTCCACCGCATGGATGTAGAGGTGCAGCGCGCCGGGGTGATCGGGCGCCTTGGCCAGGACGTCTTCCAGCACCGCCAGGATCTCGGCTCCGCGGCCCTTCGGGGTGGCGGCGTCGGCTTCCCAGTAATCCCAGGGCTGGGTGTCCATCATCGCTTCGGCGTAGAAGGTCCCCGCATCCACGTCCGTCGGGTCGCTGCGCCAGATCGCCCCCATGGCGTCGGCGAAGGCCGCATCCATCGCCGCCCGGTCGGCCTTCGGATCGGGCGAATAGCGCGCCGCCAAGGCCTCGATCCATCGCCGCTCCCGCGGGCTCGCCTTGGCCTTCAGGGCCTGGGCGCGGCTGATCGCCTCCCAGGCCGGCGCCACAGCGTCCTCCGGCATCGGCAGGTTGATGTTCGGTCCCAGCGCGAAAGCCACGCCCCACCAGCACATGGCGCAGTCCGGATCCTGCCGCGCGGCTTCCCGGAACGAGCGGATCGCCTCGGCGTGGTTGAAGCCGAACAGCAGCTTCACGCCCTGGTCGAACAGCTTCTGGGTGGTCGGGTTGGCGGTGGAAATCGGGTGGTGGTGGTCGCCCAGCCCGTCGAACACCGGCGCGCCGGGCTTGTCGGCCTGGCCCATATAGATAGCGGGCATCGGCGCCCCCGGCGCCCGCATGGCGCCGTGGTTCATTGCCGGACCTTCGGTCGCGGCGTGAGCGGAATGGTCGGCCGGCTGCCGTGCAAGGACGGTCGCCGGCAGGGCGATCAGCCCCGCGGCCAGGGCGGTCGAGAACAGCAAGGCACGCATCGGGAACCCCTTTCGGTCAGGAGCGGGGAGGGCTACGCCGAACGCCGTTCGGAGACTACCGTACTTATGGTGCAGTTATAAGGCTTCAGCGTCCGTAGATGCGCCGCCGGGCCTGGGGCGACAGGTCTTCGGGATTGGGGATGGGCCGCATGGTGGTCACCTCCCGACCATCGCTGCGGCGGACGGTGAAGGCGCCGGCAGGCTCAGGGTCGGGCGCGCCGAACTCGGCGGCGTCGGCGCCGTAGTCGAAGTCGCAGGCCGGATCGTGGCTTGTGAACGCCGTGTGATGCGGCGGCCGGATGCGCCCCGCATAGCCCCAGGCGCGCAGATCCCTCGCCAGGCACGGCTTGGCGGTGGCCACATAGTCGGCGACGGCCAGCGTCTCGGCCCGCAGGTCGCAACGGCGCATGGAGGCGTCCCGGCGCGCTGGCGTGCGCACGCGGACTGCGCCCTCCCAGCCGCTCTCGCGCAGGGCGGCGGCCATGCAGCGGTCCTCGACGTCCAGGCCAGGGGCGTCCGCCGGCAGGGCGCGCGCCTCTGCGGCTCCGGCGGCGGCAAAGCCGAGCGCAAGGGTGCAGATGAGGGTGCGGGTCTTCATGGGCCGCGACTATCCTGCCGGCTGGAAAGCCCGTAAAGCCAAGGCGCGCGAGAGGCGATTTTCCGCACCTGCAATTGACTTTGGGCCCGGCCCCAGCCATACACCGCGCCTTCGCGCCGCGAGCCCGCTCGCCGGTGTCGAAGACCTATACGGGTGACGCGAACGCCGCCGTTGAGATCGCGCTCTCAGTTCCGAGAGCGCCGGCCCGCGTCGAGTATGAAAGAGACGATACATGTCGAAGCGTCATTCGGCGAAGTACAAGATCGACCGGCGTATGGGCGAGAACATCTGGGGTCGCCCGAAGTCCCCGATCAACTCCCGCGCCTACGGCCCCGGCCAGCACGGCCAGCGTCGCAAGTCCAAGGTTTCCGACTTCGGCCTGCAGCTCCGCGCCAAGCAGAAGCTGAAGGGCTACTACGGCAATCTGACTGAGAAGCAGTTCTCGCGCACCTATGCCGAGGCCGCCCGTCGCAAGGGCAACACCTCGGAGAACCTGATCGCGCTGCTCGAAAGCCGCCTGGACGCCATCGTCTATCGCGCCAAGTTCGTGCCGACCCCGTTCGCCGCCCGCCAGTTCGTCAATCACGGCCACGTGCTGGTGAACGGCAAGCGCGTGAACATCCCGTCCTACCGCTGCAAGCCCGGCGACGTGATCTCGGTGCGGGAGCGTTCGCGCAACATGGCCCTGGTGCTCGAGGCCCTCTCTTCGTCCGAGCGTGAGACGCCGGACTATATCGAGATGGATGTGAAGGGCATGGCCGCCAAGTACATCCGCATGCCGGAACTGGCCGAAGTGCCCTATCCGGTGAAGATGGAGCCGAACCTGGTGGTCGAATTCTACGCGTCCTGATCGGGCGCCGGATTCACCGACGGAATGCGAAGGCCCCGGAGCGATCCGGGGCCTTTTGCTTTGCGCGCATGTGTGGCCGACTTGCGGGGTGAATCGCCGCCTCGTCCTCGTCTCCGGGATCGTCCTGCTCGCCGGCTGCGCGAGCCCGCCACGGCTGCTGACTTCGCCGGAGGCCGCCTATCCGGAACTGGAGCCGTTGCTCTCGGCCCGCGCCGGGCGCGAGGCGCTGCACATCGAGGTGATTTCCAACGGCTGCACGCGGAAGGAGGATTTCGTCTTCCACCTGGCGCCGCGCGGCGGCGGGCAAGGCCTGGCTATCGCCCGCAAGCGGCTCGACGCCTGCCGCGCGGCTCCGCGGTCCATGGCCCGCTCGTTTTCCTGGCGGGACCTGGGGGTCGAACCGGGCGCCGAGGTCGTGCTGCTCAACCCGGTTGGAGGCGCGCGCTAGAGGAAGCGGGCGACGATCTCCGGCGTCACCCGCCGCGGCCGGCCGGTGGCGGCGTCCGCCAGGCACCAGACGGTGCGGGCCTGGGCGCACATGGCGCCGTCCGGCCCATCGATGCGCACGAAACGCTCGAACCGTGGCCCCTCCGGAGCCTCGGCCACCCAGGTTCGGGCGGTGGCGGTCTCTCCCGGCATCAGGGCGCGGCGATAGTCGATCTCGTGGCGCAGCACGATCCAGGCCCACTGGGCCTGCTCGTCGACCGGCTGCAGGGCGTTCCAGTGGGCGATGGCCATGTCCTGAATCCACCGCACATAGACGACGTTGTTCACATGGCCGTTGGCGTCGATGTCCGACGGCTGCGCCGTGAACTGGGCGGCGAAGACGTTGCGGCCGGCCGGCGGCTCGATGGGGCGGCTCACGCCGCCAGCACGCCCTGCTCGGCCAGGTAGCTCTTGAGCTCGCCCGACTGGTACATCTCGCGCACGATGTCGGCGCCGCCCAGGAATTCGCCCTTCACATAGAGCTGCGGGATGGTCGGCCAGTCGGTGTAGGCCTTGATCCCCTGACGCAGGTCGTCGCTCTGCAGCACGTCGACACCGACGAAATCGACGCCCAGGTGGTCGAGCACCTGCACGACGAGCGAAGAGAACCCGCAGCGGGGCTGTTCGGGCACGCCCTTCATGAACAGCACCACGGGATTGTCGGCCACGGTCTTGGCGATGAAGTCGTGGGCGGGATTGGCGGTGGCGGTCTCGGTCATGGCGTGGGCCTTTGCGGCGAAGAGGTCGCCAGAGAGCTAGGGAGCGGCGGGCGCGGGGTCAAGCCGCCGGATGTCGCGGGCGAGCGCCCTCAGGCCCGCCGGCGCTCTTCGGTCTCCGCCGCGGCGAAGCGAGCCATCTCGATCTGGGCCGACACCCCGGCCGGCAGGTCTCGGTCGCAGACGGCGGCGACCCGCTCCACCGCCTCGGTCCGGAACGCCTCCACCTGCATGGTGGCGAAGGCGGGTTCGGTCAGGGCGTAGGCCAGGCACAGCTCCTCGGCCGACCAGCCGGGAGTCTCCTGCAGGAAGGCGTAGGTGCCGACGCCGGCCATAGGGTCGGGGCGGGTGAACAGGCCGCGCCGCGCCGAGGGCTGGCTGACCGGCGCGTGCGCCAGGGCGGCGGGGCAGGAATCGTAGCCGATCATGGTCATGTTGCGCGCCGAGGCCTCGCGGATCCGCCGCCGCGCCTGCCAGTCGGAGATCAGGCTGAAAGGCGTGGCCAGCACGTCGAAGGAGCCTGAGCTGATCGAAGCGTCGGCTGCGGCCCCATCGCCCGCCACGCCGAGTTGCAGGCAGACCCCGGAGCCCCGAAGCTCCATCAGATAGTCCAGCGCGCCGGGGGCCAGGGTCTCGTAGGCCGTCTCGTCCATCATCAGCACGTCGAAATAGCCCGCGCCGGTCTTGCGCAGGCCGTCGCGGATGCTGAGGCCGATGGCCTGGGCGCTTAAGGTGCCCTTCGGATCGCCACGTAGCCGCCAGCCCAGGAAGATCAGCCGCCGCTCCACTGCGCGCAGGGCCTCGCCGACCCCGAGCGCCGCCACGTCCGCGCCGGCGGCGATCTCGAAGGCGTTGACTCCGTTCTCCATGGCGGTGAAGGCGAGGGCTCGCCACGCGCTCGGCGTGGTCATGTTCGGCGCCTCGCGCAACACCAGGCTGACGGCCGAGACCGCCTTGCCGGATGCGCCGAAGGGCCGGTAGCGCATAGTCTGCTCGCCTCTAGGCCGGGGCTGAGGTCTCGAGGGCGAGCGCGTGCAGCTCGCCGCCCATCTTGCCCTTGAGCGCGCCGTAGACCAGCTGGTGCTGGCGCACCCGCGGCAGGCCCTTGAAGGCGGGCGAGACGATCCGCGCCCGGTAGTGGTCGCCGTCGCCCGCCAGATCCTCGATCTGAATCTCGGCGTCCGGGAACGCCTCGCGAAGATGGGCTTCCAAGTCGGCGATCGGCATGGGCATGGGACGGACTCCGCTCGTTAGCTTTCTGCGACAGAAAGCTTAACAACCGTTGGATCACCAGCCGGTTCAGAGCCGCGGCGCAATCTCATCGTAGCCGCGGTTGAGGAACTGGATCAGGCAGAAGCCGTGGCCGAAGGGATCGGCCAGGACGACGATCTTGCCCCAGACGTCGGTACGGGTCGGAACGTCGACGGTCGCACCGGCGGCGAGCGCGCGGGCCAGCGCCGCCTCCAGGTCGTCGACCACCACGTCCAGGTGCACCGGCGTCCAGTGGCGGGCGTAGGTGCGCGGGGACTCCCCCGCGCCCATCGTCCCCTCGGCCTTCTCCAGCAGGTAGAGCCGGACGGGCAGGCCCGACAACTCCGCGCCGCCGGCTCCGAACCGCCGCGTGACGGTCAGGCCCAGGGCCTCGGTGTAGAAGGCTTCGGCGCGGGGCAGATTTGGCACGTCGATATTGACCAGCAGGTCCATGAGCTCTCCCTACGCGACGGCCTGTCCCGCGCACCAGCCGGAGGACCAGGCCCACTGGAAATTATAGCCGCCCAGCCAGCCGGTGACATCGACGGCTTCGCCGACGAAGTGCAGACCCGGGACCTCCCGCGCCTGAAAGCTGCGGGAATCGAGGGCGCGGGTGTCGACGCCGCCCAGCGTGACCTCGGCGGTGCGATAACCTTCGGAGCCCACCGGCTTCACTCGCCAGGCGTTGGCGGCGGCGTCTAGGCGGGCGATCGCCTTGTCGGAAAGATCGGCGACGTTGCCGCTGGCGCCCCCCGCGTCGGCCAGATGCTGGGCGAGGCGGCGGGGCAGATGGTCCGCCATCACCGTCGCCGGCGCCTGGCGCGGGCGGGTTCGCCGGGCGTCCTTCAGCAGCGCCGAGACGTCGACGCCTGGCGCCATCGAAATGCAGATCTCTTCGCCCTCGCGCCAGTAGGAGGAGATTTGCAGCACCGCCGGCCCGGAGATCCCGCGGTGGGTGAAGAGGATCGCCTCAGCGAAGCGGGTCTTGCCGCAGGCGACGACTGCGCTCTCCACCGCCACGCCGGCCAGGGGCTTCAGGCGCTCCAGCAGACCTGTCTCGAAGGTCAGAGGCACGAGCGCGGCTCGGGTCTCGACCACCGGCACCCCGAAGCGCCGCGCCACGTCATAGGCGAAGCCCGTCGCGCCCATCTTCGGGATGGACTTGCCGCCGGTGGCGACCACCAGGGAGGTGCAGGTCAGCGCCGCACCGTCGGAAAGCCGCAGGCGAAAGCCGGTTTCGGCCTTGTCCAGCTCCGAGACGGAGAGCCCCAGCCGAAGCTCCACCCCGGCGGCCGCCATCTCCGTGAGAAGCATGTCGACGATCTGGCGGGCCGAGCCGTCGCAGAAGAGCTGACCCAGGGTCTTTTCGTGCCAGGCGATCCGATGTCGATCCACCAGGGCGATAAAGTCGTGCTGGGTGTAGCGGGCGAGCGCCGACTTGGCGAAGTGCGGATTAGCCGAGAGGAAGGCGTTCGGCGCGCAATGCAGGTTGGTGAAGTTGCAGCGGCCGCCGCCGGAGATGCGGATCTTCTCGCCCGGCGCCTTGGCGTGGTCGAGAACGAGGACCGAGCGGCCGCGCTTGCCCGCCTCGATGGCGCACATCATGCCGGCCGCGCCCGCGCCGATCACCACCACGTCGAAGGCTTGCACGGCGGGCTTCAGGCCTCGGCCGGCGCGGCGCCGAGCCAGGCGCGCAAGGTGGGCAGAACGACCTCGGCCGGCTGGTAGCCGCGTGTGACCACGCCGTAGGTCCCATCAGGGCCGGGCCCGCCGACCAGGGTGGGAAAGCCGGTGACGCCGGCCCTCTGGGAAACCCCGTAGTCGCCCCAAGTCTCGTGCTTCAGCGCTTCGCTGTCGAGCGCCGCGAGGAAGGCCGCGCCGTCTTCGCCCGCATCGGCGATCAGGCCGGCCAGCACCTGCGGATCGGTGACGTCCTGGGCCTGCGCGTAAAACGCCTGGTGCAGGCGCGCCAGCAGGGCGAGGGCCTTCTCGGAGTCCTGCTGGCGCATCCAGACCACGGCCCGGGCGGCCGGATCGGTGTCGTAGACGAAGCCCTCGGGCTCCAGAACGGCCGGATCGAAGGGCAGGCCGGTGGCCTCGGTCACATGGGTCCAGTGCCCGGCGATCTCGGCCTTGGCCTTGGGGGTCATCGGCTCTTCCGTGCCGGGCCGCAGGCCGCCCATGACCAGGCGGATCGGCAGGCTGCGGCCGAACTCGCGCCGGATCGCAGCGATCACCGGCGAGAAGCCGTAGCACCATGAGCACATCGGGTCGGCGAAATAGATCAGGTGAGGGGCTTGCACGTCGGCGCTCCGGGGCGTGGCCCTTAGATGTGCGCCTTTCGGGCTTCGGGCGCCAGCCTTGCATCCACGGGCCAGGGCGCTACCGTGGCTGCAGCAAGACGCGGGCGAGGCTCGTGCAACCGGAGCGGACGATCCTTGAGAGGCTGAGACGGGACATCCCGCGAAAGCTCGAACACCGGCGGAGGCGATCTCCGCCGAAGGATTTATCCGTTGTCCGGAAGACTTACATGACCTGCTTCGACGGCCTGGCCCTGCGGCCGGCCCACATTTCCGAAATCGAACTCGTGCGCGAGATCGAGCGCGCCTCGGCCCAGCGGTTCGTCGGGACCGACCGTGTGGCGCTGGCCGATGACGAACCGACCGACGCCGAAACCCTGGCGCGCCGGGTCGGCGAAGGCGGCCTGCTTGTCGCCAGCGAAACCGGAGCGCCGGTGGCCTTCGTCATGTTCCGCGAGGTCGAGGCCTGCGGCTATATCGAGCAGATCGATGTCCTGCCCGCCCATGCCGGGCGACGGATCGGGGCGGCCCTGATCGACGCCGTGGCGGACGAGGGGCGTCAGCGCGGCTGGACGACCTTGACGCTCTCGACCTTCAAGGATGTGCCCTGGAACGCGCCCTACTACCGGCGCCTGGGGTTCGTGGACATCGCCGAGGCGGCCTTGACGCCTGGCTTGTTGGCCATTCGTGAGGCGCATCTGGCGCGGGGGCTGGATGAGAGTTCGCGCGTGTTCCTGCGGCGGGCGCTCTAGGCGAGCCGCCCCTCCGGCGGGGTGTGTGCGGATCGCCGGAGGGGCTTCGCCCTCACGCCGCGAGCGGCAGGGCGAGCTGGGAGAGTTCCGCGCGGGCGCCGGCGATGGCGGCTTCGCGCGCGTCGGGCCCGAAGCCGATCTTCTCGGCGCGGACGAAAGTGACGTCGGTGAGGCCGATGAAGCCCAGGAGCTGGCGCAGATAGGGTTCCTGGAAGTCGATGGCCTGGGCCGGCCCCTCGCTGTAGAGGCCGCCTCTGGCCTCGATCACGATCACCTTCTTGCCCTTCAGCAGGCCTTCGGGGCCAGCCTCGGAGTAGCGGAAGGTGACGCCGGCCCGCAGGACGTGGTCGAACCAGGCCTTCAGGGTGGAAGGCAGCCCGAAATTATACATGGGCGCGCCGATGACGATGGTGTCGGCGTCGCGCAGCTCGGCGATCAGCGCGTCGGAAAGGTCGCGGGCGGCGATCTCGGCAGGGGTCGTGGCGTTGGGCGTGCGCACGCCGGCCATGCCTTCGGGCGACAGGTGCGGCGGCGGATCGGCGGCCAAGTCACGCTCGACGATGCGGGCGGCCGGGTCCCGGCGACGAATTTCCGTGATCGCATCGGCGGTCAGAAGGCGGGTGACGGAGGTCGCGCCGCCAGCGCTGGAATGAAGGACGAGGACGTTGGACATGGGCCCCTCCAGGGCGTGGAATTGTTCGACGCCCTGGAAGTTGGTGGCTCCCAATCCGCAACAGTAGCCCCTATATCTGCACCAGATTGTTGCGCGGACAGGAACGTATATGTTCGAGCTTGACGACTTGAGAGCCTTCGTTGCGGTGGTGGAGGACGGAGGGTTCGGCGCCGCCGGGCGGCGGCTGGGGCTGTCGAAGTCCATGGTCAGCCGCCGGGTGGCGCGGCTGGAGGCCGAACTTGGCGCCCGGCTCCTCTCGCGCACCACCCGCGGGGTGACCGCGACCGAGGCGGGGCTGGCCTTCCAGGTCCATGCCCAGCGGGTTCTCGCCGAGCTGGAGGCGGCGCGCGAGGCGGTGGGGCAGGACGGCGAGGCGTTGACCGGCTCGCTCCGGGTGGCTGCGCCGCTGTCCTTCGGCCTCCTGCACCTGGCGCCGCTGCTGGCGGAATTCGCGGCGGCGCATCCAAAACTCACCGTCGAGACCAGCTATTCCGACCGCAAAGTCGACCTGGTGGGCGAGCGCTACGACCTGGCGGTGAGGCTGTCCGTCCTGGAGGATTCCAGCCTGATCGCCCGAAAGATCGCTCCGATCTATGGCGGCCTGTTCGCCAGCCCCGGCTATCTCGAAAAGCATGGGGCGCCGTCGGATCTGGCCGATCTCGCCCGGCGCGATGCGGTCGCCCAAAGCGGCGATGCCTGGCGCCTGCAGAAGGACGGCAAGATCGTCACCGTGCGGCCGAACGCACGCTTCCGGGCCGACAATGGCCAGGCGCTGGTGGAGGCCGCCGTGGCCGGGCTGGGGATCGCCTATCTGCCCACCTTCCTCGCCGGCCCGGAGATCGAGCAGGGCCGCCTGGTCGGGGTGCTCGGCGAATACAATCTGTCGGAAGCGGGGCTCTATGTCGTGCGGCCGCCGCCGCGGGAGCCGGCTCCGCGCAAGGTCCGCGCCCTGACCGATCTCCTGGTGGAGCGGTTCGGGGGCGAGCCCTACTGGGACGCCTGCCAGATGCATCGCCGCGCCGCCGCATGACCAAAAAAGAAGGGCGGCTTCCGGAGAAGCCGCCCGAAGTCCGCTAGAGGGGGAGGACCTCTAGAATCTCTTGGTCACGCCCAGCTTGTAGTAGCGGCCAAGCGGATTGGCGGTGAACGGGTCGTAGCTGAGGTCCAGCCGCGCGAACGGCGGATCGGTGTCCAGCACGTTGATCACCGAGGCCGTCACCGTGGTGTCCCAGGGCAGGAACACGCGATAGGCCAGGTCGTGGGTGATGAAGGCGTCGATCTTGCGGCCGCGCTGGTTGGTTGCAAAGGTCGAGGTCCCGCCGCGGGTGTCGATCATGTTGTCGACATAGCGGACGGTCCACCGCAGGTTATGGATGTCCCGGGCGTATTCGGCGAAGGCCGTGGCCTTCCACTGCGGCTGGGAGCCGTAGCCCAGATAGTCCATCGTGCCGGTGTAGTCGGTCTCGGGCGCCACCACGATGCCCTCGATCCGCGTCTCGTCGACCACGAACTCGAGGACGTAGGTCAGGTCCAAGCCGAAGTTCATCGACCCGCCGGCCACGTCGCGGGCGCGGTAGCTGGCCGAGAAGTCCAGGCCGCTGGTCTGGATGTCCGGGCCGTTCACATAGTTGATGCGCACCCGGTTGATCGTCGAGGCCGAGCAGGCGCCGGTGAAGGTCACCCGCGCCAGCAGGGCGGCGTAAGCCGAGTTGGCGCAGTTGTTGGCCCCCGCCGCCCCGTTCGGGAACAGGGCGTTCAGGATGTCCGACCCGGCCTCGTTGTCGATCGGGCCCTTGAAGTTGAAGCGCCAGTAGTCGAGCGAGGCCCGGAAGTCGCCGAAGTCGAACAGCGCGCCGAGGTTGAAGGTGTCGGCCTTCTCCGGCTTCAGGTTCGGGTTGCCCCACAGGTCGTAGGCCCGATAACCGGCCGCCAGCGTGGTGTAGGCCAGGTTGGTGGTGGCGCTGGGCGCGATCTGGGTCTGGGGCGGGGCGCGGAAGGTTGAGCCCGCCGAGGCGCGGAAGGCGAGCCAGTCGGTGACCGTCCACTTCAGGGCCACCTTCGGGTTGGTGGTCGCCCCGATATTGCCGCCGTAGTCCTCATGCCGCACGGCGAGCGTGGCGGTGAGGTTCTCGGTCAGCGGGGCCTGCAGTTCGCCGAACAGAGCCACGACGGAGTAGTCGAGGTCATAGTCGGGCAAGGCGCCGAAGAAGGTGAAGGGTCCGTTCCGCGCCACGCAGGTCGCCGCCGGGTTGACCGAGGAGTCCGGGCAGGGGCTGACGGCGATGTTGGTGAAGTCGTTGTTCTGCCGCTCGATGCCGCTCCAGCGGTACTGGGTCCCCGCCGCCCAGGCGAACTCGCCCGCGCCGAAGTCGATCGGCAGCCGGCCGTTGAAGACCAGGTCGGCCGAGAACATCTGCGAGCGAATCTCGTAGGCGTACTCGTCGAAGATGTAGTCCAACACCTCGAGCGAATTGGCCGTGGAGGCGACGTAGTTCGGGTTGGTGCGGCCGTCGACGGCGTTGGCGGCCACGCCCGTCGAGAACGGGTTGAACCACAGACAGCCGTTCTGGCCGGCGACCGTGCCGGTGCAGTTGAAGCCGCCAAAGCCCGTGAGGGCGCGCTGCAGGCGGCCGACCAGCACGTCGGGCGTGGCGATGTCGCTGGTGTTGTCCATGTAGGTGACGGCCGCGTCCCAGCCGATGCCGCCACCGAAGTCGAATTCGCCCTTCAGCCCCGCCGACACGCGATAGGCGTCGAACCGGCGCTTGTCCTTCTTGCCCTTGCCGCCGAACAGCGGGTTGCCGCCGGCGCCGAGCGGACGCCAGGCGACGGAAGTGAAGACGCCGCTGCCTGCGGCGGCCGCCTGGGCCGGTGTCATCAGGCCGGAGGCGAGGAGGGCCTGAAGGCCGGGGTTCTGCGCCGGGATGAAGAAGCCGTTGCCCTGGATCTTTCCGGTGAGGGCGGAGGACGGGAAGTTGTTCGGCGGATAGGCCGGCGAGGAGGCTTCGTCGTTCACCTCATGGCCGGCGAACAGCACCTCGGCGTGGAACTTGGTCTTCTCCGTCAGGTCGAAATTGACCTGGCCGAAGATCTGCCAGTGATCCTCGTTCTCGATCAGGTTGTTGAAGCCGATGTACTGGAACTGGCAGCCGGTGGCGCTGAGCGGGCCGGAAATGGCGCCGCAGCCTGGATCGACAAACGGCGAGGTGAAGGTCACGCCGCCGTTGCCGCTGAGCAGATAGGTGCCTGGATTGCCGAAGGTGGACCAGCCGCCCTGCGGGTTGTCGGCGAACTCGCGCACGGCGAAGTCGCGCTCGACCGTCGGCAGGTTGGAGCGGTGGCGCCAGCCGGCGGTCAGCAGCAAGTCGCCGCGGTCGCCGACGAAGCCGTAGGCCAGGTTCAGGCTGTATTCGCCGTCGGAGCCCGGGATGTGCGAATAGTTGGCCGAGGCTTCCAGCCCGCGCAGGTTCGTGCGGGTGATAAAGTTCACCACCCCGCCGATGGCGTCGGACCCGTAGGTGGCGGCCGCCCCGTCCTTCAGGACTTCGATGCGGCCGATGGCGGCCGTGGGGATCAGGTTGGTGTCCACATAAATGGTGCCCGGCGCGATCGCCATGCGGCGGCCGTTCATCAGCACCAGGGTCCGCTCGGCGCCCAGGCCGCGCAGGTTGATATTGCCCGCGCCGGTGGTCTGGCCGGCGCCGTACTGATTGGTTTCGCCGACCGCGCCGGACACCGCCGGGATCGACTTGATGAGGTCGACGGTCGAGGGCGTGCCCTGCTTCTGCATCTCGTCGGCGCCGATGACGTTGACCGGCAGGGCGGCGTCTTCGGGCGTGCCGGCGATGAAAGAGCCGGTGACGATGACTTCCGCGACTTCCGCCACATCTTCTTGAGCGTATGCCGGAGCGCCGAGGCCGACGGCGGCGAGGAGCGCCAGGGAGGAGGCGCCGGCCAGATATCCGGTATGCTTCATGCGTTTCCCCTTAATGAATATAACGACGTTACCGATCAAATTGGATCGGCCGCGCCGCCAAGAGGGGAGGATTGAGACAAGAAAACAAGAACAAACCGATTGATGTTTATCACTCGGCTGTCAAAAGTTGATCGCAAGGGGCTTTATAGCGCCCGCCGTGGCCGCGATTATTTTTGAACATGTCGCCAAAATGTAAGGTAAATAACATAGATATACCGGAATAATCCTTTGCGAACAGTCGTTTGAATTTTGACCCGTTCGTCAATATCGCGGCGCGTGTTCGGCTGTCGCGCGAACGCCACAGCGCGCCGAAAAATCCATCTTTTATAGGGTTTGGTATGGAGAGAGGCCGTCGCCGGCCGTCGGCTCAGCTCTCCGGCGTCGCCGAGTCGGGGCTTTCGGCGAGCGGGTCGAATGCGACGCCCAGCAGCTTGGCGCGGGTCTCCAGCGACTCCGCCGTCGGCGCGCAGCGCGCCGGCAGGGTCCAGCTCATCCATTCCTGGGCCAGCCGCGCCTTCGGGAGGTTCGGAGCCGCCGACCAGGTGTTGCGGCCCTTGCGCAGGGCCTCGGCGCCGATCGGAGCGATGGGACGGGGCGAGGCCTTCTCCGCCGCTTCGATGGCGCGGGCGAAGAGCTTCAGGTTGGCGCGGCCTTCCTTCTCGATGTCGTCATAGATCTTCAGATCCTGAGCCAGCGTCCGGCCGGGGGCGCGGAAGGCGGCCTCGATGCGGCGGACCTCCGGCATCACCTGCGGCTTCAGGTCGAGATAGCCCGCGAGCGCGCCGTAGCACCAGGACACCAGGCCGTAGTCGTCCCGCGGCGCGCCGGTGGGGAAGGGCGTCTCGTCGACGGCGGCCGGGGCGTCCTGCACGGCTTCGGCGGCGGGCGCGTCCTGGGCGAGGAGGGCGAGAGCGATCAGCAGGGCGGACATGGAACCTCTTGGTCGACTGGGGTCGCGATAGGCAGATCAGGACGCCGCCGGGCCGAACCCCCCGCCCCCCGGGGTCTCGATCTCGATGGCGTCGCCGGGCTGCGCCTCGATCGAGAAGCAGCCGGGCAAATCCTTAGACTCGCCGTCGCGTGCGAGCAAACGCTGACGGCCGGGCAGGCCGGGCGAGCCGCCCGCCAACCCCTGGGGCGCATGCTCGCGACGGGTGGACAGCAGAGCGGCCTGCAAGGGCGCGAGGAAGCGGATTCGCCGCACTGCGCCGTCGCCGCCGGCCTGTGCGCCCGCGCCGCCGGAGCCGCGGCGGATGGCGAAGCGCTCCACGCGCACCGGAAAACGCCGCTCCAGGATTTCCGGGTCGGTCAGGCGGGAATTGGTCATGTGGGTGTGGACCGCGGAGGTCCCCGACTGCTTCGCCGTCGCGCCCGCGCCGCCGCAGAGGGTTTCGTAGTACTGGCGGGCCTCGTCGCCGAAGGTGAAGTTGTTCATCGTGCCCTGGGCGTTGGCCAACACGCCCAGCGCCGCATAGAGCGCGTCGACCACGTGCTGGCTGGTCTCCACATTGCCCGCCACCACCGCGGCGGGCGGCCTCGGCGCAAGCATCGACCCCGGCCGGGTGAGGATCTTGAGCGGCTCCAGGCAGCCGGCGTTCAGCGGAATGTCATCGTCCACCAGGGTCCTGAAAACGTAAAGCGCCGCGGCGTCGACGATGGCCGAAGGCGCGTTGAAGTTCGACGGCAGCTGTCCGGAGGAGGCGGTGAAGTCGAGCGTCGCCTCACCCGCGGCGGCGTCGACCGTCGTGCGCACCACGATCTCCCCGCCGCCATCCATCGGAACGCGGGCCTCCCCGTCGGAAAGCCGGCCGATGGCGCGGCGCACGGCCGCGGCGGCGTTCTGCTGGACGAAGGCCATGTAGGCGGCGACGGCCTGGGCGCCATGGGTCTCGATCATGGTCCGCACCGCCTCGGCTCCAGCCTGGCACGCCGCGATCTGGGCCTTCAGGTCGGCAAGGTTGCGCTCCGGCGCCCGGGCGGGCCAGGGGCCGGAGGCCAGGGCCCCGCGCACCTCCGCTTCCAGGAACATGCCTCGACGCATGATCGGCAAGGCGTCGAACAGCACGCCTTCCTCGTCCAGCGTGCGCGAGAACGGCGGCATGGAGCCGGGCTGGATCCCGCCGACATCGGCATGGTGCCCGCGCGCGGCGACATAAAAGGCCGCGGTGGCGTCATCGTGGCCCATGAACACCGGCATGACCACGGTGATGTCCGGCAGGTGCGTGCCGCCGGCATATGGGTTGTTCAGCGCGAAGGCGTCGCCGGGCGCGAGGTTCGCGTGCCGGTCGCGCACGGCCCGCACACTGGCGCCCATGGAGCCCAGGTGCACGGGCATGTGCGGGGCGTTGGCCACGAGGCCGCCGTCGGCGTCGAAGAGGGCGCAGGAGAAGTCCAGCCGCTCCTTGATGTTCACCGAGTGCGCCGTGCGCTCCAGGGCCGCGCCCATCGCCTCGGCCACGCCCATGAAGCGCTTGTTGAAGAGTTCCAGGGTCACGGGATCGGGCTTGGAGAGGTCGAGCGCCTGGGCCTTCGCCGCGCCGTCGCGGGCGAGCACGATCAGCCCGTCCTCCGCGGCCCGGGCCGTCCAGCCCGGCGAGAGGGCGATCTGGGTGTCGGGGCGGACGATAAGCGCCGGGCCGGCGATCTCCCTCAGGTCCTCGGCGGCTATGACTGGGGTCTCGTGAAACCCGCCGCGGAAGAAGATGCGAACCCGCTCATCCCGGCGAAGGCCAGGATCCAGATCGTAGGGCTGTGCGCCTGCGGTCTTCGCGTCCACTTCGGCGGCGACGTCTGGGCCCCGACCTTCGCCGGGGTGGGCGGTGGTGCTCACGGCCTCCGCCTCCACCGAACCGATGACGATCGGAACGGCCGGCTCCACGAACCCGAACAGGCGGCGGTGGGCGGCTTCGAAGGCCGCCTTCACTTCGGCGAGCGGACCGGGCGGGACGGGCAGTTCGGCGTCGGCGCCCTCATAGCGCAGGCGCAGGGTCCGGCGGACGGCGGCGGCCTCGGCCCCCTGTTCGGCCAGCCCTTCCTGAGCAGCGGCTTCGACGGCTTCGAGCAACGCCTCGGCGCTGGCGAGACCGGTTTCGTCCAATCGCGCCTCCAGCCCCGCCTGGCGAAGGGCCGAAATCTCGGCCTGGCCGATGCCGTAGGCCGAGAGCACGCTGGCGTAGCGGGGACAGAGCACGCGGGAGACCCCCAGCGCCTCGGCCACCTCGCAGGCCACCTGGCCCGCAGCGCCCCCGAAGGCGGTCAGGGCGTGGTCGCGGGGGTCGAAACCGCGCTCGGTGGAGATGCGCTCGGTGGCCCGGGCCATCTGCTCCACCGCGATGGCGACGAAGCCCTCGGCGGCCGTTTCCGGGCTTTGCGCACCCATCGCCTCGGCCAGGTCGGCAAGCGCCCGCCGGGCGGCGGCGACATCGAGCGGCGCGTCGCCCCGCGGCCCGAACACCTTCGGGAAGAACCGCGGATCGAGCCGGCCAAGCACCAGATTGGCGTCGGTCACCGTCGCGGGTCCCCCGCGGCCATAGGCGGCGGGGCCGGGATCGGCGCCGGCGCTATGCGGCCCCACCCGGGCCCGCAGGCCGTCGAAGAAGAGGATCGAGCCGCCGCCGGCGGCCACCGTCTCCACGTCCAGCATCGGGCTGCGCAGCTTCACCCCGGCCACGCGCGCGGAATCCCGCCGCTCCAGCACGCCCGCATAGCGGCAGACGTCGGTGGAGGTGCCGCCCATGTCGAAGCCCAGCGCCTGGGGCTCGCCCGCGGCCTGGGCGGTGCGCGCCACGCCGACCACGCCCCCGGCCGGCCCCGACACCACGGCGTCGCGGCCGCGGAACGCCTGGGCCTTCACCAGCCCGCCGGCCGAGGTCATGAAGTAGAGCGGCGCCCCGGCCACGGCGGCCTCCACCCGGGCGACATAGGCCTGCAGGACCGGCGTCAGATAGGCGTCCGCCACGGTGGTTTCGGCGCGGGGGATGAAGCGGGGCAGGGGCGAGACCTGGTGGCTCAGGGCCACGAATTCAAAGCCTGCGGCGCGGGCCAGCTCCCCGGCGGCCAGTTCGTGGACGGGATTGAGGTCGGCGTGCAGGAAGGCGATGGCGACCGAGGTGCAGCCGGCCGCCCGCGCCTTGGAAAGCGCGGCGGATAACGCCACCGCGTCCAGCGGAGCGACCACCGCGCCGTCGGCGGCCAGGCGCTCGCGCGCTTCCACCACCTGCGTATAGAGAGGCTCCGGCCGGGCGATCTCCAGGGCGAAGAGGTCGGGGCGAGCCTGATCGCCGATGACGAGCGCGTCGGCGAAGCCCTCGGTGGTGACCAGAAGGGTCGGCGCGCCGCGCCGCTCCAGAAGGGCATTGGTGGCCACCGTGGTGCCCATCTTGATCGCCTGCACGCGGCTGGCGGGGAAGGGGGCGCCCAGCTCCGCACCCAGGATGCGCCGCATGGCTTCTACGGCTGCGTCCTCATAGGCCGGAGAGGCGGAGGGGAGCTTCAGCGAGATCCGTTCGCCGTCCGTCGATAGGCCGATCACGTCGGTGAAGGTCCCGCCGCGGTCGATCCAGAAGCTCCAGTTCCTGTCCAAACCTTAACCTTCCGATGGCCAGATGCGGATTGTCAGGACCCGGCTGGACCCTTAAGGCTTTCGCTTACTCCCATGAGCTTCTGGCGCAAAATTGCAGGTCTGGCGGTTCGGCGGCCCGACGCATGCGAATGCGACTGCCCCGACGTGCGTCCGGGGGAGGATCCGGCCTTCTCCACGGCGGTGACGGCGCTGGGCGCCAAGCTCGCCAAGGCGGACGGCCGCGCTAGCGTGGGCGAGTTCGACACCTTCGCCCAGGTCTTCCAGCCCGATGCCGCCTCGGAGCGGAACATCCACCGGCTCTACGACCTCGCCCGTCAGACCACGCGGGGCTACGAAAGCTATGCGCGCCAGCTCGCCAAGCGCTACGCTCACTGCCCCACCTTGCTGGAGGACGTGCTGGACGGCCTCTTCCATATCGCCGCCTCGGACGGCGCGGTCTCGGCCGACGAACTGGCCTATCTGGAGCGGGTCGCCGAGCTTTTCGGATTCTCGCCGCTCGTCTTCCGGCGGCTGAAGGCCACCCATCTGGGCGTGGCGCAGGACGATCCCTATGCGGTGCTCGGCGTCGCCCACGACGCCTCCGACGAGGCTGTGCGCGCCGCCTGGAAGGCCGCGCTCTCCGAAGCTCATCCGGACCGCGCCCGGGCGCGCGGCCTGCCGTCGGAGTTCATCGAGGTGGCCGAGGCCAAGGCCGCGGCCATCAACGCGGCCTTCGATGCGGTGATGCGCGAGCGACGGGCGATGGCGCTCGCGGGGGCGGCATAAGTGCGCCACATTGTCGTGATGGCCTCGCTTTGAGTTGACGCGCGGGATCGCCCGCACGACATTTTCGTTCCAGAAGCCGTCAGAAGACGGCGCTTTCGAGGAAACCCATGGTCCGGGAATTCGCCCAGAAGCACGGTTCGGCCCTGCGCAGCCTGTCGATGGTGGGCGGCGCGCTCGCGACGGCGGCCGCGGTGGCGATCGGCGCGGTGCTGGCGGTGTTCTTCGCGGCGACCGTGGTGGTGATCGCGGTCATGGCCTCGGTGCTGCTGGGCCTGGCGGGCCTCGCCCTGCGCGCCAAGCGCGCACGCGCGCGCGCCTCCTCGGTGCGCGAAGATGGCGTCATCGAAGCCCGCCACCTGGGCGGCCACCACTGGGTCGCCTACGGCTGGAACGAGCGGCGGTAGGCGGCGCGGCCTCGTCCTCAGTCAAGCCCCCTGGAGGCTCGAGCCTAAGTTGAACCTGAAGCGGCTAAGCTTCGGAAGAACTTTCCAGAGATGTCGCCCGCGGTGACCATGAAAGGTGAGCGTCTGCTCACCGGCGTGGACCAAACACCGTTCTCGTCTATTGCGGGAAATACGTCCGGCGAGAAAGCAGCCCTTGGGCAGGCGCACGACGCAGGGCTTTAGGCCAGCGCCAAACGCCTATGGCGAAGCGCCCCTCCGACGGCCATGAAGCCCACGATCAGGAGGCCCCAGGTGGCGGGCTCGGGTACGGCCGTCATCCAGGTCCGGAAGTTCAAATCGATGTGGCCGAAGTCGTAGATCACGCCATCGTCCTCCCAGAAGGCGCTTCCGCCAGCGTAGCCGTTTGTGTTTCCTCCACCGGACAAGCTGAAGTTGTTCAGGTTTGTCCAGCTCTGGACGCAATAGTACGTCGGGCAAGCTTCGACCGACATGCGCCACGTCAGCAGCGTTCCGGCGGTAGCGAAGATGTTCTGTGCTGAGAAGTCGAACGCCGTCACGCCCAGCTGCGTGATGTCGTTAGCGCTCTTTGTGATCGAGCCCAGCACCTGGTCCCCCGGGCCGTAAGCCGTTCCGCCGCCCAGGATCGTAAGCGTAACATCGAAGGAGAACGGCGGGCCGCCCGTGTACCAAACACCATCGTCGGAGTACCCGGAGCCCCCCAGGGTAAACAGATCCACCTGCGCTAGTCTTCCGCTCTGCCCCACGGTCCAGGTCTGGTACGCGTAGCTCGCACCGACCGCCTCTGGCGCGACATGGACCGACTGCGCCCCTAACCCGGTCCCACCACCACTGAGCGTTCCGACCAGCAGATTGTCGACGTCGATTGAGGCCGCCGAAGCTGACGTCGCAGCAAGGCCAAGCGCCGCTAGCGCAATGCAACACTTCTTCATGAAAGTCCCCTAGAACAGCTTAACCATAGGCTGTTGCCCAGCCGGCTCGCAACCGTTTCCCCCTGCGCGCGAGTATTGCTCTCCCGCGAACCGAGCGGCCCGAACCGGTTATCCAGGGCGTTCGACGCACCGTCGCCGCGGCGGAAGACAATGCGCCGTCCAATTCCTTGTGTTGGTCTATCCCGCGAACCGCGCACCGCCCAGTGAACGGCCGCGACGGACGATTTCGAGCACGGGCGGAGACCGCCTGCCGGCAGGAACCCAAAGATGGAGTTCGACCCTTCAGGAGACACTGAGCCAACGTGACTAGCGCGCGCCACGAACCGAACCGGAAACTTGACAGTTTCGCATAAAACGCTCGATCCGTCAGGTTCTGAGAGCTTCAACTGAAACTTCGTCGTCAAATTACGAGCAGCCTCGCCAAAGCCGCTTCCAAGATTGTAGACGAGGACTTTAGGTCATAGCCAAGCTGAATGACCCTCGACTTCGTTTTGCGTCTGCGCGGCTCCGTCGTTCTTGGCGCGGGTAGCACCAAGCCACACGACGAAGAGTCCTGGACGCTACCTGAAGCTGATCCCTTTCGTGATAAGTGGAAACGCGTTGGTGCTTCGCACTGACGATCATGAAAGCTTCAATCGAGCACGGTGTGCCTGTGGACCCGGTTGGGTTGAGCCGGGGGATGTAGAAGGCGTCCTCTAGGTTTGCTGCCCACCCCAGCGCCAATATTTTTCCGCCTTGGCTTCACCAATGTACTCGTCGCCCGCCGACGAGGCGCGCCTCAATCCCGGTCCGGCGCGCCCAGCGGGAAGTAGTGGCGGAAGCGCCGGGCCTCATCCACGGCGCGGGCGAAGGACGGCCGCTGCAGCAGCCGCGTGCGGTAGGCTAGGAGATGGCCGTACTGCTCGGGGATCTTGTGCGTCCAGTCGGCGTAGAACAGCGAGGGGGCGGCGGCGCAGTCGGCGAGCGTGAAGGTCTCGCCCGCCGCCCAGGTGCGGCCCTGCAGGCGCTGGTCGAGCCAAGCGTAGCTGGTGTCCAGCATCCTGCGCGCCTCCTCGACGCCATAGGGATCGCGGTTGTCGGGCTCGCGCAGGGCGTCGAACACGAACTTGCCCTGGGGCGTCATGACATAGTTGTCGAAGACACGGTCCATCATCCGCGCCTCGAGGGCGAGGTCTGGGTCGTCGGGGATCAGCTTCACCGGCCCGGGATGACGGATCTGGAGGTATTCGATGATCGTGGTGGCCTCCAGCACCACACGCCCGTCCTCACGCAGGATCGGGAAGCGCTTCATGGGCCAGAGGGCGGCGAGCTCCTCGCCGACGCCGGGCTCCTCCAGCATGCGGTAGGTGAAGGCGACGTCGTTCTCGTAGAAGGCGATCAGCGCCTTCTGGCAGTAGGACGAGAAGGGGTGGGCGAAGAGTTCGAGGCTCATGCGAAAGCCTCGGCTTCGCGGCCTTCGAGCAGGGCGGCAAGGTTGTCGATGTGCCAGGCCGTGCCGTGCTCGCGGCCCTTCACGGCCTCGACGCCGCCGGTGAGGTAGGAGCCCTGCTCGGTGTGGATCAGACGGGTCTTCTCGCCTTCCGCGCGCAGCTCCAGGGTCAGCAGGGAGACCGACAGCTTCTCGCCGTTGTGGAACATGTCGTAGACGAGGATGATCCGCTCGTTCTCTGCGATGTCGTGATAGACGGCCTGGAAGTCGGTGACCTTGCCGTCGGGCCAACGGGCGTGGAACCGCTCCTTGCCGCCCACGCGGAAGTCGAAATCGCGGTTCAGGGTCTCGACCTCGGACGGCGCCTTGAACCAGGCGCCCTTGGCCTCCAGGCTCGCATAGGCTGCAAAGACCCGCGCAGGCGAGGCGTTCAGCACCCGCTCGATGGTGAACATGGCGTTGGTGATAGTCATCGGTCGTTCTCCTTGGGCGGGTTAGGCGCGGTCTCGTTCGGGGCGGTCTCGTTCGGGGCGGTTTGGGCCAGATAGGCCTCGAGCTGGTCGTACTGCTGCTCCCAGAACCGCTTGCGTTCGGCGATCCAGCGCTCGACTCGGGTCATAGCCCCGACATCCAGGGTGCAGGTGCGCACGCGGCCCACCTTCTGGCTCTTCACCAGCCCCGCCTCCTCCAGGACCTTCAGGTGCTGGACCACCGCCGAAAGCGTCATGGGCAGAGGCTTGGCCAGTTCGCTGACCGAGGCGGGGCCGAAGCTCAGGCGCTCCACCATGGCCCGGCGTCCGGGATCGGACAGGGCCTGGAAGGCGAGGTCGAGTGGGGCGGGCTGATACTGTATCATTTACTTAAGTGTTTATCGGAAGTGCACCGATGTCAACCAGGCTCGTGAATCGGGGGAGGCTGCTTACCGCCGAGCGGGGCTCGGACGTCCGATTAACGCCTCAGAACAGCCCGAGCGCCTTGAAGCTGGCCACGCCGTCGCGGCCCACCACCAGATGGTCGTGCACGGTGAGGCGCAGGGCGCGGGCCGCCTCGACGATCTCCCGCGTCATGGCCACATCGGCGGAGGAGGGCGTCGGATCGCCGGAGGGGTGATTGTGCACCAAGATCAATGCGCTGGCGGAGAGCTCCAGGGCGCGGCGGGCGACCTCCCGGGGATAGACCGGAGCATGATCCACGGTGCCGTGGCCCATCACCTCGTCGGCGATCAGCTGGTTCTTCTTGTCGAGGAAGAGCACCCGAAACTGCTCCCGCGGCTCGTGCGCGAGGGCGAGCTTCACATAGTCGAGCAACTGGCTCCACGAGGTGATCACCGTGCGCCGCTCCACGCCGGCGCGCGACAGGCGCAGCGCCGTCTCCTGCAGGAGCTTCAGGTCGAGCGCTACGGCCTCGCCCACGCCCGGCACGCTCTTCAGCTCCGGGATCGAGGCCGCCAGCACGGCGGGTAGGGATCCGAAGCGGGCGATCAGCGCCTTGGCCAGGGGCTTCACATCGCCGCGGGGGATCGAACGGAAAAGCTGTAGTTCCAGGAGCTCATAGTCGGGAAGGGCCGGCAGGCTCTGGGCGGCCCGCTCGCGCAGCCGTTCGCGATGGCCCGTATAGTGCGGCGCTTTCTCGGCCTTGGGCTTGGCGGCGCGGCGGCTCCGAGCCGGTGCGGCCTGCCAGAGCTCGGGCTGAAAGGCTTCCTGGAGATCCTGCGGCATGGCCGCAGTGTTCCCCATATGTTCGTAGTTGGCAAGGCGGCCGCGAAGGCCGCCCGCCCGATCGCCTCAGTTGCGGGTGGGGATCACCACCGGCAGATACTCGTACCCCTTCACGAAGGAGGAATAGACCCGCCGCGGCTCGCCCGTGACCTGCAGGTTCGGGAACCGGGCCAGGATCTCCTCCCAGATGATCTTCAGCTGCAGCTCGGCGAGCCGGTTGCCGACGCAGCGGTGGATGCCGAAGCCGAAGGAGAGGTGCTGGCGCACCCGCGGCCGTTCGATCCAGTAGTCGTTGGGCCGCTCGATGACCTCTTCGTCGCGGTTGCCCGAGACGTACCACATGGCCACCTTGTCGCCGGCCTTGATGGTCTTGCCGCCCATCTCCACGTCGCGCGTGGCCGTGCGCCGCATATAGGCCAGCGGCGTCTGCCAGCGGATGGTCTCCGAGACCATGGAAGGGATCAGGGAATGATCCGCCTTCAGCTTGGCGTACTGGTCAGGGTTCTGGTTCAGCGCCAGGACCGAGCCGGAGATGGTGTTGCGGGTGGTGTCGTTGCCGCCGACGATCAGCAGGATCAGGTTCCCCAGGTACTCCATGCGGTCCATGTTCCGCGTGGATTCCCCGTGGGCCAGCATGGAGATCAGGTCGGGCTTGGGCTCTGCGTTCACCCGCTCGTTCCAGAGACGCGTGAAATAGTCGACGCACTCGAAGAGCTCCATCCTCCGCTCCTGCTCGGCGACCTCGGGATCGGTGGAGCTGAAGAGGCCGGATTCAGGCCCGGCCGTGGCCACGTCCGACCAGCGGGTCAGCTTGCGGCGGTCCTCCCAGGGGAAGTCGAACAGGGTCGCCAGCGTCATGGTCGTGAGTTCGATGGAGACCTTGTCGACCCAGTCGAACTCCTCGCCGATCGGCAGGTCGTCGAGGATCTTGCCCGCCCGCTCGCGGATGATCGGCTCCAGCCGCGCGAGGTTCGGCCCTGCGACGATCGGGCTGACCGTCTTGCGCTGCACGTCGTGCTTGGGCGGATCCATGGCGATGAACATCGGAAGGGTGAAATCCTCTTCCGGGTCGGGCAGCACGATGGTGGGTTCGGAGGAGAAAGACTCGTGGTCGGTGTCCACGGCCATAATGTCGTTGAACTTGGTGACCGACCAATAGCCGCCCACCTGCTCTTCGCCAGACTCGGCCCAGTGGACAGGAGCTTCCTTTCGCAGGCGCTCGAAGTACGGCCACAGGGTGTCGGTGCGGAAGAGCTCCGGATCGGCCGGATTGATCTCCTCGATCGGCATGGAATAGGCCTTGGCCCGGGCTTCGGACTTCAGGTCGATGGCGCCGTCGCTCATGGCGCGTCCTCCTCTGGTCGGCGTCTTGAAAGGTGACGCACTGTTCAACTTCAGTGTGGCGCCGCCGGGCCGTTTGGAAAAGCCCATGCCGGATAAAGAAATTCTGCGCTGCTCGGCGGTCAGGCCTGTGCCATGTTGCCTGCGAACAGCTGTTTGAATTTGGAGTCCCTATGACCGCCAACCCGCTCTTCCAACCGTTTGAGTTCAAGGGTTTAAGGCTGAAGAACCGCATCGTCATGGCGCCCATGACCCGGTCCTTCTCGCCGGGCGGCGTGGCGACGGAGGAGGTGGCGGCCTATTACCGGCGTAGAGCCGAGGCCGATGTGGGCCTGATCGTCTCCGAAGGCACCGGCGTGGATCGCCCCGCTTCGCTCAATGACAAGAACGTGCCGCGCTTCCATGGCGAGAAGGAGCTGGCGGCCTGGAAGCGGGTGATCGACGATGTCCACGCCGCTGGCGGCGTCATGGCGCCCCAGCTCTGGCACGTGGGCGCTGTGCGCACTCGCGACCCGGAATGGACTCCGCCGGGCCCCTATGACAGCCCGTCGGGCCTCTCGCGCCCGGACAAGAAGTTCGGCGAGGGCATGACCGAGGAGGAGGTGGCCGACGCCATCCGCGCCTTCGCCGAGGCCGCCGCGGCCGCCAAGGCGCTGGGGTTCGACGCCATCGAGCTGCACGGCGCCCACGGCTATCTGATCGACCAGTTCTTCTGGGACGGCACCAATGTCCGGGAGGACGCCTATGGCGGGAAGGACCTCCCCGGCCGCGCCCGGTTCGCCGCCGACATCCTGCGCGCGGTGCGCAACGCCGTGGGGCCCGACTATCCGGTGATCATCCGCATCAGCCAGTGGAAGCAGCAGGACTATGCGGTGAAGCTGGCCGCCAACCCCAAGGAGCTCGAGGCCTGGCTCGGGACCCTCGTGGACGCCGGCGCCGATATCCTGCACTGCTCCCAGCGCCGGTTCTGGGAGCCGGAGTTCGAAGGCTCGGATCTCAACTTCGCCGGCTGGGCCAAGAAGCTGACCGGTGTTCCGACCATCACCGTGGGCTCGGTGGGCCTCTCGGGCGAGTTCATCGCCGCATTCGCGGGCGAGGGCTCGCAGCCGGCCTCCCTGGACGGCCTGCTGGAGCGCCTCGAGCGCGGCGAGTTCGACCTCGTCGGCGTCGGCCGCGCCCTGCTGCAGGACCCCGAATGGGTGCTCAAGGTCCGCGACGGCCGCACCAGCGAGCTGAAGAGCTTCGAACGCTCGGCCATGGCGACGCTCTACTAGGCGTCAGATGCTCCCCCGTTTGGGAGAGCTCCCGACGCAGCGGGGTAAGGGGGCTTTGACGCCACCTCACCCGTTGTAGTTCAGCTTCAGCCCCGGCCGGGGCCATCTGGCCTTGAAGAGCTTGCCGGTGGCCGAGCAGGTCACCCAGGCCTCGCGCATGTCGGCGCCGCCGAAGCAGATGTTGGTGACGATCAGGTCGGGGAAGGGGTGGTGCTCGGTCGCGCCTTCGGGGTCGAAGACCGTGATCCCCCCGTTGATGATGGTGGCCACGCAGACCTTGCCGGAGGCCTCCACCGCCAGGCTGTCCAGCAGCTGATAGCCGGGCAGGTTGGCCACCACCCGGCCCGGCGCGAAGCTCTCCGGCGGCTTCAGCACGCCAGGCTCCGCCACGTCGAAGGCCCACAGCCGGCCGAGTTGGGTGTCGGCCACATAGACCACGTCCTCGTCCGGCGACAGGCCGACGCCGTTGGGCGAGATCAGGTGGTCGCGCTGGCGGGCGATATGGCTGCCGTCGGCCTTGGCGTAATAGAGCGCGCCGAACTTTCGCCCCTCCGGCGTTGAGCAGCCGTGGTCGGTGAACCAGAAGCCGCCGTGACGGTCGAACACCAGGTCGTTGGGCCCGACCAGCCGCTTGCCCTCGCAGGAGTCGTAGAGCGTGGAGAGCACGCCGGTCTTCGGGTCGTACTTCTGGATCATCCCGCCCTTGTGGCTGGGCGGCGTCGGGCCCGGGATGGTCATGCCGGCGTTGTCCAGCCACTGGAACGAGCCGCCGTTGTTGGTGATGTAGATGGCCCCGTCCGGGCCGAGGGCCGCGCCGTTCGGCCCCCCGCCGGTCTCCACCACCGTCTCGCGCCGGCCGCCGGGATGGATGCGGGTCAGCCTCTGGCCCTTGATTTCGGTCAGGATCACCGAGCCGTCGGCGAGCGCGATGGGGCCTTCGGGAAACTCGAAGCCTTCGGCGATCAGTTCCATGTCCATGCGGTTCTCCCTTGTCGGAAGGGACTATGGACGAAGCTTCCCCAGCGTCGGCAAGCGCAAAGGCGCGCTCAAGCCCGCTCCAGCACCCGGATCGTGAAGGGATACTCGTCGCCCTCGCCCGACGCATAGGCCTGACGGCGCACCTCTTTCCAGCGGCTCTCGTCGAAGGGGGCGAGGAGGACGTCGCCCTCCACCTCGGCCTCCACCTCGGTGAGGTAGATCCGCTGCGCCCGCTGCAGGGCCAGTTCGAAGAGCGAGGCGCCGCCGATCACGCAGACCTCGTCGCGCCCGTCGTCGGCCGCCTGTTCGCGGCCGATCTGCACCGCCTCGGCGAAATCCTCGCACACGACGGCGCCCTTCGGCTGGAAGGTCCCATCGCGCGACAGCACGATGTTGGTGCGGCCCACCAGGGGCTTCTTGGGCAGGCTCTCCCACGTCTTGCGGCCCATGATCACCGGCTTTCCCATGGTGACGGCGCGGAAGTTGGCGAGGTCGGTCTTCAGCCGCCAGGGCAGGGTCCCGCCCTTGCCGATGACGCCGTTGCGGGCGCGGGCGATGGGACCGGCGGAGAGGATGACCTGGGGCACTAGGCTGCCCAGCGCGAGATGTTTAGCATGTCAAAGACCGCTGCTTTGTTCCTGAAGCGCTGCCCCCTCTGCACACAAAAGTCTTTCAGATTTTCACAGACGTGGGCCTGTACCGTCATTGCCTTGACAGTTGGGATATATCCACTTTCGGCCATCAAATCTACATAGTCAACAATCGCGTCGTCTATCAAATTATATAGTTTTCCAGAAATGAAATCTTCGCATAGCAAAGCGCAGGCAAATTCGAATTGAGCGAGAACGTGCTCCACGCATGTTCTGAATCGACTGTAATCGACAGGATCTTGCTTGGTTACTGACGAACATTCGCTCCAAAGCTCCCTCGTCTCCGAAAGAAAGCTTTGAGTGATAGCCATGGCCGTTGAGCGGCTCGCATGCTTGCTTTGAGTCGCGGCAAAATAGGCACTGAACCCAGACACCACCAAGCCAACGACGCTAATCGCAAGCGCGACTTGCGCTGAAGGCCCTTGGACCAAGAGTTCTTTCACTTTTTTGGAGCTGGGGGACTCGGCGGTGGAGCAGGTGCGCTCGGCACCGAGGTTGGTGGTCCGGCACCGGGATTTGGTGCTCTTGGCACCAACGAGGAGACTGGTACCCCTTTCTGTACTTCGCGCTCAGCCATATTGGCCTCCATTAATATCTCAAGCTCACACCGCGATCGGCGCCTCGATCTTCTCGTGGGCCTTGTAGCCGCGCAGCTTGAAGTCCTCGTACTCGAAGGCGAAGAGGTCGCGCTTGTCGGCGATTTCCATGATGGGGAAGGGGTAGGGCTCCCGGGACAGCTGCTCGCGCGCCTGGTCGAGGTGGTTCAGATAGAGGTGCGCATCGCCCAGGGTGTGCACGAACTCGCCGGGTTCCAGGCCCGTGACCTTGGCCATCATCAGGGTCAGCAGGGCGTAGGAAGCGATATTGAACGGCACGCCCAGGAATACGTCCGCCGAGCGCTGGTAGAGCTGGCAGGAGAGCCTTCCGTCGGCCACGAAGAACTGGAACAGGCAATGGCAAGGCGGCAGGGCCATGTCGTCCACGTCGGCCGGGTTCCAGGCCGAGACGATATGCCGGCGCGAGTGCGGCATGGTCTTCAGGCTCTCGACCACGCCTGCGATCTGGTCGATCACCCGGCCGTCCGGCGCGGTCCAGGAGCGCCACTGCTTGCCGTAGACGGGGCCAAGCTCGCCCGCAGCGTCGGCCCACTCGTCCCAGATGCTCACGCCCCGCTCCTGGAGCCACCGGACATTGGTGTCGCCGCGCAGGAACCACAGCAGCTCCAGGATGATCGACTTCCTGTGCAGCTTCTTGGTGGTGAGCAGGGGAAAGCCCTGAGAGAGGTCGAAGCGCATCTGCCGGCCGAAGACGCCCAGCGTTCCGACCCCCGTGCGATCGCCGCGCTGGACGCCGTTGTTCAGGATGTCGGCCAGCAGGCCGAGATACTGCTGCTCGGGATGATCGGCCTGGACGGCGATGGGGACGTGCACGGTCATCGGCGGCGGCTCCTTCCAGCGGTCTGATTCGGCGCCGATTCGCCGCCGAAGGCGATTGCGCGAATCGGCTCATCCACAGTTGCGAAAGAGCCAGGAATTGCGCAGGCTGCGGCTCTGCTTGGAGAGGTCCCAATGAGCCTGTTGCTCGCGGCCCTGGCCGCTCTCGCTACCGGAACCGCTGAGGCCGCGCCGCCGGCGGACGAAGCTCTGAAGCCCGGCCAGAGGAAGGCGAAGATGATCTGCAACGTGGAGACGCCCACCGGCTCGCGCGTGGGAAAGCGGGTCTGCCTGACGGAAGAGGACTTCAAGCGCAGGCAGGAGGAGTCCCGCGAGGGCTTCGCCGAGATGCAGCGCAACCATAACGTCAACCGCAGCTCCGGCAACTGAAGGCGGCGTCAGCCGGCGAAGCCGCCTTCGTCCAGGAAGGCCTGCTCGTTCGGCGTGGTCACGCGCCCGAGGCAGGGATTTCGGTGCGGGAAGCGGCCGAACCGCACGATGATGTCGCGGTGCAGCTCGGCCCATTTCAGGCTCTCGGCGTCGCCGGCCTCCTCGCGCAGGGCGGTGAACAGGGCGATCGCTTCGTCCTGGTCGGCCAGGTCCTCGGAGTGTTCGAAGGGCAGGTAGAAGAACGGCCGCAGCTCCGGCTCCAGTTTGCGGTCGTGGCCCGCCGCCACCGCCGCCCGGGCGATGGCGCGCGCCTTGGGGTCGGTGGCGAAGGCGTGGGCCGAGCCGCGGAACAGGTTGCGGGGAATCTGATCGAGCAGCAGCAGAAGGGCGAGCGCCCCTTCGGGGGTCTGCGCCCAGTCGTCATGGTCGCCGCGCGCGGCGGCGTGGTGCACCGGCTCGAACCGCAGGCGCAAGGCCTCGTCGAAGGCGGGGTCCTTGGCGAACCACTTCTGGGGCCCGGCGGCGCGCCAGTAGTTCAGGACGTCGTTCGGGATGACGGTCATCGGCCTCTCCAAAGATGGGCCAATGTCGTGATGCTTGGGCTTTCGTTCAAGCACGGTTCAGCCAGGCGGGCGGACCCTGCCGGCCGAGGGTGCGTCAGGCCGCCTCGCGCGGCGTCGAGAAAACACATGCGAAAGATCTTCTCAGGGGTTCTGGCCCTGGCTCTCCTGGCCTCCACCGGCGTGGCGGCCGCCCAGGAGGCGCGGGACTACAATCCCCAGGTTCGCCGGAGCTGGCGCAACGATCCGGACGCCGCCCGGCCGGCCCGCGAGGCGCCCCGCGCCCCGGAGGCTCCCCGGGCCCAGTCCGCGCCGGCGGCTCCCCAGGCCAACGATTGGGATGGCCGCGACGGCCGCCGCTGGCAGGGCGAGGGCGGCCGCCGCGGGGACCGGGACGGCGGGGATCGGAACCGCGGCGGCGAGCGCGACAGCCGCCAGGACCGCGATGGTCGTCAAGATCGGGACGGCCGCCGCGATTGGGACGGTCGCCGCGACCGCGACGGCCGTGACGGCCGCGACTGGCGGGGCGAGGATCGCCGCGAATGGCGCGACGGTCGCCGCTGGGACGATCCGCGCCGGCATCAGCCCCGGCCCAGCTACGATCGCCGCCGCTACGATCCGGTGTGGCGTGGGCATCAGCGCTATTGGGGCTGGGCCTATGTGCCGCCGCCGGGCTTTTACATGCGTCACTGGAGCTATGGCGACACCCTGCCTCGCAGCTGGTGGACGCCGCAGTACCGAATCCTCGATTGGTGGGCCTATGGCCTGCCGATCCCCCCGGCGGGCTATGAATGGATCCGGGTCGGCGACGACGCCCTTCTGGTCGACATGTTCAGCGGCCGGGTGGTGCAGGTCGCCTATCGCCTCTTCTGGTAGGAGAGGGGACCTCGCCGGCGCGGCGATTTCGTCGCGCAGGGCGGGGCTTCCCTTGACCTTTGCGCAAAATTCCGCTGCATAGCCCCGCCTTTGCTGCGGCGCCGTTGCGCGGAACCGCGGCGACCTTCGACTTCAGGAGAAAGATCATGCGCGTCTACTATGACCGCGACGCCGACATCGCCCGCATCCTGGACAAGAAGATCGCCATCGTAGGCTATGGCTCGCAAGGCCGCGCCCACGCTCTCAACCTTCGCGACTCCGGCGTGAAGAACGTCGCCGTCGCCCTGCGCCCCGGCTCGGCCACCGCCAAGAAGGTCGAGGCCGACGGCCTGAAGGTGATGAGCGTGGCCGAGGCGGCCGCCTGGGCCGACGCGATCATGGTGCTGGCTCCCGACGAGCTGCAGCGCGGCATCTACGCCAACGAGATCGCGCCGAACATCAAGGACGGCGCGGCCCTGCTGTTCGCCCACGGCCTGAACGTCCATTTCAACCTGATCGAGCCCAAGGAGACCATCGACGTGCTGATGGTCGCGCCCAAGGGACCGGGCCACACCGTGCGCGGCGAGTACGAGAAGGGCGGCGGCGTGCCCTGCCTGATCGCCATCCATCAGAATCCCACCGGCAATGCGCTGGACTTCGGCCTGGCCTACGCCTCGGCCATCGGCGGCGGCCGCTCGGGGATCATCGAGACCACCTTCCGCGAGGAATGCGAAACCGACCTGTTCGGCGAGCAGGCCGTGCTCTGCGGCGGTCTGGTGGAGCTGATCCGCGCCGGGTTCGAGACCCTGGTCGAGGCCGGCTATGCGCCGGAGATGGCCTATTTCGAGTGCCTGCACGAGGTGAAGCTGATCGTCGACCTCATCTACGAGGGCGGCATCGCCAACATGAACTACTCGATCTCCAACACCGCCGAGTACGGCGAGTACGTGACCGGGCCGCGCGTCATCACCCCCGACACCAAGGCGGAGATGAAGAAGGTGCTGGAGGACATCCAGTCCGGCCGCTTCGTGCGCGACTTCATGGCCGAGAACGCCGTGGGCCAGCCGAGCTTCAAGGCCACCCGCCGCCGCAACGCCGAGCATCAGATCGAGGAGGTGGGCCAGCGCCTGCGCGCCATGATGCCCTGGATCACCAAGAACAAGCTGGTGGACACCGCCCGCAACTGACCCTTCGCCCGTGGCGAACGGCGAGGCCCCGGACCGCAAGGTCCGGGGCCTTTTCGTTTTGCGGTCACACCTGCGTGAGATGGCTGAGCCGCAGCCACGCCTGTGCTAGGAACAGCGCCGGCTAGCGGCCAGTAACGCTTTTTCGTCCGCCAGGACAGCTTGGAACAGCTCGACGAAAAGGCGTGTGGATACTTTGAGAGATGTTCCGCGTTTGGCCGCATTAGAACGGTGATTCTGAAGTTTTTCTCGGTCCGAATTCTCGGATTCGCCGGGCGGTTCAGGAATTACCCAGATCGAGATGCGGAGTATGGGTTTGGGAAGGCTGATTGTGGTGTCGAACCGGGTCCAGCCGCCGGCGGACGCGGGCGGCGGCTCGGTGGGGGGGCTGGCCATGGCGCTGGCCGCGGCCCTGCGCGAGGCGAACGGCGTCTGGTTCGGCTGGAGCGGGCGCACGACCGAGGTCTATACCGGCCAGGTGGCGCTGGAGCGGACCGGCGGGGTGACGGTCGCCACCGTCGATCTCGAGGAGCAGGACGTCCAGGAGTACTACAACGGCTACGCCAACAAGACGCTGTGGCCTTTGTTCCACTATCGGGTCGACCTCTCGGCCTATGAGCGCGCCTTCAGCGAGGGCTATGGCCGCGTGAACGCCCGGTTTGCCGAGGCCCTGCTGCCGATGATCCGCTCGGACGATGTGATCTGGGTCCACGACTACCACCTGATCCCGATGGCGCAGGAGCTGCGCCGCCGCGGGGTGGCGAACCGTATCGGCTTCTTCCTGCACATCCCCTGGCCGGCGCGGCGGCTGCTGACGACCCTGCCCGACCACCCGAAACTGGTGGAGGCGCTGTTCGACTACGATCTCGTCGGGTTTCAGACGCGGGATTCGCTCAGCGCCTTCGAGGACTACGTCACCCAGGTCATCGGAGGGGAGGTGGTGGGGAGCGAGGCGACGGCCTTCGGCCGAACGGTGGACATGGGCGCCTTCCCCATCGGCCTGGACGTGGACGCCTTCACCGCCACGGCCACGGGCGAAACCGCCCAGGCCGAGTTCGAGAAGATGCAGGTCAGCCTGGCCGGCCGGCAGATGGTCGTGGGTGTCGACCGGCTGGACTATTCGAAAGGGTTGGAGGAGCGCTTCCTCGCCTACGAGCAGTTCCTGCAGGACAACGAGGAACTGCGCGAGCGGGTGTTCCTGCTGCAGATCGCCACCCCCAGCCGGGAGGAGGTCGACGCCTATCAGGACATACGCGCCCGGCTGGATGCGGTGACGGGGCGGATCAACGGGGCCTACGCCACGGTCGATTGGGTGCCGATCCGCTATGTGAACCGGGCCTACCGCCGTGACGAACTGGCCGGCATCTATCGCGCGGCGAAGATCGGCCTGGTCACGCCCTTGCGCGACGGCATGAACCTGGTGGCCAAGGAATACGTCGCCGCCCAGGACCCGGATGATCCCGGCGTGCTGATCCTCTCCGAATTTGCAGGCGCCAGCGAGCAGATGACCGAGGCGCTGATCGTCAATCCCTTCGACCGCGAGCAGGTCGCCGGCGCCATCGCCCGCGGCCTCACCATGCCGCGCAAGGAGCGGATCGAGCGCTGGCAGGCCCTAATGGCCGGCCTGAAGGCTTTTGATCTCTCGGCCTGGCAAGGGGCTTTCGTCCAGGCGCTTCGGGGCGAACGGTCGGCCGCCGCTTAGAAGGGTGGGGCAATCGCCGATGGCGCGAGCCGCGCCGTTCCACCCTCTCCCGCAAGCGGGAGAGGAGGACTTCATATGCGACCGCCCTGCCTAGAACGGGAAGAACCGCGGGATGGCGATCAGCCCGGCGACGGCGGTCACCAGGTTTAGAGGCAGCCCCACTCGGACGAAGTCGAAATAGCTGTAGTTCCCGATGTGGTGGACGATGGCGTTGGTCTGATAGCCGAACGGCGTGGCGAAGGCGGCGCTGGCCGACATCATGACCGCCACCACGAACGGTCGCGGGTCGACGCCAAGGTTCTGGGCCAGGCCGATGGCCAGCGGCGTCATCAGCACGGCGACGGCCGCGTTCGACATCAGCTCGGTCAGTATCAGGGTCGCCACATAGACGGCCGCCAGGGCGGCGATCGGCCCGATTGGCTGGGTGAAGGTGGCCACCGCGTCGGTGGCGGTGCGGGCCAGCCCCGTCTTGTCGAGCGCCGAGCCCACGACCAGCATGCCGGCGATCATCAGCAGCACCTGGGGCCGCAAGCCGGCATAGGCTTCTTCGGGCTTGATGATGCGGGCCAGCAGCAGGACGACGGCGCCGGTGAAGGAGACGATGGCGATCGGCAGCCCGCCCGCTGCGGCGCCGAGCACGAAGGCGAAGACCGCCGTGGCGAAGAGGCCCGGCAGCACGCGCAGGGGACGCTTCTCCGACGCCTTCGGCAGCTCCGCCACCCCGTCCTCCGCCGGCAGCAGCCGCGGAGCCACGAACAGCAGGTAGAGCCCGCCGGCGGCGGCCACCCACACCCCCACCGGCGTGATCTCGAACAGGGTGAAATGCGGCAGGCCGGACCGGCGGGCCATGTCGTCCACCAAGAGGTTGGTGGAGGTGCCGATCAGCGTGCAGGCGCCGCCGAGGATCGAGGCGTAGGAGAGGGGGATCAGCAGCTTCTTCGGCGACCAGCCCAGCTTATGGGCGGCGTCCTGGACGATCGGGGCGGCCAGGATCACCAGCGGGGTGTTGTTCAGGAAGCCCGACAGCGCGCCGCAGAAGGCGATGATGATCGGCGCCGACGCCGCGCCCAGGCGCGAGACCAGTTTCGAGGCCGTCCGCACCATCAGCCCCATGACCCCTGTGCGGTCCAGCGCCTCGGCGAGGACGAACAGCGAGGCCAGGGCCACCAGGGCCGGGCTTGCGAAGCTGCGCTGCAGGTCTTCCACGCTGGCGACGCCCAGGGCTGCCAGGGCGCCGGCGCCGGCGAGCGCCGCCACGTCCGCCCGCACCCGGCTCGAGGCGAGGGCGACGACCACGAGGCCGAGAACCGTCAGGGTCGCGATCTGAGGGAAGGTCAAGGGGCGCGGCTCTCCGGCGACGCCCCGAAGCGGTTCGCGGGGCGGGGCGAATGTCGGCCAGCCGCGCGCCGACCACAAGCCCGCCGCCGGTCACGCCTGGGCGAGCTTCGCTTTCCGCCGCCGCCGCGGCTTGATGAGGAAGGACCAGAGGCCGAAGCCGCCGAGGGCCGCCAGCGCCAGGCCCGAGGCGAAGATCGCCGCATCATAGAGCCGCCCGCCCACCGCCGCCGCATGCAGCGGATAGAAGGCGTTGTAGGCCCGCAGCCCCGGGGCGAGCTCGCCGCTGTCGAGCGTCTGGACCACCTGGCTGGTAGCCGGGTCGATAGCGACCATGGTGCGGCCGTTCGGGTGCCACTCGCCAGGCTGGCGCAGGCGCACATTGGCGGGCGCGCCGGGCTTCGCCGGCCAGTTGGCCATCCGCAGGGTCGCTTCGGGGAAGGCGGCCTGGGCGGCGGTCAGCGCCGTGGGCCAGTCCACGTCCCCTTCGCCGACCGCCGGCGCTTCGGCAGGCGGCGCCCCGCCGGGCGCCAGGGCGACCATCAGGGCCTGACTCTGCTTGTGGAAGACGATGGCGCCCCCGGTGAGGCACAGCATGAGTATGGGAATCGCGAAGATCAGACCCGCATCCCGATGGGCCGAGATCAGGTCGCGTCGCCTCAGGGAGTCTGGCCAGACACGCCCGCGGAAGCTGCGCCAGGCCGGCGCCCAAACCACCAGCCCGGTCAACGCCAGCACCGTTCCGGCCAGGCCCGCCACGCCCGCGACCATCAACCCCGTATCGCCGGCCAGCAGGTAGTGGTGCAGGTCGAAGATCCACGCCTCCAGCCGGTGGTTTCCCGTCCAGCGCGCCACCACGGCGCCCGAAGCGTCCGCATAGGCCGAACCCTCGTCCTTCAGATAGACGCGGTGGATCCCCAGGTCCGGGCGGGCGAACACCAGGGTGCGGACTTCACCGGAATGCGCCCGTTCCACAGCTTCGGCGGCCGCGCCCAGGATCTCCGGCCTCGGCTCGACCGTCGCCCGCGCCGCCGGAACCGTGGCGCGCAGCCAGTCGTCCTTCAGCACCAGCAGCGAGCCGGAGAGCCCCAGCACCACCAGGATCAGCGCCAGGACGGCCCCCGCCCAGGCGTGCAGGAGGCGCAGGAAGCCCATCAGAAGTCTTTGGTCACGCCAAGGGCCACGGTGCGCCCGCGCCCGGCGAAGAAGCGGGCGTTGTCGGCTGGGTTCTGGGTGTCGGAGAAGTAGGTGACGTACTGCTCGTCGAAGAGGTTCTGCACCGCCAGGCTGAAGGTGGCGACCGGCGCGCGCCAAGTGACCACGGCGTCGGCGAGCGCATAGCCTTCGAAGCTGTTGGCGGCCGGCTCGCCTTCGAAGTCGCGGCCATAGAACTGCAGGGCCTGCAGCCGACCGGTCCAGTCGCCCCAGGCGGCCTCGGCGAAGACCAGCAGCCGGTCCGGCGAGATGTTGGCGCCGTTCAGGTCGCGGTCCACCGTCCCGTCGCCATTGGAGTCTGTGCGGCCGTCCAGCTGGGCGTAGGCTGCGCCGAGCATCAGCCAGTCGGTGGCGGCGAAGCGGGCGGAGATCTCCACGCCCTCAACCTCGGTGCGCTGGCGCTGGACTTCGAACTGGCCGCCCGGGTTGAGCACCAACAGCGAGCCGCGGTCGGAGGTGGAGCGGAACCAGGCGATCCCCGCCTGCAGCGGCCCGGCCGCATAGTCGAGGCCCACCTCCACATTGTCGGAGACCACCGGCGTTACGTCGAGATAGGTGTCCACGTCGACATTGGGCTGGCGGATCGCGCGCAGCACCCGCCCGACGTCGGGCATGGTGAAGCCCTGCGCATAGGAAGCGTAGGCGGTCAGGCCATCGGTAAGCCGGAAGGTCGCGCCGGCGTTGTAGAGCGTCTCGGTGAAGCTGGGCTCGCCGCCGGCCACCTGCTGCGGGCCATAGGCGTAGAGGGTGGTGTAGTCGCCGACCTCGAGGGTCGCGTTCTCCTGGCGCACGCCGGCCGCAAGGTTGAGGCGCCCGTTCATCAGGCCCTGGCGCAGCTGCAGGAAGGGCGCGAGGCTCTTATAGGTGGTTTCCGGCACCCAGAGGCGGCCGGTCAGCACCAGGGCCTGGAACGTCCTGTCCGACAGGCCGTCCAGCCCCACCAGCATCCGGAAGCCGGGCAGGGCGTCGAAGCCGCGCTCGTAGTCCACCTTGAAGCCCAGCTTCTCGGAGTTGTTGGCCGACTGGTCGAAGAGGTTGGGGCCGATCCGTGGGTCCTGGAAATCGGCGAAGTTCCCGCCGCCGAAAACGCCCTGGTAGTCGTGGGCGTAGGCCTGGGCGGTCAGCACCCCGCCGAAGAAGCCGCGGTCGCGATAGGTGAGGGCGGCCGAGGTCACGTCGTTCTTGGTCGGCTTGCCGGGGAACCGGCCGCGCACGGCGGTGGTCGGCAGGCCTGTGGCGCGGTTGCCGTTGACCGTGATGTAGTCGTTGTCGCCTTCAAGCTCGAAGTGGTTGACCATCACCTCCAGCCGACGCTGGTCGGTAAAGTCGAAACCGGCCTTGGCGAACAGCGACCAACTCCTGGAATCCTGCAGCTCGCCCTGGGCGCCGTCCAGGCCGATCCGCCGGCCGCGGGCGTCGTAATAGGCGCCGCGCGCCTCGTAGGCCGCGCCGGCGGTGAAGTCCCAGCGGCCGAAGTCGCGGCCTACATAGGCCGCCGCCTTCCAGCCCAGGCTGTCGCCGGCGATCTCCGGATCGAGACTGGTCTGGGCCAGCACCCGTCCGGTGAAACCTTCGGTCTCCTTCGGCGTCGGAACCGTCACATAGTTCACCACCCCGCCGGTGGCGCCGATGCCCTGGATCGCGTTCGACCCGAACACCACCTCCACGCGCTCGATGAAGAACGGATCGATGGTGAAGCCGTCGCGGCTGTCGTCGCGTAGGGGCGTCGACTGCGGCACGCCGTCCACCAGGTAAAGCGGCGACCGCCCCCGGAGGGTCTCGCCGAACCCGGAGAGCTTCTGCCGCGTCGGCGAGAAGGAGGGGACGAGATTGGCCACCGTCTCCACCGCCGAGAAGCCGAGAGCGGTCTGGGTCGTGAGCTCCGCCTCGCCGATCACCTGGATGGTGGCCGGAACCGTGGCGCGCGGCGCCTCGGTCCGCGTGGCGGTGATGACCAGCTCGCTGACGTCCACCGCCTCGTCGGCGGCCTGGGCGGAGGTGGCGGAGGCGAGAGCGGCGAGCGCGCAGCCCGCCCCCAGGAGGTTACGACGCGACAAGGCAGACCCCGGCTAAAACAGATGGGGGCCGTCAAACCAGAGCCTCTGTTGCGAGTCAATCTTACTCGCAGTCGCAATCGGCTGCCGGGAAGCTCAACTGGCGAGCTTGCGCTCCCGGGCGAAGGGGCTAAGGCCCAGCCAGGTCTGCATGTCGGCCGCCAATCCACGGTCGCCGGTCAGGATCATCTTCTGGGCCGCTACGGCGCTGCGGACGGTGTCCAGGCCCATCCAGATCGCGGTCATGGTGCGCAGGTCGACCGTGACGTAGAGATCGACGTCGAAGCCCGGATCCACCGAGCACAGGTCGACCTGCCCGTCGGGATCGACCACCAGCCAGAAGCTCCGGTCCGCCGGCGCCTGTTCCGGATAGCGGAACTGCACCACGCAACGGCGCTTGGGCAGGGGCGTGGGGTCGAGGTTGCGGCGCATGTCCCACATCAGCAGCGAGACGTCGAGATGCTGCAGCGAAAGCTCGCTCGACACCCAGCGCTGGCCCCATATGCCGAATGCGTCGACCACGGCCTCAAGCTCGCGCCCGGATTCGGTCAGCCGGTATTCGAACACGCCCGGCTCTCCGGGCAGGGGATGGCGGCGCACCACGCCGGCCGCCTCCAGGTCTTTCAGCCGCTGCGAGAGCAGGGCCGGCGACATGCGCGGCGCGCCGCGCCGCAGGTCGTTGAAGCGGGTCGAGCCGGCGACCAGTTCGCGCAGCAGCACCACCGTCCAGCGTGAGCACAAGATTTCGGCGGCCATGGCCACCGGACAGAACTGCCTGTAGCTTCGCTCCGTCATGGAGATCTCCCCGGATGTCCTTGGAAGACTAATCCTGCCTGGAGCGAGCGCCTAGTTCAGTTCCTGTATCGGGGGCGGTTCAGTTGCTGAACTAGTCGGTCGGATCTGGCCGGACAATCTTCGCGACACCAGCGGACCTGCTCCGCCGATCTCGAAGGAACCAGACATGACCCTTGCATCCGAAATGGACGCGCGCCCCATCCGCATCGACTGGCGCGAGCGCGCCGACCGGCTGGCCGAGGAGATCGCCGCCGAGGCGGCGCTGCACGACTCCGACGACAGTTTCGTGGCCGGCGCCTATGAGCGCCTGAAGGCCGAGGGCTTCTTCAAGGCGCTCGTTCCCGTCGAGTTCGGCGGCGGCGGCGCCGAGGCGGACGAAATCTGCCACGCCATACGCCGACTGGGCGCAGCCTGCGGCTCCACGGCCCTGGCGGCGGCCATGCATAGCCATCTGGTCGCGGTGGCCGCCTGGCGCTGGCGCCATCAGGGCGCCCCGACCGAGGGGCTGCTGAAGCGGGTGGCGGCCGAGGATCTCGTGCTCGTCTCCAGCGGCGGATCGGACTGGCTGCCCGGCGGCGGGACGGCGGTGAAGGCGGACGGCGGCTTCAAGGTGTCCGCGCGCAAGCCGTTCTCCAGCGGCAGCCCGGCCGGCGACCTGCTGTCCACCAGCGCCATCTATCACGACCCGGAAGCCGGGCCGACGGTGCTGCACTTCGCCGTGTCGCTGACGGCGCCCGGCGTCCGGATCCTGAACACCTGGCGGACGCTCGGCATGCGCGGCACAGGTTCGCACGACATCGAGCTGGCCGAGGTCTTCATCCCCGACGCGGCGGTCGCGGGCCGGCGGCCGGCGGGCAAGTGGCACATGCTGTTCCACGTGATCAGCATGATCGCCTTCGCCCTGATCTATTCGGCCTATGTGGGCGTGGCGGAGGGCGCGCGGGTCCGGGCCCTGGCGGCGGCGCGGCGCAAGGCCGACGACGGCCATCTCGCCTATCTGGTGGGGGAGATGGAGAACGCCTTCGCCGCCGCCGAGGTCGCCTGGGCCGAAATGGTCCGCATCGCCGTGTCCGGCGCGCCGGGTCCGGAGACCACCAGCCGGGCCATGACCTTTCGCACCCTGGTCGGGCGCGCGGCCATCGAGACGGTCGAGCAGGCCATGGAGGCGGCGGGCGGCGCGGCCTTCTATCGCGACCTGGGGCTCGAGCGCGCCTTCCGCGACGTGCAGGGCGCGCGCTTCCATCCCCTGCAGGAGAAGCCCCAGCTGCGCTATACCGGCCGCGTGGCGCTCGGCTGGGATATCGACGGCTGAAGCGTCAGTCGCCGGCCTCGACGACCACCTCCCGGGCGGCCAGCACGGCCGCGGCGTCGAAGCGCCGGCCCTTCGGGCCTGACAGCTCCAGGTGGACGTGATCGGTCATCCTGCCCGGATAGCGGCCCTGCAGGCTGATCGCCCGGCCGATGGCGGCGCCCAGGCGCACGGGTTGGCCGACTTCGACGGTGGGATCGACATAGAAGACGCGCGCCTGGTAGCCCAGCGCCGGATTGGTGATCTCCACAAAGGTCAGCTCCGGCGCGCTGGCGTAGGCGAAGCCGATCTTGGTGACGAAGCCGGAGATCGGCGCGACCACCTCCTGGCCGGCCTCCGCTGCGTAGTCCACGCCCTCGTGGGCGCGGGAGCCGCCGTCGCGGCGGGCGCCGAAGTGGCCGTAGCCATAGGCGTCGGCCGTGCGCGGCGCGTTTCCGGTGGGGTTGGCGAAATCCGGCGCGCCGTCGCCGTCCACGTCCCGACCGTCCCAGACGACCTCGATCCGCGGCGGGGGCGGAGCGTCGGCCGGCTTGGGGGCGACGAGCGAGGCGAAGGCGGCGCGGGGCTCGCCCGGCAGGGCGATGCCGGCCGCACGGGCCGCGGCCTGCAGGGGGGCCGCGACCAGGAGGGTGGCGGCGAGGGTGAGGCCGGTCCGCAGGAGCCAGGCGCGCAGCGGTGCGTGAGGCTGGGCGTCTCGCCCCATATCGTTCTTTCCCTTTTTCTCGTGGTGCGGGGCGGGCTTGGCGCCGCTTGTTTGCACACGGTCTGAAGTCTTGCCCCGGACCCATGTTATGGGAATTTATGGCTGCCGATCCGATGCGGCCCGATGACGCGCCAGGTTATGGACAACCACTGCGCCCCTGCGCAGCCTGTGTAAAAGCGCAGGATTCCCCGATGAGCGACACCCTCCTGAAGCCGCATCCGCTGGACGAGGCCACGTATCTTCGAAGCCTTGGCCCCGGACGGCTGGCGGGCCGAACCAGCGCCGCCTACTGGAACATGGCAGGACCGTTCGGCGGGACCACGGCGGCGATCCTGCTTCGCGCGGTGATGGAGCATCCCGATCGCCGCGGCCGGCCTGTCGCCCAGACCGTGAACTTCTGCGCGGCCGTGGCCGAGGGTGAGTTCGAGGTCCTGGTCCGCCTGGTCCGCGACGGCCGCTCCACCCAGCACTGGCTGGTGGAGCTCGTGCAGGGCGATGTGGTCGCCGCCACCGCCAGCACGGTCACGGGCCCCTCGCGCGAGACATGGTCGCATCGGCCGGGCGCTCCGCCGCCCATGCCGCCGTCGCAGGCCCTTGCGCCCCTGCCGACGGAAGGTCGCAACGCATGGCTGGGCCGCTACGAGTTCCGCTTCGAGCGCGGCGAGCCCATTCCCGGGCGCGCCAGCGCCGAGGCGCCGGCGCCGGCGCTGTCCCGCGCCTGGGTTCGCGACGCACCGCCCAGGCCGCTCGACTATGTGGCCCTGGCGGCCCTGGCCGACACCTTCGTGGTGAAGATCCTGCAGGTCCGCGGCGACATCCCGCCGGTCGCCACCGTCTCCATGACCACCTATTTCCTCGCCGACGAGGCGGAGATGGCGCGCCAGGGCGAGGACTATCTGCTCTGCACGGCCGACGCGCGGGCCTTCAAGCACGGCTTCAACGATCAGACCGCCGAGCTCTGGTCGGCCGGGGGCGAGCTGCTGGCGGTGTCGAACCAGGTGGTGTGGTTCAAGGGTTGAGGCGCGCTCCGACGCCGGCTTCCAGTTCGTCCAGGGTGTTCAGGAACGCCGCTTCGAGATCGACGCCATAGAGCCGGGCCAAGACCAGCACGCTCCACAGGCAGTCGGCCAGTTCGTGGGCGAGACTGGCGTCGGCGTCGGGGATGTGGCGAACGCCTTCCTTGGCTTGGATCAGTTTCATCAGGTCGCCGACGTCGCCCAGGAACCCAAGAGCTACCTCCTGGCGGCTCCAGGGGCGGCCGTAACGCTGCGTTTCCAAGCGCGCATAGAGTTCGCGCAACGCCCAGGCGCGGTTCGAGAGAGCGGCCAGATCCATGAAACCTCCTATCCGCGCCGCGGCTTGCGCGCGTAGTGCAGGCTCACCACCCCGAAGGTCATTGGTTCGTACCCCACATCGGTGAAGCCGGCGGCCTCGATCTCCCCGGCGAAGGCGTCTGCGTCCGGAAAGGTGCGGATCCCCTTCAGAAGATAGTCGTAGGCGCCGCGGTCGCCGCCGGCCGCCAGCTGGGCCATCAGCGGCACGCACCAGGTCATGTATTCCAGATAGAGCGCCCGCAAGGCCGGGCTTCGCACCCGTCCGGCCTCCAGGCAGAAGAACAGGCCCCCGGGCCTGAGGACTCGCAGCGCCTCGCGCAGCACCGCCTTGCGGTCGCAGATCTTCATGGCCAGCGAGATGGAGACGATGTCGAAGGAATTGGCGGAGATCCCGGTCAGCCGTTCGGCGTCGGCCGTTCGGCAGCGCACGCCGGGCGCCTGGGCAAGCTTCTCGCGCGCCACCTCGAGCATGGCGGGGCTCAGGTCGGTCACCCACAGGCTCCGCCCCGCAAACTCGGGCCGCCGCAGCAGGCGGCGGGGGATGTCGCCGGTGCCGGAGGCGAGATCAAGCACCGAGGCGCCGCCGGCCTGGGCGATCCGCCGGGCCATGCGGGCCTTCCAGTACCGGTGGGCGCCGAGGCTGAAGAGATCGCAGAGCAGGTCGTAGCGCCGCGCGATCCGCGCGAATACGTCGTCCTCGCCTGGCCGGAACGCCGCGGCGTTCTCCGAAGCCGTCATCGGTCGCCCCAATCCAGCGCCGCCCGGCCGCGCAGAATCGCCTCGGCTGCGGGCGTGTGCTTGTCGCCGTTCCGGGGATGCAGCGCCAGCGGCGGCAAGAGTTGCAGGGGGGCCTTGCCGGTTTTGACCGCGCGGACCAGCACCCGCTTGGCCGGCGCGTCGGCGAAGGCCTGGATCGGGCGGATCTGGAAGGAGCCCGCCTTTGGCGCCAGCAGGGCGAGCAAGTCGGCCAGCCGGTCGGCCCGGTGGATCACCGTGATCGTGCCGCCCTCCCGCACCGCCTTGAGGAGGAAGCCCGTCCAGGCCGCCAGCCCGCCTTCGGCCATCCACGCGCCCTGCTTGGCCTTGGCGGGAGCCCTGAGCGTTCCCGGATCATCGAAGAAGGGCGGATTGGCCAGGGCGGCGTCGAACGGCGGCAGGCCCAGCGCCTTGAAGCCTGCGCCGACCTCGCCCTGCAGGACTAAGACGCGGTCGGTCAGGCCGTTTTCGGCGATATTCGCCGCGGCCAGCCGCACCGCCTCGGCGTCGCGCTCCATCCCGAGGAAGCTCGTCTCCGGACGCCGCACGGCGGCGGCCAGCAGGGCGCCGCCCACGCCGCAGCCGGGCTCGATCACCCGCGCCCGCGGCGGCGCGTCACAGGCCGCAGCCAGCAGCGCCGCATCCATGCCCGCGCGGTAGCCGCCGGCCGGCTGACGCAGGCGGATGCGGCCGTCGAGCAGCCGATCCTGGGTCGCCGAAGCGACTTCGGGTTGCGGGTCGATTTCCATGTCGCCTCGGAGGCTTGCGCGGGTTGACCGTGCCCTATCGCGTGACCATTGTCCCCCGCAAACGCCGACCCTCGAAACGTCCCCTTCGTCGGCCCCTTGGAGTTCCACCCCGTTGGACGCAGCCAGCGCCGCCGTCGCCCCCAAGAAGCCCGCTTCCATCGAGGGCCTGCTGGAGCTTGCGCGTCCCGACATGGCCAAGGTCGACGCCCTGATCCGCGAACGGATGCAGAGCCCGGTGTCGGTGATTCCCGCCTTGGCCGAGCATCTGGTCGGTGGTTCGGCCAAGCGGCTCCGGCCCCTGCTGACCATCGCCGCCGCGCGGGTGGCCGGGGCGCAGGACGACGCCTGCCTCAAGCTGGCGGCGGCGGTGGAGTTCATTCACACCGCCACTCTGCTGCACGATGACGTGGTGGATTCCTCACAGCTGCGCCGGGGCAAGGTGGCGGCTCACCTGATCTGGGGGGCGCCGGCGAGCGTCCTGGTCGGCGACTTCCTGTTCGCCCGCGCCTTCGAGCTGATGGTCGAGGCCGGGTCCATGGCTGCGCTCGAGATCCTGGCCCGCGCCAGCCGGGTGATCGCCGAGGGCGAGGTGTTGCAGCTGACGCGCGCCCACGACCTCAATCTCTCCCAAGAGCTCTATCTGGAGATCATTCGCGCCAAGACCGCGGAGCTGTTCGCCGCCGCCGCCGAGGCCGGCGCGGTCTCGGCCGGCGCTTCGCCCGCGCACTGCAAGGCCTTGCGCAAGTTCGGCCAGGATCTCGGCCTCGCCTTCCAGCTGGTGGACGACGCCCTGGACTACAGCGGCGAGAGCCAGGAACTGGGCAAGAACCCGGGCGACGACTTCCGGGAAGGCAAGGCGACCTTGCCGCTGCTACTGGCGATCTCCCGCACCGGGGCGGCGGAAAAGGCGTTCTGGGACCGCGTCGTCGGTCGCCGCGAGCAGGCCGATGGCGATTTCGAGCGCGCGCGGGAACTGATCAGGATGTCCGGCGCCGATGCGGCCACCCTCGACCTCGCCGCCGAGTACGCCATCCGCGCCAAGGCCCAACTCGCCGATTTCGCCGCCAGCAACAGCTGGCGTCCTGCGCTCGAGGATCTCGCCGACTTCGCCGTCAGCCGCCGGATGTAGATCTGCGTCTGTGACGGCTGTCCGGCCGGTTTGTCGGCGGCTCGACAGAGGAACCCGATCACAACCTGCGCGCTTCCCCGCCCACGCGAGGGAGTAGAACGGTGTTTGCAGGTATGAGACTGGCGCGACTGGGCGAATTCTCGCCGGAGTTTCCGGACGCCGAGGCGCTGCATCTGGGCTTGGCCCATTGGAATCGACGCCGGCTGGCGGTGGCGACGCCGCACGCCGACTGGCGGGCGGAGTTGAACGAAGAATGCCGGATGAAGCGTCTCGAGGGCGCCTTCGTCGAGGCGTTCCGAGCCCATGTGGAGCCCCTGGTCTCGAATGTACCGTCCGACCCGGACGGTTTCGTGGCCTGGTTCGAAGGCCTGAAGGATGGCGGCCCCGGCCAGTGGGACCCCCTCTTCGCCTGGCTGGAGACGGACGCCTCGCTCGAGGACCTCAAGTGGTTCTTGACCCAGGAGGCCGCCGGCGAGGCCGGTTTCGACGACCTCGTGGCCATGACCCAGGTGAAGCTGCCGGTTCGGCCGAAGCTGGAGCTCGCCCGCAATTACTGGGACGAGATGGGCCGGGGGGCTGAGCGCGGCATGCACGGCCCGATGCTGGAGAAGACCACGCAGGTGCTGGGGCTGCAGCCTACCATCGAGACGACGCTCTGGCAGTCGCTGGCGCTCGCCAACACCATGACCGCCTTCGCCACCAACCGCCGCTATGTCTATCAGTCCATCGGCGCCCTGGGCGTGGTGGAGCTGACCGCGCCGACGCGGGTCGCCTGCGTGGCCGAGGGCCTCAAGCGCGCGGGCGTCGGGCCGGAGGGGCGCAAGTATTTCGCCCTCCATGCGCAACTGGACATCGAGCACTCCAAGGCCTGGAACGCCGAGGCGCTGGAGCCGCTGGTGGCGGAGACCCCCGGCTGCGCCCGGTTCCTCGCCGAAGGCGCGCTGATGCGCCTCATCTGCGGGGAGCAGTGCTTCGAGACCTACCGGGCCCATCTCTGGGCCCACACGCATCCGGTCGTCTACGCGGCGGAATAGCTCCGCCTCAACCCGGCGAGATCATCTTCTCCGGCCGTACGACGGCGTCGAACTCGGCGTCGGTGACGTAGCCGCCGCCGACGGCCTCCTCGCGCAGGGTGGTGCCGTTCTTGTGCGCCGTCTTGGCGATCTTGGCGGCGTTGTCGTAGCCGATCTTGGGCGCCAGCGCCGTCACCAGCATCAGCGAGCGTTCCAGAGCCGCCTTGATGTTGTCTTCGCGCGCCTCGATGCCGACCACGCAGTTGTCGGTGAAGGAGATCGCCGCGTCGGCCAACAACCGGCAGGACTGCAGGAAGTTGTAGGCCATCACCGGGTTGAAGACGTTGAGTTCGAAGTGGCCCGAGGCGCCGGCCATGGTCATGGTCGCCTGGTTGCCGAACACCTGGGTGCAGACCATGGTCAGGGCCTCGCACTGGGTGGGGTTCACCTTGCCCGGCATGATCGAGGAGCCGGGCTCGTTCTCCGGCAGGGCCAGTTCGCCCAGGCCTGAGCGGGGGCCGGAACCCAGGAAGCGGATGTCGTTGGCGATCTTGAACAGAGAGCCGGCGACGGTGTTGAGAGCGCCGTGGCTGTAGACCATGGCGTCGTGAGCGGCGAGCGCCTCGAACTTGTTGGGCGCGGTCACGAAGGGCAGGCGGGTGATGTCGGCGATCTTCTGGGCCACCAGCTCGGCGAAGCCGACCGGCGCGTTCAGGCCGGTGCCGACCGCGGTGCCGCCCTGGGCCAGTTCGTAGAGGCCGTAGAGGCTTTCCTTGATCCGCCGCACGCCGTTGGCGACCTGCTGGGAATAGCCGGAGAACTCCTGGCCCAGGGTCAGGGGCGTGGCGTCCTGGGTGTGGGTCCGCCCGATCTTGATGATGTGGGCGAAGGCTTCGGTCTTGGCCTTCAGCGCCGCGTGCAGGTGCTCCAGCGCCGGCATGACGCCGCGCGCCACCTCCTCGGCCGCGGCGATGTGCATCGCCGTCGGATAGGTGTCGTTGGACGACTGGCTCATATTGACGTGGTCGTTCGGATGGACCGGGCTCTTGGAGCCCATCTGGCCGCCCAGCATCTCGATGGCGCGGTTCGAGATCACCTCGTTGGCGTTCATGTTCGACTGGGTGCCCGAGCCTGTCTGCCAGACCACCAGCGGGAAGTGGTCGTCGAGCTTGCCGTCGATCACCTCCTGGGCGGCGGCCACGATGGCCGCGCCGATCTTCGGATCCAGCCGGCCGAGCTCCATGTTCGCCTCGGCCGCGGCGCGCTTGACCACCCCCAGGGCGCGGATGACGGGTTTGGGCTGCTTCTCCCAGCCGATCTTGAAGTTGCCGATGGAGCGCTGGGTCTGGGCGCCCCAATAGCGGTCGGCCGGGACCTCGATGGGTCCGAAGGTGTCGGTTTCGACGCGGGTGCCGGTCATGCGCGGATGTCTCCCATCAGGTCCGGCGTCGGTTTAACGATCAGGCGCGAGACTGCAAGGCGGGTTCGGTCGTAAGGAGGGCCATGGACGGCGACTGGATCCAGCACGGCAAGGTGCGCGCCCGCGAGGCGGCGGGCGAGATCGAGATCACGATCGACGGGCTCACCACCCAGGCGCGCTACTACAAGCCGCTGATCTACGAGTTCTTCCGCAAGGCCTGGCGCGGCTCGCGGCCAGGCTGGGGGGAATTCTCGGTAGAGATCGCCATGGACTATGTCGGCGACCCGCCCTGGCTCGACCTCGACAACCTGGCCAAGGCCATCCTCGATGGGATCAAGGGCTATGTCTTCCAGGACGACGCCCAGGTGGCCCGGCTGCTGGTCGAGCGGCGGGCCGGGGAACGGGAGCGGATCACCGTCGTCGTCCGGAAGATTTCGGAGCACAGCGGGCTTGGGGCCCGCTTCCAGCGCTGATCCAGACGCAAAACGGCCGCGCACCAGGCGCGGCCGCGTGAGTTTCGAAATTCCGAAAGGGGATCAGCGATACTGCTGCAGACGGGTGGTGCGCAGGCCGGCCAGGCCGTGGCGGTCGATGGACTTCTGCCAGGCGAGGAATTCCTCGCTGGTCAGCGAGTAGCGCTCGCACGCCTCTTCCAGCGTCAGCAGGCCGCCGCGCACCGCGGCCACCACCTCGGCCTTGCGCCGGATCACCCACCGGCCGGTGTCGGGCGGCGGCAGGTCCTTGAGCGTCAGGGGCGCGCCCGTGGGACCGATCACATACGGCTCGCCGCGGCTGTTCGTGCGCGTCTGCTGTTGTTGCAACATGGCTTTACGCCTTTCCCACCATCACAGTTCGGCAGGACTGTACGCACCGGGACATAACATCCGGTGAATCCCAATAGTAAAGGAAAGGTTTACCATCGGCCTTCCCGTGTATGATTTTGGAACAGTCCAAGTTGTTGCTACCAGTTAAAGAGGATTAACGCCGCGGCTTATCTCTTGATGTTGATGAGTTCATCCAACATCTGATCGGCCGTGGTGATGATCTTCGAGCAGGCCGAGTAAGCTTTCTGAGTGGTGATCAAGCCGGTGAATTCGGACGACAGGTCGACCGTCGAAGCCTCCAGGGTGGAGGGTGCGATAGCGCCGGCGCCGCCGGTGCCGGGCTGTTTCACCGCGAACTCGCCCGACTTGATGGTGGCCCGATAGGCGTTGCCGCTCACCGGCTGCAGGCCGTCCGGATTGGGGAAGGTGGCCAGGCCGATCATGGCGATCTTGCGGATTTCGGAGTTGTCGAAGACGGCCGAGACCACGCCGTCCTCGCCGACCTGCACGCCGACCACGGTGCCGACCGTGGCGCCGTCGGGGTTCACCGAATTGACGACCGAGGACGAGGCGTATTGGGTCAGCCGCGCCAGGTCGAGCGTGATGTTCGAAGCTTCGATGCCGAGATTGGCGGCCCAGGCGGGCTGGGCGCCGCCGGAGGCGTCGAGGGCGATCAGCGGATTGGCGGGATCGGCGAACAGGGTCGTGTTCAACGGATCGAGATCCATGGTGCCGTCGGGATTGAACGCCACGTTCCCGGACATGATCAGGCCGTCGTTGTCGGCGGAGTCCACGTCGCCGGCGGGGATGGAGTAGATTTCGGCGTGCCAGGTGTTCACCGCCGGAGCGTCGGCCTTCAGAAAGGCCATGGCGATGCGGTGCGTGCCGCCGGCCGAGTCGACCACGTTCATCTCGATGGTGAAGTCCGGCTTCACCCCCGTCAGCGGGTCGTCGGCGTAGGAGGCCATGCGGCTGCCGGCCACCGCCGCGTCATAGGCGGCGATATCGGCGCTGACCGCCTGGTTCTTGTTCAGGTTGGCGTTGATGATGACGTTGCTCGACGCCTTCACCGCCCCGCCCAGGTCGCGGATGTTGATGGACTTCATCTTGGTCAGGTCCGACGGGCTGATGTCGATGCTGCCGTCGTCCTTGTAGTGCCAGCCCTGCAGATAGAGCCCGGCGTCGTTCACCAGATAGCCGTCCTCGTCGACGCTGAACGAGCCGGAGCGGGTGAAGACCCGGGTGTCGGCCGGCGTCAGGTTGGCGCCCTTGGTGGACACCACGAAGAAGCCGTCGCCGGAGATGCCGAGGTCGGTGGCCGACGAGGCGCTCTGGATCAGGCCCTGCTGGCCGATGAACTGACGGGTCACCGCCTGCACGCCGCCGGAGGAGTAGCGCCCCTTCACCGCCTGGGCGGTCACCACATTGGCGAAGTTCACCTGGTTGCGCTTGTAGGCGGTGGTGTTGACGTTGGCGATGTTGTCTGAGATCGCCGCCAGCGACGACGAGTTGGTGATTAGACCGGACACGCCGGCGAGCATGGCGCTGTTGATGCTCATGGGTTCTTGCCTTTTCTCACTCTCTTGTCGGGCGTCCGCATGTGCGGCCGATCCCTAGGCGGATTGTTGGGAGGACGGTTCGTCCTCATCGTCGTTGGCGGGCGGCTCGTTCTCGGCGGCCTTCACATCGGAGATGGAGGTGACCTTCTCCCAGCCGATCTGGACGCCGTTCACGGTGATCAGGGTCTTGCCGTCGGTCTGCTCGACGCCGGTCACCAAGCCCTTGACGAAGGGCGTGGCGCTGACCGCCGCTCCGGTGGAGTCCTTGGCTGTCACCCGCAGGGTGTAGGTTCCGCCGTTCTGGCGCTGGGCGCCCAGCAGGTCCTTGCCGTCCCAGGTGAAGGTGTGGTCCCCCGCGCCGTTCTCGGTCGGTTTCACGGTGCGGACCACGCGGCCGTACTCGTCCAGGACCTCCAGGGTCACGTCGCTGGCGTTGGCGCCCAGCTTGTAGGACCACTCGGCCTTGCCGTTCTGCAGCTTGGCGGTGTCGTGGACCGCGCGGACCTCCCGCCCCAGCAGGCTGACGGCGGTCTGGATGCCGGAACTGGTGTTCTGGATCAGCTTCTCCAGCAGGTCGTTGGTCAGCAGCTGCTGCTCCACGCCCGTCATCTGGACCAGCTGCTGGGTGAACTGGGTGGAGTCCATCGGCTTCAGCGGATCCTGGTTCTGGATCTGCGCCGTCAGCAGCTTCATGAAGGTGTCGTAGCTCTCGATGAGCCGGGTGCGGCCGGTGTCGGAGGCCGACGACGAAACGGGAGTGACGGCCATGGCGCTCTCCTAGACCCGGATGTCCACGCCGTCGGCGGGCCGGCTGCGATAGGCCAGCGCCGCTGTGGCCGCGGCCTCTGCGGCTTCGCCCGCAGTGTCGAGCAGGGCGTGGAACGCCCGCCCGCGCGAGGCGCCGTCGTGGAACTGCTGGTGCATGTCGCCCCGGCCCTGGCCGCGGTCGCCGGCGACGTCGAAGGTCAGGCTCCCGTTGGAGAGGTCGAACCCAGCCTGCTCCAGCGCCCGTTGCAGGTCGCCGCTGCGGCCGCGCAGCTCCGCCGCGGCGTGGGAGTTGTCGAAGGTCAGCGCCGCCACTAGCCGCCCGTGCGCCCCGATCTCGACGGCGACGTTCACCTGGCCCAGACCCGCCGGACGCAGCTGGACGTCGAACCGGGTGGTGCGGGCCTCCAGCTTCTTGACGATCTGGGCCGCCAGGTTGGCCACCGTCTCAGGCGAGCCGCGGACCGGAGCGGGCGGCTCGTGCGCCGGGGCGGCCGCCCGATGGCTCGGTCCTGCGGCGCCGGCTGTGGCGGAGGCCGTCTCGGACTTCTCGGCGACCGGCTCGGACTCGGCCTTGGGGGCGGCGGCGGTGACGGCCTCGGGCTTGGCGGTCGGCTCGGCGGCCTTCGCGGGATCGGCGGCGCGGGGGCTCGGGTTTACGCCGGCCTGTGCGGCCGGGGGCGCGGCCGGGGTCGGCGAAGCGGCCGGGCGCTGCGCTCGCGGCTCCTCGCCCGCCGAACCGGCGACACGCGCACGGAGGTCGGGGCTCGCCGTCTCGGCCTCCGCGTCCGCCTCGAGGGACGGCGTGCTTGTCGCGGGGGCGTCATCCTGGACCGGCGCGTCGGGTTCGGGGGCAGCCTCCGCCGGGGGGGCGGTCGGGGCCGTCGGGGCGGGCGCCGGAGACTGAGCCGCGGCGGCATGGGCCGGCGGGTTCCCGCGCGCCTGGGCGTGTTCGGCCGCCGGCGTCAGCTGCGCTTCGCGCGGCTTTTCAAGTCCGGGCGGCGTCGGCTTGGCCGCCGACGGTTCGGCCTCGACGTCGTCGGTTTCGCCCTTGGGCGGGGCGGTCCGACCGGAGGCCAGGGCGGCGATCTCGGAGCCGGGCGGCTGAGGCCGGGCCTTGGCCTCCGCGTGGCCCTCGGCGGGGACCGCGTCGGTCGGCTCGGCCGTCTCGCCCTCCGGCTCCACGCCGGCCGCACCGGGCGGAGGCGGCGGAACGAAGGCGGCGGCGATGGCGGCCGTATCCACCGCCGGCAAGGTGTCGCCGGTCGGTTCGGCGGAGGAGGCCGGCTCTTCAGTCGAAGGCGCCGCGTCATCCGCCGGCGTCTCGCCGTCCAGCAGGGCGGCCATCAGAGCCTCGAAGCCGCCCGCAGCCTCGCCTTCGGGCGCAGCGCCCAGGGCGTTCGTCCCCGGCGACGCGGGGGCGGCGAACTGCAGGTTGAGAAGCGGAGCGGTCATCGAAAGGGTGCTCGGAGGCGGAAGCGAACGCGGCGCGTCCTGCGCCCGGGCCATTCGGAGGGGGCTCAGCAACCTCCGCGCCAGACGCCGGCATTTCAGATAACCATTTGAAAAACATGTGAAACTCTCGCCGCACTACCTTTTCGGCCAGGGCCAGCCGCGGAGCTTTTTGCCGGGCGCCCGGCGCCGGATGGGGCGTCCCTTGCCGAGCCGGGCGGGTGGCGGGTTCCGCCTTTCGAACGCTGGCGCCGCTCTTGCGCCTCAGATCGGCGACGCCCAGGGAGCCCGAGATGTCGGCTTTGAAAACAAAGGACTTTTCCGACGCTCCTTGCGCGCATGTTCACCATCGTCCCGGCAGATTTCGCCGGGTCGCGTCAGGCTTTGCCGAGCTGAGGGTTAATCCGTGTCCCTGACCGCAACGCTCAAGACCGCCTCGTCCGGACTGACCGCGGCGCAGATCGCCCTGCGCACGACCTCGGACAACATCGCCAACGTCAACACCCCCGGCTACGTCCGCAAGGTGGTCGATCAGGCCCAGCTGATGGTGGGCGGCGTCGGCATGGGCGTCGAGGTCTCGGGCGTCAAGCGGGTGTCCGATCAGTACCTGCAGCTGGCGACGCTCTCCTCCACCTCGGACGCCCGCCGCTGGAGCGCGGTCTCGCAATATCTGGACAACGCCCAGGGCCTGTTCGGAAACCCCTCAACCGACAACTTCTTCTTCAAGCGGCTGGACGACATCTTCGCGGCCTTCGCAGCGGCGGCGGATGATCCGTCCTCCTCGCTGCTGCGCGGCCAGGCGCTCTCCAATATCGAGGACTTCCTCTCCGAGGCCTCGCGCATAGACACCCAGCTCGCCAGCCTCGGCGGAACGGTCGACGCCCAGATCTCCGCCGGCGTCGAACGAGTCAACCAGCTCCTCGACCAGATCAACCGGCTGAACGTCGACATCAGCCGCGCCAAGGTGAGCAACGCCGACGCCTCGGGCGCCGAGAACATCCAGAGCCAGCTCATCGATGAGCTGGCGACCCTCATCAATATCAACGTCACCGGCAAATCCACCGGCGGGGTGACGATCCGCTCGACCGAGGGCGTCCTGCTGGCCGGCGACGGCCAGGCCGCCAAGCTCAGCTACAACCGCACCGCCACCACCAAGGGCTACATCGCGGTGGAGCCGATCAACGGGATCGGCTTCTCCCAGCCGATCCAGATCTCCGGCGGCGAAGTCCGCGGACTGCTGGACCTTCGCGACGACGTGCTTCCGGGCCTGGCCGATCAGCTTGCGGAGTTCATGACCCGTGCGGCCGAGCGGATCAACGCCGCCCACAACGCCTCCACCGCCGCCCCGGCCCCCAACACCCTGACCGGCCGCAATACCGGCCTGGACCTGGAGACCGCGCTTTCCGGCTTCACGGGCCGGACCACCGTGGCGGTGGTCGATTCCGCCGGCGTCGTCCAGACCCAGGTCGAGATCGATTTCGACGCCATGACCATGACGCCGCCCGGCGCTCCCTTCGCCGGCGCGAGCTTCCTCGCCGACCTGAACGGCGCGCTCGGCGGGGCGGCCACCGCCAGCTTCAACAACGGCGTGCTGAGCCTCCAGGCGACCGGCGCCGGGAACGGCGTCGCGATCTCCGAAGGCACCTCGATGAAGGCCGGCCGCGCCTTCTCCCACTTCTTCGGGCTGAACGACCTGATCCGCTCCGACGGGATGATCAGCTACGAGACGGGGCTGGCGGCCGCCGATCCGCACGGCTTCACCGCGGGCCAGACCATCACCTTCCGCCTCGCCCAGGCCGACGGCAAGCCGATCCGGGACGTCACCGTCACCGTTCCGGCGGGCGGCACCATGGCCGACCTGCTGGCCGAGCTGAACTCCACCTCGCCGGGCGTCGGCACCTATGGCCAGTTCACCCTGGACTCCAGAGGGGCGCTGTCCTTCTCCGGCAATCCGCCGGTGAACGCCACGCTCTCGGTCACCAGCGACCTGACCCAGCGCGGCGCGGGCGGACCCTCGATCAGCCAGCTCTTCGGCCTGGGCGTGACCGAACGTTCCTCGCGCGTCGGCCTTTTGAAGGTCGATCCGACCATCAATTCCGACCCCATGCGCCTAGGCCTGGCGACGCTCGACCTTTCCGTCGCCGCGGGGCAGCCGGCGGTCACCGCCGGCGACGGGCGCGGAGCGCGACTGCTGGCCGCGGCCGGCGACGTCGCCACCAGCTTCCGCGCCGCCGGGGCCCTGGGCGCGGTGAACATGACGCTCAGCCGCTATGCGTCGGAGTTCGGCGGCTCCATCGGCCGCCAGGCCCAGGCGGCCGACACCCGCAAGCAGAGCGCCGAATCCGTCGCTAGCGAAGCTGTCGCCCGCCGCCAGTCCTTCGAGGGCGTGAACCTCGACGAGGAACTGGTGCGGCTGACCACTTATCAACAGGCCTTCAACGCTTCGGCCCGCATGATCCAGGCGGCCAAGGAGCTGTTCGACGTCCTGGTGAACATGATCTGAGGGGGATTGCGATGACCCGCGTCTCGACCGTCGCCAACTACAGCGTCGTGCTCGCCAACCTGCTGGCCGCGCAGAAGCGCCAGCTGGACGCCGGAACCATGGTGGCGACCCAGAAGAAGGGGTCGGACCTGAAGGCTTTCTCGCGCAACGCCGAGATGCTGACCGCCATGCGCTCGGTGGAGACGCGGCTGAGCGGTTTCCTCGAGCAGAACAAGCTGATCGCCGACAAGCTGACCACCCAGGATTTCGCGCTCAACCAGATCTCCGACGCCGCCGCGGCCACCAAGACGGCGCTGGAGGAGGCGCTGGCCACCGGCCGCACCGACACCCTGATGCAGGAGGTCGAGGCGCTGTTCCGCAACGCGGTGAGCGGCATGAACGCCCGCTATGGCGGCAAATACCTGTTCGCCGGCGGCAAGATCGACACTCTCCCGGTCACGGCGGAGTCGCTGGCGCAGCTGACCGCACCGCCGGCCGTGATCGCCGATTTCTTCCAGAACGACGCCTTTCTCGCCGAGCACAAGGTGGACGACGGCACCCTGGTCAAAGCCGGGATCCTGGCCAACGACATCGGGACCCAGCTGCTGACCGCCTACCAGACCATCCAGGCCTTCCAGGAGGGGCCGGATGGGCCGTTCGGCGGCACGCTCACGGACGCGCAACGTGACTTCATCCAGGGGGAGCTCGAGACCTGGAGCAAGCTGCACAGCGACATGGTCGACAAGACCGCCCGCAACGGCATGGTCCAGGCGCGGGTGGAGTCGGTTCGCACCGACCTGATCGCCCGCCGCGACAGCCTTATCGGCATGATCTCCGACATCACCGATGCGGACATGGCCGAGGCCGCCACCTTCCTGGAACAGGCGACGCTCTCCGTGCAGGCCTCCACCCAGGTCTTCCTGAGCCTGAAGGAAAGCTCGCTTCTGAACTTCCTCAAATAGAGGCGCCGCTCAGATCCTGAACTCCTCGCCCAGACGGGCGACGAGGCGCTCGCCCGCCCAGACCTCGACGGCGTAATTATTTTGCTTCAGGGCCTCGGCGTGGGCCAGCGCAGTGTTGTCGTCGGGATAGATGGCTTCCCGCGCATCGGCGACCCGTTCCTGCGGGCTCAGTACATAGAGGCGGTACGAATTCATGAGCCCCTCCTTTCCGGAGTCGTGTTTGGGGGGCGCGTCAGGGCAGCGCGGAGACGCCGCCGTATACTCACCGCTTCTTTTCGCATGATAGGCGAAAACGCCGGGCGGGGGGATCATGATTTCGTGTCGTCTTGAGCGTCGAGTTCCCGACTCTTCAAGAAGGCGCGGCGGCTCGCAAAGCCGATCCCGAAACGCTACATAGCGCCCCATGAACGCCCCGTTCGCCGACATCGCAGTGGAAGCCGCCAAGACCGCCGTGGGCCTGCCCGCCGGCGCGCGGGTGGTCGCGGCCATGTCCGGCGGGGTGGACTCCACCGTCACCGCCGCGCTGCTGGCGCGCGCCGGCTACGACGTGGTGGGCGTGACCCTGCAGCTCTACGACCACGGCGCGGCGATCCAGAAGAAGGGCGCCTGCTGCGCGGGCCAGGATATCCACGACGCCCGCACCGCCGCTGACGCCCTGAACATCCCGCACTACGTCCTCGACTACGAAAGCCGCTTCAAGCAGCAGGTCATCGAGGACTTCGCCGACGCTTATCTGCGGGGCGAGACGCCGATCCCCTGCGTGCGCTGCAACCAGACGGTCAAGTTCCGCGACCTGCTGGATGTCGCCCGCGACCTGGGCGCGGAAGCCATGGCCACCGGCCACTATGTGCGTCGCACGGTCGGGCCCGGCGGCCCGGAACTGCGGCGGGCGGCCGATCCCACGCGGGACCAGTCCTACTTCCTGTTCGCCACCACGCGCGAGCAGCTGGACTTCCTGCGCTTTCCGCTGGGCGGCTTGCCGAAGTCGGAAGTGCGGCGTGTGGCCGCCGAACTGGGCCTGGCCGTGGCCGACAAGCCCGACAGCCAGGACATCTGCTTCGTGCCGGAAGGCCGCTACACCACGGTGATCGACCGGCTGCGGCCGCACGGCGCCGAGCCGGGCGACATCGTCCACCTCGACGGCCGGGTGCTGGGCCGCCACGAGGGGGTGACCCGTTACACGATCGGCCAGCGCCGGGGCCTGAACGTGGCGGTGGGCGACCCGCTGTTCGTCGTCCGTATCGACGCCGACGCCCGCCAAGTGGTCGTGGGCCCTCGCGAGGCCCTGCTGACCTCGGCGCTCACGCTCAAGGAGACCAACTGGCTGGGCGAGGGCCAGAGCCTGGAGGCCGCGGCCGGCCGGCCGGTGCTGGCGCGGGTGCGCTCCACCCGCGAACCGGTTCCCGGGCGCCTCGCTGTCCTCGATGGCGCGCCGGGCGTCGCCCTGGACGCCCCGGAGGAGGGCGTGGCGCCCGGCCAGGCCTGCGTGCTCTACGCGCCCGAGGATCCGGACCGGGTGCTGGGCGGCGGCTTCATCGAGCGCACGGTCCGCGCCGCCGGCTGACGTTGGGGCGCCTTGCGCGGCGTCATGCTGCGGCGCACATGAGGCGGAAAGACACCCGTTCGTGGAGACTGCAGCATGTCCGCCGATCCCGTCGTCATCGCGTCCTACGCCCGCACCCCGATGGGCGGTTTCCAAGGCGTGCTGAGCCCCATGAAGGCCACCGAACTCGGCGCCGCGGCGGTGCGGGCGGCGGTGGAGCGCGCCGGCGTCGCGCCCGACCAGGTGGAGCAGATCGTCATGGGCTGCGTCCTGCCGGCGGGGCTTGGCCAGGCGCCGGCTCGCCAGGCAGCCCTGGGCGGCGGCCTGCCCAAGTCGGTGGAGGCGGTCACCGTCAACAAGATGTGCGGCTCCGGGATGATGGCCGCCATGCTGGCCCATGACGCGCTCGCCGCCGGCAGCGCCGACGTGATCGTGGCGGGCGGCATGGAGAGCATGACCAACGCCCCGTACCTCTTGCAGAAGCACCGCGGCGGCGCCCGCATCGGCCACGACACCGCCTTCGACCACATGTATCTGGACGGTCTGGAGGACGCCTACGAGCCCGGCCGCCTGATGGGCTCCTTCGCCGACGAGACGGCCCGGGCCTACCAGTTCACCCGCGAGGCGATGGACGAGTACGCCATCTCGTCGCTCAACCGCGCCAAGCAGGCCACGGAAAGCGGCGCCTTCTCGCGTGAAATCGTCCCGGTCGAGGTGACCACCCGCAAGGGGACCGAAACCGTCGCCGCCGACGAGCAGCCGGCCAAGGCCGACCCGGCCAAGATCCCGACGCTCAAGCCCGCCTTCGGCAAGGACGGGGCGATCACGGCGGCCAACGCCTCCTCGATTTCCGACGGGGCTGCGGCCCTTGTCATGACGCGGGCCTCGGTGGCTGAGAAACTGGGGCTGAAGGTGGTGGCCCGCGTCGTCTCCCACGCCGCCCACGCCCACGAGCCCGGCCTCTTCACCACCGCGCCCGTCCCGGCCGTCCAGAAGGCGCTGAAGAAGGCCGGCTGGAGCGTCGCCGATGTGGACCTGTTCGAGGTCAACGAGGCCTTCGCCGTGGTCGCCATGATCGCCGAGCGGGAGCTGGGGATCGAGCGCGAGCGGCTGAACGTCAACGGCGGCGCCTGCGCGCTTGGCCACCCGATCGGCGCCTCCGGCGCGCGGATCCTGGCCACCCTGCTGGCCGCCCTGGAGGCCCGCGGCGGCAGGAAGGGCGTCGCCAGCCTCTGCATCGGCGGCGGCGAGGCCACGGCCATGGCCGTGGAGCTGGTCTGAACTCAGGCGCTCTGCGAAATCACGCAGCCTTCCAATTCGGCCGCGTCGGGAGCTTCGAAGACGCCCTCGGCGAAGTCGAACATCTCCGGGCCCGCCGCGGCGACGAAGGCCTCGGTGCGCACCTCGCCGCGGGCCAGCACGCGCTCGCGGCGGACCTCGCGCGGGGCGGTCACGAAATGGAACTGCAGCGGCAGCTCCACGGCCTCGGCGATCTCGGCCACCCGGGCGCGGTCGGCCCGGCGCATGAGGCCGAGGTCCAGGACCACCGAGGTTCCCGTCGCCAGCACCGCCGCGGCGGTGGACCAGATCTGGGCCTCGCAGCGCTCGACCCGCGCCATCATCCAGTCGAGCTCGACAGGCTCGGGCATGTCGGCGGCATAGAGGCGGGCCATCCACTCGTCGATCAGGAAGGCGACCGCCGGCTCGCGGCGGGCGATCTCCCGGGCGTAGGTGGATTTGCCCGCGCCGGGCGGGCCGAAGACGACGTGCAGGACAGCGCTCATGGCCCGGGTTGTTATTTCACCGAGAGCCCGCCGTCGATCACCAACTCCGCCCCCGTGACATAGCGGCTCTCGTCGGAAGCCAGCCAGAGGACGCCGTTGGCGATGTCCTCGGGATAGCCCTTCACGCCCAGAGGCACGCCTTCCAGGCTCATGGCGTCCAGCATCTGCGGGCGGGGAGGGCGTGCATTGTCGCCGGGCTCGCCGGTTCCGACGATGGTGTCCCAGATCGGGGTCTCGATGATGCCGGGATGGACGGAATTGACGCGGATCCCGTCCTTGGCGTTGGCGCATTCCAGGGCGACAGCCTTGGTGAAGAGCCGCACCGCGCCCTTGGTGGCGCAATAGCCCGCCAGGATCGCCGCGCCCTTCAGCCCGGCAACCGAAGACATGTTGATGATCGAGCCGCCTCCGCCCTGGCGCATCAGCGGGATGGCGTGCTTCACGCCCAGGAAGACGCCGTCGACATTGACCGCCACCTGGCGACGGAAGTCGGCGAGCGTCATGTCCAGCACCGAGCCGCCGATGCCGATGCCGGCGTTGTTGACGAGGATGTCGAGGCGGCCGAACTCCGACTTCGCCGCGGCGACCGCCTCGATCCAGGCTTCCTCGGAGGTGACATCGTGGTGGCGGTAGGCGGCCTTGCCGCCGGCGGAGCGAATGGCGGCGGCGACCTCCTCGCCCATCGCGTCCTGCAGGTCGGTGACCAGGACCGCAGCGCCTTCCTTCGCCAGCTTCTCCGCACAACCGCGCCCGATTCCGCTGGCGCCGCCGGTGACCAGCGCCACCTTGCCCTCGACTCGTCCCGCCATTTGATGTCCTCCCCCGCTTGGTGATCGGCGTTTAGTTGAGCCATACGCCTAGCTTAAGCCCACGTTCGAGGCCAGCCTCAGCCGGTTTTGGGGATTCGGAACGGGAGACGCTGACATGGACATTCGCATCCGGCGCTGCGAGGCGGGAGACGAACAGGCCTTGGCGCTGGTCGGCGCGGCGACCTTCCTTGAGACCTATGCCGGCGTGCTGCCTGGGGCGGACATCCTCGCCCATTGCCGGACGGAGCATAGCGAAGGGCTCTATGCGGATTGGCTGACCCGACGCGGCTACTCCCTGTGGCTGGCGGAGGCCGAGGAGGGCGGGGCGCCGGTGGGCTATGCAGCCCTGACTCCGCCGGACCTGCCCGTGCCGACCGGCGAGAAGGATATCGAACTGAAGCGCATCTATCTGCTCAACCGCTTCCACGGCTCGGGCCTAGGGGCGCGGCTGATGACGACGGCCATGGATAAGGCCGCAAAAACCGGCTTCACCCGCATGCTGCTGGGCGTGTTCGGCGGGAACTCCCGCGCAATCGCCTTCTACGCCCGCCAAGGCTATGCCGAGGCGGGCGTCAGAAAGTTCCGTGTCGGCTCCAACGAGTACGACGACCTCGTCTTGGCGCGGCCGCTGTAGCTCGCGGTTCGGTTTAGACGCTTACCAAGTCACCTTGCCGTTGGCGGTCAAGAGGCCGATCAACATGGCTGCGCCGAGCAGAACGATGAGCGCCACCACCAACAGGTCCGTATAGCCCTCGAAGCGCTCGAGGAGGTGTCTGTTCTTGTGGTGGACTTCACCCTCGTGGTGTCCGGTTTGCATGGCTTTCCCTTCGCATACTGTTCTAGAGGACTAGTCCTCCGCCAGACTGCGACAGGCGCCCGTGCGGGCCCTCCGGCTGGTCATCAGGGGCCGCCGGATCGCGCCCGTTTCCGCGCCTGCCGAAGCAAGGCGACTGGAAGAGCGTGCGCCCGAAAAGAACCTTGGTCAATCAAACTCGTAAGCACGCCGCCTCACGACGGCGTGCGGAGCTTCGCCGCCGCTACGCGTAGCTCTGCAGCGGGCGGACGTCCAAGGTGTCCTCCACCGTCGCGGCGATCGCCTGGGCGGCGGCCAAGGCGCCGGCGGCGGTGGTGAAGTAGGGGGTCTTCATCATCAGGGCCGTGCGGCGGATCTCGAAGGAGTCGGAAAGCGACTGCTTGCCTTCGGTGGTGTTGAAGACCAGCTGCACCTCGCCGTTCTTCATGGCGTCGACGATATGGGGACGGCCCTCCAGCACCTTCTTGACGTGCTCCACGGCCAGGCCCTGCTCGCCCAGATAGGCCGCGGTGCCGCCGGTGGCGAGCACCTTGAAGCCCAGGTCCAGGAGGATGCGCACCGGCTCGACGATCCAGGGCTTGTCGGAATCCTTCACCGAGACGAAGACGCAGCCCGTCTTGGGCAGATTCACCCCGCCGCCCAACTGGCTCTTGGCGAAGGCGCGGGCGAAGGCGGGCGCGGCGCTCTCGCCGGGGCGGATCCAGTCCAGGCCCATCACCTCGCCGGTGGAGCGCATCTCCGGCCCCAGCACCGTGTCGACGCCGGCGAAGCGGGCGAACGGGAAGACCGCTTCCTTCACTGCGACGTGGTCATAAGGGGTTTCGACCAGGCCGAAGCTGGCGAGCTTCTCGCCCGCCATCACCTTGGCGGCGATGGCCGCCAGGGGCTTGCCGATGGTCTTGGCGACGAAGGGCACGGTGCGGCTGGCGCGCGGATTGACCTCCAGCACGTAGATCCGCGGATTGTCCGACTGCGGCTCCTCGATGGCGAACTGCACGTTCATCAGGCCGCGCACTTCCAGCGCCTTGGCCATGGCCTCGGTCTGGCGCTTCAGTTCCTCGATCGTCTCCGGCTTCAGCGAGAAGGGCGGCAGGGAACAGGCGGAGTCGCCGGAATGCACCCCGGCCTCCTCGATATGCTCCATGACCCCAGCCACGAAGACCTCGCCGTCGGCGTCGCAGAGGGCGTCGACGTCCACCTCGGTGGCGCGGCTGAGATACTGGTCGATCAGCACCGGGCTGTCGCCGGACACCTGCACGGCGGTGCGGATGTAGCGGTCGAGCTGCTCGTCGTCGCGGACGATCTCCATGGCGCGCCCGCCCAGCACATAGGAGGGGCGGATCACCACCGGATAGCCGACCTTGTGCACCGCCTCGAAGGCTTCCTCGGCGGATCGGGCGATGGCGTTGACCGGCTGGGCGATCTTCAGCTTCTGCAGGAGCTGCTGGAAGCGCTCGCGGTCCTCGGCCAGGTCGATGGCGTCTGGAGTGGTCCCGAGGATCGGAACGCCGGCGGCCTCCAGGGCCTCGGCTAATTTCAGCGGGGTCTGGCCGCCGAACTGGACGATCACGCCCAGCAGCTCGCCACGGGTCTGCTCGACCTTGATCAGCTCCAGCACGTCCTCGGCGGTCAGCGGCTCGAAATAGAGGCGATCGGAGGTGTCATAGTCGGTGGAGACGGTCTCTGGGTTGCAGTTGACCATGATCGACTCAACGCCGATCTCGTCGAGGGCGAACGCCGCATGGCAGCAACAGTAGTCGAACTCGATCCCCTGGCCGATGCGGTTCGGCCCGCCGCCGAGGATGATCGCCTTCCTGCGGTCGGACGGGTCGCTCTCGCAATCGGGCCGCTGGCCGAGCGCGCCGGTCTCGTAGGTGGAATACATGTAGGGCGTCTCCGCCCGGAATTCGCCGGCGCAGGTGTCGATGCGCTTGAAGACCGGACGCACGCCGTGAGCCCGGCGCTGCTCGCGCACCTCGGCCTCGGTGGTGTGGGTCAGCTTGGCCAGGCGGGCGTCGGAGAAGCCCTGGGCCTTCAGCGCCCGGAACTCGTGCGCCGTGGCCGGCAGGCCGTTCTTGCGGACCTTCTCCTCGGTCCGGACCAGCGCCTCGATCTGGCGCAGGAACCAGGGCTCATAGGCGCAGGCTGCGGCGACCTCTTCGACGGAAAGTCCGTGGCGGAAGGCCTGGGCGATGACCAGCAGGCGATCGGGTGTGGGCGTGCCCAGCGCGCGGACGATGGCGGCGTGGCCGGTCTCGGGATCCTCGGCGCCCTCGATGGCGATCTCGTCGAGGCCGGCAAGGCCCGTCTCGAGCCCCCGTAAGGCCTTCTGCAGGCTTTCGGCGAAGGTGCGGCCGATGGCCATCACCTCGCCCACCGACTTCATGGAGGTGGTGAGGTAGGGCTCCGAGCCCGGATACTTCTCGAAGGCGAAGCGCGGAATCTTGGTGACGACGTAATCGATGGACGGCTCGAACGAGGCGGGCGTCGCGCCGGTGATGTCGTTCATAAGCTCGTCGAGCGTGTAGCCCACGGCCAGGCGCGCGGCGACCTTGGCGATCGGGAAGCCGGTGGCCTTGGAGGCCAGGGCGGAGGAGCGCGACACCCGCGGGTTCATCTCGATGACGACCATGCGGCCGTCCTTGGGATTGACCGCGAACTGCACGTTGGAGCCGCCGGTCTCCACCCCGATCTCGCGCAGCACGGCGATCGAGGCCGCGCGCATGCGCTGGTATTCCTTGTCCGTCAGCGTCAGGGCCGGGGCGACGGTGACGGAGTCGCCGGTGTGCACCCCCATCGGGTCGATGTTCTCGATGGAGCAGACGATGATGCAGTTGTCCGCCTTGTCGCGGACCACCTCCATCTCGAACTCCTTCCAGCCGAGCACGCTTTCCTCGATCAGCACCTCGGTCGTGGGCGAGAGGTCGAGGCCGCGCTCGACGATCTCCTTGAACTCCTCGACGTTGTAGGCGATGCCGCCGCCGGTGCCGGCGAGCGTGAAGGACGGCCGGATGATCGCCGGCAGGCCGACGAACTCCAGGCCTTCCATCGCCTCCTCGAGGGTGTGGGCGGCCTTTGACCGCGGGCTCTCCAGGCCCAGCTTGTCCATGGCGTCGCGGAATTTCTGGCGGTCCTCGGCCTTGTCGATGACCTCGGCCTTGGCGCCGATCATCTCGACTCCGTACTTGGCCAGCACGCCCGCGCTTTCGAGGGCCAAGGCCGTGTTCAGGGCCGTCTGGCCGCCCATGGTCGGCAGGAGGGCGTCCGGGCGCTCCTTGGCGATGATCTTCTCGACCATCTCCGGCGTGATCGGCTCCACATAGGTGGCGTCGGCCACGTCCGGATCGGTCATGATCGTGGCCGGGTTCGAATTGACCAGCACGATGCGGTAGCCCTCGGCGCGCAACGCCTTGCAGGCCTGGACCCCGGAATAGTCGAACTCGCACGCCTGGCCGATGACGATCGGGCCGGCGCCGATGATCAGGATCGAGGAGATGTCGGTGCGTTTGGGCATCTTATCCGTTCGCGCGCGAAGGCCGCCGCGCGAACTCGCGCGCCGCCGCCGGTCATATTGCAGGTTAAGGCGCCCGTTTAGAGAGGGAGTCGTGCGGGCGCAAGCGGCGATGGCGACGAGTCGCGACGCGTGGCCGAGCTTGCATCGGGCGCCCGAAGGTGGCATTTTGACACCTCCGATGGAGTCTTTCATGACCGCCAGCAATTTCGCCTCCGTGAAACTGAACCGCGCCCTGGTCAGCGAAGCCCGGCGCGAGGCGGAACTCCTGCAGCGCTCCGTCGGCGGACAGATCGAGCATTGGGCCCGTTTGGGCCGGGCCATCGAGAACGCCCAGGGCTTTTCCATCGAACGGGTGCGCGAGGCGCTGCGAGGCGAGCTGAAGCTGGAATCGCTGTCCCTGCTCGAACAGGACGCGGTGCTCGACGAGCTGGGAGAAATGTTCGACCGGCCTGCGGCGGAGGTGCGCGAGGGCTACGCCAAGTTGGGCGGTAAGGCCGGCGCTGTGGGCGACGACGCGCAGGGGCGGCTCGTGGAGCGAAAGGCCGGAGGCCTTGAGCCGATCGGCTGATCGGTGGCGGCCCCCACCGCACCGCCTGTCCTGCACGTGATCGCGGGACCCAACGGGGCGGGAAAGACCTCCTTCTATGAGTTGCAACTTCGAAGGCTGACGGATGCGGAGTTCGTCAACGCCGATCAACTCGCCCTGGCGCGCTTCGGCCACCCGGCGACGACGGCGGCGGAGTCGGAATACGGGCGGAGGGCGGCGGAGGCCCGGCGCGAGGCGCTGATGGAGTCCCGGACCGGTTTCGTCATGGAATCCACCTTCTCCCATCCGTCGAAAGTGGATTTTGTGCGCGACGCCCTGGCCGCCGGATACCGCGTGATCCTCTATCACGTGAACGTCCGCGATCCCGAGCATGCGGTCCGGCGGGTCCACGCTCGGCGGTCGGAGGGAGGTCATGGTGTTCCGGAGGACCGGATCCGTGCGCGGTACATGCGCAATCAGCCGCTGATCCGCGAGGCGGCGCTGGCGGCGGACCGCGCCTTCGTGTTCGACAACAGCCGCCTGGGTCAGCCGCCGCGGCGGCTGATCACCTTCGCAGGCGGGCGGGCGGTGGAGGTCGCGAACGATCTGCCGGCCTGGGCCTTGGCCCTCTACGGCGGAGATGTGGGCCGCGTCTGAGGAGGGAGCGGACCGCCGTAACGAAAAAGGGCCGGCGTCTCCGCCGGCCCTTCCGAAACGAACCGAGGTTCGTTCCTAGACTTGCAGGTTGCCCGCAGCCATCTTGCCGCTGCGGCGGTCCTGTTCGAGGTCGTAGGTGACCTTCTGGCCTTCGTTGAGCGTGCGCAGGCCGGCGCGTTCCACGGCCGAGATGTGCACGAACACGTCCGGGCCGCCTTCGTCAGGTTGAATGAAGCCAAAACCCTTGGTGCCGTTGAACCATTTCACGGTGCCGGTAGACATAGATCTGTTCGTCCTTGGATAGATATTCCCCGCAACCCGGCTTTCGAGCGACGGATCAAAGTTCGCGACGGCCGGGGAACAGGTTCGGAGCGTCGGAGCGACGCATCGAAGTCAGGCCGAACCAGACGAGTTTGATGGAGGAACGGTAGCCCGGATGCCACGCGACCGCAAGACGAACGCGTTTCCCCTGGCGTGGCTGTCCGCCGCGCTGACCTTGGCCGCGGCGCCGGCCGCCGCCCAAGCCGTGCCGCCGCCGCGCGCGATCGGGATGTTCCACGAGACCCAGGGCGGCCAGCCGATCCTGGCTCCTCAAGAGCCGTTGCAGGTCGCGGCGACCGAGACCGCCATCCCGCCCGGCGGCAAAGTGGTCCGCCACCGGCACCCGCACCAGCGGCTCGTCTATGTGCTGGAAGGCCGCATCCGGCTGGACAATCTCGAGACCGGCACGAGCCAGGAATTTTCCGCCGGCGACCTGATCGTCGAACCCCGCGGCCAATGGCACGAGGGCCAGGTGCTGAGCGAAGGGCCGGTCCGGCTGCTGGCCATCGACCTGACCCCGCAGGGGGAGGGGAACGTGGAGCGCGGCAGATCCTCGCCCTGAGGCTGCACCTTGCCCGCGCGCGGCGATCGAGCTAAGTTCCGGCTTTGTTCGCTGGGGGCGCTCATGTTCAGGACGATCCTCGCGGTGGCCGCGGCCTTGTGCGTGGCGGGCGCGGCGCAGGCTAAGGACCTTCACAAGGACGGCATGACCGTGGCGGAAGTCCAACGGTGGCTGCAGGACGCCGGCCTGCGCGCAGAGGTCATGAAGGACGATGACGGGTCGGAGTTCCTGCTCTCGTCGGCCGAAGGGCTGAACTTCGTGGTCTTCCTTCTGGACTGCAAAGGCCCGCGCTGCGCGTCCCTGCAATTCGCCCTGTTCGGCGCCGAGGAGCAGACGGTGGCTTTCGAGGCGGTCAACGCGTGGAACCTGCAGCACCGGTTCACCACCGCCATGCGCAGCGACGAAGGGCATCTGTTCTTCCGTCAGGACGTCGCCTCAGCCCCCGGCGTGACCGATACTGGCCTGGACGATCAGCTGGCCATCTGGCTGACCAGTCTGCCGGACATGCGGGAGATGCTGACGAAGTAGGGCGGTCTCTTTCGCCTCAGAACCCCGCCAGCAGCGCCATGCGCACCAGTTCCGACAGGCTGGCCGCGCCGGTCTTGGTCATGACGTTGGCGCGGTAGACCTCCACCGTGCGGGCGCTGATCCCGAGCTCGTAGGCGATGACCTTGTTCTGCTTGCCGGCGATGACGCCGCGCAGGACGTCGGTCTCGCGCGGGGACAGGGCGGCCAGCATGGCCTCGAACTTCCGGCGTTCCTCCTGCGCGTGGCTGGTTTGCGCGCCTTCGGTCAGGGCCGAGCGGATCGCCCCCAGCATGGCGTCGTCGTCGAACGGCTTCTCCAGGAAATCGACCACCCCGGCCTTCATCGCCTCCACCGCCAGCGGTACGTCGCCATGGCCGGTGATCACGATGATCGGATGCGGGACGTTCAGCTCTTTCAGGCGGCGGGAGAGTTCGAGGCCGCTCATGTCGGGCATCCGCACATCGGTGACGATGCAGCCAGGCTCGATCTCGGGCAGGGCGTCCAGGAACGCGTGCGCCGACTCGTATGTCTTGGGCGTCAGGCCCGAAGTGGTCAGCAGGAAGGCCAGCGAATCCCGCATGGCCTCGTCGTCGTCGATGACGTGCACGACCGGCTCAGTCGTCTCCGGCAAGGTCGCCCTCCTTTACGCCGCGCAGCGTGAACCGGAAGACCGATCCGCCGCCGGGATGGGATTCGAACCAGATTCGCCCACCATGCGCTTCCACGATCGTACGCGAAATCGACAGACCCACCCCCATGCCCTGGGCCTTGGTGGTGATGAAGGGCTGGAAGAGCTGGCTGGCCACCTCCGGCCCGATGCCCGAGCCCGTGTCGGCCACGGCGATCTCCACCATGTCGCCGGAGGCGGGTCGCGCCGAGACGGTGAGGTCGCGTACGGCGGCGTTCTCCATGGCGTCGATGCCGTTGCGCATGAGGTTCAGCACCACCTGCTGGATCTGCACCTTGTCGGCCAGCACGAGATCGACCTCGGGATCGAGGTCGAAACGCAGGCGCACCCCACGTTCCTTGGCGCCGATCATGGCGAGCGCCCCGGCTTCCTCCAACAGTTTCGGCAGGCTTTCGATGCGCCGCTCGGCTTCGCCCTTGGAGACGAAGTCGCGCAGACGGCGGATGATCTGGCCCGCCCGTAGGGCCTGGTCGCCGGCGTTGGCGAGCGCCGTGCGGATCGTCTCCCGGTCGGGCTCGGGGGTCTCGAGCAGCCGCACCGTGCCCTTCACATAGTTGGCGATGGCCGACAGCGGCTGGTTGAGCTCGTGCGCCAGGGCCGAGGCCATCTCGCCCATGGCCGTCAGGCGCGAGACGTGGACCAGTTCCGACTGCATGTCCTGCAGGCGCCGCTCGGTGGCCTGGCGCTCGGTCAGGTCACGGATGAAGCCGGTGAAGAACCGCCGGTCGGTCTTCATCTCGCCCACGGCCAGCTCCATGGGGAAGGTCGAGCCGTCGCGCCGCTCGCCCACCACCACCCGGCCAATGCCGATGATCCGGCGCTCGCCCGTGCGCAGGTAGCGTTCCAGATAGCTGTCGTGCGCCTCGCGGTAAGGGGAGGGCATCAGCATGGAGACGTTGCGGCCAATGGCCTCCTCCGCCGACCAGCCGAACAGGCGCTCGGCCGCGGCGCTGAAAGATTGCATGACGCCGCGCTCGTCGATCACCACCATGGCGTCGGGCACCGTCGCCAGGATCGAACGCAGGTGCGCCTCGCGCTCAGCCAGGTGGTTCAGGGCCTCCTGGTTCTCCAGACCGCCCCGGCGCATCCGCCACCCGCCCACCGCCAGGGCGACCCCGATCGCCGCGAACAGCAGAGCGGCCGTCAGATTGGCCGGGTCTCCCACGATGTCGTTCCAGTGCAGCCCTAGGGCGACCACCAGGCCCAGCGCCGTGGCCGCCAGGGCTGGGCCGGCCCCGCCCACCGCCGCCGCCGCGATCACGCCCGGCACCAGCACCAGGAACACCACCCGGCCGCCGAAGATCGGCCCCAGCATCTGGTGCAGCAGCATGAGGGCCCCGATCAGGAGCGCCGCCGCCAGGTAGGCATAGGCCGGCCTTATCGGCGCCTGGCGCGGAAGGCGGGTGGATTGATCCTCGTCGATGGCGCGGCTCGGCATGGCGTCTGGCGGGTTAGAGGTGAAGCCGGATCGGGGCAAGGGGCGGGCGCCTCATGTCGGCGGCGGAGCGGAGAAGGTCTTCACCACCCGCACGCGTTCGAATTCCTCGGCCGGCCGGCGTTCGAAGCCGAAACTCCGGGCCATCTCCAGCATCCGCTTGTTCTCGCGGGCGACATCGCCCCAGACCGAGCCCAGGCCCCGCGCCTCGGCGTGATCCAGGATCGCGCCCAGCAGGACGCGGCCCAGGCCCCGCTCCTGATGGTCGCTGCGCACCATCAGGGCGAACTCCCCGGATTCGCCCTCAGGGTCGCAGGCCAGCCGCGAAACCCCCACCACCGCCCCGCCGGGATCCTCCGCCACCAGCGCCATTTCCCGGTCGTAGTCGATCTGCGACAGCCGTTCGGCCCAGCCGGGCGGCAGGGTGCGGAAACCGGAGCGGAACCTCAGGCGCACGTCTTCAGGCGCGCTCTTCTCCACCATCTCGGCCAGCAGCGGCCCGTCCTGGGGGCGGACGGGGCGGAGGGTCAGGGGCTCGCCGCCCACCTCCAGCACCCGCGAGAGGCCCTCGGGATAGGGAATGATCGCCGTCCGCGCCGGCGGTTCGCCCTCGGGCCGCAGGGAGATCCGGGCGTCCAGAGCCAGCACCCCGTCGACGTCGGCCAGCAGCGGGTTGATGTCCAGCTCGGCGATCTCCGGCGTATCCACCGCCAGGCGCGCGAGCGCGATCAGCACGGCCGCCACGGCGTCGAGATTCGCCGGCGCGCGGTCGCGATAGCCCGCCAGCAGGCGCGAGACCCGCGTGCGCCCGACCATGTCCTTGGCCAGCACTTCGTCGAGCGGCGGCAGACCGACCACGCGGTCCGGCGTCACCTCCACCCCGATCCCGCCGGCGCCGAACGCCACCAGAGGGCCGAAAGTAGGGTCCTGGGCCACACCGGCCAGCAGTTCCTGAGCGTGCGGCCGGCGGATCATCGGTTGCACCACGAAGCCCTGGATGCGCGCCTCCGGCCGGGCGGCCCGCACCCGGTCCAACATGGCCTGGGCCTCAGCGGCGACGGACTCGGGATCTGTCAGGCCCAGGGCCACGCCGCCGACGTCGGACTTGTGGCTGATGTCCTGGGACAGGATCTTCAGGGCGACGGCCCGGCCAAAGCGCCGCGCCGCCTCAGCGGCGGCTTCCGGCGTCTCGACCTCCAGGCTCTCCACCGTGGGCACGCCATAGGCGCGCAAGAGGGCGCGGGCCTCCGGATCGGTCAGCACCCGGCGGCCCGAGGCCTGGGCCTGGGCCACCACGGCCCGCGCGGCGGCGCGGTCGGGGGCGTCGGGTTCGGCCGCGGGCGTCCGCATCAGGGCGGCCTGGTTCCGGCGGTGATCGACGAGGTGCATGAAGGCGCGCACCGCCTCGTCGGGCGTTTCGTAGGCCGGCGCTCCGGCAGCGGCCAGCCGGCGGCGGCCCTCGGCCACGGCGCTCTGTCCGAGCCACGCGGCGAGGACGGGGCGGTGATAGCGGTGGGCCTTCAGGGTCTCCACCACCGCGTCGGCGGCCTCGGTGCTGTCGACCACGGCGGTGGGGCAGTTCATCACCAGTATGGCGTCGGCCGCCGCATCGCCCAGCAGGACTTCCAGCGAACGGGCGTAGAGGTGGGCGCGCGCGTCGCCCAGGATGTCCACCGGATTGCCCCGCGACCAGTTGGCCGGCGACATGGCGTCCAGCGCCTCCAGGGTCGCCGGCGAGAGCTCCGCCAGCCGACCGCCGCGCGCCTCCAGCGCGTCGGCGGCCATTACGCCGGCCCCGCCGCCGTTGGTCAGCACCGCCAACCGGTCGCCGCCGACCCGCAGACCCGCGGCCAGGGCCGAGGCGGCGTCGAACAGCTCGCGCAGCTCGCCCACCCGCAGCATGCCCGCCCGCCGGAAGGCCGCGTCATAGGCTAGGTCGGAACCCGCCAGGGCTCCCGTGTGGGAAAAGGCCGCCTTCGCTCCGGAGGCGCCGCGCCCGGCCTTCACCACCACGACCGGTTTGGTGCGGGCGGCGATCCGGCCGGCGGTCAGGAACTTCCGCGCGTCGGTCAGGCTCTCCACATAGAGCAGGATCCCGTGGGTCTGGGCGTCGAGCGCCAGGTAGTCCAGGAGGTCGCCGAAATCGACGTCGGCGGCGTCGCCGATCGAGAGGATGTGCGAAAAGCCGATGCCGCGCGCCTGGGCCCAGTCGATGGCTGCGGCGGCCACCGCGCCCGATTGCGAAACCAGGGCCAGGCCGCCGGGGGCCGGCGTCAGGTGGGCGAAACTGGCGTTTATCCCCTGGGGCGGCGAGATGAATCCCAGGCAGTTGGGGCCCATCACGCGCAGCAGGTGCGGCCGGGCCGCGTCCAGCATCGCCTGGCGCAGCGGCCCGTTCACGCCGGCGGTGATCACCACCGCGGCCCGGCACCCCTTGGCCCCCAGCTCGGCGATCAGGCCCGGAACCGTCGGCGCCGGCGTGGCGATCACCGCCAGGTCCGGAACCAGCGGCAGGTCGCCGACCGAGGCGTAGGCGATGGCCGAGCGGATCGCCTTGGCCCGCAAGGTCACCGGCAGGACCGGTCCGGCAAAGCCGCTTTCCAGCAGGTTGCGCGACAGCACCTGGCCCACCGAGCCCGGCGCATTGCTCGCCCCAACGAGGGCGATGGCCTGCGGGTGGAACAGCGCGTCGAGATTGCGCGTGGTCATGCTTGCTCCTGCGGCTTCGCGCCGGAGCGGCGCGCAAACGTCGAGGCCCGTTCAGTGGCTCAGCAGCACGAAACGCTCGGGGCGCCGCAACAGGTCCTTGGTGACGCCGCCGAACGCCCATTCCTTCAGCCGGCTGTGACCATAGCAGCCGGAGACGATCAGGTCGGCTTCGATGGCCTCGGCCTGGGCTTGCAGTTCGGTGACGACCTGATCGTCCGGCGCCGCGAGCACCATCGGCGTCGCCCGCACGCCGTGGCGGCCCAGATGGGCGACAACCTCCTCGGTATGCAGGGTGGCGGCGTCGACCCGGTCGGCGTCGCAGACCTCCAGCACCACCACCCGCTCGGCGGCCTTGAGGAAGGGCAGGGCGTCGGCCAAGGCGCGCCGAGCCTCTCGCGTGTCCTTCCAGGCCACCACCACGCCCTCGCCCTTGAGGCTCCGCGCCTCGGGCGGCGCCACTAGCACCGGGCGTCCCGCCGTGATGGCCAGCTCGGCCACGTCCAGCGACTTGAAGACGTCCACCATCTCCAGCGGCGCGCCGCCGGCGACGATCAGGTCCGCCCCACGGGCGGTGCGCGCGACGGCGGAGGTCGGCGTTTCGGCGACCGCCCGCCACTCGGCCTTGAGGCCGGCGGCATGGCGGCGGAAGCTCTCCTCGGCGCTGGTGAGGTCGGCCTGAAGCTGCTCGGCCAGCGCCGTGTGGAACTCCGCGGCCAGCATGCCGAAGGGGTCGAAGACGGCGGCCGATTGCAGCTGCTGGGCGCCCACCCCCATCAGGATCGCGTCGAAGCGGCGGGCGAGGTCGGCGGCGCAGGCCAGCCGCGCCTCGCAGCGGTCGCCGGGCTCGGCGTGGACGAGGATGCTCTTGACGGACACGGGGCGCGCCTCCTTCGGGGGCTTGGGATCAGGGCTCGACGTGGATGCGGTTGTCGACGCCGGCCACGCCGGGCGCGGCGCGCACCGCCAGTTCGGCGATCTCGCGCTGGAAGGCGGCCCGCACGCGGCCCTCCAGCCGCACCTGACCGTCCTCGACGACGACCTGCACGGGCGCGGCGTCGGTACGCGCCTGGCGCACGAAGGCTTCCTCGATCCGCGCCGTCAGGTCGGGGGCGGTGGCTCTCGGCCGCACCACAATGTGGTTCGTCAGCCGGCGCACGCCCTTCTCGCCACGCACGCACCTTTCGACGGCGTCGCGCTGATAGCCGTGCTCCACCTCGCCGGTCAGGATCACGTGGCCCTCGTCGACCCGCACCTTGATCATATGACCCGGCGCGGCGATGTCGGCGTCGAGCGCGCGGACCAGGCGGGCGGCGACTTCGTCGTCGGCCTGGGCCGTCAGATCCGGAGTCCGCACCTCCAGCTCCTGGGCCAGGGCGCGCACGCCGTCGACGGCGCGGGCGGCCCGCTCGGCGGCCAGCCGCTGGCCGAAGGTCGGAACGTGGCCCGTCAAGGTGACGACGCCGCCCTTCACCGCCACGCCGATCGCCCGGGCGTCGAGCGCGGCGGCGGAGTCCAGGGCCTGTTGAACCTTGTCCCTCAGCGTCCGGTCATCCATGACCCAAGCCTCCCAGCTTTCCACCGCCGCGTGCAGCCCGCTCATGGCCGGTCCGATCAGCTGGCGGCCATGGTTTCCAGCGCCGCACGATCGCGCACGCGGAAGTGACGGCAGCTCTTGAACTCCACCACGCCGACGCCCTGCAGCTGGGTCACCATGCGCGAAACCGTCTCGATGGTCAGGCCCAGATAGTCGGCCATGTCCTGGCGGCTCATGGCCAGCTCAACCGTTTCGCCCTCGGCGCGTTCGGCCAGGCCCTTCAGGAAGCTCGCCACCCGTTCGCAGGCGGTCTTGCGGACCAGCAGCAGCAGGTGCTCGCGCGACCGCTCCAGTTCGCGCACCGTGGCGTCCCAGATCATCGCCTGGACCCGCTCGTCGCCGACGGCCAGGCGCAGCGCCTTGCGCTTGGCGATCATCACCACGCAGTCGGTCAGGGCCTCGGCGGCCATCAGGTGGGCTTCGCCGGTCTCGACGCCGAAGGTGTCGCCCGGATAGTAGAAGTCGCCGATCTGACGGCGGCCATCGGCGGTGAAGGAGGAGGTGCGGACCACCCCGCTCACCACGCGGTAGACGAGGTCGGCGTCTTCGCCCTGACCATAGATCTCTTCGTCCTTTGCGAAGGTCATCCGCACGCCGATCCCGGCCAGGATGTCGTCGTTCGCGGCGACCGGGCGCGCGGGTTGGGCGGGCCGGGTCGGAGCCGGGCGGACGTCGTCGAATGCGTGGATGAGGGTCATGCGGGCCTCCTGCTTGACCCAAGGCTTACGGGCAGGAGGGACTTCGAAAAATTCGGGAGGGTCCCCTAAGGGTTCTTCCCTACGTAGTCATACGGAGGCGTCGCCGAACAGCCTCCGCGCCGCGTCCGCCGTCTCGGCCAGCAGCGCCTCGGCCGCCTCGGGCGTCATGTTGGCGACGACGCCGCCGATGTGGACATGGTCTGCGACCGACAGGCCCAGGACCCCGGCAAGATGGGCGTCGAAGCCGCGCTTCAGGGTCTCGAGCGCCCCGGTCTGGGCCACCCAGGCGTCCGGCGCGCCGGAGGTGGTGAAGCTGACCAGCCGCCGGCCCGCCAGCAACGGCTGTACGCCCGAAGGACCCGGCGCATAGCCGAAGCCCGGCCCCATCACCCGGTCCACATAGCCCTTGAGGATGGCGGGCGGAGCGTTGAACCACCACGGATAGAAGAAGGCGAAGACGTCGGCTTCGGCGACGAGGGCGCGCTCGGCCGCCACCTCCTCCGCGATCCGGTAATCCGGCGCGCCGGGAATCTCCTGCGCCGGCATCCGGGGGTCGAAACCTGCGGCGTAGAGGTCCCGGCGCACCGTCTCGTGGCCGAGGGCGCGCACGGCGGTTTCGTAGGCGGCGGCGTTGGCGTGGGTGAAGCTCGCCGGATTCGGGTGGGCGAGGACGACGGCGTGCTTCATTGGGGCTCCTCCAGGAACGATCCTATCCAAGCGCGGGCCGCCGGGCGATGGTTTGATTTCGGTCACGGCGCGCCCGCGGCGGCTCGCCATGGTTCACGCCGGAATGGAGGCCCACATGACTGCCGATGTCACCACCTGGATCGTCGCCGCCGACGGCCGCAACGCCCACATCTTCGAGGAGCGCCGTCGCCATGGCCCGCTGCACGAGATCCCCGAACTCGCCCGCAGGTTCGGCGAGGCGGACCGTCCCCCGGCTCACGCCCACGGCGGCACGGTGCACAGCCGCGCCGGCGATGGCCGCTCCAACATGTACGACGCCGACCCGGACGAGGCCGCCGAGCGCCGCTTCCTGACCGCCTTGGCCCGCGACCTGGACGCTGCCGCCGTGCGGGGCGCCTTCAAGCAACTGGTCCTGTTCGCGCCGCCGCGGGCGCTGGGCGTGCTGCGCGGCGCGCTCAAGCCCGCCACGGCGCGCCTGGTCGAGGTCGCCGACGCCCACGACCGGACCCTGGACGGCGCCGAGGCGCTTCGGAGCCGGTTGCGCGACGTGCGGATTCCGGCCTGATGGCCGAGCTTCCGCCCGAGGCCTCGGGCGTGGCCCTGCGCCTGAAGCCGCTCGCCTTCGACACCTATCGCGAGAACGCGGTGTTCCTGTCGCGCGACTGCGTGGCGGTGCGGCCCGAGCGGCTGGCCGGGGCGCGGCGGGTGGAGGTTCATGCTGGGAGCCTGCGCCTGCTGGCCTCGCCGGTGATCTGCGACGATCCCGCCCTGGTGGCGCCGGGCGAGATCGGCGCGCCCCAGCCGCTGTTCCGGCGGCTGGGCCTGCCCGCTGGCGCCTTGGTCGAGGTGGCGCCCGCGCCGCCGGCCCGCAGCTTCGCCTTCGTACGCGACAAGGTGGCCGGCGAGGTGCTGACCCTTCCGCAACTGGAGGCCATCGCCCGCGACCTTTCCGAGCATCGTTGGTCCGACATCGAGGTGGCCGCCTTCCTGATCGCCTGCGCGGCCTTCATGACCCCCGACGAAACCCTGGACATGACGCGGGCGATGATCTCCGCCGGCCGCCGGCTCGATTGGGACGGCCGGACGGTCGTGGACAAGCACTGCATCGGCGGCGTGCCGGGCAACCGCACCTCCCTGATCGTCGCGCCTATCGTGGCCGCCCACGGCCTGCTGATGCCCAAGACATCCTCGCGGGCCATCACCTCGCCGGCCGGCACGGCCGACACCATGGAGGTGCTCGCTCGGGTCGACCTTTCCGAGGAAGAGATGCGGGCGGTGGTGGAGCGTTGCGGCGCCTGCGTCGTCTGGGGCGGGCGGGTCAACCTCTCGCCGGCCGACGACGTGCTGATCTCGGTGGAGCGGCCGCTGGCCATCGACACGCCAGAGCAGATGGTGGCTTCGATCCTCTCCAAGAAGGTCGCCGCCGGCTCCACCCGGCTGCTGCTCGACGTGCCGGTCGGTCCAAGCGCCAAGATCCGCGACCGTCGCGCCGCCCTGAGACTGAAGAAACTGTTCGAGCACGTCGCCGGACGGCTTGGGCTGGAGACCGAAGTGCTCCTGACCGACGTGCTGGAGCCGGTCGGCTTCGGGGTCGGGCCGGTGCTGGAAGCGCGCGATGTACGCGCCGTTCTCCGCGGGCGTCCCGACGCGCCAGCGGACCTGCGGGAAAAATCCATCCGCCTCGCCGGCCGGATCCTGGAGGCCGATCCTGACGTCCGGGGCGGGCAGGGCGAGGCGCGCGCCCGCGAACTGCTGGCCAGCGGGGCTGCGGCCCGCAAGATGGACGAGATCGCCAAGGCCCAGGGCCCCTCTCCGATTTCCGGAGCCCTCGGGTCGCGGGTTCACGAGGTGCGCGCCGCGCGCGCCGGGCGCATCGCCCAGGTGGACTGCTGGCGCATCGCCACCATCGCAAGGCTGGCCGGCGCGCCCACGGATCCGGGGGCCGGGGTCGACCTGCTGCACAAGGTCGGCGACGAGGTGGTGGAGGGCGCGCCGCTGTTCCGCATCCACGGCTCGGAGCCCTCGGACTTCCAGTTCGCCCTCGAGGCCGCCGAGGAAGACCACGGCTTCAGGTTCGCGTCATGAGCTTCGCCGTCCACGCCTTCGCGGAGGACGAAGCGCCGGCCCGGCGCCTGGCCGACGTGCTCGGCCTTCCGTTCCGAGCCGTGGCCGCCCACGTCTTCCCGGATGGGGAAGTCCTGCCGCAGGTGTCGCCGGGGGACGAAACGGTCCTCGCCTATGCCGGGCTGGACCGGCCGAACGGCAAGCTTGTCCGCCTGCTCCTCGCCTGCGACGCCTGGCGCCGGGCCGGCGTGCGCCGGCTGGTCCTGGTCGCCCCCTATATGTGCTACATGCGCCAGGACGCGGTGTTCTCGCCGGGCCAGCCGCTCAGCCGCGACGTGATCGGCGGCCTGCTGGGCGCGCAGTTCGACCGCATCGTGACCGTGGAGCCGCACCTGCACCGTACGGCGGACTTGGGCCCTGTCTTCGCCCCCGCCTCCACGACCGCCGTGTCGGCCGCGGAAGCCTTGGGCGAGGCTCTGGGCGCGGCGGGGAACCCGCTGGTCGTCGGCCCCGACGAAGAATCCGAGCCTTGGGCGCGGAAGGTCGCAGGCGTTCTGGGATGCGACCATGCCGTTCTACGCAAGGTGCGGCTGGGAGATCGGCGCGTGCGCCTGATCCTGCCGCCAGAACTCGAGGTTCGGGGCCGTCGGGTGGCCCTGATCGACGACATCTGCTCCAGCGGCGGCACCCTGGCCGAAGCCCTGCGGCTGTTCGCAGGGCTGGGCGCGGCCGCCCTCGAAGTCGCGGTGGTGCACGCGCTGTTCGACGCCGCGGCCGGCCGCAAGCTGGCCAAGGCGGGCGCCGGGCGGGTGATCTCGACCGACTCCTGTGCGCATTCTACGAACGCCGTAGCCCTGGCGCCGCTCCTGGCCCGGGCGCTCGCCGAGGAGTTCGTCGCTTGACTGTCACCCTAACCTTTCACGGCGCGGCCGGCTGCGTGACCGGCTTCTGCGCGCGGCTGGAGACGGGCGCGGCGACCGTGCTGATCGACTGCGGCATGTTCCAGGGACCGAAGACCCTGAAAGCTCTGAACTATCAGCCGTTTCCATTTCCGGCCGATCAGGTGGACGCCGTCCTCCTGACCCACGCCCATATCGACCATTCGGGCCTGCTGCCCAAGCTCGCCAAGGCGGGTTTCGATGGGCCGGTCTACGCCACCGCGGGAACCCGGGATCTCTGCGCCGTCATGCTGCCCGACGCCGGCAGCATTCAGGAGAGCGAGGTGCGCCAGCTCAACCGCCGCAATCAGCGTCGCGGCCGCCCGCCGGTGGAGCCGATCTACACCCAGCGGGATGCGCTCAAGACCATGGACCTGTTCCGGAAGGTCAAGCTCGGCCAGCCGGTCGAGGTCGCGCCTGGAATCAGCGCCGTCTATTGGGAAGCCGGTCACATCCTGGGCTCGGCCTCCATCGAAGTCCGCGTGGAGACGGAGGAGGGGCCGCTTTCCATTCTGTTCTCGGGCGACCTCGGCCCCGGCGGCCGGGACTATTCGCCAGATCCCGAAGGTCCCGTGGGTGTGGATCACCTGGTGATCGAGTCCACCTACGGCGAGCGCCGCCGGCCCTGGATCGACCCCGAGCGCCGGCGCGAGATGCTGGCCGAGGAGCTGCGCGCCGCCCACGCCGCCGGCGGCCCGTTGCTGATCCCCGCCTTCGCCGTGGAGCGGTCTCAGGAACTGCTGGCCGACATCCTCGCGCTGATGGACGATGGCGCAGCGCCGAAGGCCGACATCTTCCTGGACTCGCCGTTGGCCATCGAGGCCACTGAAGTCTTCCGCCGCCGCGGCTGGAACCGAAACACCGGGCGCAATCCGTTCGAGGGCCTGCACGATGGAGAGCGGCTGAAGTTCCTGCGCCATCCCTCGGAGAGCGACCGGCTGGACCGCCTTTCCGGCTGGCACATCATCCTGGCCGCCAGCGGCATGTGCGACGCTGGGCGGGTCCGCAAGCACCTGAAGCGGCTGTTGTGGCGCCGGCAGGCCACAGTGCTGATTCCAGGCTACCAGGCCGTGGGGACGCTCGGGCGGATCCTGCAGGAGGGCGCCGAGCGGGTCAGCATCCAGGGCGAGCAGATCCAGGTCCGCGCCCGCATTCGCTCGCTGGACGTCTATTCGGGCCACGCCGACGCCGACGGGCTGGTCTCCTGGGCCAAGGCGCGGGCACCTGTCGCCGGCGATGTGTTCCTCGCCCATGGGGAACCGGCCGCCATCGAGGGCTTGCGCGGCCGCCTGACGGAGGCAGGTTTTGCAGCCGACGGCATCCTCAGCCCGCGGCTGGACGAGGGCTTCGTGCTCCACCGTTCGGGTGCTGCGGCCGTGGCGAATGAGCCCCGCATCGATCCCGAGGCGGTGGCCCGGCCCGACTGGCATAACGCCCGCGCCGCTCTGCTTCTGGCTCTGGACGCCCGGCTGGAGGAGGCGGCCGACGACGCCCAGCGCGCCGCCCTGATCGAAGGCCTGCTCGCCCGCCTGGGGCGCGAATCCGTTGACCGGCGTCAAAGCGCCGCAGCCGGGATCGTGGCTCCTTGAGGCCGCACCCAACTGGAGCGCGATCATGAGCAAATCCCTGGTGAAGAACCTGACCGAGAACCTCGAAGAGGCGCTCGAGGAAGTGACCCACGAACTGAAGAAGGCTGGCGCGGCCATCAGCGACGAGACGCGGGACAATTTCGCCCGCGCCGCCGCCGACCTGAACGAGGCGGCCCAGACCTTCGTGACCGAGGCGCGCAAACGTTCCGAAGCGGTCGCCCGCGGCGCCGTGGCCGAGGTCAAGGAGCACCCGATGGCGACGGCGGCCATCGCCGCGGCCGCAGCCGCCCTGATCGGCCTGGCTATCGCCAAGCGGTTCGAGCCCGCCGAATAAGGGGCCGGGCCTGGACGTCCTTCCCGATCTTCCGAGGCTCGCCGCCTTTCTGCTAGCCGTCGGCCTGATCGAGCTAACGCCCGGGCCCAACATGGGCTACCTCGCCCTGGTGGCGGCGCGTCATGGCCGCGCCGCCGGCTGGGCTACGATTGTAGGGATCACGGCGGGGCTGGCGGTCTACATGCTGGCCGCCGTGATCGGTCTTGCCGAGGCGATGACGCGCGCGCCTTGGCTCTACCAAGCCCTGCGCTTCGCCGGCGTCGGCTACCTGCTGTGGCTGGCGGTGGAGGCGTGGCGGGGGACCCCCGACGGGGCGCCCGCGGTCGTGTCCGGCGCCTACGGCCGCTTCGCCTGGCGCGGCTTCGTCGCCAATGTGCTCAATCCAAAGGCCGCGGTCTTCTACGTCACCCTGCTGCCGGGCTTCACCCGGCCGGACGAGGGCGGCGTCGCCGGTCAGATCCTGGCCCTGGGCGCAATCCACCTTGCCGTCAGCATCGCGGTTCACGGCGCCGTCGTGTGGCTGGCGGGGGCGGCCCGCCCGTATGCGGCCGGCGCCAATCCCTGGCTGCGGATGGTTTTCGCGTTGGGCCTCGTCGCCGTGGCCGCTTGGCTGGCCTGGTCGACCCGCGGCTAGTTCAGTCGTGCAGCGGGAACGAGCCGATCTGCTCGGTGACGTCGCGTCGCGTCCTCGGGGGGCGGCGCTGCGCCGGCCGCGGCATCCGCCCTGTCGCCAGCTGAAAGAGGGCCCGTAAGCCTGCGGCGAAGAAGGCGGCGAACTCCCGCGCGCCGCGCCCGAAATTCAGGGGATCCGCATCGATGCCGAGTCGCTCGCCCATGGTTTGTCCTCCATTGGAGACCAAACTTGGAACCGAACCGTCCGGTCGGCCTTGACGAGGGTCAAAGCCTGGCCGTGAGATCCGGCGTTAAAGACGACGAACGCATCAACGGGAGATTGGCCGATGAGCTATCGAGACGTCCTGGTCTATGCCGATGCAGGCGAAGCGGCTCCCTCGCGCTATGCCGCGGCCGCGGCCTTCGCCGCTCGCTTCGGCGGGCGGCTGAAGGGCGCTTTCGTGCTGGAGCCCTTCCTGCCGCCCTATATGGGCCCGACCTACGGCGCCTATCTTCCCGCCCAGGTGATGCAGGACATGCTGGCCGAGCACCGCGCCTACGTGACGAAGCGGGCCGAAGCCGCGCGCGAGGCCTTCGAGCAAGCGGCCGCCAACGCCGGGGTCGCCAGCGAGTGGGTGGTGATCGAGGCCGAAGGGCCCGACAGCTACATGCAGCACGCCCGTCGCGCGGACGTCGTCGTGCATCCTGCGCGCGGCGGGCTCGACGCCCATGGAACCCCGATGGGCGCCGCCGACCTGGCGATGGGCTGCGGCGGCCCGGTGCTGATCGTGCCGGACATGGTGTCCGACCTGAAGATCGGCGACAGGATCCTGGTGGCCTGGAACGGAACCCGCGAAGCCGCCCGCGCCTTGCGCGACGCCATGCCGATGCTGACTGAGGCCGGCCAGGTGACGGTGCTGATCGCCTCGCCCAACGGCGAGGGGCCGGAAGGGGTCCTCCAGCGCCATCTGGAAGATCACGGCTGCAAGGCCGACGTCATTGTCGACCGCACCCGCGGCGAGGAGGCCGACGTGCTGATCCGCCGGCACGCGCAGAACCTTGGGGCAGATGTGGTGGTGATGGGCCTCTACGGCCACTCGCGCGTGCGCCAAGCGGTGCTGGGCGGCGCCAGTCGCGGCATGCTGGACCAGCGCACCCTGCCGCTCTTCGTCTCGCACTGAGCCTGGCTCAGCCGCCGGTCTTCGGGGGAGCGGAGGCCGGGCCGAAGGCGTGGCGGCCGGGGCCGCGGCCGTCGTCGCCACGCCAGATCTGGTTGCGGATCGCCTCGCGGCTTCCGCCGTAGATCCACGCATCATCCGAGAGATCCGGGGTGCGGTTCTCCGAGTTTCCTTCGCCGGCCAGGCCGTGGCAGGCGGCGCAATGGGCCTCGTAGAGCGGGATGGCGCGTCCCACCGCCTTTGCGTCGGTGGCTCGGCCCGAGAGCGCCAGCACGTACTCCGTCAGATCCTCGATCTCCGAGGGGCCGAGCTGCGCCTGCGCCCCGAAACCCGGCATGGCGACGCCGGGGCCCAGAGGCCGGAACGCCGCGCCCTCGGCCTGCGGCAGGCGCGATTCCGCATGGGCCCCGACCGCCAGGGCGGACAGCGCCGCCAAGGCTGCGGAACCGGCGCGCCAGGCGCGGCTCACCATTCGTCCTCGCGACGCCGCGCATCGACCGAGAGGCCGAGGATGACCAACAGCAGGCTGGCCAGACCCGCCCAGAAGGCGGCGAGAAAGATGTTGTGCCCGTTCATGGACCGCTCCTTCGCAGGCGTTATGCCACCTCAGGGCCTCGCCCGGCGCCTTGATCGAGGTCAAGGCCGCTTGCCGACGCCGCCCTAAGGTCCAATCTGGCCGATGTACGCCAGGAACGGGAGGTCGGCGCCATGAGCTTCAGGATCGCTGCAATCGGGTTCGGCTTCGTGGTCGCCGGCTGTGCGGGGCTGGAGAAGCCGGCCGCGTCGCTCGTTTCCGCCAGCGACTTCGAGCTGCAACGCGGCCGCGCCGTCGCCGAGCAGCGGTGCAGCGGTTGTCACGATATCGGCCAGGGGACCTCGTCGTCCCCCTCGAACGGCCCGCCCTTCGCCGTCGTGCGCCTGCGCAGCACTGGTCCCGCCCTCGAGCGCCGCCTCGCCGCCATCTCCCGCGACGGGCATTTCGAAATGCCCCGCCTGCAGCTCCAGCCGGACGAGATCGCGGCCCTGGCCCGCTACATCGAGAGCGTCGAGGCGCCTTAGATCGGCTCGACTTCGAAGTCCTCGACCACCCGCAGCAGCACCTGCTGACCCGGTGGATGGGCGTAGTTCACCAGGGAGATGATCTCCGGCCGGATCTCCAGCACCGCCACGCTGGGCGAACTCGGATGCGGCGCGAAGGCTTCCACTTCCCGGCGACCCCAGATCAGGTGGTTGAGCTCCTCGATCAGATGCGGTTCGGCCACCTCGGCGGCGCGCGCGGCCATCGAGAGGCCGCTGACCGATCTCTCCGCGCCCCGCGGTCCCGCGATGGCTACAGAAACCCGCGAGTCCCGGCGGATATTGACGAGCTTCTGGCTCTCCCGTCCCACCAGGCAGTAGAGCGTGACGCCGCGGTGCAGGTAGTTGACGGTCGTCGCCTGGGGCCAGCCGTCCTCGCGCAGGGTGGCCAGGGTCATCAGCTGCCCGCCGCCAAGGATCTCCAGGATCCGGGCCTTCAGTTCGGCGGGGACGGGGACGTCTTCGCGGCTCACGTTGCGGCTCCCTTGGTCGGCATTCTAGTCCGGGCGGGCGGGCGGCGACAGGCTCATCCGCACGCCCGGGTGGTCAGGATGGGCAGTCCGGTCCAGACGGTGGCGATCCCGGCGGCCAGGGCGAGCATGAGGCTTGTCCGCCGCAGGAACCTGAGATCCGACCGTTCCGTCGGATGGCGTCGGACGATCCAGGCCGCCAGCGCCGCGATCGCTGCGAGGTGGCCGATCCAGATCGCGGCCATCACCCCGTGGGCGATGGCCGGCGGCCAGCCCGGCGCCCGAGCGCAGATCAGCGAGTGGGCAGCATAGAGCGCCACGAAGGCTGAGCTCCAGATGAGGAAGCCGGCGACGAACACGACCAGCAGGACGGGCGGGGGCGGTCTCATGCGCCGCCTCCTGCGAGCGGGGCGTAGAGTGCGGCCAACACGACGCCGCCCGAGGCGGAGGCGTAGCCCTGCCAAAGGCCAAGCGCGCGGAACTCCACGCCGCGAGACGTCGAGATCCAGCCGCGTGCAGCCCTGGCCCCGGCATAGGCGCAGATGAGCGCTCCGATCCCGTTCTGCAGCGCGCCGTAGAGGCAAAGCGCGCCCACGGCCGCGCCATAGGCATGGGCCCTGGGGGAAGGGGCGAGCGCGGCGATGGCCAGGAAGGCGGCCACCGCAGCCAGGTTCAGGACGAGGGCTGCGCCGAGCCAGATCGTCCGCCGAGCCTTGTCCTCCTGCCGATTGGCCCTGGCGGCGAGGGCGGCGGCCGGGACTCCGCCCGCAAGGCTGAACGCGGCGATCGCCAGGATCGGCAGGTTGGGCGCGATCAGGGCCGGCGGCGGCCAGTTCGGCGCCACCACCCACAGGAAGGCGTAGCCGAAGATCAAGGAGGCGAAGAAGGTCCCGTTCGCCATCAGGGTGAAGATCATGCCCCAGAGGCTGGGCGGCGCCTCGGACATGGGATGCAAAGGCGCGGTCTCGCCATTGCCGATGTCCACCGGCGGCAGGTCGAGGCGGAGCCCGCTCGCCCACAGCCAGCGCCAGGCGCAGGCGACGACGGCCGCCAGCGAAAGCGCCGCCAGCCAATAGAGCTTGAAGAGGAAGGCCACGAAGAAGCCGCCAGTGGCCAGCGCCGTGAAGAGCGGGATCCAGGTCGGCCCCGGCAGCAGGATCACCTGTTCGGGCTTGCCGGTCAGCATGTGGACGCCGAGCGTTTCGCGCCAGCCGTTGCGAGGTGTCGCCAGGAGGCCTTCGCCGGCGGCGAGCCGCGCCGGAAGATCCGGCCGCGAGGCGAGCGGATCGCGGTCGGCCACGGTCGGGAGGCTGGCGAGATTGTAGCTCGGCGGCGGCAGGGGCATGGCCCAGTCCAGCGTGCCGGCCTTCCAGGGATTGCGGAAGGTCCGCGGGCCGAAACGGGTCTGGGCGATCACGTCCACCAGCACGAGCCCGAAGCCGATGGCCATGACGAAGCCGCCGATCGAGGAGGCGAGGTTCAGCCCATCCCAGCCCAGGCCCGGCGCATAGGTGTAGACCCTGCGCGGCATGCCGAGCAGCCCCGTGAGGTGCATGGGCAGGAAGGTCAGGTTCATGCCGAGGAAGGTCAGCCAGAAGGCGGCGACCCCCAGGCCCTCGGTGTGTCGCCGGCCGGTCAGGTGCGGCAGCCAGTAGTAGCCCGCAGCCACCATCGGGAAGACGAAGCCGCCGATCAGAACGTAGTGGAGGTGGGCGACGATGAAGTGGGTGTCGTGCGCCTGCAGGTCGAAGGGGACCAGCGCCACCATCACCCCGGTCAGGCCGCCGGTGACGAAGACGAACAGGAATCCGAATACCCAGAGCATCGGCAGGCGCAGCCGCGGCCGCCCCCCGAGCAGGGTCGCCAGCCAGGCGAACACCTGCACCGCCGTCGGCACCGCCACCAGCGTGCTGGCGGCCGAGAAGAAGGCCAGCGACAGGTGCGGGATGCCGGTCGCGAACATGTGGTGGACCCACAGCCCGAAGCTGAGGAAAGCCAGGGCGACGATGGCGCAGACGATCCAGGCGTAGCCCACCAGCGGCCGGCCGGCGAAGACCGGGATGAGGGTGGAGATCACCCCCGCCCCGGGAAGGAAGATGATGTAGACCTCCGGGTGGCCGAACAGCCAGAAGAGGTGCTGCCAGAGCAGGGGGTCGCCCCCGCGCAGGGGGTCGAAGAAGGGCCAGTCGAAGGCCCGCTCGACCTCCAGCAGCACGCTGCCCAGGATCAGCGGGGGAAAGCCGAACAGCATCATGGCCGCGGTCACCCACAGGTACCAGACCAGGATCGGCATCCGCTGCAGGGCCATGCCGGCCGTCCGCACCTTCAGCACGGTGGCCATGAACTCCACCGCCGCGCAGACGGCGGAGACCTCCACGAAGGTCACACCGATGAGCCAGACGTCGGAATTGATGCCCGGGGTGTAGGGTTTGGACGACAGCGGCGTGTACATGAACCAGCCGGCGTCCGGGGCCGCGCCCACCAGCAGGGCCAGGAGGAGGATCGAGCCGCCGAACAGGTAGCACCAGTATCCAAAGGCGCTGAGCCGCGGGAAGGCGAGATCGCGCGCGCCGAGCAGCTTGGGCAATAGGTAGAGCGCCAGGCCCTCGATCATCGGGATGGCGAACAGGAACATCATCACCACGCCGTGCATGGTGAAGACCTGATGGTAGGCGCCAGCCTCCAGAAAAGCAGTCTCGGGCCCGGCGAGCTGGGCCCGGATCAGCATGGCCAGAACCCCGCCGATCAGGAAGAAGATCGCCGCCGTCACCATGAACCGGCGTCCGACGATGGAGTGGTTCACGGCCGACAGGGATCGCCATCCGCCGGGCGTGCCCCAAAGATGGTCCAGGGCCTTGTGACGGGCGAGGGCCGAGAGCTTTCCGGTCATGGGGCGGCTCCCGCGGCCGCCAGCCGCGCGGCGAATTCGTCTGCAGGATGCACCTGCACCTCGAAGTCCATGTCGACGTGGAAGAGGCCGCAGAACTCCGCGCACTGGCCGCGGTAGAGCCCGGGCTCCGGCGCGAACAGACGGATGGTGTTGGCCTTCCCGGGTATGGCGTCGATCTTGCCGCCCAGGCGGGGGACCCAGAAGGCGTGGATCACGTCGCGGGATCGCACCGTCACGTGGACCGGCCGACCCGCCGGCAGGTGAAGGACGTTCAGGGTAGGAGCGGCGGTCTCCTCCGGATAGGCGAACTCCCAACGCCACTGCGAGGCGGTGGCCTCCACGCGATAGGCCGGCTCGTCCGCCCGAGCGCTGGTCGCATCCCCCTCCCGCAGCGACCAGATCAGCAGGGCCAGCAGCACGACGCTCGGGAAGACCAGGCCGCCGCCGATCAGGAAGCCGCGTTCGGAAATTACGCTGGCTCGCCGGCGCAGGGCGTAGAGCGCTGCGGCCATCACGCCGGCCAGAATCACGGCCGAGCCCCAGAACATGATCCACCACAGCAGGGCCACGCGCTCGGCCGCGGGGCTGGCGGGATCAAGGGTGGAGAACGGCCCCGAACAGGCCGCGCAGGCCAGGGCGAGGAGGGGCGCGCCGAACCGCTGGGGCCGCGTGGGCGTTGCACCCCCATGGCCCCACCCGCCCGAGACCCGCACTATCACGAGATCGGCTCGCAGATCGCGCTGGCCGGCCACCCCATTCACGCCATGCTCGTCACCTTCCCGATCGCTCTGGTCTGCGCGACCCTCGGCGGCGATTTCTTCTACTGGCTGACCGCCGACCCGTTCTTCGCCCGGGTCAGCCTCTGGACCAGCGGGTGGGGTTTCGGCCTCGGCCTGCTCGCCGCCGTGGTGGGGACCGCCGAACTCCTGGCCGCCCGCGGCATCCGACGCCGGCCGGAGAGCTGGAGCCACGCCGTGGCGGCCATGATGCTCCTCTCCGTGATCGGCGCGAACTGGGGCCTGCGCCTGATCGACCGCGAGGGGATGGTGCTGCCCTGGGGCGCCTTCCTTTCGGCCCTGGGCCTGGTCCTCGTAGGCCTGGCGGGCTGGCATGGCGGCAAGCTGGTCTTCGAACATCAGATGGGCGTGATGCTGGCCGAGGAGGATTGAAGCGCGCCCGGCGTGGTCAGCCAATGCGGCAGCGGCTCCGTGGCGATGGGCGGCTCGGCCAGCACCAGGAACAGGATGACCCCGATCACCGCCAACTGACCGGCGAAGAGGCCGAACAGCCTCCGCCGCGGCGGGTCGACCTTCTGGTCCGACAACTGGTCGAGGATGTAGCCGTAGTGGACATGGATTCCCGTCAGAACGCTCACCAAGGCCAGCTTGACGAACATCCAGCCGTGCAGGGCGTCGGCGACGAACAGCAACGCCATGCCCGCGCCCACCGCTACGAAGGCGGCCGGCGAGACGATGGCGGTGTAGGCGAACCGGCTGGCGCGGCGCACGCGGGCGAAGTCCTGGGTGTCGGCGACGCGGCGATGGCCCAGCAGAAGGCCGGGCAGGTAGATGAGGCCCGCGCACCAGACGATCAGGCCGGCGATGTGCAGCGCCTTCAGCCACCCCATGCGCGTTCCATTCCTCCCCGCGTTCGAGAGCCGCGCTAACACGCCCCCAGCGACCGTGGACCTGGAGCGTTCAGGCGGAACGGAGGGCGAGCGGGGCGGTTCCGCCGCTTCGCCGCGGGCTTTGCTGTTTTGTCCATTTGGCGGGGCTTGATCGCAGCGAGGGCCGCCCTATCTTGCCGCCACGCGGGCCGGGCCCCTCTGGCGACCTCCAAGGTTGCGATGTCGGACCGCGACGAGCGCCAGTTCGCTCGGGGCCCGCGATGAAGCGTTCACCCCCGTGGGAGCTGGCGAACCGCAACAAGGGGATGTCGCATGCCTAATTTCAATCTTCAGGGAGATGCAGCCCAGCCTGCGTCCGGCGCCGCGTGACGTGGCTTTTCATCGCCCTTGGTTTTCTGCTCCTGGCCGGTGGCGGGGAGATCCTGGTCCGGGGAGCTGTCGGAGCGGCCCGCGCCTTCAACGTCTCGCCTTTGCTGATCGGCTTGACCCTCGTCGGGTTCGGCACCTCCACTCCGGAGCTCACCACCAGCCTCCTCGCCGCTTTTGAGGGCGCGCCCGGGATCGCTGTCGGCAACGTGGTGGGCTCCAACATCGCCAATATCCTGCTGATCCTTGGGGCCGCGGCCATGGTCCGGGCGCTGGCCATCACGCCTCAAGCCTACCGCCGCGACGGGGTGGTGCTCGCCGCCTCGACCGCCGTCTGCGCCGCAGCGATCTTCGCCGGAACGCTGGAGCGGTGGCTGGGCCTCATACTCGTGGTGCTGCTGGTCGCCTACATCGTGCGGGCCTACTTCACAGAGCGCGCCGAGGCCGGGCCGGAGGCCGAGGTTCACCTGCACATCGCCGAGGACGCCCGGCCTGGCCCTCGGAAGGTCTGGCTCTCCTTGCTTGCGGCGCTGGGCGGCGTGGCCCTCACCGTGCTCGGCGCGCGGCTGTTGGTGACGGGCGCCGTCGACCTCGCCCGCGACCTCGGGATCTCCGAAGCCGTCATCGGGCTCACCATCGTCGCCGTCGGCACCTCCCTGCCGGAGCTGGTGGCCACCCTGGTCGCGGCCGCGCGCCGCCACTGCGACGTGGCGCTGGGCGGGGTGATCGGTTCGAACATCTACAATGTGCTGGGCATCCTCGGCATCACCGCGGCCGTCCGGCCCATTCCCGTGCCGGCGCAGATCGCCCAGCTGGATGTCTGGGTGCTGATCGCCGCGAGTCTGCTCCTGCTCCTCTTCCTGCGGACCGGCTGGACCTTGAAGCGATGGGAGGGCGCGGTCTTCCTCGTCGCCTACGCCGGTTATGTGGGCTTCCTGTTCGCTCAGCAGGGGATGATCTGAGACCGCCTCGCCTTGGTTCGCCGCGCGCTCAGAGCCCGAGGGCGCGGCGGACCTCTCGCCAATCGACCATCTTGAAGTTCTGGGCCTTCGGCGCGTTGTCGCCGTCCTGGGCGATCATCAGGCCCTCGGGGAAATCCGACCCGAAGTCGCCCAGGGCGATCTCTATGCCGTCGGTCTCGCTGGTCCCGCCGATCCCGTCCGGGCCTGGCCCGATCCGGAACCGGCCGACATAGGCGCCGTCCTCCAGGCGATAGGCCGCATAGGCTGAGTCCCCTTGGCTGGAGACGATCAGCAGGCCTCCGGATTCGCCCTCGGGCGCGATCGCCACGCCCTCCACGTCGGTCACCAGCCGGCGGCCGTCTGCGGCGGCGAAGAGCACCGGCGCCTCGGTTGCGTCCGGGGCGGCCGAGAGCCGCCAGACTCCGGCCATTTCCTCGCCCACATAAAGAAGGCCGGTGCGGTCGTCGGCCACGCAGCCCTCCGACTGGGTGGCGAGCTTCACCCGCCGCACGATCTCGCCGCGCACCGCTCCGCCGGCGAGGTCGAGCCGAGCCTGAACGATCTGGCCGTTCTTCATCACCAGGAAGGCGAAGACCGCCGCATCCTCGCGCCGGCGCCAGAGGCAGAACCCGTAGGCCTCGCCCGCGCCGGCTTCCACCGCGCCCACCGGCTGCAGCTGGCCGCGGTCGGGATCCAGGCGGTAGAGGGCGATCCGCGCCGCGGCGAGGTCCGAGCGGTCGCTTGCCCCCACCAGCACGCCCGGGCCGCCGTCGAAGGCCACGCCGTCGCGCAGGTCGACATTGTTGACCCGACCGGCAGGCAGGCTCGATCGCACCGCGCCGTTGAGGCCATAGACGAAGAGCCCGGCCTTCTTGTCCGTGGCGACGATCAGGCTTGCGCCTGGGTCCGCTGGATTGCGCCAGATCGCGGGATCGTCGGCCGCGTCCCCGCGCGAGGCTACAGCTTCCGTCTCGCGCGCGGCCGGAACCTGGGCGGTGGGCTCAGGCGTGGCCACGGCGGCGCAACCGGCCAGCAGCGCCGCAATGGACAGGGCGATCCCGGCCCGCAAGCCGCGCTTATCGTGTGCGGCCACGCCGCAGCATTGGTGTTCGGTCACCCCAGTCTCCGATCTGCCGGGAATTCATGCCCGCTCGTCAGGTCCGAGCCTTCCGGAGAACCGGAGCAGAACCCTAGGCGCCGTCGACCCCCGCGTCGACGGGTGCAGGGCTAGCTGCGAAGCTTCACCGTTCGATGACGGTTCGGCGACGGATCGGTGGCGGAGAGCGTCTCAAGGATTGTGGCGCGAACAATGCCATAATATGCTGACGCGATTGCGGAGGGGGAGGGCACATGCGAGGCGCGATCCGGTTGATGGCCCTGGCGGCCCTGCTTCTGTGGCCGGCGACGGTGTTCGCCCAGCCTGGCGAGCGGCCCCCGAACATCGTCATCGTGCTGGCCGACGATGTCGGCTTCACGGACTTCGGCGTCTATGGAAGCGAGATCGCCACGCCGAACATCGATGCGCTCGCGCGGCGCGGCGCGCGGTTCACCAACTTCCACGTTTCGCCGATCTGCGCGCCGTCGCGGGCCATGTTGCTGACCGGCGTCCACAGTCATAGGGCCGGCGTCGGCAACCTGCCGGAGTCGGTTCCGCCGGAACACCGCGGCAAGCCGGGCTATCTCGGCCGTCTGGCCGACGGCGTGGTCACCATCGCCGCCCGGCTGAAGGCCGTCGGCTACGACACCTTCATGACCGGCAAGTGGCACCTGGGCGCGCGCCCGCAGGACCTGCCCAGCGCTCACGGCTTCGACCGCTCCTTCGCCCTTGACGCCAGCGGCGGGGACAATTGGGAGCAGAGGCCGTACCTGCCGATCTACACCGGCCGCGAGTGGTACGAGGACGGCAAGCCCGCGACCCTGCCCAAGGACTTCTATTCCTCGCAGTTCCTTGTCGACCGGATGATCGCCTACCTCGACGCCCGGCCGGACCCTTCGAAGCCCTTCCTCGCCTATCTGCCGTTCCAGGCCGTCCACATCCCGGTCCAGGCCCCGCGCGAGTTCACGGCCAGGTACGAGGGAGTCTATGCCGACGGATGGGAGGCGCATCGGCAGCGCCGGTTCGAAGGCGCCCGCGCCGCCGGCGTGATCCCCCAGGGCGCGCGGCTCGGCCCGCCGCCGGCCGGCCTGCGCCGCTGGGAGGAGCTATCGCCTGCCGAGCGGGCGCTGGCGGCCAAGAGCCTGGCGGTCAACGCCGGCATGCTGGAGGCCATGGATCACCATCTCGGCCGTTTCATCGACCACCTGAAGGCCACGGGCGCCTACGACAACACCGTCTTCATCGTGCTCTCCGACAACGGGCCGGAGCCGAACGACCCCGTGGCCAATCCCGGCTTCCGCCGCTGGCTGCGCACCGTGGGCTATTCCCAGGACCTCGACCGACTGGGCGAGCGGGGAACCTTCGCCGACATCGGTCCGGAGGCGGCGAACGCCAACGCCGCGCCCGGCGCGCTCTTCAAGCTCTACGCCTCCGAAGGCGGGATCCGCGTGCCGCTGATCGTCGCCGGCCCGGGCGTGCGGCCCGAGCAGAGCGTAGCGGCCTTCGCCTATGTCACCGACATCGCGCCCACCATCCTGCAGCTCGCCGGCGCGAGCCCCGCGCCGGCCCCGGCGCCGCAGCTCGTCGGCAAGAGCCTAATTCCCGTGCTCTCCGGCGCAGCCGAGCGGGTCTACGGCCCCGACGAGTCCGTGCCGATGGAGGCCGCCGGCGCCGCGGCCCTCTTCCGCGGGGCCTACAAGCTGGTGAAGAACCCGCCGCCCTTCGGCGACAGCCAATGGCGGCTCTACGACATCGAGGCCGATCCCGGCGAGACGCAGGACCTGAGCCAGGCCATGCCCGAGCTCGCAGCATCCATGCGCGCCGACTATGAGCGGTATGCCAAGGACGCCGGCGTGCTCGAGATCCCACCCGGACACAGCTTCGACCGCCAGATCGCCCGCAACTTCCAGATCGCGCTCCTGAAGGCGAACGCCCCGCGCTTGGGCGTGATCGCCCTTGTTGTGCTGGGGCTCGCCGCCGCCCTGCTGCTGGCCGGCCGCCGCTGGCCCGGACCCGTCAGCCGCGGAACCGCGGCGGTGGCCGGCGCGCTGGCCCTGCTCGTCGCCTTGCGCTTCTGGCTGCGGCCGGAGATGGCGGCCGAGGCCTTGTCGGTCGCTCCGGTGGGCGTGGAGGGGCTGGGAACCCTGCGCGCCGACTTGGGCGGCTTCTTCGGCGCGGCGGGCCTTTTCCTGCTGATCGCCGCCTGGCGCCGCGACCGCCGCTGGCTGGTCCCCCCGTTGGTCTTGCTGGCCCTGGCCCTGGCGGGACGCACCCTCAGCTTCGCCCTGGAAGGACCGACGCTCGCCCAGGTTCCGCCGATGATCGTCGAGGCCCTGCTGATCGTCATCCTGCTCTTTGCCCGCCGCGGCTTCCCAAACCCCGACAAAGGCCCCGCATGACCCTGACCTACGACCTCTACTGGTCCTTCCGCTCGCCCTATTCCTACTTCGTCACGCCGCGGCTGTGGGAGCTGGAGCGGGATTACGACGTGACCTGCAACGTCCGCGTCGTTCATCCGCTGGCGGTGCGCCAGCCGGAGTTCTTCGACAACAACGACCCGCTCTGGCAGGTCTATTTCGCCTTCGACGTCTTCCGCACCGCCGAATACCTCGGCCTGCCCTTCGCCTGGCCGAGGCCCGACCCGGTCCTGCGCGATCCGGCGACTGGCAAGTATCCCAAGGACCAGCCCCACATCCATCGCCTCAGCCGCCTGGGCGTGGCGGCCACCGAAGCGGGCCGGGGGCTTGCGTTTCTGAAGGAGGTCTCGAGCCTGATCTGGAGCGGGAAAACGGAGAACTGGCATGAGGGCGACCACCTCGCCCGTGCGGCCGACCGCGCCGGCCTGGACCTCGCGGTCCTGGACGCCGCCATCGCCGCCGACCCCGCTCGGTACGAGGCGATCATCGCCGAGAGCCAGACGGCCCAGCGGGCCGCCGGCCACTACGGGGTGCCCCTCATGGTCTTTGACGCCGCGCCCTTCTTCGGCCAGGACCGCTTCGACCAGCTCAAATGGCGCATGGAGCAGAAGGGGCTGACGCGGCGGGGGTGAGGGGGCGCTCGCCGACTGCTAGGTCTTGGCCCGCCTAGCCCTTGGACGCCGCCGCGAGCGCCTGATCGAGGTCGGCCAGAATATCGTCGATGTGCTCCAGCCCGATGGAGAGGCGGACATAGCCGGGGGTGACGCCGGTGGCGGCCTGCTCGGCCTCGTTCAGCTGCGAGTGGGTGGTGGAGGCCGGGTGGATCGCCAGGCTGCGCGCGTCGCCGATATTGGCCACATGGTAGAAGAGCTGCAGGGTGTCGATGAAACGCCGGCCGGCTTCCACGCCGCCGGCCAGCTCGAAGCCCACCAGGCCGCCATATCCGCCCTTGAGATAGCGGTCTGCCCGGGCGCGGGCCTCGCCTTGCTGTTGCGACGGGTGGATCACCCGCGTCACCGCCTTGTGCCCGGCAAGACGCTCGGCGACCCGTTGGGCGTTTTGGCAGTGGCGCTCCATCCTGAGGGCCACGGTTTCGATCCCCTGCAGCAGCTGGAAGGCGTTGAAGGGCGAGAGCGCGGGACCCAGGTCCCGCAGCAGGATGACGCGGGCGCGCAGCGCATAGGCGACGGGACCCAAGGCCTTGGCGGCCTCGGTCCACACCGCGCCATGGTAGGAGGGGTCGGGGCTGTTCAGCAGGGGCTGGCGTTCGGGATCGGCCGCCCAGTCGAAATTGCCGCCGTCGACGATCATGCCGCCGATGCTGGTGCCGTGCCCGCCCATATACTTCGTCAGGGAATAGACCACCGCCGCGGCGCCGTGGTCCAGGGGGCGGCAGAGCAGGGGAGCGGCCGTATTGTCGACGATCAGCGGAACGCCGATCGCCCGTCCGATGGCCGCCACTTCGGCGATCGGAAACACCTCAAGCTTTGGATTGGGCAAGGTCTCGGCGTAATAGGCGCGCGTCCGGCTGTCGGTCGCCTTGCGGAAGTTCTCGGGATCCTCGGGATCGACGAAGCGGACTTCGATCCCCTGGTCTTTCAGGGTGTTGGCGAAGAGGTTCCAGGTGCCGCCATAGAGGGCGGTCGAGCTCACCACGTTATCGCCGGCGCGCGCGAGGTTCTGCAGCGCCAGGGCCGAGGCGGCCTGCCCGGAGGCGACCGCCAGGGCTGCAACGCCGCCTTCGAGCGCGGCGACGCGCGCCTCCAGCACGGAGGTCGTCGGGTTCATGATCCGCGTGTAGATGTTGCCGCTCTCCTGGAGGGCGAACAGGGCCGCCGCATGCTCGGCGTCGCGGAACTGGTAGGAGGTCGTCTGATGGATCGGTACGGCGACGGAACCCGTCGTGGGGTCCGCTCGCCAGCCCGCATGGACAGCCAGGGTCTCGGGTCGAAGCGGCGTGGCGGTCATGGCGAGCTCCCTTTTCTGATGAAGGGTCTAGTGGCGCGCGGTGGGCGGAAGGTCAACGCCGCCTCATCTGCGATCGACCGCCGATGCAGGAACTCACCAGGCTGGGCGCATTCACATGGTCGGTGACTTGCTCACCCGGCGAGGAGCCAGTGCAAAGGCCAGACAGCGGCCTTCATCGACGCACGATGGCCTCGCAGGAGGACGCGCCGCGCGCGGATGAGGGAAATGCCGGAGGCGATGCTTGCCGGACCGATGGCGGAATCCTGACTTGGCTGGTCGACCAGGGCTCCGCGAACTCGCTGGCGCGGGGCCTCGGGGGGGCTGATCGCGTCCGCAAGTTCGTTTCCCTCGCCGATGGGAGCCGAGAGCGGGCGGGCTCGACCCGGATAGGCTCGCTATTTGGACGATCGGCTGGGAGGACGGATCCCCCTCCGCCTCAAGACAAGCTCAAGCGTTATCGAGACTAGCCATAAGAGGGAGGCGACCTGAAGTCCCCGGAAGTCCGCAAGTAGGGCGCCGGGTTGGATGATCAGCGTCGCGATGATGACTCCGATGAAGCATGCCAATCCTCCGCTCGCCCCGCCGGGCTGCTTCAGGGATCTGGAAACCAGCAGGGTGAACGTGATCAGCAGGGGCGCGCCAAGCAGCATGAGGAACCCAATCGCCACTTCGGCGCCTGGGGGCAGACTCTCTCGACCGAAAGCTAGGATCCACCCTGCCCCCAGCTGCATTCCGACAATGAGGGCCGTCAGGTTGGTCAGTAGGAGGAACTGCAGAAAGGGCATGGGCACGATCTAGTTGGGACGGACGTCTCCCAATATGTGCGCCGGACCCAAGCGTCCCCCAAGCCACGAAAGCTTGAAGCTCAGGGTGATTTCCAAGGTCGGCTCGTCTCCGCCAACGCCGCCTAACCCTGGCCCCATTCCCCCTGTCAAACCCGTCGCTCAACTCAGAAGGAGAGAGCGTGAAGCTCAGAGCAGCAGCATCCCTCTTTTCGGCGTTCGCACTTTCAGCCTGCGGGCAGGGCGGCGCGGCGAGCGGCCCGGGGGGTGACCCCTATGCAGGCGTGGACGCCGAAATCCGAACCTGGCGTGCGGTGATTGAGTCGGAGAACCCGCTCTGCGCGGCCAAGGTCGAGGGCCAGGGCTGCGAGGCTTTCGAGGTCGCCTGCAAGGGCGCGCGTGAACTCACGCCCGCCGACCGCGCCGCCGGCGTCTCGGCGCGGCTGGTTGCGGCCATGATCTTCCAGGGCCGAGAACCCGACGGCTCCACCAGCCGCCCGGGCTCAGCCTTCGCCACCTTCACCAAGGCCGACGGAACCTGGACCCGGACGGAGTCCGAACCGGTCAACCTCAGCACCTGCGCCCCATTCTAGACGCCGGCCGCTGCGAGGAACCAAGTCATGTCCGACCGCTTCGTCGCGATCTCCGGCTGTTCCGGCGGCGGCAAGTCGAGCCTGCTGGCCGAGCTCACAGCGCGCGGCTGTCAAATCGTCGAGGAGCCGGGCCGGCGGATCGTGCGGCAGGAACTGGCGGCCGGTGGATCGGCGCTGCCGTGGGTCGATGCGGCGGCCTTCGCCCGCCGCGCGGTGGAAGTGGCGCTGGCCGACCTCGCGGCGGCGGACGCCCTTCCGGGCTGGGTGTTCTTCGACCGCGGCCTGATCGACGCGGCTTGCGCGCTGGAGCAGGCGACCGGCGAGCCGGCCGGCCAGACCCTTGGGGTCGGCCGACATTACAACGCTCGCGCCTTCCTCGCCCCGCCGTGGCCGGAGATCTATGTGCAGGACCCCGAGCGCCGCCACGGGTTCGAGGCCGCGCTCATCGAATACGACCGCTTGCTCAAGGCCTATCCGGCCTTGGGCTACGAAGTCGTGCTGCTGCCCAGGGCCTCGGTCGCAGCCCGCGCCGACTTCGTGCTGGGCATGTTGGCGCCGTAGGCGCCCCAGGCCTCACCGGGAACGCTCGTCGAAGTGGCGCACGTCGGGCTCGTCGCGATCCCAGTCCGCCCGTGACGCGCAGAAGAGGCGCGTGCGCACCCCCTTGCCGAGCGGCGTATCCAGCGTACCGGCCGTGACATAGACGTTGGATTCGTCCTCCTCAGCCGGCAGCGGCGTGCCGCAGGTCTTGCAGCGGGTGATCGAATAGGTTGGGCGGAGAGCGAAGGTGACGCCGTGATCCTCTCCCTGCACCCAGCGGAATTGATCCTTCGGCACGATCAGGATCGCATTGCCGTTCGAACCCGAAGCCTTGCGGCAGAGCGAGCAATGGCAAACCCAGACCGCGCCGATGTCGCCGGCGATCTCGTAAACCCGCGCGCCGCAGAGGCAGCTGCCCGTTCGAGTTGTCATGGCCCGCTCCCTCGCTGCCGCGACCGCTTCGTCAATGCTCCCATCTTCGAAGTTTTGCTACACTGTCCGGACACGCAACCTCACGGCGCGCGCGATCCGTCCACGAGCTTCGCCACCGCGTGGACGATGAGACTGCGGGCCTCCTCGACCCCCAGGCCCTGCTCCTCGCGCAGGCGCGACCAGGCTTCGAAGCTCATCAGCAGGTCCAGGATTTCGAACTTTTCACGGTCCTCGGCGATGTCGGCGGGCAGAACCTCGCGCAGCACGCCGCGCAGCTCGGCCACCATGGCGCGGTGGCTCTCCTCCAGGAAGGGCGAGCGGTGGCGGTGGGCGGCGCCGGCGCGCTTGTGGGGGGCGATGCGTTCGAACACCTGGGCGCGGCGCTCGATCAGCTCGTCCAGGCGGGTGCGCCAGTGGTCGGTGCGATAGGGCAGGATGATCGCCTTGCGGACCTCGGCCTCCACGATCAGCGACATCTCGCGATAGAGGCTGTCCATGTCCTTGAACAGGCGGAAGACCGTCCGCAGGCCGACCTCCGCCCGGGCGGCCACCTGTTCGGCGCTGACCGAGACGCAGCCTTCGCGGGTCAGCTCCAGCATGGCGGCCACGATGCGGGCGCGGCTGTCCGCCGAGCGCTGGCGGCGGCCGTCCAGCTTGGCGGATTCGGGCGTCGGGACGGAACTGGCCAAGGGTCGCGGGGCTCCTGAGGGCGCGGGCGGGTGAGGCTGCATATCCGCTCCCGGTCCCTGCCGCCAGACGGGGATCAGGCGAAGAGTGCGGCCAGGCCCGTTCCGCCCAGGATGGCGTCGATCCTGGCGCGAGCCTGGCCGGGCAGGGCGGTGTGGGCCTCGCGCAGGGCCTTCAGGCACTTGGCTTGGTAGGGGAAGGGCGCCTGCTCCCAGCGGGCGCCGTCCACCTCGCAGACCACCCCATCGGCGCCTTGCGCGACGGCTTGCGCATTGGCCAGCATCACCGGCGGATAGACCCGGCCGATCTCCGCCAGCAGGGCGATCAGGGTGGGCGGCGGAGCCCCTGAGTCGAACCAGTCGCCATCCTGGGGCTCCAGACCGGAGAGGTCCTCCATCAGGTCGACCCAGGCGAAGACCCTGGGCGCGATCTTCAGGGTCAGCTCCATCGGCGTGGGATCGAAGTGCGAGAGCTGGGTCAGCTGCCCATAAAGGGCGAAGTCCGCCGCCGCCGGCCGCCCGCCCAGCACGAAGCGGTGGTGACGCAGGTGGTCCTCGAACGCTTCCAGGAACCGGCGGTAGCTGGCCTCGATGATCGGCCCGGTGGTCGGGTTGGAGCCGACCACCCGAAGCCGGCCGATCTGGCGCTCGGCGAACTGGCGGCCCGCCGCCAGCAGCGCCTCGTCCGGGATCTGGGATCGCCGCCAGGCCGGCAGGATCGCCGCGGCGCGGGCGATGTCCGCCTCATAGGCCCAGCGATAGTGGAACATCGGCTTGGTCAGCCACTCGTCGCCGTAGTCCTCGATCAGCGCGTCCAGGAAGGCGAGCGCTGGGTCGGCCGGGCGCAGGCTGCGACCTACGTGCTCGGCTTCAAGCCGCGCAATGATCGGGGTGGAGTCGACCACCGCCTCCAGCGCGCCGTCCGCGCCTGGCAGATAGAAGGTGGGCAGGAGTTGGACCATGGGCCTGGGCAGCTCGGGCGGCTCGGTCCCGCTGATCAGGAACCGGTAGGGGATCCGCCGGTAGCGCAGCACCGCCAGCATCTTGCGGGTGTAGGGCGAGCCGGGCGCGCCGCTGAGCGCGATGGGCGAAGTCATGAGGGCGTCTCCTCGAAGACGGGCGGGCTGCGCAGCACCGTGCGGAAGCCGGTGTGCGAAGCCCCGGTGTCTGGCGGCCCCGCCGTCCGCGCCGGCGGCCGATAGCGGAAGCAATAGTCCTCCGAGCAGAGGAAGGACCCGCCCTTGACGACACGCTTGGCGACGCCGGGCTCGGCGGGATCCAAAGCACGGAATCTCGGCGGACCTCCCGCTTCCAGCACGGAGGCTTCGGCGAGGCCCGGGCGGAACCAGTCCTTGGTCCACTCCCAGACGTTGCCGGACATGTCATGCAGCCCGAAGCCGTTGGCGGGGTAGCAGCCGACTGGCGCGCTTTGCGCCTTGTAGCCGTCCTGGCCCGTGTCGAGGGCCGGGAAGACGCCCTGCCAGGCATTGGCCTTCGGCTCGGCCGCCTGCTGGTCGTCGTCGCCCCAGGCGAAGCGCTTGCCGGCCAGGCCGCCGCGGGCGGCGAACTCCCATTCGGCCTCGGTCGGCAGGTCGCGGCCGAGCCACCGGGCGTAGGCGAGCGCGTCCTCGTAGGCGATATGGACAACCGGCCAGGCGGCCTTGCCCTCGATGGAGCTGCCGGGCCCTTCCGGATGGCGCCAGTCCGCCCCCGGCACGATACGCCACCAGGCCGAGGGGTCGTTTCGATCCACCCCCTTCTTCGCCCCGACGAACACGAGGGAAGCCGGAACCCGCGCCTCCGGCGGCAGGTGTGGATAGAGCGCGGGGTCCAGCGGCCGCTCGGCGAGGGTCTTGTAGCCGGTGGCCTGAACGAACGCGGCGAAGGCGGCGTTGGTCACCTCCGTCCGGTCGATCTGGAAGGCCGCCACCCGCACCGTGCGGGTCGGTCCCTCCTCGGGCCGCAGGGCGCCGGCGCCCATCGCGAAGGCGCCGCCCGGCACGGGGACCAGCCCCGCCAGCGGATCGGCCGGCGTAGGAACGGCTCCCTGCGTCAGGCACGGCTTTGGCGACGCCTGCGGCTCGCCCTGGCAGGCGGCGAGCAGAGCCGCGCCCGCCAGGACTGCAATTGCGCCGAACCTGCCCATGATCCGCCTCCCAACCGCAGGTTAGAGGCGGCTCCGATCATAGGCAAGATATTGGCGCGTATAATGCCGTTAGTTGGCCTTCGTCAGATGTCGCGGCCCGCCGCCGGCCCCGGGCGGGAGGTTCCAAGGCCGCGGCCCAGGTCGTCGGTTTCCGCCCGGCTCGTCCCGTCGTGGGCGAAGCTTCGGCCCTCGGCGTACCGGCTGCGCTCCGTCGCGATCTCGTCGCTGGTGTAGGGCGCAGCCTCCGCGTCGAAGCGGCTCCAGCCCTGCTCGCGATAGGCTTGGCCGCGTGCGGAGGCGTCCACGCCCTGGCGGCCGTGCAGAATCTCCTCGATGCGGGCGGCGTGACTGTCGTCGGCGCGCACGCTGATCAAGGTGCCGCCCCGGCGGACGCCCTCGGAATAGACGTTGGCTTCCTCATCGGAATGACCGGCCTCCTTGAGTGCGCCGAGCAGTCCGCCGGTCGCCCCGCCGATGGCCGCTCCGGCGACCGCGCCTGCGGCTGTGGAGGCGAGCCATCCTGCGGCGACGACCGGACCGAGGCCCGGAATCGCCAGCATGCCGAGACCGGCGAGAAGGCCCGCGCCGCCGCCGAGCACGCCGCCGGTGGCCGCGCCCTTGCCGGCGCCGTCGGCCACGTCGTTCTCGCCGTCGCCGTTGCGGTCGCCCAACGGGCCTGCGTCGGCGCGCGCGCCGCCAGGATGGCGATGGCCGTCATGCCATTTGTCGCTGTTGTTGGACACGATGCTGATGTCCTTGTGAGGGACGCCGGCGCGTTCCAAGTCCTCCACCGCCGACAAGGCTTGGGTGTGGTGATCGAACAGTCGGGTGATGGTACGGGTCATTCTGCTGTTCCTTTAGCTGGGGCGGTGGGGCTCAGCGCTCGGTCACCGAGCCGCGGTAATCGACCGAGACGGTCACCTGGGCGCCGTTCTTGGTCGCGGGGCCCTGCCACAGGCCCTGTTCGTTCTGGGTCAGCGCGCCGACATTGGCGTAACCGGCGGATTCGATCGCGCCGCGGGCCTGGGCCTCGGTGAACGAGCTGGCGCCGGGCGTCTGCGCGGTTCCGGGCGCTGTGGGCGATGTGTCGATGGCCTCGTTCCTCGGCTCTTCCGAGCCGGAAACCACGGGGCCAGCGGTGCGCTCGCCCTCGGCGCGATCGTTTCCCCCGCCGCAGGCGGCGAGCGCGAGGGCGGCGGCGGATATGACTAGGACGTTTCTCATCGGGTTCCTCTCCAAGACGAAGCCGAAAGCCGACGCCGAACCTTCAGTTCCACCCGCCGCCGTTGATCTCAACGACGTGATCGGAAGCGCGACTTGACAGTTCGACATATTGGCGCGTGAAGTGCCAAAATAAGCGCGCAAGGGGAGGGCGTCATGCGCAAGGGTCTCTGGATCGGCGGGCTCGTCGCGATCCTGGTGGTCGTCGCCGGCGTGGCGCTGGCCGCGAACTGGCGCTCGCTGGTGCTGTTCGCCGTCGCCAATCGCGGGAAGGAGCCGGTGGCGGCGAACCGGGAGGTCGTCTGGTCCCAAGGACCCGAGGCGCCCCCGGCGGGCGAACGGCCGCCCAACATCGTCTTCATCCTGGCCGACGATCTGGGGATCAACGACCTTTCCACCTTCGGCGGCGGGGTGGCCGGCGGGCGGGCGCCGACGCCGAACATCGACGCCCTGGCGGCTCAAGGGGCGGTCTTCTCCACCGCCTACGCCGGCACGGCCGCGTGCGCGCCCTCGCGGGCGATGATCATGACCGGGCGCTATCCCACCCGTCACGGCTTCGAGTTCACCCCCACCTTCGGCGGCATGGGTCGGATGCTGGAGCTGTTCTACAACGACGGCTCGCGCCCGCACCGGCTGATCTTCGACCGCGAGGCCGACCGCGCCCTGCCGCCGATGCTGGAGCAGGGTCTGCCGGGCTCGGAAGTGACCGTGGCCGAGGTGCTGAAGGCCCGCGGCTACCACACCCTACACATCGGCAAGTGGCACCTGGGCGGCGCGCCCGAGTTCACGCCCAACGCTCAAGGATTCGACGAAAGCCTGAACATGATGGGCGGGCTCTACCTGCCCGAGGACGATCCGGGCGTGGTGAACGTGAAGCTCGACTTCGATCCGATCGACCGCTTCCTGTGGGCGCGCTCGCAGTACGCGGCCTCGTTCAACGGCGGGCCGATGTTCGCGCCCAAGGGCTACCTGACCGACTACTATACCGACGAGGCGGTGAAGGCGATCCGCGCCAACCGCAACCGGCCCTTCTTCCTCTATCTCGCCCACTGGGGGCCGCATACGCCGATGCAGGCGGCCAGGGCCGACTACGATGCCCTTTCCCACATCGAGGATCATCGCCTGCGCGTCTACGCCGCCATGATCCGTGCGGTGGATCGCAGCGTCGGGCGCGTGCTGCAGACGCTGAAGGAGGAGGGGCTGGAGGAAAACACCATCGTCGTCTTCTCCAGCGACAACGGCGGCGCCGGCTATATCGGCCTGCCGGAGGTGAACCGGCCCTATCGCGGCTGGAAGCTGACCTTCTTCGAGGGCGGGGTGCGGGTGCCGCTGTTCGTCCGCTGGCCCGGCCGCATCGAGCCCGGCGCCCGCTACGCCCACCCGGTCAGCCACCTGGACATGATGCCCAGCCTCGCGGCCGCGGCGGGCGCGCAGATCCCGCAGGACCGCGAGATCGACGGGGTGAACATCCTGCCCTTCGTCACCGGCGCCGCGAGCCGGGATGTTCGCGCGCGCCAGACCCTGTTCTTCCAGGACGGCTACTATCTCGCCGTCCGCGACGGCGACTGGAAGCTGCAGACTTCGGAGCGGCCAAAGAAGGACTGGCTGTTCAACCTGGCCGAGGATCCGACGGAGAAAGTCAATCTCGCCGCCCAGCGGCCCGACAAGGTGGCCGAGCTGAAGGCCCTGCTGGCGCAGCATCGGAAGGGCGGCCGCAAGCCCCTCTATCCGGCCGCCGGCGAGATGCCGGTCAGCATCGACAAGACGCTGGAAGAGAAGGCGACGCCGCAGGACGAGTACGTCTACTGGCCGGGGTGATCGGCAGCTAGGCCTCCCGCGGCTCCCAAGGGTTCACCAGCTCCACGCCGGTGGGCCGAAAGTCGGCCACATTGCGGGTGACGACGCCCATCCGATGTACGAGGGCCGTCGCAGCGATCAAGGCGTCGCGGTCGGAGCGGCGGTCGGGTACGTGGAGGCTCGCGCAGCGTCGCGCGACAGCCTCGTCGATCGGCAGGATACGGCCGGCGAACGCCGGTCCGACTTGGCTCTCAAGCCATGCGCGAAGGACATCACCCTGCCGCGCGTCCCGTCGAGCGACCGCCAGCACGCCGGCCTCAAGCTCCATCAGAGTGATCACCGAGATGAAGAGTTCGGAAGCCTGTCGGCCTTTTGCCCAGGCGGTCACGTTCGGATCCGCCCGCCCGTGCGCGGCCTTGCGCAGTTCGGAGACGACGTTCGTGTCGAGCACGAACATCAGGAGAAGTCGGCGGGGCGGTAATATTCTCCATCGAGCCGTTCCGGTTCGAACGTCTCGATCGGAGGCTCCAGAGCGAGCAGTTCGACGATGTCGGCTTGGCGCTCGCCGACGAGCGTCCGGTAGTCCTCGATCGTCAGAAGGACGTGCGCGGGCCGGCCGCGATCGGTGATGAAGACCGGGCCGCGGGACGCGGCCTTCTTCGCCTTGCCGGCGTCCTGATTGAAATCCCGGCTGGTGATGGTGGTTACCGTCAAGGGCGTCTCCTTGAAGGTACATATCTACAAAAATTGCCGGGTCCCGGCAAGGCGCCGTCGTCAGGGCGCCTAGACACTCTCGTCGGGGCGGGTGCGGATGTTCAGCTGGCCGGCCAGGCCAGCCCGCCGGTGGTGCTCGATGGCCGCCATCTCGGGCGAGAGGGCCATGGCGCGGAAGGCGGCCAGAGAGGGGTACTCGGCGAGCGCCACCATGTCCCAAAGCTCCTCGACCTCGCCGAGCAGCAGGCCGGTGACCTCGCCGCTGTAGCGCACCTTGCCGCCGATGTTCTCGACGAGGGCGCGAACGGCGTCTCCGTAGCGGGCATAGGCCTCGGCGCCGGTCAGGTGGGCGTCGGAGCCGTCGTCGTACTCCGCCTTCGGTTTGAACTTCAGCAGGTTGACCATGACGAAGGGGCCGTTCTCCGGTCCGCCGAAGAAGTCCATCGCCTGCTCGGGCGCAGGAAAGACGGCGTTGAAGACATTCATGCTCGGTTCCTTCAGCCGCGGGTCTGGGCGATGACTTCGAGGAGGAGGTCGGCGATGGCCTCGGGGCTGTCCTCCTGCAGGAAGTGACCTCCCGAAAGGGTCCGGTGCGGCTGGCCGCCGGCGCCTGGAACGCGGTCCTGAAACGCTCTTTCGCCGCCACGAGTGATGGGGTCGCCGTCGCTGAAGGCGGTGACGAACGGCCGCCGGAAGTCCTCGAGCGCCTTCCATGCGGCCAGGTTTTCGGCGACGGAGGCGTGTTCCGGCGTGATCGGCACCAGGGCCGGGAACTGTCGCGCGCCTTCCTTGAAGCTCTCGTCGGGAAAGGGCGCGTCATAGGCGGCGATCTCTTCGGGCGAAAGATCCCGCGCCGTGCCGCCGTTGACCAGCATGCCGATGGGCATCTGCGGGACGTTCTGGCTGAACTCGAGCCAGGCGCGGAAGCCCTCGGTCGCTCCGGCGCCGGCTGGCAGGCCGGTATTGGCCACGACGACCGCTGCGAAGCGTGCGGGCATGGCCGCCACCAGCCGCAGCCCGATGAGGCCGCCCCAGTCCTGGCAGAACAGAGTCACGTTGGACAGATCGAGGCTCTCGAACCAGGCCTTCGTCCAGGCCACATGACGCTCGTAGGTGTAGTCGGACCGCGCCGCAGGCTTGTCGGACCGACCGAAGCCGATCAGGTCGGGCGCGATGGCTCGCGCGCCGCCCGTCGTCAGCCGCGGGATGATCTTGCGGTAGAGATAGGCCCAGGTTGGTTCGCCGTGCATCAGCAGCACCGGAGGGCCTGTTTCCGGGCCTTCGTCCACATAGTGCAGGCGCAAGGGTGAGCCGCCCTCGGCCGAGACCTCGCAATAGTGTGGCGCGAAGGGCCAATCGGCGAGGCTCTGAAAGCGCTCGTCCGGGGTTCTGAGCACGCGCAAGGACGATCCTCCGATATTATGGCATTAGAAATGTCATAATATCGTGAGCGGTCAAGCCCGAGCTCAGGCCGAAAGCGCCTCGTCGACGCAGCGGGCGAGCGCCGCCGTCTCGAACGGCTTGCGCAGAAGGCGCGCCCGAGTCCCCACCGAAGCCTCTAGCGCTTCGGATTCGGCGTAGCCGCTGACGAACAGGATCGGCATGTCGGGACGCTCGGCCCGTACTTGGCGCGCGACGTCGGCGCCGGTCATGCCGGGCATGGCGTAGTCCAGCACGAGCAGGTCGGTGGGCGCGGCGTGGAAGGCCTCCAGCCCGGACGGGCCGTCTGGCGCCTCCCGGGCCTCGTAGCCGAGGTTGGTCAGGGCTTCCAGCACGTAGCGGCGGACGCCGGGGTCGTCATCGATCACCAGGATTCGGGCGCCGGGTCGGGTCGGACTGGGAATGTCGTCGGCCGGCGGCTCGGCCGCCGGCGCGGCCTCGGCGCTGGGCAGGTAGAGGGTGACCGTAGCGCCGTCTCCCGGCGAGCTCTCGATGCGCGCAGTCCCGCCGGCCTGTTTGGCGATGCCGTAGACCTGGGCGAGCCCCAGCCCCGTGCCCTTGCCGACGCCCTTGGTGGTGAAGAAGGGCTCGAAGGCCCGCGCCCGCACCTCCTCCGGCATGCCCGGCCCCTCGTCGGAGACCGAGAGCAGCACATATGAGCCGTCCGCCAGCTCCGGATCGCCCTCGATCCGGGTCTCGTGCGCGCGCACCACGACGAGGCCGCCGTCCGCCATGGCGTCGCGGGCGTTGATGCACAGGTTGAGGATGGCGAGCTCCAGCTGGATAGGGTCGCCGATGGCACTCGTCGCCTGGGCGGGCAGGGCGAACTCGACGCGGACCTGCGGGCCAAGCGTGGTCGGGAGGAATTCGGCCAGCCGCTCCACGACGGCCGTCACGTCGATCGGCCGCAACTCCAGCTTCTGCTGGCGGGAGAAGGCGAGGAGCTGGGCGGTCAGGCGAGCGCCGCGCTCGGCGGCCTTCATGCCGGTGGAGGCCCAGCGTTCGATCTTGGCCGGGTCGTTGGGCTTGCGCTGGATGAGGTCCAGGCTGCCTTGCACGCTCTGCAGGAGGTTGTTGAAGTCGTGGGCGATGCCGCCGGTCAGGCGGCCCAGCGTCTCCATCTTCTGGGCCTGGCGCAGCGCCTCCTCGGCGCTTTCGCGGGCGCGGATCTGGGCCTGGAGCTCGCGGTTGGCCTCGGCCAGATCGCGGGCCCGGGCCTCGGTCTCCGCCGCCGCCGCCCGCAAGGCCGACTGGACGCCCTGGGAGGCTCCCACTACCGCGGCGGCGACGAGCAGCAGCACGAGCGTGCCGGCGTGGCGGGCGGCGAGCACGGCCAGCGGCTCGGGCGCGGAGCGGAGATAGACCGCGCCGATGTGCCCTCCCTCGAGTTCGACGGGCGCCAGCACCGACATACGTCGACCCCCCACCTGGCGCGGCACCGCGGCCACGTGGGACGGTGGTTCCGCGCCGCCGCGGGCGAAGCGCGCCACCCGGGCGCCTGCCGCATCGTAAACGCCCGCGGCCTCGACATTGGGGTCGGCGGCGAGCGCGGCGACGATGTCGCGGGCGGCTTCTGCGTCATCGAAGACAAGGGCCGGGGCGGCGGTGGCGGCCAGCACATTGGCCTGGGCGGCAAGGGCCTGGGCTTGGCGTGAGCGGTGGTTGGTCTCGTTGGCGAGGCCGGCGGCCAGGCTGGCGGCGATGAGCAGGGCGCCGGAGAGCGCGGCGGCCAGTGATCCCCATCGGCGGCGAGGGCGGGGCGTTCTCATCGCACCACCCTCACGGCGAGATTCAGGAGCTTCGACGATATGACGAGGTCACTGCGGCGCGCACGGCGTTCGTCGACGCTGAAGCGGACCCGGTTCGCGACGATCACGAAGTGGATCATCCCCATGGCGCTCGTCTGCTGGTCGTCGGTGACGGTGAGGACGGGCGAGCCCGCCAGGGCGTCGAGGGCCTGTTCGACGGACTGGTCCGGCGAACCGCCCAGATAGGCGATGTGGCACCCGGAGCTTGGCGAAATCGCGGCCATCCGGCGCAGCTCGACGGCGCGTCCGCCGATGCTCTGGTTTTCGAGGGTGCGATCGAGCAAGGCGCCGAACGGATCGCGGCCGACGACGCAGAGGGTCATGGACCGCGAGTCGGCCAGGGCGGCCGGCGGCCACGAGACAAAGGACGCGAAGCGATGGAGGAAGGCCGCCTTCACCGGATATTCGAGCGGCCTCTCGATCGCCAGGGCCGCGCCGGCGGAGGCCGAAAGGAGCGCGGCGGCCGCCATGCCGATCCGGTGGCCGCGCTTCACCAATTCACCCTCAGGCCGGCCTGCACCGATCGCCGGACTTCGGTGCGTCGGGGTTCGCTCGCCTCGGGGTGATGGGCGTCGAATAGATTGAATCCTGCGATCGACAGTTCGACCTGCTCACTCACTCGCCAGGCGACGCGAGCGTCGGCCTCGGTATAGCCCGGCGCATCGAGGTATCCGCCGGTCTGCTCCCTGGGAACTTCGCTGGCGAAGCGCAGGCGCACGTCCAGGTCGATGTCGGGTGAAAGGTTCCACTGCGAATGGACGTAGCCCGTCAGGTCTGCGTCGTGGCCGGCCGCGGCCAGATTGGAGCGGTCGTTGCTGCCGTCGCTGCGGCGGAACGCCCCGTCCAGGGCCGTGAAGCCGGCGCTCAGCCGCCAGTCGGGGGAGACGTCGAAGTCTCCCCAGGCCTCGAGACCCCAGGTTTCCCCTTCAAGGCCGTTGCCGATGCGCAAGGGAAAGATCGTGTCGGGCGTCGGCTCGGTCGAACGCAGGCCCGAGTATTCGTGCCGGAAGACCGTGGCGGAGAGTGCGACGCGCGGCGTGGGGCGCCCGCGATAGCCCAGTTCGTAGGCGATCAGCCGCTCCGGTTCGAACTGCGAGCGTTCGAGGAACGGACGAAACGTGAGATCGCGGTCGAGGCGCGAAGGGCTGCGTACGGCCCGTGAGGCTGCGGCCCAGAAGGTGGCCGCCTCGGAAGGGCGCCAGGCCGCCCGGATGCTCGGCATCCATTCCGGATCGCCGAAGCTGGAATCCTCGACCTTCAGGCCCAGGGTGACGGCGACGTCGCCGAGCTCGATCTGGTCCTGGACGAAGAGATTGCTCAGCGTGAACTCGCGGGCGGGTGGATCCAGGACGAAACCGTTGACGAAGTTGGCGAAGCGATCGCTCCAATGGCGATGGCCGACCCCCGCCACCCAGCGATGCCGCCCGCGGTCGAAGGCGTATTCCGCCTGGATGTCGTGAGTGATCACGCCGTCGAGGATGCCGCGCGCGATGCGTTCGTAGCGATCGTAATAGGCCTGGACCTGGAGGCTGGAGCCGTCGTCGAAGGTGCGCGTCCACCGGGCGAGGAGGTTGGAGCCTTCGAGCTTCCCGTCGGGCCGCGTGGGCGCCTGGGAGGGGACGTCGTCGCGATAGGCGTCGCCCTGAAGGGTGAAAGTCGATGCCTGCCCTTGGAAGTCGGAACGGAAGCCGACCTGGCCGCCGCGCCAGCCGTCCTCCACCGAGCCGCCGGGCAGGTAGGAGTCCACGGCTTCGTAGCCCCGGACATAGACGCGGACGGCGCCGGCCGCGCCGAGCGGCGCGCCGTGGCGCAGCGTCAGGCTGCGCTCGAACGAGCCGACGCGGGCGTTCAGCAGGGTTCCGAGAGTCTCCTGGGCAGGACGGGTGATCACCTTGACGACGCCGTTGACGGCGTTTGCGCCCCACAAGGCTCCCCCGGGGCCGCTGACCACCTCGATCCGGGCTATGTCGGCCAGCGGCGTATGGTGCTGGCTCCACTCCACGCCGCTGAAGAAGGGGCTGTAGACGCTTCGGCCGTCGATCAGGACGAGCAGCTTGTTGGCGCTCTCGAACCCGTTCAAGCCGCGGGCGGAGATCGCATAGTCGAGCGCGTCCACTCGCTGGACGGCGAGATTGGGCGCCAGGCGGAGGACTTCCGGCAGAGTCGGGGCTCCGCTGCGGCGGATGTCGTCCTGGCTGATGACGAAGGCCGAAGCCGCCGCGCCGGCCAGGCTTTCCGGGCGGCGCGAGACGGTAGTGATCTCGAGTTCGGCGAGTTCTTCGAGGCTGAGCCGGGAGAGGTCGCGGAGCTCGGCGGAGACGGCATGGGCGCTCACGGGGGCGGTAGCGCAAAGGGCTCCCGCGGCGGCGGCGAGCATGTACCGACTCATAATGTAGGCCCCCTCAGCACGCCCCGGCGAAGCTCACAACGCGCGAACCTTCACCGTTGTTCCGCAGCTGCTGCGCCGGGGGCGCCCCGTCATCAGGGCGGCGGCGCGGAGGCGGCCAGCGCGCGCGAGGCCGCTGGCCTCGTGGGTAGGAGCACGTGGAGGACGCCGGACGCGGGCCAGGTCAGGGGGCGGGCGCCCAGGCGGCTCAGGGCCTCTTCGTCGACGGCGGCGGGATCTGCGAGGTCGACCCGCAGGCGCGCGGTCGCAGCGCCGGCGCCGCGCAGGTTGTCCGCGCCGCCAGGGCTCGGCGCCACGGGTCGGATCTCGACATGATGGCCGCCGTGCGGAGCGCCGGCCTGGATCTCGCCGAGGCCGCACGCCTGGCCTCGGCCGCCCCGGCGGCGTTCCTGGGGCTTGCGGATAGCCATGGGGCGATCGCCGCCGGCCGCAAGGCGTGCCTGGTGGTCGCCGATCGTGCGCTGGAGATCGTGGAGTCCTGGATCGACGGCGTCCGCGATCCCGCGGCGCGCTGATCGGAGATGGCCGGCCTCAACCAAGGCGCGAAAGGGTTGTGACGCCCATCGAAGCCGCGTTAAGATCGCATTAAGGGTTCGCAGCGGGGCTTGCCGTGAAGCGGTTTCTTCGGGATCAGAGGGGCGGCGCGGCCGGCGAGTATGCGCTGATCCTCGCCGTGTTCGGCGTAGGCCTCGTCGCCGCGGGCGGGGAGCTGGGCGCGGCGATCAGCGAGGGCATGGGGCGCGTGGCGGCCGCCCTGGATACGAACGGCCAAGGCGGGTCCGATCCGTCTGCCGACGGTGGTTCCGATGGCGGTGGACCGCCGGATTCGAATCCGGGCAATGGACCGCCCGGCGACACCCCTGGCCAGGGGCCTCGTGGGATGCTGGCCGGCCGCAGCTAATCTGGCGGCGAAGCTTCTTCAGCCCTTGTAAACCAAGGCCGGCCGATCTTTCGGCATGCTCGAAAACACTGCGCCCTCTGCGCCGGACGCCCTCAAGGTCGCAGGCCTGCGCAAGATCTACGAGGGCGGGCGAGGCGTCTCTGGCGTCGACCTGTCGGTTCCGGCGGGCGCCATCACCGGGTTCATCGGCGTCAACGGCGCGGGCAAGAGCACGACGCTGAAAGCCGTGATGGGGCTCGTTTCGCCTCAGGCCGGCCGCATCGAAATCCTCGGCGAACCCAGCAACTTCGAAAGCCGGCGCGCAGTCGGCTTCCTGCCCGAGGAGCGGGGACTCGCCCCGCGCGAGCGGGCCCGCGACGTCATCGCCTTCCACGGCCGCCTGAAAGGGATGGACCGGCGGCGAGCCTACGCCCGCGCCGACGAGCTTCTGGAGCGTATCGGGCTTGCGGGGCGGCGGCGGGCGCGGATCGAGGACCTGTCGAAGGGCAACGCCCAGCGGGTGCAGATCCTTTGCGCCCTGGTCCACAAGCCGGCGCTGCTGGTGCTGGACGAACCGTTCACGGGGCTGGACCCCATCGCCCAGGCCGAGGTGCAGTCGCTGTTCGCCGAGCAGCGCGCCCGCGGCGGGGCGATCCTGTTTTCCACCCACTCCATGGCGGTGGCCGAGCGGCTGTGCGACCGCGTCGCGATCCTGGCCGGAGGCCGCACGGTCTTCGAGGGGGAGGTGGCCGAGGCCGCCGCGCACGCGCCCAACGGCGCCTATGTGACCCTGGAGGACGCCGAGGCTCTTCTCGAGGTGGCCGCCGCCCTGGGCGGGGAGGCGAGGCCCTTTCCAAGCCGCATGGGCGAGGCCCTGCGCTGGCGGGTCCTGCTGCCCGCCCACGTGCCCTATGTCTCGCTGATGCGGGCCATGGCCGAGCGGGGGTTGGCGATCCAGGGTTTCGAGCCCATCGAGCCCGGCCTCGAGGGCGCCTTCTGGGCGCTATCCGAAAAGAAGGCCGCCTGACGCCGCGCGGGGGGCGCACATGCTGTCGCCGAACCGGACCTGGCTGATCGCCGCGCGCGAGTTCAAGACCTATACGACCACCATCAGCTTCTGGGTGGCCCTGGCCCTGGGGCCGATCATCATGTCCAGCGTGGCGCTCCTGGGGCCGGCCCTGCAGCCGCCGGCGCCGGCGGTGATCGAGGTCCGCTCCGAAGAGGCGGGGCTCGCCGCCGCCGCCGCCGCGGCGCTTTCCGAAGCCGGCGAACTGACGGGGCGGCCCCAGACGATCGTGCAGGAGCCGCCGGCGGCCGAGCCCGACACCCGCCTCGTCGTACGCCGCACGCCCGCAGGAGGAATTTCGGTGGAGGTGGAGGGAAAGCCCCTGACCCCCGCCGCCCGCGCCCTGTTGGCACGCGACCTGGCCGCGGCGGGGACGGAGGCGCCGCTCCCGGCCGTGACCCTGCCTGACGAAGCGCCGCCGCCGCCATCCGCAAGGCCGCGGGGCGCCCCGCCGGGCCGGCTCGCCGTCGCCTTCCTGCTCTGGACCAATCTGATCGGCGCGATGGGCATGCTGATGCAGTCGGTGACGCGCGAGCGGGCGAGCCGGGCGCTGGAGACCCTGCTGGCCGCCGCCCGGCCCATGGAGATCATGCTGGGCAAGCTGGCGGGCGTGGGGGCGGTCTCTCTGCTGGTGGTGGGCCTGTGGCTGGCGGCGGGCGGGCTGCTGGCCTGGGGCGGCGGCGGGGCGGGCGGCGCCCTGCTGCGGGTGCTGTTCCAGGATCTGGCGAACCCCTGGTCACTGCTGGGTTTTGCGGGGATCTATCTGGCGACCTACGTGGCCTATGGCTCGGCCCTGCTGGGGATCGGCGCCCTGGCGCGGGACGACGTCTCGGCCCAGAACCTGTCGCGGCCGCTCTACGCCGTGGTGATCCTCGTCTTCTTCGCGCTCCTAGCCGACCTGCAGGCCAAGGCGCCGGCGTGGCTTCTCTGGGCGCCGCCCTTCACCCCGTTCATCGTCCTGGTCCGTCCCTGGCTGGGGATCGGCGAGATCCTGGGGCCTGCTCTGCTCTTCCTGGCCGCGGCCGGGCTCTCGACCTTCGCCGCCGCCTGGGCGATCCGGGCCGAGAGGCTCACCCGCGGGACGGCGCCGAGGCCGCCGGCGGAGCCCTGAAGTCCGCATGAACGCGGATCAACCGAAGGGCGTGCGCCTCACGGCGCACCTTGAAGTAACGCCAGGGACTCTGCGAAATTAAGTCGCATTAAGATTTGTAGGGGTCGGGCTTAATGCATTTAAATGTGGCCCGGATCTGGCATCGTCAGGCGCAAGTCGAGCAGTCGACGAAAAGATGTGCCAAGTCGGGACAGGTCGGGGGGGTCGAAATCAGAACCCCACCGAAAGTTCAGGCTTCGAATTCTGGGTTAAGACGTGGTTAACGCAGTAGATCTCGGTTTACGGTTTGTTAAATGTTGGCTAACGTCGGCCCAGTAGGGGGAGTGGCGGCCTGAGCGCCTGGCCCTTTCCACGACGCCCCTGGGGGCGGGGTGGCGCAACCGGATGAAGGGGTGATCGATGTCGAAGTTGCTTGCTTTTCTTAAGGACGAAACCGGCGCGTCGGCAGGCGAATACGCCCTGATCCTGGCCGTGGTCGGGATCGGCATCGTCGGGGCGGCCGGCGCGCTGAAGGACGCCATCGCAGGCGCCATGAACGACGCGGCGACCGTCATCAAGACCGGAAAGGCGGGCGGCGGCGAGGAATGACCGGCGCCTCGGTTCCGAGGGCCAGCCGAACGCCTTCGGCCGAGCCGGGCGCCGCAGGCCTACGGTCCCGCGCCATGCAGCCGGCAGGAGCGCGACATGCCTGCTCGTAACATCCTCACGCTCGCCGCCGCCGCCGTCCTGGCGCTGCTGGCGGTGATCGCGGCCCAGGCCTGGCTAACCTCCGCGGCCAAGTCCCGCGAGCGGAGCGAGGTCGTCGTCGGGACGGTTCCGGTCGTGGTCGCCGCCCGCCCTGTGGAGCGGGGGGCGACGCTGACTGCGGCGGATCTGAAGATCGTGGCCTTTCCGGAACAGGCGACGCCGGAGGGGGCCTTGAACAGCATTGCTCAGGCGACCGGCGGCCAGCGCATGGCCCTGCGCGCGCTCGCCGTGAACGAGCCCGTTCTGACCAGCCGAATCTCGGCGCCCGGCGAGAAGGTGAGCCTATCGGCGGCGCTGACGCCGGGCATGCGGGCGGTGACCTTCCGTTCCAACGACGTCGCCGGGGTGGCGGGCTTCGTCCTGCCGGGGGATCGCGTGGACGTGATGCTGACCCGCGAGCCCTCGGACGCGGGCGCCGCCGGCGCGGTGACCACCGTGGTGGCCGAGAACCTGAAAGTGCTGGGGGTGGACCAGATGGCTGACGAGGCGGCCACCAAGCCCGTCGTCGCCAAGGCCATCACCCTGGAGGTGGCGCCGGAGCAGGCCCAGGCCATTTCCCTGGCCCAGGCTGTCGGCTCGGTGTCGCTGGCCTTGCGCCATGTGGGCGACGAGGCGGCGCTGGCGAAACGGACGACGACGGTCGCCGACCTGGGCTCCGGCCGGTCGCCCGCCGCGGGCGGGGCCCGGCAGCATCACTCCGCGCGGCCCTCGGGGCCGAGCGTGGCGGTCACGCGGGGCGTGGCGACCACGGAATACCGGGTTCAACAATAGTTTCCGGCGCCGCGCGGCGGCGCCGAGGGAAGGGTAGGGCTGAAAGCCATGAACGGGGGCGCAGGGAGAGGGATGCGGAACGCCTGGGCGGCGCTGCGCGGCCTGGCCGTAGCCGCGGCCCTGGCGACGGCCGGCGCGGCTTGCGCCCAGCCCGCCGCGGGCCGGGCCGAGCTGACCCTGCCGGTGGGCAAGTCGGAGGTCCTGGAGCTTCCCACCGCCTATACGGACCTGATGATCGCCGATCCGGAGGTCGCCGACGTGGTCCCGCTCTCGACCCGCTCGGTCTATGTAGTGGGCAAGAAGATGGGTTCCACCGCGCTCAGCGTCTACGGCCCCGGCAAGCGCCTGCTGACTGCGGTCAATGTGGTCGTGTCGGCCGACATCGGCGGCCTCAAGGCGCGCATCCACGAAATCCTGCCCGAGGAGACGGGCGTGACCGTTTCGGCGGCCAACGAGTCGATCGTGCTTTCCGGCCGGGTCTCGAGCGGTCCTCGCGCCCAGCAGATCGTGGCCCTGGCCCAGTCCTACGCGCCGCCTGAGAAGGTGGTGAACATGCTCTCCGTTCAGGGGGTGCAGCAGGTGATGCTGACCGTGCGGTTCGTGGAGATGGAACGGTCGGTGGCCAAGAACCTGCGGGTGAACACCGCTTCGCCCGCCGCCGGCCGGCCGGGTCGGCCCTTCCCGGTGATCGGGCAGGAACCCTACATCACCACCGGCGACACCATCATCAACGGCGGCGCGCTCGACACCTTCGGCATCTTCCAGACCCTGCTGCGAGCCGGCGATCTCAATCTCGACATCGTCTTCGACGCCCTGGAGACCAAGGGGCTCGTCAAGACGCTGGCCGAACCGACCCTGGTGGCCATGTCCGGCGATACGGCCAGCTTCCTGGCCGGCGGCGAGTTTCCGATCCCTGTGGCCCAGAACACCAACAACGGCCAGACGACCATCACGGTGGAGTTCAAGGAGTTCGGCATCTCCCTGGCCTTCACGCCTACCGTGCTGGACGACGGCGTGATCAGCCTGCTGGTGGCGCCGGAGGTCTCAAGCATCGATCCCTCCACCTCGGTCACGACGGCGGGGCTGACCATTCCCGGCATCAAGGTGCGCCGAGCGAAGACGACGGTCGAGCTGCGGGACGGCGAGTCCTTCACCATCGCGGGCCTGTTGCGCGACGACTACCGCAACGACATCCGCCAGTACCCCTTCCTGGGCGACCTGCCCGTGATCGGGACCCTGTTCCGCTCTACCGGATACCAGAAGAACCAGTCCGAGCTGGTGCTGGTGGTGACGCCGCGGCTGGCGGCCCCGGTCCAGGGTCGTGCGGCGACGCCGGCGGACGGCTTCGTGCCCCCCTCGGACTTCGAGCTCTTCCTGCTTGGCGCCCAGCGCGCCGCCGGCCAGGCGCGGACCCCGGAAGACCGGGCCCTCATGGCCATCGACCCTGACCGCAGCGGCCTGGAAGGCCGCTACGGCCATCTACTGAAATAGGAGGTCGACGATGCGTGCTTGCCGCCCCATCGCCGTCCTGACCCTCCTCCTCCCGCTGGCGGCTTGCGTCCAGGCGCAGGGGGACCTCTCGCCTGGCTTCGGGACCAGCACCTCCCAGACCCGTGCGGCCCAGGTCGCCGACCCGGACGCCGCCTATGCCCGGGAGACCCCCCCGGCCAGCGCGGGCGAACGCACGGTGGGCGCCCAGCAACGCTACAACAGCGGGCGGGTGACCCCCGTCGCCGGCAAGGGCGCGAGCGGCGTCGGCTCGTCCTCCGCCGAGGCCGGCTCCGGAGCGCGGCGATGATCTTCGCGCGCCGCAAGTCCGAACCGATCCTGGAGCCGCCGGCGCCGGTGGCGCGGGAGGCCGTGGTGCGCGTGGCCTACGACGTGGCGGCCTTCGACGGCGCGCCGCCCCCCGCCTCACTCGCCGCCCAGTTCCCGCAGATCGCGTTCGATCCCTTGTCCGGGGGCTTGGCGGGACTGGCGGTCACCCGGGCCGACGCCTTCATCCTGGCCCTGGACGCCGCCGCGCCCGGCGCAGCGGACCGGCTGGTCGCCGTCCTGCAGGAGCCCAATCCACCTCGGCGGGTGATCGTCTTCCTGAGCAGCCCCGACGTCGCGGTCTCCCGGCGGTTGCTGCGCGCCGGCGCCGCCGACGTCCTGGCCGCACCGCTTTCGGAGACGGCCCTGGCGGTCTCGCTCGAGCGTCTGCTCGCCACGCTGGCGGCCGTCCCGCAGCGGCCGCCCGAGGCGGGCGCCGGCGCGGTCGTCGCGGTGATGAAGGCCGGCGGCGGGGTGGGGGCTTCCGCCCTGACCGCGCAGCTCGCCGCCCTGACCGCCGCCGAGGGCGCCAGCCGGGTCTGCGTGGTCGATCTGGACGTGCAGTTCGGCGCCCAGGCGCTCTATCTGGACGTGGACAGCACCGTCACCCTGACCGACGTGCTCGCCGCCACCGGCGATCCGGCCGAGAGCGGGCTGGCCCGGTTGATGGCGGCCAGCGCGGACGGGGTGCGGGTGCTGGGCGCGCCGCGGGAACTGATGCCCCTGGAAGCCGTACGGCCGCAGACGATCGAGGCGCTGCTGCGCGCCCTGCGCCGCGACTTCGACCTGGTGCTGATCGACATGCCCGGCGCCTGGACGAGTTGGACCCGCGAGGCGCTGGCCCAGGCCGGGCAGATCCTGCTCGTCACGGAGCTTTCCGTCGCCCACGCCCACCTGGTGCGCCGCCAGCTGCAGGAGCTGGCCGACCAGGGCCTGTCGCACATCCCCCTGCGTCTGATCTGCAATCGCTGCGTCGCCGAGGCCGCCGCCGGAGTCGGTTTCCGCGCGGTGGAGGCGGCCATCGGCCGGGGGTTCGACGTGAAGATCGCGGAAGACCGCAAGCTGATGGGCAGTGCGGTGAACCAGGGGCTCAGCGTCCGGGCGCTGCGGCGTGGGTCGCAGCTGGAGCGGTCCCTGCGCGAACTCGCCACCCTGATCGCACCCCAGGCGGCGGCGAGGGCGCGGAGCGCGCCATGAGTTTCTGGAAAGAGCCGGCGGCGCTGCCCGCCAATGACGGGCCGGAGGTCAGGGCGGCCGCCGGGTTCGACACCCTGGACCTGAGGGTGCGCCTGCATCAGCGGCTACTGGAGATGCTCAATCTCGCCGCGCTCGACCAGACCCCCCGGGAAACCCTGCGCATGGAGGTGCGCCGGGCGGTGATCGGCCTGGTGGCCGACGAGAAACGCCTGCTGACGCCCGGCCAGATCGACCAGCTGGTCGGCGAGCTGCTGGACGAGCTCTTAGGGCTCGGGCCGCTGGAGCCGCTGCTCAAGGACGACGAGATCACCGACATCCTGATCAACACGCATGAGACCATCTATGTGGAGCGGGCCGGCCGTCTCGAGCGCACCGGCGTGCGCTTCCAGGACGCCCGCCACCTGCTGCGCATCGTGAACAAGATCGTTTCGGCGGTGGGCCGCAGGGTTGATGAGTCCCAGCCGATGGTCGACGCGCGCTTAGGCGACGGTTCGCGGGTCAACGCCATCATACCGCCGCTGGCGGTGGACGGGCCGCTGGTCTCGATCCGCAAGTTCGCCGCCCGGCCCATCGACATGGCTCGGTTGGTGGCGCTGGGCAGCGTCACTGCGGAGATGGCCGAGGTGCTGAAGGCCATTGTCGAGGCGCGGCGCAACGTGCTGATCTCGGGCGGCACGGGTTCGGGCAAGACGACGCTGCTCAACGCCATGTCCGCTCACATCGACGAGCATGAGCGCATCATCACCATCGAGGACTCCGCCGAGCTGCAGCTGCAGCAGCCGCATGTCGGGCGGCTGGAGACGCGGCCGTCCAACATCGAGGGCAAAGGCGAGGTCACCCAGCGCGAACTGGTGAAGAACGCCCTGCGGATGCGGCCCGACCGGATCATCGTAGGCGAGGTACGCGCCGACGAGGCCTTCGACATGTTGCAGGCCATGAACACCGGCCACGATGGCTCCATGACCACCGTGCACGCCAACTCCCCGCGCGACGCGCTCCTGCGGGTGGAGCAGATGGTCGGCATGGCCGGCTTCGACATCGCGCCGCGCTCCCTGCGGGGCCAGATCGCCTCGGCGCTGCAGGTGGTGATTCAGGCCGAGCGGTTCGAGGACGGGCGTCGCCGCGTCGTCTCGATCTCCGAACTGGTGGGCATGGAGGGCGAGGTGATCTCCATGCAGGAAATCTTCCGGTTCCGTCGCCGCGGCCGCGGCCCGAACGGGGAGGTGCTGGGCGACTTCGAAGCCACCGGCGTGCGGCCGAAGTTCATGGAGATCCTGACGGCGCGGGGCATTCAGCTGCCGCCGGAGATCTTCGCGCCGGGGCGGGTCTCAACCTGACGCCATGTTCGACGACCTCCTCCTTCCCCTGGCCCTGGTTCTCGGCTTCCTCGCCGCCGCCGCCGCCGCCGAGGGCCTGTTGAGCAGCTTCCTTGCCGCGCGCGACCGGAAGCAGCGCCTGACGCGGCGGCTGCGGCAGGGCGGGGCGCACTCGACCGCCCAGGCGGAGCTGATCCGAGAAGGAGGGTGGGGCGCGGCCGCCTCGCCGTTCCACGCCCTGCGAGTAGGGCTGGAGCGCCGGCTGGCCCAGGCCGACCTCGCCGTGTCGCCCCAGGCCTTCGCCGCCTACACCCTGGGCGCCGGCGCCGGGCTTTGGCTCGTCTCCACCGCGGTGATGCGGATGGTCGGCGCCGGCGGCGAGTTCCGCGACAGCCTGATCTCGCTGCTCGGCTGCATGATCCTGGCGGCGACGGCGGCCTGGGCGATGGTCTCCCGGCGACGCGGGCGGCGGTTGAAGCTGCTGGAGACCCAATTGCCGCTGGCCCTGGACGTGATCGTGCGCGCCCTCCGCGCCGGCCATCCGGTGATCTCGGCCGTCCGGCTGGTGACTGAGGAACTCGGCGATCCGCTCGCCCGCGAGTTCGAGCTGATCGTGGATGAGACCACCTATGGCGTGGAATTCCGCGAGGCGCTGGGCAACTTCGCGCGCCGGTCCGGATCGCCCGACGCCCATTTCTTCGCCGTCAGCGTGGCGATCCAGGCGGAGACCGGCGGCAACCTGGCCGAGATCCTGAACAACCTGGCGGCGGTCATCCGCGGGCGCATCGCACTTGGCAAGCGCGTGAAGGCGCTGGCGAGCGAGGGGCGGATGTCGGCCGCCCTGCTAAGCGTTCTGCCGATCCTCCTGATTTCGTTCATGTTCATTACCCAGCCGAGCTTCTACGTGTCGAAGTTCGACGATCCGATCTTCTGGCCTGTGGTGGCGGTGGTGGCGGCGCTCTACGGCGCCGGCCAGGCGATCATGCACCGCATCGTCAACTTCAGGTATTAGGGGGGCGGACGCGATGCAGGCCCTGATCCTCCTCGGCGTCTTCGGAGCGGTCTTCGCCGTCTCGCTGCTGGTTCTGAACCATGCCGCCACCGCCCTGCAGATCAGCCGGCGCTTGCGGCGGCGAGAGGAGTCGGCGTCGGAGGGTGGCGTGGCCGTGCTGCGCGAACGCCAGGTGCGCGGCGGGTTTCTCGGCTGGGTGCAGTCGGCGAAGTTCCTGCAGGACGCCGCCGACGAGGACCGGACACGGACCCTGCTGGTTCAGGCGGGTTTCGAGGGTGTGGCCGCGCCGGTCTGGTTCACCATCGCGCGCTTTGGGCTTGCGACGATCCTGCCCACCATCTTCCTCCTCGGGCCGGGCACCGGGGAAAGGGGGGTCGGCCTTCTCACGCCCTTCATCGCCGCCGCCCTTTGCGCGGCCGGGCTGGTGGCGCCCCGGATGCTCCTGGAGAGGCTGGCCGAGGCTCGGCGGGCCGAGCTCGAGCAGCAGTTCCCCGACGCCCTCGACCTGATGGTGGTCTGCGTGGAAGCCGGGCTGGGCATGGAGGCGGCCTTCATGCGGGTGGCCCGCGAGGTGCGGGAATCGCATCCGCGCGTCGCCCGGGAGCTGGACCTCGTCTCGCAGGAGCTCCGCGCCGGGCGCACCCGGGCCGAGGCCCTGCGCAATTTGGGCGAACGCACCGCGGTGCCGGCCGTGCGCTCCTTCGCCGCCCTGTTGATCCAGACCGACACCCTGGGCGCCAGCATAGGCCAGACGCTGCGGGTCTATTCCAAGGAGCTGCGTGAGACCCGGTTCATGAACGCTGAGGAGAAGGCCATGCGCATCCCGGTGCTCATGACCATTCCGCTGGTCGCCTGCATCCTGCCGGTGATCATGACGGCGCTGCTGCTGCCGGGGATCATCGACGTGATCCGGGTCGGCTTGCCGGCGCTGCGAGGGGCGGGCGGATGAAGCCCTTCCGGCTGATCGCCGTCGCGCTTCTGCTGGCTGCGCCTCTGGCGGGCTGCGCCTCGGTCAGGGACCTGGTCCTGCGTCTTGGCGACGAACCGCGGGCCGAGGCGCCGGACGTGCGGCAGGCCCTGCGCGGCGGAGCGGAACTGGCGGCCGAAACGCCGGTCGACCGCCTCTACGCCAGGGCCAAGGCCGCGATCCTGACCCGGGACTATGGCCTGGCGCTCGACCTGCTGCAGCTTGCCCGCGCCCGGGCGCCGCAGGACGTGCGGGTGCTGAACGCCCTGGGCGTCGTCTACGACAAGCTTGGGCGGTTCGATCTGTCTCGGCGGTACTACGAGCTGGCCCTGGCGCGGGAGCCGGACTCACGCGTCGTGGCCGCCAATCTCGCCTATTCGGCGGCCCTGCAGGGCCGGCGCGAACGCTTGGCCGCCGCGGCGCGGCCTCAGTCGCAGGAGGGGTTATGACGATCCGGACCGGGTTCGCCCGTAGCACGGCGGCGGCGTTGATCTGCCTAGCGATCGGGGTTTCGTCGGCAGAGGCGGGCGTGTTCTCCCGCGGCAAGGCGGCGGCGGGCCCCGACGGCGAGGCGGTGGTCGCCGAGTTCGACCGCGCCCTTTCCGAACAGCGCCTGGTGGACGCCGGGCGGATCCTCGACGCCGGCCTGGCGGCGGGCCTGCGGGACCCGCGGCTGATGCTGCGGTCGGGCGAGCTGCACCTGGCCCGCGGCCGTTATGAAGAAGCCGCCCGGAGTTTCGGCCTGGCTGAGCAGACGCAGGGCTTGAGGGCCGAGGCCCTGCAGGGGCGTGGCGTGGCCCTGGCCCAGCTCGGCCGGAGCCGGGAGGCCGCGCCGCTGCTGCGGGAGGCCGTGGCGCTTGATCCCAGCCTGTGGCGAGCCTGGAACGCCGTAGGCGTGGAGTGCGATCGCCGTCAGGACTGGATCGGCGCCGAACAGGCCTATGCGGAGGCCCTGAAGGCGGCCGATGGCGAGGCCGTGATCCACAACAACCGCGGCTATTCGCGCCTGCTACAGGGGCGGTTGGCCGAGGCGGCGGCGGACTTCGTCGCGGCCCTGGACCGGGATCCGGCCCTGGCCCCGGCCCGCTCCAATCTGCGCCTGGCCCTGGCGCTGGGGGGCGATTATGCGCGCGCCACCACGGCGGCCGGCCGCGACCAGCAGGCGGCGGTGCTGAACAACGCCGGCTTCGCCGCCGTCATGCGCGGCGACCTGGATTCGGCCGAGGATCTGTTCCAGCGCGCCATCGAGGCCAAGGGCGCCGCCTACGGCCGCGCCTATGAGAATCTGGCCATGGTTCGAGCGCTCAAGGCCGGCGGCGCGCCTTGAGCCCGGGCCTGCTCCACGGGATCTGGGCCGCCGGTTTTGCAGTCCTGCTGCTCCTGGCCGCGGCGACCGACGTGGCTCGCCGCCGGATCTACAACTGGACGGTCCTGGCCCTGGCCGCCCTCTATGCGGCGGCGGCGCTCCTGGGCGTCGCGCCCAGCGACTGGGTGTCGGGCCTCAGCGCGGGGTTGATCGCGCTGGCCGTCGGCTACGTCCTTTTCCATTTCGGGATCATGGGCGGCGGCGATGCGAAGCTGCTGGCGGCCGTGGCGCTCTATTTCGGCGTGGATCGCCTGCCGTTCCTGGCAGCGGCCGTCGCCCTGATCGGCGGGGCCGTGGCCGTCGGATACCTGGTCTTCCTGCCCAAGCGGGTGATGCGCGGCCTCACCCGAAGCGGCCGGACCGCGGGACCCGGCGTCGGCATCCCCTATGGCGTCGCGATTTCGGCCGGCGCCCTGCTTACCGGCGCCTTCACCACCGGCTTCTTTCCGCCGCCGATCGGCTGACGGTCAGGTTCCAGCCACCGACATCGCCGGGAAACAGGCCTGGGCGGAGAGGGGGACGTCGAGCCGCGCCAGCCCAACGTCGAGCCGGTAGGTCCCGCTGGCTGAGACGGACTCGCCGCAGTCGGCGTCAAGCGCCGGGATGAAGACAGGCGATATCCGCGGGCCAGCGTAGCGGCTCTCGGCATAGGCCTGGATGGCCTGATCGTTGGAGCAGATGTCGGTCTTCACGGCCGCGCAGCGGGCCGCGTCCTCCACCGCGAAATGCAGGCTGACGGCGGCGTAGATCATGAAGCACAGGTGGAAGGCGCCGACGCCCAGGACGACGATCGCCGGCAAAACCAGGGCGAACTCCGCCGCGCTGGCGCCGGTCTTGTCGATCCACAGGCGGCGGAGAGGAGATCTGCGCATGGCTATTCCAGGCGCATCCAGGCGGTGCGGGTGATCGGGCTGGGCAGCAACTCGGCCAGCGAAAGCCCTCGGAAGATCGGGCTGTAGGCGTAGCTGAGCGTCACCTGGATATAGTCGCCGGGCGTCTCGGCCGGACTGGTCGGGGCGGCCGAGCAGTCGGCGGGCTTGGGATCGGGCGGCCGGCCCACCTCGATCAGGTCCCCGGCCTCGTCGGGGCAGTAATAAGCCTCCTCAATGGGGAGCGAGAGAGTCACGGCTTGGCCGAGCGAGGTGCTCTGAGCGGCCGCCAGCACCACCTCCTCGAGCTCCACGCACCTCTCCGGCGCCGTCGCCGGCCATTTCTCCGGACTGTCGCAGGCCTTCCAACCCGCCTGGGCGGCGACCTGGGCGGCGTTGTCGAGCTGCATCTGCTGGAAGACATAGTAGCCGAAGTCCGCCGCGCTCAGCAGCGGCACGATCAGCACGCCGACCCAGATGGCCAGTTCGGCGGCGGCTGCGCCCCCCTCGTCGCCGATCAGGCGCCGGAACGGGGATGAGGAAATAGCGCCCATCACTCCACCAAGGTCTGCCTCTGGCCCGATCCCGGCGTCGGCGGCAGGATCAGGCCGGCGCGGTCGCAGTCCCGGGTCGGCTCGGCGAAGATCGCGCCCGTGCCGCTGACGCGGATCTTGTCGGCGACCACGGCGATGCAGGCCAGGCCGGCGGTGTGGTGATTGATGGCGCCGGCGATCTGGAACCTGGCGTTCGGCAGATAGATCAGACCGGTGACGTTGAAGGCCGGGCGGTTCCCCGCGTAGCTGAAGTCCAGCCTGTTCCGGGAACCGTTCAGCGCCGGATCCTGGAACAGGGCGACGCCGGCATAGGGGCCAGTGGTCGGGGCGGCGATGTCGAGCGCGCCGCCGCTGACGGAGCTCATCGGATAGTGTTCGAAGCCGGAGCCGGAGCTTGCGGTCGTGCCGCCGAACACCAGGGTCAGGCTGCCTTCCCCGGCGGTCCGCAGCGTATGGCCGGCGAGGTCGAGCCGGCCGTTGCCGATCATGAGCACGCTGTTGGGCGCCGTGACCGTCACGTTCCCGGAGAGTTTCACGTCGCCGCAGATGATCCTGGGCGTGCTCCAGTCGTAGCTTCCCGCTAGCTGGCGGGTGGCGTCGACGTTGTCTTGCGGGCCGGCCTTGGGTGAGTTGCCCTCATGGCAGGGGTTCGGCGGCGGCGTCAGGCCGGCATACGGGTCGGCCAGCAACGGCATGCCGCCGCGCCGTACGACGCCGCAGCCGGAGGTCGCCGCCGGCCCGGCGTCGCCATAGTTCACGCCCCGGTCCGAATTGACGCCGTTGCACGTCAACTCGCCGTTGGCGCGCATGTCGCAGCCGCCCAGGTCGACGCTGGCGCCGCCGTCGACCCGGATGACGTCGCCGCCCGTGGCCAGCCCCACCAGGCAATAGCCGCTCGCCGCGCCGCGTGGGCTGGCCAGGGCGGTGGCGCTCACGGTCTTGGCCCGGGTCGCGCCGAGGTCCACGTCCCCGCGATAGCCCACCATCCGCACGAGGTTGATCGGCACGTCGCGGCTGATGGTGACACGATAGCAGGCCTCGTCGCCGGAGCCTGGGCAGGGCTGGCCTTCGAGAGCGGTCACGGACACGTTGTCCTCCCCGTCGCGAAAGCCGTAGCGGGCGGCGACGGCGGCGGCCTCGAGTGCGAAGGTCTCGCCGCCGTTGGCGGCCGCCGCCAAGGCGGCGGAGTCGGCGGCGTTCTGCATGGCGCGGTTCAGGAGCCGCCAGGTGGCGACCTCGGTGGTCAACCCGATGGCGCCGATCAACGGCGCCAGAAGCAGGGCGAACAGCGGGCTGACGTTCCCGCCGTCGTTCCGAAGGCCAGCGACGAATTTAAGCGGGATTCTCCAGCGCCCCAGCGGCACGAGCCTTAGCCCCCGAAGATCGGCCCGAACTGCGCGGCCGAAGTTCTCAAGGCAAAGACTATGCCGAGGCGAGTGAAACTTTACAATGTCGGTAGTCGTCGCGACGAAATCTTCAACCGCGAAGGGATCTCATACCGGACCCCGGTGTCTGCGAGATCGCGCGCCCCTCAAAAAAGCGATCGCAAGAGGTTCGCGGCGAGCACCAGGGCAAGGGCGACCGCCAGGGTGAGCAAGATCCCGTTGATCAGGCCGCGCGCCGCAGAGAGCGGGTCTTCCGACGGCGCGGCCGGAAGCTGTTTCCGAGCCTGGAGCGCCCATTCCGCGCGGCCCGGCCGGCGGACGAACGGCTGTGCCGTGAAGCGTTCGGTCGGCATATCTGTTCTAAGGTAAGTTGCAAGCACACCCATCGTCAGGATGTCACTGTGAAGTGAAGTCACCGGTGCGGCAATTTGGCCTACGTTATGAATATTATAAACAATTAATATTGACCCATTGCTTGAATCCGCAATATCTGAACATGCGTGATCGTAATCTCTACCCCCTGTGGAGATCGCGAACGGGATTCGCCACAGCGGCCCCGGAAACGCGTAGACAGCCCAGGCGCCGTCGAGGAGACTCGGCGGCGCCGACTGTTTCAGCCTGTCCCTGATCCTTGCTCCTCGGTCGGTTTGTGGAGATTTCGGCTGGCGCCATGCTTGCTGCGAAGTCTTCGAATGGGTCCGGCGCGCCCGTTTCGCAACACGCGGTTGCGGCGAATTGACCGGAGCTCGCGAGAAGCTTGACGCTGGGCCAAGAGGGGCGAGGGTGGCTTCTGGAGAACGCCGGGGGGCGGGATGGCCGAAGAGAGGGTAGGGCGACCGGAGGGCGGCGCAACCACGCCGGGTGGAGCTGGCGCGCCGGGAGAGCGTGTCCTCAGCCAGGTGCTGGCCGCCCTGCTGATCGTGCTCTCGGCCTCCGGCGTCGCCGTCTGGCTGTTTCACGGTCTGCACGTCCATCAGATCATCATCGTCTTCCTGGCGGCGGTCCTGCTGTCGGCCGTGCTCTACGGCATGGTGATCGGCATGTTCTCCGCGCTGCTGGCGGCCGCCGCATTTCGGTTCTTCATCGGCGACGAGGCCCTGTCGGCCCAGATCACCTCCTGGGGCGACGCGGCTCTGGTCGGGCTGTTCATGGGCGGCGTCTGGGCGGCTGGCGTCTATACTGACCGGCTGACGGCTCTGAGCCTGGCCGCGGACGAGGGCGAAGCGCCGGACCGGAGCCTGACGGCCTGGAGCCGCAGCCTGGGCGGGGCCCTGGCCCGCGCGCGGGGCGTCGACGAGGCGGCCCAGCCCCTGCGCCGCGAAGGGCCGCGCGCGCTGGCCGCTCTCATCGTGATCGGGGTCGGCGCCTATATCGGTCAGCTGATGCTGGAGAGCATGGGGGCCGCCGCGCCGGCCTTGCTGCTGCTCTGCGCAGTGGTGGCGGTCGCCACGACGCTGGGCGCGCGGTTCGGCCTGGCCGCGGGAATCCTGGGCGTCGCCGCCCTGAACGCGGTGATGACCGCAGGCCCGCAGCTGGCCCATGCCAGCCTGCCGGTGCTGCTGTTCGAGTTCGCCGTCTTCGCCGGCGTGGGCTGGTGGGTCGGCCGCGAAGCCGACCGGCTGGAAGGCGAGCGCCGGGCCTTGGAGATCATGGTGCGCGCCGGCCGCGACCTGGCGGCCACCACCGACGAGGGGCACGTGCGGCAGGCCCTGTTCGACGCGCTCGCCGGGATCAACCCGCATGGCTCGGTCCGCCTGGCCGACGAGGGGGGTGCGGTGACCCACGAGGCCTTGCGGTCCGGCGGGGCGGGCCCTTCGCCCAGCTGGCGCACCCGCCGGCTCGCGGCCGACGGGCGCGACGTCGGGACCGTCTATTGGACCGGGCCCAAGGGGCACGCGATGCGCGACGACGTGATCTCCGCCCTCGTGGACATCGGCGCCTCGACCATCGTGCGCACCCGCCTGGGCGTCGAGAAGGCCGACATGGAGTTCGTGGCGCGCACCGAGCAGCTGCGGACCATCCTCCTGGACGCCGTCTCCCACCAGTTCCGCACGCCGCTGGCGGGCATCATCGGATCTGTGACCAGCATCCTGAACCTGCCCGAGCCGCATGACCGCGCGGCCCGGCGCGACCTGCTGCTGATCATCAAGGAACAGTCCAACCGCCTGCACCGCTATGTGGAGAACTTCCTGGCGGTGGCGCGGCTGGAATCCGGCTCGATCCACCCGAAGTTCGAGGACGTGGTGGTGGAGCCGCTGATCTACGACGTCTGGGAGACCTTCGGCGAAGCGGGCGGCGCGCGGCGGTTCCTGCACGTGAAGATCGACCAGGCGCCGGTGCGGACCGACGCGTCCCTGCTGTCGCAGATCTTCGGCAACGTGCTGGAGAACGCCATCAAGTTCAGCCCCGAGGGCTCGGTCGTCGAGGTGCGCAGCCGGATCGAAGGCGATCGTATCGTCTTCGATATAGCCGACCAAGGCTGCGGCATACCGGCCGACGCGGCGCCGCGCATCTTCGAGCGCTTCTACCGAAGCCGGGGCGCGATCGCGCCGGGGCTGGGCCTCGGCCTCTACATCGTGCGCAGCCTGGCGGAGAAGCTGGGGGGATCGGTGGAGGCGCGCAATCGCGCCGACGCCGGCTCCGGCCTGGTGGTCTCCATCGCGCTTCCGCTGGCGAGGGCGGCATGAGCGAGGGCCGGATTCTGGTGGTGGAGGACGAGGAGCAGCTGGTTCGCATGATGCGCTCTACGCTGGTCTATGCAGGGTACGAGGTGGAGGCGGTCCGAAGCGGCCGCGAAGCCTTGGAGCACCTGGCCGGCCAGGACTACGACGTGGTGCTGCTGGACCTGGGCCTTCCGGACCTGGACGGGCAGGAGGTGATCCGGAAAGCGCGCGACATTTCCAAGGCCTCGATCATCGTTATCTCGGCGCGCAACGCCGAGACGGAGAAGATCACCGCGCTCGACCAGGGCGCCAACGACTACGTCCAGAAACCTTTCGACGTAGGCGAGCTTCTGGCCCGCATCCGCGTGGCGCTTCGGCTGCGCCAGGGGGTGGGGATGGCCGCGGTCAGCTCCAAACGCCTCGAGATCGACTTCGAACGGCGCCGCGCCACCCTAGATGGGGCCACGATCCGTCTGTCGGGCAAGGAGGCCGAGCTTCTGCGCCTGCTCGCCGAGGCACGCGGGGAGGTGGTCTCCCACGACGACATCATCGACGCGATCTGGGGCCGGGCCGGCGGCGACGCCGACATCATGCACCTGAGGGTCCTGACCTGGCAGGCCCGGCGCAAGATCGAGCCGGACCCCGCCAATCCGCAATTCATCCTGGCCGAGCCGGGGATCGGCTACCGGCTGAGCCTCGGCTGACCGCATTCCCCAAGCGCGCTCGTGCGGCAGCCTCGTCGAGGTTCGGCTGCGGCCGATTGCCATCCTCCAGAACATCTAGCGGTTACGCGTTTAATCCTCTCGGCACAGGAAGACCTCCACGCATTCCGGAGGTGTTGGAGACTGATTACCTTCGGAAACTAGTCTCAAGACGCCTCGAGCATGGAAATTTTCTTGTGATATTATGGCGTAATTAATTACATTAAGATCCATTAAAGTTGACCGTGGGTGGAGGTGTTACTTAGATGACAGCCTAGCTCGTTCGAATCTCTTCGGCGGTGGTCTTGCGGAGAGGCAAGCGGCCGCCGGGCGGACGGGCCCGGAGGGAGCGTGTGTTCGGGAGCGTGGCATCGATGATCCATAGGGCGACCTATGCGGGGATCATCGCGGGCGCACCGGCCGCGAGGGCGGAGACGCGCCGATGAGCGCCGCAGCCGCCGCATCCGCCTCGGCCTCCGCCTCGCCCGGCGCCGCCGTCCTGGTGGTGGAGGATGAGGAGCAACTCCTTCGGATGCTGTGCTCCACCCTGATCTACGCCGGCTATCGGGTGGAAGGCGTGCGCTCCGGCGGCGAGGCGCTGACGGCGGCCCACGGCCAGGCGTTCGACGTGATCCTGCTCGATCTCGGCCTGCCGGACATCGATGGTCAGGAGGTGATCCGTAAGATCCGGGCCTCGTCCTTCGACATTCCGATCATTGTGGTTTCGGCCCGCACGTCCGAGCGGGACAAGATCCTGGCCCTCGACCAGGGCGCCAACGACTATGTGGCGAAGCCCTTCGACGTCGGAGAACTGATGGCCCGCATTCGGGTGGCCCTTCGCAGCCGGCGCGAGGCGGGGCGGGTGGAGGCGCGGTCCGGGCGCCTGGAGGTGGATTTCAAGCACCGCCGGGCTATCATCGACGGCCAGACGGTGCGGCTGTCGGGCAAGGAAGCGGAGCTCCTGAGGATCCTGGCCGACGCCAACGGCGAACCGGTCACCCACGAGGAGATTATCGAAGCGATCTGGGGCCGGGCCAGCGACGCCGACATCATGCGCGTCCGGGTGCTGGCGTGGCAGGCGCGCCGTAAGATCGAGCCGGATTCCGCCAATCCGCAATTCCTGGTCTCGGAGCCGGGTCAGGGCTATCGGCTCAATTTCGACTAGCCTCTCCGCGGCCGGAATCCAGAACATAGAACGATGTTCCGGCAAGAGACCTCGAGACCTTCAGGTCTTCTATCCGAACTATTCTGTGAGTTCTTTCGTTTGGACGCGCATTAGTGCGCATTTCATTACATTAAAGTAGATTTGAATTTCGGCTATTCTACCGTTTACGCCAATTAATTGTTTTCTTTAGTTCGGAATTTAACCCGCCGTTTTCCAATATGCCCAGGCAGGAACTGGGCGGACCATGCGGCTCCCTCTCATTCAACACTTCCGTGCGGATCGGCGAGGCAACGTCGCGGTGCTGTTCGCGCTCGCCCTGCCGCTGGTCATCGCCGGCGCCGGCTTCGGCGTCGAGACCAGCTACTGGTACATCAAGCGCAACGGGCTGCAGGCGGCCGCCGATGCGGCGGCCCACGCAGCCGCAATCGAGAAGCGCTCGGGCGGCGACGTTGCGGTCATCGAGCAGGTCGCCGGCCTGACGGCCGAGCAGAACGGCTTCGACGCCGCGGGCGGAGCGATCGAGGTGGCGCCGGAGAACCTGCCCAACGGCGGGCGGGTGGCCGTGACCCTGCGCGAGAACGCCCCGCGCTTCTTCACCGCCTTCTTCGTGGAGGGCGAGGTGACCTTCGCCGCCCGGGCGGTGGCCACCTACAACTCCGCTTCCAGCGCCTGCATCCTGGCTCTGCATCCGACCATCGGCGAGGCGGCGAAGTTCTCGGGCAGCTCGGTGACCACCTTGACCGGCTGCAGCGTGATGGCCAATTCCATCGCGACGAACGCCGTCAATGTGCAGGGCTCGTCGAAGCTCACCACCGACTGCGCCATCAGCGGCGGCGGGGTGACGGCGACTTCGGGGTTGACCCTGACACAATGCGATACGCCGGTGACCCAGGCGCCGCCTGTCGCCGATCCGTATAAGGATCTCCCCGCGCCTCCGGTGACCGGGTCGTGCAAGTCGGTCCCGAACGGGCAAGGGGCCAAGACGCTCCAACCTGGTCGCTACTGCAGCGGCATGGATCTGAAGGGCGACGTCACGCTTCAGCCTGGTGTCTACGTCCTCGAAGGGGACTTCGCCGTGAACTCGACGGCGAGCGTGATCGGCGACGGGGTCATGATCTATCTGGCCGGCGCAGGTCGCGTGAAGATCAACGGTACGCCGCACATCGAACTCTCGGCGCCAACCAGCGGAACCTATTCCGGCATGCTGTTCTTCGGCGACCGCAACAGCAGCGGCGGCGACAACAAGTTCCTCGGCGATGCGACGTCGAAGTTCACCGGCTCCATCTATTTCGCCAATCAGCATGTCGCCTTCCAAGGCAACGTCGTGGGCGACAACGGCTGCACCCAGGTGGTCGGCCGTACGGTGGAGTGGACCGGCAACGGCACGGTGAGCGCCGACTGCTCCGCCTACGGCATGAGCGAGATCCCCGTACTCAATCTGGTGAGGCTGACGGCATGAAACTTTCCGACGTCATCGCAAAGTTCCGGTCCGACGCGCGCGGCGTGGCGGCTGTGGAGTTCGCCCTGGTGACCCCGGCCATCGCCGGCGTGGCCCTGACCTCCTTCATGGTCTGGGAGACCGGCTCGCGCCACCGCGACATGACCAGCGCCCTTCGCGTTGGGGCCGAATACTACCTCAACGGCGGGACCGACGACGCCAAGGCGGTGGCCGCGGCCACCGAGGCCTGGAGCCGCAAGCTGACCGGCGGCGAAATCGTCGCCAGTCGCGTCTGCCGCTGCGGCGATGTGGTGGTGGAATGCACCGCCATGTGCTCGGCCAGCAAGCCGCCGGCCATCTACGTCACCCTGCGCGGTTCGGGCGCGGTCGAGGGTTCGGTGGTCAAGACGCTCGTCGCCGAACAGGTGGTGCGTGTGCGCTGACCAGAAATCACGGGGCGGCTTCGCGACCGACGAGGGCGGCGCCACGGCGGTCGAGCTGGCGCTCGTCCTGCCCGCGCTTCTGACCCTGCTGTTCGGCATCTACCAATTCGGCTGGACGCAGCACACCCTGTCTTCGATCCGCTATGCGATGGACAGCGCCGCCCGCGGCCTGCTGATCGACCCGACCCTGACCCAAAGCCAGCTCCAGGCGGCCGTGACCTCCCGGCTGGACGAACTCGCCGCGGCGAAGACGACCGTCAGCTTGACCAAGACCGACACCGCCAACGGACGCATCGCCACGCTCAGCACCCGCTATGTGGCCGAATTCGGCGTGCCGGGCCTAGCGGCCTTCAAGATCCCCTTCGACGTGACGGTGACCACGGCCCTGCGGGCCACGCCGTAAGCGGGGCTCAGAACGTCTTGCGCAGCTCAAGCTGAACCGTGCGTCCTATCGGATCGCGATAGGCAGGCTGATATACGAGAGGCGTGCGGCCGCTCTCGTCGGCGACCCCCTGGCGCTCGTCGAACAGGTTGGCGACCGAAAGCGTCATGCGCGCCCCGCGCGCCCACGGGGAAGATGGGAAAGCCGTCTTGAGGTCGGCCCAGGCGCGGAGGTTGATGACGCCGATCGGATCGAAGGTGAGTTCGCTCGCGCCCCCGGAACCCGTCCTCAGGCGAGATCCGCTGCGCCAGCTTCCGCTGACCTGCAGACCCACGCCGTCCCGACTCAAGCCGACGGACCCGCTGAGTTGGCTGCGGGGCAGAGCCGCGCCGAAGCCCAGCGACTCCCCGTCGAGCAGGTCGATCGCCGGCAGGCCGGGACGGATCACGACCTCATTGGTCAGGTGGTAGGTGTGGGCGGCGGACACCTGCAGGCGCAGGCGCTGGACGGCCCGCGCACCTGGTCGGGGCGGTGGCGGCGCTTCGCCCAAGGGCGCATCGAGGCTGAAGCCCCAACTCACCTGCTCGTGTCGTTGGAGGTCGAGGGCGATGGGGCGGAAGTCGATCAGCACCAGCCGACCTTCGCCATCTCTTACGAAACGGTCGGGGAACGCCGCCATGACCGCCAGGCTGGAGCGCGGGAGATTGGAGGCCGCGCCTTCCCGCCGCGTCGCCGCATATTCGGCGCGAAGCTGTAGGTTCAGGCGCTTCACCGCGACGAGCGTCACGCCGAGCTTGTCTTTGGTCACCTGCTCGGCGCCGAGGGCGGGGTTGGCGCCGGTGAGGGTCGTGATCTCCACGGTTTCGCCGGTGAGGACGTCGAGATAGCGGACGCCCGTGGTGGCGATCGCCGGGCTGCTCAGGAAGTCCAGGCGGGCGGGTTCCTCTTCGTCGGCGCGACTGGCGTGCAGGCGCAGCCGGGGCGTCGGCGACCAGTTCAGGCCGAGGCTCCAGCGCTCCAAAGCCCCGAAGTCGGAATGATGGATTGCGGCGAATTCGCCGCTGACCGAAAGGTCGCCCAACCACGGGAGAACGTCCCTGTCCCGGCTGGTGATGGGGATCTCGACCGCGAGCCTGCCTCCACGTTCGCGGCGCGTCCGGTCGCGGCCGCCGCCGCCTTGCGAACCCTCGGCCTCGGCGCGGCGCTCGGCGAGTTCGCCGCCAGCCGAAATCCGGAGCGGCCCTGCCGGAAGTTCCAGAGGCGAACCACGCAGTGTCGCCTCGACCTCGGCGGTGGAACTACGCGACAAGGTCCATTCTCGCGTAAGCGGTGTATAGGGGGACAGATCGGCGGCGAAGGGATTGATCGCCGGATCGGTCACGATGCGGAGTCCGGCGCCGGAGAAGGCCTGGCGCATGCTGCGGGTGCGGTAGTCGGACCGATGGTATCGTGCGGCCACGGTCCCCTGCCACTCCGACGCCAGGCGCGCGCTCAAGGTCCCGTTCAGCGTGGCTGTGCTCCAGCGGCTGCGCTGCGAGGAAGGCGTTCGGCCATAGACGGCCAGGCCCACGTCTGCCGAAAATGGCGAGAACGGATTGGTCTCCGGCACGACAAGCACCGCGGAGGGAAGCCCATAAAGATAGGCGTCCTGCCGATAGCTCGCCCGGCCGGTGAGCGCCGCGCTGACCCGCTCGGTCAGGCGCTGGTGGGCCGAGACGTTGAACTCGACGCCTTCGCTCTTGGGGCGGAGCGTGCGAAATCGCCCCACCTCGGTGACGTTCGGAGCCCCGCCCAGGAAGTCGGCCAGCCCTGACGGCGGCGCCGACGGGACCGGCGCGACGGTCACCATTCGCCCTGCGAGGGCGCTGAGGACTGGGTCGATCTCGCTGCGGAAGGTGCGTGGGTCGGCCACGACGTTGCCGCGCAGGTCGAAGGGCGATGCAAGCGAGGGCTGGGCAAGGCCGCGCTCGCTCTCCAGCAGGCTGGAGGACTGGCGCAGGGTAAGCGTGGCGTTGATGCGGTTCGGCTGCTGGATGCGGGTGTAGGTGACGCCGCCTTCCTGTTCGCTCCAGCCGCCCTCGGTCGCCACCTTGCCCGAGACCGTCCCGACACGGGTGTGGAAGCTGCGCTTCAGGACAACGTTGTAAACCCGAGCCGTGGCGCTGCCGCCCACGCGGGCGGCGGAGCCTCGCGGCAGCACCTGTAGGCGCTGCACGGCCTCAGCGGGATAGTCGCGAATATCGCCGACATCGTCCTCGAGCTCGCCGTTCACCAGGATCACCGGCGGCTCGTCCTCACCGCCCTCGGCGGCGACCTGATCGAGCAGGTCGTTGATGGTTTCGAGGCCGTAGGCGGCGATCGCCGCCTCGTCGAGGGTCCGCTCCGCCTGGACGCCGGGCACGCCGTAGCGATCGCCAAGCACGATGAGCGGAGAGACTTCGTAGGCGGGGGACTGCGCGGATGACTGGCCGTCGCTATCCGCAAATGTGGGGGCGGCGGTGAATAGCGCGACGCAGCCCAGAACCGCCCCTGTCAGATGGCGAACGCAGCGCACGGGTTCGATCGGCAGCGTGTTCCGCAAGAGGTCAAAACCTTGGCCCGCCGGCGCCGCCTCAGACGCACCCTGGGGCCAGGACATTCGAAAGAAATTGTCGCGGGGGGGGGGGGGGAGAAGGGGGAGGGGGGGGGGAG